>NZ_CP013111.1:4808869-6008869 GCF_001433395.1 Bordetella sp. N
GCTGGCGCCCCACCGACCGGGCCTGGCACGTGGTGCTGGATCCCGTGATGGTCGCCAAGAGCGGCGACCTGCTGCTCGAACGCGACGCCGTGGGCGCCCTGCGCGAGGCGCTGCTGCCGCAGGCCACCATGCTGACACCCAATCTGCCTGAAGCCGGTGTGCTGCTGGAAGAGCGTCCGGTGGAGACGGTGAAGGAAATGCGCCGGGTGGCGGAACGCCTGCGCGAGAAGATGGCCTATGACGGGCGCCGCTGGGTCCTGCTCAAGGGCGGCCATCTGCCGGGTAACGACGTCATCGACCTGTTGCACGATGGCGACCGCATGATCGAGCTGCCAGGGCATCGAATCGACACGGCCAATACCCACGGTACCGGCTGCACGCTGTCGGCCGCCCTGGCGGCCCTGCTGCCCCAGATCGACGACGTGCCGGAAGCGGCGCGGCGGGCCAAAGCTTACCTGACCGAGGCCATCCGGCATTCCGGCCGCCTGCAGGCCGGCGACGGCCACGGGCCGGTGCATCACTTCCACGCCTGGTGGTGATGGCGGCGTGCAGGCGCTTTTGCGGGGGCAAATCCGGTCAGGGACCTGTAAGACGGGGTGACTGGCCGGGCCGGCGGGCCGTCATCGCCCGCCGCGGCGTGCAAGCCGGTACAATTGCCCCCGCTGTCAACTCCAATTCTTCCGTGCTGTCATGAACGCATCCACTCTGCCCGACGTCGAACAAGCCCGCTTCAACATGGTGGAACAGCAGATCCGCCCGTGGGATGTGCTGAACGAAAACGTGTTGGCCGCCTTGTTCAAGGTGCGTCGCGAACAATTCGTTCCCCCCGCCTATCGCTCGGTGGCTTTCTCCGATCTGGAGATCCCGCTGGAAATCAACGCCGTGGATACGCGCCAGAACATGCTGGCGCCGAAGATCGAAGCTCGCCTGGCGCAGGAGCTGCTGCTCAAGCCGACCGACGCCGTGTTGGAAATCGGCACCGGTTCGGGGTATCAGGCTGCTTTGCTGGCTGAATTGGCGCAGCAGGTCACGTCGGTGGAAATCGACAGCCGCCTGGTGGCTTTCGCGCAGCAGAACCTGCAGTTGAACCATGTCGGCAACGTCAAGGTCGAGACGGGTGACGGGCGCAATGGCTGGGGCACCACCGAATATGACGCCATCCTGATCACTGGCTCCGTGCCCGTGGTGCCGGACGGCTTGAAATACCAGCTGCGCATCGGCGGCCGCATGGTCGTGATCGTCGGCCAGGCGCCGGTGATGACCGCCTGTCGGATCACGCGCAGCACCGCGGCGAGCTTCGAAACGGTGAACCTGTTCGAAACGATCGTGAAGCCCCTGCGCGGCGCGACGGTCTCGCAGTTCAAGTTTTAAGGTTTTTTTTGCTGCACCATGGGATTTATATGTAGGGCCCTCGGGGCCCTACACCCCGGTATAAGGATTGTTTTCTTGGGCCCGGGGCTGCCAGATACAGGCGCCTCTCGAGAACCCTGCCAACAATGAAAAGACCTGTGCCAGTGCACAGGTCTTTTTTTATCGCAGCCACCGCGGAGCTGGCTTTGCCAGTCCGCTGGTGGCGTCCCCTGGGGGGCCGCGCTCCGCGCGGTACGGGGGGCCGATATGTGGGGCCCGGAGGCCCCCACATAAAAAATAAAAATCAAAGTGGTGGCAGGTAGATGACGATCCGAAAGGACTAAGAGCCAGCCTGGATCTTCTTCACCAACGCCGTCGTCGACCGCTGGAACTCAAAAGGCACGGCCACGGCGCGGCCGCCCCAGCTGCGTACCAACGCCGTCTCCGGCAAGGTCTCCATGTCATAGTCGCCACCTTTGACGATGACATCCGGCCGTAATTCAGCGATCAATTCCTGCGGCGTGTCTTCGTCGAACCACGTGACACCCCCGACGCAGGCCAGGGCCGCCAGCATGGCCGCGCGATCCTGCTCATTGTTCAAGGGCCGCTCCGGACCCTTGCCCAGCCGGCGGGCCGACGCGTCCGTATTCACGGCAACGACCAGGGTAGCCCCCAGCTGCGCCGCCTCGTCCAGATACGTGACGTGGCCACGGTGCAGGATGTCGAACACCCCGTTGGTGAACACCAACGGGCGCGCCAGGCGGCCCTCCGCGATGGCGGCGGCGCATTCCTGGCGGGTAAGGATCTTGGATTCGAAACGGGCTGTCATGCGGGCATTTTACGGGACCGGACGCCCAAAACGCCTTAGACGCCGACCAGGCCCGGGCTATCCACACCCGGCGGCAGGATCAGGCCGGACTTGTTCGACATCGCCGCGATGGTTTCCTTGCGGTAGCGGTTCAGGTCCTTGGCCGACTCGAAGGTGCGATCCAGCAGCTTGCTCAGGATGTGCAGGATGCGGTCGCCGACCTTCTTTTCCCAGCCGCCGTCGAAACGGATCTGCGTGTCCAGCCAGTGCTCCAGCCAGCCCGGATCGGGCAGCTTGGACTGCACGGTGTCGTTCGGGAACATGTCCTTGTTGACGTGCAGATTGGTCGGATGCATCGCTTGCTGCGTGCGGCCGGCCGATGCCATCAACATGCCGATCTTCGAGAACGCCATCTTGGCCTGCTGGCAGGTATCGTCGCCGCGATCGTACAGGGCGCGGCGCATGTATTGCAGATAGGCGCCGGCGTGGCGCGCCTCGTCTTTGGCGATGGTGCTGTAGATGGCGCGGATCACCGGCTCGGTGTGCCATTGCGCGGCGCAACGGTACCAGTGGTTCAAGCGGATCTCGCCGCAGAAATGCAGCATCAGCGTTTCCAGCGCGGGCGCCCGATCGAATTCGAAACGCACCTTGTGCAGTTCTTCTTCCGTCGGCAGCAGGTCCGGGCAGAAGCGGCGCAGATACTCCATGAGCACCAGCGAATGCTTCTGCTCTTCAAAGAACCACACGGAAATGAAAGCGCTGAAATCGCTGTCGCCGTGGTTGTCGCGCAAAAACATCTCGGTCGCGGGCAAGGCCGCCCACTCCGTGATGGCATTCATCTTGATCGTATTGGCCTGCTCGTCCGACAGCTTGCTCCGATCGAAGTCGTCCCAGGGTATGTCGGTCGACATATTCCAGCGTACGGCTTCCATGGTTTTGAAGAGTTCGGGATAAAGCATGAGATATAGGCCCTGATGATGTTCGAAAATCCCACCCGTCAGGTCGCAGACTGCTTCGAAGCGCAAGTCTCTTCCTCCGGACACGGGCGCGAGGCGCCTGGAATCGGTTTGTAATCGGCCGAACGGGATGTGGATGTGCGTACGACCGACGGGCCCCCAACAGCCCGTAGTCGCCTTTATCGCTCTCGCGTGCGAACGTGTAATGACAGAATTATGTCAGAAACATGACTACCACCTTGATGGTGGCGGCCCGTGATGCTAACGGACGTTGAACCAGATGACCAGCGCCACCCCCACTGCAAGGGCCGCCGCGATGACCGTAAGCAGGCGATTGCCGTGCTCGCGCGCCTGGCGCAAGCGGCCGATTTCCAGCAGCAAAGCCGGTTCGACATTGGGTCGCGACAGGCGTTCATGCAGCAGGCGCGGCAAGGACGGCAGCATCTGCGACCATTGCGCCGCCTCCTTTTCCAGCTGTTTGCGGATGCCGGACAAGCCCATGCGTTCGCGCATCCAGCGCTCCAGGTAAGGCTTGGCGGTCTTCCACAGGTCGAGATTGGGATCGAGCTCGCGCCCCAGCCCTTCGACGTTCAGCAGGGTCTTCTGTAACAGCACCAACTGTGGCTGGATTTCCACATTGAAGCGGCGCGAGGTCTGGAACAGGCGCAGCAACACCTGGCCCAGTGATATTTCCGACAGCGGTCGATCGAAATAAGGCTCGCACACGGCCCGTACGGCCCCCTCCAGCTCTTCTTCGCGGGTGTCGGCGGGTACCCAGCCGGATTCGATGTGGAGCTGCGCCACGCGGCGATAATCGCGCCGGAAGAACGCCAGGAAGTTCTGCGCCAGATAGTTCTTGTCGAACTCGGACAGCGAACCCACGATGCCGAAGTCCAGCGCGATGTAGTGGCCCAGCGTCTGGGGCCGGTCGGACACGTAAATATTGCCCGGGTGCATATCGGCGTGGAAGAAACCGTCGCTGAACACCTGGGTGAAGAAAATCTCGACGCCGGTGCGCGCCAGCTTGGGAATATCGATGCCGGCGGCGCGCATGCGGTCGACCTGGCCCACCGGTATGCCGTACATCCGCTCCATGGTGAAGACGGTGTTGGTGGTGAACTCCCAGATCACCTCGGGCACGATGAGCACGCCGCCACGCCCCGTGTCCGGGCCGAAGTTGCGGCGCAGCTGGCTGCAATTGGAGGCTTCGCGCACCAGATCCAGTTCGTCATGCAGGTACTTGTCGAACTCGGCCACGACCTCGCGCGGCTTCAGGCGGCGGCCGTCCGCGCCCATGCGTTCGATCACGGCGGCCACCATGCGCAGCAGCGCCATGTCTTTTTCGATGATGCCCAGCATGCCCGGCCGCAGCACCTTGACCGCCACTTCGCGGCCATCGTGCAGCACGGCGAAGTGGACCTGGGCGATGGAGGCCGAGGCCACGGGATCGACCTCGAAATGCTTGAACAGCACGGCCGGCGCCGCGCCCAGGGCGGTCTCGATGCAGGCGGCCGCCTGCTTGGACGGGAACGGCGGCACACGGTCCTGCAGCAGCGCCAGTTCGGCGGCGATATCGGCCGGAATCAGATCGCGGCGGGTCGACAGCACCTGGCCGAACTTGACGAAGATGGGTCCCAGCGACTCCAGCGCGCGACGCAGGCGCACGCCGCGCGGCGTGCGCGGACGCCTGCCGAAACGCACGATACGCAACAGGAACGTCGCCAGCGGATGCTTGATGCTGGAGAGCACCAGCTCATCCAGGCCATAACGCCAGGCAACGAAAGCGATACGGACAAAACGCAGAAAGGTCAGCATGGCGTTCAGGCTTGCCCCACCGCGGATTGGGCACCATCCAGCCGGCTCAAACGCGCCTCCAGCCGCGCCAGGCGGGCGGCCAGGGCATCGACACCGGCGGCCACGCCGGTGACGCCATCGCGCCAGCCTTGCAGCACCGGACGGTTGGCCAGCACGCCCTGCTCATAGGACAGGTATTCAGCCACGTTGCCGCCGATGCGCTGCGCCACGTCGCGCGCGCCGCGCGTCGCACCGCGCACACCCTGGGTCAGCCGGGTGGCGGGGATATCGCCGACGACACGCGCCAGCTCGTCCTCCACGTCCCAGCGCAGATTGGCGGCGAGTTCCGCCACGACCTGGGCCAAACCGGCGTCGCCGGAGATATGCGTCATGTCCGCGAAGGCATCGGCCCGTTCACGCGCGGAGGCCCGCGCCAGCGCCCTGCCTTCCGCGCCCAGCAGGCGCCCCAGGCTGAATTTGCCGCTGTCCAGGGTCAAGGTGACATCCGGCACGATGGCAGTGTCGGCAACGTCCGCGTAGCCCTGCGCATCCACCGTCAATGCCAGCTGGAAGCGTCCGAAGGACAGGCGCACCGTCTTGCCCGCGTGGCGGGCCAGGCGATCGCGCGCCCACTCCTCGCGTTTGAGCAAGGCATTGAGCGCGCCGCACAGCAGGCGCGACGGGCTAGGCAAGGCAGGGAAAGGCAGCATGAGCGTTCTGGTTCGGCCCGAGCGGGCCGCCGGCATATTCGGTAAAGGTCGAGTTTACCGGGTTACCGGCCTGGGCTTCACAACGAAAAAAACCGGCTCAAAAGAGCCGGTGTCAGGGCGGCTGCCCGAGCAAGGCGCACCGCTAGAGAAGAAAACCCACATGCTCTTGACCCGTCTGCCGTTGGCTGGACGACGCAATGGCGAACCATCGTGTGCCCAGGCCCTCCCCCCCGGGAGCGGCAGACGGGAGGGCGGAAGGTACTTGCATACTCTCCGCCCGCTCAGGCCACCCTCAGCTGGCGTACTCGACGGGAATCTGCTGAATCCCGGCTAGCAACCAGCCACCTTGGGCGGGCTTGAACAAGTTCCAGACTTCCTCGAAACGGAAGGCTTCGGTGCCCGCGGCCTCGCGCAGCATGCCGGAGAAGCGCACGCTGGCCAGGTGTCCGTCGGACACGGATTCGATACCGAGCAGCTCGGCGTTCAGCAGGACCACTTCGGTCTTGCTGGGTTCGCCCTTGCGGTCGAGCAGCTGCGGCTTGAGTTCGGTGATCAGGTCATCGGTGAGGAATTCGCGCAGACGATCGGTGTCGCCGCTGTCCCAGATACCCTGGATGCGCTTGAACTGCTCCTTCGATTCCTGCAGGAAGCGGGCCGTATCGAAGTCACCCGGGATGAACCAGTCATTGCCTTGGGCAGCGCCCGCGGCAACGGCGGCGACCGGAGCGGCTTGCAAAGCTTGCTGCTGGCCCTGGAAAGCGCTGGCCTGGGCGACGGGCGCCGGCTCGGCGGCCTTCTTGGGCATCACGACGTCACGCCACGAAGGCGATTGCTGGTCAGCCGCGCCGTTGTCGCGGTTCATGCCGTAGGCGCCCTGCATGGCGGGACGCGGGCCGGCGCCGCGCAGGCGGCGAATGACGAACAGGACGGCGAAGATGACCAGGCCGATCAGCAGCATGCTGGAGAGCATTTCGGCGAACGCGCCCGACAGGCCCATGTGCGACAACAAGGCCGCGATACCCAGGCCCGCGGCGATGCCGGCGATGGGGCCGAGCCAACGGGAAGCGCCGGTGCGCGCGCCCGCGGCGGCGGCACCAGCCGCTGCGCCGGCGGCCGGCGCGGCGGCGCCGGTGGCGCCCGCGGTATTGTTCGCGGCGGCCGGCGGCGTGGTGGCCTGGCGCTGCGTGGTGACGTTGCTTGATTGACGGCCCGCGCTGCTGCCACCGCCGACGCGCTTGGCTTCAGCGTCGAAAGAGGTGGTGACCATCGCGGTACCGGCCACGGCGATCAGGGCCGCGGCACAGAAACGGGTGAAAAGACGGCTGGACATGACGAATACTCCTGGTATCCCGCCATTGCCCGTTAGGGCGGATGGCCCTTTCAGGGTGGCCCCGCGGCAAAAATGCGCGAGACCAGGCGATTGCTTACAGATTGCTGAAAGCCAGAGAATATCCGAACTTTCCCTTCAGGACAAGCGGCGGCCCTGTAGAGAAAGGCGCCGCGCGATCAACCCAGGCGCACGCCCTCGTGCAGCGCGGCGATGCCCGCTGTCAGGTTGAAGTACTGAACGCGGTCCAGGCCGGCCGTGCGCAGCATGTCAGCCAGAGTGTCCTGGTCCGGATGCATGCGGATGGATTCAGCCAGGTAGCGGTAGCTGGCCTCGTCGCCGGCGACTTTCTGGCCCAGCCACGGCAGGATGTTGAACGAATACCAGTCATAAGCCGGCGCCAGGGGCTTGGCGACACGGGAGAACTCCAGCACCAGCAGCTTGCCGCCCGGCTTGAGCACGCGCGTCATTTCCGCCAGCGCGCGGTCCTTGTGCGTCATGTTGCGCAGGCCGAAGGCCACGCTGACCCGGTCGAAATAACGGTCGGGGAAAGGCAGCTTTTCCGCGTCGCAGACGGTGGTCGGCAACAACAGGCCGGCATCGGTCATGCGGTCGCGGCCAACGCGCAACATGGAATCGTTGATATCGGTCAGCCAGACTTCGCCGGACGGGCCGGCGCGGCGCGCGAAGGCCTTGGCCAGATCGCCCGTGCCCCCGGCGATATCCAGCACCCGCATGCCCGGACGAATCGCGGCGCGGCCGATGGTGAAGGCTTTCCAGATCCGGTGCAGGCCCGCCGACATCAGGTCGTTCATGACGTCATAGCGCGAGGCGACTGAATGGAACACCTCGGCGACTTTGCGCGCCTTGTCGGTTTCCTGAACCGTCGAGTAACCGAAATGGGTGGTACCTGCGGACGATTCGGGGGGCGTGGAGGGGTTTTGCATGGTTGATTCCGGGGTCAAGGCGCAATGGTAGCCGATTGGGGCCTGCCGATAGACCGCACTTCCCCGTCCCGCGGCCCCTTCCGTCACATACCTGAAATATTACGGCCATACTATCGCAATGTTCTGACGCCGCACTGCCATCCGCGGAGCAGGCTTCACCGACTAATCAATACACGCTTCACCGATACCGAACCCACATGTCCAGCACCATACTCGTTGTCGAAGACGAACCCGCGATTCAGGAATTGATCGCGGTCAACCTGTCGTTCGCTGGGCACAAAGTCCTGCGCGCCTTCGACGCGGACCAGGCCCAGACGCTCATCCGCGCCGAGCTGCCCGATCTCATCCTGCTGGACTGGATGTTGCCCGGCACCTCCGGCCTGTCCCTGGCCCGCAAGCTGCGCAACGAAGAGCGCACCCGCACCGTTCCCGTCATCATGCTCACGGCCAAGGGCTCGGAGCAGGACAAGGTGGACGGCCTGGAAGCCGGCGCCGACGACTACATCACCAAGCCCTTCTCGCCGAAGGAATTGATGGCCCGCATCAAGGCCGTGCTGCGCCGCCGCGCGCCGCAGCTGACCGATGACGTGATCGACGTCGCCGGCCTGCGCCTGGATCCGGTCACCCACCGCCTGAACGGCAGCGGCCATTCGCTGCAGATCGGACCGACCGAGTTCCGCCTGCTGCATTTCTTCATGACCCACCCGGAACGCGTGTTCTCGCGCTCCCAGCTGCTGGATCAGGTCTGGGGCGATCACGTGTTCGTGGAAGAACGTACCGTGGACGTGCACATCCGTCGCTTGCGCAAGGCCCTGGAGCCCAGCGGCCACGATCTGCACGTCGAGACGGTGCGCGGCAGCGGCTACCGCTTCACCGCCCAGCTTCCCTCGCGCTGAGCGCGATTCCACCAGGGTTAAAATGCCCGCACCATGATCTGGCTGCGTACGATTGTTTTCATAGTGTTGTGGGCGCTGCTGTCCGCCCTCGCCCAATGGCTTTTGGGCGCCCCCTGGGGCTGGATCCTGATGTGCGTGGCGCTGTCGGCGATGTTGATCAGCCGCAGCCTGCGGACGCAGCGAGCCGCCCACTGGGCGCGTAATCCCGAGGAATCCCCGCCCGTGGCGGTAGGGCCTTGGGATGACATCCTTGCCCCCCTCTACCGCTACGTCCGGGCCCAGACCCGCCAGCTGGCCGAAAGCCGCGATGCCATGCAGGGCATGCTGGCCGCCGCCCAGGCTCTGCCTGACGGCGCGGTCACGCTGAATCAGGACCTGCAGATCGACTGGTGCAACCGCGTGGCCCGCCAGCACCTGGGGCTGCGCCTGCCCGCCGACCGCGGCGCCAATCTGCTGAATCTGGTGCGCGCGCCGGAATTCGTCGAGTACAGCCACCAGACGGACTGGCCTGAACCCATCCTGGTGCGGATCGCGATCGGCAGCCAGGAACGCCTGCTGATGATGCAGCTGACGGCCTATGCCCGCGACCAGCGCCTGCTGATCACGCGCGACGTCACCCAGATCGAAAAGCTGGAAACCACGCGGCGCGATTTCGTCGCCAATGTGTCCCATGAACTACGCACGCCGCTGACGGTGCTGGCCGGCTTCCTGGAGACGCTGCGCGACATGCCGCAGGAAGCGTTGACGCAGGAGCAGCGCGACCAGTATCTGTCCATGATGCACGAGCAGGCCCAGCGCATGCAGGCCATCGTGGCGGATCTGCTGACCCTGTCCACGCTGGAATCCTCGCCCAGCGCCGAGCCGCATCCCGTGCGTATCGGCACCTTGCTGCAGACCGTGCGCCAGCAGGTCGACGCGCTGTCCGCCGGCCGCCACGACGTGCAATGGCAGATCGACGACAGCCTGGACGTGCTGGGCGCGGAAAACGAGCTGTCCTCGGCGTTCGCCAACCTGCTGACCAATGCGGTCCGCTACACCCCCGATGGGGGCACCATCACCACCATCTGGGAGCGCCTGCCCGATGGCGGCGCGCGCTACAGCGTGCGCGACACGGGCATCGGCATCGCCCCGCGCCACATCCCGCGCCTG
Source organism: Bordetella sp. N (assembly GCF_001433395.1). Lineage (GTDB taxonomy): Bacteria > Pseudomonadota > Gammaproteobacteria > Burkholderiales > Burkholderiaceae_B > Bordetella_C. The sequence continues at coordinate 4,818,807 of NZ_CP013111.1, forward strand.
ACGGAACGCTTCTACCGCGTCGACCGTGGCCGCTCGCGCGCCGTGGGCGGCACCGGGCTGGGGCTGGCGATCACCAAGCACATCGCGATGCGCCACGATGCCGAACTGGGCATCGTCAGCGACGTCGGCAAAGGCAGCACGTTCTCGCTGACTTTCCCGGCTGAACGGCTGGCTGAATAAAGAAATCGGGCCATGTCCCTCCCCGCGCCATGGGCTTGGGGCATGGCGGTTGCGGGCACGAGCTACCCTAGCGTCTGTCAGGGTTTATACGCAGAAGCGCCGAGCCGCCCTCCCCCGAGGCCGGCCGCGTCGATCATCGCGTCCAGTGTCGAAGGCATCGCGGGCTGTTTCAGGCTGGCGAAGACACAATCCTAATAGAATATGATTCTCATTTGTGTTTGGAGCTAGAGCAGCATGGCGCAGATTGTCCTCTTCGAGAATGTTCACCCCAGCGGCGTCGCCGTTTTCCGTGATGCCGGGTTCAACGATATCGCGACCTACTCCTCGTCGCTGCCGCCCGCCGAATTGCGCGCGGCCCTGGCCGGCGCGGAAGTCGTCGGCATCCGCTCGCGCACGCACCTGGATGCGTCGCTGTTCAAGGACTTCCCGTCAGTGCGCGTGGTCGGCTGCTTCTGCATCGGCACCAACCAGGTCGACCTGGACGGTGCCATGCGCGGCGGCGTGCCTGTCTTCAACGCGCCGTTCTCGAACACTCGCTCGGTGGCTGAACTGGTGCTGGGCGAAGCCATCCTGCTGTTGCGCCGCGTGCCGGAAAAGAACGACCGCGTGCATGAAGGCCATTGGGACAAGACGGCCAACGGCGCCTATGAAGCGCGTGGCAAGACGCTGGGCGTGGTCGGCTACGGCAACATCGGCTCCCAGGTGGGCACGCTGGCTGAAAGCGTGGGCATGCGGGTCGTGTTCCATGACGTCGAGGCGAAGCTGCCCCTAGGCAATGCCCGCGCCGTGTCCACGCTGGCCGACCTGCTGGCGCAGAGCGATGTGGTGACCCTGCACGTGCCGGGCGGGCGCAGCACGGAAAACATCATCAATGCCGAAACGCTGGCGCTGATGAAGCCGGGCGCGATCCTGATCAACGCGTCGCGCGGCACCGTGGTGGACATCGATGCCCTGCACGGGGCGCTGACGTCCAAGCACCTGGGCGGCGCGGCCCTGGATGTGTTCCCGGTCGAACCCAAGAGCAAGGACGAACCCCTGGCCAGCCCGCTGGTGGGCCTGCCCAACGTCATCCTGACGCCGCACATTGCCGGCAGCACGCAGGAGTCGCAGGAAAACATCGGCCGTGAAGTGGCGGAGAAGCTGGTGCGCTTCATCCAGAGCGGCACCACCAAGGGCGCGGTGAATTTCCCCGAACTGCCGTTCACCGAGCATTCGGGCACGGCGCGCATCCTGCACATTCACAAGAACGTGCCGGGGGCCTTGGGCACGCTGGACAATCTGTTGGCCGAGCAAGGCTTGAACATCTGCAGCCAGAATTTGCAGACGCGCGGCGAGATCGGTTATGTGGTGACGGACGTTGACGGCGCCGTGAACGACAAGGTGATGGCGGCACTACGCGCCAACCCCATCACCATCCGTTGCGAGGAAGGGACCCCCCCCTACCGCGCGTAGCGCGGCCCCCCAGGGGGCGACACCGGCGGACCGGAAGGTGGGCCCTCCCCCACGCGCTACGCGCTTCCCCCTCAAGGGGGCGACACCCGCGGACCGGGGGACCCGGCTCCGCGGTGTCCCAGATTTTAGTTAGCGGCGGTTAGGAGGAAGCGCGACATCTTGCCGGCCAGGCCGTCCGGGTCGGCATTGCGTCGCGCCACGATGCCGATCTCGCGGTCGAAGGCGGCCGCGCCCAGGTCCAGGAAGCGCAAGCCCTCCACGTTCAACTGACGCGTCCGCGGCAGCATGGCCACCCCCAGGCCATGCCGCACCAGGTTGGCGATGGCGTCGATCTCGTCCAGTTCCACGGCATCGTGAACCGCGATGCGGTGGCGCCGCAGAAAATTGTCGACCAGACGCCCGCCGAACGAGGCCCTTTCATAGCGGATGAAGGGCTGGGAGGCCAAGGCCTCGCGCCACGTCATCTCCGGCAAGCCGTCCGCCACCGCGACCACCATGGGTTCGGCCAGCAAAGGCCGCCACTCCAGTTCCGGCGGCAGAGTGAACGGCGGGCGTATCAGCACCGCCAGGTCGACTTCACCCGAATCGACCTGCCCCAGCAGCGCCAGCGACACGCCAGGCACGATGCGCACACTGACGTCCGGATAGTCGGCGCGCAAGGCGGCCAGGGCTTGCACCAGCAGACTCTGCTGCACCGATGCGATGGCGGCCACGCGCAAAGCGCCGGAAACATGGCCGCTGCCGACCTGGCGCACCATTCGATCGACCAGGCCGAGCAATTCCTCGGTGTGCGCCAGCACTTCGCGACCCGCGGCATTCAGCGCCGCATTGCGCGCGCCGCGATCGAACAATTCCACCCCGATGAATTCTTCCAGACGGCGTATCTGGGCGCTGACCGCGGATTGGGTCAGGCCCAGCTGGTGGCCCGCCCCGGTGAAAGTGCCATCGCGCGCCACCGCGACGAAGGTCTTGAACTCGCGCAGCATGCTCATGGCAATCGATCACAAAAAACGTTGCTAAGACCCAAAAAATATCGTTTTTCAATCGAAAAAACAAGCCCTAAACTGCGCCCTGCCTGTTCGGCCGGGACTGCATCATCGCGCCGATCCCGTCTTCGTCTCACCCGCTTTGGAAATCATCATGAGTGCTCAGACTGCCGTCATTCCTCCTTTCCACCTCGCGTTCCCCGTCCGCGACATCGCCGAGGCGCGCGCCTTCTACGGCGACCTGCTGGGCTGTCCGGAGGGGCGCAGCGCCCCGGAATGGGTGGACTTCAATTTCTACGGTCACCAGATCGTCGCCCATCTGGCGCCGGACGAATGCGGCCACAAGCAAACCAGCGCGGTCGACGACCATGACGTGCCGGTGCGCCACTTCGGCGCCATCCTGCCGATGGAAGCCTGGGAAGACATGGCCGGCAAGCTGACCAAGGCCGGCACCAAGTTCGTGATCGAGCCCTACATCCGCTTCAAGGGTGAAGTCGGCGAACAAGCCACGATGTTCTTCCTGGATCCGTCGGGCAACGCCCTGGAATTCAAGTCGTTCAAGAACATGGAATCCCTGTTCGCCAAGTAAGTCTTCAGACGGACTTCACGCCCGCGCCGGGTTTGTTTGCATCCCGCGCGCGGGTGGTCCCGACACCGCCGACCGTGCCTGCACGGCGGCGGTGTTTGCATTGGGCGCGCGGGATTACACTGCGCCTCAGGGCAGCATGGCCCGGGCACGCGCCCCCCACGCCCCGGCTCGACGAGCCGCGGCCCGCTGGCGCGATACGACCAACCCCACGATAAGAATCGAGCAGATGGCACTCTCCATAGATTTGAATTGCGACATGGGCGAAAGCTACGGCGCCTGGCATATGGGCAACGACGATGCCGTGTTGCAGTACGTCACCGCGGCCAACATCGCCTGTGGATTCCACGGTGGCGACCCCGGCACCATGCGCAAGACCGTCGCCGCCGCGCTGGCCCATGGCGTTGCCCTGGGCGCCCATCCCAGCCTGCCCGACCTGGCCGGCTTCGGCCGCCGCGTGATGCAGATCAGCCCGGCCGAAGCGTATGACATGGTGGTGTATCAAGTGGGCGCGCTGGCCGGCGTGGCGGCGTCGCAAGGCGCCCGCCTGCACCATGTGAAGGCGCACGGCGCCTTGTACAACATGGCCGTCAAGGATACGGCGCTGGCGCAAGCCATCTGCCGCGCCGTGCGCGATGTCGATGCGTCGCTGGTGCTGTACGGCCTGGCGGGTAGCGAACTGGTGCGCGCCGCCCAGGAAGCCGGCCTGAAAGTGGCCAGTGAAGTCTTTGCCGACCGCACGTATCAGGACGACGGTTCGCTGTCGCCGCGCAATCGCCCCGGCGCCATGATCGAGGATCTGGAAACGGCAGTGGCCCAGGTCGTGCGCATGGCCTCGGAAGGCAAGGTGCGCTCCGTCAACGGCAAGGACGTACCGGTGCAGGCGGACACCCTGTGCATCCACGGCGACCAACCCAATGCCCTGATCTTCGCCAACGGCATCCGCGCCGCGCTGGAAAAGGCGGGGATCGCAGTCCGGACGATGCCGGGCGGCCCCGTCGCCTGAGCGACGTCCTGCCCTGGCTGGCGCTTACCCGACGCTCGCCGCCTCGGGGTAGACCTCGGCGGCGTACGCCTCCAATACCAGCGGCAGGAAGGCCTCGGTCATCGCCCGGCGGACGGCGGCGGCGCGGGGCAGGTCCTTGGCCTTCAAGGCCTCCAGGACGCGGCCGATCCCTTCCACGAGTTGCGCGCTGGGCACGGTCTTGCGCCGCAGCAGGATGTGGCGCAGGGGATCGCAGCGGTCATTCAGTTTCGACAGCGCGGCCGCCAGCGGCTGGTTGTCATTGACGCGCACGATGGTGTTGAAGAATTCGCTGATGAGATCCAGAAGTTCCTGCGCCCTTTCTTCGGGCACGCAATCCAGCAGGCGCACGTGATAGCTGCTCAATTCGGCCATGAGCGGCGCCAGGTTGCTGAGCTCCGCCAACCGGACCATGGCGTAGGCTTCAAGCTCGGCACGCAACTGATAGATGTGGCGGATCTCCCGCTCGCCATACAGGGCCACGCGGAAGCCGCGCCGCTGGGCATGCGTGACCAGGCCGCTCAGTTCCAGCAGGCGCAGCGCCTCGCGGATAGGGCTGCGGCTGGTGCCGAAGCGCCGTTCCAGCTCCTGCTCACGCAGCGGCTGGCCGGGCCGCAGCGTGCCGTCCACGATCATCCTTCTGACCTGTTCCTGCAAAAAATACGGGATGGTCGCGGGCGCCTTCATTTCCATCACTTCGTTATCTCCGATATTCGAGGTAGCGACGCAGGTGCCGCGAAGGTCCGCGCGTAGATACCTATAGAAACACGATTGTATTGCGGGCGACAATTATTCAACAGTTATTTGCAGAGACTTTCTTCGTCTATCTGAAATAAAAGGTGTTTCACGCAGATATTTTCGGTTTGTATCGACTTGATGGCGATTAAATTCGGACTGGCATCGCGATTGTTACGCGACAGTACCATGTATTTTTTGCTTACTTTCTGCTGTCCCTGAATAATTATTTCTTATGCCTGGGCCGGAAGGGTGAAGGCGCCGATGACTCGGCGCCATTTTGTGACTCTAACCGCTGCGGGCGTGCGCGGGAATGAGTCTAGGCCGTTTCGGTACGTCTGGGTAAAAGAATGCGTGCCCCAACCCGGTCGGGATCATCGCGGAGGCTACCGGCGCAGTGGCCGGACGCCGACGGCGGCAAAAAAAAACGCCGCGTGAGCGGCGTCTTCTTTTTCTTCTTTCGGTTTAAACAAGTACGCGTTCAATACCGCCAGCATTGGCGCGCTTGACGTAGGACGCCATCCAGTCCTCACCAAGGATATGCCGCGCCATCTCGACCACGATGTAGTCGGCTTCCATTTTGGTATCGCCTTCGTAGCGCGACAGACCCTGCAGGCAGGACGGGCAGGAGGTGAGCACCTTCACATCGCCGGTGAAGCCGTCGGCGCGCACCACGTCCGCGCCCTTGCGCAGCTCCTCTTCCTTGCGGAAGCGGACCTGGGTGGAGACGTCCGGCCGCGATACCGCCAGCGTCCCCGATTCCCCGCAGCAGCGGTCGCTCTTGATGGCGCCGTCGCCAACCAGCGACTTCACCGTCTTCATCGGGTCCTGCAGCTTCATCGGCGTATGGCAGGGGTCGTGGTACATGTACCGCACGCCTTGCACGCCATCCAGCTTGATGCCCTTTTCCAGCAGGTATTCGTGGATGTCGATCAGGCGGCAGCCGGGGAAGATCTTCTCGAATTCATACCCCGCCAACTGGTCATAGCAGGTGCCGCAGCTGACCACCACGGTCTTGATGTCCAGGTAGTTCAGCGTATTGGCGACCCGGTGGAACAGCACCCGGTTGTCGGTAATGATCTGATCGGCCTTGTCGTTCATGCCGTTGCCGCGCTGCGGGTAGCCGCAGCACAAGTATCCAGGCGGCAACACGGTCTGCACGCCGGCATGCCACAGCATGGCCTGGGTGGCCAGGCCCACCTGGGAGAACAGGCGCTCCGAGCCGCAGCCGGGGAAGTAGAACACCGCCTCGGTTTCCGCCGACGTGGTCTGCGGATTCCGGATGATGGGCACGTAGTTGGCGTCTTCGATATCCAGCAGCTTGCGCGCGGTCTGCTTGGGCAGGCCGCCCGGCATCTTCTTGTTGACGAAGTGCACGATCTGCTCGCGCAGCGGCGCCTTGCCGACGGTCGCCGGCGGCGTGCGCGTCTGCTTGCGCACCAGGCCCGACAGCAGATCGTTGGCGGCGCGCTGCACCTTGTAGCCCACACCCACCATCGCCTTGCGGGTGGCGTTGATGGTGGCGGGGTCCTTGGCGTTGAGGAAGAACATGGCCGCGGCCGTGCCCGGATTGAAGGACTTCTTGCCCATGCGGCGCAGCAGCGCCCGCATATTCATCGACACGTCGCCGAAGTCGATGTCCACCGGACAGGGGTTGTAGCACTTGTGGCAGACCGTGCAGTGGTCGGCCACGTCCTCGAATTCTTCCCAATGCTTGAGGCTGACGCCCCGGCGGGTCTGCTCTTCGTACAGGAACGCTTCCACCAGCAGCGAGGTGGCGAGAATCTTGTTGCGCGGCGAATAGAGCAGATTGGCGCGCGGCACGTGGGTGGCGCACACCGGCTTGCACTTCCCGCAACGCAGGCAGTCCTTGACCGACGAGGAAATCGCGCCAATCTCGCTTTGCTGCATGATCAGCGACTCATGCCCCATCAGGTTGAAGCTGGGCGTCCAGGCATGCGTGAGGTCCGCGCCGGGCATCAGCTTGCCGGCGTTGAAGCGCCCTTCCGGGTCGACCTTGCGCTTGTAGTCCTGGAAAGGCTGCAGCTCTTCCTGGGTCAGGAATTCGTATTTGGTCAGGCCGATGCCGTGCTCGCCCGAAATCACGCCATCCAGGTCACGGGCGATCTGCATGATGCGCGCGACGGCCTCGTTGGCCTCGCCCAGCATCTCGTAGTCGTCGGAATTGACGGGGATGTTGGTGTGTACGTTGCCGTCGCCCGCGTGCATGTGCAAGGCCACGAAGACCCGGCTCTTGAGCACGCGCGCGTGGATGGCGCGCATCTCGTCCAGCACCTTCTGACAGGCGCTGCCCGGGAAGACGCGCTGCATTTCCGCCAGCACTTCGGTCTTCCAGGACGTGCGCAGGGTGCGGTCCTGCACCACGTCGAACACGCGTGCGCCCGGCTGCGCGACGATGCGGTCGGCCAGGGTCGACTGCATGTGCACCAGGCCCAGGCGGGCCAGGTCCGGCAGCGCCTGCGTCAGCGGCACGTCCAGGTGGTCCAGCATCCAGCGCCAGCGCGCGCGCGTCGCGTCGATGACATCCTGCGCATGGCGGGTGCGCTCGTTGAGCACTTCCGCGCGGGTGATCTCGGCGTCTTCGGCGTCTTCCGACTTGCCCAGGGGCAAGGGCTCGGCCAGGAAGGCGTCCAGCGCGTCCAGCAGCTTGAGCTTGTTGCGCGTGGACAGCTCGATGTTGATGCGTTCGATGTGATCCGTGTACTCGCCCATGCGGTTCAGCGGAATCACGACGTCTTCGTTGATCTTGAAGGCGTTGGTGTGACGCGCGATGGCCGCGGTGCGCGACCGGTCGGCCCAGAACTTCTTGCGCGCTTCCGCGCTCACGGCCACGAAACCTTCGCCGTGGCGGGTGTTGGCCAGGCGCACCACCTCACTGGCGGCGGCGGCCACGCCGGCATCGTCGTCGCCGACGATGTCACCGATCAGCACCATCTTGGGCAGGACGCCCCGCTTGCTCTTGGTGACGTAGCCCACGGCGCGCAGATAGCGCTCGTCCAGATGCTCCAGGCCCGCCAGGATCGCCCCGCGCGTCTTGCCGTCGGTATCCAGGTAGTGCTTGACCTCGACGATGGACGGAATGGCGTCGCGGGCCTGGCCGAAGAACTCCATGCAGACCGTGCGCGTGTGCGCGGGCATGCGATGCAGCACCCAGCGCGCGGACGTGATCAGGCCATCGCAGCCTTCTTTCTGCACGCCGGGCAGGCCGGCCAGGAATTTGTCGGTGACGTCCTTGCCCAGGCCTTCCTTGCGGAAGCGGCGGCCTTCGATTTCCAGGATTTCGCTGCGCAGCGGCGTGGCCCCGGGCTTGCCGCGGCCGTCGAACCATTGAACTTCGAAGCGGACCATGTCCACATCATGGATCTTGCCCATGTTGTGCGCCAGGCGCGTGACTTCCAGCCAGTTGCCCTCGGGGTCGACCATGCGCCACCAGGCCAGATTGTCCAGCGCGGTGCCCCACAGCACGGCTTTCTTGCCGCCCGCGTTCATCGCGATGTTGCCGCCCACGCAGGACGCTTCGGCCGACGTGGGATCGACGGCGAAAACGAAGCCCGCCGCGGCGGCGGCATCCGACACGCGCTTGGTGACGACACCCGCGCCGGTGAAAATGGTCGCAACTTCCCCATCGCGGCCCGGCAGGGTACAGGACTCGACCTGGCCCAGCGTCTCGAATTTCTCGGTATTGATGACGGCCGACTTCCACGTCAGGGGAATGGCGCCGCCGGTGTAGCCGGTGCCACCCCCACGCGGGATGATGGTCAGACCCAGCTCGATACAGCCGCGCACCATGGCGGCGATTTCGTCTTCACTGTCGGGGGTCAGCACCACGAAGGGGTACTCGACGCGCCAGTCGGTGGCATCGGTGACGTGAGCCACGCGCGACAGGCCATCGAACTTGATGTTGTCGCGGGCTGTGATGCGGCCCAGCACCTTCTGCGCCTGCTTGCGCAGCGCGGCGGTTTCGTCGAACTGGGCCTGGAAGGCGGCGATGGCGGCGCGGGCGCGCTCGATCAGCTGCAGCACCTTCTCGTCGCGGTACAGGTCGCGGCCTTCCTGGAAGTCGATACGCGCCGGTTCACGCCGCTTGTCGATTTCGGACAGGCGATGATGCAGGGCCTCGATCAGCTGGTTCCGGCGTTTCGGATTTTCCAGCAGGTCGTCCTGCAGATAGGGATTGCGGCGAACTACCCAGATATCGCCCAGCACCTCGTACAACATGCGCGCGGAGCGGCCGGTACGGCGCTCGCCGCGCAGGTCGGACAGCAACTGCCATGCGTCCACGCCGAGCAGGCGGCCAACGATTTCCTTGTCGGAAAACGAGGTGTAGTTGTAGGGGATTTCTCGCAGGCGGGTGCCGGGAGCGGGCGGCGTCGCCGCGTCGAGGATCAGGCTGGCGATGGGGGCGTTCATGGATGCTGAGGGTAGGCCCTTAAAAGCGCATTCTACGTCATGGCCGCCGGACAGCCGAGGGATAACCCCCAACCGGCGCTGGAAAAGCGTTGTGCGGCCACACACTTACAGAAATCTGAGAGGGTTTGCCGGCGGGGGGCGGGTTGCGTCCCGATCCCGCTGCCGGCGCCGGCTTCGACCTGCCCGGGCGTGCTCGTGGCACGGCATCAGGGGGTCATGTCTGCGGGAACAGCCAGATCAGGCCGCCCGTCATGGCGAGGTAGCGCAGGAATTTACCGATACCCATGTAGACCACGCAAGGCCAAAACGACAAGCGTAGCCATCCCGCCACAGCGCAGAGGGGGTCGCCTACACCCGGCAGCCAGGACAGCAGCATGGCCGGCGGCCCCAGGCGGTGGCACCAGTCGTGGGCGCGTCTGTGCCAGCGGCTTTCGGTGGCGGTGGACTTGGCCTCGTCCGCCTTGTGGGGGTGTTTTTCCTTCCATTTCTCCGCCGCGCGCCAGGCGCCCAGGCCCATGGCGTAGCTGATGGCCCCGCCGATGGTATTGCCTGCCGTCGCCACCAGGATGGCCGGCCAGAACATGTCGGGCGCCAGCTTGACGTAGCCGAACACGGCGGGCTCCGAGCCCAGCGGCAGCAGCGTGGCGGAAATCAGGCTGATGACGAAGATCGCGCTCAGGCCCACATTGGGCAGGGCGAGAAGCTGCAGCATCCAGTTGATCGAGGACATCAGGGATTCTTCCATCGCAGCAGTTTAGCCGTGTGCGCCCCCCAAAAAGGCTGGCCCCCCATGACGCAATCGCCGCGCCCGCCGCTGCGGGTTACCCCGTATCCCTGTGGTAATCTGCCCGACGCTAGCGCATACCCAGAGACAACCCCCCGAAAACAACCTTTTTCTTAAGCCGAAACTCTCTCCTACCGAGCGACCCAGGGCACAGCGGAGCCGGCTTTGCCGGCCCGCCAGTGCCGCCCCCTGGGGGGCCGCGCTCCGCGCGGTAGGGGGGGTGCCCTCCCCATGTCTACCGATTACCTGAAACGCATACTCACTTCGAAAGTCTACGACGTCGCCGTCGAGACCGCCCTGGACCCGGCCCCGCTCCTGTCCCAGCGAATTTCGAACGCGATTCTGCTCAAACGGGAAGACACGCAGGCGGTTTTCAGCTTCAAGCTGCGCGGCGCCTACAACAAGATGGCCAACCTGACGCCGGCCCAGCGCGCGCGCGGCGTCATCGCAGCGTCCGCCGGTAACCACGCCCAGGGCGTGGCCCTGTCGGCCCGCAAGCTGGGCTGCCGCGCCGTCATCGTCATGCCCACCACCACGCCGCAGGTCAAGGTCGACGCGGTGCGGCGCCTGGGCGGCGAAGTGGTGCTGGCCGGTGAAAGCTACTCCGACGCCTACGCCCACGCGGCCAAGCTGGAAAAGGCGCAGAAGCTGACCTTCGTCCACCCCTTCGACGATCCCGACGTGATCGCCGGCCAGGGCACGGTGGGCATGGAAATCCTGCGCCAGCATCCGGGCGAGCTGGACGCGGTGTTCGTCGCCATCGGCGGCGGCGGCCTGATTTCCGGTGTCGCCACCTACATCAAGCAGCTGCGTCCCGAAATCAAGGTGATCGGCGTGCAGACCGAGGACTCGGACGCCATGTTGCGCAGTATCAAGGCGGGCCGTCGCGTGGTGCTGAACGACGTCGGCCTGTTCGCCGACGGCACGGCCGTGAAGCAGGTGGGCGCGGAGACCTTCCGCCTGGTCAAGCAGTACGTGGATGATTTCGTGGTGGTCGATACCGACGCCATCTGCGCCGCCATCAAGGACGTGTTCCAGGACACGCGCAGCGTGCTGGAGCCGTCCGGCGCCATGGCCGTGGCCGGCGCCAAGCAATACCTGGCCCAGAACAAGTGGAAGAACAAGACGGTGGTGGCCATCTCCTGTGGCGCCAACATGAACTTCGACCGCCTGCGTTTCGTGGCCGACCGCGCCGAAGTGGGCGAAATGCGCGAAGCCGTCTTCGCGGTGTCCATGCCGGAGCAGCGCGGCAGCTTCCGCAAGTTCTGCGAACTGGTGGGCGATCGCAGCGTCACGGAATTCAACTACCGCATCTCCGACAGTGCGCGCGCGCACGTCTTCGTCGGCCTGCAGGTTGCCACGCCCGCCGAGCCCGACAAGATCGCCGCGCACTTCCGCAAGAACGGCTTCGACACGCTGGACCTGACCCACGATGAAATGGCCAAGACCCACCTGCGCCATATGGTGGGCGGCCGTTCCGCGCTGACGACCGATGAAGTGCTGTACCGCTTCGAGTTTCCGGAGCGGCCGGGCGCCTTGATGCGTTTCCTGAATTCGATGAAGCCGGAATGGAACATCAGCCTGTTCCACTACCGCAACCAGGGCGCCGACTACGGCCGCATCCTGATCGGCATCCAGGTTCCGCCGGCGGACAAGAAGCAGTTCAAGGCTTTCCTGGAAGAAGTGGACTATCCGTACTGGAACGAAACGGACAATCCGGCCTATAAGCTGTTCCTGTAGTCCGGGCCTGCAGCGCGCGGCGCCGTGTGCGAAACGCGGCACGCGCCGCGCCCGGGTGTTGATACTGCAAAGCGTCCTATCAGGACGCCGGGATTTCAAACGTGGATATCCAGCTTAACGACATCGCCTTGTTCGTCGAGGTGGCCAAGCGCAAGAACTTCAGCCACGCCGCCGAGGCCCTGAATATCCCTTCGGCCACGCTGTCGCGCCGCGTCACCGAACTGGAGCGTTCGGTCGGCATGAAGCTGCTGAACCGCACCACGCGGCGCATCGACCTGACCGAGGCCGGCGCGATCTATTTCGAGCGCTGTCGCCACATCGTCGAAGAGGCGCGCATCGCCCACGACCAGTTGCAGGACATGGCGGCCCAGCCCAAGGGCCGCCTGCGCATCTCGCTGCCGCCCAGCCTGGCCAGTCTGTTCCTGCCGGTGATCATTCGCGACTTCATCGCCGAGTATCCCGAGATCGAATGTGACTTCGATCTGAGCGTGCGGCCCATCGACCCCATCAGCAATCCCTACGACCTGGTGCTGCGCTTCGGCCAACAGCCCGACTCCAGCCTGATTTCCCGCCAGGTGGTGCTGATGGCGCATCAGCTGTACGCGGCGCCCTCCTACCTGGCGCGCCATGGCGAACCGCGCACGCCGGCCGATCTGAGCCACCACGAGTGCCTGCGGCCCATGGTGAACGACGTTTATCAGTTCTGGATGCTGCACTCCGGCGAGCGGATCGAGCGCGTGCAGGTGGTCGGCCGCCTGGCGTCGAACAATATGGGCATGCTGGGCCGGCTGGCCGTGCGCGGCATGGGCATCGTGCCGCTGCTGGTCTACGACGCCATGGAACGCGCCATCGAACGCACGGGCCTGGTGCGGGTGCTGCCGGACTGGAGCCTGACGCCGGTGCCGCTGTTCGCCCTGCTGCCGTCGCGCACCTTGCCTGCCAAGACAAGGGCGTTCCTGGATTACATCAAGCCGCGGCTGAAAGACCAGCATTGAAGTCTGGTCCGGCCGGGCTCGCCGAAGCGCCTCAGGCGCTCTCGGCGTCGTAGCGACAGATCGAATACAACGGCGTGCCGGTGGTGGCCAGCGCGGCCGATCCGCCCAGGTCGGGCAGGTCGATGATGGTGGCGGCCTCGACCACATTGGCGCCCAGTCTTTGCAGCAGCTTGACGGCCGCCAGCATGGTGCCGCCCGTGGCGATGAGATCGTCGACCAGCAACACGCGCTGGCCGGTACGCACCGCGTCCGTGTGGATTTCCACCGCGGAATTGCCGTATTCCAGCGAGTAAGGCTCCGCCACCGTGCGATACGGCAGCTTGCCCTGCTTGCGCACGGGCACGAAACCGAGGTTCAGCTCGTAGGCGAGAACGCTGCCGATGATGAAGCCGCGCGCGTCCACGCCGGCGACCAGATCCAGGCGCTGGCGCATGTAGCGATAGACGAAGAGATCGATCAATGCGCGGAAAGTGCGCGGGTCTTGCAGTACAGGGGTGATGTCGCGAAACACCACGCCGGCCTTGGGCCAATCCGGAACACTGCGGATCGTGCGCCGAACAAGTTCTGCGTAGTCGGTTTGCATAATGGCGGCCCGGCCAGATAGATTGGGTGCAAACTATAACCGGCCCTGGCTCAAGTGGCCAAACGCATATCTCTAAAGCTGCAACAATCCGCCAAAAATCACACGGTTTACGTGCATCTTTCGCGGCAGATTGATGAGCGCGCCTCGGCCTCCGTCGGAAATTCCTCAAAAATTTTCGGATGACTGACATTTGCGGATAGCGCATTTCTATCTACTTCCGGGAATGCGCTTACAGCACGTGGCGGTTGCGACGGAATCGCGCTTGACCGATGCTGAGCAATGCGTATGCTTGCCCCTTCCCCCCGTCCTGTCCCAAGTGACCCATATCCTGGAGGCCCGATGTCAACCGCCAGCAGCACCGGCATTCCCCTGCGCCCATTCGAACTCGCCTATCCCGACCTCAATGTCGAACGCGCCGGCAACACCGGCACGGAAGGCGTCTGGCATTTCGACTCCGGCCAGCCCGGACCCACGGTCATGATCACGGCGCTGATCCACGGCAACGAGCTGTGCGGAGCCTGGGCGCTGAAAGATGTACTGAGCGCCGGCCTGCGGCCGCAGCGCGGCGCCTTGACCATGGCGTTTTGCAACCTCGCGGCCTTCGATCGCTTCGATGCCGCGCATTTCACTGATTCACGTTTCGTCGACGAGGACATGAACCGCGTCTGGTCGGACGACAAGCTGGCCGACCCCTCCACGCAGGAACGGCGGCGCGCCGCGCAACTGCTGCCTTGGGTGAAGAAGGCGGACTGGCTGCTCGACATCCACTCCATGAGCAACTCGACGGTGCCCCTGCAGATGTCCGGCGTGCACTCGCACAACATCGATCTTGCGCTGACGCTGGGCAATCCGGCCCACATCATCGCCGACGCGGGCCATGCCTCCGGCGTGCGCATGCGTGACTACGGCCGCTTTGGCAGTGCCGAAGACAACGGCACGCGTTCGCTGCTGATCGAATGCGGTTTTCATGGCGCGCCCAGCGCGCATCAGGTGGCCATCGATCAGGTGGCGCGCTTCCTGGTGGCCTCCGGCATCGTCGACGCGGCCGCGCTGCCCGGCGCCTGGTTCGCACCGGCCGCGCCCAGCCAGGAAGCGCTGCGCGTGACGCATGCCATCGCGGCCAACAGCACGGATTTCCGTTTCTCGGAACCGTGGAAGGGACTGGAAAAGCTGCCGCACGCCGGCACCGTCATCGCCTGGTCGGATGGGGTCGAGGTCACCACGCCTTATGAAGATTGCGTGCTGATCATGCCGGCGGTCGTGGTGCGGCCCGGCGTGACGATGGTGCGGCTGGCGCAACCGATCCAGCAGCGGGTCTGAAGGCGGGTTGAAGGCTGCCCCCGCGCGCGGGTGACGCGCGCGCGGCGCGGCGGCCGGGCAAAGACCCTGACGACCGGATGGAACCAACCTGGACAGCGCAGGCACAACAAGGAACGACAGAGGGAACGAAATAGCCAGCGCGCTTACTCACCCGCTTTCTTGCAACGCTTTTGTCCAGGAATGTTTGCAATGTCTCCGATGCCGCCCCCTGCTCCGCTCCCTCCCGCGCCGCCCTCCAACCAAGGCGGCAATGCCTCGCGGCATCCCGGCATCACCGCGAAGATGATGGATGCGCCGTACAGGATGCTGGCGACGCTGGATGAGCTCTCCAAGGCAACACGGGCGGCTCCGCCCTTGCCCCATGGCGACTGCATGCCGGGGGATCCATTCAACAACGATCCATTCGGATCTGGCTCCGCCGGTAGCGGCACTGGCGGCGAAGGCAGCCCCGCCAACGCCGCGATGCGCACGCTCGCGCCCGCCACCGTCGCGCTGCTGACCGCGAAATCGAGAGGCGCGTCTTTCCTTGATGTGATCCGCGACCGTCGTTCCGCGAGCCCGGCTCGCTCGCGCCCATCGCTCGCCGAAGCCAGGGCCGAGTTTCTTGAGGAAATCGCGCAGCGCAAGACCGAGAAATTGCAGCGCATCGAGATCACCGGCTTCTACAACGATCACCGCGTGAACATGCGGCCCGTCGTCGAGCGACTCAAGCAATTCATGGTGGCCGAAGGCCTGAGCGAGGACCTGTTCGAACTGAAGACCCAGATTCTGGCGCCCTGGGACGATCCGGCCCGGCACCGCAGCGTTGAAATCCTCTACCACGCCGCCGAGCCCGGCGGCAGACAGAAGCGCGCGCAAGCCGATGACACCGCAACGGCGCCGCGGACGCTGACGGCCCCCACCGGGCGCGGCCGGCCCAGGCAGTCGTATGTGATTCTGGAAGACAGCGCCACGCGCGGTGCCGATCCCCTCCAGACCGTCGGCGCCAGTGAACTTTCCCAGGTCGAACGCCGCAGCCTGGACATCATTGCCTACGACGCCAGGCAAAAGCGCGGGGCGAATATGGCGGAAATCACGATCACCGGCTACGCCAGGGACCTCGCGGAATCGATGCGGCCCAAGCTCGAAGCGATGGCTGACTACCTGACGGACGCGCAGGGCTTGAAGCGCCAGGACATCAAGGTGGAATTGCGACGGCTGGATTCCGGCCAGGACAATCTGAAGGCCTGGGACCGGCGGGTGGAAATCGATATCCGCGACGTGACGCGCACGCCACGCCACGCACACGCGGGCCCAAGCCGGTCCTAGGTGTTTGCCCTAGCTTTTCCCTACCCGCCACGGAATCTCCCCTGCGCGGCGGCGCGCGCCCCCTGGACGGCGGGTTAAAGTAGCGCCCGCGCGCCTTTTTTGACGCCGGGCCGCCCCAAGTCAAAAAGCGTCCCCATGGGGGACCGGGCAACCCGCAGGGTTGCCATGAGGGGCACCTTTGGGCTGGCGCGTTTTTGCGCATACTGTTTAGGGAATTCCCGCGTGGCACTGTTCATCCTGCGCAGGCTCTTGCAAAGCCTGTTCGTTCTACTCGCCGTCTCGGTCGTCGTGTTCTGTGCGGTCTACGCGGTCGGCGACCCGATCGAGTTGCTCGTCAGTCCCGAAGCCAGCCCCGCCGACCGCCAGGCCATGATCGTCCGCCTGGGCCTGGACCTGCCGCTGTGGCAGCAATACACCCACTTCCTGTGGAATGCGGTGCACGGCGACCTGGGCAACTCCTTCGTGCAGGGCGTGCCGGCCCTGGACATGATCCTGCAGCGCATGCCCGCCACCTTCGAGCTGGTGCTGGTGGCCATCACCATGACCTGTGTGTTCGGCATTCCGCTGGGGCTGGTCGCGGGCCTGTACCGCGATACGCCCCTGGGCCGCGGCATCATGAGCACGTCGGTGCTCGGTTTCTCGCTGCCCAATTTCTGGCAGGGCATGATGCTCATCCTGCTGTTCGCGGTCTGGCTGGGCTGGTTGCCCGCCTCCGGCCGCGGCGACACGGTATCGGTGTTCGGCGTGCCGTTTTCCTTCCTGACGCGCGACGGCTGGGGCCACCTGATCATGCCGGCCATCAACCTGGCGCTGGCCAATGTGGCGCTGGTCCTGCGGATGACGGCTTCCGGCGTGGCCGAAGCGCAAAACCAGGAATACGTGAAGTTCGCGCGCGCCAAGGGCGTGCGGCCCGGCCGCATCGTCAGCCGCCACATCCTGCGCAACATCCTCATCCCGGTAGTCACGGTCATCGGCATGGAGATGGGCCACCTGATCGCCTACTCCACCATCACCGAAACCGTGTTCGCCTGGCCCGGCATGGGCAAGCTGCTCATCGACAGCGTCTATCAGCTGGACCGCCCGGTCGTGGTGGCCTACGTGATGCTCGTCACCCTGCTGTTCGTGGTCATCAACCTGATCGTCGACATTCTCTATGCCGTGCTCGATCCGCGCGTGCGCCTGCTCGCTCCCGCGAATTGACCTCCCCAGATCATCATCATGCCCACTCCTGATCAATCCACCCGCACGCGCACCGTCCCGCCCCTGGCGGAGACGCCGCGCCGCGCGGCCATCCTGAAGAAGCTGCATGCGGTGCCCACCGCGCGCGGCACCCTGCTGGTCCTGCTGGTGCTGGCGGCGGTGATTCTGCTGGCCCCCTATTTCGCGCCGCAGAATCCCTACGACCTCGCCAACCTCAACCTGCTCGATGGCCGCCTGGCGCCTCGGTCGGCCTCGATGGACGGCCATATGTACTGGCTCGGCACCGATGACCAGGGCCGCGACATGCTCAGCGCCATCATCTACGGGCTGCGCATCAGCCTGATGGTGGGCCTGAGCGCCGTCATCCTGGCCACCGCTGTCGGCAGCCTGGTGGGCCTGGTGGCCGCCTATGCCGGCGGCATCGTGGACGCCGTGCTGATGCGCATCGTCGACTTCGTGCTGGGCTTTCCGTCCATCCTGGTGGCCCTGGTGCTGCTGGCCGTGATGGGACGCGGCGTCGACAAGGTGATCCTGGCCCTGGTGCTGGTGCAGTGGGCGCACTACGCCCGCATCATGCGCGGCCGCGCCCTGCAGGAACGCCGCAAGGAATATGTCGAGGCCGCCGCCAACCTGGGCTTCCCCGCCTGGCGCATCATCCTCTATCACCTGATGCCCAACTGCATGGGCCCCGTCATGGTGTACGCCACCGTGCAGATCGCCAATGCCATCGCGCTGGAAGCGACCCTGTCCTTCCTGGGCGTGGGCGTGCCCATTACCGAACCTTCCCTTGGATTGCTGATCGCCAATGGCTTCCAGTACCTGCTGTCGGGCGATTACTGGATCAGCCTGTTCCCCGGTATCGCGCTGCTGCTGCTGATCCTGACCATCAATATTCTGGGCGACCGTCTGCGCGCCAGCCTGGATCCGCGACGATGAGCGACATTATTCTCGACGTGCGCAACCTGCGCACCGCATTCCACACCACCGCCGGTGCCTGGCCGGCCGTCGACGGCGTCAACCTGACGCTGCGCCGCGGCGAAATCCTGGGCCTGGTCGGCGAATCGGGCTCCGGCAAATCGGTCACCGGCTTTTCCCTGCTGGGCCTGATCGACCCTCCCGGCGAAGTCGTCGAAGGCGAGGTCAAGTTCAAGGGCAAGGACCTGCGCAAGCTGGATGAGGAAAGCATGCGCAAACTGCGCGGCAACCGCATCTCGATGATCTTCCAGGATCCGCTGATGACCCTGAACCCGGTGCTGCGGGTGGGTGAACAGATGGCCGAAGCCATCCTGACGCACGAAAACGTCAGCAAGGCCGAAGCCATGGCGCGCTGCCGCGATGCCTTGGCGATGGTGGGCATTCCGTCGCCCGAGACGCGTTTGCGCAGCTATCCCCACGAGTTTTCCGGCGGCATGCGCCAACGCGTGGCGATCGCCATCGCCATGCTGAACAATCCGGACCTGATCATCGCGGACGAGCCGACCACGGCGCTGGACGTGACCATCCAGGGCCAGATTCTCTATCGCATGCAGGAAATCTGCCGCAACAACAATACCGCCCTGATCTGGATCACCCATGACCTGGGCGTGGTGGCCGAGCTGGCCGACCGCGTGGCCGTGATGTATGCCGGCCGCATCGTCGAAACCGGACCCGTCGAACAAGTGCTGGAAGCCCCGCGCCATCCCTATACGCAAGGCCTGCTGCGCTCGATGCCGGGCACGGCCATGCCCGGCGCGCGCCTGCAACAGATCAACGGCATGGCGCCCACCCTGTCCGCGCGGCCGTCAGGCTGTCCGTTCCGGCCGCGCTGCCAGAACGCCATCACGCGCTGTACGGAGACCTTCCCCGGCGTGACGAACGAGGGCGCGCGCAGCTTCCATTGCCACGCGCCGGTGCCGCGCGCCAGCCGCGCCGTAGCGGTGGAGGTCGCGCAATGACTATGCAGAACAAGCCCATCGATGGCGCCCAGCCCCATCCGGACGGCACCACCGCGCACGCCGCCAGCTCGGCGGCCGCGGCCCCCGTCATCGAACTCAACAACGTCCACAAACGCTTCGAGCAACGGCCCGATCTGGCGCAACGCCTGCTGGCCCTGGCCGGCCGTCCGCTGGACCGGCGCACGGTACACGCGGTCAACGGGGTCAACCTGTCGATCGCGCGCGGTGAAGTGGTCGGACTGGTCGGCGAATCCGGCTGTGGCAAATCCACCCTGGGCCGGGTGGTGGCCGGCCTGTATCGCCAGACCGAAGGCGAACTGCGCTACCAGGGCCGTCCCGTGACGTCACTGCGAGGCCGTGAACGCCTGGACTACGTGCTGGGCGTGCAGATGGTGTTCCAGGATCCCCAGGCCTCGCTCAATCCGCGCCAACGCCTGAAGCAGATCCTCGGCGAGGCGCTGAAAGTCCACAAGCTGGCGCCCGCGGCGGAGATTCCCGCCCGCGTCGACAGCGCCCTGACCTCCGTGGGCCTGGACCGCGAATATCGCGATCGCCTGCCGCATCAGATTTCCGGCGGCCAGCGCCAGCGCATCGGCATCGCCCGCGCGCTGATGGTGTCGCCGTCCTTCCTGGTGTGCGACGAGCCGGTGGCCGCGCTGGACGTTTCCATCCAGGCGCAGGTGATCAACCTGTTCATGGACCTGCGCGAGCAGCACGACCTGACGTATCTGTTCATCAGCCATGACCTTGGCGTGGTGCGGCATATCTCCGATCGCGTCGCCATCATGTACCTGGGCAAGATCGTGGAAATCTCCACGGCCGTGGAAATCTTCGCGCGCGCCAACCATCCCTACACCCAGGCGCTGCTCGCCGAAGTGCCGGATGTGGCGCGGCGCGGCCGCAAGTTCACGCCCATCAAGGGGGAGATTCCGTCCCCGCTGGCGCCCCCACCCGGCTGCGCCTTCAACCCGCGCTGCCCGCATGCCATGCCGCGCTGCCGCGAGCAGGCGCCGCCCTTGCAGGAAATCGCGCCGGGCCATTGGTCCGCCTGTCATTTGAACGAGGCCAGCGCCTAGCGCCCCCGCGCTACGTGTCACTTGCCATCGCCAGAGAACCCATCATGTCCGTGCCATCCAATAACGTCGAACGCCTGATTCTTGAGCTGAATCACGCCGGGCGCAATGCCGTCACCTACCTGGACGAGGACCGCAACAGCGACCGTCCCTTCACGCTGCAGACCTACCGGCCTTACGGCTATACGCCGGACCGCCCCGTCGTCATCGTGCAGCATGGTGTCTTGCGCAACGGCGACGATTACCGCGACTTCTGGATCCCCGCGGCCGACAAGCACAAGCTGCTGATCGTGGCCCTGACCTTCTCCAACGAGATCTGGCCGGGTGTCGAGAGCTACAACAATGGCCGCGTCTTCACGGCCGGCGGCAACGTGCGGCCGGTGGACGGCTGGACCTATGTGCTGCCCAAGCGCGTCTTCGCGGACCTGCGCGAAGCCGAGATCACCACCACCGAACAAGCCTATCTGTTTGGCCATTCCGCCGGCGGCCAGTTCGTGCACCGGCTCATGTCCAGCCAGTCGCATGCGCCTTTCCAGGCGGTGACGGCGGGCAATCCGGGTTGGTACACACTGCCGACGTTCGACCATCGCTATCCTGAAGGCCTGGATGGCGTGGGGCTGACCGAGGATCATCTGGTGCGCCTGCTGGCCTATCCCATGACCCTGCTGGCCGGGGACCAGGATATCGCCACCAACGATCCCAACCTGCCTTCCGATCCCGCGGCGCTGCGCCAGGGGCCGCACCGCTATGCGCGCGCCCACCATTATTTCGAAGCGGGCCGCCTTGAGGCCGAACGGCGCGGCGTGCCCTTCAACTGGAAGCTGATCTCGGTGCCGGGCATCGGCCACGACGGCAAGGCCATGTCGGCCGTCTGCGCCAGTCTGTGGTTCGACGGCGGCATGCCCGACGCGGCCACGATGGCGGCGCTGGCCGGCAAGACCGTGGCCTGAGCCGCGGCCTGAACGATCACACGCGACAACCTGTATTCATACCGAATTGAACGAGGAGACCTCCATGTCCGCCCAGCCTACTTCTTCCCTGCCCGATTCGGCCGCGCTGGCCGAAGGCATCCGCAACTGGATCGAATGCGAATCGCCGTCGAATTCGCCGGCCGGCGTGGCCGCCATGGCCGCGCTGGTGGAACAGCAGGCGCGCGCCGCCGGCCTGACCACCCAGCTGACGTCGCTGGGCGATGCCGTGGGTCCGCTGCTGTACGTGACCAATCGCGCGCAGGGCGATACGCGGCCCGGGATCCTGGTGCTGGCGCACATGGATACGGTGCATCCGGTCGGCACCCTGGGCGAGAATCCCTGCCGCATCGATGGCGACCGCCTTTATGGGCCGGGCAGCTATGACATGAAGGGCGGCATCTATCTGGCGCTGACGGCGCTGGCGGGGCTGGCCAAGCCGGGCGCGACGCGCCTGCCCGTCGATTTCCTGCTGGTGCCGGACGAAGAGACCGGCAGCCATGCGTCGCGGCCGGCCATCGAGTCGTATGCGTCGAATGCGCGCTACGGCCTGGTGTGCGAACCGGCCCGCCCCAATGGCGGCAAGTGCGTGACCGCGCGCAAGGGCACCGGCATGCTGCGCCTGGCGGTGAAGGGTCGTCCCGCGCACGCCGGCATGCAGCACGAGAAAGGCCGCAGCGCGATTCGCGAAATGGCGCATCAGGTGCTGGCGCTGGAAGCGATGACCGATTACGAGCGTGGCGTCACGGTGAGCGTGGGCACCATCAGCGGCGGCACCGTGACCAATACCGTACCGGCCCTGTGCAACTGCGTGGTGGATTTCCGCGTGCCGGACATGGACGCGGCCGCGGATACCTTGACGCGCATGCGCGGCCTGCAGGCCGTGGGACCGGACGTGGCGCTGGATATCGATGTCGAGTTGAATCGTCCGCCCATGGTGAAGTCCGAGGGCACGACGCAGCTGTTGGGCAAGGCGCGTTTGTTCGCCACGGCGGCGGGATTCCAACTGGACGATGCGCCGATGACTGGCGGCGGCAGCGATGCGAATTTCACGTCGGCGATGGGGGTGCCTACGCTGGACGGTCTGGGCGCCGATGGCGATGGCGCGCACACCTTGAATGAATATATTTTGGTGAGCACCCTGGCGGCGCGGGCGAAGTTCTGGGAACTTCTGCTGCGGGATTTGGAATAAGGGTTCTTAATCGCAAATTTTCCGCCGGAGAGGGGGGACACCGCGCAGCGGTGTCCCCTTTACTTTTTGAGTAGTGCTTTGAGCATGTCCAAGCGTTCTTTCGGGCTCATCGCGCGGGTCTCTTCGTCTTCGGGGAAGTGCGCATCTCCCAACCCCATTTCCTCGATGAACCGTGAAGGTTCACGCACGAGATCCTCGCGTGCCCGCCGGCGCTTCTTGCACCAGCTCAAATTGAGCGTCCGCTGCGCCCGCGTGATACCCACGTACATCAGGCGCCGCTCTTCCTCGATGCGGGCCGCCAGCGACTCGGCCGCCTTGGCGGGGTCGCCTTCCTCTTCGTCCCTGCCCATGTGCGGCAGCAGGCCCTCTTCCACGCCCACCATGTAGACGTGCGGATATTCCAGTCCCTTGGACGCATGCAAGGTGGTCATCTTCACCGCGTCCGGCGTTTCCTCTTCACCCCGCTCCAGCATGGTGACCAGCGCCACGTGCTGCACCAGCTCGAACAACGTCAGGCCATCTTCCTCGGACTTGCGCTTGAGCCAGGAGGTCAACTCCAGCACATTCTGCCAACGGCTCTGCGCCGGCTTCTCTTCCATGATGTCGTAGAGGTGGCGCTCATACTGGATGGCCGCCAGCAGATCATCCAGGATGACCCCGGCCGGTTCTGCCGACGTCGGCTTCTCGCCCGTCTTGCCACGGCCCGCGCGCCACTGGATCCGCTGGATGAACTCCGCGAAGATCCGCAACTGCTCCAACTGGCGCGGCTGCAGGCGCGTCTCCAGGCCAGTTTCGAACACCGCCGCGAACAGGGACAACTGCCGGTCCGCCGCATACTGGCCCAGGGTCTGCAAGGTTGCCTGGCCGATACCGCGCTTGGGCGTGGTCGCCGCGCGGATGAACGCGGGGTCGTCCTCGTCATTGGCGATCAGGCGCAGATACGCCAGCACGTCACGGATTTCCGCCTTGTCGAAAAAGCTCTGGCCACCCGCGATCGTGTACGGAATCTTCAGGTTGCGCAGCGCCTGTTCCATGATGCGCGACTGATGATTGCTGCGATACAGGATCGCATAGTCCTTCCACTGCGCCTGCCGCTCGAAGCGCGACGCGGATATCTTCATGGCCGTCGCTTCGGCCTCGGCCTCTTCGCCGTCCATGGGCGTCACGACGATGGGCTCGCCGTGCGCAAGGTCGGACCACAATTTCTTTTCGAACAGCTTGGGATTCTTCTCGATGACCTGGTTGGCCGCCGCCAGGATGCGCTGCACCGAACGGTAGTTCTGCTCCAGCTTGATCAACTTCAGGCTGGGATAGTCCTGCGGCAGCTTGGCCAGGTTCTCGATGGTCGCGCCCCGCCACGCATAGATGGCCTGGTCGTCGTCGCCCACGGCGGTGAACATGGCGCGATCGCCCGTCAGCAACTGCACCAGCCGATACTGGCAGACATTGGTGTCCTGGTATTCATCGACCAGCAGATAGCGCACGCGATTCTGCCAGCGCGTGCGCACTTCCTCATTGTTTTCCAGCAGCCGGGCCGGAACCAGGATCAGGTCGTCGAAATCGACGGCCTGATAGGCCGCCAGGGTCGCCGCATAACTGCGATAGACACGCGCGGCCTCGAACTCCGACGGCGTGGCCGCGGCCTTCTCCGCGCCGTCCGGATCCAGCAGCGCGTTCTTCCACAAGGAGATGGTCTGCTGCACGGCGCGCAGGCGATTCTTGTCGGTGGTGGCCAGCAGCTCCTGCACGATGCCCATGGCATCGTCGGCATCCAGGATGGAGAACTGCGGCTTGAGCCCCGCGTGCCGCGCTTCCTCGCGCAACAGGCGCACGCCCAAGGCGTGGAAGGTGCTGATGGTCAGGCCTCTGGACAGCTTGCGTTCCACCAGGCCCTTGACGCGTTCGTCCATCTCGCGCGCCGCCTTGTTGGTGAACGTCAGCGCCACGATATTGCGGCCCTGGTAGCCGCAGTCCTGCAGAAGATAGGCGATCTTCTGCGTGATGACCCGCGTCTTGCCGCTGCCCGCGCCGGCCAGCACCAGGCAGGGGCCACCCAGGTAAAGGACGGCCTCGCGCTGCGGCGGATTCAAACCGGCGGGAACGGAGTTGGACATGATGGGATCAGATTTCCAGTGGGTCGACTTCAAGCTGCCAGCGCACGCGGTGGGCGTTGCCCAACTGCGGCAACAGCGCGGACCAGGTGGACAGGAAAGCCTGCAAGGCCGGGCGATGCGTGCCTTCGACCAATAATTGAGCCCGCTCGACGTTGGCTACCCGCACCACGCGCAGCGGTACGGGATCGTAGCGCGTAATGGTCGAGACCAGGGTGCCGAATGCGCCGGTGCTTTCCGGCAGCGCGCGGGCTTCCTGCAGGAACGCCAGCGCCTGCTGCAATTCGCGCGCCTCGGCCGTGAGCAGCGCCTGATACGCATAGGGCGGCAAGCCCGTGCTTTCACGCTCGCGCAAGGCATGGCGGGCGAACCCGGCGTAGTCGTGCTTCAACAGCGCCTGGTAGACCGGCTGCTCGGGATAACCGGTCTGGATCAGCACTTCGCCGCCTTCGGCATGGCGGCCGGCGCGACCCGCCACCTGCATCAACTGGGCGAACAGGCGCTCGGGCGCGCGGAAGTCGTGGGCGAACAGCATCGAGTCGGCATTGAGCACGCCCACCAGGCCCAGCCGGGAAAAGTCATGGCCCTTGGCCACCATCTGGGTGCCGACCAGAATGTCGACCTCGCCTGCGTGGACGCTGGCGAACAAAGCCTGCGCGCTGCCCTTGCGGCGCGTGCTGTCGGCATCGATACGCAGGATGCGGGCGCCGGGAAACAACTCGCCCAGATATTCTTCGACGCGCTGCGTGCCGCGCCCCATGGGTTGCAGATCCTGATCGCCGCAGTCCGGGCAGGCACGCGGCACGCGCGCCTGGAAGCCGCAATGATGACAGGCCAGTACATGGCCGCCCGCGCCGGGACCGCGATGCAGCACCGTATAGGCCGAACAGCGCGGGCAATTGCTGACCCAGGCGCAGGACGCGCAGTGCAACACCGGCGCATAGCCGCGCCGATTGAGAAACACCAGGGATTGTTCGCCCCGCTCCAGCCGCTTGCCGATGGCATCGGTCAGTTGCGGCGACAGCCCCTGCTTCATCGCCAGGCGGCGGGTGTCGACCAGGCGCATCGCCGGCAGACCGCTGGACTTGGCGCGTTTGGCCAGGGTCAGGCGCAGATAGCGGCCACGGTCGGCGTGCAGCCAGCTTTCCAGCGACGGCGTGGCGGAACCCAGGAGCACGGGGATGTTCAGGTCATGCGCGCGCCAGATCGCCAGATCGCGGGCGGAATAGCGCAGGCCGTCCTGCTGTTTGTAGGAGGCGTCGTGCTCTTCGTCGACGATGATCAGGCCCAGGTCGGGCAAGGCCGCGAACACGGACATGCGCGTGCCGAGCAGCACGCGCGCCTGGCCCCGCTGCGCGCGTACCCAGCCCTGCAGGCGCTCGCCATCGGCCAGACCGCTATGCATGACGGCCAACGCGCCGGGGCCGGCGACGGCGTCCAGGCGCGCACGCAGGACGGCTTCCAGCTGGGGGGTCAGATTGATTTCCGGCACCATCAGCAACACCTGCCGCCCGGCCGCCAGGGCGCGTTCGGCCGCGTGCAGGTAGACCTCGGTCTTGCCGCTGCCGGTCACCCCATGCAGCAGG
Source organism: Bordetella sp. N (assembly GCF_001433395.1). GTDB lineage: Bacteria > Pseudomonadota > Gammaproteobacteria > Burkholderiales > Burkholderiaceae_B > Bordetella_C. The sequence continues at coordinate 4,844,995 of NZ_CP013111.1, forward strand.
ACGGGTTTGAAGCCCGTCACCGCGGCGATGGCGTCGACCGCGGCCTGCTGTTCGTCGTTCAGGACCGGAGGGACGGCGGCCACGGGGACGCCCGCCGCCGGGACGCCCGCGGCCAGGACACTCGCGAGGGCGGCAATGTCCGGCATGGCATCGGCCTGCGCGGCTCCGAGCGACGGGGCACCGTCGGCCGCCGCGTCCGGCTTATCCACAGGCGTGGACGTTTCCGCTGCGTTTGCCTGTACAGCCTTGGCCACGCGTTTCTTCTTCACCGGCTTGGGCGCGGCGCGTTGATCCATCCGCGCGACCGGCCCGGTGGCCGAGCGTTGGCCCTCGTACGCGGACACTTTACGCAGCGGCGGCGGCAGCGCCGGCAATATCACCTCGCCCAGCGGGCGTTGGTAGTACTCGGCGGCGAAGCTGGCCAGGCGCAACCAGTCCGCACCGAGCGGGGGCAGATCGTCGAGCACGCGCTCGACCGCCTTCACCTGGGCAGGGTCGAAGGAAGGCTCGGCCGGGTTATCCACAACCACGCCCACGAGCCGCCGGCGGCCAAAGGGCACGATGACGCGCAATCCCGCCGCCAGCGGCGCCGCGGCACGGTAGTCGAAGGGGCCAGGCAGCGGCACGTCCAGCGCCACGCGCACCCACGCAACGCTCCCCGCGTCGCTCACCGCCGGCGCCGCTGCGTCGGGCGCCAATGTGTCGGGCGCCGTCGCATCAGCGAGCAGATCAGGGGGGATTTCGGTGGGCATCGGTGAAACGCAATCGGCAGGAAGGATGAGGAGCGGGATCAGTGCCGCAATTAAAGTGAAATCTGGAATTGCCGCCTAAGCCACTGTCACTCCGTGACTTGAAATTGGCCTGAAACAATGCGCGACACCCTGTGGATAACTTTGGGGAAAATCTTTGGGATATCCCGCTGGCACCCCTTTATCACATGCCAACAACTTTTGCCGATTTTTTTCCAGGCTTATAAGTTCATTTATTTTCAATGACTTATAAGTGTTTTCCAGATTGCAACTAAGAAGATGCACCGTTTTGCCTAAGCTCACGTTGCTGTGCACAACTTCATTCTGGAGCGCGCCGTGCAGGCCGCGATCGGACGAAGCGATTACTCACATAAGCGCTAGATGGCGTGAAAAGCGCGGCTGTAGCCATGCACTTCGTCGACCAGTTCAGCTACTGCTTCAGGGGGAGTGAACTGCGAAATTCCATGCCCCAAATTGAACACGTGGCCGCCCTTCTCCACCTTGCCAAAACTGTCGATGACACGGCGCGCTTCAGCCCTGACGGCGGCACCGCCGCCAAACAGGGACATGGGGTCGAGGTTGCCTTGCAGGGCCACGCTGTCCTGCACGCGCTGGCGCGCCTGGCCCAGGTTGACGGTCCAGTCCAGGCCTACCGCGTCGGCGCCACAGGCGGCGATGTCTTCCAGCCACAGGCCGCCGCCCTTGGTGAACACGATTACCGGCACGCGCCGTCCCTCGTTTTCACGCTTCAGGGCCGCGACGACCTGGCGCGTATAGGCCAGGGAGAATTGCTGGTACAGGCCGTCGGCCAGCACCCCGCCCCAGCTGTCGAACAGCATGACGGCCTGGGCGCCCGCGTCGATCTGGGCATTGAGGTAATCCGCCGTGGCCTTGGCGTTGATCTGCAGAATGCGATACAGCAGGTCGGGCCTGCCGTAAAGCATGGACTTGATCAGGCGGTAATCGGAACTGCCCTTGCCTTCGACCATGTAGCAGGCCACCGTCCAGGGACTGCCCGCGAAACCGATCAGGGGCACGCGGCCGTCCAGCTCGCGCCGGATCAGCGACACGGCGTCGAAGACGTAGCGCAGCTTGTCCATGTCGGGCACGGTCAAGGCGTCGACGTCGCGTTCCTCCCGCACGGGGCGGTCGAAATGCGGGCCCTCGCCAACCCGGAACTCCAGGCCCAGGCCCATGGCGTGGGGCACGGTCAGGATGTCGGAGAACAGGATGGCCGCGTCCAGGGGATAGCGTTCCAGCGGCTGCAGGGTCACTTCCGCGGCATAGGCCGGGTTCTGGGCCAGGCCCATGAAGGAACCCGCGCGCGCCCGGGTCGCGTTGTATTCCGGCAGGTAACGGCCGGCCTGGCGCATCAGCCAGACGGGGGTATAGGGAACCGGCTCGCGCGACAGGGCGCGCAGGAATACGTCGTTCTTCAGCGTGGCAAGGGACACGGGCTTCTCTGGTCTTTCTTTGGGGTCAAGCCGGCCATTTTACCCTTCGGGCGAGGTCGCGCCGGGTTGGCCGTCCTCGTCGTCGTCGCCGTGGATGCGGTAGGGGTCCGCGTCGATCTCATGTTTGCGCATCAATGCCCAAAAAGCGCGCCTGTGTTTGGCGGACGCGCGCGCAGCGCTGGCCACGTTGCCGGCATGGCGCGACAGTGCGGTGCGGACGTAATCCCGTTCGAAGCGGCCCACCACGCGGGACTTGGCCGTGCGAAACGCTTCCGGGGGCGCGCTGCCTGAAACGGCGCCCTTGCGGCGGCGCTGGCTGGCCAGTTCGTCAAGAAAGGAGATGGCGTCGGGATCATTCTCATGGCTGCCGCTGCTGGCTCCACCGCAGGCAGCGCCTTCCATGCGGGCGCCAGCGCCAGGCGCGGCCGCCTGGCCGTCGTTGTCATTGCGCTTGCGGATGACGGCGTACGGGACCATCGCATCGTTCATCGCATCGTTGCCGGCGGGCGAGCCCGGCGACTGCGCCAGGTAGGTCTTCGCCGGCGCATCCGGACGAAGCGCCGTCGCGGCCAGCCGGGACAGGCGCGCGCGCAATTCGTCCGCACAGGCGCGGTGCAAGGCGAAGTCCTGCAAACCCAGCATCAGCAGGTCCTGCACGGCAGCGGCCTTGAGCCCGCGCGTCAGGCCAAGCAAGGGCGTATGCAGATGCGTGCTGGCGCAGGCCAGGGCCGTGCGCGTCCAGGCCACGGTGGCCGGGGTGACGGGCAGGACGCAGACGTCGTAGCGACGCAAGGGAATGGCCAGACGGGCCAGGATCTCGGCGGAAATCTCGCCGGGCAAGGCGCTCGCCAGCGCCTGTGCGGCCGTGGGCACGGGTAACCCCAGCCCCCCCGCCCCGCCCAGGGTCTTCTCGTCGAAGTGCACGGGATAGAGCCGCAGGCGCCCCAGGGCCTGGGCGTGCCGCTCTATCCATTCAAGCATCCAGCCGTGATGCGGCGGCACCATCAATACACCGCAGTCCAGCGTATCGCGCATTGTTCGCTACTCCCGTAAGTCCTGACCTTGGAGCGCCAAGGCTAAAGACCGGTAAGTACCCGGGCAATACGGAAGCTCCGCATTGGCCGGCGCACTTAAGGGAAAAGCTGCAAGGATGGTTTGGTCGCCGCGCCCCGCTGACTGGGGGTAGCGGCGGCCTGGCGATGCTCAGGCGCGGGCGTCGGCCCAGGCCTTGTGGCGTGCCTCGAGTTCGGCGATGCGCGCGGCGGCGGTCTTGCGACGGGCGATCCACAGGTACAGCCCGCTGCCCAGGACGATGATCGTCACCACGTCCAGCAGCGCCCAGATGATCTTCAAGGGCATGCCGCCGTAATCGCCGAAGTGCAGCGGCCGCGACACTTCCAGCGCGCGCAGATACCAGGGCATTTCCACCTGGGCGGCCATCTTGCCGGTCTCGCCGTCGAGCAGCGACGGGCTGAACAGGCGCGAAGTCAGCGGGGTCTGTCCCTTGGACCAGACGATGAAGTGATAAGGACTGCCGTAGAGGTTGCCGGGGAAGGTGAAGGATGTCACCGTCATGCCGGGCGATGCCTTGCCCACCGTGTCCGCGATGGCATCCAGGGACGCCAGCTGGCCCAGCTTCGGCACAGCCTTGCCCTTGTAGGGTTCCAGCAGCCCTTGCAGGGCGGTGCTCTGCCAATAGCGGAACATCGGCGTGGACAACTCGTTGATCACGCCCGTCACGCCGACCACGAAGGCCCACACCAGGGTCACGACGCCCAGCAGGTTGTGCAAGTCCAGCCACTTGATCCGCGTGGAGCGTTCCGCGCGCACCGTGCCGAATTCGATTTTCTTCATGAAGGGGCCGTACAGGACGACACCCGAGACCACCGCCACCACGAACAGCAGGCCCATGAAGCCCAGGAAGAGTTCACCGGGCAGGTCGGCGAACAGGTCCACGTGCAGGCGCAGCATGATGTCCATGAAGCTGTGGCCCTCCTCGGCGGAGGATCCCATGGCCTTGACCACCTCGCCCGTGTGAGCGTCGAAGCGCAGGGTATGCGCCAGCGACTTGTCTTCGCGGTTCGGCGTCAGGCCCAGGTAGACCTGCGGCTCATCGTCGTCGATGAACACATAATCGATCGTTTCGCCCGGGAACATGCGCATGGCCGTGGCGACCATGCCGTCCAGGCTGGCGCGCGGCGTACCCTCGGGCACCTGGGCGTAGGGTTTGGCGTCGTCCAGCCAGTGCTCGATTTCCTCATGGAAAACCAGCGGCAGTCCGGTCACACAGATGATGAACAGGAATACCGTACAGACCAGGCTGGTCCACTTGTGTACGGCATACCACGTCTTGATCGGCAGCTTGGCCATCCTGAAAATCTCCGCGGGCGCTGACTTATTTATTGAATGACAATCGATCGCAACATTTTAGCCAGATATGCGAGCGCGATAGATGAAAAAAAACCAGGCACGGGGCCTGGTTTCTTCGCCGGCAGCGGCAAACCTGTAAAGGTCCGCCGGATGCCGACAGGATGGATCAGCGCTGAAGGTCAGTGCGAACGGCCGCCGCGCAGACGGCGGGCTGCCAGCGCCTGCGCCGTCAGCATCGCCAGTTCCGCTTCGACCACGGCGATGTCCGCCGTGTCCTTGGCGTTGCGCAAGGCTTCTTCAGCCTTCTTGCGCGCCGCTTCGGCCTTGGCTTCATCCAGGTCGGCAGCACGGATAGCGGTGTCGGCCAAGACCGTCACGCTGCCCGGTTGCACTTCCAGGATGCCCCCGGCGACGAAGACGTTCTCTTCGCCATCGTCGGCGCGCACGATCTTCAGCGTCCCCGGACGAATCCGCGAAATCAGCGGGGTGTGACCCGGCAGGATGCCGAGCTCGCCCGCTTCGCCAGGCAGAACCACGAATTTCGCCTCACCGGAGAAAATCGACGCTTCCGCGCTGACGACATCAACATGCAGGGTAGCCATATCCGATCCTTATTGCAGTTTCTTGGCCTTCTCGAAGGCCTCGTCGATGGTGCCGACCATGTAGAAAGCCTGCTCCGGCAGCGAATCGCACTCGCCGTTGACGATCATCTTGAAACCACGGATGGTTTCGGCCAGGGGCACGTACTTGCCAGGCGAGCCGGTGAACACTTCGGCCACGTGGAAAGGCTGCGACAGGAAGCGCTGGATCTTGCGGGCGCGAGACACGCTCAGCTTGTCTTCCGGCGACAGTTCGTCCATACCCAGAATGGCGATGATGTCGCGCAGTTCCTTGTACTTTTGCAGCGTTTGCTGAACGGCGCGGGCAGTGGCGTAGTGCTCTTCGCCAACCACTTGCGGGTCCAGCTGACGGCTGGTCGAGTCCAGCGGTTCGACGGCCGGGTAGATACCCAGGGCGGCGATGTCACGCGACAGCACCACGGTCGAGTCCAAATGCTGGAAGGTGGTGGCAGGCGACGGGTCGGTCAAGTCATCCGCCGGCACGTAAACGGCCTGGATGGAGGTGATCGAACCGGTCTTGGTCGAGGTGATGCGCTCTTGCAGCTTGCCCATTTCCTCGGCCAGCGTGGGCTGATAGCCCACGGCGGACGGCATACGACCCAGCAGCGCGGACACTTCCGTGCCGGCCAGGGTGTAACGGTAGATGTTGTCGACGAAGAACAGGATGTCGCGGCCTTCGTCGCGGAACTTCTCGGCCATGCTCAGGCCGGTCAGCGCCACGCGCAGACGGTTGCCGGGAGGTTCGTTCATCTGACCGAACACCATGGCGACCTTGTCCAGAACGTTCGACTCTTCCATTTCATGGTAGAAGTCGTTGCCTTCGCGGGTACGCTCGCCCACGCCGGCGAACACCGACAAGCCGCTGTGCTGCTTGGCGATGTTGTTGATCAGTTCCATCATGTTGACGGTCTTGCCCACGCCGGCGCCGCCGAACAGGCCGACCTTACCGCCCTTGGCGAACGGGCACACCAGATCGATAACCTTGATGCCGGTTTCCAGCAGTTCGACCGAAGGCGACAGCTCGTCGAAACGCGGCGCGTCCTGGTGGATGGCGCGCTTTTCTTCGTGCTGAATGGGGCCGGCTTCGTCGATCGGACGACCCAGCACATCCATGATGCGGCCCAGCGTGCCGGTGCCGACGGGCACCATGATGGGGGCGCCGGTGCCGGCGACTTGCATGCCGCGGCGCAGGCCGTCGCTGGAGCCCAGCGCGATGGTACGAACCACGCCGTCGCCCAGCTGTTGCTGGACTTCGAGGGTCAGACCCTTTTCCACGAACGAAGTACCTTCATCCACCAGGGTGAGGGCTTCGTAAATCTTGGGCATATGATCGCGGGGGAACTGAATATCCACCACGGCGCCGATGCACTGAACGATGGTTCCGTTGCTCATGTCGATTCCTTTGATAACTTTCCTGTCGGGATGCTGCATCCGCAAACGTCCTGTTGGACGTCAGACGGCGGCGGCGCCCCCCACGATTTCCGAAATTTCTTTGGTGATCGCGGCTTGGCGGGTCTTGTTGTAGACCAGCTGCAATTCGCCGATGACCTTCTTGGCATTGTCCGAGGCGGCCTTCATGGCCACCATGCGGGCCGACTGCTCCGAGGCCATGTTTTCCGCGACCGCTTGGTACAGCACGCCTTCGACATAGCGTTGCAGCAGCTCGTCGATGACAGTGTGCGCATCAGGCTCGTAGATGTAGTCCCAGCTGTAGTCCGACTTCACTTCAGCGTGGCTAGCTTCCGCCGAATTCGGGTTGTGGAAGGGATCTACCATCTTGGCGTCCGGCAGCGGCAGCAGGCGCATGAACACGGGCTCCTGCTTCATCGTGTTGATGAAGCGGGTCGTGGCCACGTACAGCTCGTCGATACGGCCGTCCAGATACGCGTCAACCTGAACCTTGATGGCGCCCAGCAGGCGTTCGAGGTTGGGCGCATCGCCCAGCCCGATTTCCTGCGACACCAGGTTCGCCTTGATACGGGTCAACAGTCCCAGGCCCTTGTTACCCAGCGCCGTGGCCTGCACTTGCACGCCGCGTTGCTGGAATTCCTTGAGCTTGGCCAGGGCGACGCGCGACACGTTGGTGTTCAGACCGCCGCACAAGCCCTTGTCGGTGGTCACCAGAACCACACCCACCGCCTTGACCTGATCGCGTTCGATCAGGAAGGGATGGCTGTACTCGGGATTGGCCTGCATGAGGTGCGCAGCGATCTCGCGCACCTTGGTGGCGTACGGACGGCCAGCGCGCATCCGCTCCTGCGCCTTGCGCATCTTGGATGCGGCGACCATTTCCATCGCCTTGGTGATCTTGCGCGTGTTTTGCACGCTCTTGATCTTGGTTCGGATTTCCTTGATTCCGGGCATTGCGCTTTCCTGGTGTGACGGGCCGGCGGCTGGAGGGCGGTGCCGGCCCCGTTACGCTGGGAGACCGGCGGGCTGCCGCCGGCTCCAACCTAACGGGCAGTCAAGGTGTCTTAAAACGCACCGTGCTTCTTGAACTCCGCGATGGCGGCGGCCAGTTCGGCCTCGTCATCCTTCGACAGTTCCTTGGTGTCCTCGACGCGCTGGATCAGACCTTCGTGCTTGGCCTTGACGTGATCCTTCAGGGCCTTTTCGAAAGCCAGCACCTGCGGAACGTCGATGTCGTCCAGATAGCCGTTGTTGACCGTGTACAGCGTGACAGCCAGTTCCCACACTTGCAGCGGCTGGTATTGCGGCTGCTTGAGCAGTTCGACCACGCGCTTGCCGCGTTCCAGCTGGCGACGGGTGGCGTCGTCCAGGTCGGAAGCGAACTGCGCGAAGGCGGCCAGTTCACGGTACTGCGCCAAGTCGGTACGGATACCGCCGGACAGCTTCTTGACGACCTTGGTCTGGGCAGCGCCACCGACTCGCGACACCGAGATACCGGCGTTGATGGCGGGACGGACACCGGCGTTGAACAGGTCGGTTTCCAGGAAGATCTGGCCGTCCGTGATCGAGATCACGTTGGTCGGCACGAACGCGGAAACGTCACCAGCCTGGGTTTCGATGATGGGCAGCGCGGTCAACGAACCGGTCTTGCCCTTCACGGCGCCATTGGTGAACTTTTCAACGTACTCTTCGTTCACGCGGGCAGCGCGTTCCAGCAGGCGCGAGTGCAGGTAGAACACGTCGCCGGGGTAGGCTTCACGGCCCGGCGGGCGGCGCAGCAGCAGCGACACCTGACGGTAGGCCCAGGCCTGCTTGGTCAGATCGTCATAAATGATCAGCGCGTCTTCACCGCGGTCGCGGAAGTATTCGCCCATCGTGCAACCGGCGTACGGGGCCAGGTACTGCATGGCGGCCGAGTCCGAAGCCGAAGCGGCGACGATGATCGTGTAGTCCATGGCGCCGTGCTCTTCGAGCTTGCGCAGGACGTTGTTGATGGTCGATGCCTTCTGGCCGATGGCGACGTACACGCAAGTGACGCCCTTGCCCTTCTGGCTGATGATGGTATCGACAGCAACGGCGGTCTTGCCGGTCTGGCGGTCGCCGATGATCAGCTCGCGCTGGCCACGGCCGATCGGCACCATGGCGTCGATAGCCTTGACACCGGTCTGCAGAGGTTGCGACACCGAGCGGCGGGCGATAACGCCAGGCGCCACTTTTTCGATGATGTCGGTTTCCTTGGTGTTGACCGGGCCCTTGCCGTCGATGGGCTCGCCCAGCGTGTTGACCACGCGGCCTTTCAGTTCCGGACCGACCGGGACTTCCAGAATGCGGCCGGTCGTCTTGACCTGGTCGCCTTCGGAAACGCCGGTGTAGTCGCCCAGAATCACGGCGCCGACGGAGTCGCGCTCGAGGTTCAGCGCGAGGCCGAAAACGTTATTGGGAAATTCGAGCATTTCGCCCTGCATCACGTCCGACAGACCATGGATGCGGGTAATACCGTCGGTCACGGAAACGACCGTGCCCTGGGTGCGAATATCGGTCGAAGCGCCCAGGCCCTCGATACGGCTCTTGAGCAGTTCGCTGATCTCGGAGGGATTGAGTTGCATGTTCAGACTCCTGGAATCCTGTTTAGTCGCCTGGCTTACGCCGCCAGCGTGTCGCGCATGCGGGCCAATTGGGCTTGCACGGATGTATCGAGTACCTGGTCGCCGACTGCCACGCGCACGCCGCCGATCAGCGACGAGTCCACCGTGACACGCGGCTTGAGCTTCAGCCCGAACTTCAGTTCGAGCGCCGAGGTCAGATCCTTGACCTGGGCGTCGGACAGTTCGAACGCGCTGGTGATTTCGGCCTGCGCCGTGCCTTCATGACGATTCTTCAAGGTCACGAACTGGCTGGCGATTTCAGGCAGGAGCAGCAAGCGGTCATTCTGGGCCAGCAGTTCGATGAAGTTGCGAGCAACTTGAGGCACGTCGCCCTTCAGCAGACCGGTGAAGGTCTGCGCGCGTTGTGCATCGTCCAGACGCGGGTCGGCCATGGCCTCGCGCACGTCCGGGTTGGACGCCACTTGCGCCATTTCGTCCACCAGAGCAGCCCAGCCTTGGAGGCCGGCCTTGTCGTCGCGCGCGGCGCCAAAAAGCGCCTCGGCGTAAGGTCTGGCGACAGTCGATAGTTCAGCCATGACGTTCCCGGATTAAAGCTGCGCTTTGAGCTGGTTGAGCAGCTCGGCGTGGGCGCGGGCATCCACCTCGCGCTTGAGGATCTGTTCGGCGCCCTTGACTGCCAAGGCAGCCACGTCGTCGCGCAGCGAATCACGCACGCGCTGACCTTCCAGCTCGGCGTCCTGCTTGGCTTGCGCCACGATACGCGCACGTTCGGCTTCGGCTTCGCGGCGGGCCTGCTCGATGAGCTGGGCAGCCTGCTTTTCCGCCTCGACGATACGGGCGTGGTTTTCGGACTTGGCAGAGGCCTCGATGAGGCTGATGCGCGCCTGCGCCTGAGCCAGGTCAGCCTTGCCCTTTTCGGCGGAGGCCAGGCCGTCAGCAATTTTCTGGCGGCGTTCGTCCATCGCCTTCGTCAGGGGCGGCCACACGAATTTCATCGTGAACCAGCCCAGAACGAAGAACACGAGCATCTGGAAGATGATTGTCGCGTTCAGATTCACGGTCGTTCCCTTTAAACCCTTAAGGCTCCGGCGTCTTCATCGAAGACGCCGCGAGCACTCGATACTGTGCCGGCGGTAGGGCGCTAAGCGCGCCGCCGGTCTCCATGCCCGCCGACTGGCGACGGGACTTTCGCCTTTAGCCGACGAACGGGTTGGCGAACGCGAACAGCATGGCGATACCAACACCGATCAGGAACGCGGCGTCGATCAGGCCAGCCAGCAGGAACATCTTGGTTTGCAGGGCGTTCATCAGTTCAGGCTGACGAGCCGAAGCTTCCAGGTATTTGCCCCCCATCAGCGCGATACCGATGCAAGCGCCGATAGCGCCCAGACCGATGATGAGACCGCAAGCGAGAGCAACGAAAGCTACGTTGGTCATGACAACTCCTTGTTTAGAAATCTGAAGTCAAAAATATTGGTGAAGGGGTAAAGCAGGGTACAGCGCTATGCAAGAGGATCTTGCGGCCGGCACGGGAATGCTCCCCCGCACCGGCGAACTCGGGGCGATCAATGCCCTTCGTGTGCCTGGCCGATGTAGACCAGGGTCAACATCATGAAGATGAAGCCCTGCAGCAACACGATCAGGATGTGGAAAATTGCCCAGATGGAGCCGGCCAGAATCTGACCGACGCCCAAACCGATGCTGGTGGCGTTCCAGCCCGTCCAGGCGCCGCCCAGCAGGGCGATCAGCATGAACAGGAGCTCACCGGCAAACATGTTGCCGAACAACCGCATGCCCAGCGAAACGGACTTGGCGGCGTACTCGATGAGGTTCAGCAGCAGGTTGAACGGCAGCAGGACCACGGCCATGATGCCGTGACCATGGAAAGGCGCGCTGATCAGATCCTTGACGAAGCCGCCCGGGTGCTTGATCTTGATGCCGTAATAGAACATCAGCAGCAGCACGCCCAGCGACATGCCCATCGGCACGTTCAGGTCGGCGGTCGGCAGAATGCGGTGGTAGTACAGGGGATCGCCGTGATGCGAACCCAGGCCGATCCAGCGGAAGATGGTGGCGGGCAGATCGACGGGAACGAAGTCCAGCGCGTTCATCATGACGATCCACAGGAACACCGTCAGCGCCAGCGGCGACACGAAGCGACGCGACACTTCATTGTGGACGATGCCCTTGGCCTGCTCTTCGACCATGTCCACCAGCGATTCCACGAACATCTGGAAACGGCCGGGAACGCCACTGGTCGCCTTGCGGGCGGCGCGCCAAAGGAAGAACACCACGACCAGGCCCATCAGGATGGACCAGAACAGGGAGTCGTAGTTGACGATATTGAACTGGGCGATAGCGGACTGCTTCTCACCCAGGTTGTTCAGATGCACCAAGTGATGCTGGATATATTCCGACTGAGGCGACACGTCGCTGGCGGCAGCCATGTGATTCCTACCCTGTTTGCTGTCGCTGGCGCGGGCGCCAGCCGTTAGAACGAAAACTTTGATGCGTCGCTATGACAACTTGCCTGTCATCAGCAGCAGCACATGCCCTTTGAGCACGCACAACAAGCCGATCAACAGCGCTGGCCAGACGATTTGGCCACGGCCCAAATACACCGTAAGCCCCAACAACAGAACCGTCATGCCCAACTTGAATGCTTCGCCCAGGAAAAACGTGAACGGATTGGCCCGCCCAGGTTGGTGCGCATTGATCAACAAACGCAGCGCGAACAGGGAATTCGGCAAAAAATATGCTCCCGCCCCCGCCAACGCCGACCATGCTGCCGCCGACCCCGCTACCCACCCAGCTATCACTGTCGCCAGCAGCGCCATCACACCTTGAGCAACGACCGCTCGTACCAGTCCCCGGCCCGCCTTCGCATCCAGCGCCGCCTTGTCCGCGGCACTGAGTTTGATAGCTTCCGGCTCGTACGCGTGAACGTCCGCCGCGCCTTGCGCGACCCGGCTCGCATCTGATGCGCCCCGGTTTTCCGTCCCCTGCCCGATCATGCCGCCCCCTGGCCACGCCTGCCGACTTTCGTCGCCATCCGCGCCCCGGTTGTATTCACTATTGCTCACCACTCATTTACCTCCACCGCGCCTTTCGGCCGGGTCCCGCTGACTTGCCCGTTCTTGTCATTCCGTAACTTCCAGGGATCTCGAACCGACCGTTTGTGTCACGACACGCCGACGCTTACGCGCCGCATGGTGAACTGCAAGCGGACCGTTAAAACCGACCTATCTACCTGAAATTTCTACGAAAACCGAACGAACAGAGATGCTTCGGACCGCGTGGGCGTTGCGCCTGGGCTCGATGTTCGAGACCCGCTGAGCTGCCCGTGGGGATGTCTATGTTGTGATTTGAACTTGACGATAGTGAAGCTTGTGTAATGAATCCCTAACAGAATCCAACGGATTCCTTAACCGAACCCTACGAATTCCCTGCCGCCGACGCGACTATTTGTTTACCCTGCACGCGTCAAACTATTGGAGTATAGCGTGTTAGTTACCGCCCCCGCAAACGAAATAGCTGACGCTGAACTGAGCAGCGTGAATTTAATCCGGGGACATATAGGACGTCAAAGCGCAAAAAAAGGCGGCCGGTGAGGGCCGCCTAATGGCGCGATCCCGGCCGCGGGGACAAGCCACGGCCGGCCGCGATCAGCGCGGCGCCGCCGGGTGTCCCCGGACGGCGTTGTTTCGATACATCATCATCAGTCACGCTGCACGGGCGGCGGCGCCCAGCCGCCGTCCAGCGCGAGATTGCGCGGCCAGTACAGACGCATGTTCATCATGAAGGGACCCGACTCCGGCGTCGGCAGCCAGTTGCTCTGCTTCTCGCGGCTGGGCACCTTGTGCTGGACGTAGATGTCCAGCGAACCGTCCGAGTTGTACTTCAGCGCATCGGTGCTGTGGATGGCGTATTTGTTGGCCTGGTTGGCGGCGAACGCCTGGTTCGGGCCGTACAGCATCACGGACCAGAAGGCGTTGACCGGGGGCAGCTGACCCTTGTCGAAGTGCAGGACGTAGTCCTCGCCGGCATCCAGGGCGCGACCCTTGGAGTCGATCGAGGTGACCGGGTACATCACGTCTTCCGGCACGCCGGCGCCCAGGCCCGCATACGCGATGGACGCGCGGCGCAGGTAGTCGGTGCCGTAAGTGCCGATGCCCTCGGACACGGTGTTCCAGCCGTTATAGCCGTCGCCCAGGTTCGCCACGTAATCGGCGATGCGGCGGCCGGCTTGCGGGCCGGCCTGGGCCAGGGCCTGCTGCACCGACGGGTCGAGCCGGGTGTACGAGAACGGCTGGCCGGTGCCTACCCCGATGCGGCGCAGGCGGTCCAGGATGGGATAGTCATTGGCGTGCGGGGGGTTGTTGCGCACGGCATCGGCGAAGATTCCCCAGAAGGTCGCGGCGTCCATCGCGGCAACCTGGTCGGCCGGCGGGGTCTGGGTATTCAGGGTGGGATCGACCGTGCCGGCGGCCGGCATATAGGGGCGCGCGCCGGCCTGGCCGTAAGCGGGGCTGACCGTGCTCAGGGGCTGGGTGATCAGGCCGGCCTGCCACTGGTTCACGCCAGGATAGTCAGCGGGACCATTGGTCTGCACGTGTCCCAGCACCCAACCGGTGGAGGTGGGGCTGCGCACCACGTCCACGCCGGGCGGGACGGTGCCTTGCCAATACGGACCGACGATGGCGAAGGCCTGCGCCTGATTGCCGTTGGTGCGGGTGCCGCGCGACGCGAAGACGTCGGTCCACAGATCCAGCAGGGTCAGGAAGTAATAGCGATTGCCGGCCTCCGGCACGCGCACGATCAACGGCTCGCGGCTGACGTCGTACCACATGCTGGAATACAGCGTGTCGGTACTGGGCCAGCGGGTGTTGGGCGTGTTCGCGTCGGGGAAGGCGGTCTTGTGGCCGAAGACGTTCATCGGCGCCCGTCCGTCGATGGGCGTCTGCACGTTCGTCGCGTTGCGGCGGGTCAGCTCCATCAGCACCAGCGGATAGGCATAGACGTAGGCATCGACGGCGATGTCATGCAATTCCTGCCCACTGACGGCAGGCGCCGCGACCGGCGCGGCGGCCGGGGTCTCGGAGACCAGGCGGAAGGTCGGACGCGGGGACTGCGCCGCGGCTGCGCAGCTCATGCCGATCGCGCAGACCAGGACAGCCAGACGCAATGGGCGAGAACGTGAAAGTGTACGCATCGAGTGCTCCTTGTTATTTGCCTGAGGCTGAACAGACGCGCTCTTCAGCAAGCAGGATGCCAGCGGCCGGCGAGCGCCTTGTTGCGGGGGCACGTATGCCTCCGGCGAGTCAGGTAATCAGGGGTTACCAGGATAGGCCGGGGACATGAAACAAGGGGAAACGAATGCTAACGATGCTTGAAGCGGGCCTCGCGTTTTTCGACGAAGGCGGCCATGCCCTCCTTCTGGTCCTCAGTGCCGAACAGGGAATGGAACACGCGGCGTTCGAACAGCAAGCCTTCGTTGAGCGAGCCCTCGAAGGCGCGATTGACCGATTCCTTGGCCATCATTACCGACGCGATCGACATCGACGCGATGACGGTGGCCACTTCGATGGCTTCGTCCAGCAGCTTGGCGGCGGGCACGATGCGCGAGACCAGGCCCGCGCGCTCGGCTTCCTCGGCGCCCATCATGCGGCCGGTGAGGATCAGGTCCATGGCCTTGGCCTTGCCGACGGCGCGCGGCAGGCGCTGGGTGCCGCCCGCGCCGGGAATCACGCCAAGCTTGATTTCCGGCTGGCCGAACTTGGCGGTGTCGGCGGCGATCAGCAGATCACACATCATGGCCAGTTCGCAGCCGCCGCCCAGCGCGTAGCCGCCGACTGCCGCGATAACGGGCTTGCGCACGCGCTTGAGCGTCTCCCAATTGCGGGTGATGTAGTCGCTGCGATAGACATCCATATAGGACCAGTCCTTCATGGCGCCGATGTCGGCGCCGGCGGCGAAGGCTTTTTCACTGCCTGTAATGACGATCGCGCCGATACCGTCGTCCTGTTCGAAGGCCAGCAAGGCGCTGCCCAGTTCGTCCATCAGGGCGTCGTTGAGCGCATTCAGCGCCTTCGGCCGGTTAAGCGTCAACAAGCCGACCCGGCCACGGGTTTCGACCAGCACCAACGATTCGCTCATGGTTGTCTCCTGATTGCCGGCCCCGGCGGGGTTACGGCGATGGTTGTACAAAAAATGGCGGAGCGGCCCCGCGGACGGCGCCCCGCTGTGAACCCTGACGGCGTAAATACTCGAACACTTAAAGACGATTTTTTAGCATTTAGAATGCGGCAATCGATTACCCATTAATCAGCCCGCCACCGCAACCCATGACCCATCCCGTAATTTACCGCTTGGAACCCCATGATCCGGCCGGCCATCGCTTTCGCGTCACGCTGACGATAGACGCGCCCGACCCCGATGGCCAGTCCCTGTCGCTGCCGGCATGGATTCCGGGCAGTTACCTGATCCGGGATTTCTCGCGCCAGATCGAAACGTTGACGGCACGCGCGGGCGGGCGCCGCCTGCGGGTGCGCAAGACCGATAACCATACCTGGAAAGTGGCGCCTTGCGACGGCCCCCTGGTGGTCGACTACACGGTCTATGCCTGGGACTTGTCGGTGCGGGGCGCGCACCTGGACGAAAGCCACGGCTTCTTCAACGGCACCAGCGTCTTTTTGTGCGTCGACGGCCAGGCCCATCAACCCTGCCTGCTGGACCTGGCGCCGCCGCGGGCCATAGCCGACTGGAAGGTCTATACCAGCCTGCCCGAGGCACGCGGCGAAGCCGGCGCGGCACGGCGCCATGGCTTCGGGCTGTATCGCGCGCCGGACTATGACGCGCTGGTCGACCACCCGGTGGAAATGGGCACGCCGCAGGTGGCGCGCTTCGAGGCGCATGGCGCCGAGCATGAGCTGGTGTTCACAGGCGTGGTACCGCGCCTGGACCTGGCGCGCATCGTCGAGGACGTGAAACGCATCTGCGAGACCCAGATCGCGTTTTTCGAACCGCACAGCAAGCGCGCGCCCTTCCTGGACAGCAGCGACCGCTATGTCTTCATGACCATGGTCACCGGCGACGGCTACGGCGGCCTGGAGCATCGCGCATCGACCGCGCTGATGACGGCGCGCAAGGACCTGCCGGTGAAAGGCCAGATCGGCCAGGGCGAAGGCTATCGCACCTTCCTGGGCCTGGTCAGCCATGAGTACTTCCACACCTGGAACGTCAAGCGCATCAAGCCGGCGGCGTTCGCGCCTTATGACCTGCGCCAGCCCGCGCTGACCAAGCTGCTGTGGGTGTTCGAGGGTTTCACTTCCTACTACGACGATCTGTTCCTGCTGCGGTCCAACACCATCACGGACAAGGACTACCTGCGCATGCTGGGCAAGACCATCACCACGGTGACGCGCGGGCCCGGCCGTCTCAAGCAGTCGGTGGCGCAAAGCTCCTTCGATGCCTGGACGCGCTATTACAAGCAGGACGAGAACTCGCCGAATGCCATCGTCAGCTACTACACCAAGGGCTCGCTGGTGGCGCTGGGGCTGGACCTGACCATCCGCCAGGCGTCGGCGGGCCGCCATTCGCTCGACGACGTCATGCGTTTGCTTTGGCAACGCTATGGCCGCGACTTCTATCAGGGCAAGCCGCAAGGCATCGCCGAGGACGCCCTGCCCGCGTTGGTGCGCGAGGCGACCGGGGTGGACGCGCGCGCCTTCATCGAACGCTATAGCGAGGGGCAGGCGGATCTGCCGCTGGCCGAACTGCTGGCCACGCAAGGCATCACCTTGCAGTGGAAGACGGCATCGAATCTGCCCAATCTGGATGCGCGCACGCGCAAGCAGGGTGACGGCGTGGTGCTGGCCGGCGTGCTGGAAGGCGGGGCCGCGCACAAGGCGGGCTTGTCGGCCGGCGACGAGCTGGTCGCTATCGATGGACTGCGGGTGGCCGGGCCCGCCGGGCTGGAGATACTGCTGGCGCAGTACCGGCCGGGCGACACGGTGACCATGCACGTGTTCCGGCGCGACGAACTGCGGTCCTTCCGCGTGCGGTTGGCGGCGCAGGCGCCCTTGGATTGCGTGTTGACCGGCGCGGCCTGAGTCCGCCAGGCGGGCTAACGCTCCAAGGCGGCCTGGATCGCCTTGGCGGCGACCACGCCGTCCGCCATGGACGTCACCACACAGGGGTGCATGCGATTGGCCACTTCGCCGATGGCGTAGACGCCGGCGGCGCTGGCACGCGCGGTGGCGAAGTCGGTGTGGATGTAGCCGCGCTCGTCGCGCCGCAGCTCCAGCGCGGCGGCGAAATCCGCCTGCGGTTCCCAGCCATACAGCACCAGCAACAGATCGTAGGGATGGCCGTCGACCTGACGGGCCGCCGGGTCCACCCGGTAGCTGCCCACCCGCAGGTCCGCCGCCGGGACGGCATCCACCAGCTGAGGCCGCGCTCGCACGCCACGGGCATACAGGTGCACCGTGCGCGCGCCCCGGCCTTTTACATAGGCGTAATTTTCGAAGCCGTTGTCGCCGCCGCCTAGGACGGCCACCGACAGGCCCGTAAAGTCCTGCTCGACGATCCCCGAGCCCGGTCCCACCAGCACCCCGGGCCAACGGTCGCCCGGCGCCGCCCCCGCCAGATTGCGCGCGCGCACGCCGGAGGCGATGACCAGATGGCGGCCATACAGGGTTTCCGTGGCGCCCGGCGCAGCGCCGGCCTGCTTACCCGACTCACCCTGCTCGCTCGGCTCATCCTGCTCACGCTGCCCGTCGGCACCACCCGCCGAAGTATCAATGTGCGCATGTTTCTGCACCGTCACGGCAAAACCCGCGTCCGTGCGGGCGACCGCCACGGCGCGGCGGCCGCGCCGCACCTCGACACCAGCAGCTTCGACGCTGCGGGCGATGTTGGCGCCCACCTGCTGCCCGGTCACGCCAGGCAAGGTGGCGATCCAGTCGTCCGCGAAGGGATTGTCATTGGGCAGGCCACCCAGGCGTTCATCGGCCTCCACCAGCAGCGGCGCCAGTCCCAACCGGGCCAGCCAGATGGCGCAAGACGCCCCGGCCGGGCCGCCTCCCACGATGATGGCGTCGCTATAGTGCGGCATTTCAATCTTTGCTCAAGTTGAGTATGAGGAGAATTGTAGCGGCGGCCACGTCGACCCGGGTCCCGCCTGGAGGGCAGAGGGCACGGCCCGGCCCGGGTCTTGCTCCAGGCCGGGCTTGGCCTAGTCCTGGTACTGGCCAGCGGCCAGGGAACGCCCCGGCCCCGGTGCCACGGCCGCGCGCCGCCGTCCTGGGGGAATTACAATGCGGGGGCTTATTCCCCTCCCCGACATCATGCCTACCCGCCGCATCATTTTTTCCCGCCTCGCTCTCGACGCCCGCATCGGCATCCTGGAACACGAGCGCCGCGCCACGCAGCCGCTGCACGTCGACGCTGAAATCGACGTCGACATCACGCGCGACGTAGACGACCACGACATCCACAGCGTGCTGGACTATCGCGCCCTGCGCGAGGCCATCGTGGCGGTTTGCACCCATTCGCACGTCAACCTGATCGAAACGCTGACCGAGCAGGTCGCGGAGCGCCTGATGAGCGAATTCAAGGAAATCCGCGCGGTGCGCATCCGCATCAGCAAACCGATGGCGTTTTCCGATTGCGCCGCCGTCGGCGTGGAAATCTACAGCAGCCGCTGAGCGCCCTGCCCCGCACCATCATGAATGCTCTCGACCCGTCCGTCGCCGTGTCCCCAGCCGAGCCGTCCGCGGCCGCGCGCGCCAAGGTCCGCCTGGAGGCCAACAAGCTGGCCAAGCGGCTGGCGCGCGAAACCACGCGCGCGCTCTCCGACTACAACATGATCGAGGCGGGCGACCGGGTCATGGTCTGCCTGTCCGGCGGCAAGGACTCCTACGGCCTGCTCGACATCCTGATGCGGCTGCGCGAACGCGCGCCCTTCCCCTTCGAGCTGATCGCGGTCAACCTGGACCAGAAACAGCCGGACTTTCCGTCGGAGGTCCTGCCCAACTATCTGCGCGAGCTGGGCATTCCCTTCCACATCGAAACGCGCGACACCTATTCCGTGGTCAAGCGCCTGGTGCCGGAAGGCAAGACCATGTGCTCGCTATGCTCGCGCCTGCGGCGCGGCATTCTCTACCGCGTGGCCGACGAACTGGGCTGTACCAAGATCGCCCTGGGCCATCATCGCGATGACATCCTGGGCACGTTCTTCCTGAACATGTTCTACGGCGCCAAGCTCAAGGCCATGCCGCCCAAGCTGGTGTCCGACGACGGCCGCCACACCATCATCCGTCCGCTCGCGTATATCGAGGAATCCGACCTCGCGGCCTATGCGGCGGAAAAAGCCTTTCCCATCATTCCGTGCAATCTGTGCGGCACGCAGGAAAACCTCAAGCGCAAGGAAGTCGGGCGCATGCTGCGCGACTGGGACCGGCAGTTTCCGGGCAGGTCATGGAGCATCTTCAACGCCCTGGCCAGCGTGGCGCCGTCGCATCTGATGGACCGCCAGCTGTTCGATTTCGCCGGCCTGCGCCCCACGGGCCAGCCCGACGCCAATGGCGACACCGCCTTCGATCAGGATGAGCCGCAAGCCGGGGAGTCTGGCGATGCGCAGACCTGTGGCACCTCGGCATCGCAGAAAAGCGCGCAGGATGAACCGCGCGAGGCGTCCCTGCGTTTCGTCAGGTTCGAATAAACAAGGTCCCGGCCAAGCAGGTCGGCTACCTACCCGTGAACCGGGTCAGGTGCCTTCCCATTCCGGAGCGGGCACCGCGATGTCGAACAGGCCCAGCACCCGCGCCACCGTGTGGTCGACCATCTGCTCGATAGAGGTGGGCTTGAAATAGAAGGCCGGCACGGGCGGAAACACGATGCCGCCCATTTCCGTGACGGCCGTCATATTGCGCAGGTGCGCCAGGTTGTAGGGCGTTTCCCGCACCATCATCACCAGCCGGCGCCGCTCCTTGAGCGTGACGTCGGCCGCGCGCGTGATCAGATTGTCGGCCAGCCCGTGGGCCACGGCCGCCAGGGTCCGCATGGAACACGGCACGATCACCATGCCGGCCGTGGCGAACGCGCCGCTGGCCAGGGTCGCACCGACATCGCGCACGCTGTAGGCGTGGTCCGCCAGGGCGTGCAGCGCTTGCCGGCCCATGTCCAGTTCATGCTTGGTGTTGAGCACGCCGGACGCCGACACCACCAGATGCGACTCGATATCGTCGACCTGCTGCAAGGCCTGCAGCAGGCGCACCGCATACAGGGAACCGGTGGCGCCGGTCACGCCGACTACCAGCCGGCGCTTGGGCTGCGTCACGCAGTAGCTCCGGCGGTTTCGAGCATCTGCTTCAGTTCCCCGCTTTCGTTGAGCTCGTTCATGATGTCCGAGCCGCCAACGAATTCACCAGCGATATACAGCTGGGGAATGGTGGGCCAGTTCGAAAACGTCTTGATGCCCTGGCGGACTTCGTCGTCCTCCAGGACGTTGACGGTGACCAGCTTCTTCACGCCACAGCCCTTCAGCAGCTGGATGGCCTTGCCGGAAAAACCGCATTGCGGAAACTGGGCCGTACCCTTCATGAAGAGCACCACCGGGTGCTGGGTAACCGTTTCACGCAGGAATTCTTGAACGTCGCTCATGGTTGACTCTCTGGGCCAGTGGGCCCGCAAGGAAATGGGGTCTAGGAAAAATAGAGAATGGGCTAATTATAGGTATCCGCCGGAAATCCGCTCGATACCGGCCAGATCGCGCCGGCTGTCGGCACCGCGCAGCCCTGCCGCCGTCAGCAATTCGCGCACCGCCGGGGCCTGGTCCCAACCGTGTTCGACCCACAAAGCGCCGCCCGGTTTCAAGTGGGCGGGCGCCCCCGCGATGATGGTGCGCAGGGCGCTCAGGCCATCGGCGTCGTCGGTAAGGGCCTGACGGGGCTCGAAACGCAGGTCGCCCTGTTCCAGATGGGGGTCCTGGCGCGATATATAAGGGGGGTTGGACACGATCAGGTCGAATTTCTTCACGGCCGTCAGCGCGTCGTACCAGCTTCCCGGGGAAAAATGCACCCGGGCCTTGAGCCGTAAGGAATTCTCAGCCGCCACCTTGAGCGCGGCCAGGCTGTAATCGGTGGCCAGCACAGCCACGTCCGGCCGGGCCAGGGCGATGGAGATGGCGATGGCGCCGCTACCCGTCCCCATGTCCAGCACCGACAGCGAGTCGAAGCCGCGCAGCCATTCCAGGCCCGTTTCCACCAGCAATTCGGTTTCCGGCCGGGGGATGAGGACGTCCGGCCCCACCTTGAACATATGGCCCATGAATTCGCGCTCGCCCAGCAGGTAGGCGATGGGCTCGCCGGCCGCCCGGCGCGCGGCCAGCACGGTGTAGGCCCGCACGGCGTCGGCCGGCAGGGGGTCGGTGTCATGCGCCAGGATCCAGCTGCGCGGCTTTTGCAGCACGTGTTCCAGCAACATGCGCGCCTCCAGCCTGGGCAGGCCGGCGGCGAACAGGATGTCCTTGGCGCAGGCCACTCAGTCCTCGCCCAGGGCGGCCAGCAGCTCGGCCTGGTGTTCGGCGATCAGGGCGCCGACCAGTTCATCGAGGTCGCCTTCCATGATCTGCAGCAGCTTGTACAGGGTCAGGTTGATGCGATGGTCGGTCAGGCGGCCTTGCGGAAAGTTATAGGTGCGGATGCGCTCCGACCGGTCGCCGCTGCCGATCAGGCTCTTGCGCTGCGCCGCTTCCTTGCTCTGGCGTTCGCGCACTTCCTTGTCGCGCAGGCGGGCCACCAGCACCTGCATGGCCTTGTCCTTGTTGCGGTGTTGGGAACGGTCGTCCTGGCATTCCACCACCAGCCCGGTCGGCAAGTGGGTGATGCGAACCGCGGAATCGGTCTTGTTGATGTGCTGGCCGCCCGCGCCGCTGGCGCGGAACGTATCGATCCGCAGCTCGGAGGGGTTGATGACGATGTCCGTCATCTCATCCGCTTCCGGCATCACCGCCACGGTGCAGGCGGACGTGTGGATGCGGCCTTGCGCTTCGGTGGCGGGCACGCGCTGTACGCGGTGGCCGCCGGACTCGAACTTCAGGCGGCCGTAGGCGCCTTCGCCGTCGATGCGGACGATGACTTCCTTGTAGCCGCCCAGTTCCGACGCGCTTTCCGACATCAGCTCGACTTTCCAGCCCACGCGTTCGGCGTAGCGGCTGTACATGCGCAGCAGATCGCCGGCAAACAGCGCGCTTTCGTCGCCGCCGGTGCCCGCGCGGATTTCCAGGAACAGGCTGCGGCCGTCATCGGGATCGCGCGGCAGCAGCAGCAATTGCAGGGACGCGCCCAGTTCTTCGATCCTGGCCTTGGCGATCTTGATCTCGTCCTCGGCCATGGCTTTCATTTCCGGGTCCGCCAGCAGTTCCTGCGCGGTGGCCAGATCGTCTTCGGCGCCCGTGTAGGCGGCGAAGCCCTGCACCACGGGATCGATTTCGGCGCGTTCGCGCGAAAGCTTGCGGAAGCGGTCCATATCGGACGCGGCATCCGGCTCGGCGAGCAGGGCGTCCAGCTCGATCAACCGCCTGGACAATTGCTCCAGGCGGTCACGCATGGAAGATTTCATAGGTCAGCGCAGGAAAGGAAACGGGGGAAACTGCGGCGCGAACCAGAACGGCCGCGCCAGCGGCGAACACGCGGCGAGAGCCGCTAACGCCGATTGTCGCGGCCGGGGAAGAGGCGCGGCACCATGGCCAGCAGCTGGGTGCGGTCGTCGCCTTCGCTGCGGTTGAGGGCTGCGAGCGGCGCGTGAAGGTATTTCTGTGTCAGGGCGTGGGCCAGCTGCTCCAGCACCGCTTCGGGCGACTCGCCACGCGCCAGCATGCGGCGGGCGCGGTCGAGTTCAGCGGCGCGCACGTCGTCGGCGGCGGCATGCAGGTCCTGGATGACCGGCACGACGGCACGCGTCTGCAGCCAGTGCATATAGTTCTGCACGCGGCTTTCGATGATGGATTCGGCCTGTACCACGGCGGCCCGGCGGGCGTCGGTGCCGCTTTGCACCACGCGGCCCAGGTCATCGACGGAATACAGGTAGATGTCGTCCAGGCGGCCGACTTCGGGTTCGATGTCGCGCGGCACCGCCAGATCGATCATGACGATGGGGCGGTGGCGGCGTTGGCGCGTGGCTCTTTCCACCATCCCCAGACCGAGGATGGGCAGTGAGCTTGCCGTACAGGACACGATGACGTCGAATTCCGCCAGGCGGTCCGGCAGGTCGGCCAGCTTCATGGTGCTGGCGCCGAAGCGGCCCGCCAGAGTTTCGGCGCGTTCCGTGGTGCGGTTGGCGACCACCATGTCGCGCGGCTTCTGGGCGGCGAAGTGGGTGGCGCAGAGTTCTATCATTTCGCCCGCGCCGATGAACAGCGTGCGGGCTTCGGACATATTGCCGAACACGCGTTCGGCCAGGCGCACGGCGGCGGCGGCCATGGACACCGATTCGGCGCCGATGGCGGTTTGCGAGCGCACTTCCTTGGCGACCGAGAAGGTGCGCTGGAACAGTTGATGCAGCAGCGTGCCCAGCGAACCGGCTTCGCCGGCGGCGCGTACGGCGTCTTTCATCTGGCCGACGATCTGGGTTTCGCCCAGCACCATGGAGTCGAGGCCGCTGGCCACGCGGAAGGCGTGACGCACGGCGCCGTCCTGCTGATGGCGGTACAGATGCGGTTGCAGGTCGACGGCCTGGATGCGGTTGACGTCGGCCAGCCAGGCCGGCAATTGCTCGGCCACCTGCGGCTCGGCCGCACAGTAGACCTCGGTGCGGTTACAGGTGGACAGGATGGCTGCCTCGCGCACCCTGCCGCCGAACGCGGAGCGCAGGCCTTCGAGGGCCGGGCGCAGCAGGTCGACGGGCATGGACACGCGCTCGCGCACCGAGACCGGAGCGGAGGTGTGATTCAGGCCGAAAGTAAGAACGTCTACCGACATTTGGACTTAATCCGCGTGCAACACGGACTTGGGGAACTAGGAGGGCCGGGCGTGGTTGAACCGGGTGGATCGCCAGACGCGGGGCTCCCAGGCGAGTGCGATTATAACGCTTGGCGTCGAAATGACAGATTGCGACAGTCCGGACGGGCACAAGGTTTAACTTGGCTCAAACTTTTTGAGGGTGGCTGAGCACAGATCCAAAAAATTGTGTATAGTTGCGGACTTCGTTGGCCTGGTAGCTCAGTCGGTAGAGCAGAGGATTGAAAATCCTTGTGTCGGTGGTTCGATTCCGCCCCAGGCCACCAAAGATTTCCAAAACGCTCAGCTTCGGCTGGGCGTTTTTCATTTCCGCGCCGGTTTTTGCGAACTGTCAGCCGGCCGGCGCGTCCTGGCGCCAGCCGCCGCCCAAGGCTTTGTACAAGGATACGGAGGCCTGCAGGCGGGACAGGCGCAGCACTACGGCGGCGTCTTCGGCGTCGTACTGGACGCGCTGGGCGTCGAGCAGGGTCTGTAACGTGATGGCGCCGGCGCGGTAGCGGGATTCGGCCAGGCGGACGGACTCGCGGGCCTGGGCTACGACTTCGTCCTGGTCCTGCTGCTGACGCGCATAGCCGTCCAGGGCATTGAGCGCCGTCTCCACATCGCCCAGGGCCTTGATGATGGCGCCACGGTAATCGGCCAGCAGCTCTTCACGGCGCGCCAGCGCCCGATCACGCTGGCCGGACAAGAAACCATTATTGAAGATGGGCGCGGTCAGGCCGGCAGCAAGATCATGGATGGGATGGTCGAACAGGCCGCGCAAACGATCATTGCCATAACCGCCACTCGCGGTCAGGGTCAGACTGGGCAACATGGCGGCACGCGCCACGGTGACATCGGCATCGGCCGCCGCCAATTGACGTTCGGCCTGGGCCACGTCCGGCCGTTGCGTGAGCAAGTCGGACGGCACACCGGCGCTGGCACTGGGCGCCTGCACAGCGTCCAAGGTGGCGCCCGCGACAGCAATGGCCTGCGACGGTTTGCCGGCCAGAATGGCCAGCGCGGTCTGGCTTTCGCGCGCCTGCTGGTCGTAAAGCGTGACGGCCTGACGCAGACTGGCAACCAGGCCGCGCTGCTGGCTCAGATCCAGGGCGGTGGCGGCGCCGGCGCGGTACTGCGAATCGATGAAAGCGAGAATGCGCTCGCCCGCCGCCAGATTGCGGCGCGCGATGTCGGCGCGCTCGCGTGATGCCAGCGTCTGCAAATAGGTGTTCACCACACCGGCCGTCAAGGTCATCAGGACGGCGGCGCGGCTGTACTCGGTGGCGGTCAACGTGGCCAGCGCCGACTGCCAGGCCGCGCGATTACCTCCCCATAGGTCCAGCTCGTAGCTGGCCGACAGACCCGCGTTGTAGCTGGTGTACGCGGAATAGCCGGTCTGCTTCAGACGGTCGACCTTGAAATTTGCATCGACCTTGGGCAGTAACGGCGCCCCGGCGACGACCGCCGATGCCTCGGCCTGGCGCACCCGCGCGGCCGCCGCGGCGACGTCGTAGCTGTCCACGCGCGCCTGCTCGACCAGCCGGGACAGTTCAGGATCGCCATAACCGCGCCACCAGGTCGCGTCCACGCGGGCCGCGTCCGCGGCATTGGGCGCCTGCCAGCCGGCAGGC
Source organism: Bordetella sp. N (assembly GCF_001433395.1). Lineage (GTDB taxonomy): Bacteria > Pseudomonadota > Gammaproteobacteria > Burkholderiales > Burkholderiaceae_B > Bordetella_C. Next base: position 4,870,837 of record NZ_CP013111.1, read on the forward strand.
AGCGCCAGATCCGCCTTGGTCTGCGCCACGGGCAGGCCGCAGCCGTTCAAGGCCAACGTGGCGCAAAGCGCCACCATGATGGCGGTGCGACGGCACGGAATCTTATGACACTGCTTATTCATCATTACTCACTCGCCAACGCCACGACGGGATCCAGCCTGGCGGCCTGGCGCGCCGGCATGAAGCCGAAGATCAAACCCGTGGCCAAGGCGCAGCCGAACGCCCCAAGAATGGCCCGCACGGAAAACAGCACCGGCGCGCCCGCCGCGAGCAAGGCGATCCCCAAGCCCAGGCCGATCACCACGCCCAGGGCGCCCCCCACCAGGGACACCACCACCGCCTCGCTAAGGAATTGCCGCTGGATATCCCGCTGCCGCGCGCCCGTGGCCATGCGGATGCCGATCTCGCGCGTGCGTTCACGCACCGTCATCAGCATGATGTTCATCACCCCGATGCCGCCCACCAACAGGGAAATCGCCGCGATCAGTCCAAGCAGTATCGTCAGGGTCTGCTGGGTCTCCTGCTGCGCCTTCACCGCGGCGGCCGCATTGAAGATCTTGAAGTCTTCCATGCGATGCGCGGCGGTCAACGTTTCCGTGATCGCTTTCTGCGTTTCAGAAGACTTGGAAATATCATCGATCGCCACCGAAATCCACGACAGGTTGGTAAGGCCCAACACGCGCCGGCTGCCGGTGGAGAAAGGAATCAACACCACGTCGTCGTCATCGGAATCCCCCGTCAGGGCGCCCTTCTCTTTCATCTCGCCGATGACCTGGAACGGCACGTTGTTCACGAGCATGTACTGGCCGACCGGACTGGCGTCGCCATACAGCCGGTGCGCCACCTTCTTGCCCAGCACCGCCACCGTCGCCAGTTCGCGGTCATCCCGCGCCGTGAAGAACACGCCGCGCGCGGTTTCCCAATGCATGATCTGGGGCGCATGGCTGGCCACCGACCACAGCGACACGGAACTGCTGATGTTGCCCGCACGCAGCGTCACCTGTCCTTTCAGGAAAGGAATCGCGTCGGCGACGTTGGGCACGCGCCGTACGATGTCCACGTCGGCCTCCTTCAAGGTGCCACCCAGCGCGCGCGGATCATCGCTGCCGGGAATAACGTACATGCGATTCGCGCCGTAAGCGGCCATCTTGGCCATCACGTTCGCCTGCGCGCCCGCGCCGACCGCCAACATGACGATCACCGAGGCCACCCCGATGATGATCCCCAACAGGGTCAATATGGTGCGAAAACGGTTGACGGCCAAGGCACGCCGCGCGGAGATCAGAGCTTCGCGGATATCGGCCCAGGGACTGGCCGTGTGCGCCACGCCCTCCTCCATGCGTGCCGCGAAATCGCGTGTGGTCGTCAAGGCCGATGACGGCGACTGCGACTGCGCTGGAGTCGCTGTCGCGCCGGCAACCCCGGCATCCAGGCAGGGGGCCGGCGTGCCGGAATCCGCGATCACCTGGCCATCGCGCACTTCGATGATGCGCCGCGCCTGCTGCGCCACGCTGCGATCGTGTGTGATCAAGATGATGGTGTGGCCGGCGTCGGCGAGCTCCTTGAGCAAGGCCATCACTTCGGCGCCGCTCTTGGTGTCCAGCGCTCCGGTCGGCTCGTCGGCCAGGATGATGTGGCCGCCGTTCATCAACGCACGCGCGATGGAGGCACGCTGCTGCTGCCCGCCGGACAACTGGCTGGGCAGATGCTCCATCCGGTCTTCCAGCCCCAGCCGGGTCAGCAGGGCACGCGCGCGGCTTTCCCGCTGGCGCGCCGAACCGCCGGCATAGACGGCGGGCACCTCGACGTTGCGCAAGGCATCCAGGGAGCGGATCAGGTGATAGCCCTGGAACACGAAACCGAACGCCTCGCGCCGCAGCCACGCGAGCTCATCGGCGGAGAACGTGGCGATGTCCTGGCCGGCGTAGCGGTATTCGCCGGACGTGGGGCGGTCCAGACACCCGAGAATATTCATCAGCGTCGACTTGCCGGACCCCGACGCGCCCATGATGGCGACGAACTCGCCTTCGGAGATACTCAGCGAAACGCCGCGCAACACGTCAGTGGCGGGGCTGCCGTCCGTGCCGCCGTAAGACTTGCGGATATCACGCAGTTCGATCAGAAACGGCACCGCGCCGGCGGCCGCCGTAGCGCCTTCCGAAGCGCCAGTCGAAAATTCCGGCGATTTTTCCGCCATCACCACTGAACCTTCCCATCCGCGGCGCGCTCACGGCGGATGCTCGTGACGATACGATCGCCCTCCTGCAAACCCGACCGCACCTCCGCTTGCAAGCGATCGCGCACGCCCGTCTGGATTTCACGGGTTTCGATCTTGCCGTCGGCCAGGCGCACCTGCGCGGTATAGACCCCCGGCTTGTCCGCCACGGCGTGCATGGACGGCAGGGGCGCCACCAATACATTCTTGGCGGCGTCCTCGACGAAGAAGACCTGCGCGCTCATTTGCGGCATCAGCGCGCCATCCGCGTTATCGACGTCGAACAGCACGGTGTACAGCACCACCTTGCCCGCGCCCGGCGTGGCCGGCGCCTTCTGGCCGCCGCTGGCGGTATCGGATTCGGGCGGATTGGGCGGCGCGGGCAAGATCTGCCGCACGCGCCCGGTCCAGCGGCGCTCGTCACCCAGGGTCTTGAAGTAGACCGCCATGCCCGGCTTCACGCGCCGCACGTCGGCTTCGGAAACCTCCGTCCACACCGTCATCGAGGACAGGTCGGCGATACGCAGGATCTTGGGCGTCTGGTACGTCGCGTTCAAGGTCTGCCCTTCCCGCGCGTCCAGGGTGACGACGGTGCCCGCCATGGGCGCGAAGATACGCGTATAGCCCAATTGCGCCTGATCCCCCTTCAAGGTGGACGAGGCGCCGGCGATCTGCGCCGTCAGGCTGGCAATGCGGGCTTCGGCCACGCGCAGGTCGGCGTAAGCGGTCTGCACGTCTTCCTGGCGCGTGGAGCCTTCGCGGGCCATGCGTTGCTGGCGTTCGTACTTCTGCCGGGCCAGATCGCGCTGGGCCTGTTGCTCGGCGCGCTGCGCCCGCAGGCCATCCAGCGCGGCGATATCGGCATCGACCTTGGATTGCTGGACGGCGGGATCGATTTCCACCAGCAGGTCGCCCTTGTTGACCTTGCTGCCCGCGTGGACGGCGATACGCCGGATCTCACCGGAGGCCTGCGCGCCGACGTCCACATAACTGCGCGGCTGCAAGGTCCCCAGCGCGGTGACGTTGACCTCGATGTCGCCGCGGGCGATCGGAACGGTGTCGACCACCTCGCGCGTACGCAGCAGGAGCCACGCGGCGAGGACCAGGAGAATGACGACGGTGGGGATGATTATGCGAGAAAAAGGCCGTTTCGATGGCTTGGGCATGCAGTATCTCAATGCGGGAGTTCCGTCCTGGTCGAAGCTTGGGACCAAGGCGCCGTCGACGAGTTCCACGCGCGGGCAACTTGCGCGCGAAGGCATCTTATAGATGTAGACGCATGAGAACGGCATTTCCCCCACTCATTTTGAGAAAAATCTATACTTCAGGCCGAAAAAGATTCACCTGGTAGAACCGCCGCCATGCCGCGCCACCGTCCTTTGCCCACGTATCGCGCTGCCTATCAGGAAGAACAGCTGCGCCGCCGCCGCGCGGGTCGCCTGGGAGTGGCCATCATGCTCGTGGTACTGGCAGCGATCACCTTGCCGGAGCTGCTGGCCACGCCTACCTATAGCGCGCGCCTTCCCGCCGCCACGGAAAACCAGCCCGCGACCATCCTGCCCGACGGCTCCCAGGCCGCGCTGGAACAGGGCACCGTGCTCGACGTCGAATACTACAAACATCGCCGTGAAGTCACGATGGAGGACGGCGCGGCGGAATTCCGCATCGCCAAGGATGCGAACCGGGCCTTCGTCGCCAAGGCCTTCATCGTGGCGGCACGTACCGAAGATGGCGCGAGTTTCGGCATGCGCCGCGCCGGCAGCGCCGTCCGCGTGGAAGTGCGGTCGGGCACGGTGGAGGTGAGCGAAGGCCGGCGGGGCATGCGCCGTTCGGTGATGGTGTACGCGGGCCAGGGCGTGCAGACCAAGCCCGAAGGCGGACTGACGCGGGTGTTCCTTCTCGAACAGTAAGGCGGGTGTCCGGGCCTTGGCCTCAAGGGATATCCCAAGGGAAGATCCCTGAGGGAGGGCCCGGACGATTTTTAAATTCGGCCGATTCGTCTTATTCTCCGCAGCGAACATAAAAAGCCTGGATACGCTTATCCATAGGCGGAGGAGACGTACGTGGAGCATGGCTTGTTGCCGGCCGCCATTCTGGTGACCGTGACCATCGTATTGTGGGCGACCGCAAGACTGCCGGAATATCTGGTCGCGTTGCTGTTCTTCGCCGCCGCGGCGATTCTGCACGTGGCGCCCGTCGACGTCATCTTCTCCGGCTTTGCGTCGGCGGCGTTCTGGCTGGTATTGAGCGGATTCGTGCTGGGCCTGGCCATCCGCAAGGTCGGTTTGGCCGACCGCATGGCCGGCGCGCTGTCCGCCAGCCTGGACGGCTCCTGGCCGCGCATGGTGGGCGGCGTCATCCTGCTGACCTATGGCCTGGCCTTCGTGATGCCGTCGAACATGGGCCGCATCGCGCTGCTGATGCCGATCATCATGGCCCTGGCCGATCGTGCCGGCCTGGCCGAGGGCAGCCGCGGCCGCGTGGGCCTGGCCTTGGCGGTGGGCATGGGCACGTACCAGCTGTCTGCCAGCATCCTGCCCGCCAACGTGCCCAATCTGGTGATGGCGGGCGCCGCGGAACAGGCCTATGGCCTGCATTTCGCGTACCTCTCGTATTTCTTCCTGCATGCGCCCGTGCTGGGGCTGGTAAAGGGCCTGGCACTGCTGGCCACCATCTGCGTCATGTTCCCGGCCAAGCCGCAAACCATCGCCGCGGTGGCGACGCGCAAGCCGCTCAGCGCCGCGGAAAAACGCCTGAGCCTGCTGCTGGTGCTCACGCTGCTGCTATGGATGACCGATACCGTGCACGGCATTTCGCCGGCCTGGGTGGGCCTGGCCGCCGCTTGCATCTGCCTGTTGCCGCGCGTCGGTTTCCTGACCGGCGACGAATTCGCCAGCGGCGTGAACGTCCGCACCTGCCTGTATGTGGCGGCCATTCTTGGGCTGGCCGCCCTGGTCACCGCGACCGGACTGGGCCATGCCATCGGCGGCTGGCTGCTGGCCTTGCTGCCGCTCGATCCCGCCCAGCCTCTGCGCAACTTCGCCGCGCTGGCCGGCCTGACCAGCGTGCTGAATTTCGTCGTCACCGCGAATGGCGTGCCGGCGCTGTACACGCCGCTGGCGCAATCGCTGGCCGACGGCTCGGGCATGACGTTGCTTACCGTGCTGATGATCCAGGTGATCGGCTATGCGACGCCGGTGCTGCCCTACCAGGCGGCCCCGCTGGTGGTGGCCATGGGCATGGGCAAGGTGGCGCCACGCGACGGCCTGAAACTATGCCTGGTCATCGCCGCCTTCACGGCCATCGTCATCGTGCCGCTGGACTATGCGTGGTTCAAGCTGCTGGGTTGGATATAAACTCGCGCCCGCGGCTCTCCTCGCCGATGAATCTGCCCTAGCCACTCACAAGAAGGATAGACATGCTGTTCCGCCTCGCCGCCCTGCTCCTGTCAAGCGCATTGCTGTCGGCCTGTTCGACGACTCCCATTACGGAAACCAACGGCACGCAAGTCCCCCCGGAGCGCGTCTATGCAGCTGAGTTGGTGGCTTCTCGTGATGAAAATCCCGGCAAGGGCGTCATCGCTTTCTTCCGTGACTCGGGCTTTGTCGGCAGCGCATGCAGGTACACGATTTATATCGACAACCGCAAATCGTTCGCGATGGACTCCGGCGAATACCTTTCCGTGGCGCTGGATCCAGGCCACCATATCCTGCGCCTTACCACGGGCGTGGCCCTGTGCCCGAACATCATGATTTCGGAGCAGACAGACCTGAAAGAAGGCGAGCGCCAGGTCTATCGCATATTGCTACCGTCCGGCGAGTCATTGCGTCTGGTCCGCATGCAGTGATTCACCCTCCCTGATCCCCTTCCCGGCGCTTGCCCAGATGGTGGACGAACAGCTTGGCCGCCGTGGGCAGCGCGTCGAACGCGCGCACGCAGATCTGGATCTTGCGGCGCGCCCAGGTCTCCGACAGGGGGATGATGCGAAAGTTGAACATCACGGAATAGCGCCGCGCCAGCTCCAGCGGCAGCACGCCCACCCCCAGCCCTGAATCGACCATGAAGCACAGGGCATCGAAACCGGTGCACTGCACCTTCAGCCGGATATTGCGTTTCTCGTCGTTGGCGGCGTTGGTCAGCACGCGATTGATGGCGCTGCCGCGATGCAGGCCGATGAAGTCATAGTCCAGGGCATCGACGAAGCGGAAACCGGGCCTGTCAACCAACGGATGATCCGCCGGCACGACCAGCGCCAGCACATCCTCGCGATAAGGAAAGACCTCGACATCGGAATCCGGCGCCTCTCCCGAAAAAATCCCCACGTCGGCCGCATTCTCCACCACCGACTTGATGATGGCGGAAGTGATCTTCTCTTCCAGGTCCACCTGCACATTGGGGTACTCGCCGAGAAACGCCTTGATGTCTTCCGGCAGGAACTGCGTGATCGCCGAAATATTGGCATGCACGCGAATGAAGCCGCGCAGGCCGATCGCGTACTCGCGCATATGCACGGCAATATCATCCAGTTCATGCAGCGCGCGCCGCGCCATGGTGGATAGCTCCACACCCGCCGGCGTCGGCCGTATGCCCTTGTTGGTGCGTATCAACAGACGTATGGACAGCGTCTCTTCCAGCTCGCTGATGCGCTTGCTGACCGCCGCCGCGGCGATATGTTCGCGCTCCGCCGCCGCCGCGATGGTGCCCAGCTCGACCACGCTGATAAAAAGCTTGAGGGAAAGAGGATCGAGACGCATGGCCCGCGGACACCAGAACACTAGGGATTCGCCGCCATTGTAGCCAGCTCAGCCGTTTGCCATCGCGAACGGCGATGGCAGCATCACAAATGGCTGCTTCGGTTCATCGCCGGGCCGTTGCTAGACTGCGAAAAAACCCAGTCCCGGCCACGTTTTCCCCAGGGAAAGCGCCGGAGCAAGAGAGCGAGACAAGTAAATGACTTTGCGCAATGGCCAACTGCTGCGGCAGCAGGCATATATCGGCGGCACCTGGTGCGATGCCGACAACGGCGCCACCATCACGGTGCGCAACCCCTACGACGGCAGCACCCTGGGCACGGTTCCGAACCTGGGCGCCGACGAAACGGCCCGCGCCATCGCGGCAGCCGATGACGCCCTCCCCGCCTGGCGCGCCAAGACCGGCAAGGAACGCGGCGCCATCCTGCGCAAATGGCAGCAACTGATAGAACAGCACGCGGACGACCTGAGCCTGCTGCTGACGCTCGAACAGGGCAAGCCCCTGGCCGAAGCCCGTGGCGAACTGAACTACGCGCTGTCCTTCGTCGAATGGTTCGCCGAGGAAGCCAAGCGGATCTACGGCGATGTCCTGCCGACGCCGCGCGCCGACCAGCGCCTGATGGCGATCCGCCAGCCGGTCGGCGTGGTGGCCGCCATCATCGCGTGGAATTTCCCGTCCGCCCTGGTTACCCGCAAGGTCAGCCCGGCCCTCGCCGCCGGCTGCACCGTGGTGCTCAAGCCTTCGGAACTGACACCCTACACCGCCCTGGCCCTGGCCTGGCTCGGTGAACAGGCCGGCATCCCGCCCGGCGTGTTGAACGTGGTCACCGGCGACCCCGCCCCCATCGGTGGCGAACTGTCCGGCAACGCCACGGTGCGCAAGCTGACCTTCACCGGCTCCACGGCCACCGGCCGCCTGCTCATGCAGCAAAGCGCGTCGAACATCAAGAAGCTGTCGCTGGAATTGGGCGGCAACGCCCCCTTCATCGTGTTCGAGGACGCCGACCTGGACGAGGCCGTGCAAGGCCTGATGGCGTCCAAGTTCCGCAATGCCGGCCAGACCTGCGTCTGCGCCAACCGCGTCTATGTGCACAGCTCGGTGGCGGAAGCCTTCGGTGCCAGGCTGCGTACCGAAATCGAACGCATGAAACTGGGCAACGGCCTGGATCAGGGCGTGACCATCGGTCCGCTGATCGACCAGCGCGCCGTCGCGAAGGTGGGCCGCCTGGTCGCCGACGCCACCGCCAAGGGCGCTCGCGTGCTGGCTGGCGGCAAGCTCGCCACGCCGGACACGCTGCTGTTCCAGCCCACGCTGCTGGACGGCATCACGGAAGACATGGACATCGCGCACGAAGAAATCTTCGGACCCGTGGTGGGCCTCTGTACCTTTGAATCGGAAGAAGCCGTGCTGGCCCGCGCCAACGACAGCGATTCCGGCCTGGCCGCATATTTCTACACCGCCGACCTGGAACGCGTGTGGCGCGTGATGGAGGCCCTGGAATACGGCATCGTCGGCGTCAATACCGGCGCGGTTTCCAACGAAGTGGGCCCCTTCGGCGGCGTGAAGGAATCCGGCATCGGCCGCGAAGGCTCCAAGTACGGCATCGAGGAATTTCTCGAACTGAAGTATGTCTGCCTTGCGGGCAAGACGTTCGCGGGCAAGCCGTCCCAGGCCGCGCGCCAGTCCTAGTCAGGTCTGTCCGGAACGCGGGGGAACTCCGCTTCCGGTCTTTTTCTTACTGGTCCTTTTCTTACTATTTCCCCGGGTACGCGGACGGTCGCCGTCCGTCATCAGGTCATGAACGCTGCCGAACAAACCTCCTTGCGTGACGCCGACGCCTTCGACTACGTCATCGTCGGCTCCGGCGCGGCCGGCTCCATCCTGGCCAACCGCCTGAGCGCCAGCGGCGCGTCGGTCTGTGTGCTGGAAGCCGGTCCGCCGGACCGCAGCCCCTTCCTGCACATCCCCGCCGGTTTCATCAAGGCGGTCTTCAATCCGACCTACGCCTGGCAGTTCTCCAGCGAACCCACCGCGCTGACCAACGGCCGCCGCATTCCCATCCCGCAGGGCCGGACCCTGGGCGGCTCCACGTCCATCAACGGCCTGGTCTACAACCGCGGCCAGGCCGCGGATTACGACCACTGGGCCAGCCTGGGCAATACGGGCTGGTCCTATGAAGACGTGCTGCCCTACTTCAAATCGATGGAGCGGCGGGTCGGCGGCGATGACCGTTACCGCGGCCGCCAGGGCGAACTGCCCGTCAGCGACATCGACTGGATCCACCCCTTGTGCGAGGCCTTCATGACCGGCGCGCAGGAGCTGGGCATGCCGCGCAATCCCGATTACAACGGCGCCACGCAGGCCGGCGTCGGCTACTTCCAGCGCACCATCGACCGCGGCTGGCGCATGAGCACCGCGCGCTGCTTCCTGAAACCCGCCCGCGCCCGCCACGCGCTGACCGTACGCACTTACGCCCAGGCCACCCGCGTCCTCTTCGAAGGCACGCGCGCGGTCGGTGTGGCGTATTGCGACCCGCGCCAGCCATCGTCCGTGCGGGCGGTAAAGGCGCGCCGCGAAGTCATCGTGTCCAGCGGCGCGATCAACACGCCCAAGCTGCTGCAGCTGTCCGGCCTGGGCCCCGCCGACTTCCTGCGCGAGCAGGGCATCGCGGTGGTGCGCGACCTGCCCGGCGTCGGCGAGAACCTGAGCGACCATTACTCGGTCCGGGTGGTGGCGCGCGTGAAGAACATGCAGACCATGAACCAGCTGGTCAAGGGCCTGCGCCTGGCTGGCCAGATCAGCCGCTGGCTGCTGAAGAAGCCCAGCATCATGGCGCTCAGCCCGTCGCTGCTGCACTACTTCTGGCAGTCGCGGCCCGGCCTGGACGCGCCTGACCTGCAAGGCGTGTTCACCCCCGCCAGCTACAAGGAAGGCTACGTCGGCGTGCTCGATGAATTCCCCGGCATGACCACCGGCGTGTGGCAGCACCGCCCGCAAAGCCGCGGCCAGGTGCGCGTGCGGTCCAACGACCCGCTGCAAGATCCCGTCATCAACGCCAACTACCTGGCGCATCCCGACGACCAGATCACCCTGGTGCGCGGCATCCGCCTGGCCCGCAGCCTGTTGCAGTCGCAAGCGCTGGCCCAGTATTTCGATGGCGAATCGCTGCCCGGCGCGCTGTGCCAGTCGGATGACGAACTGCTGGACTTCGCGCGCCGCTACGGCGTGTCGTCCTACCACGTCAACGGCACGGCCCGCATGGGTCCGGCAGGCGATCCGCTGGCCGTGGTCGACCCGCAGCTGCGCGTGCATGGCGTGCAGGCGCTGCGCGTGATCGATTCGTCGGTGATCCCGGCCATGCCGTCGGCCAACATCTGCGCGGCGACCATGATGATAGGCAACAAGGGCGCGAGCCTGGTGCTGGCCTGACGGCACGGCCAGCGCCCATCCGCACAACGAAGTCAGCAAACCAGCATCGATAACCGGTACATACCGCAAGCCCGCCTTCCGGCGGAGCTTCCAAAGGAGAGAGACGCAGTGAACAAGACCTTACTCAAGCGCCTGCACACCACCGTGCTGGCCGCCGCCCTGACCGCCGCCAGCGCCGCGGCCGTGGCCGACGATCTGAAGATCGGCTTCAACAGCGACATGTCGGCCACCGGCAGCGCCGATTTCGGCATCTCCGCACTGGCGGGCGCCCGCCAGGCCGCCGACGAGCTCAACGCCGCCGGCGGTGTGCTCGGCCGCAAAGTGGTGATCGTGGCGCGCGACGATGTCGGCGCGCCGCCCAAGGCCATCCAGAACACCAACGAACTGGTCGACAACGAGAAAGTCAGCGCCATGATCGGCGGCGTGAACTCGGGCAATATGCTGGCCTGGCTGCACATCGTGCAGCAGAAGAAGATCCCGACGATCTCGCCGGTGGCCACCGCCACCGACATCACTGCGCGCTATGCCAAGCAGCCGCCCAACTACATCTTCCGCGTGTCGATGCGCGACCGCGACCAGATCGCCCTGTTGGCCGCCTACGCCGCGCGCGCCAGCAAGAACGGCAAGGTCGCCATCATCGCCGACACCACCGGCTACGGCCAGCAAGGCGCCAAAGACGCGCAGGAGATCCTGGCGCTGCACAAGATCACGCCGGTCGCCAACGAGAAGTTCGGTCCCAAGGACACGGACATGAGCTCGCAGCTGAACAAGATCAAGGCCTCGGGCGCCGATACGCTGATCGTCTACGCGCTGGCCGACTCCAACGCGCACGTCATGCGCAGCCTGGAGAAGATCAACTACTTCCCGGTCACGCTGGCTTCGTGGGCCAACCTCAGCTCGCCTTTCCTGCGCATCGCGGGTCCCGACCTGGCCAAGAAGATGATCTTCACCGCGTCCATCACGGAAGATTCCTCGCCCGAATCCAAGGCGCTCTACGACACCTTGCTCAAGCGCGGCCCGCTGCCCACCTACGTGATGGCGGCCCAGGCGTATGACTCGGTCAAGCTGTTCGCCGCCGCCATGGAGCAGGCCAAGTCCGCCGACGGCGACAAGGTCCAGGCCGCGCTGGACAACCTGACGCAAGCCAAGGGCGTGATCAAGACCTACGAGAAGCCGTTCAACGCCGAGAACCATGAAGCCCTGTCGGTGAAGGATTTCCGTCTGGTGCGCTGGATCGACGGCAAGGTGGTGTCGGTCGACGATGAAGTCACCAAGGCCATCACGCCGGCCGACCTGAAACTCTAAGTACTCGTTTTTATCGTTACCGCGCCCTGCCCCCAAGCCGTTTCGGCCACTGGGGGCAACGGCGTCAGGGGGCCCCAGCATGCAGATACTACAAGCCATATTGAGTGGATTGGCCATGGGCAGCGTCTATGCCCTGGTCGCGTTCGGCTTCAGCATCACCTACACGACCACCAAGACCTTCAACTTTGGCCAGGGCGCGTTCCTGGCGCTGGCCGGCCTGATCGGCGTCAGCGCCATCGTGCTGCTGAGCCAGGGCCGCCTGACCGGCTTTCCGAATCCGGCCGACGTCACCTGGGGCGCGTTCCTGTTCGCCCTGTTCGCCGCCATGCTGGTGCTGGGCCTGCTCGGCTACCTGCTCTATGCCACGGCCATCAAGCACTTCGTAGGCGAAGCCGGCCTGTCGTGGGTCATGAGCACCATCGGCTTCGGCATCATCATCCAGAACCTGGCGCTGTTGATCTGGGGCCCCGCCCCCATCGCGCTGGCCTCGCCGCTGGGCGACGGCATCGTCAACATATTGGGTACCGGCGTGCGGCCGCAGGAAATCCTGGTGTTCGCCACCACCCTGGTCCTGATGATCGTGTTCGACTGGCTGCTGCACAAGACCAAGATGGGCAAGGCGGTGCGCGCCGTGGCTTTCAGCAAGGCCACCGCCAGCCTGATGGGCATCAACGCCAACGCCGTGGCCATCGGCGTGTTCGTCATCAGCTCCGCGCTGGCCGCCGTGGCCGGCGTGATGGTCGCCCCCATCGCCACCGCTTCCGTGTTCGTCGGCACGCTGCTGTCCTTGAAAGCGTTCTCCGCCGCCATCCTGGGCGGTCTGGAGAATCCGCGCGGCTGCATCTTCGGCGGCTTCCTGATCGGGCTGCTCGAATCGCTGATCGGCCTGTGGTACTCCAACCTGCGCGAGATCGCCGTCTTCGGCCTGATCATCGTGGTGCTGTATTTCCGTCCGGCCGGCATCCTGGGCCGTGTGCACGCGGAGAAAGTATGAATCTCGCAAAAATTCTCGCGCCGCTGATCGTCGCCGCCCTGGTCGTGGGCGTGGCCTATTCGGGCCTCAACGATTTCTATCTGCTGATCCTGTTCAACATCGGCATCTACTACATCGCCGCCACCGGCTTCAACATCCTGGTGGGCCAGACCGGCCAGAAGTCGCTGGGTCACGCGGGCCTGTTCGGCGTGGGCGCCTACACGGTGGCCCTGCTGACCGTGAATTATCAGGTCAATCCGTGGCTGGCCTTGCTGGCCGCCGTGGGCGTGTCGGGCGTGTTCGGCGTGCTGATCGCGATTCCGGCGCTGAAGGTCAAGGGCCCCAGCCTGGCCATGGTGACCATCGCCTTCGGCCTGCTGATCGAAAAGATCGTGTCGGAATGGACCGATGTCTTCAAGGGCCAGGAAGGCTTCTACGGCATCACCGGGCTGGCGATCAACGGCGCGCCGCTGGACAGCCGCCAGTGGGTCATCGTGGTGGTGGTGATCGGCCTGGCCCTGCATGCCATGACGTCGCTGCTGCTGAACGGCCGTTTCGGCCGCGGCTTCGCGGCGGTACGCACGTCCGAGATCGCCGCCGAAAGCGTGGGCATCAGCGTCTACCGCTTCAAGATCCTGGCGTTCACCATCAGCGCCATCACCTGCGGCATCGCCGGCGGCCTGGTGGCGCAGCAGAACCAGTACATCAACTCGGATTTCGTCAACTTCAACCTGTCGGTGTTCTTCCTGGTGCTGGTGCTGTTCGGCGGCCGCTCCCCGGTGGGCTCCTTCCTGGGCGCGGTGGTGCTGACCATCATCGACGCCATGCTGGCGCGCTGGCCTGAAGTGCAGCATTTCGCCTACGGCCTGATCCTGCTGTTCGCGCTGTATGCGATGCCCGAAGGCCTGTCCGGCCTGCTGGCCAAGGTGCTGCCCCGCCGCAGCAAGCTGTCGGATACCGACCGCGCGCAGGCCGGCACCTGGACTCCCGTGAAGCCGGCGGCCAGCGGCGGGCTCAGCTCGGCGTTCCTGGACGTCAAGGACCTGTACAAGGCCTTCGGCGGCGTGGTGCCCACCAACAAGGTGTCCTTCAGCCTCAAGCGCGGCGACATCGTTTCGCTGATCGGTCCCAACGGCGCGGGGAAGACCACCACCCTCAACCTGCTGTCCGGGCTGGTGAAGCCGGACGCCGGCACGATCCGCTTCCAGGACCGCGCGCTGGTGGGCCTGACGGCCAGCCAGATCGCCGGCGCCGGCATCGGCCGCACCTTCCAGAACCTGAAGCTGTTCGAAGGCCTGACCGCGCTGGAAAACGTCATGGTCGGGTTCTACCGCGTGCAGAAATCCGGCTTCGTCGCCAACCTGCTGGGCCTGCCTGGCGCCCTGGCGGAAGAACGGCGCATGCGCCGCGAGGCCTACGCCATCCTGACCTTCTTCGGCATGCAACGCTATGCCGACGACATCGCCAACAGCCTGCCCTACGGCCTGCAGCGACGCCTGGAAATCGCCCGCGCGGTGGCCGCCATGCCCGATCTGCTGCTGCTGGACGAGCCCGCGGCCGGTCTCAACCCGGCCGAGACCGAAGAACTGACGGACCTCATCGTCAAGCTGCGCGACAAGGGCCTGACCGTGCTGCTGATCGAACACCACATGGACCTGGTGATGGCCATTTCGGACCACATCGTCGTGCTGGACTACGGCATCAAGATCGCCGCGGGCCTGCCCAACCACATCCAGGAAAATCCCAAAGTCATCGAGGCCTATCTGGGCACGGCGGCGGCATAGGAGACGGCCATGACCCGATTGCTCGACATCAAGAACCTGGCGGTCAGCTATGGCGCCGTCAACGCACTCAAACAGGTCTCGCTGCACGTGGACAGCAACGAGATCGTCACCATCATCGGCGGCAACGGCGCCGGCAAGAGCACCATGATGCGGGCCTTGTCCGGCATCGAGAAGTCCAGCGGACAGGTGCTGTTCGACGGCCAGGACCTGGCCGGCATTCCCGCGCACAAGCGGGTCGGCCTGGGCATCGCCCACGTGCCGGAAGGCCGCCAGGTGTTTCCGGACCAGACCGTCTTCGACAACCTGATGCTGGGCGCTTTCCTGCGCCCTGAATCACCCGACGCGCTGATGCCGGAAATCGAAGCCTGCTTCGCCATGTTCCCCCGACTGAAGGAGCGCCGCGACCAATATGCCGGCACCCTGTCGGGCGGGGAACAGCAGATGCTGGCGATCTGCCGGGCGCTGATGGGCAAGCCGCGCATCCTGATGCTGGACGAACCGTCGCTGGGCCTGGCGCCTTTGATCGTGGCGGAGATCTTCCGCATCATCAAGTCATTGAAGGACCGCGGCATGACCATCCTGCTGGTGGAACAGATGGCCAACCAGGCGCTGTCGATTTCCGATCGCGCCTATGTGCTGGAAGTCGGCCACATCGTCATGGAAGGAAGCGGCCAGGAATTGCTGGTCAGCGACCGCGTGCGCGAAGCCTATCTGGGCAAGCAGAAACACTGAGACAAGATTCACGAGGCTATCCATGTCTAACAAACCTTTGAGCGGCATCCGCGTGCTTGAACTGGGCCAGCTCATCGCCGGTCCGTTCGCCGCCAAGATGCTGGGCGAATTCGGCGCCGAGGTCATCAAGATCGAGCCCCCCGGCAAAGGCGACCCCCTGCGCAACTGGCGGCTGCTGCACGACGGCACGTCGGTCTGGTGGCAGGTGCAGTCGCGCAACAAGAAGTCCGTCAGCCTGGACCTGCGCCAGGCCGAAGCGCAGGACCTGATCCGCGCCATGATCAAGGACGTCGACGTGGTGGTGGAAAACTTCAAGCCGGGCGCCATGGAGAAATGGGGCCTGGGCTGGGAAGACCTGCGCGCCATCAACCCGCGGCTGGTGATGCTGCGCGTGTCGGGCTACGGCCAGACCGGGCCTTATCGCGACCTGCCCGGCTTCGGCGCCATCGGCGAGGCCATGGGCGGCCTGCGCCACCTAAGCGGCGAACCGGACCGCACGCCGGTGCGGGTGGGCATTTCCATCGGCGACTCGCTGTCGGCCCTGCATGGCGTGATCGGCATCCTGCTGGCCCTGCGCACCCGCGACCAGAGCGGCGTGGGGCAGATGATAGACGTGGCGCTGTATGAGTCCGTCTTCAACATGATGGAAAGCCTGCTGCCCGAGTACGCGGTCTTCGGCGAAGTGCGCCAGCCCGCCGGCAGCAGCCTGCCCGGCATCGCGCCCAGCAATGCCTATCGTTGCCAGGACGGCAAGTACGTGCTGATCGCCGGTAACGGCGACAGCATCTTCAAGCGCTTGATGGGCGTGATCGGGCGCCAGGACCTGGCCGACCTGCCGGAGCTGGCCAACAACAGCGGCCGCGTGCGGCACGTGGAGATGCTGGACGCGGCGATATCCGAATGGACGGGCCGCCATGGCATGGACGAGGTGCTGCAGCGCCTGAACGAAGGCCAGATCCCGGCGGGCAAGATCTACGACGTAGCCGACATCGCCGGCGACCCCCACTTCCGCGCACGCGACATGATTCTCGACGGCACGCTGCCCGATGGCACGCCCATCCAGTTGCCCGGCATCGTGCCGAAGCTGTCGGCCACTCCCGGCGAAGTGCACAGTCCCGCGCCCACCTTGGGCCAGCATACCGACGAAGTGCTGGACGCGCTGGGTGTGGACGCGCAACGCCGTGCCGACTGGCGCGCGCGCGGCATCATCTGAGGAACCCTGCCATGACGACGCAATCCAAGCCCGGCAAGAAGCTGTACATACAGGAAGTCGCGCCCCGCGACGGCTTCCAGAACGAAAAGCTGTTCATCGAGACCGAAGACAAGATCGCCTTCATCGACCGGCTGTCCGCCGCGGGCTACGCCAAGATCGAGGTGACCTCCTTCACCTCGCCCAAGGCCATTCCCGCGCTGCGCGATGCCGAGATCGTCATGCATCGCATCCAGCGCAATCCGGACGTGGTCTACACCGTCCTGGTGCCGAACGTGCGCGGCGCCCAGCGGGCGCTGGAATGCAATGTCGATGAAGTGAATCTGGTGATGTCGGTCAGCGAGACGCACAACCAGGCCAATCTGCGCATGACCCGCGCGCAGTCGCTGGACCAGTTGGCCGACGTGATCTCGGCGGTACGCGGCAGCCGCGTCGACATCAACGTGTCGCTGTCCACCGTCTTCGGCTGCCCCATGGAAGGCGATATCGATCCCTATCAGGTGTTCGAACTGGTGGGCCGCTTCGCCGCCCTGGGCGCGCACGGCGTGACCCTGTGCGACACCACCGGCATGGCCTATCCGTCGCAAGTGGCGCGCATCGCCCGCGAGACGCGCAAGCTGTTCCCGGACCTGACCTTGACCTTGCACTTCCACAACACGCGCGGCATGGCGCTGGCCAATACCATGGCGGCGCTGGACGAGGGCGTGGACCGCTTCGACGCCTCCCTGGGCGGCCTGGGCGGCTGCCCCTATGCGCCCGGCGCCAGCGGCAATGCCTGCACCGAGGAACTGGTGCACATGCTGAACCTGATGGGCTACGACACCGGCATCGACGTACAGCAACTGCTGGACATCGGCGCGGCCCTGCCCACGATGGTGGGCCACGACGTGCCCAGCCAGTTGCTCAAGGCGGGCCCCCGTTCGCGCCTGCATCCGGCGCCGACGCAGGGCGCGCCGAAGCAGGCGTAAGCCGGCCAGGCCACGAAGGCTCGGGGATTGCCAGCCAGCAATCCCCAAGGCGCCCCTGAAGAATGTTACTAATAAATTCATCGCACGCGTGTGGTTGGAGGCACGCCACTTGCGGAACTGTCGGTGCTTTGCACTCTGTTCAACCCCCGTCCAAAGTGACGGCAAGGAGATAGATATGAAGATTCGCCAACTGACTTCCGCTGTGGCCATCGCCTCTTTCTGCATCATGGGCGCGGCCCAGGCCCAGACGATGGCTCCGACCACGCCCTCCACCACGCCGAATGACAGCACGGCGACTCCGCCGAACAATTCCAAGGTGCCCGCCGGCACGGCGAATCCCACGTCCAAGAACTCGGGCGCCACGCCTGCTGCCAACACGCAAAAGGGCACCAAGAACAGCGACGCCACGCATAAGAGTGGCTCGAAGAGCCATTCGAGCGGTTCGATGAACCATTCGAGCGGTTCCATGAGCAAGGGCACCAGCGGTAATATGGCCGAACCCACCAATTCCGCCCCCAATACCGGCGGCTCCCGCTAAGCGTGAGGCGCGCCGTCGCCACCACGGCGCCAGGCTCGCGGTATCTGCGTGTGGAACCCGCACGTCATTGACGCGACTCACGCCGGGCGGCGGCCCCAGTTTCAACCGTCATGCGCACGCGCCATCCGGCCCGTGCGCATGACGTTTGCTTCACGCACGGGAGATGCACCATGGGAACTTTTGCCAGCGCGACCAATGCCCAAGTCAAGGATGACGACATCATCTTTTCCCTGACTATCAAGGGCGAGCCACGCAAGTTTGAAATTTCCGGCGACGCCCTGCGGGAATGCTTCGGCGCCGAGGACGGCACCGGCAGCGCCCTGCTCAAGGCCTTCGAACGCGGCAGCGAACGCATACGCGCCGCGGCTGAAGAAGCGCTCAACGCCCCTACGGACGGCATCACGCCACTAGGCACCGGCGACTTCGAAGAGTAGACCCACCCCCGAGGCGCGCTGCGCCTCCCCCTCAAGGGGGGCGAAGGGAAACCCACCCCCAGGCGCGCTGCGCCTCCCCCTCAAGGGGGCGACACTGGCGGACTGGCAAAGCCAGCTCCGCGGTGTCTGCGATGGGGGTGGAGTTATTGAGTAGCCGGGCAATAAGTGCGTCCGATCCGCACGCAATTAGCGGCTTTCCTCAATCAGCCACGCTGAATTAAGGAAATACGCCTCGCAAGAATTTATTTCACGTTTCCGGGGGTCCTGGCCCAATCCGTGGGGACATTGTGCAAAAATCGCGCTGTTACACCCCTCCCACCCACCGGAGCCAGAGGCCGACTCACGTGTTCTCGTTTTCTTATCGCCGGTTGACCGGCGCGTTGTCTGCCCTTGCCTTAACGACGGCTGCGTTCGCCGGAATGGGTCTTGCCCAATCCGCGCAGGCCTTCTCGTTCTTCGACGTCATGAAACAGGCCAGGGAACTGGCCGACAAAAGCTATAAGGCCCCCGAACCCAACCTGCCCGATTCGCTGCAGGAGTTGAAGTTCGCCGGCTATCAGCAAGTCCGTTTCAAGAACGACCGTCTGCATTGGCGCGGCGCCGGCACCAAATTCCAGCTGAATTTCTATCACGAGGGCATGCACTTCAACACCCCCGTGAAGATCAACGAGATCGACGCCGCCGGCGTCCATGAAATCCAGTTCGATCCCAACGACTTCGACTACGGCAGCCTGAAGCTGGATCCGTCGGCCCTCAAGAACCTGGGCTTCGCCGGTTTCCGCGTGCTGTATCCGGTCAACAGCAAGGACAAGAAGGACGACGAACTCGCCTCCTTCCTGGGCGCAAGCTATTTCCGCGTCATCGGCAAGGGCCAGACGTATGGCCTGTCCGCGCGCGGCCTGGCGATCGACACCGCCCTGCCCTCCGGCGAGGAATTCCCGCGCTTCCGTGAGTTCTGGATCGCCCGGCCTTCCCCGGAAGACAACTACCTGACCATCTACGCGCTGCTCGACTCGCCGCGCGCCACCGGTGCCTACCGCTTCGTGCTGCGTCCCAATAGCGAAGACACGGTGATCGACGTCAAGGCCCGCATCTTCCTGCGCGACCAGGTCGGCCGTCTGGGTGTGGCGCCGCTGACCAGCATGTACCTGTTCGGCTCCAACCAGCCCTCGCAGGTCACCAACTATCGTCCGGAAATGCACGATTCGGATGGCCTGGCCATCCACACCGGCAACGACGAATGGGTCTGGCGTCCGCTCAACAACCCGCGCCGCCTGCAGGTCAGCGCCTTCTCGGCGGAGAACCCCAAGGGCTTCGGCCTGCTGCAACGTGGCCGCGACTTCAGCCGCTATGAAGACCTGGACGATCACTACGAGAAGCGGCCCAGCCTGTGGATCGAGCCCAAGACCGACTGGGGCAAAGGCAGCGTGCAACTGGTCGAGATCCCCACGAAAGATGAAACCAATGACAACATCGTGGCGTTCTGGGTTCCGGAAAAGCCGCCCGGCAAGGGCGAGCCGCTGGACGCGGATTACCGCATGACCTGGACGATGAACGACAGCAAGGCCCACGCAACGCCGTTGGCCTGGGTCGCTCAGACCCGCCGTTCGCGTGATGAAGTCAAAGGCTCCGACCTGGTGCGTCGTTCCGACGGCAGCATCACCTTCGTGGTCGACTTCGTCGGTGATTCGCTCAAATCGCTGCCCACCGACTCCACCGTCACCGCCGACACGTGGGTCGACGGCAACGGCCAGATCGTCGAAAACAGCGTACGTCCCAACAGCGTGACAGGCGGCCGCCGCCTGACCTTGCGGGTGAATGTCAAAGATCAGACCAAACCGGTGGAAATGCGGGCTTTCCTGACCAATGGCCAAGCGCCTTTGTCGGAAACCTGGAGCTATCGCCTGCCCAATGAACCTGAAGCTAAATAATCCCTCCTCCCTGGAAGACGTCTCGGATTACCTGAGCCGTCTGGCCCTTCCGCCCGAGAACCGAACGGCTTTCGAGCGGCTGGCCTCGGAGGCAGCCAGCGCGGGCGATCCGCCGCTGGACGCCGTGCACCGCCAATTGGCCGACGGCGCGCCGCCCGCGGACGACGCCGTCGCCGCTTCGGCGCGCGGCCGGCTGGCAGCCAGCGACGCGGTCGACCAGGCCGCGGCGGAACACGCGACCCAGACCGAGACGGCCGGCATCTGCCTGCCTTCGGCCCCGCCGCTGAACCGCACGCCCATGTCGCCGGAGCCCTGGATCACCAACCCGCTGGTGCGGGGCTGGCGCCGTCTGAAGGGCGGAAGCCAACCCCCCGCGCCTGACTACGAGGCGGTCGCCCCGCACATGGATCAGAGCTGGCGCCGGGCGGGCAGCCGCCGGCGCATGGCGCTGCTGTTCCTGGTGGTGGTGCAGACGGTCATCGCTACCTACTATATGAAGGGCGTGCTGCCCTATCAGGGCCGCCAGATCCTGGAAATCGGCATTCTTTTCCTGTTCGCCTTGCTGTTCGCCTGGGTGTCGGCCGGTTTCTGGACCGCCATGATGGGCTTCCTGCAACTGCTCATCGGGCGCGACCGCTACAGCATTTCAGCCCGCGGCGTCGACAACAAGCCCATCGAGCCGAACGCGCGTACCGCCCTGGTCATGCCGATCTGCAACGAGGACGTCTCGCGCGTCTTTGCCGGGCTGCGGGCCACATATGAGTCGCTGGCCCAGACGGATTCGCTGGACCGCTTCGACATCTTCATCCTTAGCGACAGCTACAAGGCCGACATCTGCGTGGCCGAACAGCGGGCCTGGGTCGAATTGTGCAAGGCGGTGGGAGGCTTCGGCCGCATCTTCTACCGCCGCCGCCGCCGCCGGGTCAAGCGCAAGAGCGGCAATATCGACGACTTCTGCCGCCGCTGGGGCGCCAACTACCGCTACATGGTGGTGCTGGACGCCGACAGCGTGATGAACGGCGAATGCCTGAAGTCGCTCGTACAGCTGATGGAAGCCAGCCCCGACGCCGGCATCATCCAGAGCTCGCCGCAAGCCAGCGGCATGGACAGCCTGTACGCCCGCATCCAGCAATTCGCCACCCGCGTCTACGGCCCGCTGTTCACGGCCGGCATGCATTACTGGCAGCTGGGCGAGTCGCACTACTGGGGGCATAACGCCATCATCCGGCTGGCGCCGTTCATGCGCCACTGCGTGCTGGCGCCACTGCCAGGGAAGGGGTCGTTCTCCGGCGCCATCCTGTCGCATGACTTCGTCGAAGCCGCGCTGATGCGGCGCGCCGGCTGGGGGGTGTGGATCGCCTACGATCTGCCGGGCAGCTATGAAGAACTGCCGCCCAACCTGCTGGAAGAATTGCAGCGCGACCAGCGTTGGTGCCACGGCAACCTGATGAATTTCCGGCTGTTCTTCATCCGCGGCTTCCATCCGGTGCACCGGGCGGTGTTCCTGACCGGCGTGATGTCCTATCTGTCGGCGCCCCTGTGGTTCCTGTTCCTGCTGCTGTCGACCGCGCTGTTGGCGGTGCATACGCTGACCGAACCACAGTACTTCGTCGAACCACGCCAGTTGTTCCCGATCTGGCCGCAATGGCATCCGGACAAGGCCATCGCCCTGTTCTCGACCACCTTCGTGCTGCTGTTCCTGCCCAAGATCCTCGGCATCCTGCTGGTCTGGGCGCGCGGCGCCAAGCTGTATGGCGGCCGGGGCCGCGCCCTGCGCAGCATGCTGCTGGAAGTGATGTTCTCGATGTTGCTGGCGCCGGTGCGGATGCTGTTCCACACGCGCTTCGTCGTCGCCGCCTTCCTGGGGCTGTCGGCCAAGTGGATTTCGCCGGCCCGCGACAACGACGCGACCACCTGGGGTGACGCGCTCAAACGCCATGGCGGCCAGACCTTGCTGGGTATTTGCTGGGCGGCACTGGTGGCCTGGCTCAATCCGGTCTTCCTGCTGTGGATGTTGCCCATTCTGGCGTCGCTGCTGCTGATCATCCCGCTGTCGGTGGCCTCCAGCCGCGTCGACCTGGGCCGGCGGGCGTATCTGGATCGCCTGTTCCGTATTCCGGAAGAGACCCAGCCGCCGACCGAATTGCAGGCGACCCGGCGTTATACCGCGCAGAACCGTGGCGTGCCGCACATCCCCACTTTCGAGGATGCGGTGGCCGACCCCACCGTCAACGCCCTGGCCTGCGCCATGGCTACCGGCCGCCACCGGCCCAACGCGTTGAATCAAGCCCAGCGCGACAAGCAGGTGGAGCGGGTGCTGGACCTTGGCGTGGACGTGCTGACCGAACCGCAGAAGATCAAGCTGCTGGACGATCCCGTGGTGTTGGCGCGCGTGCATGCGGGGATCTGGAACAGCCAGGCCGACCATGCGGTGCATCTGCGCCAGCGTACCGCCCCGCCGCCGCCTGAAGATGCCATCCCCGTGGCGCCGGATGAGTCGGACACGGTGCAGGCACAGGTGCAAATGGCCTGAGGGCCTGATGACGTAACCGGCCTGATGACGTGACGAGCCTGAGCGCCGCCGGCCTGGCTGGGCCGGTAGCGGCGCTCAGACGATGTCGGCCAGGTGGGTGGCGCTGGTCGCACGGATCAGCGCCATGAAATCCACCAGGCAGGGTTTGTCGCAGTCTTCCGTGCGGGTAGCCGCCCAGACGTCCGCGATCAATCCCTGTGCCGTGATCGGCCGCGCCGTGACGTCCTTGCGCTGCAAATACGGCTCCACGACCCAGCGCGGCAATACGGCGATGCCGCGGCTGGTCGACACGCGCATCACGATGGCCAAGGTCAACGCCATCGTGCGCCGGGTGTAAGGAATACCTGCCGGCTTCAGCAGCTTCCGCACGATGTTCAGCGCATCTTCCTGAATCGGATAGGTCACCAGCTCCGCGTCACGAAAGTCCTCGGCTTCGAGGACTTTTTTTTGCGCCAGCGGATGGTCGTTGGCCAGGATGGCCATCAGGCGATAGCGAAACAGGTTGAAGAACTCGGTGTGGGGTTCCGGCTCAAGATGGTCCACCAGGGCGATGTCCGCGACATGCGCGTTTGCGACATGCGCGTCCGCGACCTGCTCGTGCAGCAGGGACACCGGGTCGGATGGATGGCCGGTCACCACCTCGATATCGACCTGCGGCCAACGCGCCCGCATCGCGTCGACGGACGGCGTCAGCCATTCCAGGCAGGTATGGCACTCAAGCGCGATCCGCAAGGATTCGCGCTTGGGCGGCGGCCCGGCGCCCGGCGTCATCGCCGTCGTGCCGGATCAGAGTTCCCGGATCGGCTTGCCCGCCGCCCACGCCTCGATGGCGTCGACGACGTTGACGTAGTACGCGCGGAAATTGTCTTCGCTGACGTAGCCCAGGTGCGGCGTCAGCACGACGTTGTCCAGCTGGCGTATGGGATCGTCGGCCGGCAGGGGCTCGACGCTATAGACGTCCAGGCCCGCCGCGGCGATGCGCTTGTGGCGCAGTGCCGCCATCAAGGCGTCCTGGTCGACCAGGCCCGCGCGCGAGGTGTTCACCAGGAACGCCGTCGGCTTCATCGCCTGGAACGCCCCGGCATCGACCACATTGCGCGTACGGTCGGACAGGATCAGGTGGATGCTGACCACATCCGACGTGGCGAACAGGTCTTCCTTGCTGACGTAAGTCGCCCCGCCCTCTTGCGCCCGTTCCGGCGTCAGGTTGGGACTCCAGGCCACCACGTCCATTTCGAATGCCTTGCCGTAGCGCGCCACGGCCTGCCCCAGCTTGCCCAGGCCCAGCAGGCCCAGGCGCTTGCCGGCCAGCGGCAGCGGCATACCGGTCTGCCAGCCGCCCCGGCGCATGTTGACGTCTTCGGTGCAGAGGTTCTTGAACAAGCCCAGGATCAGCGTCCACGCCAGTTCGGACGTGGCGGTGACGGCATCCGCCGCGCCGGGCGCGCCCGAAACCGTGATGCCACGGGCCTTGCAGGCGGCCAGGTCGACGGCGTTGTTGCGCAGGCCGGTGGTGACCAGCAGGCGCAGATTGGGCAAGGCATTGATCAGCGCCGCCGGAAAGGGCGTGCGCTCGCGCATGATCACGATGACGTCGAAGGACTGCAGCGCCGCGGCGCGTTCAGCTTCGGGAAGGTATTCACGGAACACCTTTATCTTGGCCTGCGGGCCCAGCTTGGACCAGTCAGCGTAATCGGCGGCGACGCCGTGGTAGTCGTCAAGAATCGCGATATTCAAAGCCGTCTCCAGAAGGAATAAGGGGCCGCGAGCCGAGGCAGGGGTGTCAGTGAACGCGTGGTACCGCTCGCCGTCGGTACTTCATGGCTGGTTTTCTGTCTGCCTCGGGAGCATAGAGTAATCACGCTGACAATGCGACGGGGGCGTGAGGCTGGCGGCATCGAAAGGCGCTCTCCCGCATGGACGGGGCGTAAAAAAACGTCCCCCCAGGGGGACGTTTTGTCTTGGCCCGGCCTGGCTTACTTGGCGTCCAGGCGCGCCTGCAATTCGTCGGCCGGCAAGGCGCCGCTGACGCGGCTGCCGTTGGCGAAGAACAGGGTCGGCGTGCCGCGCACCATCAGCTTCTGGCCCAGGGTCAGCAACTTGTCCACAGGCGCGCTGCAGTTCGCCGTCGGCGGCGTCTTGCCATGCAGCATCCAGTCGTCCCACGTGGCGGCCTTGTCGGACGAGCACCACACGTCCCGCACCTTGGTCTTGGAATCCGGCGCCAGGATGGGGTACAGGAACGTATAGATGGTCAGGTTCGTCTGCCCTTCCAGGGTGTGGCGCAATTGCTTGCAGTAGCCGCAATTGGGGTCCTCGAAAATCGCCACCTTGCGCGCGCCATTGCCGCGCACCTGCTTGATGGCCAGATCCAGGGGCAGCTGGTCGAAGGAGACCGCGCCCAGCTTCTCCTGGCTTTCCCGCGTGACGTCGCGGCGCGTGGCGGCATCGATCAGCGGTCCTTCCATCACCCAGGACACGTTTTCATTGGTGTAGACCAGGTCCATGCCGATCTGCACTTCGAAAGGGCCATAGGGCGTGCGCCGCACGGCGGTGACCTGCATATCGGGGAATTTTTCGGCGAAGCGGCTTTTGACGGCGTCGGCCACCGGGTCGGCCGCGGCTTGGCTGGTGCCGACCGTCTTCGCGCCGGCGGGCGCGGGCTGGTTGGTGCCATAGACCTTGGCGCCGGCGCCGGCAGGCTGGCCGGCCGATTGCGTGGAAAGGACCTTGTCCTGGGCCTGCGCGGGGGCTGTCATTGCCAGTACGCCGGCAAGGGCAAACGCCGCGGCGGCGGGCCAGAATCGAAAATTCATTACATCTCCAGATAGCAATTTTTGATGCAGGGCGTCCCCCCCGGGGACCAGGCGGATCATAGGCGTTGGACACCGATCCGGCCGTACGGTTCATCTCCCTGGGGCAACGCTGGTAATCGATATAAACGGCCTATCCACGGCCGATCATAGCCCGGAGGCTTCGGCGATCAAACGCCGCTTGAGCATGGGCGTCTGGTCCACCAGGGTCATGCCGGCATTACGCAGCCAGGCCAGGGGCATGGAGTGGCTGCCGAACAGGCGATGCAGGCCATCCGTGGCCAGCCGCATGGCCAGCAGCGGCTCGGCGCGAGCCCGGCGGTAACGGCGCAGCACCCGGATATCGCCCGCCGCGCGGAAGGATTCACGCTCGGCCACCACCTGGGCCAGGGCCAGGGCGTCGCCCAGCCCCAGATTGAGCCCCTGCCCGGCCAGCGGATGCACCCGATGGGCCGCATCGCCGACCAGGGCCAGCCCCGGCGCGATCATCTCGGCCTGCTCCAGGAACAAGGGAAAACCGTGGACCGGCGCATTGACCGTCAGCCGGCCCAGCCGCCCTGCCGTGGCCAGCGCCAGGTCGGCTTCCAGCCGGGCTGCCTGCTCGGCGGCAGGCAGGGCCTGGATCGCCTTGGCCGCGGCGCTGCGCAGGGACCAGACCAGCGAGACCTGGGGCCCCCGCGCGCTGTCGGGCAGCGGCAGCAGCGCCAGCACGCCATCTTCGCGGAACCACTGCAAAGCCGTGCCCTGATGCGGAATCTCCACATCCAGGTGCGTGACCAGGGCGATGTCGTCATAGGGCGCCGATTGCTGCCGCAAGCCGGCGGCGAGCCGCAGCGGCGACTTGGCGCCGTCCGCGCCGATGACCAGATCGGCGCGCAACTGGCCGCCCTGCTCTGTCAGCACCGCGCCGCTCTGATAGCCGACGCAGCGGTCCTGGATCCAGGAAATGCCCGACAGGCGGGCGGCCTGCGTCAAAACTCTTTCAATTTCGCTGGATTCGACGATCCAGGCCAGTTGCGGCACGGCCGCCTGCCACGCATCCAGGGTGACGCAACCGTCGGCGTCGCCGTGGATTTCCATGGCCTGCACCGCCATGATGCGTTCCGCCGGCAATGCGTCCCAGATACCCAGCTCGGCCAGAAAACGCTGGCTGGCCGGCGAAATGGCGTAAACGCGCGGATGATACGGGTCGCCCGCCGGCGCCAGCGGAGCCGGCAGTGGCGCCAGTATTTCCACGGGCTGCTTGCGTCGGGCCAGGGCCAGGGCGGTGGCCAGGCCGACGATGCCGGCACCGCAAACCAGAATTTCCTTGCTCATCGCGCCGATGGCTCCCCTGCCTGTTTGGGCCACAACACCCACATCTGGCCGCGCTGCTTCATACGGCCCGCCAGCTGCCCGGCCTCGTCGCCGTAGCCCCAATAGACGTCGGTACGCGCCGCGCCGCGGATGGCCGTGCCCGTATCCTGGGCGAACACCAGGCGGTCGAAAGGCTGCTCCGATGCCGGCATGGTGGTGTCCAGGAACACCGGCGTACCCAGGGGCACGAAGCTGGCGTCCACCGCGACCGCCCGGCGCGCCGCCAGCGGCAGGCCATAAGCGCCGCGCGGCCCGATCTCGGGATCCGTCACCACCTCTTCGCGGAAGAACACCACCGCGGGATTGGCATTGAGCATTTCCTGCACACGGCCGGGATTACGCTGCGCCCAGGCACGAATATTCTGCATCGAGGCCTGATCGGCCGTCATCTGCCCTTTTTCCACCAGCCAGCGGCCGATCGAGGCATAGGGCTGGCCGTTGTGATCGGCGTAGGCCAGGCGCACCGTCTTGCCGGCGTCCGGACCGTCGGTCAACTGGACCCGGCCCGAACCCTGCACCTGCAGGAAGAAATTGTCGACGGGATCGTCGACGTAGACCAGGGCGGGAGGCCGGCGGGCGGGATTGGCGTCCATGGCGGCCCGGGTGTCATAGGGCACCACACGCTTGCCGTCCAGCTTGCCGCGCACCCGCTTGCCCGCCAGCTCCGGATAGATGGAACCCAGGTCTATGGTCAGCAGGTCGGCCGGCGGTGCGTAGAGCGGCCATTGATGCAGGCCACTTTGCACGCGCGAACCCCGCACCAGCGGCTCGTAATAGCCGGTGACGGTGTTGCTGGCCGGCTTGCCGTCGGCGCCCAGCAGGCGCCAGGGCTGCAGGTAAGTCTGCAGGAAGCGCCGCACGCTTTCGGGGTCATTGGCGGCCGGCATGCGGGCCGGATCGATGGCGGCCGCGCAGACCGGCTGCCAGGCACGCGGCGCGGCACGGGCCGGCACGCTCAGGTTGCCCGACGTGGGCCGCATCAGGCCCTTGCAGTTGCGCAGGAACAGCGGCCAGAAATTCACCAGGTCGTCCTCGCGCCAGCGCGGCAGATCGGCGTAATTCACCCGCTGGAAACGGCCGGCCATGGTGCGTGCGGGGGTATCCGGCAACGCCGCCAGGGAAGGCACCTTCAGCGGACTTTCCGGCGCGGCGACGGCGGGACCGGCCGGGGTTTCCGTGCCTTCAGGCTCAGGCTCCACCGTCGAACAACCGGCCACGACCAAGGCAGCGGCCAGCAGGGCGCCGGCGCGCACGAAGTGACGGGAAGGCAGGATAGCGGGCAGCGTAACGCTAGCGGTCATGCGGGAAAATCTTCGGAAAGTCTGAGACATACGTAAGGTCGGGGCCTTGAATGGCGGCGCGGTCCAGGCCGGTACAGCCCGCAACGCATGGTAGCGGGCGGCGGCCGGCGCGCCATGATCGGCGTCATGCGGCCGGCGCGGACGGCTGTCAATGCAAGGTACGCGGCATCGCCAGCAGGAATTCGGGAATGGTCACCTCGAACGGGATGCCGTTTTCACCGACGCAATGATAGGTACCACGCATGGTACCTACCGGCGTGGGCAGCGGACAGCCGCTGGTGTATTCAAAGGTTTCGCCCGGCGCCAGCAGAGGTTGCTGGCCGACCACGCCCAAGCCGCGCACTTCCTGCACGCGTTCGTTGCCATCGACGATGATCCAATGGCGGCTGATGACCTGCGCCGGGTTCTGCCCGGTATTGGTGATACGGACCGTGTAGGCGAACACGAACTGCTGCTCGCCGGGGTCGGACTGTTCGGGCACGAAGTGCGGGTCGACAGTCACGGAAAGATCGTAAGGTTTCACGGGTTTTCCGGCTCTCCAGGATGGCCTGGCCGCATGCGGGCGCGGCAAACTGCAATAATGGCACATTATCCGCCGAATTCCCTTGGCCTCCCCGCCGTCCTCTTTCCCTGCACGAGCGCCGATCATCATGTCCCTGACTCCCGCCCCCCGCATCGCCCCCAGCATTCTGTCCGCCGATTTCGCCCGCCTGGGTGAGGAAGTGCGCAACGTCATCGAGGCCGGCGCGGACTGGATTCACTTCGACGTCATGGACAACCATTACGTCCCCAACCTGACCATCGGCCCCATGGTCTGTGCCGCCATCCGTCCGCATGTGAAGGCGCCCATCGACGTACACCTGATGGTCGAACCCGTGGACGCCCTGATTCCTGAGTTCGCCAAGGCCGGCGCCGACATCATCTCCTTCCACCCCGAAGCCACGCGCCATATTGACCGCACCCTGTCGCTCATCCGCGACCATGGCTGCAAGGCCGGCCTGGTCTTCAACCCCGCCACGTCGCTGGAACACCTGGACTACGTGATGGACAAGGTGGACCTGGTGCTGATCATGTCGGTCAACCCCGGTTTCGGCGGCCAGAGCTTCATCGAAAACACACTGGTGAAGTTGCGCCAGGCGCGCGCGCGCATCGACCGCTGGACCGAAGCCGGCGGCCATCACATCGCGCTGGAAGTGGACGGTGGCGTGAAGGTCGAGAACATCGCCCAGATCCACGCCGCCGGGGCCGATACCTTCGTCGCCGGCTCGGCCATCTTCGGCAAGCCCGACTACAAGGCCGTCATCGACGCCATGCGCCAGGAACTGGCGCGCGCCAAGACGCTGACGGCTTAAACAGGAATCGCCTCCATGACTACATTCCGCGCCGCCCTGCTGGACCTCGATGGCACCCTGCTGGACTCCATTCCCGACCTGGCCATGGCGGCCAATGCCATGCGGGTGGAACTGGGCATGGACGTGCTGCGGGAGGACGTCATCGCCACCTTCGTGGGCAAGGGCGTGGACAACCTGGTGCGCCGTACCCTGGCCGCCTCGCTGGACGGCGATGCCGCCGACGAAACGCTGTTCCAGCGCGCCCGCGAGTCCTTCTATCGCCACTACCATCTGGTCAACGGCGACAAGGCCGTGGTGTTCGATGGTGTCATGGACGGCCTGAAGGCCATGCGCGACCTGGGGCTGAAACTGGCCGTGGTCACCAACAAACCCACGGAATTCACGCTACCCCTGCTGCAACGCACCGGGCTGGCCGGTTTTTTCCAGGCGGTGGTCTGCGGCGATACCTGCGAGCGCAAGAAGCCCGATCCGCAACCGGTGGCGCATGCCTGCACGCTGCTGGACGTGCCCCCCGAGTTCGCGGTCACCATCGGCGATTCACTGAACGACACCCAGGCCGGCCGTGGCGCGGGCACCCGTACCCTGGTGGTGCCTTATGGCTACAACGAAGGCGTCGACGTGCGGACCCTGGAAGTCGATGGTATAGTTGCCACGCTAGTCGACGCCGCCGACTGGATCGCGCGCGATGGCGCCGTTCTAAAAACGGCTTAAGCACGGCTTGAAGCTTCACCCCCCAATTCCTTTACCCGTATTCGTCAACGATCATGATCGCCCTGACCCTGTCGCAACCCGCTCGCGCCACCTGGCGCTGGTGGCGTTTGTCTTCCGGGTGGCGATGACCGACGCGCCGCGCTGAACGTATTCGTACAAGGCGCAGCACACAGCAGGACATTCCCAAGCCCGGAACCAGATCATGGCCGGGCTTTTTGCTGTTTACCGCCCGGCGTGCACCAAACACCCACCCGAGAACGACATGACCGAACTGGAATTCAAAGCGCTGGCCAAGGAAGGCTATAACCGCATCCCCCTGGTGGCCGAAACCTATGCCGACCTGGACACCCCGCTGGCGATCTACCTGAAGCTGGCCCACGCCGGCCCGCAAGGCGGCCGCATGAGCTGCCTGCTGGAATCGGTGGTCGGCGGCGAGCGCTTCGGCCGCTACTCCTTCATCGGCCTGCCCGCCAGCACCGTGATCCGCGCCAACGGCAGGTTGACCGAGGTGCTGCGCGACGGCAAGGTGATCGAGACCCATGAGGGCGATCCCCTGGCCTTCATCGAGCAATATCAATCCCGCTTCAAGGTGGCCCTGCGTCCGGGCATGCCGCGTTTCGCCGGCGGCCTGGCGGGTTACTTCGGCTACGACACCGTGCGCCACATCGAGCCGCGCTTGGGCCCGGCCGTCAAGCCCTTCCCGGCCGGCATGGACGAAGGCACGCCGGACATCATGCTGCTGCACGTCGATGAACTGGTCATCGTCGACAACCTGGCGGGCCGCATCTACCTGATGGTCTACGCCGATCCGGCCAAGCCCGAAGCCTACGCGCAAGCCCAGCAGCGCCTGCGCGAGCTGCGCGCCAAGCTGCGCAAACCGGTGGAGATTCCCTACAGCCACGCCAGCATGCAGACCGAGGAAAGGCGTGACTTCAAGAAAGAGGATTACCTGGCCGCCGTGCGCCGTGCCAAGGAATACATCGCCGCCGGCGACCTGATGCAGGTGCAGGTGGGCCAGGTCATCGCCAAGCCTTTCCGTGACTCGCCGCTGTCGCTGTATCGCGCGCTGCGGTCCCTGAATCCGTCGCCCTACATGTACTTCTGGAATTTCGGCGACTTCCAGGTGGTGGGCTCGTCACCGGAGATCCTGGTGCGCCAGGAGCGCGTGATCGAACAGGGCGCGGAAAAATCGCAGATCACCGTGCGTCCGCTGGCCGGCACCCGCAAGCGCGGCGGCACGCCCGAGGAAGACGCCGCCCTGGCCGCGGAACTGCGCGCCGACCCGAAGGAGGTCGCCGAGCACGTCATGCTGATCGACCTGGCGCGCAATGACGTCGGCCGCGTGGCCGAGGTGGGTTCGGTCAAGGTGACCGACACCATGGCCATCGAACGCTACTCGCACGTCATGCACCTGGTGTCCAACGTCACCGGCAATCTGGACCCCAAGATGACCAGCATGGACGTGCTGCGCGCGGCCTTCCCCGCCGGTACGCTCACCGGCGCGCCCAAAGTGCGCGCCATGGAACTGATCGACGAACTGGAACCCGTGCGCCGCGGCATCTACGGCGGCGCGGCCGGCTACCTGAGCTACGGCGGCGAAATGGACGTGGCCATCGCCATCCGCACGGGCGTGATCAAGAACGGCACGCTGTACGTGCAAGCCGCCGCCGGCATCGTCGCGGACTCCAGTCCCGAAGCCGAATGGGCCGAAACGGAAGCCAAGGCGCGCGCGGTCCTGCGGGCAGCCGAGCAGGTGCAGAACGGACTGGACGAACCGAACTGAAGCCACTGCGAAACTGATTCGAGCCGGCCGTTACTCAGCGGTATCGACGGCCCGGTCCCTGCACGGGCCGGGCCGTTTTTACTGAACGAGACTCAGCCATGCCCGTATCCGTTTCTTCCATCAGCAACTACAGCCGCGACTACGGCCGTTCTTACCTGGACGCGCAACGGCCCCTGCCGAAAGATGCGTTGCCTGCCGAAAAATGCCTGTTCCTCTCGTCGGTGCCCGCCATCCAGGCCAAAACCGTCCGCAGGGCATTTTTTTATTTTCCGAAACACCCGCCCCTGCCGTCAGAGGCCCCACCGGCACCACCGACGATCCTCACCACAAAGAACACTGGCCAACAGCGCGTGTCGCGTGCCCACTCGGACTCGGGCATCTCCGACTGCGGCGCCAGCAGCGACGAAGACACCGGTCATACTGACGACCGCATCCCGCCCCGCCCCGCCAGCGCGCCGCCCAGACTGCAGGTGCCACTGGCGGAGCCGGAATATGGGCCAGAAGACAATCCGGAGGACCTGTTCGACGTCCCACCAGAGACGCGACCCGACGTGATGCCGCAAGCGTCCGCCGCACCCAAGCCGTGGTACAGCGGCATCGGCGACATCGGCAACTTCGTCAAGACGCAGATGAATTATGTACGCGAAGGCTTCAAGGTGCTGTTGAGCCCGCTACGGCACCTGGTCCACCCGGCGTCATCCAAGCCGGCTCCCACTGCTTCGACGCAAATCGCGCTGTTCACGTTGGAACCGGGTCTGGCGGCCGCGCAACGCGCCCTCAAACAACTGCGGCAGGTCAACGACATGGACGCATTCAGGCAGCTCAACCTCAGGGGCTTCACCAGCCAATATGGTTTTCTTGACCCCGACAGCAACCCGGCGACCGACCAGCGCGACACGGCCAGCGCCATGGCCCACGATCATGGCCAGGCCAGGCTGCTGGCCCAGAACACCTTTCAGCAGATCGTTCCCCCTGACGCGCAAGACGCGTTCAAGAAAAGCCAGGCGCTGTTGATGCGCTACGGACACGTGGACATCAGGGGCTTGAGGTATATCGACACCATGCCGGAGCCGGCCGACTTCGCGGCGTTCAAGAAAGCGCATATCGACGCCTTGACCGCTTTCATCGGCCCCGTCGACATGCTGATCAAGTCCCTTCCAGCACACGCCCCCGTACCACCCGGCTCGCGATGAAGCGGGCAATGGCGGGGCCCGTGATCACCACCAGCACGAAGCGCAAAGTCTGCATCGCCAGCACGAAGGACATGTCCACATCGTGGCTGGTCGCCGCGATGATGGCCACCGAGTCGGCGCCGCCGGGGCTAGTGGCCAGGTAGGCGGTCAAGGGATCGATGCCGGCCAGCTTCACCAGGGCCACGGCGAACAGGCCGCAAATACCGATCAGCGCGAAAGTCGACACCAGCACCTTGGGCAGCGCCCGCCACGCCACCGCCAGGATGGGGCGTGTGAAGCGCAGCCCGATATTCCAGCCGACGACGGCGTAAGCCAGGGCCAGCAACCAGGGCGGCAGTTCCAGGGTCATGCCTTCGACCAGGTGCAGGGCGATGCCGATACCCATGGGCAACAGCAAGGCGCCCGCCGGCACGCGCAGCACGGTTCCCAGCCAGGAGCCGCCCAAAGCCAGCACCATCGTGAAGACGAAGGGCCAGGGCGACACCGGCGGAAACCAGTCGGTCGCCACGGCCGGGGCGGCTTCCGGCACCCCGCTATCCATGAACAGATGCGCCACCAGCGAGGCCACCAGGGCCACGCACACCACCCGCAGATACTGCATGAAGGCGACCAGGCGCGTGTCGGCGCCATAGGACGCCGCCATCAGGGTCATCGCGGCGGCCGCGCCGGGCGATGAACCCCACACCGCGGTGGTGCCCGGAAAGACGCGCCAGCGCGCCAGCAACCAGCCCAGGCCATTGGCCGCGATCGTCACCGCGGCCACGCCGCCGAAAAACAAAGGCCATTTGTCGGCCACCGTGCCCACCACCGAAGGCGGGATGCCGCGCGCGATCATGCAGCCGATCAGGCCTTGCGCCGCAACGAACAGCGGGCCGGACAAGCGCACCTGCATGCCCACCACCATGGCCAATACGGCCGCCACCATGGGGCCGAGCATCAAGCCCGCGCCCAGGCCGGCATGGTGCAGCAGCGCAGCCAGCGCGGCGGACACCCCGATCAGCAGGGACCAGGCGCGTAAACGGGGCAGCAGCACGCGGGGGAATGTCATGACCCGGCTCATGCCTGCGCCAGCCTTTCCAACAGACGCACGGCCTGCGCCAGCGTCTTGCGCTCGGCGGGGTCCAGATGCGTGTGGATGGCGCCGGAAAGCCAGTCTTCCCGCAAGGCCCGATGCGCCTTGAACCAGGCCTGACCCTTGGCCGTCATCGACCACAAGGTCTGGCGGCCATCG
Source organism: Bordetella sp. N (assembly GCF_001433395.1). Taxonomy (GTDB): domain Bacteria; phylum Pseudomonadota; class Gammaproteobacteria; order Burkholderiales; family Burkholderiaceae_B; genus Bordetella_C. The sequence goes on from NZ_CP013111.1 coordinate 4,905,381, forward strand.
TCGGGATCGGGCACGCCGTTGACGTAACCCGCTTCATGCAGGGATGCCACCAACGCGCCCATGGATTGGGGCTTGACCCCTTCCACCCGCGCCAGCGTGGTTACGGTGGCGGACACCAGGCGCTCCAGTTGCGCCAGCGCCGTCACCTGCGGCCACGTCAGGGCGGCGGTTGGCGTTTCATCACGCAGACGCCGCCGCAGACGACTCATGGACGCACGCAGGTCCGCCGCGATGCGCAGCGTTTCCTGGGTGCCCGAACGGGCGCGTGGGGTGGTCATGAAAATACCTTTGGGACGCGCGCCGGGATGGGTCGTCGAAACCATCAGGGCGCGGTGCGGTGCGGGAATGTATGAAGTTTACCTTCAAAGTTTGCCTGAATAAAAGCGCTTTGATGAAGGCCGGTAGCGCCTGCACGCTCATGGGGCAAGGCGCCCCAAAGCATCCCCCGGATGATGCAGAAAGCGCACCGGATTGGGGCTTCTTCATCCCCAACGACCGACCGGCACATACATTCGCCTACAACTCATTGCTGACATTAACCGGGGGGATTGCCTACGCTGGCTGAACCTCACACGTCAGGCCGAGCGCTTTTCTTCCAGCGTTGCACGTAGGCAGGACGATCCGCGGCGTATCATGCGCCCTCGCGCTCCCAGTTGTAGCAACATTGCATGAAAGCCATACTCTCCACCGACCAAGGGGCCGTTCTGCGCGACGTCGGCCTGCCCATCCCCCAGCCCAATGAAATCCTGGTGCGCGTCCGCGCGGCCGGCCTGAACCGCATCGACCTGGCCACCGCGGCGGCCCAGAACGAAAGCATTCTTGGCATGGAATGGGCCGGCGAAGTGGCCGACGTCGGGTCGGCCGTGACCGAACGCAAGGTCGGCGACCGCGTCATGTGTACCGGCCCCGGCGCCTACGCCGAATACGCCGTCACGGACTGGGGCCGTTCCATGCACATTCCGTCCGCCGTGACCTTCGAACAGGCGGCCAGCCAGATGCTGGCCCTGCAGACCATGCACGATGCCCTGGTCACCCGGGCCCAGTTCCGCCGCGGCGAATCGGTGCTGGTACATGGCGCCAGTTCGGGGGTCGGCCTGATGGCGATGCAGATCGCCAGGTACCTGGGCGCGGCCCGTATCATCGGCACCTCGGCCAATGCCGCGCGCCGTGCGCGCCTGCACGAATTCGGCGCCGACGTGGCGCTGGATCCCAAGGAGGAAGACTGGACCGAGCAGGCGGTGGCCGCGACGCACAGCAAGGGCGCGGACGTCATCATCGACCAGATCTCCGGCCCCGATTCCCAGCGCACCCTGCGGGCCGCGGCCGTCCTCGGCCGCATCGTCAACGTGGGCCGGCGGAGCGGCGGCCACGGCCAGGAAGATACCCAGCTGCACGCACTCCGCCGCGTCACCTACACCGGCGTGACGTTCCGCACGCGCACGGTAGAAGAAATTCGCGCCATCACGGCGGCCATGCAGGCCGACCTGGGCGAGGCCGTGGCGGACGGCACGTTGAGCCTGCCCATCGACAGCGTTTTTCCCCTGGAACAGGCGGGCGAGGCGCTGGAGCGCATGGCGACCAATGCGCATTTGGGCAAGATCGTTTTGAAAATTTGAGATGCCCGGCCTGGCCAGCCCTGGCCGACAGCGGGGTGTCAGCCGCACAGGCGCGATAAAGTAGCGGGCAAATGCCGGGCGGGCGCCATCGTCCTTGCCCCGCCGGCCACTGCCATGGAAGGTAAGAAAATGCGAGTAGAGAAAATGCACATTGGTTTGATCGGCCTGGGCCGTATGGGCGCCAACATCGCGCGCCGCCTGCTGCGCGGCGGCCATGCCGTGACCGGCTTCGACCGCGCCGAAGCGGCCGTGACGGCGCTGCGCGCCGATGGCGGCGGCGGGGCCGGCAGCGTGGCGGAACTGGTGCAGGCGCTGCCCACGCCGCGCGTGGTGTGGGTCATGCTGCCCGCCGGCGCCATCACGGAAGCCGCGATCCAGGAACTGGGCGGCTTGCTGCAACCTGGCGACATCGTCATCGATGGCGGCAACACCATGTACAAGGACGACATGCGGCGGGCCCGCGAACTGGCGCAACGCGGCATCGAATATGTCGACGTCGGCACGTCCGGCGGCGTCTGGGGCCTGGAGCGGGGCTACTGCATGATGATAGGCGGCGAGACCAAGGTCGTCACTCATCTGGACCCCATCTTCGCCTGCCTGGCCCCCGGCCTGGGCGACATCGCCCGCACGCCGGGCCGCACGGGTAGCGACCCCCGTGCCGAGCAGGGCTATATCCATGCCGGCCCCGCGGGCGCCGGCCATTACGTGAAGATGGTGCACAACGGCATCGAATACGGATTGATGCAGGCCTACGCGGAAGGCTTCGACCTGCTGCGGTCCAAGGGCTCGGACACCTTGCCCGAAGACCAGCGCCTGCCCATCAACGTCGCCGATGTCGCCGAAGTGTGGCGGCGCGGCAGCGTGGTGTCCTCCTGGCTACTCGACCTGACGGCGATCGCACTGGCGCGCGATGCCGAATTGAGCACTTTTTCCGGCGAAGTGGCGGACAGCGGCGAAGGCCGCTGGACCATCGACGCCGCGGTCGAGCAGGCGGTACCGGTGCCGGTTCTGGCCGGCGCCCTGTTTGCGCGTTTCCGTTCGCGCCAGGAACATACGTATGCGGACAAGGTCCTGTCCGCCATGCGGTTCGGTTTCGGCGGTCACGTCGAGAAGAAGGACTGAGCCCTCCTGGCCCCAACCCTCTGGACCTGTGCATAGGCCCTTAACCTGGAGCAAGCCATGACCGGATCTACCCGTACTGCCGCCGCCAGCGGCACCTTGCACGTTTTTGCCACACCCGCCGAACTGATCGAAGGCGCCGCCAAGTGGGTGGTCGAACACATCGAGGCCAGCGAAGACCGCTATGCGCTGGCCTTGTCCGGCGGGTCCACGCCCAAGCCGCTGTATGAAAGGCTGGCGCAGCCCGACCTGGCACGCCGCATCGATTGGCAACGCGTGCATCTGTTCTGGGGCGACGAGCGCTTCGTGCCTCATGACCATCCAGACAGCAACTACCGCATGGCCAAGCTGGCGTTGATCGATCATGTGCCCATCCCCGCCGCCAACGTGCATCCGGTGCCGGCCGACGGCACGCCGGAATCGGCCGCGCAGCGTTACGCACAGACCCTGCGCGACTTCTACGGGGCCGGCAAGCTCGACGTCAACCGGCCCTTGTTCGATCTGAATCTGCTGGGCATAGGCGACGATGGGCACACGGCTTCGCTGTTCCCTGGCGCGCCGCAGTTGCTGGAAGAGAAGGAATGGGCCGTGGCCGTGGTCGGCCAGAAGCCGGAGCCGCGCATCACGCTGACCTATCCGGTGCTGGACAGCGCCGACACGGTGCTGTTCCTGGCGCAAGGCGCGGCCAAGCGCGATCCGGTGGCGCGTGCGCGCCACCTCGATCCGAAGACCCCGGCGGGCCTGGTGGCGCCGCGTGGCGACCTGCTGTGGTTCCTGGATAAAGCGGCCGCGCCGGCACAGCTGTAGCGCGGCGGGGTGGACGTGATCGGCGTGATCGGCGTGATGGGCGCGGTGGGCGCGATGGACGCGATAGGCGCGGTGGGCGCGGCGATTGCGCCCAGCGTCCGTCTTCTCTCAGTCGGCCGGATCCAGCTTGTAGCGTTCATGCAAGGCGCGGCGCGAGACGTCCAGGATGGCCGCGCTGTCCGCCTCTTCCACCAGACGCGCGCTGACCAGCGCGCCCAGTAATTCGGACTGCATCGAGCGGGCTGCCCGCTCGGGGTCCGCCACGCCCATCTCGTTCAACAGGCCGGCGATACGCTGCTGCCGCCGGGCCATGCCGCGCGCGAAGGCCTGCCGGGCTTCCGCGTCCAGGCGGGGTACTTCCGAACCCAGGGCGGCGATGGGACAGCCGGCATTGCGCGTCGCGCAGTGCTTGCCGGACAGATAGCTGTCGATATATGCCGCCAGCGCCGCGCGTGGCGGCTTGCCCTGCATCTCCTCGTCCAGCCGCGCCGTCATTTCCTCGAACATGAAATCGATGCTCTGCGCGATCAGTGCGCCCTTGGACGGAAAGTGCGCATAGAAACCACCATGCGTCAGTCCCGCCTCGCCCATGACCGCGGCCACGCTGACACCGTTGGGCCCCTGCTCCCGAATGGCGCGCGCGGCGGCCGCCAGCACCTTGCGGCGGCTTTCTTCTTTATGTTCGGGGCGATAGCGCATGGTGCGGGCCTTGTTCAGAGGACTGACAACATATCACGGTCGAATGTCGTGCCGGCATCCCAGCCGCCGCCCAGACTGCGGTAGGCGTCGACGGTGGCTCGGGCACGCTCCACATCGGCCAGCACCCAGTTGCGCCGGGCTTGCAGCACGTCGCGCTGCCGCAGCAGGATTTCCGCCATGCTGGCCGTACCTTGGTCGTAGCCGCGTTTTGCCGATTGCTCGGCGCGGTCATTGGCGGCGAGTGCGTTTTGCAAAGCGCCGGCTTGCGCATCGGCCTGGGCCAGGGTGATCAAGGCGTCTTCCGCGTCTTCAGTGGCGCGCAGCACTGCCTGACGATATGTGGCCCACGCTTCCGCCTGTGCGCCGCGGGCCTGCCGCACTTCGGCATCCACGCGGCCGAAGTCGAACAGGCGCCAGTGCAGGCCGGCCAGCGCCGCCGGCTGGAATGCCTGGCTGGAAAAGAGATTGCCGTCGCCCAGGCGTTCGAATCCCAGCAGGCCGGCCAGCGACACATCGGGGTAGTACTGCGCCAGCGCCACACCGATGCCTGCCGTCGCGGCGGCCAGGCGCCGTTCCGCCGCCAGCACATCGGGCCGACGCCGCAACAGCGCGGCTGGCTGCAGGTTGCCGGGCATGGCGGGCAAGGTCCATGAAGTCATGGTGGCACTGTCGATGCCGTTAGCGTTAGCGTTGCCGTTGCCGCTGTTGCTGCTGCTGTTGCTGTTGCTGTTGCTGTTGCGCAGGCTCGCGGCATTGGTGCCTGGGCTGTCGCCCAACAGCACGTCCAGGCGATTTCCCTGTTTTTCTACCTGCGCGCGCAAGGCGGGCACCAGGGCCTCGTCCTGATGACGCTGCGCGACGGCGTCATCGCGCTCACGGTCGACGGCCACACCCTGGCGCATGCGGTCCTCCATGACGTCGACATAGCTGGCGTCAGCCGCTATCTGCGACTGCATCAACCCCTGCGCGGCTTGCGCACCGCGCAGCTGGAAATAGGCGTCGGCCGTTTCGGCGGCGACGGATATCCGCACGCCCATGTGGGCGGCCTCGGCGGCATCGGCTTCGGCACGCAGGGCTTGCGCGCGGCGATGCAGCCCGCCCGCGAGATCCAGTTCCCAACTGGCGCCGGCGCCTATCGTGCGCTCGGTCTGGTTGCGGTCATAGCCCGGCGAGGTGCTGGCGATGGTGCCCAGCGCGCCCACGGTCGACTGCCGCTGCCGTGTGACGTCGGCATCCAGGGACCCTTGCGGCAACCACGCCGTAGCTGCGATGCCGGCTGCCGCCCTGGCCTGCGCCACACGCGCCTGGGCGGCGGCCAGGTCCAGGTTCTGTGCCAAGGCACGCTGGATCAGGCCGTCCAGGACGGGATCATGAAATCCGGCCCACCATTGCGTGAGGTCCGCGGGCGCCGTGCGGTCTGGCGCCGCTGTCACTGTCGGTGCCAGTGGTGACGTTGGTGCCGTTGCTGCGTGATAGTGGTCCGGCATAGCAATGTCGGGCCTTACATAATCGGGGCCCACCATGCAGCCGGCAAGCGGCAGGGTCAAGCCAAGCGCCAGCATCCGGGCAGGCCTGGTAACGCGCGTTTTCAATGCATTCAACGCATTCGACGCACTCAAGGTATTCGATGCATTCGATGTCTTCAACGCATTCGATGTCTTCAACGCATTCGACGTATTCAATGTATTCATCTCAATGTCCTGAATCGGTACCGGCCGGCCGTGCGCCGACCTTGCGCAGCATGGGCGCCAACACCACCGCCACCGCGAAGGCCGACGCGATGACGATGAAGGCATCCGCATAGGCCATCGTCGACGCTTCGCGATAAGCCAAAGCGCGCAGCTGCACCAGGGCCGCGGTCTGCGCATGCACCACGTCGCCCAAGGCTTGCCCGTAGCGGACCTGCACGCCGTCCAGCAAGGATTGCATCGCCGCGTTCGCGCTGGTGAAGCCCGCGGCGATGCGGTCGAAATGCAGATTGGTGCGGTTGTTCAAGATCGCCCCGCACAAGGCGATGCCGACCGCGCCGCCCAGATTACGCATCATGTTGAACAGGCCGCTGGCGTACTTCAGCCGCGCCATCGCCAGACTGCCCAGTCCCAAGGTGACGGCCGGCGCCACCGCGAACACCTGGGGAAAGCCGCGGATGATCTGCGGCCAGAACAATTGGTCGCCATCCCAGTCCGACGTGATGCGGCTGAAGCTCAACATGGACAGGCCGAACATGGCCAGCCCCAGGGTCATCAGCCAGCGCGCATCGACACGGCGCGCCAGGGCCACATACACGGGCACACCCAGGAAGGATCCCAGCCCGGTCGCGCACACGATGGTGCCGGTCTGCAAGGCAGACAGGCCCCGCACATAGCCGAGGAACAGCGGCAGCAGATAGATGGTGCTGAAGATGCCCATGCCCGTGATGAAGGACAGGATGCAGCCGATCAGGAAATTGCGATTGCTCAGCGCACGCAGGTCGACGATAGGCCGTGGGAACACCAGACTGCGCCACACGAACAACACGCCGCCCACCCCCGCGACCCAGGCCGCCCGGCGTATGCCCGCGTCGTCGAACCAGTTCCAGCGCGAGCCTTCCTCCAGCACGTATTCAAGAAAGCCCAGGAACACCGCCAGCAAGGCGATGCCGGGATAGTCCGCGCCCTTCAACAAGGACAGGTCCGGTTCGTCGACGTCCACCAGCGACGCCGTGCTCAAGGCCACCAGCAGGCCGGGCACCAGGTTGATGTAGAAGATCCAGCGCCACGACAGCGTGTCGGTGATCCATCCGCCGATCACCGGACCCAGCGCGGGCGCGACCGAAGCGATGGTCGCCACGGTGGCGGCGGCCAGGGGCTGGCGCTTGCCGGGGAAGTAGTGGAAGGTCGACGTGAAGACCGTGGGGATCATCGACGCCCCGATCAGGCCTTGCAGGGCGCGGAACACGATCATGCTCTCGATGTTCCAGGCCAGGCCGCACAGCAGGCTGGCCACCGTGAAGCCGAACGCGGAGACCGAGAACAGCCAGCGCGTGGAGAACACGCGGGTGAGCCATCCGGACATCGGGATGACGATGATCTCGGCGATCAGGTAGGCCGTTTGCAGCCAGCCGATCTGGTCCTGTCCGGCGGACAGGCCGCCGCCGATGTCCTGCAGCGACGCGGCGACGATCTGGATGTCCAGCAGGGCGACGAACATGCCCATGCACATGATGGCGAAGGGCAGTACCGGCGGGTGCGGCGCGCTCGCTGGTGGCGCGGCGGCGGCCGTAGCGGTTGGCGTGCTCATGTTGGCTTGCTCATGTTGGGGTACTCATGTTGGCGTGCTCACGTTGGCTTGCTTATTTCTGGAGGCCTCTTGGCTTTCTGTCGCGCCGGCTTTCTGTTGTCCGGCGTTTGCGCGACACGCTATTGCTGGCGGACATCGACCGTCGCGGTCACCGACAGGCCCGCGCGGAGCGCGCCCAGCGCGGCCACGTCGGGGTCCAGTTCGATACGCACGGGGACGCGCTGCACGATCTTGGTGAAGTTGCCGGTCGCGTTCTGCGCAGGGATCACGCTGAATACCGCGCCCGTGGCCGGCGCCACGCTCTGGATGTGGCCGGCGACGCGCAGGCCGCTGTCGACATCGGCGACGATGCGCACGGCCTGGCCGGGGCGCAGCGCGCGGATCTGGTCTTCCTTGAAATTGGCATCCACCCACAGGCCCTGCGCGGGCACGAGAGACATCAGCTGCGTGCCGGCCTTGACGAAGGTTCCGGGGTGGGCCGAGCGGTTGCCGATGTAGCCGTCGATCGGCGCGCGCAGCGTGGTGTAGCCGACGTTCAACCGGGCCGCGCGCAGGCTGGCTTCGGCCTGTTCGACGCGGGCTCGGGCTTCGCCGGTTTGCGCGATGACGACGGCCACTTCGTGTTGGCGAACGCTGACGGATGCCTGGGCGGCGCGCAGACGGGCGCGGGCCTGGTCCAGGGTGGTCCTTGCCCGCTGGGCGTCCTGTTGGGTGCCGGAGTGGGTGTTGGCCAGGTTGGCGTAGCGCCGGTCGTCCCGTTCGGCCAGGCTGATGCCGGCCTGCTCGACCGCGGCCTGGGCTTGCGCCTGGGCGGTGTCGGCGCGGGCCTGTTCGGCCTGCGCGGCCAGGCGGACCAGCGCGGCGCGGGCGGCGTCCGCCTCGGCCTGGGCGGCGTCCAGGTGAGCGTTGAAATCGGCGGGGTCCAGTTCCAGCAGAGGTTGGCCGGCGTGGACGAAGGCATTGTCCTGGACCAGCAGGCGGGCGACATAGCCCGAGACGCGCGGGGAGATCACGGTGACGTTGCCGCCGACGTAGGCATCGTCGGTGGACTCCTGGAAACGGCCTTCTTTCCACCAGTAGGCCGCGGCTGCGAGAGCGGCGATACAGACCACGGCCAGGACGATCCAGAGGGCGCGGCGGCGCTTGCGAGGGGGTTCGGATACGGCCGGTCCGTCGCCGGGCGCTTGAGGGTTCTGCATGGAAAGAAACTCCGGGATTGGGGGGCGCCGGGAGGCTTGGCGCTTATTGGATGATGATCATCATACTATTTAATATGACGATCATCATCTAATAGGCGTTGGTGGTGTGGTTTTTTGAGCCCATGGCCCCGGGCCACGGCCTAGAGGGTCTCGGGCACCCTGGGGTGCCCGGATGGTCCTTTGGAGGGTGGTGTTTCGCGCCGGGCCTCCCAGCCACTTCCCCTGAAAATTCGGGCAACCCCCTGGGTTGCCCGAATAATCCCTATTCCACGCCGGGCAACCCGCAAGGGTTGCCCGGTAAAACTTTCGGTATGGCTGAGCAAGAAGGTTTCCACGGCAGAGCAATCAACACGAATAACCAGCGCGCAGGCGTGGCCTCCAGGGTGGCTACCCTGCCCTTCGACTATGATTCGCGTTCGCAAAAAATCTCGTGGAATCCCGGGCGCACAGTTTCGCGCCCATCGATCTTTAATCCGGTTATGACGCAACAAGACAAAGGGCTGCCATTCCTGGCCAAGGGATGGCTGGTCGTCCTCGCTTTACTCATTCTGGCCACCGGCGTGTTTTTCGCCGTGTACGGTTATCAACTCGTGAAGCTGGGCGGTAGCGCCTACTTCCTCATCGCCGGCGTCCTGCTGGCCATCAGCAGCATCCAGATCGCCCGCCAGCGCCCGTCCGGCGCCTGGCTCTACGGCATCGCGCTGGTCGGCACCGCCGGCTGGGCACTCGCCGAAGTCGGCCTCGACTTCTGGCCCCTCGTCTCCCGCGTCCTGCTGCTGGCCGGCTTCGCCGTGCTGGTGGCCCTGTCCTTCCCCCTGCTGCGCCGCGCGCAAGGCAAGGCACCCGCACGCGCGGGCGCCAACACCGTCGCCGGCCTGCTGGCGCTCGCTTGCGTCGCCACGATCGGCGGCATGTTCGTGCCGCACGCACCCGTGCCCGGCACCGGCCAGGAACTGGCGCTCAAGCCGGTCGCACCGGGCCAGGAACAGGTCAACTGGGCCCATTACGGCAACACCTCCGGCGGCACCCGCTTCGCGGCCCTGGACCAGATCACCCGCGACAACGTCAACCAGCTGCAGGTCGCCTGGACCTATCGCACCGGCGACACCCCGGTCAGCCCCGGCGGCGGCGGCGCGGAAGACCAGCTCACGCCCCTGCAGATCGGCGACCGCATCTTCGTGTGCACGCCGCACAACAACGTCATCGCGCTGGACGCGGCCACCGGCAAAGAAATCTGGAAGACCGAGATCAATGCCAAGCAGAAGAAGTGGATGCGCTGCCGCGGCCTCGCCTACTTCGACGCCACCGCCGCCATCGAGCAACCCTCGATCAGCGGCGCCACGCCCGTCAAGGCCGTGACCGTCGCGTCTGGCGCCGTCTGCCAGCGCCGCATCCTGATGAACAGCGTGACGCCGGAACTGGTCGCGCTGGACGCCGACACGGGCGCCTTCTGCCCCGACTTCGGCAAGCAAGGCCGCGTCGACCTGCGCGCCAACATGGGCAAGGGCGCCGACAAGGGCGAGTACTACCCGACGTCCGCCCCCACCCTCGCCGGCACCACCATCGTGATCGGCGGCCGCGTCGCCGACAACGTCAGCACCGACATGCCCGGCGGCGTCGTGCGCGGTTTCGACGTCATCACCGGCGAACTGCGCTGGGCTTTCGATCCGGGCAAGCCGGACGATACGCAAGCCCCGCCCGCGGGCCAGAACTACACGCGCTCCACGCCCAACGTCTGGGCACCGATGTCCTACGACGCCAAGTCCAACACCGTCTTCATGCCGGTGGGCAGCGCGGCCGTCGACCTGTGGGGCGTCAAGCACACGGCCCTGGACCGCAAGTACGGCGCGTCCCTGCTGGCCGTCGACGCCACCACGGGCAAGGAAAAGTGGGTCTACCAGACCGTCCATGACGACCTGTGGGACTTCGACGTGCCCATGCAGCCGACCTTCGCCGACTTCCCCGGCGCCGACGGCAAGACCACCCCCGCGCTGATCTTCGGCACCAAGGCCGGCCAGATCTTCGTGCTCGACCGCCAGACCGGCCGTCCGCTGACGCAGGTCGAAGAACGTCCCGTGCCCGCGGGCAATATCCCGGGCGAGACCTATTCGCCCACGCAACCCTTCTCGGTAGGCATGCCCAACATCGGCGCCGACGACCTGAAGGAAGCGGACATGTGGGGCGCGACCCCGTTCGACCAGTTGCTGTGCCGCATCCACTTCAAGTCCAAGCGCTATACGGGCCTGTTCACGCCCCCCGGCACGGATGCGTCGCTGAACCTGCCCGGCTCGCTGGGCGGCATGAACTGGGGCGGCCTGTCGATCGACCCGGTCAACCAGCTGCTGTTCGTCAACGACATGCGCGTCGGCCTGGAAGTCCAGCTGACCCCGGCCGATCCCGCCGACGCCGCCGTCAAATCCGACGGCAATGAAGCCGCCGCCATCACGCGCCCCGTCGCGCTTGCCGGCACCCCCTACGCGATCAACGCCAAGGTGCGTTTCATGTCGCCGCTGGAGATCCCCTGCCAGAAGCCGCCCTTCGGCACGCTGACGGCGGTGGACCTGAAGACCCGCAAGATCGCCTGGCAAGTGCCGGTCGGCACCGTGCAGGACACGGGCCCCTTCGGCGTCAAGATGGGCCTGCCCATCCCCATCGGCATGCCCACCATCGGTGGCACCCTGGCCACCCAGGGCGGCATGGTCTTCATCGCCGCCACCCAGGACTACTACCTGCGCGCCTATGACAGCGGCACCGGCCACGAAGTGTGGAAGGCCCGTCTGCCAGTGGGCAGCCAGGGCACGCCCATCAGCTACAAGTCGAAGCAGACGGGCAAGCAGTACATCCTGGTGTCGGCCGGCGGCGCCCGTAATTCGCCCGACCGCGGCGATTACGTGATTGCCTACGCCCTGCCCTGATTGCCGTAGCCAAGTGACGTAACCGAGTGACGCGACGGCCCCGGGGGGCCGTGTCGACAGCCCCCCGCCGTTTGCGCTAAACTCGACCCGTTTTCGCAAAGTTCCGGTACTTCAATCCGTGATGACCTACGCAACGTTCAACACTCAGTGGTGGCGCTTCTCTTAAGAAGCGGCACGTTGTTGCGTATATGAATCGCACCTTGCCGCCGTACCGGCAGCAAGGTTCCATCAAAATGGCTCCCCGGCACGGCGGCTCCCCGAATCCAGGAGATTGCCCGATGCCACATTGCCAGACCCCTCGCCTCGCACCGTCCAACACGGTATTCACCGCCGCTTTCGCGCGTGGTGAAGCAAGCGTGCGCGCCGCGCAGTCCCTCCCCTTCCCCTATTCGTACTGACTATCCAGAGGTTGATGACTATGTCCCGGCTGCTCATGCTCGACAACTACGACTCCTTTACCTACAACCTCGTCCAGTACTTCGGCGAATTGGGCGAAGACGTCACCGTGGTGCGTAACGACCAGATCACGGTGGAAGAAGTGGCCGCCCTGAAGCCGGACCGCATCTGCGTGTCGCCCGGCCCCTGCTCGCCCAACGAGGCCGGCATCTCGGTGGCGCTGATCAAGGAATTCGCCGGCAAGCTGCCCATCCTGGGCGTGTGCCTGGGCCACCAGGCCATCGGTACGGCGTTTGGCGGCGACATCGTGCGTGCGCCCAACATCATGCACGGCAAGACGGTGCGCATCACCCATACGGGCACGGACCTGTTCACGAACCTGCCTTCGCCCTACACGGTGATCCGCTACAACTCGCTGACCATCGATCCCAAGACCCTGCCCGACTGCCTGCAGGTCACCGCCACGGCGGACGATGGTGACATCATGGGCGTACGTCATAAAACCTTGCCGATTTACGGAGTACAGTTCCACCCGGAATCGGTGCTGAGTGAGCATGGCCACTCGCTCATGCGCAATTTCCTGAACATCTGACGGCACCGGAAAGGCGTAGACCATGACCATCTCTCCCACCGAAGCACTGACCCGCTGCATCGAACACCGTGAAATTTTTCACGACGAAATGCTGCACCTGATGCGCATGTTGATGCGGGGCGAACTGTCGCCGCAGATTGCCAGCGCGCTGCTGATGGGCCTGCGCGTCAAGAAGGAAACGATAGGTGAGATCACCGCCGCCGCCCAGGTGATGCGCGAGTTCGCGACACCCGTGGCAACGCCCTATCCCGAACAGCTGCTCGACATGTGCGGCACGGGTGGCGACGGCAGCCACACGTTCAACATCTCCACCACGGCCATGTTCGTGGCCGCCGCGGCCGGCGTAAAAATCGCCAAGCACGGCAATCGCAGCGCCTCATCCTCGTCCGGCAGCGCCGACGTGCTGGAAGCCCTGGGCGCCAACCTGCAATTGACACCAGAGCAAGTGGCGGAATGCATCGAAGCCACGGGCATCGGTTTCATGTTCGCGCCGGCGCATCATGGGGCCATGAAGAACGTGGCGGCCGTGCGCAAGGAATTGGGCGTGCGAACCATTTTCAACATTCTTGGTCCATTGACCAACCCCGCCGGCGCGGCCAACCAGCTGATGGGCGTGTTCCATCCGGACCTGGTCGGCATCCAGGTGCGCGTGCTGGAGCGGCTGGGGTCGCGCCACGTGCTGGTGGTGCATGGCAAGGACGGGATGGACGAGGCTTCGCTGGGCGCCTCCACCTTGATCGGTGAACTGAAGGATGGGGTCGTCAGCGAGTATGAAATCCATCCGGAGGACTACGGGCTATCCATGATGTCCAACCGGGGCATCAAGGTGTCCAATCGGGATGAATCGCGTGAGCTGATCATCGAAGCGCTGTCCGGCAAGGCCGGGCCCGCGCGCGACATCGTCGCACTGAATGCCGGCCTGGCGATTTACGCCGGGAATGGTGCGCCCACCATAGACGCGGGCTTGAAGCTCGCTTTTGAAACTATCGCTAACGGCGCTGCCCGGGACAAGTTGGAACAATTTTGCGCCTACACCCGGAAGGTTTGAACGGGAACTATTGGAAATGAACGACATTCTTGCGAAGATCCTCGCCGTCAAGGCCGAGGAAGTCGCCACCGCGCGCCAGATGCGCAGCGAAGCGGAACTGCTGCGCGAAGCGCAAGCCCGCCAGGACGTGCGCGGTTTCGCGCAGGCCATTGAAGACAAGATCGCCGCCGGCAAGCCCGGCGTCATCGCCGAGATCAAGAAGGCCTCGCCGTCGCGTGGCGTCCTGCGCGAAAACTTCAACCCCGCCGAAATCGCCGCGTCGTATGCGGTGCATGGCGCGGCCTGCCTGTCGGTGCTGACCGACGTGCAGTTCTTCCAGGGTTCGCACGATCACTTGCGCCAGGCGCGCGCGGCGTGCCCGCTGCCGGTGCTGCGCAAGGACTTCGTCATCGATCCTTATCAGGTCATCTTCGCGCGCGCGCTGGGCGCGGACTGCGTGCTGCTGATCGCGGCCGCGCTGACCCCTTCGCAGCTGAAGGACCTGGAAGCGTGCGCGATGGACCTGGGCATGGACGTGCTGGTCGAGGTGCATGACGCCAAGGAACTGGACGTGGCGCTGGACATGCGCACCACCTTGCTGGGCATCAACAACCGCAACCTGCGCACGTTTGAAACGTCCTTGCAGAACACCATCGATCTGCTGCCGCGTATTCCGGCCGGGCGCCGGGTGGTCACGGAAAGCGGCATCCTCAAACCCGAGGACGTGCAACTGATGCGCGGCAAGGGCGTCGATGCCTTCCTGGTCGGCGAAGCCTTCATGCGCGCGCCCGATCCGGGCGCGGAACTGGCGCGCTTGATCGCCTGATCGCTTGATCGCCCGACGCGCATTGCGCGCGAAGCCAACAACGGCGCCTTTCAGGCGCCGCTGTTCTTTACGCGACGGTACAAGGTGCTGCGATGCACACCCAGGCGGCGCGCCGCCTGGCTGACGTTGCCGTCGCAGGCTTGCAGCGCCCCGTGGATGGCGGCGTCCGTCATCCCTTGCAGGGTGCCTGCCACGGCTTCGTGTTGATGCGCCGGCAAGGTGCCGCGGATGTCCGCCGACAACATGTCGGCATGCACATCCTCGTCACCCGCCAGCACGCGCAAGGTGCGCAGGGTCGTCGACAACTGGCGGAAGTTGCCGGGCCAGGCATAGCCGGCCAGCAGATCGACGACGTCGGCCGGCAGGCCTGGACGCTGGGTGATTTGCGCGGGCGTGCCCCACAAGGCGCGCACGATGGCGGCGGGGTTGGCATGTTCGCGCAAGGCCGGCAGGCGCACCGTGTATTCGGCGATGCGGAAATAAAGATCGCTGCGGACCGGGCCCGGATCCAATGGCCGATGGGTGGCGCAGACCAGGGCGAAATCGACAGGCACCGCACGGCCGCCCCCCAAGGGCGTGACCTCCCGCGCCTGCAGCACGCGCAGCAGACGCGCCTGCAAGGCCAGGGGCATGTCGCCGATCTCGTCGAGGAACAGCACCCCGCCCTGGGCCTGGCGCAGCAAGCCTTTGCTGCCCTGCTTGCGCGCGCCGGTGAACGCGCCGTCCTCGTAGCCGAACAATTCCGATTCGATCAAGGTCTCAGGCAGCGCGGCGCAATTGACCGCCACGAAGGGGCCATTCGCGCGGGCGCTGCGTTGATGCATCTGGCGCGCGAAGATTTCCTTGCCGACACCCGTCTCGCCTTGCAGCAGCACCGAGATGCCGGCATCCAGCAGGCGCACCGTGCGCGCCAGTTCGCTCAGGGTGCCGGCGTCGAACCAATAAGCGGAAGCCGCCGCGCCCCGTTGCGTGATCGGCGCCACCGGCGGCACCCGCTGGACAGGCGCGACGCGAAGCACGGGAGGGTCGGTCCGCAGCGGCGTCACGGGCGGAACGCCGCCGATACCGCCGATCGCATGAATGCCACGCACATCGGCGTCATGGGTCGGTGCTGGATGCGCCGAGGTGGCCGGGACCGCGGAACCCTGATCGGGCCAGCGCACGCGCACATGCAGCATCTGCCCGTCCTGCCGATGCAGGCGTCCCGCAGCGGCGGCCTGTCCAGGCGTGCCGGCGAAGAGGTCTTCGTAGCGGAACACGCCCAGAGCCGCGTGGTCGATGCCCAGCAAGGCCAGGGCATGGCGATTGGCGGCGGCCAGCACGTCGCCGTCGAACGCCAGCAAGGCCGCGCTATCGGCCTCCAGGCCATCCGGCCGTATGTGCAGGCGCAGCATCAGGCAGGACGCCGCCAGGTCCTCGAACAAGGCGCTTTCAACCCGGTCGATGGCCGCGCGCAGGCTGTCGCCCGCGTCACGCCAGCGGCCGTCCGCGTGGCAGGTCAGATCCAGCAGGCCCAGGGTGCGGCCTCTGGGGTCCAGGATGGGCATGGCGGCGCAGGTCAGGACGTGGTTCGGCTCGAAATAATGCTCGGCCCCCTGCACGACGATGCCGCGGCGCTCGACCAAAGCGGTGCCGATGGCATTGGTGCCGGCTACCGACTCGCTCCAGGACGCCCCTGGCGCCAGGGCCAGGCGGCTGGCGCGGTCGAGGAAGTCGACGCTGCCGCCGCTGTCCAGCACCAGGCCCGCGGCGTCGGTAAGGACCACCAGACCGCCGGCGGCGCGCGCCTGCTGCTTCATGTCGGCCATGACCGGCGCGCACAGGCGGCGCAGGGCGCCATGGCGGTCCAGCTCCTGGCGCAATTCGGTCTGGGTCAATAGTTCGGCTTGGCGGGCGCCGCGCATGTCCTGGCCGGACTCGGCGCAGCGGCGCCAGGAACGCAGAATGGGTTCGGCCAGTAGCTGCTCCGGAACGACACCCTGCTGCCGGAACAGGCGGCGGGCCGCGCTTAGCGCAGCCTGATGAGACGTTGAGGACATGACGGTCTCCGGTAGGCGTTCTGCGACACCTGTCGCCGTTGCCTGTCGCAAAACGCGACAGAACGGACCGGCGCACGCCAGTGGCCGGCGGTTACGGCGTACTTTCGCATGCGCCCTGTGCCTTGTCCACGCGCGTAACGTTCCCACACGATGTGCGGCCGGTGCAGTTGGCATACATATTGCAAGAGTAGAGAAAGGCCCGCCCGCCAGGGCCACTACTGAAAAAAGGAGACAGCATGGACACCGCAACCCGCGTCGCGCCGGATGCCTACGGCTCGCCCGTCAATTTCAAGAAGCAATACGACAACTTCATCGGCGGCCGCTGGCAGGCGCCCGCCGAAGGGCAGTACTTCGACAACCTGACGCCCATCACGGGCCAGGTGCTGTCGCGCAATGCCCGCTCCACGGCGCGCGACATCGAACTGGCGCTGGATGCGGCGCACAAGGCGGCGCCGGCCTGGGGCAAGACATCGGTGGCCGAACGCGCCCGCATGCTGGCCCGCATCGCCGACATCATCGAAGAGAACCTGGAGCTGCTGGCCACCGCCGAGACCTGGGACAACGGCAAGCCGATCCGGGAAGCGCGCGCGGCCGACATTCCGCTAGCCGTCGACCACTTCCGCTACTACGCCGCGGCCATCCGCGCGCAGGAAGGGGGGCTGTCCGAGATCGATGCCGATACCGTGGCCTATCACTTCAAGGAACCGCTGGGCGTGGTCGGCCAGATCATTCCCTGGAACTTCCCCATCCTGATGGCCGCGTGGAAACTGGCCCCGGCCCTGGCCGCCGGCAATTGCGTGATCCTCAAGCCGGCCGAGCAGACACCCACCGGCATTCTGGTATTCGCCGAACTGATCGCCGACGTGCTGCCGCCGGGGGTGCTCAACATCGTCACCGGCTTCGGCCTGGAGGCGGGCAAGCCCCTGGCGTCCAACAAACGCATCGCCAAGATCGCGTTCACGGGCGAGACCACCACCGGGCGCCTGATCATGCAGTACGCCTCGCAGAACCTGATCCCCGTGACCCTGGAGTTGGGCGGCAAGTCGCCCAATATCTTCTTCGCCGACGTGGCGTCGCAGGATGACGATTTCTTCGACAAGGCCATCGAAGGTTTCGTCATGTTCGCGTTGAACCAGGGCGAGGTCTGCACGTGCCCCAGCCGCGCCTTGATTCAGGAATCGATCTACGACCGCTTCATGGAACGCGCGCTGAAGCGTGTCGCCGCGATCAAGCAAGGTAATCCGCTGGACGCCGACACGATGATAGGTGCGCAGGCCTCCAGCGAGCAGCTGGAGAAGATTCTTTCCTACCTGGATATCGGCAAGCAGGAAGGCGCCAAGGTATTGGCGGGCGGCGCGCGCGCGCAGTTGTCGGACGATCTGAAGGAAGGGTATTACGTGCAGCCTACGGTGTTCGAAGGCAAGAACAATATGCGCGTCTTCCAGGAGGAGATCTTCGGGCCGGTGGTGGCCGTGACCACGTTCAAGGATGCCGACGATGCGCTGTCGATCGCCAACGACACCTTGTACGGCCTGGGTGCCGGGGTGTGGTCGCGCGATGGCAATACCGCCTATCGCATGGGCCGCGCGATCCAGGCCGGGCGCGTGTGGACCAACTGCTATCACGCCTATCCGGCGCATGCGGCATTCGGGGGCTACAAGCAATCCGGCATCGGCCGCGAAACGCACAAGATGATGCTGGATCATTATCAACAGACCAAGAACCTGCTGGTCAGCTACAGCCCGAAGAAGTTGGGCTTTTTCTGAGGTACGCCGTTGCGGGAGGGCCGTGGCGGCGCGGGGGCCGCCACGGCTTGTCAGGGTCAAGCTGGGCGCTGTTTTCTTGGGGGCGCCCGGCCAGGGCACCCCCTCCCCCGCCTTCTCGGCAGAGTACACATCGGAGCGATGCATCATGTCCACTACGCATTCGACAGCGGCCCC
The DNA here is from genome assembly GCF_001433395.1 of Bordetella sp. N. Classification (GTDB taxonomy): domain Bacteria; phylum Pseudomonadota; class Gammaproteobacteria; order Burkholderiales; family Burkholderiaceae_B; genus Bordetella_C. The sequence continues at coordinate 4,923,835 of NZ_CP013111.1, forward strand.
CCATACGGCGGTCCGCGATGAAGAAGACATCGGCAAGGTGACGGCTACGCCCGCGGCGCTGGCGTTGATCGCGGAGCTGACGGCCGAGTACGGGCCTATCATGTTCCACCAGTCCGGCGGCTGTTGCGATGGCTCGTCGCCCATGTGTTATCCACAGGGCGAGTTCCTGCTCGCCGATCACGACGTACGCCTGGGTGAAATCGGGGGAGCGCCGTTTTATATCGGCGGCGCGCAGTATGAGGCGTGGAAGCACACCGACCTGATCATCGACGTCGTGCCTGGACGCGGTGGCATGTTCTCTTTGGATAACGGGCGCGAGAAGCGTTTTCTGACCCGGTCTTCGGTTTGCATCGTGCCGCCGGTGCAATGATTCCCCGCGACCTGAACGGTCAGGGAATTTAGCGGATGTGGGCGCATCAGCCCAATGATGTCGGGTGTTGGCGGAAGGCAGCAGGAGTCGAACCTACCTGGGAACGGCTGACGCCCCCAACCGGGTTTGAAGCCCGGCCGTGCCACCGGGCACGGATGCCTTCCCTGGCGGCGCTTGATGATGGCCCATATGGGCCAGGCCATGCAGGGGTCACCTGCATTTACTCATAAATCCCACTGCGCGTCGGCACGCGGAATATGCGTGTCCCGTACGCGGCGAGTGTATCCGACGCGATCGAAGAACTCCAGGATCTGGATGGCGCGCTTGCGGCCCAGCCCGGTCGCATCGCGGAAGTCCGCGGCTTCGATGCCGCGGGGCGGCGGAGGGGTGGATGACGCGTCCGGCGCGTCGACCACGGCTGCAGGCTCGTGTGCTGCCGCGGACTCCGGTATCGCTGAAGGCGCGGGCGCATCCTCGCGCCCTGCCAGTCGCGCCAATAGCGCCACCAACTCCTTCACACGGTCACGGTGATAGAACAGATCCTTGACGATCTGGCTGACTTCGCCACGCCGCATCAACTTGCGCAACAAGCTGCGCACGCGCTCTTCGGGCTGGTTATGGCGACGGGCAAGATCGCGCACCCATGGCGGGTCGTACGCGCCCGCCAGCAGATCGGGCAGCAGACGCTGCGCCAACGCTTCGTCCTCGTCGCTCAGCGCGGCGCTGTGGCCCGGCAGATGCAGCCAGGGACCGTTGCGTTGCACGTCACCGTCGCGCAGCATGTCATCGACCAACGCGCGCAGCAGGTCATCATCCAGGGTAGGCCACGCCATGCGCCGCAGCCGGCTGATGTCGGCGCCGGGCTCATCAGGCAAGTCGCCATGAAACTTGCCCAACGCCGCCAGCGCCGCATCCCGCAAGGCATCCCGATGCCGCCGCAGGATGACGATGTCACCGATACGCAGAGCATCCTTCGGCAGCGCGACGTGAACGGACAGCACCGGCCCGGCAGCCAGATCCAGGCTGTCGACTGGGCGACCGACGAGGCGCTGCAGGTCGGCCACGCGCAGGCCCAAAGGGGCCTGTTCCAGGACAGGCGCCAGGTCGCCGTCGGTCAGCATCGAGGCGATGGCGTCCAGCCATTGCAGGCGTGCGGCAGAGCGGCGCTTACGGTCGGGCGCCTGCGGATCCAGGATGACGCCGCCCCCTATCGTCCGCGTGGCCTGGGCGTTGCGGGCGATGAAGCGGTCGCCCGCGCTGGCGCATATCGGTTTGTCGAAGACCAGCTGCACACGGGCCTGCGCGCCCGGCGCCACGGCGTCGGTCGTCAACGGTACGACGTGCGCCAGTCGTCGGGCGGCGCCCCAATGGATATGCAGCGGTGTCCACGCCTTGACGGTCGTATCCGCATCGGCCAGCAGCCGCAGATCGACGTCGATGCGGGTGGACGGCAGCAGCGCGCGTTCGTCGGCGATCCAGTCGCCGCGTTCGATCGAACGGGTATCGATAGCGGCCAGATTCAACGCGCAACGCTGACCGGCCACGCCGACACTGGCGGCACGATTCTGCGCATGCAGGCTGCGCACACGCACCGGTGTGCCGGCAGGCGCCAGCACAAGCTGCGCCGCTTCGTCGCCCTCTTCCGCCGCGTTGCCCGTCGCGGGCAATTGCAGACGTCCGCTGAAGACGGTACCCGTGACGACCGTACCGCGGCCCGCGAGGGTGAATACGCGATCCACGGCCAGGCGGAAGAAGCCGTCCTGCCGACGTGCGGGCAGCGCGGCCGCGCAAGCGAACAGGTGCTCGCGCAAAGCTGCGACGCCGTCGTCGGAGGAACCCGACCTATCGAGCGTGGCGGCGGAGGAAGCCTTGGCGTTCAACGTGGCATCGGCGGAAATCGGCGTATGCGGCGTATGCGGCGTATGCGGCGTATCCTGCGTGCCAGCGGAAGCGGAAGCGGCAGCGGCAGCGGTTGCCACCGCGTTCACGCGGAATACGGGAGCATCGGCCAGCGCGGTGCCAGCCAGCATGGCCAGCACTTGCGTTTCAACTTCCGCCACGCGGGTGGCATCGACACAGTCTATCTTCGTGATGGCCACCGCGCCCCGAGTCACGCCGACCAATTGCAGAATGGCCAGATGCTCACGTGTCTGTGGCATGACGCCATCGTCGGCGGCGATCACCAGCAAGCCGAAGTCGATGCCGCTGGCGCCGGCCACCATGGTGTGAACCAGCTTCTCGTGGCCGGGCACGTCGATGAAGCCCAGCACCTGCCCATCCGGCGCGGGCAGATAGGCATACCCCAATTCGATGGAAATGCCACGCGCCTTCTCTTCTTTCAGACGATCGGTGTCCACACCGGTCAGTGCCCGCACCAGCGACGACTTGCCATGGTCGATATGACCCGCGGTCCCGACGATCACGGCTGCCGCACCTCCCGCAGCCCCGCCGACAACGCAGGCAGCTGCCCGGTGAAGGCGGCTTCGTCGCCGGCCTCCAGGCAGCGCAGATCCAGCCACAAGGCGTTATCGCCGATGCGTCCGATGACCGGGCGCGGCAACCCCCGCAAGGCCTCTTCCAATCTTCCCAGCGCCCGGCCCGCGCGCGCCTTGCCGGCCGCGCGCACGGCCAGCCCGCAGCTGGGCAATTGATCCACCGGCAAGGCCCCGCTGCCTATCTGGCTGAACATGGGAACGACGCTGACCTCATACGCCTCCCCCACCGCAGCCTGCACAAGCGGCGCCAGACGGACAGCCTGTTCCTGCATCACGGCCTGGCCACGCGTCAGCAGACGCAAAGTCGTCAGCCGCTGCGGCAGCAGTTCCGGCGCGCGATACAGCGCCAGCACCGGCTCCACGGCAGCCAACGTCAACTTGCCCACACGCAGCGCCCGCTTCAAGGGATTCCTCTTGATCTTGCGGATGAGGTCCGCACGGCCGACGATGAGTCCCGCCTGCGGTCCACCCAGCAATTTGTCGCCGCTGAACGTCACCAGATCGGCCCCGGCGGCGATGGTGTCCCGCACCGTGTCTTCACGCGGCAGCCCCCATTGCGTCAGGTCGACCAACGTGCCGCTGCCCAGATCCACCGCCGCAGGCAGCCCCTTCGCATGGGCGATACGGGCCACTTCCGCGATACTCACGCTATGGGTAAAACCGCTGATGGCGTAGTTGCTGCAATGGACCTTCAGCAGCATGGCCGTCTTCGGGCCGATGGCATTCTCATAATCCGCGGCATGGGTACGATTGGTCGTACCGATCTCGACCAGCTTGGCGCCTGCCCGCTTCATGATGTCCGGCACCCGGAAGGCTCCGCCGATTTCCACCAGCTCGCCGCGCGAGACCACCACCTCCTTGCGCTCGCCCAAGGCATTGAGCATCAACAGCACCGCGGCCGCGTTGTTGTTGACGACAGTGGCGGCTTCGGCGCCCGTCAGTTCGCGCAGCAGATCGACGATCAGATCGTCACGATCCCCACGCCCGCCGGTGGCCAGGTCGAACTCCAGGTTGCCCGGCGTCGTCAAGGCGCGCACCACCGCCTGCACCGCCGCTTCCGGCAACAAGGCTCGGCCCAGGTTGGTATGCAGCACGGTGCCGGTCAGGTTGAACACCGCGCGCAGACGCGGCGCATTCAATGTGGCCAGGCGTTGGCCTATGGTCCGCGCCAGACACACTGGGTCCAACTCGGCGGCAACGTCGACGAGCGCATCGGCGCCTCCGGCCTGCGCGGCAGCGTTGGCACCAGCTGGAGCCGCAACAGCATCGACCCGCCCCGCCGCCAACACCGCCGGCCGCAGCTCATCCAGCCGCGTCCGCAATGCCGCCACCGTGGCGCCCCGCCCGTACTCGGCAATCAAGGCCCCGACCGCGGGCGCGGCGAGCAGGCGATCGACGGAAGGAATCCGCAGCGCGCTATCCGCCATGTCCTACTCCCGCCCGATGCCGGCCGCACCCTGCTCAGGGCCGGACTCCGGCGTGGCAGTCTCCTCGTCCTCCCCCTGCCACAGGAAAGGATTCCCGCTCGCCCGCTGATATCCCGCCTCGCCCACCAGCAAGTCCAGCGCCAAGGTAGCCAGATCATCGGCGATGGGATCGACGTTGAACGCCTTGTCCTGGGAAAAAATCTTGCGATAGGTGTGGCAGCTTTCACAGGTCTCGGCACGGGCCGCTTCCCGTTCCAGCGCGCGGTCTTCCGTCTCAATGCCCTGGTACGCGATGTTCCTGGTCTCTTCGCACGTCGTGCATTTGACCCGCACCACATGCCACTGCGTCGAACACAGCGCGCAGCACAGATAGCGATACCCTTCCTGCTGCCCGCCCACGCGCACGACACTCGCCACCGGCAGCGAACCGCAGACCGGGCACAAGCCATAGGGACTGACCACCGGCAGTTGCGCCGAATCGAAGCGACAGGCCTGGTCGGTGGCATACACCTGCAAGGCCGCCATCAGGAACGGCGCCGTCGCCACGTCGATCTGTCCGGCGCCTTCGCCCACCAGGGCGGCCGCGGCGCGGTCCAGTCCCTCCGCATCGTCCTGCACGGATAGCCTTAGATCGGCGCATATGGCCCGCACCGGCGCGGGCAAGCCCGCCGCCGCGTCCAGATGATCCAGGATGTGCAAAAGAATTTGATGCCAGGCCGGATCGCGCGGAATCTCACCCGCCGCCACCGGCGCCATGCCATGCGCCTGGGCCAGCGCGATGCGCTGCGCGTCCACCGCCGGTGTCTCGCACTGTGCCAGGGCGATATGCTGGGCGTCGGCCAGCACGGCGATCAGGCTCAGGTAATCGCCGATGGCGTTGCCCGGCGCCAGTTCGCGCAAACGCGCCGCGCGCAGCCGGAAGACTTCACCGCGCACCGGTGCGAGCAAGCGCGGAATATGGTTATGGTCCAGGGCTTCGATTTCGCCCCGCGGCAGAATACGTTGCACTACGTGCTCCCGACATGAATAAGGCGGCGGCCGGCGCGGCCGCCGCCCCGCCAGGAACTACCGGTTCGTATAGGTATCGCGCGACGAGCGGCCGCCTTCGACGTCACGGAACCAGGCGCGATGATGCTTCCACGCCCAGCCCCAGGTGACCTTGCCGCGCACCATGGCGCCTATCGATCCCTTCACCCACAATGCCGCATAAATATGCACGATGATCGCGCAGATTATGCCGAAACCGCAAACCGCGTGCAGCACGGAGGCGGCCCGGATCACGCCGATGGGGAAATAGAAGCTGAAATACTGCCGCCAGATCACGATGCCGCTGGCCAGCAGGCCCAGCATGCAAAGGATCAGCACATAGAACAGCAGCTTCTGGCCGGCGTTGTACTTGCCGACCTCCGGCAAGCGGTCCTCGCGATTGGTCAACACGTCGTTGATCTGCTTCAGCCACTGGACATCGCGCTTCTGCATGAGGTTGTGGCGCCACATGCGCAAGGCCAGCAAGGCGAAGCAGACGAACATCAGCACGCCGACGAAGGGATGCAGGATGCGCACCCACGGACCGCCGCCCAGCACCGCCGACATCCAGAACATGGACGGATGGAACAGCGCCAGCCCGGACGCCGCCAGCAGCAGGAAGGTGATGGCGACGATCCAGTGATTGGTGCGTTCCCCGGCGGTATAGCGCTGGATCCAGCGGACCTTGCCGTGCCCACCAGAGGCAGCCATGCCGCCCGGTGGATCGTCCCTGGGCAGAGGCGGGGCGGACGGCCCCTGGCGATGAAGGTTCTCAGCCATGGCGCACCTCCTCTTCGGCTTTGCGCTCGTCTTCCTCGTCGGTCTCGTTGGGACCCACGCGCACGTAGTGGAAGAAACCCGCCAGCGCGGTAAGCGCCATGGCGGCCACACCCAAGGGCTTGGAGATGCCCTTCCAGAAGGAAACCATCGGGCTGATGCGCGGGTTCTCCGGCAAGCCGTGATACAGCGTCGGCTTGTCGGCATGGTGCAGCACATACATGACGTGCGTCCCGCCCACGCCCTGCGGATCGTACAGGCCGGCATTGTCGAAACCGCGCGACTTCAGGTCCTCGATGCGCTCTTCCGCGTGATGCTTCATGTCCTCCTTGGTGCCGAACACGATGGCGCCGGTGGGACAGGTCTTGGCGCAAGCCGGCTCCTGTCCCACCGCCACGCGGTCCGAACACAAGGTGCACTTGTACGCCTTGTGATCCTTCTTCGAAATGCGCGGCACGTTGAAGGGACAGCCGGTCACGCAGTAACCGCAGCCTATGCAGTTTTCCTCGTGAAAATCGACGATGCCGTTGGTGTACTGGACGATGGCGCCCGGCGACGGACAGGCCTTCAGGCAGCCGGGGTCCTCGCAGTGCATGCAGCCGTCCTTGCGGATCAGCCACTCCAGGTTGCCCGAGTCCGGGTTCTCGTACTCCGAGAAGCGCATCACGGTCCACGAGTGCTCGGTCAGGTCGGCCGGGTTGTCATACACGCCGACGTTGGTGCCGACCTCGTCGCGCAGGTCGTTCCACTCCATGCACGCGGTCTGACAGGCCTTGCAGCCGATGCACTTCGACACGTCGATCAGCTTGGCCACCGAGCCGGTGGACGGCTCGCGGACCTGCGGCATGGGGGTGGTGGTGGCGGAGCGCCGCTTGATATCCAGGGATTGCATGGACATGGTTATTCCCCTTAGGCCTTTTCCACATTCACCAGGAACGACTTCGATTCCGGTGTCTGCGAGTTGCCGTCGCCCACGAAGGGCGTCAGCGTGTTGGCGATATAGCCAGGCTTGGCTATGCCCACGAAGCCCCAATGGATGGGAATGCCGACGTGATGCACCTTCTTGCCTTCGATCATCAGCGGCTTGATGCGCTTGGTCACCAGCGCCACCGCCTTGATATAGCCCCGGTTGGAGGACACCTTGATCATGCTGCCGTTGGCGATCCCCAGTTCCTGCGCCATCGCTTCACCGATCTCGACGAACTGCTGCGGCTGGACGATGGCGTTCAGCAGCACGTTCTTGGTCCAGTAATGGAAATGCTCGGTCAGGCGATAGGTGGTCGCCGCATGGGGGAAGCGGTCGGCCTTGCCCATCTGCGCCAGGTCGTCCTTGAAGATGCGCGCCGCCGGATTGTTGGTGACTTCAGGCCGCTTGGGATTGAGCGGATTGAAACCGATCGGCGTCTCGAACGGCTCGTAATGCTCCGGGAAAGGCCCTTCCGCCATGCCGGCGCGCGCGAAGAAGCGCGCCACCCCTTCGGGGTTCATGATGAAAGGCCCCATGCCGCCGGCCGGGTCCTCGTCCGCCTTGAAGTCCGGCACATCAGGGCCAACCCAGCCCTTGCCGTTCCAGCTGATCAGCTTGCGATCCGGGTTGAAAGGCTTGCCGGACGGATCACAGGACGCGCGGTTGTACAGCACGCGCCGGTTGGCCGGCCACGCCCAGGCCCAGTTCAAGGTCTGGCCGATGCCGGTGGGATCGCTGTTGTCGCGGCGCGCCATCTGGTTGCCGGCCTGGGTCCAGGCGCCGGCGAAGATCCAGCAGCCGCTGGACGTGGTGCCGTCGTCACGCAGTTCCGCGAAACCGGACACCTGCTCGCCGCCCTTGCGCGTGACCTTGGTCGGATCCTTGGGATCGACCAGATCGACGATAGCCTTGCCGGAATACTCCTTGGCCAGCTCTTCCGCCGTGGGGCTGAGCGGGTTGGCGTACGGCCAGTCCAGGTTGACGATGGGGTCCGGATAGGCGCCGCCCTCTTCCTTGTACAGCTTGCGCAGCCGCGCGAACAACGCGGACATGATCTCGATGTCGCTACGCGCCTCGCCCGGCGGCTCGGCGCCCTTCCAGTGCCATTGCAGCCAGCGGCCCGAATTGACCAGCGCGCCTTCTTCCTCGGCGAAGCAGGTGGTGGGCAGGCGGAACACCTCGGTCTGGATGGCGGCGCTGTCGACGTTGTTGTAGTCGCCCATGTTGCGCCAGAACTCCGCGGTCTCGGTGTTCAGCGGATCCATGATGACCAGGAACTTCAGCTTGGCCAGGGCGCTGTTCAACTTGTTCTTGTTGGGCGCCGCCGCAAGCGGATTGAAGCCTTGGCAGATGTAGCCGTTGACCTTGCCTTCGTTCATCAGCTGGAAGACCTGCAGCATGTCATAGCTGCGGTCCAGCTTGGGCAGATAGTCGTAGGCCCAGTTGTTTTCCGCGGTGGCCGCCTTGCCCCACCAGGCCTTCATCAGGCTGACGTGGAACTTCTTGTAGTTCTGCCAGTAGCTAAGCTGATTCGGCCGCAAGGGCTTGAGCGCGCGCGTCGCGATGTACTTGTCGAAGTCCTGCTCCGGCTCGTTGGGCAGGGTCATATAGCCCGGCAGCAGATTGGTCATCAAGCCGAGGTCGGTCAGCCCCTGGATATTGGAGTGCCCGCGCAAGGCGTTCATGCCCCCGCCCGAGATGCCGATATTGCCCAGCAGCAGCTGCACCATGGCGCCGGTGCGGATGATCTGCGAGCCGATGGAATGCTGCGTCCAGCCCAGGGCGTACAGAATGGTCGCCGCGCGGCCGGCCACGGCCGTGCTGGCGAGCATGTCGCACACCTTGAGGAACTTGTCCTTGGGCGTGCCGCAGGCGCTCTCCACCATCTCCGGCGTATAGCGGGAATAGTGCTTCTTCAACAGCTGGTAGACGCAGCGCGGATCCTGCAGGGTGGGGTCGACCTTGACGTAGCCGTCCTCGCCCTTCTCGTAGTCCCACGACGACTTGTCGTAGGTGCGCTTGTCCGGGTCGTAGCCGGAATACAGGCCGGCATCGAAAGCGAAGTCGTCACGCACCAGATACGGGAAGTCGGTGTAGTTGCGGACGTACTCGTGATGGATCTTGTCGTTGGTCAGCAGGTAGTTGATCACCCCGCCCAGGAAGATGATGTCGCTGCCGGTACGTATGGGCGCGTAAAAGTCCGCCACGGACGCCGACCGCGTAAAGCGGGGATCCACGACGATCAACCTGGCCTTGTTATGGGCCTTGGCTTCAGTGACCCATTTGAACCCGCAAGGGTGGGCCTCGGCGGCATTGCCGCCCATGATCAGAATTACATCCGCGTTCTTGATGTCGACCCAATGGTTCGTCATCGCTCCACGGCCAAACGTCGGGGCAAGACCTGCCACCGTCGGGCCATGTCAGACACGAGCCTGGTTGTCGAACCCCAGCATCCCGGTACTGCGTATTACCTTGTGCGTGATGTAGCCGACTTCATTGCTGGACGCGGACGCGGCCAGCATGCCCGTGGTCAGCCAGCGATTGACGGTCTTGCCGTCGCCGGTCTTGGCGACGAAGTTGGCGTCGCGATCCTGCTTGAGCAGCTTGGTGATGCGGGTCAGCGCATCGTCCCAGGACATGCGCTGCCACTTGTCGGAGCCGGGCGCGCGATATTCGGGATACTTGAGGCGATTGGGACTGTGGATGAAGTCGACCAGGCTCGCCCCCTTGGGACAGAGCGTGCCCCGATTGACGGGGTGGTCGGGATCGCCTTCGATGTGGGTGACGCTGGCGGTGGCGTTCTTCGCGCCGTCACCCAGGCTGTACATCAGGATCCCACAGGCAACCGAACAGTACGGACAGGTGTTGCGGGTTTCGGTCATCCGGGCGAGCTTGTAAGCGCGGACCTCAGCCAGGGCCGGCGTGGGGGACACCCCAAGCACCGCCAGGCTGGATCCCGCCAAGGTCGCACCGGTCACCTTGAAAAACTGGCGCCGGTTCATCTTAACCATGGAACTTATACTCCTTGGACTCTGACGCTGACCGGCCCCGGGAGGGATCGCCTCACGTTTGCCGGCCTGGAATGTCGGATTCATTCCGGGTGGTCATACGCGAGTAAGTATAGGAGGGAAAGCTTTCGAGTTGTTAAGATGCGCCCCATGGGTGTCATGCGGCGACGCAACAATCCCAATTCCCCCCAACTTTTTGCCCGCGATAGACCATGGACGAAGCCTTCAGCCACCAGTTGTCGATGACCATCCTGATGACCCCCGACATGGCCAATTTTTCCGGCAATGTCCACGGCGGCCATATTCTCAAATACCTGGACCAGGTGGCGTATGCCTGTGCCAGCCGGTACGCCGGCCAGTACGTGGTGACCCTGTCGGTCGACCAGGTGGTGTTCCGCGAACCCATCCACGTCGGCGAGCTGGTCACCTTTCTGGCGTCCGTGAACTACACCGGGCGGACCTCGATGGAGATCGGCATCAAGGTCGTGACGGAAGACATCCGGCAGAAGCTGGTGCGCCATACCAACAGCTGTTACTTCACCATGGTGGCGATGGACGAGCTGGGTAATCCCACGCCCGTGCCGCCGCTGGAGCTGCGCACCGAGGAAGAGCAGCAGCGCTACGAGGCCGCCGCCCAGCGCCGCGCCTTGCGCCAGGAAATGGAAAAGCGCCACGACGCCATCAAGAAGGACGTGGCGCTGAATACCGGCAACCGGGCGGGATAAGGCGGGGCCGCCGCAGGCCCCCTACTCCCGCCGCAGCGCCTGCCTGACCATGGCGGCCAGGTCACCAATGTCGAAGGGCTTCTGCAGCAGCAGCTCATTGCGCAGCAATACGGCGCTGACCTGGGCATCGACATAACCCGTGGCCAGGATGATGGGCAGGTCGGGCAGGTCGGCACGGACGCGTTCGATCACCTCCGCGCCGTTCAAGCCCGGCATGATGAAGTCGACCATCAGCAGATCGGGTGCGCGTTCTTTCAACAGGCGTAAGCCGCTTTCGCCGTCGGCCGCCTGGCGCACCTGGTAGCCCAGGCTCTGCAGGCACTCGACGATGAGATTGCGCACGATGTGGTCGTCATCGATGACCAGGATGTCGGCCGGCGTGGCATCGCCGTTTCCTTGCGTGGACGGTGTCGCGTCCGGAGACTCCGTGGCGGCCTGATCGTCCGCCGCCGCGACGCTCAGCCACAGCTCGACGACAGTACCCTTGCCCAGTTCGCTTTCGATACGCGCGGTGCCGCCCGACTGGCGGGCGATGCCGTAGACCTGGCTCAGGCCCAGGCCGGTCCCCTTGCCCACCGGCTTGGTCGTGAAGAAAGGATCGAATACTTTCGACAAAGCCGCCGGCGCGATGCCGCTGCCGGTATCGGCCACGGCGATCACCACATAGGCGCCTTCTGGCAGGTCGCCCGACCCCCGCCGCAAGGACGTGGTCAGGGTCACCGTCCCCCCGCCGGGCATAGCATCGCGCGCATTGATGCCCAGATTCAATATCGCCAGCTCCAGCTGATTGGCGTCCGCGATGGCCTTGGGCACGCTAGGGTCCAGGTAGGTGACCACTTTCACGGTGGCGCCCAGCGACAGGCCCAGCAGATCGCGCATGCCGCTCAACAACTCGTTGACGTCGGTCACGCGCAAGTCCATGGTCTGGCTGCGCGCGAACGCCAGCAACTGGCTGGTCAGGCGCGCGCCGCGCAGTACGGCCTGGCGCGCATTGCCGGCCAGGCGGCGGATGCGGGCGTCTTCGGTGGCGCGATCGATCAGCTCGATGCTGCCCATGATGACGTTGAGCAGGTTGTTGAAATCGTGCGCCAGGCCACCGGTCAGCTGGCCGATGGATTCCATCTTCTGCGACTGGGCCAGCGCATCCTGGGTTTTCTCGCGGGCGCGCACTTCCTTCATCACGCTGTCGTTGGCGCGCGCCAGGTCCTGGGTGCGCAAAGAGATGCGGCTTTCCAGGGTGTCGTTCAGCACACGCAAGGCCTCTTCGACATCGCCTTGATGGCCCAGCTGCGCGCGCCACTGATATTGGCGGTCGCGCGCACGCAGTGCCGCCGTGATGGCGCGGCGCAGCACGTCAGCCCGCAAGGGCCGTTCGAGCACGGTCACATTGCCCAAGGACTCCACGGCCGTGGGCGGTCCGCTGGCGCCGTTGAGAATGATGAAAGGAAAGTCCGACCACATCGGCTGCTCGCGCAGCCAGGCGGCCAGGCGTTCGCATTCGCGCGTGCCCAGGGACTGGGCGGCCGCCAGCCCGCAAGCGGCATTGTCCAGGCCGTCGATGAATGCTTCGAAGTCATTGCAGTCGCGGACACGGTCGCCGTAGTCGGCCAGGGTTGCGCTCAAGGTGCGCTTGTCCCGGCCCCGCGGGGCCAGCACCAGGATCACGTCGCTGTCTTGCTTGGCAGTCTCTCCAGGTAACGGATGGGTGTTCATGCGTTGTTCCATTAGCGCATGTTCCCGAGGGAACGCAGTGAGGGACGGTCCAGTCTATACAGGCGACAATGGCGCGTCCCGCGACTTGTAACAACCGGCGAATGGCGAGCCGCGAATGTTACTCAGTTCGCCTTGCCGCTACGGGTGTTACGCGGCGTTGCACCCAAGGATGAGGAACTTTTCTGGCCCGTGCTAGCCTGATTTCCTTATGTCGAGACAACCTACGCCCTCCTCCAAGCCGCTCGAAGACTATGGCCTGATCGGCAATATGCTGTCGGCGGCGCTGGTCGCGCGCGATGGCTCCATCGATTGGCTGTGCCTGCCTCACTTCAACTCGCCCGCCTGCTTCGCCGCCCTGCTGGGCAATGAATCGAACGGCCGCTGGCTGCTGCGACCGCGCACGCCGACGTGCAAGACCAGCCGGCGCTATGTGCCCGGCACGGCCGTGCTGGAGACCTGCTACGAAACGGAGACGGGCAAGGTCACCGTGTTCGACTTCATGCCGCTGTCGGACGATGAGCACAAGGTCGACCTGGTGCGCCTGATCCGCGGCGACGAGGGCCATGTCGAGATGGACATGGAGCTGGTCCTGCGTTTCAACTACGGCCAGGCCGTGCCGTGGGTACGCCGGCGCGACTATGGCTTGAGCGCGGTGGCCGGCCCGGATGCCGTCGAGATCCACAGCCAGGTGCCCATGAAGGGCGAGGACATGAAGACCACGTCGCACTTCACCGTGCGCAAAGGCGAAACGCCGGCCTTCACCCTGTCCTATCACCCGTCACACAAGGCGCCGCATTTCGTGCCCGACCGCGGCGAAAGCCTGGACCGCACCATCGGCTGGTGGCGTGAATGGTCCAAGCGCTGCCGGGGCGACGCGGAGAAGCATCCCAAGTGGCAGGACGCCATCGTGCGTTCGATGATCACCTTGAAACTGCTCACCTTCCACCCGACGGGCGGCATGGTGGCGGCACCGACGACGTCGCTGCCGGAGCGCCTGGGCGGCGAACGCAACTGGGACTATCGCTATTGCTGGCTGCGCGATTCAGCCATGATCCTGTATGCGCTGCTCAACGGCGGCTACCGCGATGAAGCCGAGGCCTGGCGGCATTGGCTGATGCGCGCGACGTCCGGCCTGCCCGACCAGCTGCAGATCATGTACGGGGTGTCGGGCGAGCGCCATCTGCCTGAATTCGAGCTGCCATGGCTGCCGGGCTATGAGGGCAGCAAGCCGGTTCGCATCGGCAATGCCGCGTCCACGCAGATCCAGATGGATATCTATGGCGAGGTCATCGAAGCCTTGCATGCGGCGCGCGAAGCGGACCTGGCGCCCTTGGAGCACGCCTGGCGGCTGCAGCGCGTGTTGCTGCAACCGCTGATGAAGCATTGGAATACGCGCGATCACGGCATCTGGGAAGTGCGCGGCCCGCGCCGGGCCTTCACGCATTCGCGCGTGATGTGCTGGGTGGCTTTCGACCGGGCTATCAAGTCCATGGACCGCTTCGGCCTGCAACTGCAGGGCTCGAAGGAAGAACTGATCGCCACCCGCGACAAGATCCACGCGGATATCTGCGAACACGGCTTCGATCCCAAGCTCAACAGCTTCGTGCAGTCCTACGGCGGCAAGGCGCTGGACGCCAGCCTGCTGATGATTCCGCAAGTGGGTTTCCTGCCCGTCGACGATCCCCGCGTGGAGGGCACGATCAAGGCCATCGAACAGCGCTTGCTGCGCGACGACGGCCTGGTCTATCGCTATGACACCACGCAGACCGACGATGGCCTGCCCGACGGCGAAGGCGTGTTCCTGGCGTGCAGCTTCTGGCTGGCCGACGTCTATGTCATGCAAGGACGCATGGACGAGGCGCGCGCCATGTACGAAAGGCTCTTGTCCTTGCGCAACGACCTTGGGCTGCTCTCGGAAGAATACGAACCGGTGCGCAAGCGCCTGATCGGCAATTTCCCCCAGGGCTTTTCGCATATCGGGCTGATCAACACGGGCTACAACCTGATGAAGGCGGCGTCCGGTCCTGTACAGCAGCGGGCCAGCAGTTCGGCGCCGCATAACGGCGATACGACGGCCAAGCATCCTCCCACGCAAAACGTGCCGCATGTGGCTTCCGAGAAAAAGCGCTAGGCGATGCCAGAACTGATGTGCATCGAGTTCGCATGAGCACGTGACAGGCACGCCATTTGCATGGCGGGTGGCCTCTTGCTGGAGCCACCATGTTGCAAGCTGCCGAACCGATCATCAAACCGACCAGAGTTTCCACACGCAGCGGTAGTCGCCCGGGTAAATCCCGAGCGTCCGCTCAGCCTGGCCCGGCTGTCAAGGCCAAGGTCAGTGCGAATGCCAAGACGCTTGCGAAAGCGGCCCCAAACGGGTCGCAGGCCATCGTGGCCACGGCTGTCGTCTGCACGCCCGACATGGAGTGCAAGGCGGCCGGTCTGGTCTACGTCGACGACAGCAAGCCCGGCGTCAGCCGGCGCCTGGTGCGTAAGCAGTTTCAATATTTCGCGGCCGACGGCACCCGTATCCGCGATGCCGAGGAGATCAAGCGCATCAACGCGCTGGCGATTCCTCCGGCTTATATGGACGTCTGGATCTGCCCCAAGCCCAATGGCCACATCCAGGCCACGGGCCGTGACGCGCGCGGCCGCAAACAATACCGTTATCACGACGCGTGGCACGAACTGCGCGGCGCGAACAAGTATGGGCAACTGTCCGAATTCGCCGCCGCCCTGCCGCGCATACGCCGCCGGGTGGAACAGGATATGGCGGGCATGGGGCTGACCCAGGACAAGCTGGTGGCGGTGGTGGTGCGCCTGCTGGAAACCACGCTGGTGCGCATCGGCACGCCGGCGTACGCGCGCGCCAACGGCTCCTATGGCCTGACGACGTTAAGACGGAAGCACATCACCGTCGCCGGCGGCCGCATACGGCTACGCTTCCGCGGCAAAAGTGGCGTCGAGCACGACGTGACCGTGCACGACCGCCGCATCGCCGCGGTGGTCAAGCGCTGCATGGATATCTCGGGGCACGAGCTGTTCCGCTACCTGGACGACGAGGGCAATCCGCGCGGCGTGGACTCGGGCAGCGTCAACGACTACCTGCGCGATGCCGGCCGCGCCGATTTCACCGCCAAGCACTATCGCACGTGGGCGGGGTCGGTACAGGCGCTGGCGCTGTTGCGCGACCGCCCTTGGGAAAGCGAGACGCAGGCCAAACGCACGGTCGTTGAAGTAGTCAAGGAAGTGGCGCGCCGCCTGGGCAATACGCCGTCGGTCTGCCGGGAGTGCTACATCCACCCCCTTGTATTGCAGACCTATCTTGACGGGAATCTGCAGGCCGCCGGGCCCGCGCCCGCCAGCCCGCGCGGCCTGACCGCCGATGAACGACGCTTCCTGGCTTTCTTGAAAGCCGAGGGTTGATGCGGCAGGCGCCGCGGTAGCGGGCTCAGTGCCAGGCTCATTGCCCGGCCCGGTGCATCGTTCAATACTTTTCCGGCACGACCATATTGTCCGGCACCGGATGGCGCGCGTAGTCTTCGTGGCGTTCGCGCTGCGGCAGGACCACCATCGGCAGTTCCGTCTCGACGTACGGCATCTGGTGCAACAGATGGTCGATGCAGTTCAGGCGGGCGCGCTTCTTGTCGACGGCCTGCACCACCCACCACGGCGCTTCGGGAATATGGGTACGCTCCAGCATCACTTCCTTGGCGCGCGTGTAGTCTTCCCAGCGACGGCGTGACTCCAGGTCCATGGGGCTCAGCTTCCACTGCTTGAGGGGGTCGTGGATGCGGCCCAGGAAGCGGATCTCCTGTTCCTCGTCGGTGATCGAGAACCAATACTTGATCACCTGGATGCCGGAACGGACCAGCATTTTTTCGAACTCGGGCACCGTGCGGAAGAATTCTTCGTACTGCTCGTCATTACAGAAACCCATCACCCGCTCGACGCCGGCGCGGTTGTACCAGCTGCGATCGAACAGCACCATCTCGCCGGCGGCCGGCAGGTGCGACACATAGCGCTGGAAATACCATTGCGTGCGTTCGCGGTCGTTGGGCGCGGGCAGCGCGGCGACGCGGCAGACACGCGGGTTCAGGCGTTGGGTGATGCGCTTGATCACGCCGCCCTTGCCGGCGGCATCGCGTCCTTCGAACACGATGACGACCTTGTGACCCGTGGAGACCACCCAGTTCTGCAACTTGACCAGCTCGCCCTGCAGGCGCAGCAGTTCGCGGAAATAGAGGCGGCGGAAGGCGCGTTCTTCCTCGTCCACTTCGGCACGGCCTTCCAGCTCTTCGAAAGTCCGGTCCTCCAGTTCGAGTTCCAGTTCTTCGTCGTAATGGTCGGCCAGGTCGCGGTGCAGGCGGCGCAGCAGGTCGTGATCGATGGGGGGCACGGCGGGCTCCAAAAAGAAGTCTGTCCGCGCCATCGTATGACGCTCCCGTGGCAAAAATATGACCGAATGGAAACCACCGCTACACGCCACGCCCTGCGCGCAGCGCCTCCGCGGCCCGGAGGTAAGGAACCGACCAGCGTTGCCAGAAGCACCCTCTACAAACCAGAGCTGACCTATCGGGGGCGCCCCGGAGCCGGCTCTGCCGGTCCGGCGGTGCCGCCCCCTTGAGGGGGCCGCGCGTAGCGCGGTAGGGGGAGGGCCTTATTCACGCGCATGAAGATCAGGCACGGGATGGCGGCCAGGGTCATCCACAGCATCAGGCGGAAATCGTTCAAATAGGCGATGAAGGCGGCCTGGTTGTCGACCAGGGCATTCAGCCCCGCCAGGCCCGCCTGCCCATGCAGATCGAAGGTCTGCGACAGGGCATCCGGATGCTGCATCAAGGTCTCGGCGGAAATCAGCGTCGCCAAGGACGCATGCATGGTCGAACTGTTGCGCACGAACAAGCTCTGCATCACCGAGATGCCGATGCTGCTGCCGATGTTGCGCGACAGGCTGTAGATGGCCGTGCCGTCCGAGCGCAGGCCGCGGCTTAGCGTAGAGAAGGTCATCGTGGTCAAAGGCACGGAGATGAAGCCCAGGCCCAGCCCCTGGATAAAGCCGGGAATGGCGATCTCCCATTCCGTGACCTGCGGGGTGTAACCCGCCATCTGCCACAAGGACAGCGCCGTCAGGCCGAAGCCCAGCGCGATGATCAGGCGGCCGTCCACTCTTCCCACCATGCGGCCGGCGAAGAGCATGGACACCATGGTGCCCGCGCCGCTGGGCGCGGTGACCAGGCCGGTGGTCACCACCGGATAGCCAAGGACGGTCTGCAGCATGGGCGGCAACAGCGCGCGGGTCGCGTACAGCAGCAGGCCGACCAGGAAGTAGAAGGCCAGACCCATGGCGAAGTTGCGATCGCGCAGCAGATCGACCTTGAAAAAGGAATCGCGGCCGGCAGTAGCCGTATGCAGGATGAAGAAGGTGAAGGCCACGAACGCCGCGATGGCGTAGGTACGGATCTCGATGGCGTCGAACCAGTCGACCTGCTCGCCCCGGTCCAGCAGCAACTGCAGCAAGCCGATGGACAGCGCCAAGGTGGTGAAGCCGAACATGTCGAAGCGCCTGGGGCCGTCGGCCGGCGCCTCTTCATGGATGAAACGGTACACACCGTAGAAGGACAGCAGGCCGACCGGCAGATTGATCAGGAAGACCCAGCGCCAGTTCATGTTGTCGGTCAGCCAGCCGCCCAGGGTGGGGCCCAGGATGGGGCCGAGCATGACCCCCATGCCCCACACTGCCATGGCGCGGCCATGATCCTTGGGCTCGTTGATATCCAGCATGACGGCCTGCGACAGCGGCACCAGCGCGGCGCCGAAAGCCCCTTGCAGCAGGCGCGCGACGACGATCTCCAGCATGTTGCCGGCGGCGCCGCAGGCCAGCGACATGACGGTGAAGCCGGCGATGGAAACGAGGAACACCTTCTTGCGGCCGTAGCGGCCATTCAACCATCCGGTCACCGGCGTGGCGATCGCCGCCGCCACGATGTATGACGTCAGCACCCAGGTGATCTGGTCCTGCGACGCCGACAGGCCGCCCGCCATATGCGGCAACGCCACGTTGGCGATGGTGCTGTCCAGCGTCTGCATGATGGTGGCCAGCATGACCGATACGGTGATCATCAAGCGGTGCGGGACGGCTGCGGAAGAAGCTTCGGCGTTCATCGGAGAATTAATAACTAGCGTTACTATAAGGACAAAAAAATAGGGGCAAAAAAATACCGGCTGGCGCGGCTGAGCCGCGCGCGGGCCGGTGGATGTCAGGTGAATCGGGTCAGCATCTTGCGCAGCAGGCGCTCGAACTCGTCGACTTCTTCGGGCTCGAAGCTTTCGAACATTTCCTTCAACTGCGCGCGGCGGCGCGGCATGTTTTCCGTCACGAACTCCATGGCCTTGGGGGTCAGTTGCAGGAACACCTGGCGGCGGTCCAGATCGCTGCCGATGCGTTCGACGAAGCCTTGGCGTTCCAGCTCCTTGGCGACCCGGGTGCTGTTGGTGCGCGAGGAGTTCATGAACACGCTGAGTTCCGACGGCTTGAGCCGGTGCCCTTCGGCGGCGTAGATCACCACCAGCGAGGTCCACAATGTAGAGTTCAACCCGTGCTTCTTCAGCGGCGCATCCATGGAGTCCGCCATGCTGGTGGCGACGTGCAGGATCAGGCGGCTGAGTACCGATTCGCGGAGTTGCTGACGGGAAGCCAGGCGCTGCGCCAGATCGCGCATGGCCTGCTCGAAGGGCTCGAAGGAAGACGGCATGGAAGAAGGGACAACTAATAACGGTGGTTATTATATCCCTGTCCCCCTTGCAAGGGGGAGATAGATTCAAGGGGGCTCCGCCCCCTTGAAAACTTTCCCCTGTGGGGAATACGCGGTTAAATGGGCGCCTACGCGGCTTCCCTCCTCCTAACCAGTAGGCACCATGGACACCCTGTCTCGCGATTTCGTCGCTCACCCCCTCGAAACCCTGTCGCTCCGCAACGACCTGGCCCTGGCCTTGCGCGCGGCCGCACATCATGGGCTTGAAGAAGGCGTCTGCAACCACTTCAGCGTATTGATTCCAGACGGCACCGACCGCTTCCTGATCAATCCCCGTGGTCTGCACTGGAGCGAAATCGACGCGGACGACATTGTCATGGTGGACGGGGAAGGCAAGCGTCTGGCCGGTCACCATGAGGTCGAAACCACCGCCATGTTCATCCATGCGGCCGTGCACCGCATCGCCGGCAAGGCCTGTGTGCTGCACACCCACATGCCCTACGCGACGGCACTGACCCTGACCGCGCGCCGCATGCTGGACACGACCCTGTCCCAATCGGCCATGCGCTTCCATGGCCGCGTCGCCACGGACGGCAAATACAACGGCCTGGCGCTGAGCCCGGCGGAAGGTGAACGCATTGCCCACGCCATGAATGGCGCCGACATCGCGTTCCTGGGCAATCACGGCGTGGTGGTCTGCGGCGAGCGCGTCGACTACGCCTATGAAGATCTGTATTTCGTCGAACGCGCCTGCGAAGCCGAAGTCCTGGCCCGCTCCACCGGCCTGCCGCTGGAACCCGTCGCGCCGGAAATGGCCCAATTCGTGGCCGACCAGACCGCCGGCGAACGCCTGCAATCGACCCTGTTCTTCGAAGCCCTGCGCCGCATGCTGCCCCCGCCCCGCCGCTAGGCCGACGCCCGGCGTCTCAGGCACCAGGCGTATGCGGCTGACCGGGCCGCGGCGGCGCGACTGAGGCGCGTCGCCGCCCCACCGCAGGAATGCAAAGGCCCCGCTTGCGGGGCCTTTGCTTAAGTAACTCTGTCTGCCAGCAGGTGACGCAATTAGAACGCCGGGACCACGGCCCCTTTGTACTTGTCCTGGATGAACTTCTTCACCTCTGCCGTGTGCAAGGCCTTCACCAGCTTGGCCAGCGCGGGCGAATTCTTGTTGTCCTCGCGGGCGACGATCAGGTTGGCGTAGGGCGAGTCCGCGCCTTCGATGAACAAGGCATCACGCGTGGGCACCAGGCCGGCTTCCAGGGCGTAATTGGTGTTGATCAGGGCCAGGTCCACGTCGTCCAGCGAACGCGGCAGGATGGCCGCCTCCAGCTCGCGGAACTTCAGATGCTTGGGATTGTTCGCCACATCCAGCGCCGTGGCCTGGATGTTGGACGGGTCCTTCAAGGTGATCAAACCCTGCTTGACCAGCAGCAGCAAGGCCCGGCCGCTGTTGGAAGGATCGTTCGGGATGGCCACGATGGCGCCGTCCTTCAGGTCGGCGACCTTCTTGATCTTGCGGGAATAGGCGCCGAAGGGCTCCACATGCACGGCCGCCACGGGCACCAGGTTGGTCTTGCGGTCCTTGTTGAAGGCATCCAGATAAGGCTTGTGCTGGAAGAAATTGGCGTCGACCTGCTTGTCGGCGAGTTGCAGATTGGGCTGCACGTAGTCGCTGAACACCTTGATGTCCAGGTCCACCCCCTCGCGCGCCAGCGTCGGTTTGACGAATTCCAGGATCTCGGCGTGCGGCACCTGGGTGGCGGCGATCACCAGTTTTTCCGCCGCCGGCGCGGTGCCGGCCAGCAGCAGTCCGCCAGCCAGGGCGGCGATGGCACGCAGGGTAGTCTTGAGCATGGGCTGTTTCCTCCTAAGTCTGTTTTCGGGCATCCTCGTCCGCGACCCGGCCGGGAGTCGCAAAAAGCCCTCCGGGACGGGGCCGCCGACGGTGCCCAGGCAAACAAATCTACATGAAGCGGACTTATTTGTATCCCATATTGACATAGCACGCTGGCATAAGCCGCCATGGGTACTACAATCGCGCTTGTGCTTCGCCGGTGGGCGCTCGGTCGCCCCCCGTCGGAAACGGCCTGCCATCCTTGCAGGCTTTTTTTCATCTCCCTTTTTCTCCGGGGTTACGCACCGCCATGACCGACATCCAAGATCCTGCCGCCTCCTTGTCGCCCGCCGTCAAGGCCAGTGTTTTGTCCGAGGCCCTGCCCTATATCCGACGATTCCACGGCAAGACCATCGTGGTGAAATACGGCGGCAATGCCATGACCGAAGAGCGCCTGCAGCGCAGCTTCGCCCATGACGTCGTCCTGCTCAAGCTGGTCGGCCTGAACCCCGTCGTGGTCCACGGCGGCGGTCCGCAAATCGACGACGCGCTGCGCCGCATCGGCAAGCAGGGCACGTTCGTGCAAGGTATGCGCGTCACCGACGCCGAGACCATGGAAGTGGTCGAGTGGGTGCTGGGCGGCCAGGTCCAGCAGGACATCGTCATGATGATCAACGAGGTCGGCGGCAAGGCCGTCGGCCTCACCGGCAAGGACGGCGGCCTGATCCGCGCCCGCAAGAAGCTGATGGACAACAAGGAGAATCCCGCGGAACCGATCGACATCGGCTTCGTCGGCGACATCACCCAGGTTGATCCGGCGGTGGTCAAGGCGCTGCAGGACGACCAGTTCATCCCCGTGATCTCGCCCATCGGCTACGGCCAGGACGGCACCGCCTACAACATCAATGCCGACGTGGTCGCCGGCAAGATGGCTGAAGTGCTGAACGCGGAAAAGCTGCTGATGATGACCAACACGCCGGGCGTGCTGGACAAGAACGGCAAGCTGCTGCGCAGCCTGTCGGCGCGCGCCATCGACGAGCTGTTCGCCGACGGCACGATCTCGGGCGGCATGCTGCCCAAGATCTCCTCGTCCCTGGACGCGGCGCGCAGCGGCGTGCACTCGGTCCACATCGTCGACGGCCGCGTGCCGCACTGCCTGTTGCTGGAACTGCTGACCGACCAGGGCGTGGGCACCATGATCACGTCGCGCTGATGCTGGCGCAACGTCACCTGCTGCGGCCGGCGGCGCGTCTGCGCCGCTCGCGCCGCGTAGGCACGGGTGCCAGCCGGCGTCTCTGGCTCTTCGATCTCGACAACACGCTGCACAACACCTCGCACGCCATCTTCCCGCGCATCGACGCGGGGATGACGCGCGCGGTGGAACACGCCCTGGGCGTGGACACCGACACCGCCAACGCGCTGCGCAAGGAATACTGGCGGCGTTACGGCGCCACGGTGATCGGGCTGGTGAAGCATCATGGCATCGACGCCGACGAGTTCCTGCGGATGAGCCACGACTTCGACGTCAAGCCGCTGATCAAATCGGAAAGCGGCCTGGCGGCCAAGCTGCGCCGCCTGCCGGGACGCAAGGTACTGTTAACCAACGCACCGTTTCATTACGCACGGGCGGTGTTGCGGCACATGGGCATCCTGCGCCAGTTCGAAAGCCTGTGGTCCATCGAGCACATGCGCTGGCACGGCGGGTTCCGCCCCAAGCCATCGCCGGCGCTGCTGCGCTACGTGCTGGCGCGCGAAGGCGCCGCGCCGCGCGATACCGTGCTGGTGGAAGACACCCTGGCCAATCTGCGTGGCGCCCGCCGCGCCGGCCTGCGCACCGTTCACGTCTATCATCCCGGCACGCCGTTCGCCAGCGGCCAGCGGCAACGGCCGTCCTATGTGGACTTGCGGGTACACTCGGTCAGCGAGCTGCTGTTGAGCCGGCGGCCACTGCGCTGATCATCGCGGCCCCCGCCGCGCGGCGCGGCAGGACGCCCGCGGCGCGCAAGTCCATCCACCTTTGAAAAATCCGCGCCCGACGCGGCGACAGCCATGGCAAGCAGACCCGGCGAGAAAAAAACGCAGATACTGCAAACGCTGGCCGAGATGCTGGAGCAACCGCACGCCGCCCGCATCACCACCGCGGCGCTGGCCGGCCGCATGCAGGTGTCGGAAGCGGCGCTGTATCGCCATTTCGCCAGCAAGGCCCAGATGTTCGAGGGCCTGATCGAATTCATCGAAACGACCATCTTCACGCTGGTCAACCAGATCAATGCCGCCGAAGCGCGCGGCGTGCAGCAGGCGCGCGGCATGGTCAGCATGCTGCTGTCCTT
Source organism: Bordetella sp. N (assembly GCF_001433395.1). Lineage (GTDB taxonomy): Bacteria > Pseudomonadota > Gammaproteobacteria > Burkholderiales > Burkholderiaceae_B > Bordetella_C. The sequence continues at coordinate 4,947,262 of NZ_CP013111.1, forward strand.
TTCCGAAAAGAACCGCGGCATGACGCGCGTGCTCACGGGCGATGCCCTCGTCACCGAGGACAACCGCCTGCAGGAACGCATCAATCACATCAACGACCGCATCGAAGCGTCGATCAAGCAGGCCTTGCGGATCGCGGTGGAGGACGGCGGCCTGCCGGCCGACGCCGACATCGCCGCGCATGCCAGCCTGCTGACCCACTTCGTGCTGGGCCGCTGGCTGCGCTACGCCCAGAGCGGCTGGCGCGTACCGCCGACGGCGCACCTGGAACAACAGCTGCAACTGGTGCTGGACGCGGGCGGCGCCTGATACCGCTGGCGCTGGCGCTGCCCGCGCACGCAGCGTCAATCGCCCTTGATGTTCGCCTTCTGGATCACCATGGTCCATTTGTCGATCTCGGCCTTGATCTCCTGCCCCGTGCCTTGCGGGGTGGCATATTCGGCGATCACGCCCTGCTCCAGCATCTGCGCCTTCACCGCGTCGCTGGACAACACCTTCTTCAACGCCCCGTTGAGCTTGTCGATCACGGCGGGCGGCGTGCCGGCGGGCGCCAGGATGCCGAACATGGAGCTGACCTCGAAGCCCTGCAGGCCGGCCTCCGACGCGGTGGGCAGATCGGGCAAGGTAGGAATGCGCTTGGCCGACGCGGCCGCCAGCGGACGCAGATTGCCTCCCTTGATCTGCGGCTGGGCGGCAGGCGCGGTTTCGATCATGGTCAGCACCTGGCCACCGACCAGGTCGGTCATCGCCGGGCCGCTGCCGCGATAGGGCACATGCAGCATGTCCACCCCGGCCGCCACCTTGAACAGCTCACCGGCCAGATGCTGCGGCGACCCATTGCCGGACGACGCGAAGGTCAGCTGTCCCGGCTTGGATTTGGCCAGGGCGATGAGTTCCTGCAGGTTCTTGGCCGGCACCTGCGGATTGACCACGAAGACCAGCGGCACGCGGCCCAGCATGGACACCGGCGCGAAGCTCTTCTGCAGGTCGTAGGGCACCTTGCTGCCGTACAGCGCGGCGTTGATGGAGTGGCTGGTCAGCGCGCCCATCAGCAACGTATAGCCGTCGGGCGGGGCGGCGGCCACCGCCGCGGCCCCGATGTTGCCGGTGGCGCCCGCGCGGTTCTCCACCACCACCGATTGATTCAGTTCGTGGCCCAGCGCCTGGGCGGCGACGCGGCCGATCACGTCGGTGGCGCCTCCAGGCGGATAGGGCACGATCAGGCGGATGGGTTTGTCGGGATAGCCGGCCGCCTGCGCGGCCAGCGGCGCGGCCACTACCGCCAGGACACCAGTACAAGCAAGGACGCGCAGGAACTGCCCGCGGTTGATACGCATGGTCTTGTCTCCGTTTTATCGCGCGCCTCGTGGTGGGCCCGCATTTATGAACGACCATCATAGAAAGTTGATGATACTATCGTCAACATTATTATCGATAATCTTGAGAGACTGACGATGAGCGATAAAAACGATCCCAAGGGCATGCGCAAAGGCCTGACCAGCTATGGCGATGAAGGCTTTTCCCTGTTCCTGCGCAAGGCCTTCATCAAAGGCGCCGGCTACACCGACCATGCCCTCGACCGCCCGGTGATCGGCATCGTCAATACCGGCAGCGCGTACAACCCCTGTCATGGCAATGCCCCGCAGCTGATCGAGGCGGTCAAGCGGGGCGTGCTGATGGCGGGCGGCCTGCCGATGGATTTCCCCACGATTTCCGTCCACGAAAGTTTTTCCGCGCCCACCAGCATGTATCTGCGCAACCTGATGTCCATGGACACCGAGGAAGCCATCCTGGCGCAGCCCATGGACGCGGTGGTGATGATCGGCGGCTGTGACAAGACGGTGCCGGCCCAGTTGATGGGCGCGGCGTCGGCCAACGTGCCCGCCATCGAACTGGTCACCGGCTCGATGCTGACCAGCTCCCACCGTGGCGAACGCGTCGGCGCCTGCACCGATTGCCGCCGCTATTGGGGCAAGTACCGCGCCGAGGAGATCGACGACGAGGAAATCGTCGACGTCAACAACCGCCTGGTCGGCAGCGTCGGCACCTGCTCGGTGATGGGCACGGCCAGCACCATGGCCTGCATCACCGAAGCCTTGGGCATGATGGTGCCCGGCGGCGCGTCGGCGCCCGCGGTGACGGCCGATCGCGTGCGCGTGGCGGAAGTCACCGGCACCACCGCCGTCCAGCTGGCGCGCAGCAAGTTGACGCCGGATCGCATCATGACGGCCAAGGCCTTCGAGAACGCCTTGCGCGTGCTGCTGGCTATTGGCGGATCGACCAACGGCATCATCCACTTGACGGCCATTGCCGGCCGCATGGGCTTCGAGGTCGACCTGCCCCGTGTCGACGCGATCAGCCGCGAAACCCCCGTGCTGGTGGACCTGAAGCCGTCCGGCCAGCACTATATGGAAGACTTCCACAAGGCCGGCGGCATGCAGGCCCTGTTGCGCGAGCTGCGCCCCCTGCTGCATCTGGACGCGCTGACGGTGACGGGCCGCACCCTGGGCGAGGAACTGGACGCCGCGCCGGCGCCTTTCGTGCAAGACGTCATCCGTCCCTTCGCGCAGCCGATCTATCCGCAGGGCGGCATCGCGGTGCTGAAGGGCAATCTGGCGCCGGGCGGCGCCATCATCAAACAGTCGGCCGCCGCGCCGGCGCTGATGGAGCACGAAGGCCGCGCGGTGGTGTTCGAGAACGCCGAAGACCTGGCGCAGCGTGTCGACGATCCCGACCTGGACGTCAATGCCGACGACATCCTGGTGCTCAAGATGATCGGTCCGAAAGGCGCGCCGGGCATGCCCGAAGCCGGCTACATGCCGATCCCGCGCAAGCTGGCCAAGGCCGGCGTGAAGGACATGGTGCGCATTTCCGATGGCCGCATGAGCGGCACGGCGGCCGGCACCATCGTGCTGCACGTGACGCCGGAGTCCGCCGTGGGCGGGCCGCTGGCCTATGTGCAAAGCGGCGACCGCATCCGCCTGAGCGTGGCCAACCGCGAGATCACCTTGCTGGTGGACGATGCGGAACTGGCGCGCCGCGCGGCCGCGCAGCCGCGCGAGGCGCCCACCGCGGAGCGCGGCTATCGCAAGCTGTTCCTGCAATCGGTGACCCAGGCCGATCAGGGTGTCGACTTCGACTTTTTGCGAGCCGCCGCGATTCGCGGGAAAATCCCGGAATCACGCTAACCTCGTCCCATTGATCCCTTCACGTTGATCGTTCCACGTCGATCCCTTTTCTACAGCGCTTTTTTGTCGCCTCACCTGATAGACCATGTCTCGCCTTGCCGCCCTGCCCGATCCCGTCCCCCCCGTCACCCAGACGGCATTGGAACGGGCCGTGCAGGCGCTGGAAGAAGACATCGTGCTGGGCCGCCTGCATCCGCGTGAACGCCTGATCGAAGACGATCTGATGCAGCGCTTCGACCTGAAGCGCCACGCGGTGCGCGAGCTGCTGGTGGAACTGGCGCGGCTGGGCCTGGCGGAGCGGCGCAAGAACATCGGGTCCGAAGTGCGGTCCTTCGCGCCGGACGAAGTGGTCGAGCTGTACGAAATGCGTGAACTGCTGGAAACGCAGGCGGCGCGGCTGGTGCCCTGCCCTGCCGAGCCCGCGGCCTTGCAAGCGCTCATCGACATTCAACGCGAGCACGACACCGCGGTCGACGCCGAAGATCCGCGCGCGGTGTTCCGCAACAACCTGCGCTTCCACCAGGCGCTGTTCGGCATGTGCGGCAATGGCGTGCTGGTGCGCGCCATCCAGGAATATGCGCGCCAGACCCATCCCATCCGCTTCGGCACGCTGGTGACGTCCGAGTATCGGCGTCAGGCCCGCCATGAGCACTGGGCCATGATAGAAGCCCTGCGCGAAGGCCGCCGCGACGATCTGGTCGAGCTGTGCCGCGCCCATCTGCGGCCGTCGCGTGACGCGTATCTGGCGGCCAACCGCCACCTGGCCGAACCGCCCGCGAGCTGATCCGCGCGCCCGCAATCACAGCGCGCGCGCCCACGATTTTTTGCCATATCAAAAACCATCATCCGGAGACCACCATGAGCCCAGCCACCCTGCCCGCCCCTTCCGCCTGCCATGCCGTCGTCGTGGGCGGCGGCACCATGGGCGCGGACGTCGCCGTGGTGCTGGCACGCGCCACCTGCCGCGTCACGGTGGTCGAGCGCGACACCGCGCGCCATGCGGGCATCCTCGACAGCGTGCGCGCCAACCTGGCGCAGCGCGGGCTGGAACAGCATGCCGCGGGTGTCGCGGTGGCGGCGACCCTGGACGACGTGACGTGGCCCGATGTGCGTCTGGTCATCGAATGCATACCGGAGTCCTTGCCGCTGAAGCAGGCGCTGTTCGCGGACCTCGTCAAGCTGGCGCCGGCTGAAGCCTTGCTGGCCAGCAACAGCTCCAGCTTCCCCATCAGCCAGATCGGCGTGGACCTGCCCTCGCGCGAACGCATGCTGGGCCTGCATTTCTTCATGCCGGCCCATCTGGTGCCGCTGGTCGAGGTGGTGCTGTCGTCCGCCAGCGATCCGGCGCTGGGCGATGCCTTGTACGCCTTCATGCGCCGTTGCGGCATGGTGCCGGTGCTGGTGCGCAAGGACGTGCCGGGTTTTCTCGGCAACCGCCTGCAGCATGCCTTGACGCGCGAAGCCTTCGCCCTGGTGCAGGACGGCGTGGCCAGCGCGGAAGACGTCGATGCCGCCGTGCGTTTCGGTTTCGGCTTCCGCTTCCTGGCGGCGGGTCCCATCCTGCAACGGGACCATGCGGGCCTGGAAGTCCATTGCGCCGCCACGACGACCACCTATCCTTCGCTGTCGAAGGCCGATGGGCCTTTCCCGGTGCTGACCGAGCGCGTCGCCGCCGGCAAGCTGGGCATGAAGACCGGTGAAGGCTTCTTCAAATGGACGCCGGAAACCATCGCCGCCGAGAAAGCGCGCTACGCGCAGACCCTGCGCGCGGCGCTGGCCCTGATCGAAAACGAGCTGCCGCCGATCGAGCCCTGAGCCAGGCCCCAGGCCCGCGGACGGCGGCAGCTGCCCCGGCTACCGCCTACCGCTACCGGTTAGCGACTACCGGCGCCCGGCCACCTACAGCAGCTTGCCCGGGTTCATGATCCCCGCGGGATCCAGCAGCTTCTTGATGTCCTGCATCAGGCGCAGCTCCAGGGGATGCTTGTAGCGATGGAAGTATTCACGCTTGAGCTGGCCGATGCCATGCTCGGCGCTGATGCTGCCGTTGTAGCGCATGACCTCGTCCATCACTTCTGCGGTGATGGCCTCGCCCTGTTCGGCCGCCCACGTGCGCGGCGCGCCGGCGGGGCGCGAGATGTTGTAGTGCAGATTACCGTCGCCGAAGTGCCCGAAGATGAAGGGGCGCACGCCGGCATCGACCGCCTGCAGGCGCTTTTCGCAGGACACCATGAACGCGGGGATGTCCTCGATCGGCAGCGAGATATCGTGCTTCAGGTGCGGACCATCGGCGCGTTGCGCTTCGGAGATTTCTTCGCGCAGTTTCCACAGCGCCTGCAACTGGCTCAAGGACGCCGACACCACCGCGTCCAGGCACAACTCCTTTTCCAGCGCCTGGCCCATGACGGATTCCAGCATGGCGTTCAGGCCGTTCTCGTCGACGCTGTCCGCCAGCTCCACCAGCACATAGGCCGGATAGCGTTGCGCGAAGGGTTCCTGCACGCCGGCGGCATGCGTCAACACCAGGTCGACGCAATCGCCCGTGAAGAATTCGAAGGCCTGCAGGCGCGCGCCGCACTGGCCGTACAACAGTTCGAACAGCTGCAAGGCCTGCTGCGAGGAAGACACGGCCGCCAGCACCACCGAGCGCACGTCCGCGCGTGGCAGCAGGCGTAGCGACACTGCCGTGATCACGCCCAAAGTGCCTTCGGAACCGATCAACAGTTGCTTGAGGTCATAGCCGGTGTTGTCCTTGCGCAAGGGCCGCAGGCCATGGAAGACCTCGCCATTGGGCAGCACCGCTTCCACGCCCAGCACCAGCTCGCGCGTCATGCCATAGCGCACCACGTTGACGCCGCCGGCGTTGGTGGCCAGGTTGCCACCGATCTGGCAGGAATCTTCCGCCGCCAGGCTGAGGGGCAGCAGGCGCCCCGCGTCTTGCGCTGTGCGGCGCAGATTGCCCAGGATGCAGCCCGCTTCCGCCACCAGCGTATTCGCCACCGTGTCGAGCGAGCGCACGGCGTTCATGCGATCGAGCGACAGGATCACGTTGTCGGCCGAGTCATCCGGCGTGGCGCCGCCGCACAGGCCGGTATTGCCGCCGCGCGGCACCACCGGCACGCCGACGTGCTGGCACAAGGCCAGGCAACGCGACACTTGCTCGACGGTACGCGGCCGCACGACCGCCTGGGCATGACCGGTGTAGATGCCACGCCAGTCGGACAACCAGGGCGCGATGCCCGCGGGATCGACGGTGACGACGTCGGCGCCAAGCGCCTCGACGAGTTGGGAAGCGATGTTCTTGGTCATGGTCTCGGCCTGGTTATGGATCTAGTTTTGCGGTTGGCCACCGCTGGAAATCGTCACCGGGACGCGCACACGGCGCATTCGTGGTCGCGCGGTACGTTCATGCTGCGCCACTGCATGGTCAGCACGTCCAGATGCAGCAAGCGTCCCGACAAGGTGGTGCCCAAACCCGCCAGCACCTTCAGCGCCTCGGCGGCCTGCATGCTGCCGATGATGCCGACCAGGGGTGCGAACACGCCCATGGTGGCGCAATTGGCCTCTTCGACATCGTCGGCTTCTTCGGGGAACAGGCAGTGGTAGCAGGGCGCCGCGCTGTCACGCAGATCGAACACCCCGATCTGCCCGTCGAAGCGGATGGCGGCGCCGGACACCAGAGGTTTGTGATGCCGCACGCAGGCGCGGTTGATCTGATGGCGGGTGGTGAAGTTGTCGGAGCAATCGAGCACCACGTCGGCGGCGGCGACCTGTTCATCCAGGTCCGTATCGAGCAGGCGGCGCTCGATGGCCTGCACGTCGACCTCGGGATTGAGCGCCTGTAGCGTGACGCGCCCCGAAGCCACCTTGGCCTGACCCAGGCGGTCGGTGGAGTGCAGCAGCTGGCGCTGCAGATTGCTGAGTTCGACGGTGTCGTCGTCGGCCAGCACGATGTGGCCGACGCCGGCGCTGGCCAGGTACATGGCTGCCGGCGAACCCAGTCCGCCGGCCCCTACCACCAGCGCCCGCGCGCCCAGGAAAGCTTCCTGGCCCTCGATACCCAGCTCGTCGAGCAGGATATGACGCGCGTAACGCAGTAACTGCTGGTCGTTCATTTGGCCTTGGAAGGCTGCACTCCATCAGGGGTGATGGTCATGCGTTCGGTCGGGCCCGACGGTGCGGAGGCGCCGGCCTTGGCCGCGGCCGCGGTAGCGTCCTTGGCATCCTGGGCCGAAGCCGTGCGCGGCGTGGCCTTCTCGATCGGCTTGCCTTGCAGCGCGTTGATGGCCTGCTTGAGCTGGAAGTCGTCCTTGCCGCCGAATTCGAAGATCTTGGCGGGCATCGTGCCGGTGATCTCGGCGGCATTGGACTTGATCTCGGTCTTGTCGAGCGGGTTGTTCAAGTGATGCTGCAGGTCGGCTTCACGCGGCAAGCGGAACAGGTCGCCTTCGGCGGTGTCGGCCACGATGGTATCCGGCACGATGCCGGTTGCCTGGATCGAACGACCATTGGGCGTGAAGTAACGCGACGTGGTCAGCTTGATCGCCGTATCTTCGGTCAGCGGCAGGATGACCTGCACCGAGCCCTTGCCGAAGGTGCGGTTGCCCATGACCTTGGCGCGCTTGTGGTCCTGCAGCGCGCCGGCCACGATTTCCGACGCGGACGCCGAGCCCACGTTGACCAGCACCACCATCGGCACGGTCTTGACCCAGGCCGGCAAGCCGGACAGGTAGTTGCTTTCGCCGCGGGCATATTCCGACGGGGTAGCCGCGTACTTGTGGCGCGCGTCCGGCGTACGGCCGTCGGTGGACACCACCAGCGCATCGCTGGGCAGGAAGGCGCCGGCCACGCCGATGGCGCTGGTCAGCAGGCCACCCGGGTCATTGCGCAGGTCCAGCACCAGATACTTGGGCGGCTGCTTGGCGCCCAGTTCCGTCAACTGGCGCGCCAGGTCGGAACCGGTCTTTTCCTGGAATTGGGCGACGCGCACGTAGGCCACGCCGTCGTCCAGCATCTTGCTGCGCACGCTGCGCACCTTGATGACGTCGCGCACGATGGTCAGCACGATGGGCTGCGGCTGGTTGGCGCGCAGGATGGTCAGGCGGATCGGCGACTTCGGCGCGCCGCGCATCAGCTTGACCGCATCGTTCAAGGCCATGCCCTTGGTGGACGTGTCGTCGATCTTGGTGATCAGGTCGCCCGCCAGCACGCCGGCGCGTGCGGCCGGGGTGTCTTCGATGGGCGAGATGACCTTGACGAAGCCGTCCTCGGCGCCGACTTCGATGCCCAGGCCGCCGAATTCGCCCTGGGTCTGCGTCTGCATGTCGCGATACGCGTCAGCATCCAGGTAGGCGGAGTGGGGATCCAGACCCGACACCATGCCGGAGATGGCATTGTTGATCAGAGTCTTGTCGTCGACGGGTTCGACGTAGTTGTTCTTGATGGCGCCGAAGACATTCGTCAGCGCGCGCAATTCATCCAGAGGCAGGGGGCTGCCGCGTTGTGCGACAGCGGTGACACCGACACTGAGCAGCACGCCGGCAACGACGCCGACGGATACCAGACCGAAACTGCGATACTTGCGAGTGCCCATGCACACATCCTGAATTTGGTTTGCCGAACGCTCTTACTGGGCCAACCAAAGGGCTGGATCCACTGGCGCGCCACTATGCCGAACTTCAAAGTATAGGCCCGATTCCACTTGGCCGCCCGTGGCGCCCACCGTGGCGATGGCCTCGCCACCCGCCACGCGGTCGCCCACCTGTTTGAGCAGGCTCTGGTTATAAGCGTATACGGTTAAAAATTGCTGACCGTGGTCCACGATGATGAGGTTGCCGAACCCGCGCAGCCAATTGGCGTAAACCACAGTACCCGGCGCCACCGCATGCACCGGGGCGCCCTCGGAAGCCCGCAGCACGATACCGCGCCAGGTGCCGCCGTCGGGGCGGCCCAGGCCGAACCGGCCCTGGATGGTGGCGCCGCTTACCGGCATCGGCAAGCCGCGCCGCAAGCCCTGGCCGGCCGGCGGTTGCGGGCGAGCCGCCACCGGCGCCTGGCGTGCTGGTTGGACGGGATTGAGCCCCTCCAAGTTCCCGCGCGCCACTGGCCTGCCTGCATCTTTGGCGGCGGCTTCGGCTTCGGCCGCCTGACGCGCAGCTGTCGCGGCCGTGGCGGCGTCGCGGCGGGCGGCGGCCTCGGCCTGCTCGCGGGCCTGCGCCGCGTCCTTCTGTTCCTGCGCCCGGCGGGCCAGCTTGGCGGTGCGTTCGGCCTGCTCGGCCGTACGTTTCGCCTCGTCGGCCTTGCGGCGGGCGTCATCCTGCGCCTTGCGGCGCGCTTCGTCCGCCTTGCGGGCGGCCTCGGCTTCGGCCTGGCGGCGGGCTTCCTCGGCCTTGCGGCGAGCCTCTTCCGCCTGCCGCGCTTCCTCGGCCTGCTTTTCGATGGCGGACTGCAGGTCGTCGATCAGACGACCCATGCGCTGATCGTCGCGGCCCAGCTTGGTGGCTTCCTCGCGTTGGGCGTTGATCTGCCCTTCGATGCGCGCCAGCACGGTGGCGCGCTCCTTCTGCTGCGCCACCAGGGCGCCCTTCTGCTCAGCCGTTTCCGCGACCACCTTGTCGATTTCGGCCCGGCGGGCGTCGGCGCGGCCCTGCAACTGGGCCAGGCGGTCGAGATCTTCCCGCAGCGCCTGCACCGTTTGGGTGCGGGCCTGTGAAACGTAATCGAGATAGGCCAGATTGCGGCCCAATTGTTGAGGATCGTCGCCGGACAGCAGCGCCGTCCAGGGGGACAGGCCGCTGGTGTACTGCGCGCGCAGTTGGCGCGCCAGCTCGGCGCGCCGCTGCGCCAGCACTTCCTGCTGGCTGGCCAACTGCTTTTCCAGGCTGGCCAGGTCAGCCTTGGCCTGGCGGCTCTGCTCGTTCAGCTCGGCCAGGCGGCGGTTGATCTGCGAAATGGCCGTTTCCGACCCGCGCAGCGCGTCGGCAGCTTCCTTGCGGTCCGACTCGCGGTCCTCGATGGTCTTCTGCAGCGTTTGAATACGATCGCGCAGCGCCGATTGCTGGCGCTGCGCCTCGGTCTGGCGTTGCTCCAGGTCCGCGGGCGCGGCCCAGGCGGTGGTGGCCGGCAGCGCCAGGGCGGCCGACCAAACCAGACATGCAGCCAGACGCGCCACTATCAGGCCTTCTTCGCCTTGCCTTGCGCGGCGACCGCGGCCATCGCGGCCTCGATTTCCGCCGGATCGCCCAGGTAATAATGGCGGATGGGGCGCAGGTCGTCGTCCAGCTCATAGACCAGCGGCTGGCCCGTGGGGACGTTCACGCCGACGATATCGTCGTCCGAGATATTGTCCAGATGCTTGATCAGCGCGCGCAGGCTGTTGCCGTGCGCGGCCACCAGCACGCGGCGGCCGGCCTTGATGGCGGGGGCGATCGATTCGTTCCAGAACGGCAGCACGCGGGCCACGGTGTCCTGCAGGCACTCGGTGGCGGGCAGCTGGTCGGCCGGCACCTTGGCGTAGCGGCTGTCGAAGCGCGGGTGGCGCTCGTCGTCCTGGGCGATGGGATCGGGGGCGATGGCATAGGCACGGCGCCAGATCAAAACCTGCTCGTCGCCGAATTTAGCGGCGGTCTCGGCCTTGTTCAGGCCCTGCAGAGCACCGTAGTGGCGCTCGTTCAGGCGCCAGCTGTTGCCCACGGGGGTGTACATGGCGTCCATGGCATCCAGGGCGATCCACAGGGTGCGGATGGCGCGCTTGAGCACCGACGTGAAGGCGACGTCGAAGACAAAGCCTTCCTTCTTGAGCAGCTCACCGGCGGCGCGCGCCTCGGCACGACCCTTCTCGGTCAGGTCCACGTCGGTCCAGCCCGTGAAACGGTTTTCCAGATTCCACTGGCTTTCGCCGTGGCGCATCAGAACGAGTTTATGCATGGTGGGATCACTAGAAATGGAAGTTGAAAAAACCGCAGTTGGCGCTCATTTTATAATTGCCGGCTTGTACTCCGCTGACATCCCTTCCCGGCACGGCCGCAGAACGGGGTCGCAGGGCCGTCTTCCGCGATCGAATATCGCGGATAAACCGTGATAAATCAGGACCTTCCGTGGATTTCGTGCACTTTTTGCTGAGCCAGAACAACATCTTCATCCTCGCGGTCGCGGTGGTTTCCGGCGTCATGCTGCTGATGGCCACCCGCAAGGGTAGCTCAGGCGGCGTCAGCACCGCTGAAGCCATCCAGATGATCAACCAACGCCAGGCCGTTTGGGTAGACATCCGTACGATCGAGCAGTTTCAGGCTGGCCACATCGCCCAGGCACGCAGCGTGCCAGCCGGCGACATCGAGAAGAAGGCTGCCTCGCTGCCCAAGAACAAACCGCTGGTCGTCGTCAGCCAGCTCGGGCGCGATGCCGGCAAGTCCGTGGCGGCACTGCGCGCCGCCGGTTTCGCCGACGTGGTGGCCCTCGCCGGCGGCATGAAGGCCTGGAGCGATGCCGGCCTTCCTGTTACTCAGCGGGCTTGAACCATCCCCGCTTCATCCCACGGTAAGGCAAGAGAAGCAAAATGAAGAAAGTCGTGATGTACGCAACCGGGTATTGCCCCTACTGCACGCGCGCCGAGTCGCTGCTGAAGCAACGCGGTGTCGAGCAGATCGAGAAAATCCTCATTGACCAGGACCCCGCCCAGCGCGAGATCATGATGCAGCGCACGGGCCGCCGCACGGTACCGCAGATCTATATCGGCGAAGACCATGTGGGCGGCTGTGACGACCTGCAGGCGCTCGACCGGGCCGGCAAGCTGGTTCCCATGCTGGCCGCCTGACCCACCTGTCTTACCCCATACAAAGGCGGCGCTACGCGTCGCTATCGCAAGCAACACTCACCCCATCCACCAGGAAATTTCATGGCCGATCAGGACCAAACCAACCAGCCGTCGTTCAATCTCCAGCGCGTCTACCTCAAAGACCTGTCGCTGGAAATGCCGAACGCGCCGCACGTGTTCCTGGAACAGGAAACGCCGCAAGTCGAAGTCAGCATCAACGTCGGCGGCCAACGCCTGGCCGAGACCATCTTCGAATCGACCGTTACCAGCACGGTGACCACGCGCATCAACGACAAGGTCCTGTACCTGGTCGAAGCCACGCAGGCCGGCATTTTCGAACTGTCGAACATCCCGGAAGACCAGATGGATCCGCTGTTGGGCATCGTCTGCCCGACCATGCTGTACCCCTATCTGCGCGCCAACTTGGCTGACGCCATCACCCGTACCTCGCTGCCCCCCGTGCACCTGGCCGAAGTCAACTTCCAGGCCCTGTACGAACAGCGCCTGGCCGAGTTCGCCCAGCAACAGCAAGGCGGCGAAGCCAACGGCAATGACTCCGGCATCATCCTGCCGCCCAATGCCACCCGGCAATAAACCGGACGTGGCCGCCGCTACCCCCCGCGTGGCGGTGCTGGGCGCCGGCAGCTGGGGCACCGCCCTGGCGGCGGTGGCGGCGCGCCGCCACCCCACCATGCTGTGGGCGCGCCAGCCCGACCAGGCCGCCGCCATCGCGGCGGCGCGCGAAAACGCCCGGTATCTGCCGGGCGTTTCTTTGCCCGCCGGATTGGCCGTGACCGCCGATCTGGCGCAAGCGCTGCAGTTTCTGGACACCCCCGCCGGCCAGACCGGCGGCGCCGAGCCCCTGATCATCCTGGGCGTGCCGGTGGCCGGCCTGGCCGACATCTGCCAGGCGCTGCTGACGCTGTTGCCCACCTTGACCGGCCCGCTGCCCCACATCGTCTGGACCTGTAAAGGTTTCGAAAAGCACGACGGCCGCCTGCCCCATGAAATTGTCCGCGACACCCTGGCGGGCCTGCCCGGCCTGCGCGTGGGCGTCCTGTCGGGCCCGTCCTTCGCGCGCGAAGTTGCCCAGGGCCTGCCCGTGGGACTGACCATCGCCAGCGATGACCCCGATGTATGTCGTCGCACCACCACTGCGCTGCACGGCGGCGCGGTGCGCGTCTACGCGGGCGACGACGTCGTCGGCGTGGAAGTGGGCGGCGCCTTGAAGAACATCATCGCCATTGCCTGCGGCGTGTCCGACGGCTTGCGGCTGGGCACCAATGCCCGCGCCGCGCTGATCACGCGCGGCCTGGCGGAAATGAGCCGTTTCGGCGTCGCCTTGGGCGCCCGCGCCGACACCTTCGCCGGCCTGACCGGCCTGGGCGATCTGGTGCTGACCGCCACCGGGGACCTGTCGCGCAACCGGCGCGTGGGCCTGGAAATCGGCGGCGGCCGCAAGCTGGAAGAAGTCCTGGCCGGCGGCATGACGGCGGAAGGCGCCCATGCGGCCCGCGCGGCGCTGGCGCGTGCCGCCGCGCTGAATGTCGACCTGCCCATCACGGCGGCGGTGTGCGCGGTGCTGTTCGAAGGCGTCGCGCCGATGACGGCCGTGTCCACCTTGCTGGCGCGGGACGCCCGCCACGAAGGTGGCGAGCTGCGCGCGCCCGACTGAGGCGCGCGGCCACCGATTTCCTATACTCATAAAACTCTTGGAGATACCCGATATGACGTCCCCCGAACGTCTCAAGCTCGGCAAGCGCCTGCGTGGCCTTTGCCTGGGTCTGGCCAGTTTTCTCGTGCTGGCGGCCGGCGGACCGGCCAAGGCCGAGTGGCCGAGCCGCCCGATCGCCCTGATCGTGCCCTTCCCGGCGGGTTCGTCGCCGGACCTGCTGGCGCGCATGGTGTCCGAGCCGCTGTCGCAGGCCCTGGGCCAGCCCATCATCGTCGAGAACAAGCCGGGCGCCGGCGGCAACATCGGTACCCGCATGGCCGCGCAGGCCAAGCCGGACGGCTACACGGTGCTGTTCACCATCAACGGCCCGTTGACCACGGCGCCCACCTTGTACAAGAAGACGCTGGGCTATGACCCCTTCGTCGACCTGGCTCCGGTGACCCTGGTGGCCACCAGCCCCAACGTGCTGGCCGTGCCGGGCGACCTCAACGTCAAGGACCTGGCCCAGTTCGTCAGCACCACGCGCGAGCGGCCGGGGGCTTTGAATTACGGTTCGGTAGGCCCGGGCAGTGCGTCGCAGCTGGCCATGGAGATGTTCAAGAGCCAGGCCGGGCTGGATCTGATCCACATTCCCTATGCCGGTTTTCCGCAGGTGATCGGCGCCATCATCGGTGGCGACATCCAGGCCGGCTTCATGGTGCCGGCCATCGCCATGCCGCAGACGCGCGACGGGCGCGTCAAGATCCTGGGGGTGACCAGCCTGCAGCGTTCGCCAGTGCTGCCTGATGTGCCCACCCTGGCCGAGCAGGGCTATCCCGGCTTCGAGGCGATTTCCTGGGATGCGGTGCTGGTGCCGGCCGGGACGCCCAGCCTGGTCATCGAGCGCCTGAACAGCGAATTGGCGCGGATCATCGACAGCGACAAGATCCGCAAGCTGATGGCCGTGCAGTACTTCACGCCGGCGCCGTCGTCGCCTGCCGAGTTGACGACTCGTATGCGCGACGAGAAGGCGCGCTGGGACAAGGTCATTGAAAAATTGAATTTGTCGCTGGACTGACAGGCCTCGTCAGGGGCCGCGCTACGCGCGGAAAGAAAAAAAAGCCTGTGCAATGCACAGGCTTTTTTTATTGTGGGCATAGTTTAACGAGCCATCCGCGATGGCACCGCAAAGGAAAATGCCTGTGCAAAGCACAGGCATTTTGTACCCAGGGCACAGCGGAGCCGGCTTTGCCGGTCCGCCAGTGCCGCCCCTTGAGGGGGGCGTGCGTAGCACGCTGGGGTGGGCGTTTCCTTCCGGTCCGCCAGTGCCGCCCCCTGGGGGGCCGCGCCGCGCGCGGTACGGGGGGACCTCAACTTCCGCCGGCGTAGTTGTTTTGGCGCCAGGCTTCGAAGATCGTGACGGCGACGGCGTTGGACAGGTTGAGGCTCCGTTGCCCCTCCACCATCGGCAGGCGCAAACGTTGGGAAGGCCCGAACAGGCGCAGGTCTTCTTCCGACAAACCCGCCGTCTCGCGGCCGAAGACGAACACATCCCCCGGCTGGAAAGCCATTTCCACAATGGGACGCGCACCCCGCGTGGTCAGGGCGTAGATGCGCTCCGACGCGGCGCCGGTAGCGGCCAGGGCGTCTTCCAGGGTCTTGTGTACCTTCATCGGCTGCCACTCGTGATAATCCAGCCCCGCGCGACGCAGGCGCGCATCGTCCAGCTCGAAGCCCAAAGGCTCCACCAGATGCAGCTGTGAGCCCGTATTGGCGCACAGCCGTATCGCATTGCCCGTATTGGGCGGAATTTCAGGGTGGACGAGGATGACGTGGAACATTGGGATGGAAGGCGTTAAGGCAGGCGATATTGTGCCAGCATGCCGCCATCCTCGGCCGGCGCACGCATGGCCACCAGGCCGATGACGGCGCTTGCCCCGGCCCCGCGCAGGGCGCGCGCGGCGGCATCGAGCGTGGCGCCGGTGGTCATCACGTCGTCCACCAGCAGCACCGTGCAGGGCGGTACAGGCGCCGGACACGCATAGGCCTGGCTCACCCCCGCCAGCCGCGCGGCACTGTCCAGGGAAGCCTGGCGCGGCCCCTCCGCCACGCGCCGCAACCAGGCAGGACGCAGCGGCACACCCGTGGCCTGGGCCAAGGCGCGCGCGATTTCCCCAGCGGGATTGAAACCGCGCAGGCGCAGCGAGGCACGCGCGGCCGGCACCGGCACCAGCACGGCAGACGGTGGCCGCTCCGGCGCGTCCGGCTGGGCCAGGGAGTCCAGGATCAAGCCCGCCAGCGGGCCGGCCAGCGCGAAGCGGCGCTCTCCCTTGAAGCGGCGGATCAGCAGATCCGCCGGCGCCTCGTAGTCGCAGCCCGCCACGATCCGGTCATAGGCCGGCGGCCGCCGCGCGCAATCCGGGCAGTCCGGCATGGCCCATCCCAGACGCAGGGCGCAACGCGCGCAGCGGCGCTGCGACGGGTGCATGGTCGCCCGGACATCGGCGTGGCAGCCTTCGCAGAGACCGCCCCACGGGCCACCCCATCGGCCCTCCGATCGGCCACCCCATCGGCCGCCCCGTCGGTCGCCCCTTGGGCTAGTCCCTTCCACAGGGCCTTCGCACATCGGGCAATCGGACGCGATACCAGCCAGGCAGGCCCGCCACCAGGGCAGTGCCCGCGACCAGGGCAGTGGCCGCAGCCGACCATCCGCCGGCAAGGCGCGGCGCGTGCGAAACAGGTCTTTCAACCTCAAGGACTTATCCACAGCGAAAGCGCAACGCCGTCACGGCTGGTGTACATCACACGCCCGTGCCAGCGGACAACCCCGCCCCCGCCACGGGGATAACACGGCCCCAACCCGCCGGTGCGCAATAATGACGGACATTCATCTGAACACGTATCGCGCCGCCCCGCCGGCCGCTGCGACGGTTATGTCACCAGCCCCGATTTCCGCCCTTCCCCTGAACAGCGCCGACGTGGCGCGCCAATTCGCCCGGCGCGGCGATCTGCAAGGCGCGCAATTCCTGTACGGGGAAATCGCCACCCGCATGCTCGACCGCCTGCGCTATATCCGCATCCAGCCGCAGCAGCTGCTCGACGCGGGCTGCGGCGCGGGCGCCGCCTATCCCGGCCTGCGCGAACGCTATCCCGACGCCGCCTATGTCGGCCTGGACGCCTGTGCCCCGCTGCTGGAGATCGCGCGCGAACGGCACACGCCCACGGGCCTGTCCGGCATGCTCGGCCGCCTGACCGGCAAGGCCGCCGCGCGGCCCCGCTTCGTCCTGGCCGATCTGGCCGCGACCGGCCTGCAGCCCGAATCGCTGGACCTGGTCTGGTCCAATATGGCGCTGCACTGGCACCCGGAACCGCACGCCGCGTTGGCCGAATGGCGCCGCGTGCTCAAGGTGCAAGGGCTCGCGATGTTCTCCTGCCTGGGGCCCAATACCGTGCGTGAACTGCGCGCGGCCCTGGACGACGCGGGCCTGCGCACCGCCACGCCGGCCTTCGTCGACATGCACGATTTCGGCGATCTGCTGGTGGAAAACGGCTTTGCCGATCCGGTGATGGACCAGGAAACCCTGACGCTCACGTACCGCACGCCGCAGCGCCTGCTTGAAGACGTGCGCGCCCTGGGCGGCAATCCCGCCAGCCAACGCCGGCGCGGCCTGGCCACGCCCGCCTGGCGCGAGCGCCTGTATGCCGCGCTCGAACGGCAGCGCGGCGACGACGGCCTGATCAAGCTGAGTATCGAAGTCGCCTACGGCCATGCCTGGCGCGCCGCCTCGCGGCAGGCCGCGCCCGGCGAAACCCGCCTGTCCGTCAGCGCCATCGGCGGCCGCCGCGGCTAGGCACGCCAGGCAGACGCGCGGCGACCGCGATCGCTCCAAAACCTCGGGTTAACCATCGCTCCGCGGGCCGGCAAGGCCGGCGCGCGGCAGGTATGCTATGGCGGCAACGGCGCACAGACGCCGATCCCATACCCATGGTTTTCATAACGGAGACAATATGCGTTTCGGCATTCGCCTTGCCCTGCCCCTACTCTGCGCGCTCGGTCTGAGCACCGGCGCCCACGCCGCCGATGAATGGCCCGCCGGCAAGCCCATCACCTACGTCGTGCCCTTCGCGCCTGGCGGCGCGACCGACGTGATCGGCCGTATCGTGGCCACCAAGCTCGGCCCCATCCTCGGCACCAGCATCGTGGTGGAAAACCGGCCCGGCGCGGGCGGCAATATCGGCTCCGAATACGTCGCCAAGGCCAAGCCGGACGGCTACACCCTGGTCGGCGGCACCATCAGCTCGCACTCCATCAACGGCAGCCTGTACCGCAACATGCCGTACGACATGGTGAAGTCCTTCGTGCCGGTGGCGCTGACGGGCAAGCTGGGCAACGTGCTGGTGGTTCCCGCCGAAAGCCCCTACAAGTCCATCGACGACGTGCTGGCGGCAGCCCGCAAGACGCCTGGCCACCTCAGCTACGGCTCGGCCGGCAACGGCACCTCGCAGAACCTGTCGGGCGAACTCTTCAAGTCCATCGCCAAGGTCGACATCATGCACGTGCCCTTCAAGGGCAGCGGCCCCGTGCTGCAAGCGCTGCTGGGCAACCAGCTTTCCATGGCCTTCGACAACATCCCGCCCACCTTGCCCTTGATCAAGTCCGGCAAGATCCGCGCGCTGGCGGTGACGTCGGCCAAGCGCGATCCCAATCTGCCCGACGTGCCCACCTTGCAGGAAGCGGGCTTGAAGGACTACGAGATCGTGTCCTGGCAAGCCGTGTTCGCCCCGGCCGGCACGCCCGCGCCCATCGTCAACCGCCTGTCGACGGAGATCCTCAAGATCCTGCAGCAGCCTGACGTGAAGGAAAAATTCGCCGGCATGGCGATCGACGGTTCGGGCATGGATTCCGCCCAGCTGGCCGCCTTCCAGAAATCGGAAGTGGCCAAGTGGCATGACCTGATCAAGAAGGCGAACATCCAGACGGAATGATCTGGCCAAGCGGCAAGCGTCCGCCGCATGCCAACGACAAAAGCGTCCCCCTCGGGGACGCTTTTTACTTTGATGCGGACAGGAAAAAGGCCTTAATGCAGTTGCCGCGGGATGATGGGCTCATCCGGCTCGGCCAGCGTCTGCACCCCCACCGTCCCCAGCAGCGGTTCGGACGTGGCCCGCACGCGGCGGCGCGCCACCGCCGTGGGATCGGCGGCGGACAACCCGGCCACGGTGGCCATGCCGCCATCGCCGCGGAAGGCCACGGACATCGCATCCACCACGGAGCGCAGATCGCGCAGGCGGTGGAACTGGCCACGCAGCCAGCGCGAATCGTTGCCCGACTTCAACGCATCCTCGCGCAGCGAACCCAGCATCTCGCTGGTGCCCAGTTCCTCGGCAATCGGCGCCAGTTGGCCGAACACGCTGCGCAGATGGTCGATCAGGCGCAGACGCTGCCCGTCGCCGGTCACGTAGCTGCCCTGCAAGCCGAAGCGGCAAGCCTGGAAATGGTTGTTGCGATAAGCCAGCCACAAACCCTTCTCGGACTGCGGCTGACGCTTGAGCAACACCGCCAGCGCCTGCGCGAACGCGGCGATCTGGCACGCGCGTTCCACCGTCAGCGGAGTATCGCAGACGCGGATTTCCACCGTGCCGAATTCCGGCTTGGGACGAATATCCCAATAAAGGTCCTTGATGCTTTCCGCCAGGCCGTAGGTGCGCAGCTGCGAAAGATGGGCCTCGAACTGATACCAGTCATTCACCTCGGGCGGCAGATGGCCGGCCAGGGGGAAGCTGTTCACCGCATTCAGGCGGCAGCAGGAAAACAGCGTATCGACCCCTTCGTAATAGGGCGAAGACGCCGACAGCGCAATGAAGTGCGGCACGTAGGCCGACAACTGGCGGGTCAGCTTGATCGCCTCGTCGCCATTGCCCACGCCCAGGTGGATATGCTGGCCGAACACCGTGAACTGGCGGGCCAGGTAGCCATACATCTCGGCCAGGTATTGAAAGCGCGGCGTGTCGGAAATCGACCGCTCCTGCCAACGCATGAAGGGATGGGCACCGCCGCCGGCCACCGTGACGCCAACCGCATCGGCGGCTTCGCACAGGGCGCTGCGCATTTCGCGCATTTCAGTCAGCAGGTCCTTGGGGTGTACGTGCACCGACGAATTCAACTCGATCATCGAGCGGGTGATTTCCGGTTTCACCCGATCCGCAATGGGATGGTTTGCCATCTGGGCCAGCAATTCGTCGGATGCGGCCGTCAAATCAAAAGTGCGGGGGTCGATCAGTTGCAGTTCGAGTTCGATGCCCAGGGTGTTGGGGGCGGAAGGGACGAACGGGATCTGTTCCATCTCCGGCTCCTATCTAACTTATTCATATGGGGAGGACGCCACCATGCCTTGAAGCCCGGAAACTGCCCGGGGAGCATCTACCGATGTGGCGCGACGAGGTGGCAGTGTAGCTGCACACTTTCGTCATCCTAGGGGAAAAACGTGACATTTATAAGCAACAGCGTCGATCATGACGGGTTCATGCCGTCTGACGCGTAGCAAGCACTTACGTGCCTGGGGTAATCCCCTAAGGCATTACCGCCCTTGCCCCGCCTTTGAAACCGCCGAACCCGTCTTCGTGTCGCCTGGAGCAGGAAACGTTCCCGGAGGGCCTAGGTGCGCCAGAAACCGGGCGTGAAGAGCATCAGCACGGTGAACAGTTCCAGCCGGCCGATCAGCATCCCAAAAGTACACACCCAGGTCTGGAAGTCGGTAAGGATGGAGAAGCTTCCCATGGGGCCGATCGCGCCCAGGCCCGGGCCTGTGTTGTTGACGCTGGCCACCACGGCGCTGAATGCGGTCAGGGCATCGAGCCCCGACGCCAGCATCAATGCCGTCAGGATGGCCAGGGAAAAGCCATAGGCCACCATGAAAGCCAGCACGGACGCCAGGATGCGCGGATTGACCACCCGGCCACGGATGCGCACCGGGCTGACCGCCTGGGGATGCAGCATCATCTTCAGCTCGGCGCCCGCGGTCTTGCACAGCATCACGGCCCGGATCATCTTGATGCCCCCGCCGGTCGAGCCCGCGGAGGTCGCCACGCCGGACAGCAGCAGCATCACCAGCGGCGCCAGGATGGGCCAGGTGGTGTAGTCGACGTTGGCATAACCGGTGGTGGTCAGCACCGACACGGTGTTGAAGATGCCGTAGCGCAAGGCATCCAGCGGCGCCGTGTAGACCCCCTCGACGTACAGGTAGACCGAAACCAGCAGGGCCGTCCCCAAGGTCAGCACCAGGTAGGGCATGGTCTCGGGACAGGTCAGGTAAGGTCGCAGGCGGCGCTGGCCGATGGCGCTGAAATGCGTGGCGAAATTGATCCCGGCGATCAGCATGAAGACCACCGCCACGATCTCCACGGGCACGGAATCGAAGTGGGCGAAGCCGTCGTCCCAGGTCGAGAAGCCGCCCAGCCCCATGGTGGTGGCCATGTGGCACCAGGCCTCGAACCACGGCAGACCGGCCACGCGGTAGGCCAGGAAACACAGCAGGGAAAAGCCAAAATACACGGCGTACAAGGCCTTGGCGGTGCCGGCGATGCGGGGCGTCAGCTTCTCGTCCTTCATCGGGCCGGGCGTTTCAGCGCGGAACACCTGATGGCCGCCCACGCCCAGCAGCGGCAGGATGGCGACCGCCAGCACCAGTATTCCCATGCCGCCCAGCCATACCAGCGTGGCCCGCCAAAGATTGATCGACGGCGGCAGCTTGTCCAGGCCGTTGAGAATGGTGGCGCCCGTCGTGGTCAGGCCCGACATCGCCTCGAAATACCCGTCGGTGAAGGACAGGGGGATGCCGGCGCGATGGAAATAGATGAACAGCGGCATCGCCGCCAGCAGCGGCAGCACGGTCCAGACCAGGGACACCAGCAGGAAGCCGTCGCGCGGCCGGAGTTCATAGCGATGGCGCCGCGATATCGCCCACAGCACCCCGCCCACGCCGGCGGCCGCCAGGAACGCGTCCACGAAGGCCGACATGGCCCCGTCGCCCAGGTAAGCGGACACCGCCAACGGAATCCCCATGGTCAACGCGAACAGCGTCATGGTCAGGCCCAGCAGATTGGCCAAGGCCAGCAGGCGGCTCATCGCGCGGCTCCTAGAAGAACGAGGCGGAGACCTGGAACAGCTTCTCCACGCGCGCCATCTGCTGGCGGGACGGCACGAACACGATGACGTGGTCGCCCGATTCGATGACCGTGTCGCCGTCCGGAATGAGGATCTCGTCCCCACGCGCCAGCGCCCCGATGCGCGCGCCCTTGGGCAGCCGGATCTCGCCGACGCGGCGCCCCACGACGTGCGACGTCTTGCGATCGCCATGGGCGACCGCCTCCACCGCTTCGGCCACACCTTGGCGCAGCCGGTGCACGGCCACCACGTCGCCGCGCCGCACGTGGCGCAGCAGCTCGCTCATGGTGGCTTGCGCCGGCGATACGGCGATATCGATATGACTGCCCTGCATGAGCTCGCCATACGCGGGCCGGTTGATCAGCGCGATCACCTTGTGCGCGCCCAGCCGCTTGGCCAGCAGCGAGGACATGATGTTGTCCTCGTCATCGCTGGTCAGCGCCAGCCACGTGTCCATATCGCTGATGTTCTCGCGGCGCAGCAGGTCTTCGTCGGTGCCATTGCCCTGCAGCACCAGCACATTGCCGGGCAGGTTCACGGCCAGATATTCGCAGCGCGCCGGATCGCGTTCGATCAGGCGCACGCTATAGCCTTCCTCGGCCAGCTGGCGCGCCAGCCGCAAGCCGATGTTGCCGCCGCCGGCGATCATGACACGGCGCACGGTCTTTTCCGCCTCGCGCAGCTGCCGCACGGCGCGGCGGGCATGGCGGGTATCGACCACCAGCACCACCTCGTCATCCGCCGCCATCAGCGTCTGGGTGCCGGCCTGCAGCGGCCGGCCGCCGCGCAGCACATCGATGACACAGGCGGTGACGTCGGGCCAGGCTTCGCGCAGATGCTCGACAGGCCGGTTGGCCATGGCGCTGCCGGGACTGACCCGGGCCGTGATGACGCTGATGCGGCCATCGGCGAACTCCACCACCTGCAAGGCTTCGGGGAATTCGATCAGGCTGTGCAGATAGGCGGTGACGCTGCGTTCGGGGCTGATCAGCGCGTCGATGCAGAAGCCGTCCTCACCCATCAGTTCCGGGTATTCGGCGACATCCGCCGCGCGGATGCGAGCGATGCGGCGCGGCACGTTGAAGTGCTGGCGCGCGATGCGGCACGCCACCATGTTGACGGCGTCCGACGCGGCACAGGCGATGAACAGGTCCGTATCGGCCGCGCCCGCCGCGTCCAGCACCGCCACCTGGGTGCCGTCGCCCTGCATGGCGCGCAGGTCGTAGCGCTCCTGCAGACCCTGCAGGTTGCGCGCGTCGGTATCGATGACCGTGATGTCGTTCTGCTCGGAGACCAGATTTTCGGCAACGCTGGTGCCCACGCGACCAGCGCCGATGATCAGGACCTTCAAAGCAGAATTCTCAAGGCAGACCCCTCAGGGGAGGATCAAGTGCTGCGCTTGCGCGCGGACTCGATGCCCAGTTGCTTGAGCTTGCGGTACAAGTGGGTGCGCTCCAGCCCGGTCCGTTCGGAAACCCGCGTCATGCTATGGCTTTCCCGCACCAGGTGGTATTCGAAGTAGATGCGCTCGAAGGCATCGCGCGCTTCGCGCAGGGGCTGATCCAGCGAGATGCTGCCCAGCTGGCCGTTGCTGCTGGCCGGCAATTCAGCCGGACCGCCCGCAAGGGCGGGCGCGGCCGCGGCCGCGGCCGGCACGCCCGAGCCCGGGGGGGCGTCGAAATCGTCGTCGCGCGCCGACTGGCTGACCGAGACGGCCGGCATGGGCACGGCCTGCGGGGCCTGCCCGCGCGCCAGTCCAGCCGAAATAGTTTTTAACAACCTTTGTAGCGTGATCGGCTTTTCCAGGAAGTCCATGGCGCCGATACGGGTGGCTTCGACCGCGGTGTCGATGGTGGCATGGCCGCTCATCATGATGACGGGCATGTCCAGCAGACCCTGCGAGCCCCACTCCTTGAGCAGGCTGACGCCGTCCGTGTCCGGCATCCATATATCGAGCAGAACGAGATCGGGACGCGCCCGCAGGCGTGCGGCACGCGCTTGTGCCGCGTTTTCGGCCAACTCGACCGTGTGTCCTTCGTCGTACAAGATTTCCGACAAGAGCTCGCGAATGCCAACTTCGTCGTCAACCACCAGAATTCTGGCCATAAGCCCGTCCACCTATTGCGTAGCCGCATTATCCTGTTGTTGTGCGGATGCGTCCAGAGTATCAACCGCGCCTGCTAGACGGGTCAATAGTATCGATATACGTGCCCCGCCCTCGCGGCGATTCGCCAGGTCGATACGTCCGCCGTGTTCTTCCACGATTTTTCGGACGATCGCCAATCCTAACCCAGTCCCGTGCGACTTGGTTGTCACGTAGGGCTCGAAGGCCCGCTGCATGACCTGCTGCGAGAAGCCCGGGCCCGTATCGGATACGGTGAAACGCAGCGCGCGGTGTTCTTCGCCTTCGTTTCGCGGCGTCTGCGTCAGCTGGGTCGACACCCGCACGCGGCCCTCGGCCTGGCCCGCGATCGCATCGCGGGCATTGGCCAGCAGGTTATGGATGACCTGGCGTAACTGCGTCGGATCGCCCTCGATGGCGGGCAGCCCCGGCGCCAGCTCGACTTCCAGATTGAGCGAGTTGGAGTGATCGCGCACCAGCCCTTCCACGGGATCCCAACCATACAACGACAGCACGTCGGCGACCAGCGCGTTGAAATCGATACGCTGCATCACCGCCGGCGGCGTGCGGGCGAACTCGCGGAAATCGTCGACCATGTGCTTGAGCGAACTGACCTGGTTGACGATGGTATTGGTGGAGCGCTCCAGCATCTGCCGGTCCGCCGGCTGCAGGCGGTCGGCCAGTTTCATCGCCAGGCGCTCGGCCGACAACTGGATGGGCGTCAGCGGATTTTTGATTTCATGCGCCAGGCGGCGGGCCACCTCGCCCCAGGCCACGGTGCGGTTGGCCGACATCAGTTCCGTGATGTCGTCGAACACCACCAGATAGCCGTTGCCCCGCCCGTCCACGCGCAGATGGGTGCCCCGTGCGAGCAGGGTCAGCGACTGGGCGTGGGGACCGGCCGGCGCGTCCGCGTCCGCCTGCGCCAGCTGGATCTCGAATTGCTGCTGCCAGTGCTGGCGTTCCGAGCCCACCGCGGCATGCGCCGTGAAGGCCTGGCGCACCACCTGGGTGAACGGCAACATGCCGTCGATGGTTTCCAGGGGGCGCCCGATGACCGAACGCAGATCGGTCTGCAGAATGGTCTGCGCGCCCTGGTTGACCGTGGTCACGCGGAAGGCTTCGTCGAAAACCAACACGCCCGACGACAGGTTGGACAGCACGCTTTCCAGGTAGACGTTGGAGCGTTCCAGCTGCTGGCGATTGCTCTCCACCATGCGGCGCGCCTCATCCAGCTGGCGCGTCATGGCGTTGAAGGACCGGGTCAACTGGCCCACCTCGTCGCGTTCGGGGGGCTCCGGCAGGGGCCGGAAGTCGCCGATGCCGACGGCCTGGGTGCCGGCCGCCAGCCGCAGCAGCGGACGCACCAGCCGCTTGGACAGCGACAGCGCCACGGCGATGGCGGTGAACACCGACACCAGCAGGGCCAGGGTCAAGGTAATGCCGTACAGCTTGCGCAGGCCAAGCCGGGCAAGCGCCAGCTCCTGATAATCGCGGAAGCCCTGTTGGACCAGGTTGGCGTTATGGGCGATCTGGTCGGGCACGGGCTGCACCAGCTGCAGCCAGCGCGGTTCGGCCGAAGCGCCCAGCAGGCCGTCGAAGCGTTCGTTGGGCAGCAGCGGAATGACCACCCGCAGGTGCAGCGCCCCGCCGCCATCGCCCTTCACGGGATCGTCCGCCTCGGCGGCGGAATAGCCCCGCGACAGGCGCAACTGGTTGAGCACGGTGGACGGCGGCAGCGCCGGCAGCAGTTGCCCGTACTGATTGGTCGAGAACGCCACCATGCGGCCGGTGCCGGTGAAGACCATGGCCTCCTGCACGCCGTTGGCCTCGCGCAGGCGGGTCAGGGTCAGCGCGATATTGCTGTCGCTGGCGCGGTTCAGCTCGGCGGTCATGGACCGCGCCCGCGCATCCAGATCGGCCAGCAGGGAGTCGAGGGCGGCGCGGCCCAGGTTCAGGCCCGCCTCCAGGGCGGAATCGACCCGCACGTTGAACCAGGATTCGATGGACCGCGACATGAACTGCACCGACAGGGTGTAGATCAAGGCGCCGGGGACCACGCCGATGAGCGTGAAGGCCAGCGCGAAACGGGCGGTCAGGCGCGCGCCGAACTGACGCCGGCGTATCTGCCGCACCAGCTTGACGGTCAAGGCCAGCACCCAGGCGAACAGGGCCAGGGCGACGACGCCGTTGAGGATCAGCAAGGCGTCGTAATAGCGGGCGAAGCGGGACGCATTGCCCGTCGACCAGGCCAGCAGGCCCAATAGCAGCACGCCGGCCAGGGCGCCGGCCACTAGTGCGAAGCGCAGTAGCTTTCTCATCGGCCGACGGTTCCTTCGTCAGCGATGGCGAAGTCGAACGTGGTCCAGGGCGTGGCCAAAGTCCAGGAACTGCTGTTGAGGGCATTGACCTGGAAGGGACGCGCCAGCAAGGACGTATCCAGGCGCAGGCGCACCTGGCCCTCGTACTTGACGCCGGGCTTGAAGTCGGCAGCGTCGGCCACGGCCCAGCCGCGGATGTGACGAATCATGTCCATGGCGTCATCCAGCGAGCGCACGGGTAGCGACAGTTCACCGACCCCGGCGCGCCATTGCCGGGTCAGCGCGTTATAGACGATGCGCCACGTCAGGCTGGTATCGGCCACCGTGCTGTCCAGCCACCACCAGCGCGAGCGGGTGATGGTGATGTCGGCGGTGAAATACAGTGGGAGCCCACGCTCGGCCGCTTCGCGCAACTGGTCGTTGAGGTGGATATCGATATCGGCGTCGATCTCGACCCGGCCGTTGCGCAAGGTCGGATCGACCCGCACCACCTTGGGCTCGGACGCCACGCTGTCGCCGCTCCACGGTAACAGCGTGAACAGGCAAACCAAAGCCAGAAGCAAACGCGGGAGTAGAGGCATACGAAGCATTGATGCGGCGGTCCCGATATTCTTGGCGATTCAGGAAACCTTGGCAAACAAGGCGTAGAAAAAACCGTCGCGCTGGCCGCCGGGTGTTGTATCTCGCGCCACGGGCAGCAGTTGGCCGGGGGCGTCCTGCCGCCGGGCATCCGGGTGCCGGCCGGCGAAAGCGGCCGCCTGGCGCTCGTTTTCCTCGGGGAAGATCGAGCAGGTGACGTAGAGCAGCCGCCCGCCCGGGGCCACCGTGCGCCACAGGGCGTCGACGATGCGCGTTTGCAGTTTGACCACACGCGCCACGTCGTCGGACCGGCGCAGCCAGCGGATATCGGGGTGGCGCCGGACGATGCCGGACGCGGTGCACGGCACGTCGGCGAGCACGGCGTCGAAGGGCACGCCGTCCCACCATTCGGCCAGGTCGGCCGCATCGGCGCGCCGCAACACGGTATCGGCGCGGCGCAGGTCCAGCCGTTCGAGGTTTTCCCGCACCCGTTGCAGGCGCTGCCCGTCGGCGTCCAGGGCGGTCAGGCTGACGTCGGCCAATTCAAGCAGGTGCGCGGTCTTGCCACCGGGGGCGGCGCAGGCGTCCAGCACCCTTTCGCCATCGCGCACCGCCAGCAGCGGCGCCGCCAGTTGCGCGCCGGCGTCCTGCACCGACCACCAGCCCTGGTCGTAGCCGGGGATCTGCGTCACCGGGCGCGGCTGCGCCAGCGCCAGGCCGTCAGCGCCGCTGACTTCGGCGGCGATGCCGGCCGCGGTGAACGCGGCCAGCACCTGTTCGCGCGTGGCGCGGCGGCGGTTGACGCGCAAAGTGAGGGGCGCGGGCACATTGGCGTCCGTCAGCAGATTTTGCCAATCATCCGGATAGGCCGCGCGCACCTTGTCGACCCACCATTGGGGATGATTCCAGCGTCCTTCCACGGTCTTCACGGCCTGGGCCAGCAAAGTCGCGGGATCGCGCAGGAAACCGCGCAGGCAGCCATTGACCAGGCCTTTGAAAGGCAGCAGGCGGCGCATGCTGCCGGCCGCTTTGACCGCCTGGTCGACGACGGTATGAGGGGTGTACTCGGGCGTGGCATCCACATGAGCAGCCGTGGCCGCGGGCGGCAACAACAGCGTCAGGCTGACCAGCAGCAGCGCATCCAGCAGCGGTTCGGGCGGGTCGCGCGGCACCAGCAGCCGGCGCAATGCGCGCGCCTCGCCCAGACGGCGCATGGCGTGGAAGGACAGGGCCTGGGTGCCGGCACGGAATTCGGCGGGGACCTGCGCGATGGCATCGGTCAGCGAACGCCCCGCCTGCACCGCGCGGACCACCTCGGCGCTTTCCAGCAGCAAGTCTTGCAATGGCGCGCTGGGACGGGACGAGGACGGGGCAGATGAGGACATGGCGGGGCAGATCGAGGCGACAAAGACCCGTATCGTACCGCGCCGGCGCGGGATCAGGCACGACGGTTGCGTTAGCCCCAACGAGTGGCGTGATGCCACCCAAGCTTTTAGGTGGCCGGGAATGCCGAGGGGGCTTTCCGGTGACACCTGATCAAAGCACGAGGAGAAACTCATATGACCAACTTCAAGCCCGCTTTCGCCGCCGCCATTTTCAGCCTGACCGCCCTGTCGTTCGGCGCGCACGCTCAAACCGCGACCACCGACAAGACCATCGATGCCCAATACAAGACCGAGCAG
Organism: Bordetella sp. N; assembly: GCF_001433395.1. Classification (GTDB taxonomy): domain Bacteria; phylum Pseudomonadota; class Gammaproteobacteria; order Burkholderiales; family Burkholderiaceae_B; genus Bordetella_C. The sequence continues at coordinate 4,975,782 of NZ_CP013111.1, forward strand.
AAGCGCTGCGACGGCCTGAAGGGCAACGACAAGGACGTCTGCTCGCAACAGGCCAAGGCCACGCGCGACAAGGCCAAGGCCGACCTGAAGGCCAACAAGAACGAAGCCAAGGCCAGCCATGACGCCGCCAAGACCAAGCGCGACGCCGACTACAAGGTCGCGAAGGAAAAGTGCGACGCCATGTCCGGTGATGCGAAGACCACTTGCGTCGCCAACGCCAAGAAGCAATACGCACAATAAGAAAAAACGGCCTGAGCCGAGGCGGGCGCGGCCCTATCCGCGCCCGCCATTTATTTGCCGAGCACCCGCTTTTCCCAGGAGATAACCATGGCTGATCACATCGTAAAACTACTGAACGACCTGATTGAAACTTCGAAGAATGGCGAGAAGGGCTTCGCCAAGGCCGCTGAAGACACCAAGAATCCTGAACTCAAGATTCTGTTCGAAAACCGCTCGCGCGACTGCGCGTCGGGCGCGGGCGAGCTGCAAGCCGTCGTGCGCCAGCTGGGCGGCGATCCCGCCACCGGCGGCACCGTGGCAGGCGCCATGCATCGTGGCTGGACCGAGCTGAAGTCCACCGTCACGGGCCGCAGCGACACCGCCATTCTGGAAGAATGCGAACGCGGCGAAGATCACGCCAAGGCGCAGTACACCGACGCGCTGAAGGAAAACCTGACGCCGGACGTGCGCGCCATCGTGGAACGCCAGTATCAAGGCGTGCTGCGCAACCACGACCAGATCCGTGACCTGCGCAATCGCTTCAAGGCCCAAAGCTGATCCTTGAACGAACGGATGACCGCGGCTGCGTCATACGACGCGGCCGCGGCTCAACCTGCGTCCTGCAGCAGCGCGAGGATCGCGCCGTTGAAGAGATTCTGGGCTCTTTGCCACTCCGCCAGCGCCGGGTCGCGCCTGCTCGTATGCTGTCCGTCGGCGCTGCTCAAGATGCGCTTCCAGGGGGTCCGGTAGCGCCATAACGATACGTCGCCCGTGACGTCGCTGGCGACGATCTGACCGCGCAGCGATTGCACGATGGCGTGAAGATCGAAACGCAGCAGCACGCCCTGATCCCAATTCGTGCGCACTTCCGTCGTCGCGAAAACATCCTTGTCGATGCTCAGATAGGTAGGCAGCGGATCATCGGCCAGCGCCTGGCTGACCGCTTGCACCAGCGACTCCCGGTCGGGAAAGCTGCGGAAAGACTTGCCGACTCCCAGCCACTTTGCCCAGCGCGTATCGACGCCGGTACTCCAGTAGGTGACCTTGCCCCTCAACAGCGAACCCAGGTGGTGCTCCCATGCGTGCGCGGCGCCCAGATCCCCGGAAGTAATGCCTATCACGTGTACCTGCTCGACCTGGGGCAGACGCGCGACGCGGTGCACCCACGAGCCACAGTGCACGCCGAAGGGGAAAAGCATGTTGTCGGGATGATTATCGAGAACGACCACACGAAGGCGCGGGTGCTGCCCTTGTTCTATACAGCGTCGCACCAGGGGCCATGTCAGGTGATGGAAATCGCCGCTACCCAGAAAAACCGTCCCCAACTCCGCGCCCGCCGGCATGCGCTCGTATAAATCTTTCATGAACGCTTCCAGCTTGCCGCGCGCACACCCAAAGCGGATCGCTTCGCGCCATTTGGCCGTAATGGCCAGCCGCACTTCACCGGGCAGGCGCCCCACCGAACCGTCCGTGTCCAGCACAAGTGGCGCGAGTGTCACGATGCACTCCCGTGCCCGTCTATCCATGGCTTGTCGACGGCAAAGTGGTACGCGAACTTGCGCGCGACCATGCGCAGCAGGGGATTGCGAACGTAGACCGCGTGGCGCGTGGCCGTGAATTGCGCGCCCAGCAGGGCCTTGACGGCGGGATCGGTCCAGCCGGCGATGTAATGCTTGAGCCCGTGCGCCAGCGCATATTCAAGATTGACCATCCAGCTGACGAAATACAGGTTCATCAGCCGCGACTCGGGATACGCAAACCCGATGTACTTGTCGATCAGGCGTTCGCCATCGTCGAAGCAAAGATTCCATCCCAGCAGACTGCCCGTCTTCCTGTACCGATATTCGAAGACGACGCCACCCGTCGACCCATCGCGCAGGATGCTGGCGAAGAATGGCCGCGTCAGGCGATCGAAATGGATATCGCTCTGTGCATAGACGTCCTGGTACAGCGTGTAATAACGATCGACCAGGGCGTCATCCTCGAAGGCCTGGCCCGTCGGAATGATATTGACGGCGATGTCATCGCGCGTCCTGAGCTTACGTCTCAAATAGCGGCGGTCGCTCTTGGGAAGGCGGTCGAGATAAGCTTCCCCATCCTTGAAGTCGATGGGCACGTAAGCCAGGGCCTGGCCATCGACCATCATGAAGCCTTCGCGCAGGCAGGCCTGCATGAAGGCTTCAGCGTAAGCATTGTCGCTCTGGGAAAGCAGCGGGGAATTCGTCGGCAAGTCTTTGACGATGGTCAGCGGCCGCTCGCGACCAAGGCCCAGCCGCAGATACCTGGCCAGGCTTGAAGCGTCGGAATCGAACGGAAGCAAGGTGTATTCGCTGACCGTCGTGCCGGCAAAGGTCGTAGGCACCGACAACCGCGACGACCACCACGTGTAGCCCGGAAGACGCCGTATCCGCCGCTTCAATCCGTCATCCGCCGTGGTGAGCAAATTGAATGATGCCGAAAATACCGGCAGCGGCGCGCCGCCCCGTATCTTGAAGTCTTCCGGCGGGTGCGCCAGAAAATAGTCGATCAGCGCGGGCGGTTCGAGTACGTTGCGTAAGAAGCGACTGCTCAGCATGCCATCCGCTTCGCTCTTGTGATCAGCTGATCCAGGAGCTCAAGCGCCTCGTCGATTTCCGGCCGGTTGATCATCAGGGACGGCGCGAAGGTGATGACATTCTTGTAGTAGCCGCCGACATCCAGCACCAGGCCGCGCTTGCCGCCACGGTAGTCGAGGTCGCCGGCAAGCCCGATGTCCACCATACGGTCCAGCAGGTCCCTGTTCGGCGTAAAACCATCGGCCATGCAGATCTCGGCGCGCAGCGCCAGGCCAAGGCCGTCGACATCGCCAATTTCGGGATGACGTTTCTGCAAATCACGCAAGCCATCCAGGAAGTAGGCGCCCGACTCGCGCACCTGGCGGCCGAAATCAATCTCGTGCGTCATCTTCATGACCTCGAGACCGAGCGCGGTACCGAGGGGATTCGACGCGAAGGTACTGTGGGTCGACCCTGGCGGAAACACCTCGGGATTGATGAGCTCTTCGCGCGCCCACAGCCCGGACAGGGGATTGAGTCCATTGGTCAAAGCCTTGGCGAACACCAGGACATCGGGTTTGATGCCGAAGTTCTCAACCGACCACAGCTTTCCAGTACGCCAGAAACCCATCTGGATCTCGTCCACCACCAGCAGGATGCCGTGCTGATCCAGGACTTGCTTCAGACCCGTGAAGAAATTCGCCGGCGGGATGACATAGCCGCCCGTTCCCTGGATAGGTTCGATGTAGAACGCGGCGTACTCGCATTGGGACGTCTTCGGATCCCATATCGCGTGGTATTCATTTTCGAATTTGCGGGCGAACTGCTGCACGATCGAGTCCGCATATTCCTCCGCGGTCATGCCCTTGGGACGACGGAAAGGATAAGGGAAGGGAATGAAGTGCGCGCGGTCGCCAAAGTGGCCGTAGCGCCGGCGATAGCGATAGCTGGAGGTAATGCTGGACGCGCCCAGGGTCCGGCCATGGTAGCCGCCTTCGAACGCGAACATCAGGCTCTTGCCGTTGCTGGCGTTACGGACGATCTTCAGAGAATCCTCGACCGCCTGCGCGCCACCCACATTGAAATGCACGCGGCCTTCCCGGCCCCACTTTTTCTCCGCATCCTGTGCGATGAAGCGCGCGAGTTCAATTTTGCCCGGGTGCAGGTACTGGCTCGCGATCTGGGGCAGCGTATCCAGCTGGCGCCGCAGCACGTCTTCCAGGCGCTGATTTCGATAGCCGAAATTGACCGCCGAATACCACATCTGCAGGTCCAGATAACGCGTCCCCGCGTCGTCCAACATATAGCTGCCTTCGCAGCCGGTGAAGATCTTGGGCGGGTTGACGTAGTGAACCGTGTCGCCGAAGGAGCAATAACGGGCCTCGTCCGCCAACAGGCGGGTAGTATCGATAGGCATGGTCGCAAGCCTTATATATCTGAATGATGTCCGTGAAGTCTGTGCCTTCACGATGGAACCACGGTCGAGGAAGTGTGGAGGGACCGTGGACTTGAAAAAAAGATCAGCTAAAAAATTTGGGGTTCAGTCCGATTCGCTTATGGCCAGGCATGCAATGCCCCCCAGGATCACCACCGTTCCCGTGACCTGAGCCCAGCCTATGGGCTCGTCGAACCACACCGCCGAGACGAACAGCACGGCCACGATATCCAGGGAAGACACCGCGAACGCCGGCCCGATGGGTGCGTGGCGGAGCAGGATCAGCCAGCTGACCATCGCGCCCAGATAACCGACGAACGCGCCGTAGATCCAGGGCTGTCCAAACACCCGGCCAAACCAGTATGTTGAAAATTCCAGCGGCAGGGCTTGCGTCCCCGCATGCTTGAAACTGACCTGCGCCAGGGTGTCGAACGCCACCAGGGCGATGAATCCGATCAAATAGAAACGTCGCATCGCCCTACCCCTTGAAACCAACGATCGCCACGCCTAGCGAAACCAGGAGCATTCCGAGCACTCTGAGCGTGGTCAGGCGTTCCCGGAAAAGCACACGCCCTGCCAGCATGACAATGACGATGCTGATCGAACCCAGCAAAACACCATCGGACAGCGGCACCAGCGAAATAAAGGCCAGCCAGAGGATGAACTCCAGCACATAGCAAAGCAGACCGAGCCACAGCCAGGGCCGGTGCGTCATCGCTTTCCAGCGCGCCCAACCCTTGCCATTGCCCGTATCCATCGCGGCAGCCTTGAATATCAGCTGGCCCGCGCTGTCGAAGAACAGATTGAGCATCCAGAGCGAAACCACCAGGGGTGTCGTGCCGTCATCGAACATGATCCAGACCCGTATGCTGGTTTCTACCCACGACTGCCGCGACGAATGCCACCGCCCTGTCGATGACCTGGCGCCGCTCTCGATCGATGGTGATCATGTGGTAGCTGTTGTTCAACAAGTGCAGATGCACTTCCGCAAAGCGCGCCCTGCTGACGATGTCGAAGGCATTCGATACCGAAGCAATATCGTCATTCTTGGCATGCACCACCAGGCAAGGCACGCTCAGGGCTTCCATCCGGCGCAGTACCGACGCCGACAACTTGCGCATCTCGATCACTGACCACCAGGGATTACCCGGCAAGCCGGAAGCAACACTGTCCCCCGCGCGCATCTTCGCGACAACGCGAGAGCGCAAGGCTTCGTCCTTGATGCCATAGGGCGCGCGTTCGAAGAACACGCTGTGCCGGCCGATGCCGAGCCACCGGAAGACCGGCAGCAGGAAAGAGAGCTTCGTGTAACACGGCATGCTCCAGCCGTCGTGGCGGAAGACCGGGGACAAGGCCAATACGCCGGCGATCTGCTTCGGTCGTTCCTGCGCCAGGGCCAGCGCCAGCACGGCGCCCATGGAAAGCCCGCCCACGAACACTCGATCGACACGGCGGGCCAGCACATCCGCGCCGCGGCGGACACTGCACAGCCAGTCGAGCCAGCTGGTCCCCACCAGATCCTGCAGGGTCCCGCAATGCCCCGCCAGCTGCACCGCCAGCACCGTATAGCCCTGGTTGTTGAGGCCACGGGCCAGCACGCGCATTTCATTTGGCGTGCCGGTCAGCCCATGGACCAGCAGGATGCCTGTGCGGCCAGCCTCGCCCTGCCCTTCCAGCAGGTATTCGTGGGTCGGGACCTCGGTCGAGGGCAGGCAAACGGCGCGTTCGCTGAATCGCGGCATACCCGACCGAAGCTGCGGCGCGCCTATCGTTGAGAAGAAGGAACCGGATTGCATCATGTCACCATCCCAGTCGAAGTACTCGAAAGCACGACATCGTGCAGATGCTCGATGGCGTCGCCGAAGCCGCGGAATTCCGCGTGAGGAATGTTGTTCTCGCGGCAATGCGCGATCAGGCTGCCCTTGGCCAGCACGAAGTCCGCCTTGCCCGCCACGCAATAGTCGGATCTGCCGTCGCCGATATACAGCACACGTTGGCCAGCCGTCTGCTCGCGCGCCAGATGGCCGCACTTGCAGTTCGCGCTCGCACAATTTCCGCGGGCCCACGGGGTTCCCAGCGTCCAGCGCCGTGGCCCCGCGGGCTGGAAGCTGTTCGCCAGGATGGGAAGATCGCCCAGCCCTTCCCTGGTGAGAACCGTTTTGATGGCGCAGTCCAGGCCATCGCTGACCACCTGCACGGGGATGCGCAGCTCGCGGGCGAGCGCCACGAATCGGGCGAACTGCGGATCTATCGTGATCTGCTTGAGGCTCTCGTGCAGCTCCGCGACGCTCATGGAAAGCAAGCGGACCTGAGCCGTCATGCAGGCCCTCGACCCGATTTCTCCACGCTCCCAGGCCCCCTCGAGCGCTTCCCAACCCGTCATGCCATACCGGTCCAACAAGGTGTCCATCACGTCCTGACGGCTGATCGTGCCGTCGAAATCGGTCTGTATCATCCAGCGCGATGCGCATTGCTCATTCATAGAAGTTCACCCTTACCGTTTGACCCACCAAAGCCCGAGCCGAACCATCGAAGGCCAGGGTTCCTTTCACAACACGCACGGGACCGCGCTCCGTGTCTTCGTCCTGACGTCCGTCGCCGTACACCGGGCTCAGCCGAACCAGATGTGCCGCAGGGAAAGCATCAGCGCCGTCGGCCGATCCGGACTCGCCCTGCACGATCGCCCGCATGCCTACCCGCACGGCGTTGACATAGGCGGCGTTCACTTCGACTCGCACGACCAGCGGGCGGTTGGGCATCAGCGCCACGGCGCCCGCGCCTGCCGCCAGGTTCGATCCTCTTTGCGCGAAGACCGCCGTCACCACACCGTCTTCGAGCGCGCGCAATTCGAACGAACGGACCTCGGTGGAGGCCTGATCCAGGCGCTTTTGGGCGACGGCGACTTCCGCTTTGGCGACCGCCACGTCGGAAAGCGCGGACTGCAGGCGTTCATTGGCCTGGTCGACTTCCTGACCCTGGGCAGCACCCTCGCGCGCGGCGATCCTGTATTGGTTCAGGCTGCGGCGCAGATCGGGCAAGCGCTTCTCACCAGCCAGCAGTCTTTCGTTCGCCAGCGCCAGCTCGGCGCTCGCGACCCCGGTGGCCGCCATCGCGGGGGCGTCGTCCTGCGTCAGCAGCAGTTGGCCTTTGCGGACCAGATCTCCTTCCTTGACCATCACGGCCGTGACGGTGCCGGACGCGGCGGGCGACAGGACGGCGAGCCCACCTTCAACATCGATCCTGCCGCGGGCGACCGCCACGATTTCATGGCCGTCCAGGGTCGGCTTGCCGTAAGGCTCGGCCGCGACACTGTCGTCCAGGCAGCCGGTCAGCGTGAAAGTCGCGACGAACACCAGCGCCGTCGCTCGAAGGCGAAGAATGTTTTTCATGATTTTTCTCCCGGCACGGGGGTGCCTGATTGGTTTCCTGACCTGCGCTCGTCGGTACGTACGGCGCCGTCTTCCATTGCGACGACACGGTCCGCATGCCTGATCAGGCGGGGATCGTGGCTGACGCACAGTACGGTTGCGTTGTGTTGGTTCGCGAAGCGGTGCAGCAGCTCGATGACCCGCTGCCCGTTCGCCGCGTCCAGCGCGCTGGTTGGCTCGTCGGCGAACAGCAGTTTCGGCCGCTTCGCGATGGCTCTTGCTATCGCCACTCTTTGTTTCTCGCCGCCGGAAAGCTGAGCCGGCCGCATCGATGCCCGATGCGACATGCTCACATCCCGCAGAGCTTCCATGGCGAGCTCACGGCTTTCCGCCTTTTTCATTCCCATATAGCCAAGCGGCAGCTGCACTTGTTCCACTGAAGTCAGCGCGGGGAAGAGATTGAATCCCTGGAACACGAAGCCCGTGTGCTTCAATCGGAACTGCTCCCGCGCTTTGGCATTCATCGCGGCCAGGTCCTGGCCGTAGGCCCTCACCTGGCCGCCGTCCGGCAGCTGCAGGCCGGAGAGCAGCGACAGCAAGGTGCTTTTCCCGCATCCGGATGGCCCCGAGACGAGCGTCAACTCACCCGCATGCACGGCGACATTCAAGCCGCGCAGGACATGCACGTAGGACTCGCCTGCCTTGAACGACCGGCACAAGCCGACGGCCTGCAAGGTTGGCGCGGAAGGCCCGGCCCCGGTCTTTGGATCGAAATCGCTGGACATGACTATTCCCTTAGCGAAGAAGAATGGAGGGATCGGTGCGCATCAGGCTGCGGCATGCCATCACGCTGGACAACAGCGCGAGAATGGCCACCAGCGCGGCGCAGCCCAAGCCCACGATGGGCGTCATCGCCACCGGCACCTGATAGAAGGCGGCAAGCGCCAGCAGGATCGTGCTGACCACCGACGCCAGCACCAGCCCCAGCCCGCCCAGGATGCATGCCTGCACCAGGACGACCCGAGCCAGGGCGCCGCGGCTGGCGCCCAGCGCGTTGAGCGTCGCGTATTCACGGGCGGAGGCCGACACGATGGATGACAGCGACTGGTTCGTGATGATCGCGCCGACCAGCGTGACGATCAGCGCCATGAACAGAACGGCTACACCAGCGCCCGTTTCCAGCAGCCACTGCAATTGCGAGCGCAGGGCGAAATCGCGCGCGGTCCAGACTTCGAGGCGGCCGAAACCCGGGTCGATGTCCGCCATTCTTTGGCGCACGATGGGAGCGCGGCTGGGATCGGCCAGGGACGCCACGTAATAGGTGCTGCCGTCGCGCGCGTCGGAACCGGCTATCGTCCGCGCCGTTTCCCATGAGGACAGCACGTTGGTCCCGCCCAAGCCGCGCAGCCCGGGCAGGACGCCCACCACATGCACCTGTTGTCTGTTGATCCAGGCACGCCCGCCGACGGTGACGCCCAGCGTGCCAAGGTCGGCCTTGTCCACGATCACCGCGCCAGGTTCGCGCAAGCGCCTGCGAAGGTCGGCCGGTAACACCGTCGAGAACATCAAGGCGTCGGCGGCAGTGGAGATTCCCGACACGTAAACAGGAACGCCGGCGGATCGGATCGAATCCGAGACCCAGTCCCCGTCCACCCACTGGTACGCTTCAACCGCGGTAACCTCGGGGTCCATGCGCAGCCTGAACTCGGCGTCCGCGCTGACCTGGCGGCCGTGGCTGACGCTTTGGGTTCCGGGATAGCCCGCCCACAGGTCCGCGGATGACGCGTTGACATACAGGGCCGCCGTGCCGAAGATGCCGAGCACCAGGGCCGCCTGCACGGCCAACAGCACGCCCGCGAAGCCCACGGACAGGATGACGGGCAGAAACCGGCGCCATTCGTGAATGATGGTTTTTCGTGCGAGAGCGATCATGGCTTTTCCTCCGTGACTGGCGTGAGCGGAGCGCCACCCAGTGCCTTGTAGAGCGCGATGAACGCAAGTGATCGCGAAGCCCGGGCCAGCGTCAGGTCGGACGACGTCTCCAGGGATCGCTGTTCGTCATCGATAGACTCGAACGCGCTGGATATTCCCAACTCGGAGCGGCGGCGCTGCATGTCCCGCTTGCGGCTCAACACCTGGTTGGCGTTGGTCAGCGCGGCGACACGATCCTGCTCGATCTGATACGTGGACAAAGCGCCCTCGACTTCGGACGCGCCGCTCATGACGGCCTTGCGGTAGCCCAGCAAGGACGCGTCCATGCGCTTCTCACCTGCCTTCACTTCGGCCCGCAGCCGTCCCCAATCAAACAGCGGAATCGAGATCACCGGACCGATGGAAGGCAGGTAGTTATTGTTGGCGCTTCGATTCGTCGTGATGTTGTGCGAATACAGAATCGTTCCCGCCAGGCTCAGGCGGGGGTAGAGCGCGGCTCTTGCGATACCGACGCGCGCGGCAGCGGCAAGCACTTCCGCTTCGGCTTCGCGCACATCCGGACGCGAGCGCAGCAGATCCGCGGGCACCTGCTGCAAGCGGAATGCGGCCAGGTCCGGCGGGGTGGCGGCCGTGGCCCACGCCGCATCGGGCGCCGCTCTGCCAAGCAGAAGCGCAAGCGCGCGTGCATGCTGCGCGGCCGTCTGCCGCATCGCCGCGATTTCCGCCTGCCCCTGTTGCAGTCGCAAGGATGCGTTGGTGATTTCATCCGCGTTGGCAAGACGCGTATCGCTGCGGACTTTTGCCAGGTGCGCCGCGCGCTGATCTAGGGCGGATATTTTCTGCAGATTGGCCAGCTGCCAGTTCGCCACCGTCATGTCGAGGTAGTTGCGCACGACACCCGCCACGACCGCCACCCGAATGCCTTGCTGCTTCGCTTCGGCGCCGCCGACTTCCGCCGCGCCAAGCCGCTCTTCGCTTTCACCGCCACCGAAGAGATCCAGCTCCCAGGACGCGTCGATGCTGGCATGGAAGAATGAATGCCTGCCCGAGGCATCCTGCACCGGACGCCCGCCCGCGGACACGACGGGCAGATAACTGGAGCCCTGTCGACCTGACAGTTGTCGCTCCGCTTCGAGCAGCTTCTCGGCCTGGGCGATGTCGAGGTTTCTCTGTAAAGCCTCATCCACCAGCGCGTTCAGGGTGGAATCATTGAAGGCGGTCCACCACGACCGCAGGTCCACGGAAGGCCCCTGGGCGCCGGGCTGCTGCGCCCAGGTGTCGGGCACGTCCGCCGGCAATGTGGGTGTTGGAAGGGCGACACAGCCACTCAGAAAAGTCGCAAGCAACAGCGCGCCACCGGCGTACCTGAAAGATCTTTGTTTTTCCGACATAAGCGCACTCGAGGGCCCGTCAGGGCATCCGTCTGTCCATTTCGATTCGATGGCCGAAGCTTGAGGGCTGGTCGTTGCGTGGACATGCAGGCCATGTGGAGGCTTGATGAACGCGGTGGTCTTTTGCAGGTAAGCGCGGCGCGCGTTCGCGCAGAAAAATCCGACAGAGTGAGGCGTGATGTGATTCGTGAGAATCATCTGAATGCACGTAAAACGCGTCTATTGAGAGGTATTCAAAAACGTGCAAACGCCGCTTATGGGTCAGTTATAAGCAAAGCCGAGCGGTATATATGATTCCGCGAATTACCGGTGATTTTTTATGAGCGTGACCAGATCCAATTCCTTGGTCCTGATCGTCGAAGACGAACTGGATATTTTTGAAGTCGTGAAAGCCTATGTGGAGCGCGAAGGTTTCAGCGTCGTCGGCGCGACCGACGGCGCATCCGCGTTGACACTGCATGGACAACTCAAGCCCGACCTGGTGCTGCTGGACGTGCAGCTGCCGATCAAGGATGGATGGCAGGTGCTTGCGGAATTGAGAACCCGCAGCCAGACACCCGTCATCATGTTGACCGCCCTGGATCAGGACGCCGACAAGCTGCTGGGGCTGCGCATCGGTGCCGACGACTACATCGAGAAGCCTTTCAATCCTGCCGAAGTCGCGGCGCGAGTTCGCGCCGTCCTGCGGCGCTCACAGATGTCCGGCAGCTCACACAAAGCGGAGCTGCTGCGCGTGGGTCCGTTCACCGTCGACATCGAGAGCCACGAAGCATTGGTCGATGTCGCCGGCGAGCCGCATCCCCTGCCGCTAACGCCCACTGAGTTCAATCTTCTGAGCCGCCTGATGAAATTTCCGCGCAAGGTATTTTCGCGCGATGACTTGCTCGTTACCTGCCTGCCCGAAGGCGAGACGATGGAGCGAACGGTGGACAGTCACATCAGCAAGCTGCGCAGGAAACTGCAAGACCATGGAATCACCGGTTTCCCGGAAGGTGTCCGGGGCATTGGATATCGCCTGGGTGTCAGGCAATGATTGCCGCAAGCAGTCTGCGCGGACACTTGGCGCTGTCGCTGATCGGGCTGGCCATCGGCATCAGCACCATGACGCTGACGGGCGCCAGCGTTTTCTACGGACTGCTGCTGTATCAGACTCAAGGGGTTCCCCCATCGCTGACGGAGTGGTTGCCCGACAAATTCGAGTTGGTGTGGGCCATCGCGGCGACCGTGGTTTCGGTATTCATTGCCGTGGTCAGCGCGGTTCGCCTTGCCCAGAAATTTCTTATCCCGCTCGGCTCCGTGGCGGCGAACCTTCGAGTGGTGGCGCAAGGCGACCTGAGCGCACGCGCCGTGGACGGACTGGGATCCCCGCTCGAAATCTCCCAGCTTGTACAAGACTTCAACTCCATGGCCGAGACGCTGCAGCGCATGGCCAACCAGCGCGCGGTCTGGAATGCGACGATCGCCCATGAGCTGCGCACGCCCGTCACGATTCTGCAGGGACGGCTGCAGGCGCTGAACGACGGCGTGTTCTCCGCCAGCCCGCAGGAGTTCCGTCGGCTCCTGTCCCATGTGGAGGGGCTGACTCAATTGATCGAAGATCTGCGGTCGGTGGCGCTGGCAGAAAGCTCCCAGCTGGCGCTCGGTATGAGATGCGTTGAAGCGTCGCGCGAGATCTCGCTGGTCCTCGAGTCCTATCAGCCGCGACTGGCTTCGGCCGGCCTGACTCTTGAGACGCAACTGACCGAACAGGTGGTCGAGTGCGACCCGATCCGCCTGCGGCAGGTCGTGATCGCGCTGCTGGAGAACGCCGTTCAGCACGCCGCGCCGGGGAATGTAAGGGTCAGCACCGTGGTCGAAGAGGGGCGTCTGTACCGGGTCCGGGTCGAAGACAATGGACCGGGGGTGTCGGAGGAGCTGGCGACGGACATCTTTGAAGCGTTCTACCGCTGTACGCGAACAGGAGCGTCCCCGACGGGTGGCAGCGGACTGGGCCTGGCGGTGGTTCGCGCGATCGTCCTGGCGCATGGAGGAACGGTCATCTGCGTGCCCAGCTCGCTGGGGGGCGCCGCCTTCGACCTGCGGTTTCCGCTCCTGGCCCACGAGAGCGCGGCCACCTGAACCTGGGTGTTGCACCCGTGCCAATCCCGGTGGACAACCCCAGCAGGAACTCCGGCAATGCCGTATAATTCCGGCCCATCCCCGCTGTCAGCTCCGGCGCGACGGCGTGCAACGAGGTAGCGGCAATGACGCGCGCTGCCTGAATAACCCACGATATGAATAAAGCAACCCCATCGGGGCATTCCGCCCGATGGCTGGCATCACGCATCAGCGAAGCCCGTACCCAAGTGGGCCTGCCCCAAGCCGAATTCGCCGATTTGCTCGGCGTGAGCGTCCGAACGCTGCAGGATTGGGAACAAGGCCGACGCAACCCTTCCGGCGCGGCAAGAACCCTGCTGCAGGTGGCCATCCTCCATCCGGAAACCTTGCGCGACCTGCCCCCCTGGCATGCGGCCGAGCCAGCCTGACCTGAAGAATCTTCGACGAATATCCTTGCCGCACGGCCCCGGCCGCTGCGCGAACCTACGGTGAAATAGATTGGAAATCCTGGAAAAATCCCGCTCCGGCGTGAGCGCCGACAACACGCCCGCCTCGGCCATCCACGCCGACGGCGGTAACGGCGCCGACATCGGTGGCGCCGGTAACGGCAATAGCGGCGGTAGCAGCGGCAACGGTGGCCAGAGCGGCCGCACGCCCCGCGTCGGTTTCGTCAGCCTGGGCTGTCCGAAGGCGCTCGTGGACTCCGAGCGCATCCTCACGCAGCTGCGCACCGAAGGCTATGAAGTCACGCCTTCCTACAACGACGCCGACGTCGTGGTGGTCAACACCTGTGGCTTCATCGACAGCGCCAAGGCGGAATCGCTGGACGCCATCGGCGAGGCCATCGCCGAAAACGGCAAGGTCATCGTGACGGGCTGCATGGGCGTGGAAGAAGCGGTCATCCGCAACGTGCACCCCAGCGTGCTGGCCGTGACCGGCCCGCAGCAGTACGAACAGGTGGTGCGCGCCGTGCACAGCGCCGCCCCGCCCAAGGCCGACCACAATCCCTACCTGGACCTGGTGCCGCCGCAAGGCGTCAAGCTGACGCCGCGCCACTACGCCTACCTGAAGATTTCCGAGGGCTGTAATCACCGCTGCAGCTTCTGCATCATCCCGTCCATGCGCGGCGACCTGGTCAGCCGCCCGGTCGGCGACGTGTTGAACGAAGCCGAACGCCTGGTCAAGGCCGGCGTCAAGGAACTGCTGGTCATTTCGCAGGACACCAGCGCCTACGGCGTCGACGTCAAGTATCGCAGCGGCTTCTGGAACGGCCGCCCGGTAAAGACCCGCATGACCGAACTGTGCTCGGCCCTGTCGGACCTGGGCGTGTGGACGCGCCTGCACTACGTCTACCCCTACCCGCACGTCGACGAAGTCATCCCGCTGATGACCGAAGGCAAGATCCTGCCGTACCTGGACATCCCCTTCCAGCACGCCAGCCCGCGCGTCCTCAAGCTGATGAAGCGCCCGGCCTTCGAAGACAAGACGATGGCGCGCATCAAGCGCTGGCGCGAAGCCTGTCCGGACCTGACGATCCGCTCCACCTTCATCGTCGGCTTCCCTGGGGAAACCGAAGAAGACTTCCAGTACCTGCTGGACTGGATGACCGAAGCGCAGCTGGACCGCGTGGGCTGTTTCCAATATTCGCCGGTGGACGGCGCGCCCGCCAACGCACTGGAAGGCCATGTGCCCGATGAGGTGAAGCAGGAACGTTGGGAACGCTTCATGGCGCACCAACAGGCGATTTCCGCCCAGCGCCTGCAAGCCAAGGTCGGCCGCGAGATCGACGTGCTGATCGATGAAGTCGACGAAGACGGCGCCATCGGCCGCAGCAGTGCCGACGCCCCCGAAATCGACGGCAGCGTCTACATCGCGTCGGACCGCGACCTGAAGCCCGGCGACATGGTGCGCGCGGTGGTTACCGACGCGGATGAGTACGATCTGTGGGCTGACGAGATCGACACGCCGCGGGCGTAATCCGGCCAAGCTGGATGCACTGACGCGCACCTGACGCTCACGATCAAACGCGCGCCACGGTTAACCGTGGCGCGCGTTTTTTTATTGCGTACTCAGCCCAGGAAGTCCGACAGATCGTCGGCGTGTTCTTCCTCGACCGCCAGGATCTGCTCCAGCAGACGGCGCGTGGTCGGATCCTTGTCGCCGATGTACTGCACCATCTGCTTGTAGCTGTCGATGGCGATACGCTCGGCGATCAGGTTCTCCTTGATCATGTCTTCCAGGGTGTTGGCCTCGACATACTCCGAATGGCTGAGCTTGCTCAGGCGGTCCGGATTCAGGTCGGGGGCGCCACCCAGCTGCACGATGCGCTCGGCCAGGCTGTCGGCGTGCTGCTGCTCTTCTGTCGCGTGCTCGGCGAATTCCGCGGCCACGGGCTCGGCATTCATGCCGCGAGCCATGAAATAGTGGCGCTTGTAGCGCAGCACACAGACCACTTCGGTGGCCAGCGCTTCATTGAGCAACTTGAGCACGGTTTCCCGATCTGCTTGGTAGCTGTCGGTGACCGCACCGTCTTCGATGTCCTTGCGGGCCTTCTTGCGTATGGCGTCGACGTCCATGTTGAATTTGCTCGTATCGGCCGAACGGGTAGGCATATCCATGGCGTACTCTCCTGATCGCGTTGTCGTGAATGGAACGGCGTCCTGCGACGCCGTTCTTGCGGAATTCCTGATGGTGGCCGGCTTGCCTGTTGAGCAAGGAAACGACCACCGGACCGCTATGTCGGGGGACTTACGCAAGTGCCGTGCCGCGGGCTGTAAACTACCCAGCTTGCCCCGGGCGCCCGCCGCCCGGCCCGGCGGGCAATATTGCCGCCGTGGGACCGTTGAGCAGGAAAAAAGCGCCATGCGCTCCCTGCGAGCCGGCCCCTGCACACCGACGTATCCATGGCACTTGAAAATATCTGCGTGTACCTGGGCTCCAATTCGGGCCGGCAACCTGTCTATGTGGAACAAGCCGCGGCCTTCGGCCGGGAACTGGCCAGACGCAACCTTGGCCTGGTGTATGGCGGCGCGCGCGCGGGCACCATGGGCGTGCTGGCTGACGCCGTCCTGGCCGCGGGTGGCCGCGTCATCGGGGTGATCCCGGAAGCGCTGGTGGCCAAGGAGATGGCCCATGCGGGACTGACCGAACAACACATCGTCGGTTCCATGCATGAACGCAAGACCATGATGGTGCAGCGGGCCGACGGCTTCGTCGCCCTGCCCGGCGGCGCCGGCACGTTCGAGGAAATCTTCGAGACCTGGACCTGGGCGCAGCTGGGCATGCACAAGAAACCTTGCGGCCTGCTCAATATCGCCGGCTTCTACGACAAGCTGGCCCAGTTCCTCGACCATGCCCGCGACGAAGCCTTCATGCGTCCGGAACATCGCGCGATGCTGATGGTTGACAGCGATCCGGGCAAATTGCTGGAACGCTTCGAGGAATACCACGCACCCACTGTCTCGAAATGGATCAGCAAAGGAGAGCATTGAAATTATGACCCTTCCGCAACCCACCAGCGAAGACCTGCTGCGCGATTACTTCCATGGCAAGGACGAGAACCGTCCGCTGTATATCGCGCGCGCCTTCGCGCCGGATGCGCGCCTGCGCATGATCCTGAAGACCCAGGCCATCGCGTTTCCGTCCGAGGTCGAAGGCGAGCCCGGCATCGCCGATACGCTGGTGCGCAAGTTCGGCCAGACCTATGAGAACGTGTACACCTTCTATCTGGCGCGGCCGACCGCCGGCGCGCGGCTGGATCAGTTCGTGTGCGACTGGATGGTGGCCATGACCGACAAGACCAGCGGCCAGGTGCGCGTGGGCTGCGGCAGCTACGACTGGCGCTTCCAGGCGCAGCCGCATCTCGTCCGCGAGCTGGCCATCACCATCGATGCGATGGAAGTGCTGCCGGCCGATAACGCCGGCGCGGTTTTCGACTGGATCACCGCTTTGCCTTATCCCTGGACGGACCGCGCCACGATTTCCGCGGGCGCGCCCCAGCTGCCGGCGCTGCGCCCGGTGCTGGCCTATCTCAACCGCGCGGACGCGTAGGAACTGCCATGAAAATCGATGCCGCCCACCGCATCGGCGACCTGGAGACCCTGGCCGCCTTGTATGGTCAGCCCAGCGAGGCGTCCCTGCTCAAGGAAACGCCTTATATCCACCCGCATTACCGCGCGTTCATTGAAGCCGCGCCTTTCATGGCCCTGGCGACCAGCGGGCCCAGAGGCCTGGACGTTTCGCCGCGCGGCGATCCGGCCGGCTTTGTCACCATAGACGATGAACATACCTTGCTGCTGCCGGACCGGCGTGGCAACAATCGCGTCGACAGCCTGCGCAATGTCATCGCGGATCCGCGCGTGGCGCTGCTGTTTCTGGTGCCTGGTGTGGGCGAGACCCTGCGCGTGAATGGCCGCGCGGAGATCAGCGTGGATCCCGCGCTGCTGGCCCGCTTCGAAGTGGATGGCAAGCCGCCGCGGTCAGTGCTGGTGGTGCATGTGGAAACCGTGTTCTTCCAGTGCTCGCGGGCGCTGGTGCGTTCACGCCTGTGGGATCCGGCCACGCAGATCGAACGCAGTGCGCTGCCCAGCACGGGCAAGATCATCAGCGATATCAGCAAGAACGGCTTCGACGGCGAAGCCTACGATAAAGCGCTGCCGGACCGGGTCCAGCAAACCCTGTATTAGGGCCCCCCCGTACCACGCTACGCGTGGCCCCCCAGGGGGCGACACCGGTAGATCGGGGACCCGGCTCCGCGGTGTCCCCGATCTACCGGGTTCTTAAGAACGGAAGTCGCTCAAGGCTGCCAGCCGCGCACGAAGACGTCGATAGGCTGGCGCTTGCCGCCAGAGCAGCGGCCCCCCCGTACCACGCTGCGCGTGGCCCCCCAGGGGGCGACACCGGCGGACCGGGGGACCCGGCTCCGCGGTGTCCCCGATCTACCGGGTTCTTAAGAACGGAAGTCGCTCAGGGCTGCCAGCCGCGCACGAAGACGTCGATAGGCTGGCGCTTGCCGCCAGCTTTCTGGACTTCCAGCAAGCGCAGGATGCCGTCGGCAGTGGCGATGTCCACGCCTTCCGGCCCGGCATGCAGCACGGTGCCGGGCACGACCGCCGGCTGGTCCGCCGGCAAGGCGCAAGCGCGCCAGACTTTGATCGGATCGTCCAGGCCAGGCAGGCGCGCCGTCGCGCCCGGGACCGGATTGAAGGCGCGCACCCGGCGCGCCAGCAACGCCGCCGTCTGCGTGAAATCCAGCGGCGCCTCGGCCTTGTCCAGCTTGGCCGCGTACGTCACGCCCTCTTCGGGCTGCCGCTCGCGCCGCAGCGTGGGCAGCGTGGCCAGGGCCTCGACGATGGCCTTCGCGCCGGCATCCGCCAGCGCGTCATGCAATTCAGCCGCGTTCTGATCCGCGCCGATGTCCACCGGCAGCACCAGCAGCATGTCGCCCGTATCCAGGCCTTCGTCCATCTGCATGATGGTGACGCCGGTGCGCTCGTCGCCAGCCTCGATGGCTCGCTGGATGGGCGCCGCGCCGCGCCAGCGCGGCAGCAGGCTGGCGTGGATGTTCAGGCACCCGGCGGTGGGCAATTGCAGCACCCAGGCCGGCAGGATCAGGCCGTAGGCGGCCACCACCATCACGTCCGGCGCCGCGGCCAGCAACTGCTCGCGCGCTTGCGCCGCTTCGTCGGGATAGCGTCCGTCCAGGCGCAGGCTGCGCGGCTGGGCCACCGGGATGCCGGCGGCCAGGGCGGCCTGCTTGACAGGGCTGGGGGTGAGCTTGAGCCCGCGTCCGGCCGGACGGTCGGGCTGGGTCAGCACCAGGGGAACTTCATGGCCGGCGGCCAGGATGGCGTCCAGCGCCAGGCGGGCGAATTCCGGCGTACCGGCGAAGACAACGCGCATGGTCAAGCCCGCAGCGCTTCGCGCTCGGCTTTGCGCAGCTTGGTCTTGATGCGATTCTGCTTGAGGAAAGACAGGTACTCGACGAAGACCTTGCCGTCCAGGTGATCCAGCTCGTGCTGCACGCACACCGCCAGCAGCCCGTCCGCTTCCCGCTCATACGGCTTGCCGTCGATATCCAGCGCCTTGAAGCGGATGCGCGCGGAGCGCTCGACTTCGTCGTAGATCTCCGGCACCGACAGGCAGCCTTCCTCGTAACGCTTGCGCTCTTCGCTCTTCCAGGTGATTTCCGGGTTGATCAAGACCAGCAGGTCGTTGCCTTCCTCGGACACATCGATGGTCACCACGCGCTCATGCACATCGACCTGGGTCGCGGCCAGCCCCACACCGGGCGCCGCGTACATGGTTTCGGCCATGTCGCGCACCAGCGTGCGGATACGTTCGTCCACTTCCGCGACCGGCTTGGCGATCTTGTGCAAACGCGGATCGGGATAACGGAGGATATTGAGCAATGCCATGACGTAAGCCTGCCGGGGGTCAGCGCGGCAGGCGGAATGAGAGTATGGGAACCCTGTAATGATAAATCATCAACGACTTGATTTCTAATAGTTTTCGGCTAATTAAGCGATAAAGGGGACATTATCTGGATCCCTCGGGCAATCGTTTGGGGACCGCGCGGTTTGGTCACGGTGGCGCGGCAGGCGCCAGCCTGCCATGCGACACTGCCGCATGCCGCTCGCTCATGATCCCTCAGAACTTTCGGCCTGGCTGCGCCTGTCGCTCGAACCCGGCTTGAATCCCGCTGACGCCTACGCCCTGCTCGGCGCCACGGGCCTGCCTCAACACCTGTACGCCAGCTCCATCGCCGACCTGGCGCAATGGGTGCCGGCACCCCTCGCGCGGCAGTTGGCGGCCCCGCCCCTCCCGGCCTTGGCGGCACGCATCGCGGCAGCGCTGGATTGGGTAAGCCGGCCAGGGCATCACCTGCTCTGCCTCGCGGACCCCGCCTATCCACGCAGCCTGCTGGACGTCGGCGACCCGCCGCCCCTGCTCTACGTGCGGGGCAACCCCGCCATGCTCTGCCAGCCGGCGCTGGCCATTGTGGGGGCGCGCAATGCCAGCGTCGACGGCCGCGACAACGCCCATGCCTTCGCCCGGCATCTGGCGGCGCAAGGCTGGAACATCGTCAGCGGCATGGCCGCCGGCATCGACGCGGCGGCGCACGAAGGCGCGCTGGCCGTGGCCGGCAATGGCGCCATGACGTCACACGATCGCAACACGGAGGGCGGCATGATGTCAGGTGACACGCCCACGGGCGGCACGATCGCCGTGTTGGGTACGGGCGTGGACGTGGTGTATCCCGCGCAGCATGCGGACCTGGCCGACCGCATCGCTCAGCTGGGCGCGCTGGTCAGTGAATTTCCCTTGGGCACCCCGGCCCTGCCGCAACATTTTCCTCGCCGTAACCGGCTGGTGGCCGGGCTCAGCCGCGGCGTGCTGGTGGTAGAAGCCGCCAGCCGCAGTGGCTCATTGATCACCGCGCGGCTCGCGGGCGAATACGGCCGCGAAGTCTTCGCCATTCCAGGCTCGATTCACTCTCCTTTGACGCGCGGCTGCCATGCCCTGATCCGCCAAGGCGCGAAATTGGTGGAAAGCGCCGAGGACATCGAAGATGAATTGGCCGCGCCAGGGCAAAGCCCCTTGCGGCCAGCCCCGAAGCGGCAACCCGGGAACGTCGAAACGGCGGACGCCGTAGCCGGCACGCAGCACGACCCAGCGACTACGACGGTGCTCGCCTGCCTGGGCCACGACCCCGTGCACCGCGAACTGCTGATGCAGCGCTGCGGCCTGCCCAGCGCCGACCTGGACGCGGTCCTGCTGCGGCTGGAACTGGCTGGCAAGGTGGCTCGCCGTGAAAGTGGGTACTACCAACGTAGCAGCGCAAAATCCGCGGCTCGCGGCAAGGACTAAAATCCGCCGCAGGAGTCACACGAACAGAACCAAGAACAGGAATCACCATGTCTTTCCCCGAACGCGTGAAAATTGTCGAAGTCTCGCCCCGCGACGGCCTGCAGAACGAGAAAACCTTCATTCCCACCGACGTCAAGATCGAACTGGTGAACCGCCTGTCCGCGGCCGGTTTTCCCAATGTCGAGGCAGCGTCCTTCGTCTCGCCCAAATGGGTGCCGCAGATGGCGGACGGCGCCGAGGTCATGGCGGGTATCGAACGCAAACCGGGCGTGATCTATTCCGTTCTGACGCCCAATATGAAAGGCTTCGACGCGGCCCTGGCCGCCAAGGCCGACGAAGTAGTGATCTTCGGCGCCGCCAGCGAAGCCTTTTCGCAAAAGAACATCAACTGCTCCATCGCTGAATCGATCGCCCGCTTCGAACCCGTGGCCGAAGCCGCCAAGGCGGCCGGCTTGCGCTTGCGTGGCTCGATCAGCACCGCGCTGGGCTGCCCCTACCAAGGTGAGGTGCCGGTAGCCGCCGTGGTGGACGTCGCCCAGCGCTATCTGGCCCTGGGCTGCGACGAGATCGACGTGTCCGACACCATAGGCGTGGGCACGCCGGCGCGCGTGCGCGAAGTGATGCGCGCGGTGACGGCCAAGGTGGATCCGGCGCGTGTGTCCGGCCACTTCCATGACACGTATGGCCAGGCGGTCGCCAACATCCTGGCGGCCCTGGAAACCGGCGTTGCCATCTTCCATACTTCCGTGGCCGGCCTGGGCGGCTGCCCTTACGCCAAGGGCGCCACCGGCAACGTCGCGGCGGAAGACGTGCTGTACATGCTGCGCGGTCTGGACATCGAAACGGGCATCGATTTCGACGCGGTGGTCGACATCGGTCAGTGGATTTCCGGCCACCTGGATCGCAAATCCGCCAGCCGCGCGGGCAACGCTGTGGCAGCCCGGCGCAGCGCCTGACCCTGGCGTTTACCGGATCGGCAGGGCGTACATCAGGCCGCCCTTGTTCCATTGCGCGTTAAGACCGCGCTGGATCTTCAAGGGGCTGCCCTGGCCGACGTTGCGCTCGAAGCTCTCGCCGTAGTTGCCCACCTGCTTGATGATGTTGTAGGCCCACTTGTCATCCACCCCCATGTTCTTGCCCGCGCCCGGGATCACTCCCAGGATGCGCTGGATATTGGGGTTGGGGCTCTTGAGCTGCTCGTCCACATTGGCCGACGTCACGCCGTATTCCTCGGCTTCGATCATGGCCGACATGGACCACTTCACGATGTTCAGCCAGCCGTCGTCACCCTGGCGCACGAACGGGCCCAGGGGCTCCTTGGAGATGATCTCCGGCAGCACCATGTAGTCGTCCGGCTTCGTCAGCTTGGAGATGCGGATCGACGCCAGGCCCGACGCATCGGTGCTGAATACGTCGCAGCGGCCGGCGACGAAGGCGTTGACCACCTCGTTGAACTGGTCGATCACCACGGGCTTGTACTCGACCTTGTTGGCGCGCGCCCAGTCGGCCAGCGTGTTTTCGTTGGAGGTGCCGGCCTGCAGGCAGATGGTGGCGCCGTTCAGTTCCTTGGCGCTCTTGACGTTGAGCGACTTCGGCACCAGGAAGCCCTGGCCATCATAGAAATTGACGCCGGCATGGACCAGGCCCAAAGCGGTATCGCGTTGCTGCGTGACCGAGGTGTTGCGCGCCAGCAGGTCGACTTCGCCGGATTGCAGGGCGGTGAAGCGCTGCTGCGAGTTCAGCGGCACGACCTTGAACTTGCTGGCGTCGCCGAACACGGTGGCGGCGACGGCACGGCACACGTCCACGTCCAGGCCCTTCCAGTTGCCCTGGGCATCCGGCGCGGAGAAACCGGCGAATCCGGTCGTGGTGCCGCACAGCACGGTGCCGCGATGGCGCACCACGTCCAGGGTCTTGCCTTGTTCCGGGGCGGCTTGCGCCGTGTGGGCAATGCCGGCCAGGACGGCCGCGCCGATGACGGCCTTGACGATACGCATGATGAGTCCTTTATCCAGTTCGGGCGCGCTGATCTGCGCCGCGCAGGGGCATAAGCTTAGCGCGGCGGATGAGGATCAGGTAAATGAGCCGGGGTAATAAGATCACACCCCCGGCGGCCGCCCGAGCATGAGCCGTGCCCGGCCCGGATTCAATCGTACGAGCGGGCGTCCTCGATCACCTTGCCATCGTTCGGCAGGCTGCCGGGCGCCACCAGCTCGACCTCGGCGCGCAGCTTGGTGACATCGCGGACCGATTCGGCCAGCGCTTGCGCCAGCGCCGGCGCCGCGTCGGCCGCCTCCACCCGCAAGACCATGCGATCGGCCCCGGTCGCCCCCGTCACCACCAGCCGCCCCCGGCCCGCCTGGGGATGGCGCCGCAGGATCTCGGCCACCTGGGAAGGATGGACGAACAGGCCGCGCACCTTGGTGGTCTGGTCGGCCCGCCCCATCCAGCCGCGCAGACGCAGATTGGTACGTCCGCAGGACGACTGGCCCGGCAGCACGGCCGACAGGTCACCGGTGCCGAAACGCACGAGCGGGTAATCCGGATTCAGCGTGGTCACCACCACCTCGCCGACCTCCCCTTCCGCCACGGGATCGCCGGTGCCCGGACGCACGATCTCGACAATGATGTCCTCGCCCACCACCAGCCCTTCCCGCGCCTCCGTCTCGAAGGCGATCAGGCCCAGATCGGCGCTGCCGTAGGCCTGGTAGCCCTGCACGCCGCGGGCCGACAGCCAGTCACGCAGGGACGGCGGAAACGCTTCGCCCGACACCAGGGCGCGGCGCAAGGTGTCCAGCCTGACCCCCAGTTCTTCCGCCTTCTCCAGGATGATCTTCAGGAAACTGGGCGTACCCGTATACCCGCTGGGCCCCAGGTCGCGGATGGCCATGACCTGCTGTTCGGTCTGGCCGGTGCCGCCGGGAAAGACCGTGCAGCCCACCGCGTGGGCGGCGGTCTCCATCATGGAGCCGGCCGGCGTGAAGTGATAGGAGAAGCAGTTGTACGTCAGGTGCCCCTGGCGAAAGCCGGCGGCATAAAGGGCCCGCCCGAAGCGCCAGTAGTCGCGCCGGGCGCTTTCCGGTTCGTAGATGGGCCCCGGCGATGCGAACACCCGCAGGGCCTGGCCCCAACCCAGGGCTGCATAGCCGCCGAAGACTTTTTCGGCATCGTTGGGCCCGGGCGCCGCGCGGCTGCGCTGCTGGCCTTCCAGCAATTCGTGCTTGCGCAAGACCGGCAAGGCCGCCAGCGCGGCACGCGAGGTCACCGCGCGCGCGTCGACCCCGGCCAGTTGGCGCGCCAGCGCCGGTGCCTGCGTCTGCGCATGGACGATCGCGCCCGGCAGCGCCGCCATCAGGTCCTGCTCGCGCTGCTCGGGTGCGCGAGTTTCCAGGCCATCGAAGAAATTGGACATATGCCCGGTCTCCATCAAAGGGCACCCGTGTTCGAACCCGCCGCCTCTTCTGATAAAGAGCGACGCTTGCCGGCGCTGCTCACCAGCGCCGCTGCTTCAAGCCAGCCAGCGCTTGCGCCGCCGGTAGAATTTGGTGTCGCGGAAGCTCTTGCGCGCGCCGCTGGAAATACCCAGGTAGAACTCTTTCACGTCTTCATTGGCGCCCAGCGCGTCCGCCGCACCGTCCATCACCACGCGGCCGTTTTCCAGGATGTAGCCGTAGTCCGCGTAACGCAGGGCAATGTTGGTGTTCTGTTCCGCCAGCAGAAAGCTCACGCGTTCACGCTGGTTGAGGTCGCGCACGATCTCGAAGATTTCCTCGACGATCTGCGGCGCCAGGCCCATGGACGGCTCGTCCAGCAAAATCATGTTGGGGCTGGCCATCAAGGCCCGCCCGATGGCCGTCATCTGCTGCTCGCCGCCGGAGGTATAGCCGGACTGGCTGGTACGCCGCTGCTTCAGGCGCGGGAAGTACTGATACACGCGGTCCAAGGCGGCGGAGGTGTCGCCCCGGCTCAACCGACGGGTGTACGCACCGGTCAGCAGGTTCTCTTCCACCGTCAAGTGCGCGAAGCAGTGCCGCCCTTCCATCACCTGCACCACGCCACGCTGCACCAGCTCGGCCGGAGACAGGCGTTCCACGCGCTCGTCGCGGTAGCGGATCTGCCCTTTCGTGACGTCGCCGCGTTCGCCCTTGAGCAGGTTGGACACCGCGCGCAAGGTCGTGGTCTTGCCCGCGCCGTTGGCGCCCAGCAGGGCCACGATCTTGCCCTCCGGCACTTGCAGGGAAACGCCCTTGAGCACCAGGATGACGTGGTTGTAGATGACTTCGATGCCGTTGACGTCCAGCAGCACCGGCGGTGCCGCGGCATCACCCGCGCCGGGTGGTGTTGCGTTCATACCTGACTCCCTCGAAACACCGCCCCGCGGGCAGGCGCCCGCAAGCGCCCACCCGCAAGGCCGGCTTCATTACCCTTCGCAGTTCTTCGGCGTGATGTTCTTGTCCTTGGCGTATTTAGCCGCCTCGGCCTTCACCAGCGGGCCCACCATATTGGGATCCGCCTGGTACCAGTCCGACGCCACCTTGAACTGCTTGCCGTCCCATTGCACGATGCGGGCCCAGTCGGCGCCCAGGTGATTGGCGCAGGACGTCTTGAACGGCCGCACGATGCCGCCGAAGCCCAGCTTGTCCAGTTTCTCCTGGGTCAGATCCAGGTTCTCGAAGCCCCAGCGCACCTGCTCCGGCGTCATCGATTTGCCCTTGCCGTACTTCTCCTGCGCCGTGCGGATGGCCTCGACCTGCAGCATGGAAATGATCATGCCGCGGGTGTGCGCGATGGTGCCCAGGGTGGTGTTGTTGCGGTCGCTGCCCTGGCCCTTGTCGTAGACATACTTCTTCAGATCCTGGGCCACCTTGCCCTGCTCGCCGCTGTTGTGGATGGTGATGGCGTTGTAGCCCTTGGCGACGTCGCCCAGGTCCTTCACGTCACCTTCCGAGCCGGCCCACCAGATCGCATACATCTTGTCGCGCGGATAGCCGCTGGCCTGCGCTTCGCGGATGGCGGTAGGTGTCATGATGCCCGCGCTCCACAGCAGCACATAGGCGGGCCGCGCCTGGCGGATCTGCAGCCAGGTCGACTTCTGCTCGACGCCGGGCGCCGTCACCGGATACAGCTGCAGTTCGAAGCCATTGGCGGCGGCGCGCTTCTGCAGCAGCTGGATCGGCTCCTTGCCGTAGGGCGAGTCGTGATACACGAGGGCGATCTTCTTGCCCTTGAGCTTGTCCATGCCGCCTTCTTTCTTGGCGATGTCCTGGATCATCACGTCGGCGGCGGTCCAGTAGGTGCCGAGCAGCGGGAAGTTCCACTGGAACACCGACCCATCCGCGGCCTGCGACAGGCCGTAACCCACGGTTTCCACCGGCACCTTGTCCAGCGGCGCCTTGTCGGTCACCGCGAAAGTGATGCCCGTGGATTGCGAGTCGAAGCCCGACGCACCGGTCGGACCATGCGATTTCAGGCGCTCGTAGCACTCCACGCCCTTGTCCGTGGCGTAGGCGGTTTCGCATTCCTCATAGGTGATCTTGACGCCGTTGATGCCGCCGTCGCGTTCATTGACCAGCTTCAGGTAGTCCAGCTTGCCGTCGGCCCACGGTATGCCCAGCGGCGCGAAGGAGCCGGTGCGGTACACCAGCAACGGCACGAACTGCTCGTCGGCGAGGGCCGGCAGGGTGACGCCGCCCAGCGCGGCGCCCAGGGCGAGCGCGGCGCCTGCACGCTTCAGGTTCAAACGTTTCATCTCCATTACCTCCTCGGGGTGCTCTGATGGCACCGTGATATACCGGTTTCAATACGGAAAAGGCCACAGCCGCAATTTCTCTTTGGCAATGCTCCACAAGCGCGCCAGGCCATGCGGCTCGGCGATCAAAAACGTGACGATGAGGGCGCCGAACACCATGTGCTCGATATGGGATGCCGTGTCCACCGCCAGCGGCAGTCCCAACATGCCCGGTATGTTGGACAGCAGCACGGGCACCAGAACGATGAAGGCCGCGCCGAAGAAACAACCCAGGATGGAGCCGAGCCCGCCGATGATGACCATGAACAGGAGCTGGAAGGAGCGGGTCAGGTCGAACGCCAGCGGCTCCCACGAACCCAGGTGGATGAAGCCCCACAAGGCTCCCGCCACGCCGACGATGAAGGAACTGACGGCGAAGGCGGTCAGCTTGGCGTACATCGGCCGGATGCCGATGACGGACGCCGCCACGTCCATGTCGCGGATGGCCATCCATTCACGGCCGATGGCGCCGCGCACCAGGTTCTTCACCAACAGCGTGAACACGCACACCAGCGCCAGCACGAACAGGTATTTCTCCATGGCGGTCTGCACCGGCAGCCCGAAGGCCGTCAGCTGCGGCACCGACACGTTGCCCGACGATGAGTAGTTGGTGAAGTACGGGATCCGCAGGAACGCCCAGTCGACGAAGAATTGCGCGGCCAGGGTCGCCACCGCCAGGTACAGGCCGCGGATGCGCAGGCTGGGGATGCCGAAGATCACGCCCACCACGGTGGCGCACAGTCCGCCCAGGACGATCTGCAGCAGCAGCGGCATGGCGGGAATACGCACACCGAAGTTCCACGCGGCATAAGCGCCCACGGCCATGAAGGCGCCCGTGCCCAGGGAAATCTGGCCGCAATAGCCCACCAGCACATTCAGGCCCACGGCCGCCAGGGACAGGATCAGGAAGGGGATCAGCAAGGCGCGCAGCAGGTAGTCGCTGGCCAGCAAGGGCACGCCGACGAAGGCAAAGGCCAGCAGCAGCATGACGAAGATGCGGTCCTGGCGGATCGGAAAAATCTGCTGGTCGGCCACGTAGCTGGTTTTGAACTGGCCATTCTCGCGATACAGCATGGAATGCTCCTGTTAAACCCGGTCGATGATTTTTTCGCCGAACAGGCCCTGCGGCCTGAACAGCAGGAAGACCAGCGCCAGCACATAGGCGAACCAGATTTCGATACCGCCGCCCACCAGCGAACCCAGGTAGACCTCCGACAACTTCTCCCCCACGCCGATGATCAGTCCGCCCAGGATGGCGCCGGGCACCGATGTCAGCCCCCCGAGGATCACCACAGGCAAGGCTCGCAGCGCCGCGGTCGACAGGGTGAACTGCACGCCGAATTTGGAGCCCCAGATCACGCCCGCCACCAGCGCCACCAGACCCGCCACGCTCCACACCACCACCCAGATGCGGTTGAGCGGAATGCCGATGGACTGTGCCGCCTGATGGTCATCCGCCACCGCGCGCAGGGCCCGGCCGGTGGACGTGTACTGGAAGAACAGCGCCAGCGCCGCCACCAGCAAGGCCGCCACCACCGCGGCAGTGAGATCCTCCAGGTTGATCAGCAGGCCGCCGTCGAACACGGAATCAAGGATGATGGCCGGATCCTTGGGCATGCCCACATTGATGGAATACACCGAGCTGCCGAAGGAGATCTGGCCCAGGCCATCGAGGAAATAGCTGATGCCCAAGGTGGCCATCAACAGCGTGGTGGCTTCCTGGTTGACCAGATGGCGCAGCACGAATTTTTCCACCACCACCGCCAGCGCGAACATCACGGCCGCCGCCACGATGAAGGCCAGCACGTTCGCCAGCAGCGGATTGCTGAAACCGAGCCAGCGCGGAATCCATTCGGAAAAGCGCGCCATCGCCAGGGCGGCGACCAGCACCATGGCGCCCTGCGCGAAATTGAAAACGCCGGACGCCTTGAAGATCAGCACGAAGCCCAGGCCGATCAGGGCGTACAGCATGCCGCTCATCAGGCCGCCGAACAGTGTTTCAAGAAAGAATCCCATGTCGTCCTCCGTGGCGGGTCAGTGCGCGACGCCCAGATAGGCGCGGATGACGTCGGGATTGGCGCGTACCTCGTCGGGCGCGCCATCGCCGATCTTCTTGCCGTAGTCCAGCACAACCACCCGATCGGAGATATCCATCACCACGCCCATATCGTGTTCGATCAGGACGATGGTCGTCCCGAACTCGTCGTTGACGTCGAGGATGTAGCGGCTCATGTCCTGCTTTTCCTCGATATTCATGCCCGCCATCGGTTCGTCCAGCAGCAGCAGGCGCGGCTCCATGGCCAGCGCGCGGCCCAGGTCGACGCGTTTCTGCAGGCCATAAGGCAGGCGTCCGACCGGCACCTTGCGGTACGCCTGGATCTCCAGGAAGTCGATGATGTTCTCGACGAACTCGCGTTGGCGGCTTTCCTCGCGAGCCGCCGGGCCGATGCGCAGCGCCTGCGCCAGCAGGCCGCACTTCATGCGCAGGTTGCGGCCGGTCATGATGTTGTCCAGCACGCTCATGCCCTTGAACAGCGCCAGGTTCTGGAACGTGCGGGCGATGCCCATCTCGGCCGCGCGGCGGGGAGACATGCGGGTGTAGTGGTCGCCCGCGAAGACGATGGCGCCCTGCTGCGGCGTGTAGACGCCGTTGATGACGTTGAGCATGGAGCTCTTGCCGGCGCCGTTGGGGCCGATGATGGCGCGGATCTCATGCTCGCGGACATTGAAGGAGATGTCGGTCAGCGCCTTGACCCCGCCGAAGGACAGCGAGATGTTCTGCATGTCGAGTATCACCTCGCCACTACGCCGCGCGCGGGTGGCGGGTGCGTCGGCGATGGGGTCGTCAGCGGCCAGCGCGGTGTCGGCGGAACGGGCCATCAATACAGCTTGGCTCATATCAGGCCGCCTCCCCGGCCAACGCGGGGAACACCCGCGCCTCGCGCAGTTTCAGGTCCGCGGCGATGCGGCCGACGCGGCCGTCTTCGAACTTCACCTCGGTTTCGATGTACTGGGTGGCCTGCCCCGCGAACAACGCGTCCACCAGCACGGCGTACTTCTGCGCGATGAAGGCACGCCGCACCTTGCGCGTACGGGTGAGTTCGTCATCATCGGGATCCAGTTCCTTGTGCAGGATCAGGAAGCGCCGCACCTGGGACGCCGCCAGACGCGGATCGTGCGCCAGGTCGGCATTGGCCTGCTCGACACAGCCCAGGATCAGTTCACTGACCTCGTCCTTGCCCGCCAGGTCGGTATAGCCGGCATACGCCAGGCCACGCCGCTCGGCCCAGTTGCCGACGGCTTCCAGATCGATATTGATGAATGCGCAGACCTGGTCGCGGCCCGCGCCGAAGGCCACCACTTCCTTGATGTGCGGAAAGAACTTCAGCTTGTTTTCGATGTACTTAGGGGCGAACAGGCTGCCGTCCGCCAGCTTGCCGACGTCCTTGGCGCGATCGATGATCTTCAGTTGCCCATCCTGATCCAGATAACCGGCATCACCCGTATGGAACCAGCCGTCTTCGCCACGCGCTTCCACGGTGGCGGCGGGATTGCGGTAGTACTCCTTGAACAGGCCCGGGCTGCGCACCAGGATCTCGCCGCTGTCGGCAACCTTGATCTCCACGCCGGCCACTGGCGGGCCCACGGTATCGGCGCGCACCTTGCCGTCGGGCTGCACGCACACGAACACCGAGGTCTCGGTGGACCCGTACAACTGCTTCAGGTTGATGCCCAACGACCGATAAAAGGTGAACAGGTCCGGGCCGATGGCCTCGCCCGCCGTATAGGCCACGCGCACGCGGCTCATGCCCAGGGCGTTGCGCAGCGGACCGTAGATCAGCATGTCGCCCAGGGCATAGCGCAGGCGGTCGAACAGCGCCACCGGCTCGCCATCCAGGATGCGCACGCCCACCCGACGCGCCAGGTTCATGCAGGCCTTGAACAGATGGCGCTTCATATAGCCGGCGTCTTCCATGCGTATCAGCACGCGCGTGAGCAGGTCTTCCAGGATGCGGGGCGGCGCGAAGTAATAGGTCGGGCCGATGTCGCGCATGTCGATGGCCACCGTGGACGGCGATTCCGGATGGTTGACCGTAAAGCCCGTGACCAGCAGCTGCGTGTAGGAAAACATGTTCTGCCCTATCCACGCCGGCGGCAGATAAGCCAGCACGTCTTCGCGATCGGTCAGGTTTTCCATGCCCTGCACCGCGCGCGCGCGGTCGATCAACGCCAGGTGGGTCAGCACCACGCCTTTCGGTTTGCCGGTGGTACCGGACGTGTAGAACATCGCCGCGGTATCTTCCGGCCGCACGGCGGCCGCGGTGCGGTCGAAAAAGCCGGCATCGCGCGCCGCGTGCGCGTCGCCGGCGGCCAGCAGCGCGTCGAAGGACATCAGCATGGGATCGCTGTAGTGACGCAGCCCGCGGGGGTCGTCATAGACGACGCGGCGCAGGTCCGGGCAGCCGCCGCGTACCTCCAGCATCTTGTCGACCTGCTCCTGGTCCTCGGCGATCACCACGCCGATGGCAGCGTCCTGCAGCACATAGGCCATTTCCTGCGCGACGGCGTCCTGGTACATCGGCACCGGAATCGCGCCCAGCGCCTGGGCCGCCATCATGGAGATATACAGGCGCGGACGGTTCTCGCCGACCACGGCCACGTGCTGGCCCGGCAACACGCCCTGGGCAGCCAGTCCGTGCGCGGTGCGGCGCACCATGGCCGCGACCTGCGCCCAGGTCAGGGCCTGCCAGATGCCAAGGTTCTTCTCCCGGATCGCGGGACGGTCGCCGCGCGTATGCGCATGCGCCAGCAGCAGGGCGGGAAAGGTGTCCGCCGCCGCCGGCATCGGCGAGGATGCAGACAGGTCTTGCGCCACGTTGTCTCCTGTGTGGGTCTGGACACATGGCCTGATGCGGCGATCGGTGGATCGCGACACCCCCGGCGCGGTGTCCAGCCCTCTTCGTTGTAGGTATCGGGCTGCGCTTAAGGTATAAGGTTAAAAAAACGCCAACTGTCACCCCTACGACATTTCCTAGCCTTTTAGGGTATATCCCGATGCAGCAAGCCGACTCACTGCAATTGGCCGCCGCCTGGCTCCGTCTGTTGAATGCGCAAGAGCAGGCGCGCGTCCTCAGAGACATCACCATCCAGCAGGTGGGGGCCGGCACCATCATCGAGCGCAAGGGTGAACCAGGGCAGGCCTGGATCGGCGTCCTGGCCGGGCTGCTAAAGGTTTCCGTGGGCAATGCGGACGGCAAGCTGGCGTCCCTGACCGGCGTGCCGGCGGGCGGATGGATAGGTGAAGGCACCCTGCTCAAACGCGAGATCCGCAAATACGATGTGGTGGCGCTACGGGAATCCGTCGTGGCCCGCTTGCCGGCGGCGACTTTTGAATTCCTGCTCGACACCAGCATCCCCTTCAATCGCTATCTGCTGCAGCAGCTCAATGAGCGCGTCGCGCAGTTCATAGGCAAGGCGGAAAACGACCGCCTGCTCGACACCGATGCACGCGTGGCGCGCTGCCTGGCGGAATTGTTCAATCCCCTGCTCTATCCCGGCATGGGCATGAAGCTGGCCATCACCCAGGAAGAAGTGGGCTACCTGGCCCGTGTGTCGCGCCAGCGCGCCAATCAGGCCCTGGCCGCGTTGGAGGCTGCCGGCCTGCTGCGAGTGGAGTACGGCGGCGTGCGGGTGATGGATCTGGAAGGCTTGAAGCATTACGGCGAAGATCCCTGGGCAGGCAAAGGACTGCCATGACGTCAAGCTAAACCCCGATCAGTGGGAACCGCCCAGGTAGGCCGCCACCACGGCGGGATCGTGGCGCAGCTTGTCGGGTGTGCCATGGACGGAAATGCGGCCGTTCTCAAGGACATAGCCGTAGTCCGCTACATTCAGGGCCGCCGCGGCGAATTGCTCCACCAGCAGCATGGTCACGCCCTGCTCCTTCAAGCGGCCGATGATGCGGAACACTTCTTCCACGAGGATCGGCGCCAGTCCCATGGACGGTTCGTCCAGCAGCACCAGCTCGGGATTCAGCATGACGGCGCGCGCCATGGCCAGCATCTGCTGCTCGCCACCGGACAAGGTGCCGGCCAATTGCGCCCGCCTTTCCTTCAGGCGCGGGAACAGGTCCATGGCGCGCTCCAGGTCGCCGTCGACGTCGCCGCGCGGACGCTTGCCCGTCAGGCGCGGATAGGCGCCCAGCCGCAGATTGTCCGCCACCGACAGGGTGGGAAACACCCGCCGGCCCTCCGGCGAATGCGCCAGGCCCAGGCGCGCGATGCGATGCGAATCGAGGCCGTCGATACGCTGCGCGCCCAGCGTGATTTCACCCGCGGAGGGTTTGATCATGCCCGACAGCGCGCGCATCGTGGTGGTCTTGCCGGCGCCGTTGGAGCCGATCAGCGTCACCACCTTGGCCTTCGGCACCTCCATGGTGATGCCGTGCAGGACCTTGACCTTGCCGTAGCCCGCTTCGAGATTCTTGATGGATAGCATGTGTCACTCTCGTCAGGCGGCCGAGCCGCCCAGATAGGCTTCGACGACCTTGGGATTGGCCTGCACCTCGGCCGGCAAACCCTCGGCGATCTTCTGTCCGAAGTCCAGCACCGACACCGTGTCGCAGACACCCATCACCACGTCCATATGATGCTCGATCAGGATCAGGGTGATGCCGTGGTCGCGCACCTTGCGGATGATCACCAGCAGCTCGGCGATGTCGGGCGCGGTCAGCCCCGCCGCCGGTTCATCGAGCAGCAGCAGTTGCGGATCCAGTGCCAGCGCGCGCGCGATTTCCAGCAGGCGCTGCTTGCCGTAGGGCAGGTTGCGCGCCTCTTCGTCCGCCAGATTTTCCAGTCCCACGAATTCCAGCAGGGCCAGCGCGCGCGCCCGCGCTTCGTTCTCTTCGCGCTTCCAGCGCGGCGTGCGCAGGGCGATGTTGGTCAGGCCGGTGCGGAAGGTATGGTGCAGGCCCACCAGCACGTTTTCCAGCGCGGTCATCTCGCCGAACAGCGCCACGTTCTGGAACGTGCGCGCCACGCCGGCCGACGCGATCTGCGCCGGCACCAGGCCCACCAGTGACCGGCCGCCGAATTCCACCGCGCCCGCCGTGGGCACATAAATGCCGCTCAGCACGTTCATCATGGTGCTCTTGCCCGACCCGTTAGGCCCGATCAGCCCGTGGATGGAACCGCGCTTGACTACCAGGTCGACCTGATTCAAGGCGCGCAGGCCGCCGAACTGCATCAGGATGCCCTTGGCCGTCAGCAGCTCCTGCCCATGATCGGCGCGTGTCTGCGGCACGGCATCCGTTTCCTGAACCAGTTCCTTCTTCACCGCCAGCGCGGCACGCTGGGTGTTGAAGAACAGGTTGCGCACGAACCCCACGATGCCGTCGGGCAGGTAGTACACGACGAAAAGTATCATCAGGCCGAAGATGGTCAGGCGCCAGTCCGTCAGCGCTTCCATCCAGTAGGCGAACACCGTCAGGGCCACCGTGCCGACCACCGGCACCGCCATGCGCCGTGGCGTCGTGCGGCCCTTGGCCACGGCGACGGCGCCGCCGATCAGCACCAGCAAGGCCAGGCCCAGCGCGATCAGGCGGAAGGTCGCGATGTCGTCCAGCATCTTGGGCAGCAGCACCACGATGGCGGCGCCCAGCAGCGCGCCCACGCGGGTCTTGCGTCCGCCCATGATGATGGCCAACAGGAACAGGATGGTCAGTTCGAAGTTGTAGGTATTGGGTGAGATGTATTGCTCGGAGTAGGAATAGAGCCCGCCGGCAAGCCCGGCAAAGCCGGCGCTGATGACGAAGGCCACCACCTTGTAGCGGTACACCGACACGCCCATGCAGTCCGCGGCGATGGGGCTGTCGCGCAGGGCTTCGAAGGTACGGCCGATGTGCGACTTCAGGATGCGGTGCACGACCAGCAGCGCGAGCACCAGCAGCGCCCCCACCAGCCAGAAGTACTCGCGCTTGTCGAGCATGTGCCCGCCGATGGTCGGCTTGTTGAGCTTGATGCCCATCGGACCTTCAGTCAGGAAACTCATCTCGTTGATGAGGATCTGGATGATGGTGCCGAAGGCCAGGGTGACCATGGCCAGGTAAGGACCGATCACGCGCAGCGCCGGCAAGGCCAGGATGGCGCCGAACACGGCGGCGATGGCGATGGCCGCCGGCAGGGTCAACCAGATCGGCCAGCCCAGGTGGAAGAACAGCACACCCACGACATAGGAGCCGATACCGAACAGGCCGGCATGGCCCAGCGACACCTGCCCCGTGTACCCCACCACGATATCCAGCCCGAACAGCAGGATGGCGTAGATCATGATGGTTTCGACGAGATGCAGGTAATACGGATTGGCGACGGCCAGCGGCAGGCCGATCAGGAAGGCGATGCCCAGAATCGAGGCGATCAAGGTGAGCGGTTTCATGGGTCAGACCTTCTTGATCGCGGTCTTGCCGAACAGGCCGGCGGGCTTGAACGCGAGCACCAGCAACAGCAACACCAGGCCGGGTACGTCCTTGTAGCCGGTCGACAGATAGAAGCCGGTGGTGGTCTCGGCGATGCCGAGGATCAGGCCGCCGACCACCACGCCGGTGCCGCTGGACAGGCCGCCGATGATGGCGACGGCGAAGGCCTTCAGGCCCAGCACCGCGCCCATGGTGGCGCCCGTCAGCGTGAGCGGCGCGATCAGCACGCCGGCGAAAGACGCGGTCAGCGACGACAGCGCGTAGGAGAAGGTGATCACCAGCCCGGTATTGATGCCCATCAGGCCCGCCGCGTCGCGGTCGTTGGACGTGGCGACGAAAGCCTTGCCGTGGATGGACTTGCGGTTGAACAGTTCGACCAGCAACATCATGGCCAGCGCGCCGACGACCACCAGCATTTCCATCGGCAGCACGTTGGCGCCGGCTATCTGCACGGGCGCCACGGGCAGCGGCGACGGGAAAGGCAGGTCGTCACGGCCCCAGACGTTTTCCGCGACGTTGCGGAAAATGATGCCCAGCGCGATGGTGGCCATGATCCAGCCGAACTCGGAGCGCGTCTTGATGGCCGGACGCACGGCGATACGTTCGACCACCGCGCCCTGGATGAAGCCGAAGACGCAGACGATGGGTATCATCAACCAATAATTGACGCCCAGGCCGACCAGCGTCAGGCCCACCAGCGCGCCCAGCATCAGGGCCTCGCCCTGGCCGAAGTTCAAGGTGCCCGAGGTCGCGAACGTCAGTTGATAGCCGAAGGCGATGACCGCGTAGATCATGCCCAGCGCGATTCCGCTGTAAATCAATTGCAAGAGAATCATCGGATTTTCCGCGAAGAAACCCACCCCCGCCCTGTTGGGCGGGGGTTTGCCTGCTGCTCAATCGTGCTTTGACGTGCTTACTTCGACGCTGCCGCCGACGCCGCGCTGTCCTTCTTGCGCGGCTGGGCGGTGGCCTTCAGGTCGTCCGGATACGCATAGACCACGCGGCCGTCCTTGACCTCGCCGAACACCACCAGGTTGGCGGTGATGGCATCGTGGTCGTCGTGCGTGAACGGCTTGTCATACGTCATGACCACGCCTTCCACCGGCTTCTGCAGGTCTTCCAGCGCAGCGCGCACCTTGGGGCCCTCGGTCGAGTTGGCCTGGGTGATGGCCGCCGCCAGCAGGTAGATCGAGTCATAGCCCTGGGCGGCCGACACCGGCGAATCGATGCGGTTGTTCTTGGGCTTGAACTTGGCCAGGTAGGCGTCGATGAAGGCCTTGCGCTTGGGCGTATTGGGTTCCTGGATGAAGGTTTGCGGCATGCGCGCACCCGAACCGTTGGCGCCGGCGTTATCGATGTAGTTGGCCATGGACAGGGTCCAGCTGCCGACGATCGGCACCTTCCAGCCCAGCTTGGCCATACCGTTGGCGATCTGCGCCAGC
The DNA here is from genome assembly GCF_001433395.1 of Bordetella sp. N. Lineage (GTDB taxonomy): Bacteria > Pseudomonadota > Gammaproteobacteria > Burkholderiales > Burkholderiaceae_B > Bordetella_C. Next base: position 5,012,330 of record NZ_CP013111.1, read on the forward strand.
TCGGGCCCGATGCCGTAGGTCAACACGGCTTGCGCGCCGGCTTCCTTGGACTTCAACAGCTGGGCCGTCATGTCGACGTCCTTGATGTTGAACTTCTCGGTGGCCACCGCCTTCACGCCTTTCGCGGCCAGCGCTTTTTCCAGGTCTTCGCGGCCCAGCTGGCCATAGTTGGTGGAGTCGGCCAGGATGGCGACCTTCTTGAAGCCGCTGCGCACCACGGCTTCCTCGACGATCATCGGCGCCTGGATGCTGTCATGGGCGGCGTTGCGGAAGACGTAGTTGTCGGGGTTCTCCGGCGCCTTGAACTGGTGCGTGATGACGCTGCCGGTGGCGACGTTGTTGAAGACCGGAATCTTGGCATCCTGGAAGAAGCGCTGGGAAGCCAGCGCCACCCCGGTATTGATATAGCCGACGACGGCGGCAACCTGTTCCTTGTTGATCAGCTCCTGCGCGATCTGCACGCCGCGCTCGTTCTTGGCTTCGTCGTCGCGCTCGATCAGGACCAATTGGCGCCCGAGCACACCGCCGCTCTTATTGATTTCTTCGGCAGCCAGACGCACGCCGTCACGCATGCTCACGCCCATCGAGGATGATCCACCGGTGTAGGGACCGCTGACGCCGATCTTGATGGGATCGGCGGCGTGGGCGTTACCCATGCAGGCGAGAGCCAGGGCGCCGACGAGCAGCTTGATACGATGATTCATTAATGTCTCCTTTATGATTTTTACTGCGTAGGACCGCGTGCTTCTTGAGACTGTCTGAACTGCCTGAATCGCTGGACTGAAACCGTATGGAGTGAACCGCAGCACTGGACGCCGCGCAAAAAATGCGCGCGTCAGAGGGCGTATCGAGGTGGTTTGTCTCCCTGCTTGTCTTCTTCTAATCGGGCATCGCTGCGCCGGGCGCCGCTACGTGCGTCGTTTCCCGCTAACGGAAAATGACAGGCGGCACCGTGCTGTAAATGATAGTGACAGTGCGTCCCGGGCTCAATGCCGAGGGCACTAGGGATTGCCCGCGTCGCCGCAAGCTTCGCGTAAGTTGCGATGCAGCCGGGGAAAACGTGCGTGCTTCAGGCCACGCGCAGCAATAAACGCACGGCCATGCCGGCCATGACGACCGCGATGCCGCCGTCCAGTACGCGCCATGTGCGCGCGTCGCGCAGCAGGGGCGCGGCCAGGCGCGCGCCGCCGCCCAGGATCAACAGCCACACCACGCTGGCGCAGACAGCGCCGGCGGCGAAGGCCAGGCTGGCCGAGCCGAAGTTGTGCGCAAGCGCGCCGACCAGGGCCATATCCAGCCAGAAATGCGGATTGAGCAAAGTGAAGGCCAGCGCGCTCAACACCGCGCCGCGCCGGGTATGCGCCACCCTGGCCGCTGGCGCCAGGCCGCCGCCCGCCGCCAGGGCCCGTCTTGCGGACCGCCACGCGCAGCATGCCAGAAAGACCGCCCCGCCCCAGCCCATGACCGTCATCAGCCACGGCGCCTGTTCATCGAGGGCGCGCAGCCCAAGCGCGCTGGCGAAGATGACCACGGCATCGGCCAGGCCGCAGACCAGCAGCACGCTGGGCAGATGTGCCCGCATCAGCCCCTGGCGCAGGATGAAGGCGCTTTGCGCGCCGACCGCGGCGAACAGGCCCAGGCCGGTGAGCAGGCCCGCCAACCAGGCCTGGAGATCGAAGGTAGTCGTAAACATGGGCGTGATTCTGCCGCCGCGCACTACATTAGTTAAGCTAATTTTCATTAGGTATATTAAGATTTTCTAATCTGATCCTGGATCATTCGCGGGAGGCTGGAACCCGGCGGACGTTCCTGACAACTCATCTGTGATCCTGACCCGCCAACTTTCTAATTTCCTCATATACAGTGAACCTCGATTACGCTCATGTGCGCGCCTTGGCCGCGGTCATCCGCGAGGGCAGTTTCGATCGCGCCGCGCAAGCACTCAACGTCACCCCCTCCGCCATTTCCCAGCGCATCCGTTCACTGGAAGACCGCGTCGGCCGTCTGCTGGTGCAGCGCACCGTGCCCGCCCTGCCCACCGCCGATGGCCGCATCGTGGTGCAGTACGCCGAGCAGACCGCCCTGCTGGAGCACGACGCGCTGGCCCGGCTGGGCATGCTGGCCGACGACGGGCCGCAGGCGACCCTGCCGGTGGCGGTGAACCACGACAGCCTTGAAACCTGGTTCATGGACGCCGCCATCCGCTTTTCGGCGGGCTCCCAGGCCACCCTGGACCTGCGCTCGGAAGACCAGGACCACACGGCCACGCTGTTACGCAACGGCACCGTGCTGGGCGCCGTCACCACGCTGGCCGAGCCGGTACAGGGCTGCCGCCTGCATGCGCTGGGCAGCATGCGTTACGTCGCGTCCTGCAGCCCGGAATTCCACGAGCGCCATTTCGCCGAAGGCGTCAACGCGCAGTCGCTGGGACAGGCGCCGGTGCTGGTCTACAACCGCAAGGATGCGATGCAGGCGCGATTCGCACGCAAGTACATGGGCAAGACGGCCTGGCAGCCGCCCATCTGGTGGCTGCCTTCGGCGCGCGCGTTCGTACAGGCATCCCTGGCCGGCCTGGGGTGGTCGATGAATCCCCTGGCCTTGATCCAGCAGGAACTGGACAAGGGCACTCTGGTGCCCCTGCGCGCGCGCGCCTATGAAGACGCGCCGCTTTACTGGCAGCACTGGCGGGTAAACTCGGACACCATGTCGAGCCTGACCGATGCGGTGCTGGCCGCATCCCGCCAACTGATCCGCCGGAGCCGGCCCTGAACCGCGCTTCCTCTTTATTAGGAGTTATCCCATGACCGTACGCAAATTTGCCCTGGCAGCCATGTTGGCGCTGGCGGCTCAAGGCGCCGCGCAGGCGCATGATTTCAAGGCCGGCGCCATCGAGATCGACGACCTTTGGATGCGCGCGACGGCGCCGGGCCAGAGCGTCGGCGGCGGATATATGGAAATCGAGAACAAGGGCAAGGAGGCCGACCGCCTGCTGTCGGTCAAATCACCGATCGCCGACAGTGTCGAGGTGCACGAGACCCGCACGGAAAACGGCGTGTCCAGCATGCGCGGCACCGGGCCGGTAACCGTGCCCGCCGGCGGTGAAGTCAAATTCGCGCCGGGCGGTTATCACCTGATGTTCATGAAGCTCAAGCAGCCGCTGAAGCAGGATGAGGAAGTAGCGGCGACTTTGGTATTCGAGCATGCCGGCGCGGTCGACGTGAAGTTCAAGGTCCAGCCCATCGGCTACAAGGCCGGCGGCGCCATGAAGCACGACATGGGCAGCATGCCGGGCATGGACCACTCGAAGATGTCGCATTGACGCGGCGGCCTCAGGCGTCGTCGCCGAGGATGTAGTCCAACAGGACGGGATGTTGGTCCAGGGCCGGCCGGCACTCCCGCAGCAACAGCGCGATCAGCACCTTTTCGCGCTCTCTTCTTTCCTCGAAGCTGGATACATCGATGGGCCCCGCCCACACATCCCAGCTGTAGTGCGTGACCGCGTCGAACATGGCGTTCAGTTGCTCCTGGCTTCTGCCCTGGCGATGCAGCGCCAGCCCCTGCTGGAACAGCGCGCCGTCACGGCGGCATTTCTTGCGCAGGGTCTTCACGGTGGTGACGGTTTCGCGGTCCAGCCCGTCGACGGGCAGGGGCGGATACGGCGAGGCGAAACCGAAGAGCGTCGTAAGGCGCGACCGGAGCGTGGAAGCGGACGTGTCGAGAGTAGTCATGATAGCCACCTGGAGGAGGATGGGCGCAATTCAGCTTGCGTCCCGTGGACATAGCGTGTTGCAGCGCATGCACCCAGGCTAGGTCCCCGCGGACTTTCCACCTATGAGGGCGGACCGACAAAGCACGTCGGAAATTTCGTATCCTCGGAGTGCTATCTGGTTCCTCCTTGCAGCCCTCTCCGCCGCAGCCCTCCTCGCTCCAGCCTCCCCTTACTTCAGCCTCCCGTCACTTCAGCCTGCCTGTACTTCGGCCTGCCGTCACTCCAGCCGGATCCCCGCCTTGCGTATCACTTCCGCCCAGCGCGTACGCTCCCGGTCCGCGTAGACGCGGAATTCCGCGCCGGACATGGGCATGGGCATCACCCCCATGTCGTGCAGCTTGTCCGCGACCGCGGGCAAGGCCAGCGTGCGCGCCAGGTCGTCTCCCAGTTTCCTGACCACCGCGGCGGGCAGGCCGGGCGGGCCGACCACGCCTTGCCAGGCATAGGCGGTGAAATCGCTCACGCCCTGCTCCGCCATGGTCGGCGCATCCGGCAGGATGGCCAGGCGTTGCGGCGTGGCCGTGGCCAGCACCCGCAGCTTGCCTGCCTTGACGTTGGGCAGGCCGGCGGCAAGATCGATGAACATCATGTCGACCTGGCCGCCCAGCAGATCCTGGATGGCCGGCGCCGCGCCCTTGTAGGGCACGTGCAGCACATTGACATTGGCGCGCTGCTTGAACAGCTCCAGGGCCAGGTGATGCGGCGATCCCGCGCCAGCCGAGGCCGCGGTCAGCTTGCCCGGTTCGCGCCGCGCGGCGGCGATGACGTCGGCCACCGATTTGAAAGGCGACTGCGCATTCACGGCCAACAGCAGCGGCAGCTGGGCCAGGCCGCCGATGTAGGTAAAGCGTTGCGGGTCGTAGGACAGTTGCGCGTATAGCGACGGGTTATAGGCCAGCGTGCCGGAGTCGGCGGTACCGATCATGTAGCCGTTGGGAGTGGCCTGCGCCACGGCGGTGGCGCCGATGATGGTGGCCGCGCCCGGCCGGTTCTCGACCACGATGGGCTGCCCCAAAGGCTTTTCCAGACCCGCCGCCACGGCCCGCGCCACCACGTCCGAACCGCCGCCGGCCGGATAAGGGACGATCCAGCGCAAGGGTTGCGAGGGCCAGTTCTGCGCGGACGCGCCGGCGGCAAGACAGGTCAGCGCCAGCGCCAGCAGGCGCCGGATGAGGAAAGGCATGGGAGTCTCCTGATGTCATTGTTCTTGACCAGGCCCTGGGCGCCAGAAGCGCTCATCGCGGCACGGCTGCCACCATTATGTCCGTGGCGCGCCTTGCGGTGAAGCGGAAACGCGCGAAGAGACGCGCGCCCCTCACCCGCACGCGGCGAGATTCCCTTGTCGCCAAGGGGCCGCTTGTCGCTAAGTGCCGCGCGTTGCTAAGTGGCCGAATAGTCGCGCGCGCCGAAGAGCGCGCTGCCGATGCGGACTTCGGTGGAGCCCTCTTCGATGGCCAGTTCGAAATCGCCGCTCATGCCCATGGACAGGCGGTCCAGGCCGCCCTGGTCGCCGGCCGTGCGCCAGGCGTCGGCCACCAGGCCGTCCGCACGCGCGGCGTCGCGCAAGGTCCGCAGGCGCCGGAAGCAGGCGCGTACCGCCTGCTCGTCGTCGCTATTCACCGCCAGGGTCATCAGGCCACGAACCCGCAGGCTGGGATAGTCGGCGGCCAAGGTGCGCAGGAAGTCCGGCAGGGCGGCGCCGTCCAGGCCGAATTTCGATGGCTCGTCCGACGTCTTGACCTGCACCAGCACGTCCAGCACGCGGCCTTCGGCGCTCAGGCGCCGGTCCAGCGCCTGCGCCAGGTCCAGGCGATCCAGCGACTGCACCTCCGCCGCCAGGGCAGCGGCGTCCTTGGCCTTGTTGGTCTGCAAATGGCCTATCACCACCCAATCGACCGGGCAGTCGGTCAGCTGCCCGGCCTTTTCCCGCACTTCCTGCATCCGGCTTTCGCCAAAACGCCGCAGGCCGCAGGCGGCGGCGTCACGGATCAGCTCGGTGCCGAACGTCTTGCTGACCGGCAACAACGCCACGTCGGCGGAACTGCGCCCCGCGCGGCGGCAGGCAATATCGATACGCGCCTGGATGGCGGCGAGGCGGACGGCAAAGGCGTTGATGGCGTTAGTGGAATCAGACACGGTAGAGGAATCGATACAGAAGTGCGAGACAGGGTTTATGGAAGACGTTGAGCGCCTGCCGCACGCTGCTCGCAGGGCGGGCCCGCGGGCAGCTCCGGAGTCGCCCCGGCCATCGGGCCCGGCGCCACGCGCCCGGGCCCACCCACGCGGTCGCGGCACCGCAGCATAAAGGGCTATTCGCACGAATCGCCCTTTCATCCGGCGTACCACACCGAGGTAACAAAACGACATTCCAAATTCCCTTCTAGTTTAGAATCCTTGAAGCCCGGTCAGCCATGTTTATCACCCGCGCCGGGATGTCGTACGCAGTCCGGCCCGCCGCCAAGGCGGATCATCGTCCTACCTCCGCGACCATCATGCCGTCCACCTCCGTGCCCGAATACGCTTTCGCGGCACCCTTCACGCAGCCGCCCGCCTCCCCCATCCGCCGCCTGGTGCCCTACGCCAACCGACCCGGCACCATTTCGATGGCCGGTGGCTATCCCGCCCAGGAATTGTTCGACGTCGCCGGCCTGCAGGCCGCTTCGGCCACGGTAGGCGCCCGACTGGTCGACTGCCTGCAGTATTCGAACATCGAAGGCCAGGCCAGCCTGCGCCACGCCCTGGCGCGACTGTCCGCGCAGCGCGGCATCGAATGCGACCCGGACACCGAGCTGGCCGTGACCGGCGGCTCGCAACAGGCACTGGCGCTGCTCTCGCGCGTCATGCTGCAACCGGGCGACGTGGCTTTCGTCGAAAGCCCGGGCTTCCCCAATTCCGCCCAGACCATGCGCCACACCGGCGCGACGGTCATCACCGTGCCGTCCGGCCCGGAAGGCATAGACATCGACGCGCTGGCGCGCCTCGCTGAAATCCACAAGCCCAAGCTGGTGAGCGTGGTCGCCACGTTCTCCAATCCCTGCGGCGCCACGCTCACGCGGGAAAAACGCCTGCGCCTGCTGGAGCTGGCCGTGCAGCATCGCTTCCTGCTGGTGGAAGACGATCCCTACGGCGAACTGCGCTTCACCGGCGAGGCCGTGCCGCCCATCCTGTCCCTGGCGACCGGCGAGGCGCGCAAGTGGACCGCCTACATCTCCAGCATGTCCAAGACCATGGCGCCCGGCCTGCGTATCGGCTGGATGATCGCGCCGGCGGAAGTCCGCCGCCGCTGCACGGGGGCCAAGGCCGCCGATGACATGGCGTGTTCGGCCTGGATCCAGGAGATCGTCGCGCAGTATCTGGCCGATGGCCACTACGACCGTCACGTGCCGCGTATCCGCGCCGCCTATGGCTCGCGCTGCGCCGCGCTGGGCGATGCCCTGCGCACGCACATGGGGGATGAGATCACTTTCCTGCAACCGCAGGGCGGCATGTTCTGCTGGGGCCGGCTGACGGGCGAGATCGACAGCACGCGCCTGCTGCCTTACGCCATCGAGCACGAGATGGTCTACGTGCCGGGCAATGCTTTTTATGGCGACCCGGCGCAGGCCGATGCCCAGGCCATGCGCATGTCCTTCGCCACCATGAACGAAGCGCAGATCACCGAAGGCATCATCCGCCTGCGCCGCGCCCTGCGCGCGTGCATCGCCAAAGAGCCGGTGTCGATCGCCCTGGCGGCCTGAGGCTGCCGGCTTGTCAGATCCCGGCCAGCAAGTCGGGGAATAACGAGGGCGGCCCCATCTGGCCGCCCTTTAGCATGAGCTCCACGCCGTCCAGGGACTGGCCTGGCGCGTCGATGCGGCATACGGCGACGCCGGGGGCCAGGACGTAGGCCAGGGTCAGCGCGGTGATGCCCCAGGACTGCACGGCCAGGCTCGATGTGTCGCCCCCCGCGAAGCCGACGCGCTTCAAGGGATGGCGGCGCAACACTTCCTTCATCAGGCGTCCGCTACCGCCGGCCAGGGCTTGCGTGAAGCCCGGGCGCACGGCCGCGCCGGCATCGGCGAAAGTGGTATGCGCGACGACGCTGCGGCCCGAGCGTAAGGCTTCGGTAATGCGGGCGATGACGGCTGTCATCGCGCCATCGTCCTTGCGGTCGCCGTAGTTGGCCAGCGCGCCGGGATCGACGGCGACGGACACGAAGCCGTCCTGTTCGGCGCGCGCGATCTGCGCCGCGGTCACAGGCGAACGGCTGCCCGCCACGATAAAAGTTTGCGGCACGGAAACCGCCGCCCGGGCGGCCGTGGCAGCGGCCGAAGCGTTCGCTTGCGCGACGCCCGCGACATTCGCGGCATTCGCGTCCTGGGCGACGTTCAAGCCGCCCGCGACGTCGCCAGCAGCAACGGGGGCATCTGCCTGCGCGGCTAACAGCGCTTGCACCACGCCCGTGGGACCCACCGCCAGCAACGGGCCGGCGGGCGGGAGACGTGCCCTTAGCAGACGGCCTATCGCGGCAAGATGCGCGGGCCGCGTCACGTCGAACAGCACGGCTTCGACGCCGTCGTTCAACAGCGCATCCAGACGTGCATCCTGTTCACCTTCAGGCAGCTCCAGCATCTCGACATCGAAGGACAAGACCTGCAGACCCTGCCGGCCCAGGTGGACTCGCAGGTCCGCCTCGTCCATGGGCGTCACGGGATGGCAGCTCATGGTGGGATGGCGATCGATGCGATAGATCCTGCCATCCTGCCCTGCCCGCGCGTACAAATTCGCGTACGCGCAATACCGGCCAAGATTCGGCTGCCCACCCACTATATAAACAGGTGGCGGCTGCGTCCCGGCCGCCGCAGTCAGTGGCGCACTGGCCGGCCTGCCTGCCGACGCAGCCGACAATCCCGGCGCTGCTGGCGCCAGCGAGGACACCGCCGCCAATGCCGCGCGAGCCAACGTGGCCGCATGGCCGATGCTGCCAATATGCGTCGCGCTGTCGAACGTGGAGCAGGTCTTGTAATGCAGCACGGCAGCGCCGGTAGCGACCAACCCGGCAAAGATCCTCGGCAGCACCCGGTCCATTTCTTCCGGCGCCATGGACCGCGCGCTTCCCGCCACGCCTATGCAATCCAGCTCGCCATGCCGGCGCAGATCCTCGACGCTGGGCACGTCCATGAACAGCGCCGCTTTCCACCCCCCCAACACCGCCGCCGCCAGCGTATCCGTGGACCCGGTGAAATCGTCCCCATAGAACGCAAGCCGAGGCCGGCCACCCCTGACGCCCGGGCCCTCCGCGTCGCCAGCAGCGCCTGGCTCCGACCCGCGTGTCGGAAGGTCCCCCGTCACGCCATCACCCATAAAACGCCAACGCCTGCGCCAACGCGGGCCGCTGCCGCGCGAACTCCGGCAAGGCGATACCGGCCGTCGCCGCGTCCCACGCGTCGCGGATGCTCTGCACGCCGGCCGCCGGCCCGTCCGGGTGACCCAGAATGCCGCCCCCGGACAGGAAAATCAGATCCTGCCCGCCCAGCGCCGCGAACGTCGCCGGCACCGTCCCCGCCCACTGCCCCGACGAAAACACCGGCATCACCGCATCGCCTCCCGCCATGGGCGTCAGGCAAGCGCGCGCCGACGCAATGACGCTGTCGTCGCTTTCATAAAACTTCCCACCCAGTCCATTGACGTGCAGCTGATCCACCCCCGCCAGCCGCCACAAGGCCTGATAAGCCTGGAAATCGATGCCCAGCGCGGGATGCCGCGACATCATCGCCAGGCCATTACGATGGCCATGCAGCGCCAGCGGCGTGCTGCGCCGCAGCGCCTGGATGGCCGAGAAGCCACACCAGTTCAAGCTGGCCATGACGCAGGTGCCGCCGGCACTGGCCACCAGATCGGCATGGCGCCGCATGGCATCCAGGTCGTCCGAAATATTGAAGGCATACATCACCTTGCGGCCCGTCCGCTGGGCATGATCGTTGATGACCCGCATGACCTCATCGACCCGCTGCGCCAGGGGCGAATGCGGCGGATTGGCCATCACTTCGTCATCCTTGATGAAGTCCACGCCGGCGGCGCACAGGCCGGCCACCGTGCGAGCGGTGTCGGCCGGCGTCATGCCGACGTTGGGTTTGATGATGGTGCCCAGAATGGGCCCGGCATCCCGGCCCGTCAAGGCGCGCGTGCCCGCCACCCCGTGGCGCGGCGCATCGAACTGCCGCACGAATTCCGGAGGCAGATCCAGCGACAGCAGCTTCACGCCCGTCATCTCGCCCAGGTCGTAGATATTGCCGCCCACCGTCGCCGCCAGGGTCGGCAGGTTGGCGCCGACGTTGTCGATGGGAAAGGACACGGTGATGCGCGCCTGTTTGTACGGCCCGCCCACGCCGCGCCGTTCCAGGTAGGCATTCGGCAGGCTGGGCACATCCGACTCGCCGGTCTGCCGGATGGACGTGACCACGGCCCGTGAGCGTGCCCGCAGGTCATCGGTCTCGCCCGCCACCCGCACGAAGGTGCCGCTGGACTGCTCGCCCGCCAGCACCTCGGCGGCCTGTTCCAGCGGAAAGGGCGTTTCTATCAAATACGTGGCGCGGTAATCGGCGCGGGATACATCATTCATGGCGTGGCCTGTGCGAGCGGATGCCTGCGGATACGGTTGAAACGGGGGCAGCGGTAGGCGTTACAGCGTGGCAAGGTCGGGAAAGGGCCGCACCGCGTCCTTGCCATCCCAACCCAGCGACGCCTCGCGTATCAGCTTGAACAACTTGCCCTTGGGACCCGCCACTTCGGACAACTCGATGACCGTGCCCGGATGGGTCTCGGTTTCGTAATAGACATAGCGGCCGCGCTCGCCCACCTCGCCGCTCATGCCCACCTTCAGGCCTTGCGCCTGCAGGCGTGCCACGTCCGCGTCGAAGTTCTCGGTCCAGTAAGCCAGATGCTGCAGGCCGGTACGGCCCGCGTCCAGGAAGGCCTTGTACATGGACGGCGCGTCGTTGCGCTGCTGGATCAGTTCGATCTGCAACGGTCCGGAATTCGCCAGGGCCACCGACACCTCGATGGGCGACGGCTCGCCCTTGTAGCGGAAGTTCTTCACCGGCACGCGGTCGGCGTAGTACCAGGGCCCGATGCCCAGCACTTCGCTCCAGTGCTTCATCTCTTTGTGGATATCGTGAACGACGTAACCGGCCTGCCGGACTTCGCCAAAGAATCGACTCATAGCGTTGCAACCTCGATCAAAGGAAACCCGTGGAAATCCAGGGGATGAAGGCCACCAGCAGCACGCCGACAACCAGCGCGCCCAGATAGCCCCACATATAAGGCATGGCGTCGTCCGGATTCACCTTGCTGATGGCGCAGGCACCGTAGTACCCCACTCCGAACGGCGGCGCGAACAAGCCCACGCCCATGGAAAGAATCACCACCATCGCGTAATGCACTTCGTTGACGCCGACGGCGCGCGCGATGGGAAACAGCAAGGGCCCGAACAGCACGATGGCCGGTATGCCTTCCAGCACGCTGCCCAGGATGGTGAAGGCGACGATGGACACCAGCAGGAAGCCGATGGCGCCACCCGGCAGATTCGCCATGACGTCGGCCAGGTCGCGCGAGAAGCCGGATTGTGTCAGCCCCCAGGCCATGCCGGTCGCCGCCCCCACGATGAAGATGATGGCGCCGGCCAGCGCGGCGGTATCCACCAGCATGCGCGGCAGACGTTGCCAATCGAAGCGGCGGTACAACAACAGTCCGGCCAGCACCGAATACGCGATACCCAGGGTCGACACTTCGGTCGCCGTCGCCACGCCTTCGACCACCGCGGCGCGGATGAAGAAGGGCAGCAACAACGCCGGCAACGCGATCGCCAGCAGGCGCAGGATTTCCCGGCCGGGGGTGCGGCGCACCTGGGACAGGTCCTCGTCGCGGCTGCGCCGCCACACGATGATGGCCAGGGTCAGACCCAGGGCCGCGCCCGGCAACAGGCCGCCGGTGAACAAGGCTGCGATGGACACGCCCGTCACCGACCCGATGGTGATCAAAACGATGCTGGGCGGTATGGTTTCGGTCTGTGCGCCGGTGCAGGACAGCAGCGCCGCCAGATTGCCGGGCCGCGCGCCCCGCTGCTTCATTTCCGGGAACAGGGCGGGCGCCACCGCGGCCATATCCGCCACCTTGGAACCCGAGATGCCGGACACCAGATACATGGCGCCGATCAGCACATAGGACAGGCCGCCGCGCACGTGTCCCAGCAGGCTGGCGAGAAAACCGATCATGGCGCGCGCCATGCCTGTCATCTCTATCAGCAGCCCCAGGAAGATGAACATCGGCACCGCCAGCAGGATCAGGTGCGACATGCCCTCGTCCATGCGGCCCACGAGCACCATCATGGGAGTGTGCGTGGTCAGGGCCAGATAACCGAAGGTGGCCAGCGCGAAGGAAAACGCGATGGGCACGCCCAGGAACACATTGGCCGCCACCACACCCACGAAAAAGATGATCAGGTTGATCTTGCCCAGTCCCGCCAACACCGGCTGCGCCAGCATGAACGCACCCATGATGGCACCCACCACCGCCAGCGCGCCCAGCACCTGCCTGGCGCTGCCGACGCGGGCCAGCCGCAACAGGGCGAACAGCACCATCAAGCCGAAGCCGACGGGCAAGGCCGCCGCGCGCCAGGCATTGGAGATTTCCAGCGCGGGAGTCGTGACGATGGCTTCCTCGGTGGCGTATTCCAGCGCGTGCGGAAACACCACCAGCAGAAAGGCCAGCGACGCGGCGATGGCCACGGTGTCGAGCCAGGCCCGCGTGGCCGGCGCGCAGCGCGCCAGCAGCGCCGTCATGCGCATGTGTTCGCCGCGCCGCAGCGCCACCACGGCGCCCAGCATGGACAGCCACAGGAACAGGATGGAGGCCAGCTCATCGCCCCACACCAGCGGCGCGTGGAAGGCGTAGCGGGCGATCACGCCGGCGAGCAATACGAAGATCTCCGCAAGCACCAGCGCGGCGGCCGGAACTTCCACCGCCAATCCGAGCACGCGTTCGCAGCGGGCGAAGAAACCGCCCGATGCGGACGCAGCGGTGGAACCCGCGGGAGCGACATAGGGGGCGGTGGACGCTTGCATGGCCTGCCCCGCTTACGCCAGTTTGCCGACGGCGTCTTCCAGCAGGTTCCAGGCGTCGGCGCCGAACTTGTTGCGCCATTCGCCGTAGAAACCCGATTGCCGTAGTGCCGCCTGGAAGCTGTCCGCGGCGGGGTGGTTGAATTTCAGCCCCTTGCTTTCCAGGTCGGCCTGGATGGACTCGTTCATCTTCTTCAGGTCTTCCCGCTGCTGCATGCCTGCTTCGTTGAACGCGGTCTCCCACAGCTTCTGCAGGTCGGGCGGCAGGCGCTTGAAGGCACGGCCGTTGGCGATGAACCAGTAACCGTCCCAGATGTGGTTGGTCACCGAGCAGTATTTCTGCACTTCATAGATCTTGGCCGCCTGGATGATGGGCAGCGGATTCTCCTGCGCGTCGACGATGCGCGTCTGCAAGGCCGAATAGACCTCGCTGAACTGCAAGCTGGCCGGCGCGGCCGACAGGGCCTTGAACATGGAGATCGACAGCGGGCTCACCGGCACGCGGATCTTGATGCCGTCCAGGTCCTTGGCGCTGGCGATGGGCTTGTTGCTGGTGGTCACCTGGCGGAAGCCGTTGTCCCACATCTTCTCGAACGCGTACAGATTGGCCTTGCCTATACCTTCGCGCACGTGGGCGCCCAGCTTGCCGTCCATCGCCTTCCACACCTGGGCGTAGTCCGAAAAGGCGAAGCCGACCGCGTTGATCGCGGCCACCGGCACCACCGTGGCGATCACCAGCGCCGACGGCGTGAACAGTTCGATGCCGCCGCTGCGCACCTGCGACAGCATGTCAGTGTCGCCGCCCAATTGATTGTTGGGGAAGATGGCGATATCCAGCCGGCCGTTGGATTCCTTCTTGATGCGGTCGACGGCCTGCTGCGCCCGGATGTGCAGCGGATGCGTCATCGGCAGGTTGTGCGCGTACTTATAGGAAAACTCGGCGGCGGCGCGCGCATAGCGAGGCACGCCCAGATACAGGGCCGGGGCGGCCGCGAGCGCGCGCAGCACCGTGCGACGGGTGGTGAGGGTCATTGCTTGTCTCCTTGGGGGCGCCGGCGTCGAGGTCTTCTTATTGGCCCGCCGGCACAGACCGACTTGGCCCTAATGTATCCCGATGGCTAGAATCGGAGAAACAGAAAATTTGGGACGATTAAGCGATGAAAGAGATAAATCTTTCGACCCGTGACCTGCGCGCCTTCCTGGCCCTGGCGGAGCAGCGCAGCTTCACGCGCGCCGCCGTGCAATGCCATCTGTCCCAATCGGCGTTCAGCTCCCTGATCCGCGCCATCGAGGACACGCTGGGATATCGCCTGTTCGACCGCAATACCCGCAACGTGGAACTGACGCCGCAAGGCCAGCTGCTGGAAACGTCGGTGCGGCGCATGCTGAACGACTTCGATGAAATGATCGACGACTTCCGCGGGCACGCGACCCTCAGCAAGGGCCGGGTGTCGATCGCCGCCCTGCCCTCGATCGCATCGGGTTGGCTGCCCGGCATCTTCGCGGAATTCCGCAAGCGCTATCCGGCCATCGACATCGAACTGGCCGACGTGCTGTCCGCCCCCTGCCTGGAACGGGTGCGTACCGGCCGCGCGGATTTCGCGCTGGCGTCGTCAGGGGTGCAGGCGGAAGACCTGGAAGCGCGCCTGCTGTGCAACGACCGCTTCCACCTGGTGTGCCGCGCCGATCACCCTTTGGCGCGGCAGCGGGGGATCGGCCTGCGCGATCTGTCCGAAGCGCCTTTCATCCACCTGGCGCGCTCGCACAGCGTGCGGCTGCAACTGGAAAGGGCATTTCATCCCTACCCCATGCGCACGGCGATGGAGGTCGAGCAATTGGCCACGGTCACCGGCATGATTTCCGCCGGCATCGGCATCACGGTGGTGCCGGCCTTGACCCTGTACGAGTTCGAGCGGCCCGACCTGGTCAGCCGGCCGCTGCGCATGCCGGGCCTGGTGCGTCGCATCTATCTGGTCAAACGGCGCGGCGCCAGCCTGCCCGCGGCGGCGCAGCAGTTATATGCCCTGATGCTGGAGCGCAAGCCCAAGCGGCCGGTTGCAGCCGCGCGGCCAGGACGTTGACACGTCTGTGTCTGGCTTGTGGGCTTGGGGCCAGTCGTCCGCGCCGTCAGTCCACCTGCACCACGGCGTCACCGGCCACCATCTCGCCGACCACCGCGGCAGTATCGAAGCCCTGCTGCGCCAGCGTCTTCAACACCGCATCGACCGTATCCGGCGCACAGGCCACCAGCAGCCCCCCGGATGTCTGGGGGTCGGTGAGCAAGGCGCGCGCAACGTCGTCGACCCCCGCGCCCAGGCGGATGGACGCCCCATATGACGCCCAGTTGCGGCCCGACGCACCGGTCACGTAACCCGCGCGCGCCAGCGTCTGCACTTGCGGTAACCAGGGCAGGCCCGCCAGCCGCAGCCGCGCCGTCAAGCCGGCGCCACGCGCCATTTCCAGCGAGTGGCCCAACAGGCCGAAGCCGGTCACGTCGGTGATGGCGTGCACGCCGGGCAAGGCGGCCAACGCCGGCCCCGGCGTATTCAGGCGCGTGGTGCTGGCGATCATCGCGCGATAACCGTCCTCGTCCAGATGGTTCTTCTTCAAGGCCGCCGACAGCACGCCCACCCCCAGCGGCTTGCTCAGCACCAGCACGTCGCCCGCCTTGGCGTCGGCGTTGCGTTTCACACGCGCGGGATGCACCAGGCCCATAGCCGCCAGGCCGTAGATGGGTTCGACCGAATCGATGGAGTGGCCGCCCGCTACCGGAATGCCGGCCTGCGCGCACACATCCTGGCCGCCCTTCAGAATCTGCGCGATGGTCTCGGGCGGCAGCACATTGATCGGCATACCCAGGATGGCCAGCGCCATGATCGGCGTGCCGCCCATGGCGTACACATCGGACAGGGCATTGGTGGCGGCGATGCGGCCGAAATCGTAGGGATCGTCGACGATGGGCATGAAGAAATCCGTCGTCGCGATCAGCGCCTGTTCGTCGTTCAGACGGTAGACGGCGGCGTCATCGGCGGTCTCGGTGCCCACCATCAATTGCGGATGGGCCATGGCGGGACCGAAGCGCGCCAGCAGGTCGGACAACACGCCGGGGGCTATCTTGCAGCCACAGCCGCCACCGTGGGACAGGGAAGTCAGCCGCGGCGCCGCGGCGGCCTGAGTGTCTTGTGTCATGTGCGATCTCCAGTGCAGGCAAGCTTAGCACCGGGCCCGGGGGGCGCCGCCATGACAAGGCCAGCGGGCCGCGCCCGCCGTGGCGTGACTTGGCGCGACTTGCCGCGCCCCCGGTAATCGTTCAACATCCCCGGCAACGACAACCCTCTCCCCCCCGCCCGCATGTTCGCAGAAGCCGAAGCCGACCCCAGCCTTAGCCGCATGGCCTTCAAGAAACAGGAGACCCGGCTGCGCACCGCCCTGGTCAAAGCGCAATACGCCCGTCTGGAGGCAGGCGAGCGCGCTTTGCTGATCGTCGTGGCCGGCATCGACGGCGCGGGCAAGGGCGCCACGGTCAACCTGCTCAATGAGTGGATGGACCCACGCCATATCCTGACCCAGGGCTTCGGCGTGCCCGACGAACTGGAACGCCAGTACCCGCCCTTGTGGCGCTACTGGAACGCCCTGCCGGCCAAGGGCCGCACGGGTATCGTGTTCGGCTCCTGGTACGCGCCGCTGTTGTTCGAAGGCGCCCGCAAGCACCCCAACGTCGAACGCCTGGACGCCTTGGCCACCGGGATCCGCCGCTTCGAAAACCAGCTGGCGGCCGATGGCGTGCAGATCCTAAAGCTCTGGTTCCACCTGTCGCCCAAGGCGCAGAAGGAACGCAGCAAGCGCCTGCAGGCGTCGCCCGACACGGCCTGGCAGGTGCTGCCGGAAGACCTGCTGGTGCAGAAGCATTTCGAGCGCCTGCGGGAATCCGGCCACCATGCGATCAGCCGCACCGACGCCCCGCATGCGCCCTGGGTGGTGATTCCCAGCGCCGACGACAATATGCGCTCGGTGGCGGCCGCGCAGGCGGTGCTGCACGCGCTGCAGAAAGGCGCCATCCGCGTGCCCAGTCCCGCCGTCGCCGGCGCGGGCCAGGCCGGCCGCCGCGACATCCTGGGCAAGCTCGACTTTCGCGCCAGCACCGACAAGGACGACTACGACACCCGCCTGGGCGCCTTGCAGGGCCGCCTTGCGCGCGCCATGCGCGACCCGGCCTTCCGCCAGCATTCCCTGGTGCTGGCGTTCGAGGGCCAGGACGCCGCCGGCAAAGGGGGCGCCATCCGCCGCGTGACCCAGGCGCTGGACGCACGCCACTACGAAATCACCCCCGTGGCGGCGCCGTCGCCGCACGAGTTGTCGCGCCCTTACCTTTGGCGTTTCTGGCGCCGCGTGCCGCGCCAGGGCCGCGTCGCCATCTTCGACCGGTCCTGGTACGGCCGCGTCCTGGTCGAGCGCGTGGAAGACTTCACGCCGGCCAGCGCCTGGAAGCGGGCCTATGGCGAAATCAACGACTTCGAAGCGCAACTGGCCGGCCAGGGCGCCATCGTCCTGAAGTTCTGGATGGCGATCAGCCGCGAAGAACAGCTGAAGCGCTTCCGCGAGCGCGAAGCGTCGCCCTATAAAACGTTCAAGATCACCAAGGACGACTGGCGCAATCGCCGCAAATGGCCGGCCTACCTGACCGCCGCCAACGAGATGATCGCGCGCACCGACACCGTCGCCGCGCCCTGGCGCATCATCGCTACCGACGACAAGCGGCTGGCGCGCCTGCAAGTGCTGGAACACATCGTCGAGACCGTGGAAAAAGCGCTCGGACGCGAATGATCTTGGTATAAAGCGACTTGTCCAAAGCGAAGCCGCGCCGGCCCGAATCCATGACTACGCTCTCTCCCGACTGTCCTCTCTGCCAGCAAGCCGGCGGCGCCCTGCTTTGGCGCGGCGACCACCTGCGGGTGGTGGAAGTGGACGACGCCGACTACCCGGGCTTCACCCGGGTGATCTGGCATTCCCATATTCCTGAGATGACCAGCCTGTCGCGCCATGGCCGCGAGCTGATGATGCAGACGGTGTACACGGTCGAGGAAGTCCAACGGGAAATCTTCCATCCCGACAAGGTCAACCTGGCCTCACTCGGCAATATGGTGCCGCACCTGCACTGGCATGTGATCCCGCGCTGGCGCGGCGACCGCCATTTTCCCGATGCCGTCTGGGCGGCGCCTCGCGTGGCGCCCGGCACCGAAACCGAAGAATGGCACGCGCGCATGGCGCGCCTGCAGGGCCTGATGCAGCGCTACCGCAACCGCCTGCTCGAAGCCCTGGGCGCCATGGCGCGTCATTGAAGCGGCCCCCGCCGCTCCCGGGGCAGCGCCCTGCAGCCACAGGAATAATCATGTTGAAGTCCAAATTCCCTTCCGCCTCTTCCCGCCTGCCGCTGCTGCTGGGCGCGCTGCTGCTGACCCCGGCGGCGTGGGCGGCACGTCCGGTCAACAACACGCCGTGCCCGCCAATGATGCAGATCTCGCAGACGCCGGTGAATACCCCGCCCGGCTGGACGCTGATGGCGGATCCTCGCCGTGACGCCAATCATCATCTGCAGGCCGTGACGTTCTTCGCCGGCGATCCGCAGGACATGGCGTCCCTGTCGCCGGACCTTGAAAAGCGCACGCCCAAGGGCTACTCGTCCACCTGGCGCTTCCAGCAGCATGGCGGCCAGCAGCAGGACTACTGGATCGCGTGCAGCTACACCGACACCAACCTGGTCGCCGTCCGCAAGCTGGCCGACAACATCAGCCAGTGCGACATGACGCAGTACCTGAGCGACCGCAAGCGCCCGGGCGGGTCGGTGGATATCGTCTGCTATTGAAGAGCCGGGAATAACGCGGGAATAACGCGGAAAGAACGCGGCCGCCCGGCTTTGGCACAATGGCGGCCATGCCGAACGACAACCGCCTGACTACCCCCCTCGCTCCCCAGATCGCCAGCCTGCCCGCCGCCTGGGCCGCCGCCTTGCGCGAGCCCGACGTGGCCGCGGCCCTGGACAATCTGGACGCGCTGATCACGCGCCGCCTGGCCGAGGGCGCCACCATCTATCCCGCCGCGCCCTTCCGCGCCTTGCACGGCCTGGAGCCGGCCGCCGTGCGGGTGGTGATCCTGGGCCAGGACCCTTATCACGGGCCGGGCCAGGCCCAGGGCCTGGCGTTCTCCGTACCGGATGAGGAGCGCCGGCCGCCCAGCCTGCGCAACATCCTCAAGGAAATCGCCGCGGAATATCCAGGCGCCGCCGTCGCGGCCAACGACCTCACCCCCTGGACCGAGCAAGGCGTGTTGCTGCTGAACACATCGCTGACCGTGGAAGACGGCCAGCCCGCCTCGCACGCCAAGCGCGGCTGGGAACGGGTTACCGACGCGCTGATCCGCCTGGTTGCCCGGGAATCGCACCCCAAGGTCTTCATGCTGTGGGGTGCTCATGCGCAAGCCAAACAGGCCTTGTTGCCGGCAGACAACAAGCATTTGGTGCTGACGTCGAATCATCCGTCGCCGCTGTCGGCCTTGCGCCCCCCCCTGCCTTTCCTTGGCTGCGGGCACTTCAAACAGGCCAATGACTGGCTCCAAGCGCAAGGACAAAAAATTGTCGATTGGGGTTTGCCCGATAAAAAGCTGGCATTACAAAACGAATTCAGGTTATGATTTGCGCGCTGCACCACCAAAGTTTCGGCACTTTCCCGAGCCTTCGTCCGGTTTCCGCATATGGCCAAGCCTTTGCGCACCGCGTCTCCGGGTCCGGTAGTCATGCAGTCGCCGCCGGGTAAGACAAAACCCCGGCCCAAGCCGAACTTCATCGCTTCCTGACCTCCTTTCCTTTCGCCCAGCGTTCACTCCTTTCGAACGCATCCCGCGCATGGTTGATCCGGTCGGCTTCGATGCTCACTCAACCGCGCCAGGATCCGGCCTCCTATCCCTGTAGCCGTCCGCGCACTTATTGCCGCTTATCAAGCGGCAAGGGCTAGTAATGTCTTTCGAAACGTCTATTGATTCCTCGACCGAAACCACGATCGAGACCGCAGTCGAAACCGCATCCGCATTCGATTCCCTGGGCCTTGCCCCGACGCTGTTGTCCGCGGTGAAGACCGCCGGCTTCAACGCCCCCACGCCCGTTCAGGCCGCCGCGATTCCGCAGGCGCTGGCTGGCCGTGACCTGATGGTCTCGTCGCAGACCGGCAGCGGCAAGACCGCAGCCTTCATGCTGCCCGCCCTGAACCGCATCGCCCAGCAGCCCGCCAACAAGGGCGTCGGCGTGCAGGTGCTGGTGTTGACCCCGACCCGCGAACTGGCCATGCAGGTCAATGATGCGACCCGTATCTACGGCCGCAACATTGCCGATCTGCGTACGACCATCGTCGTCGGCGGCATGCCTTATGGCGCGCAGCTCAAGGCCCTGTCGCGTCGTGTCGACGTGCTGGTCGCCACCCCGGGCCGTCTGCTGGATCACCTGCAGTCGGGCCGCGTCAAACTGAATACCGTGCACACCCTGGTGCTCGATGAAGCCGACCGCATGCTGGACATGGGTTTCATCGAAGACATCGAAACCATCCTCAGCCGCCTGCCCGCCGAACGCCAGACCCTGCTGTTCTCGGCCACGCTGGATGGCAGCGTCGCACGCCTGGCCGCCAAGATGATGCGTGATCCGCAGCGCATCGAGATCGCCGGCGCCAAGGAAAAGCACGGCAACATCACGCAAAGCCTGATGTACGCCGACGACCAGGATCACAAGAAGCAGCTGCTGGACCACGTGCTGCGTGACGCCAAGCTGGATCAAGCCATCGTCTTCACCGCCACCAAGCGCGGCGCCGACGACCTGGCCAACCACCTGAGCGACCAAGGCTTCGCCGCCGCCGCTCTGCACGGTGACATGAACCAGCGCCAACGCACCCGCACCCTGGGCCTGCTGCAACGCGGCCAGCTGCGCGTGCTGGTGGCCACCGACGTCGCGGCCCGCGGCATCGACGTGCAAGGCATCAGCCACGCCATCAATTTCGACCTGCCCATGCAGGCCGAAGACTACGTGCACCGTATCGGCCGTACCGGCCGCGCCGGTCGCGACGGTCTGGCGTTCACGCTGGCCACGCACTCGGAGCGCCACAAGGTGCGCCGTATCGAGCATTTCATCGGCCAGAACATCGCGCCGCAAATCATCGCCGGCCTGGAACCCAAGCGCGCCCCCCGTCCTTATGAAGGTGGCGACCGCGGTGCCAAGCGCAGCTTCGGCAGCAAGCGCCCGCAAGGCCAGGGCCGTCCGTACCAAGGCGGCGACCGTCCGCGTTCGTTCGGTGATCGTCCGCAACGCCCTGAAGGCGCTGCCGGCGGTTTCCGCGGCGAGCGCGCCAGCGGCGGCTTCCGTAGCGACGACGCGTTCCGTTCGGAATCGGGTGGCTTCCGTCGTGAAGGCGGTGCTCGTCCTGAAGGTGGTTTCCAACGCGAAGGTGGCTTCCGTCGCGAAGGCGGTGCCCGTCCTGAAGGTGGTTTCCAGCGCGAAGGTGGCTTCCGCCGTGAAGGTGGTGCCCGTCCCGAAGGCGGCTTCCGCCGCGAAGGCGGTGCCCGTCCTGAAGGTGGCTTCCGTCCCGAAGGCGGCTTCCGTCGTGAAGGCGGTGCTCGTCCCGAAGGCGGTTTCCGCCGCGAAGGTGGTGCCCGTCCTGAAGGTGGCTTCCGTCGCGAAGGCGCTGCTCGTCCCGAAGGTGGCTTCCAACGCGAAGGCGGTTATCGTCCGGAAGGTGGCTTCCGTCGCGAAGGCGGTGCCCGTCCCGAAGGCGGCTTCCGCGCCGAGCGTCGTGAAGGCCCCGGCCACGGTGAAGGCCGTCCGACCCGTCCGGCGTTCGAGAAGCGCGCCGGCGGCCCCGCCAAGCGTTTCGACAAGCCCGGCTTCGCCGGCCGTCGCGACTAAGCACGGGCCAGGCACTCTGTAGTCCCACTCGCTGGATACCAACCGGACGGCAATTCGTTGCCATCCGGTCGACAACCCGGCGGGCGAAGCGGAATTTCCCATTTGCTGAAAGAATGGGGATTCCGCTTTTTGATTTTTTACTTCCCCGGCGCCGCAGCATGACATCCAATCCTGCTTTCGATCTCGACCCCGACACCCGTGCTCACGGCGACCGCGTCGCCCGGCACCTGCGCCAGGCCATCGCCGGCGCGGATGGCTGGCTCCCATTCGAAGACTGGATGGCCGAAGCCCTGTATGCGCCGGGCCTGGGCTACTACGCCGCCGGCAGCGCCAAGCTGGCCGAGGCCGCCAACGGCCACGCGCTGACGGGCGACTTCGTCACCGCGCCGGAGCTGACCCCGCTGTTCGGCCAGACGCTGGCCAACCAGGCCGCGCAGATCCTGCGCGGCGCCGACAGCCTGGACGTACTGGAATTCGGCGCCGGCAGCGGCGCCCTCGCCGCCAGCGTGATTGCCGCGCTGGATGCCCAAGGCCTGCACGTGCGTTATGCCATCGTCGAAGTTTCCGCCGACCTGCGCGCGCGCCAGCAGATGCGCCTGGCCGCGCTGGGCAGCCGGGTCACCTGGCTGGACCACCTGCCGGAGTCCTTCACGGGCTGTGTCCTGGCCAATGAGGTGCTGGACGCGATGCCTGTCGACATCTTTCGCATGGATGAGCAGGGCAACCTGGGCCGCCGCGGCGTGGCCGTCGGCGCCGATGGCGGCTTCGTGTGGGAAGACCGCCCGGCGGATGCGGACCTGGCGCAGCGCGTTGCCGAAAGGATGCCGCAATACGCAGGCTACACCTCCGAGATCAACCATCAAGGCGAGGCGTGGGTGCGTGGCCTGGGACAGTGGCTGCGCCGCGGTGGTGCCTTGCTGTTCGATTACGGCTTTCCGCGGGCCGAGTATTACCACCCGCAGCGCGCCGGCGGCACGTTGATGTGCCATCTGCGTCACCACGCCCATGCCGACCCCTTCGTGGCGCCCGGCCTGCAGGACATCACCGCCCACGTCGACTTCACCGCCATGGCCGATGCCGCGCTGGAAGGAGGCCTGGACGTGCTGGGCTATACGTCGCAGGCCCGCTTCCTGATGAACGCCGGCCTGATGGAGCAGTTCACGGGACTCGATCCCAGCGACGCCGCCGCCTATGCCCGCATCGTCGCCCCCGTGCAGAAACTGCTGTCGGAAGCGGAGATGGGGGAATTGTTCAAGGTCCTGGCCGTCGGCCGCGGAATAGACGGGCCGTTGATGGGCTTCAACCGCGGCGACCGGCGCGACACCCTGTAGGTCTGGGCGCGGGCGCGCGCGCCACGGTTGCTCCCGGCACTTGCGTTGCGACCGCCTCCTTGTCTATGGTGGTGGATCGGGCGACCCACGCCCGCATGCCACGGCATCCAGGCAGCACTGCCTGGCGCAGCCATCCACCGGCATCGCCACGCTGACCCAGGAGACATCATGACCGCGCTGTTCGACCTGCCCCTGCAACGTATCGACGTCGGCGACGGCATGCATATCGCCGCCAGGGTGGCGGGCGAAGGACCGCCCCTGCTGCTGCTGCACGGCCATCCGCAGACCCATGTCATCTGGCACCGCATCTGGCCGGCGCTGACCCAGCGCTACACCTGCGTGGCGGCCGACCTGCGTGGCTACGGCGACAGCGACAAGCCGGCCGCCGCGCCGGACCACGCCGCCCATTCCAAGCGCGTGATGGCGCAAGACATGGTGAACCTGATGGGCAAGCTCGGCCATGACCGCTTCGATGTGTTGGCGCATGACCGCGGCGCCCGCGTGGCGCATCGCCTGGGGCTGGACCATGCCGAACGTGTCGGCCGCATGATGCTGCTGGACATCGCGCCCACCCTGGACATGTACCAAGGCACCACCCGCGCCTTCGCCCAGGCCTACTACCACTGGTTCTGGCTGATCCAGCCGGCGCCCATGCCGGAAACCATGATCGGCCACGATCCGGTCTTCTACGTGCGCGCCGTGATGGGCGGCCGTCCCGGCGGACTGGCCATCTTCGACGCGCGCGCCTTGGCCGAATACGAGCGTTGCGCCGCCCTGCCCGGCCTGCCGGTCGGGATCTGCGAGGACTACCGCGCGTCGGCCACGCTGGACCTGGAACATGACCGCGAGGACCGCGCCGCGGGCCGCAAGCTGGCTTGCCCGACGCGCGTGCTGTGGGGCGCGCGCGGCGCGGTGGGCCGCAACTTCGACGTCCTGGGCCTGTGGCGCGCGGTAGCCGACGACGTCGACGGGCAGGCGCTGGACGCCGCGCACTATCTGGCTGAAGAAGTGCCCGATCCCGTCACGGCCAACGCCCTGGCGTTTTTCGGCTGATCCGCACGGATCTGCCCGGAGGATTGAGGACGTACCCCTACGGGTTACGGGAGGACGTCCCCCTCCGGGCTACCGTGGCGCGTACCCCTTCGGTATAGTCACGCGATCAGCAATCGGAAAGAGGCATCATGGACAAGCGCTACCCCCGCGCCCGCATCTCTCACGCAGCGCGCCTGCTGGGCCTGGCCGCCACGGCCTGGGCTTTGACGACTGGCGCCGCGCAGGCGCAGATCACCGTGCGTATCGGCGAGGTCAACAGCTACAAGGCTCAACCGGCTTTTCTCGAGCCCTACCGCAACGGCATGCAACTGGCGGTGGACGAGGTCAATGCGGCCGGCGGCGTGGGCGGCAAGAAGCTGGAACTGTTCACCCGCGACGACAATGCCAATCCCGGTGACGCCGTGCGCGCCGCTGAAGAACTGATGACGCGCGAACGCGTCGACGTGCTGATGGGCGGCTATCTGTCCAATATCGGCCTGGCGTTGGCCGACTTCGCCCGCCAGAAGAAAATCTTCTTCCTGGCCAGCGAGCCGCTGACCGACAAGATCGTCTGGCAGAACGGCAACCGCTATACCTTCCGCCTGCGCGTCTCCACGTATATGCAGGCGGCCATGCTGGTGCCCGAAGCCGCCAAGCTGGGCAAGAAGCGCTGGGCCTTCGTCTATCCCAATTACGAATACGGCCTGTCGGCGGTGGCCACCTTCAAGGACTTGCTGAAGAAAGCCCAGCCGGACGTCGAATTCGTCGGCGACCAGGCCGCGCCGCTGGGCAAGGTGGACGCAGGCAGCGTGGCGCAGGCCCTGGCCGACGCCAAGCCGGACGCCATCTTCAATGTGCTGTTCGCGGGCGACCTGACCAAGCTGGTACGGGAAGGCACGACCCGCGGCCTGTTCCCGGCCACCCCCGTGGTCAGCATGCTGACCGGCGAGCCCGAATACCTGGATCCGCTCAAGGACGAGACGCCGGCAGGCTGGATCGTCACCGGCTATCCCTGGTCCACCATCCAGACCCCGGAACACACGGCCTTCCTCAAGGCCTATCGCGATCGCTACAAGGACTATCCGCGCCTGGGCGCGGTGGTGGGCTACAGCGCCATCAAGTCACTGGCGGCCGGCCTGGCCAAGGCTGATGGCAGCGCGCAGCCCGACAAGCTGATTCCCGCTTTCGAAGGCCTGCACGTCGATATCCCCTTCGGCCGCATCCAGTACCGCGCCATCGATCACCAATCGACCATGGGCGCCTATGTGGGCAAGCTGGCCGTGCAGGATGGCAAGGGCGTGATGGTGGATTACCAATACAAGGACGGCGCGAACTTCCTGCCGTCCGACGACGAGGTCCGCAAACTGCGCCCCGCATCCGCGCAGTAGGCACTTACCTCCGGCCATGCCCCCAGGGGTCGTACGGGTAAGAGACCGGGCCCCGGTGCTATGCTCTGGCCCATGGTTTGCCCGTACATCGATCCCTCTTCGTCTTTCCCCGAAGGCGCCGCGCCCGGCGCTGACGCCAGCCCCTCCGACACCTCCGTGGGCGGCGCCGTCACGCCCCCCGCCCAGCCCGCCAGCGAAGGCGGCCGGGGAGTCTTCACCGCCACCGATTCGCCCTGCGTGGCGGTCTGCTCCACGCTCTACGACGACATCTGCCGCGGCTGCGGCCGCACGGCCATGGAAGTGGCCGAGTGGGTCTTCCTGAACGACGAAGAGAAACGGGTCATCTGGACACGCATCCGCGCGGAAGGCTATCCGAAGCGCAAGATCTGAACGCCGCGTTCCGCCGCCTTCGCCTTCCCCTTAGAAGCGATAACCCACCGCCACCGTGAACACCCACGGGTCGACGTGCGCGCGGCCGATGATGTCGCCATTGAGCTTCACCTTCGAATCGATATCGATGTAGCGGACGTCGGCGTTCAGCAGCCAGCGGTCGCTCAACTGGTAGTCCACGCCGATCTGGCCGGCCACCCCCCAAGAATCCGTCAGCTTGACGTCGTTGCCCGCCAGCGCGCCACGGCCCTTGGTGTCGAAGAAGTGGGTGTAGTTCAAGCCCACGCCCACATACGGCTGGATCTTGCTGTCCGGGAGGAAATGCCATTGCAGGCTGAGGGTGGGCGGCAGTTGCTTGCTGTTGACGATGTTGCCGCTGACCGCGCCGCTGCCGCTCACATCGTGCTGGAAGGGCACGGCCCCCAGCAGTTCGATGCCGATGTTCTTCGTCGCCATATAGGTGACCGTGAAGCTGGGCCGCACGCTCTTGTTCGCATGCAGGCCCACCGCGCCATCCAGCGCGTTGCCGGTGTCGGACTTGGGCCGCACCTGAGTGGCGCCGACGCGCAGCAGCCAGTCGCCGGCGTCATAGGCATGGGCCGGCGTCGCCACGAACAGCGCCGCGCCCAGACCACACAAGGCGATGCCGGCGCGCATTGCGTTGACGACGCGACCGCTGCGCTTGGACTGTCCGCTACGTAGCGCGCTTGCCATGGGGATTGCCATCTTCGTTTCTCCAATTTCGAAATTCTGTAGGGCAAGAATGGCAGCGGGGACGCATGGACCTGTTGATAAAAATCAACGGCCGCGACGATTGCACGACAGTGACAAAAGAAGTGTTGCGCCGCTATCGCGGCCTGGGCGCAACGCCGGCGGACGCCTGTCGCCTACATGTCATCTAAGCCGTGCTTAATGGCGTTTTTCGCGGCTCCATAGGTGCTCGCCATGCTCATAGTGCTGGTCACGGATGCCTGGCATCCGCAGGTCAACGGCGTTGTCCGTACGTGGACGACGATGTGCCGTTTATTGCGTGAGTGGGGACACGAAGTCCTCGTCGTCAGTCCGGAGGGTGCGCGCACCGTGCCGGCGCCGTCCGAGCCCGATCTGCGGCTGTGCCTGTTTCCCGGTCAACAGCTGAAGCGCGTGCTGGGCGACGTGGTGCCCGACATCCTGCACATCGCCACCGAAGGCCCCTTGGGGCTGGCCGCGAGACGCATGGCGCAGAAGCGCGGCTGGCGCTTCACCACGTCCTTCCACACGATGTTCCCCGACTACCTGGAAGCACGCATGGGCATCCCGGCCGCGCTGCCGTGGCGCTTCCTGCGCTGGTTCCACAAGCCGTCGCAGCAGGTGCTGGTGCCCACGCCCACGGTGCGTGACATCGTCGCCAGCCGCGGTTTGCAGAACCTGCAGGTATGGTCGCGCGGCGTCGACGGCAACAAATTCACGCCGGGCGCACGCGATGCGTTTTCCGAACTGCCGCGCCCCGTATTCCTGAGCGTCGGCCGCGTGGCCAAGGAAAAGAATCTGGACGCCTTCCTGGCGCTGGACCTGCCCGGCTCGAAGCTGGTGGTCGGCGCGGGGCCGGACGAAGCCCGCCTGCGCAAGAAATTTCCCAACGTCCGCTTCGAAGGCATGCGCTCGGACGCCGAACTGCCGCGCTATTACTCGGCCGCCGACGTGTTCGTCTTCCCCAGCCTGACGGATACCTTTGGCCTGGTCATGCTGGAAGCCATGGCCTGCGGCACGCCGGTGGCGGCCTTCCGCAGCGAGGCGCCGCTGGCGGTGATCCAGGAAGGCGTTACCGGTTATCTGAACGACGACCTGGGCGCGGCTTGCCAGGCGGCGCTGGGCCTGGACCGCGACGCGGTGCGCCAGCATGCGCTGGGGCGCACCTGGGATAGCGTGGCCAAGGATCTCTTGGCGGCCTTTGTACCGCTAACGCCGGCCACCCGCTACAATATCGCCCACGCTTGAGGAGCGTTGCGACGGATCATTCCGCCAGGCTCAAGCATTCCAGGGTATGCCGCGTTCGCGCGGCACCATGAAACGGCGCTCACCTTAGCTGCTTCGCGGCAGTGAAGGCGAGCACGCCGTGTGGTTCTCCACCGGTACGGCCGGGTCCCCTTTCAGGGTGTCCGCGCGCTCGTCCCACCGGCCGCGCCGTGGCGCCGTCCGATTTTTCTCGTGGAGTAATCAATGAACACCGTTTCCGACAAGTCCTTCACCGACTACCTCGTCGCCGACATCGGCCTGGCCGGCTGGGGCCGCCGCGAACTCGCCATCGCCGAAACCGAAATGCCCGGCCTGATGGCCACGCGTGAAGAGTACGCCGCCAGCCAGCCCCTGAAGGGCGCGCGCATCGCCGGCAGCCTGCACATGACCATCCAGACCGGCGTGCTGATCGAAACGCTGACCGCGCTGGGCGCCGAAGTGCGCTGGGCCTCGTGCAACATCTTCTCGACCCAGGACCACGCCGCCGCCGCCATCGCCGCCAGCGGCACCCCGGTCTTCGCCGTCAAGGGCGAAACCCTGACCGAATACTGGGACTACACCCACAAGATTTTCGAATGGCCCAATGGCCAGCACGCCAACATGATCCTGGACGACGGCGGCGATGCCACGCTGCTGTTGCACCTGGGCGCCAAGGCCGAAAGCGACATCTCGGTGCTGGCCAAGCCCGGCAGCGAAGAAGAGCGCGTCCTGTTCGCGGCCATCAAGGCCCAGTTGGCGCGTGATCCGAAGTGGTACTCGACCCGCCTGGCGCAGATCCGCGGCGTGACCGAGGAAACCACCACCGGCGTGCATCGCCTGTACCAGATGTCGCAGAAGGGTGAGCTGGCCTTCGCCGCCATCAACGTCAACGACTCGGTCACCAAGTCCAAGTTCGACAACCTGTATGGCTGCCGCGAATCGCTGGTCGACGGCATCAAGCGCGCCACCGACGTGATGGTCGCCGGCAAGATCGCCGTGGTCGCCGGCTACGGCGACGTGGGCAAGGGTTGCGCCCAGGCGCTGATGGCCCTGCGCGCCCAGGTCTGGGTCACGGAAATCGACCCGATCTGCGCCCTGCAGGCCGCCATGGAAGGCTACAAGGTCGTGACCATGGAAGAAGCCGCCGACAAGGCCGACATCTTCGTCACCGCCACGGGTAACTACAACGTCATCACGCGCGCCCACATGGACCGCATGAAGGACCAGGCCATCGTCTGCAACATCGGCCACTTCGACAACGAAATCGACGTCGCCGGCCTGGAAGACCTGCAGTGGGAAGAAATTAAACCCCAGGTCGACCACGTCATCTTCCCCGACGGCAAGCGCATCATCCTGCTGGCCAAGGGCCGCCTGGTGAACCTGGGCTGCGCCACGGGCCACCCGTCCTTCGTGATGTCCTCGTCCTTCACCAACCAGACCATCGCGCAGATCGAGTTGTTCACGCGCAACGAGGCCTACACCAAGGGCCAGGTCTACGTGCTGCCCAAGCAGCTGGACGAGAAGGTCGCCCGCCTGCACCTGAAGAAGCTGGGTGTGAACCTGAGCACGCTGAGCAAGGAACAGGCTGACTACATCAGCGTGGCGGTTGAAGGTCCTTACAAGAGCAATCATTACCGTTACTAATATTGACGCAAAATAGGGTCAGGTAGCCGCGCCCGTCGGGCGCGGACCTGCTCCGGGAGACCCAACATGACCTTGATACTCGTCTGGATACTGAACGCCGTTGCCTTGCTGATCGTGGCTTACCTGCTGCCCGGCATCGCGGTAGCCAGTTTCGGATCGGCGCTGATCGCCGCCCTCGTGCTGGGGCTGCTCAATATGCTGGTCAAGCCGGTGCTGGTGCTGCTGACGCTGCCCATCACCATCGTCACGTTGGGTCTGTTCCTTATCGTTCTCAACGCGCTGTTGTTCTGGTTTGCCGGGTCCATTCTCAAGGGCTTCCAGGTCAATGGTTTCTGGTGGGCCGTGATCGGTGCGGTGCTGTACTCGATCATCTCGGGCCTGCTCTCCATGCTCGTAAGCTCATGACCGATACGAAGACGCCGGCGCTCAGCCTCGAATTCTTTCCGCCCCGCGACATCGCCGCCCAGGAGCGGCTGGTGCGCGCCGCCAAGCAGATGCTGGCCATGCATCCGCGCTACGTCAGCGTCACCTTCGGTGCCGGTGGTTCCACCCGCGAAGGCACGGCCGACACGGTGCGCACCATGCGCAACCTGGGCGTGCCCGCCGCGCCGCATCTGTCCTGCGTGGGCGCGTCGCGTGACGACCTGCGTGGCATCCTGAACGCCTACCGCGAGGAAGGCGTCAAGCAGGTCGTGGCCTTGCGCGGCGACCTGCCGTCGGGCATGGGCGGCGACGCCGGCGAACTGCGTTATGCCCGCGATCTGGTGGCTTTCATCCGGGAAGAGACCGGTGACTGGTTCCACATCGAAGTGGCCGCCTATCCGGAGAGCCATCCGCAGGCGGAGAACTCGACGGCGGATCTGGATCACTTCGTCGAGAAGGTCCAGGCGGGCGCGAACAGTGCCATCACCCAGTATTTCTTCAATGCCGACGCCTATTTCGACTTCGTCGACCGGGCGAGTGCCAAGGGCGTGACCGTGCCCATCGTGCCGGGCATCATGCCCATCACCAATCACAGTCAGCTGCTGCGTTTTTCGCAGATGTGCGGCGCCGAAGTGCCGCGCTGGATCCGCATGCGCCTGGCTGAATTCGGCGATGACAAGGCGTCCATCCGGGCGTTCGGCATCGATGTGGTCTCCGACCTGTGCCGGCGTTTGCTGGACCAGGGGGCGCCTGGCCTGCATTTCTACACGTTGAACAACGCCGAAGCGCCCATGGCGATCTGGCAGAACCTAGGCGTGTAAGCCTGCGACAGCTGGAAATTAAAAATCCCCGTCAGGGGATTTTTAATTTCTAAGAAACGCCCCTCAACTCTGCTGGGGCGTATCCGGACTTTCAGCAAGCGATTGCAGGGGAGTGATGCCGGTAGGCTCGGCGCTGCCCGGCTGAATCCGCACCGGCTGGTGCACCCGCCCCGCCGGGACCAGGCTGTCCGGATCGCAGGGATCGGTCCAGATCGGATCCTCGATTTCCGCGAATACCTGGCGCAGGCGTTCGCCCCAGCTGTTGCGGATCATGCGGAAGTACTCGTTGTTCTCGTCGATATTGGCGAAGCGCGTGACACGTAATGCGTCGTTGTCATACAGCAGCAGATCGAGCGGCAAGCCCACCGAGATATTCGACCGCAAGGTCGAGTCCATGGAAATCAGCGCGCACTTGGCCGCTTCGTCCAGGGTGGTGTCGGGCTGCAGCACGCGGTCCATGATGGGCTTGCCATACTTGGCTTCACCGATCTGGAAATACGGGCATTCATCGTGGGCTTCGATGAAGTTGCCGGCGGAATAGATCTGGAACAGGCGGCAGCGCTCGCCCTTGATCTGGCCGCCGAAGATCAGGTTGACATTGAACTCCACCCCCTGCTCATGCAGGGCGTCGGCATCGCGCTGGTGCACCTGGCGCACGGCATCGCCGACCAGGCGCGCCGCATCGAACAGATTCGGCGCGCGCCAGATCGAAGCCTCGTTTTCGCTGTCCGTGATCGACAGCTGATTGACGACGGCCTGGCTCACGGCCAGGTTGCCGGACGTCATCAGCACCATCACCCGGTCACCCGGACGTTCGAAAACGCTGAGTTTGCGAAAAACGGAAATTTGATCCACACCCGCATTGGTGCGCGAGTCGGCCAGGAAAACCAGACCGTCACGCAGGCGGGCCGCTACACAGTAAGTCATTGGGGGGATAGGAAAAAAGACTATCCGCCATTGTATTACTGCTGCTGTGCGGACTGCACCTGCACTGTAACGGACATGGATTCCTTGCCGCCGCCGTTGCGCACGCCCCGCACCGGCGCCGCCGAATCGTAGTCACGCGCCACCGCCAGCCGGCAATGGCAATCGGACGCGAACTGGCGGTTGGTGATGTCCACGCTGCTCCAGCCCAGGTCGGGCACCCAGACGTCGGCCCAGGCGTGGCTGGCCGCGTGGTCGGCTTCCGTATACAGATAGCCGCTGACATAGCGGGCCGGCACGCCCATCGAACGGACGCAGGCCAGGAACAGATGCGCATGATCCTGGCAGACGCCGTGGCCCATGGCTAGCACCTGGCCGGCGGCCGTGGTGACGTCGGTGGTGCCGGGCTCGTAGCTGACCCGGTCGGCGATCGCCTGCGCCAGGGCCAGGCTGTCTTCCGGGCGGGTAAGGCCCTGCGGCAATACCTCGCGGCAGAAGGCGCGGATGGCGTCGTCGGCCTGGGTCAGCGGCGTAGGCACGCAGAAGGCATGGACCGGCAGGCGGCTTTCGTCGCCATTGACCACGCCATAGGGCAAGGGATCGATTTCGACCTGACCGGTGACGCGCAATTCGATTTCATCGTGCGGCCGGTTCAGGGTCAGGGTGTGGGTGACGTTGCCGTAGGCATCGACCTGTTCCTGCAATGCGCCCGGCGCTTCGATATGCCAGCGCACCGAACGCTGGTGTTCCTCCGGCCGCGGCGTCAGGTGCAGGGTCTGGATGCTGTACGTCACCGGAGCGGTGTACTGATAGCGCGTCACATGCTTGATGAAATGTCTCATGATCAGCGTCCTTTCATACCGAAGTCGAGAGCAGGAAATCCTGGCTGATACGGCTGCTCAGGTCACTCATATGGTCGAGGAAGCGTTCCAGGTAGCCGTGCAGGCCACTGGACAGAATGTCCTCGACGCGGGCGTACTGCAATTCCGCGCAGAGCTTGCCGGCGCGCCGCTGCGTTTCCGCGGACCGGTCGTTCGACACCAGGGCCAAGGTGTCCGCCACCGCGCGCATCGACGCCAGCAGCGACCGCGGCATGTCGCCATGCAGGATCAGCAGCTCGGCCACCCGGTCGGGGCTGATGACGTCGCGATAGACCTTGCGGTAGATCTCGAGGCCGGATACCGACGTCAGGATGGCCGCCCAGCGGTAGAACTCGGTGTGCGTGGCACGGGCGCGTTCCTGCTCGGCGGAAGCCTCGTCGGTTTGCTCGGTGCCGCGCTCGTATTCGTGGAACTTGACGTCCAGCATGCGCGCCATGTTGTCGGCCCGTTCCAGGTACATGCCCAGGCGCAGGAAGTGCATCGCCTCGTCTTCCAGCATGGTGCCTATCATCACGCCGCGTGCCACGTGCGAGCGGAACTTGACCCATTCGAAGAACTCGCTTGGGTTGCGTTCGGGCAAATTCATGCGCAGGTGCTTCAGCAGCTCCAGCCAGGTGGTGTTGTAGGTTTCCCAGACCTCGGTGGTAAGGCTGCCGCGCACGGCCCGGGCATTCTCCCGCGCCCAGCGCAGGCAGGCGTAGATGGACGAAGGATTGTCCTCGTCGCGCACCATGAAGTGCAGCACGTCGCGGGGCGAGCCTTCCGGATAGCGCGCGTCGAACAGGTTCTGCAGTTCGGAAATGCGCATCAACGCGCGCCACGAACGCTCACGCGTGGCTTCGTCCTGCGGCAGCAAGGACATCTGCAGATTGACGTCCAGCATGCGCGCGGTGTTCTCGGCGCGCTCGACGTAGCGGCACATCCAGAACAGGTTGTCGGCGGTACGGCTAAGCATGATGGTTACTCCTCCAGGACCCAGGTGTCCTTGGTGCCGCCGCCCTGGCTGCTGTTGACCACCAGCGAACCTTCGGTCAGCGCCACGCGGCACAGGCCGCCGGGCACGGTGCGCATTTCCTTGCCGCACAGCACGTAGGGACGCAGGTCGACGTGGCGCGGCGCCACACCCGACTCCACATAGGTCGGCACGGTGGACAGCGCCAAGGTCGGCTGGGCGATATAAGCCCCCGGATTGGCGCGCACGCGGTCCTTGAAGTCGTCGATCTGCGCGCGGGTCGACGATGGCCCCACCAGCATGCCGTAGCCGCCCGCGCCGTGTACCTCCTTGACCACCAGTTCGTGCATGTTCGCCAGCACATGCGACAGCTCGTCCGGCCGCGAGCAACGCCACGTCGGCACGTTCTGCAGGATGGGTTCCTCGCCCAGGTAGAAGCGGATCATGTCCGGCACGTACAGATAGGTGGACTTGTCGTCGGCGATGCCGGTGCCGATGGCGTTGGCCAAGGTGATGCGGCCGGCGCGGTACACCGACAGCAGCCCCGGCACGCCCAGCGCCGAGTCGCCGCGGAAGGACAGCGGGTCGAGGAAGTCGTCGTCCAGGCGGCGGTAGATCACGTCGACCCGGCGCGGGCCGCGCGTGGTGCGCATGTAGACGGCGTTCTGCTCGACGAACAGATCGCGGCCCTCCACCAGTTCCACGCCCATCTGCTGGGCCAGGAAAGCATGCTCGAAGTACGCCGAGTTGTATTGGCCCGGCGTCAGCACCACCACCGTGGGATCGTCGATATTGGACGGCGCCACTTCGCGCAGATTGTCCAGCAGCAGGTCGGGGTAATGGGCCACCGGCTTGACCTTGATGCGGCTGAAGGCATCCGGCAGCAGGCGCATCGACATCTTGCGGTTTTCCAGCATGTAGGACACGCCGGACGGCACGCGCAGATTGTCCTCCAGCACGTAGAACTCGCCCTGACCAGCGCGCACCACGTCGATGCCGGCGACGTTGCAGTAGATGTTCTCGGCCACGTCGACGTCCTGCATTTCAGGACGGTACTGGGCGTTCATGAACACCTGTTCGGCCGGCACGATGCCGGCCCGCACGATGTCGTGGCCGTGGTAGATGTCGTGGATGAACATGTTCAGCGCGCGCACGCGCTGCTTCAGGCCGGCGTCCAGCTGCCGCCATTCCTGCGCCGGGATGATGCGCGGCACCAGGTCGAAGGGAATCAGGCGTTCGGTGCCGGCGTCGTCGCCGGCCACGGAAAAGGTGATGCCGACCCGGCGGAAGCTAAGGTCGGCTTCGACGCGCCGCGCCGCCATCAGGTCGTCGGATTGGGATGACAGCCACTGCTGGAAGTCGTGATAGTGCGGGCGGGTCGCGCCGTCGCGGTCGAGCATTTCGTCGTAGGCCGCGATACGGCCGGACGGTGTGTCCATCATGGGGCTCCTCCTTGATACGCGGATCGTGATCCACGCCACAGCCCGTATATTGGTCTGTCAGTTGGCTACAAGCAACACTTGTGCCAACTTTCCGGAAGAGTGGTAACCGGTCCGGCACGATAAGTTTCACGCTTATTTTTCGGGCGCTGCTACGGTAGCGTCTTGGCAAGGACCCCTTTGGACCGTGCCGCGCAGGTCTGCCCTGCACGGCAACGGGAATAGCCAAAACGACGATGCCCCGGAGTGGTGCGCTCCGGGGCATCTACGGGCAGGCGTGGCGCCAAGATGACTCATGGCGCCGGTCTGATTCACCAATTCAAGGCGAAATCACGGTGCGATCAAGGCGCTTTAGGCAACCAACCGTCGGGTGTCAGTACCGCGTCGAGCCGGACATCGTGCGGCTGCGGCACGTGTTCGAGGGGATCGAGGCGGCCACAACTCCAGGCCACGCCGATGGTGGTGTGCGGGTGCCCCGCCGCTTTCAACGCTGCCAGGGTCCGGTCGTAATAGCCGCCGCCGTAGCCGACCCGGTCGGCCAGGGGGGTGTAGCCCAAGGTGGGCACCAGAACCAGATCCGGGCTCACCACCGCGCCAGCCAGCGGTTCCTGGATGCCATAGGGACCTTCAGCCATGGGTGCGTCGGGGGTCCACGGACGGAATTCGAGCGGCTGGTTGCGTTCGCGGACCGCCGGCAGGGCCACCGTGATGCCGGCCTCCACCCACTGTTCCAGCAGGGGGCGCAAGTCCGGTTCGTCCTGCATGGGCCAAAAGGCGGCCACCACGGACGGCACCGGGCGCTGGGCTTTCAGGGCCGCGTCGCGCGCCATGGCCAGCCAGGTAAAGAGACGGCCACGCATGAGCAGCCCGCCGCGGCGGCGCTGGTCTTCAGGCAATGCCGAACGGAGTTCTCTTAATCGCTTACGCAGCGGTACTGCGTTATCCTCTTGCGTAGTTCGAATGGACATATCTATTTCCGTACAGATGTTGCGTTGCGGCCTGGCGGTAAGCGTTAAGGAGACTCGGCTGGAAACCGGACGTTATCAGAATTTTTCCCGCATCGAGCGGACCCGGGCTTTACGCCGGCTGTTGCCCTTGCTGGCGCTGCTGGCGGCCGCGTGTGCGCCGGTCGATGCCCAACAGCGCACGTCCGCGCAAAACGGCGCCAGCGTGGCGACGGCCCAGCCGGCGACCCCGCCAGCCCCGTCCACCGTGCAGCCTGACCTGAGCGCCGTGCAGCCGGCGCCGGCCCTGGCGCCAACCACGCCCAATGCGCCCGGTATGCCCGCGGCGCCCGGCGCGCCGGCCCCGGGTGGATTGCCCGGCATGATCATCCCGCCGCCGGAACCCCTGCCGGTCCCGGCCGTCACCTCCGCGCCGTCCATGGCGCAGCAGGCCGTGATCGCGGCGCGCGACGCCATGCAGCGCAAACAATGGTCGGTGCTGGCGATGTCCGTGCCGCAGGCGCGCTCCGACATCCTGGGCATGTATCCGGAATACTGGCTGCTGCGCTACCAGCTGTGGAACCTGCCCGCCAACCAGCGGCCCACGCCCGACCTGCAGAATTTCCTGCGCCGCTATTCGGACTCCTATCTTGGCGACAAGCTGCGCCAGGACTGGCTGCTGGTCGCCGCGCGCTCCGGTGATTTCGATACGGTCAAGAAACTGAGTCCGGTCAAGAACACGGGCCCGCAGACCGAATGCGCCATCCTCAACGGCCGTTACATGACCGGCCAGAAGGTCAGCGCGCAGCAGGCCATGGACACCTTCTCGCCCGGCCCCTGGTGCTGGGGACTTTACGACCAGCTGGTGGCCGACAAGGTCATGGGCTGGGAGCAGCTGGAACCGCAGCTGCGCGACGCCATCGAGAACAACAAGACGGCGGACGCCAGCAAGTTCGCCGGCTACATGTTCGATCCGGGCCAGATGAAGGCGTACGACGCCTTGATGAAGGATCCGATGAAGTGGCTGGTCAAGCAGCCCAAGCCGCCCCGTTCACGTGCCGAGACCGAACTGGTCACCATCGCCCTGGCGCGCCTGCCGCGCAAGGACCTGGACGTCGCCGACTCGTACTTCCGTCGCGAATGGGCCAAGAGCCTGCCGCGCGAGAACGTCGCCTGGCTGCGCGGCCAGTACGCCCTGGTGGCGGTGCTCAACCTGGATTCGCGCGCCAACGACTGGTATGTGGAAGCCGGCCATATCCGCATGACGTCCTATAACCAGGCGTGGAAGGTACGCGCCGCCCTGCGCCAGCCCAAGATCGACTGGCGCTGGGTGATGGCCAGCATCGACGCGATGCCGGCGTCCGACCGCAACGACCCCAGCTGGATCTATTGGGACGCGCGCGGCATGGCCGCCACGGGCCACAAGGAAGAGGCCCAGCGCCGCTACGCCACCATCGCCGACCAGTTCAATTTCTACGGCCAGCTGGCGGCCGAGGAACTGGGCCGTCCGATCACCGTGCCACCGCGCCCGGCGCCGCTGTCGTCGCAGGAACTGGCGCGTGCGCGCGCCAATCC
The DNA here is from genome assembly GCF_001433395.1 of Bordetella sp. N. Lineage (GTDB taxonomy): Bacteria > Pseudomonadota > Gammaproteobacteria > Burkholderiales > Burkholderiaceae_B > Bordetella_C. The sequence continues at coordinate 5,049,853 of NZ_CP013111.1, forward strand.
CGGCCTGCAACGCGCCATCGCGCTGTTCCGCCTGGGTTGGCGCGGCGACGCCGTGCCTGAGTGGAATTACACGATACGGGACATGGACGACCGACAACTGCTGGCCGCCGCCGAGCTGGCCCGCAGCGAGAATATCTATGACCGCGTGGTCAACACGTCGGACCGCACAGAAAAGCAGTTCGACTTCTCGCAGCGCTATATCGCGCCGTTCGAGGGCCGGGTGTCGGCCAAGGCCACCCAGATCTCGCTGGATCCCGCGTGGGTCTACGGGCTGATCCGCCAGGAGTCGCGCTTCATCATGGATGCGCGGTCTTCGGTGGGCGCGTCGGGATTGATGCAGTTGATGCCGGCAACTGCCAAATGGGTGGCGCGCAAGATCGGCATGGATGACTTCACGCCGGCCAGCGTCAACGACTTCGACACCAACACCATCCTCGGCACCAACTATCTGAGCATGGTGCTGCAGGACCTGGGCGGGTCGCAGGTGCTGGCGAGTGCCGGCTACAACGCGGGGCCGCGCCGGCCCGTGCTGTGGCGGTCGACCTTGTCGCACCCGGTCGAAGGCGCCATTTTCGCCGAGACCATCCCCTTCACCGAGACACGCACGTACGTGAAGAACGTGATGTCCAACGCCACCTACTACGCCGCGCTGTTCACCGGGCAGCCCCAATCGCTCAAGCAGCGCCTGGGCCAGATCTCACCCCAGGCCAACGCGCCGGTACCCTTGCCGTGAGTAAGGGGAAGCCGGCGAGCGGGGCGGGGGCGGGGGCGGGCACTGACACGGGCACCGGCCCGGGCACCGCTGCTGGGACAGGCGCAAGCTTGGCGCGCGAGCTTGTGCAGCAGACCGCGCATGACCCGGCCCTGGCCGGGCTGACGGCCTACGTGGTCGGCGGGGCGGTGCGGGACGATTTGCTCGGCCTGCCTGCCGGTGACCGCGACTGGGTAGTCGTTGGCGCCACGCCCGAGCAGATGGCCAAGCGGGGCTTCATGCCCGTGGGCGGCGACTTTCCCGTCTTCCTGCATCCCGACACGCGCGAGGAATACGCGCTGGCGCGCACCGAGCGCAAGTCGGGGCGGGGCTACAAGGGGTTCACGTTTTATACGGGCACCGACGTCACGCTGGAAGCCGACCTGCAGCGGCGTGACCTGACGGTGAATGCGATCGCCCGCGCCGCCGACGGCAGCCTGATCGATCCTTTGGACGGCGCGGCGGATGTGCGCGCCAAGGTGTTGCGCCACGTGGGCCCGGCTTTCGCCGAGGATCCGGTCCGCATCCTGCGCCTGGCCCGTTTCGCGGCGCGCTTCGCCGACTTCACCATCGCGCCGGAGACCATCGAACTGTGCCGCCGCATGGTGCAGGCGGGTGAAGCGGACGCCCTGGTGCCCGAACGAGTGTGGAAGGAAATCTCGCGCGGCCTGATGACCGACACGCCGTCGCGCGTGCTGAACGTGCTGCGCGACAGCGAAGCCCTGCCGCGGGTATTGCCGGGGCTGGTGGTGGCCGGCGCCACCGGCGCGGACAATGACGCTAACACCGGTGCGAAGAATGACGCCGGCACCAGCGCGAAGAACAGCGGCGACACCGGCGCGGAACTCGATCGCGCTGCGGCCGCCGGGCTGCCCCTGCCTGGCCGCTGGGCCTTGCTATGCCGCCACACCCCCGATGCCAGCGCGCTGGGCACCCGCCTGCGCGTGCCTTCCGCATGCACCGACGAAGCGCGGCTGCTGCCTGTGGTCCTCGACGAGCTTGGTAATGCCGTTGGCGATTCATCGCCGGCGAACCGCGCTGCGCCCGTTAACGAGGCCGCTCCCGCGGCCAAGGCGGCCGCAGGCGCTGACGCGGGCGATGCCGATGCCGATGAAGCGGCGCTAGACCTGATCGAACGTTGCGACGGGCTGCGCAAGCCTGACCGGTTCATCGACCTGCTGAAGGCCGCCGCCATCGTGCGCCCGGTCGACATCGACACCTGGTCGCGCCGCCTCGCGGCGGTCCGCGCCATCGATGCCGGCGCCATCGCCCGCGCCGAAGGCGGCGACCCGGCGCGCATCAAACCGGCGCTACGCGCCGCCCGCCTCCAGGCCCTGCGCCAACCTGGCTAAGCGCGCCATCGCGCATGGCCCACGCCATCGCGGAGCGCAACGCCGTGCCATCGCGCACGCCCAGAGGCCTTGCCTCCGACGCCGACGCCGGCGCCGTCCCGCAGCCAAAAAAAATGGATCCCTATGGGATCCATTTTTCTTTCGCGCGGCCGCCGCAGCGGCCAGCCCGATTACGCCGACTTCTTCAGCGCGGCAACCTTGTCCGTGGCTTCCCACGAAAATTCCGGCTCCGAACGGCCGAAGTGGCCATAGGCAGCGGTCTTCGCGTAGATCGGACGCAGCAGGTCGAGCATGTTGACGATGCCCTTGGGACGCAGGTCGAAGTGCTCACGCACCAGCTTGGCCAATTCTTCGTCCGGCAACACGCCGGTGCCTTCCGTGTACACGGTGATGTTGATGGGCTCGGCCACGCCGATGGCGTAGCTGACCTGCACCTGGCACTGACGCGCCAGACCGGCGGCGACGATGTTCTTGGCGACGTAGCGGGCAGCGTAAGCAGCCGAACGGTCCACCTTCGAAGGATCCTTGCCCGAGAACGCGCCGCCGCCGTGCGGGCATGCGCCGCCGTACGTGTCGACGATGATCTTGCGGCCGGTCAGGCCGCAGTCGCCTTGCGGGCCGCCGATGACGAAGCGGCCGGTGGGGTTGACCAGGAACTTGGTGTTCGCGGTGATCAGGCCTTCGGGGAAGCTGGGCTTGATGATTTCTTCGATGACCGCTTCACGGATGGTCTCTTGCGACACTTCCGGATGGTGCTGGGTCGACAGCACGACGGTATCGACTTCAGCCGGCTTGCCGTTGACGTAGCGGAAGGTCACCTGCGACTTGGCGTCCGGACGCAGCCACGGCAGACGGCCGTCCTTGCGCAGTTCGCTCTGGCGCTGCACCAGGCGGTGCGAGTACCAGATCGGAGCGGGCATCAGGTCGGGGGTTTCGTCGCAGGCGTAGCCGAACATCAGGCCTTGGTCGCCGGCGCCCTGATTCAGGTAGTCCTCGGAGCTGCGATCCACGCCTTGGGCGATATCGGGCGACTGCTTGTCGTAAGCGACCAGCACCGCGCAACCCTTGTAGTCGATACCGTAGTCGGTATTGTCGTAGCCGATGCGGCGAATGGTGTCGCGCGCGACCTGGATGTAATCGACGTTGGCGGTGGTGGTGATCTCACCGGCCAGCACGACCAGACCCGTGTTGCACAGGGTTTCGGCCGCTACGCGTGCATTCGGATCTTGCGTGAAGATCGCGTCCAGGATGGAGTCGGAGATTTGATCCGCGACTTTGTCGGGATGGCCTTCGGAGACGGACTCGGAAGTGAAGAGGAAATCGTTTTGCGCCATTTGCAAAGGTCCTTCAGACAAATACCGGTAAACCGGCAAGATCGTTCATCGGCGCGTTGCACCTGAAATCGCAATCTCATATGGGACCTTGACCCGGCGCGACGCTTTAGCGGAATTTTGCGTGGCCAGCCCCAGCTAATAAGCATGGAACCCAACCGTGCGTCGCCCCGCAAGTTGTCGGTTAACTCGGCGACCGCCCGATTTTAGGCGAAAATGGCGGTTTTCGCTGCCACGCCCTTGCGGCACCCCATCGACGCATGCTGATTGTTGTATTTTTCCGTCTGCTGGCCTGCCTGCCGCTGGCCCTGCTGCAAGGCACGGGCCGCCTGTTCGGCCGGCTGGCCTATGCGCTGCCTGGGCGTTTTCGCACGCGCCTGCGCGCCAATGCCACCCAGGCAGGCTATCCGGACGCCGCCTTCGCCCGCGCCGCGGCCGGTGAAATCGGCGCCATGATGCTGGAGCAGCCCAAGATCTGGTTCCGCCCCGAAGACTGCCTGGCCCGCACCACCACCGACGAATGGCACGTCGCCGAAGCCGCCCTGGCAGAGCAGCGCGGCGTCATCTTCCTGACCCCGCACCTGGGTGGCTTCGAAATCAACGCGCGCTATCTTGCCAAGCGCATGCCCCTGACCGTGATGTTCCGCCCGCCCCGCCAGGCCGCCCTGGCGCCCTTGCTGGAGCAGGCGCGCAATACGGCGGAGCTGCGCGCGGTGCCGGCCACCCTGCAAGGCGTCCGTGAATTCGTCCGCACGCTGCGCAAGCAGCAAGCCATCGGGCTGCTGCCCGACCAGGCCCCGGGCGCCGGTGAAGGCGTCTGGGCGCCCTTCTTCGGCCGTCCGGCCTATACCATCACCCTGCCCGGCAAGCTGGCCGCGCCGCATGACGTGCCCATCGTCCTGATGGCCAGCGAACGGCTGTCCCGCGGCCGCGGCTGGCGCATCCACCTGATGCGCGTGCCCTCGCCGCTGCCCGCGACGCTACAGGAACAGGCCACCTTGCTGAATGCCTCCATGGAAACCTTGATCCGCCGATTCCCGCGGCAATACCTGTGGAGCTACAACCGCTACAAGACGCGCGGCACGCCTCCGCCCGATACCGCGGCCGGCCAGGAGCCCACGCCATGAACGGACTCCGCGATAAGCGCGACCCGGCCACTTTGACTGGCGCGGATGCCGGCCCCGCCGGGCGCACGGACCATGCCCCCGGCGCGGCCCCTGGAGCCACATCGGGCGAGGGCAACCCGGCCGCCAAGCCTGGCCTGAAGCGCCGCGCCCTGGAGGCCCTGTTCGGCTGGTTCGGCCGCGTCAGCCCCGCCACGCGCCTGCGTGCGGGCGCGTGCCTGAACTGGCTGACCCTGACCTTCGCGCGGCGCCGCCAGCGCATCGTGCGCATCAACCTGCAGCTCTGCTTCCCCAATGAAAGCGAAGCCACGCGCGAACGCTGGCTGCGCGAGCACTTCCGCGCGCTGTCCCAGTCGCTGGTCGATCGCGGCGTGCTTTGGTACGGCACGCCGGCCGCCATCGAAGCCATGGTCAGCGTCAGCGTCCCGCCGGAATATCAGCGCCTGCTCGACGAGGGCAAGCCCATGATCCTGCTGGCGCCCCACTTCGTCGGCCTGGACGTCGCCGCCACCCGGCTGACGATGATCACGCCTACCGGCGCCACCATGTACACGCCGCAGCGCGATCCGGACGTCGACGCCATCGTGGCGGCCGGCCGGGCCCGCTTCAACGACGTGCATCTGGTCAGCCGCCACGACGGCGTGCGCGGCCTGATCCGCCACATCCGCGCAGGCCGTCCCATCTACTACCTGCCGGACATGGACTTCGGCCGCGAAGGGGCCGTCTTCGTCCCCTTCTTCGGCGTGCTGGCGGCTACCGTGCCGGCCACCGCGCAGCTCGCCCGCAAATGGCAGCTGCCCGTTTTCCCGGTGATCGAATTCTGGGATCCGGCCACGGGCAACTACCATGTGGAAATGCTGCCGCCGCTGGCCGATTTCCCCGGCGAAGACAGCCTGGAAGACGCCACCGCGCGCCTGAACCGCGAACTGGAGAGCTGGGTCATGCGCTGCCCCAGCCAGTATTACTGGGTGCACCGCCGCTTCAAGACCCGTCCGCTTGGGGAAAAGAAGTTCTATTGATGGAGAGTGGTTGGCCGCAAGTCCGCCGCTTGGCCGCCTCCCCCTGCGCGGCATGACGTGATTGGAGGATAATGGCGCGCATGAACTGGAACTTCACCAAAATGCATGGCGCCGGCAACGACTTCGTCGTGCTCGACGGCGTGCGCCAAGACATCGAAATGACGCCTGAACGCGCCCGCGCGCTCGGCGACCGTCATTTCGGCATCGGCGCGGACCAGATCCTGCTGGTCGAGCGCGCATCGTCGCCCGCCGCCGATTTCCGTTATCGCATCTTCAATTCCGATGGCAGCGAGGTCGAGCACTGCGGCAACGGCGCGCGCTGCTTCGTCCGTTTCGTCCACGAGACCGGCCTGTCCGACCGCAATCCCCTGCGCGCGGAAATCGCCACCGGCATCATCGTGCTGGATGAAGGCGACGACGGACAGGTCACCGTCGAAATGGGCAGCACCCGCTTCGATCCCGCGTCTCTGCCCTTCGATGGCGCCGGCCTGGCCACGCGCACGGAAAGCGCCGATACGCTCTATGCGCTGCCGCTGCACGAGGCGACCCAGGGCGCGGCACTGCCCGGCCATGGCGATCTGCCGGCCACGGTCGACATTTCCATCGTCGCCATTTCCAATCCCCATGCCGTACAGATCGTCGATGATGTCGACCGCGCGCCGGTCGAACGCATCGGCCCGCTGGTTGAGTCGCACCCGCGCTTCGCGCGCCGCGTCAACGCCGGCTTCATGCAGATCGTCGACCGCAACACCATCCGCCTGCGCGTGTACGAACGCGGCGCCGGAGAAACCCTCGCCTGCGGCACGGGCGCGTGCGCGGCGGTAGCCGCCGGCATCCGCCGCGGCCTGTTGGACACGCCGGTACGCGTGCATGCGCGCGGCGGCGTGCTGACGGTGGACTGGGACGGCGCCTTGCTGCGCATGACCGGCCCGGCCACATCCGTCTACACCGGCCAGGTCGATATCGACCAACTCGTTTTTTCCATGGCACTCAGCCGTTGAAATTCCCGCCTTTGAAGCCTTGCGGCTCAGGCTCTGCCTAACAGGCCCCAATGATGACCAGCGACTCGCCTCCCATGACCGACAATACGCTTAGCGCAGAACAGGTTGCCGACTTCCTGCGTGATAACAACGACTTCTTCACCACCCATGCGGACCTGTTCGCCACCCTGCCGGTGCCGCATCCGCATGGCGGCCGCACCATCTCGCTGGGCGAGCGGCAAATCTTCACACTGCGCGAACGCATCCGCGAATTTGAATGGCGTTTGAACGACCTGATCAGCAACGCCAGCCTCAATGAAGACATCAGCACCAAGCTCAAGCAATGGAGTTGCCGCCTGTTGGGCGAAACGGAGATCCAGCGCCTGCCAGGCGAGATCGCCCTGGGCCTGGCGCAGCAGTTCGACCTGAACGAAGTGGGCCTGCGTCTGTGGCGCCTGGAGCAGCTGCCGGAGACCGGCTATGGCGCGCCGGTATCGGAAGACGTGCGCACGTTTACCGATACCTTGAAAGTGCCCTACTGCGGTACCGATACCGAATTCGAAGCGGTCAAATGGCTCACCGCCACGCCCCGTTCGCTGGCACTGATTCCCCTGCGCCCCGCCCCTGATGAACCCAGCATCGGCTTGCTGGTCCTGGGCTCGGACGATCCGGAACGGTTCTCGGCGGACAAGGGCACGACCTTCCTGGAGACCGTCAGCAGTCTGGCCTCCGCCACGCTACGGCGCCTGGCCGCGGCGTAAGCCGTCGCGACCACAGGGACAGAGGCCATGGCGCGCGCCCCTCGAACGCAGCAGGCCCCTCTGCCCGCCCCCATGCAGGCATGGCTGGCGCATCTGGAATCGAATCGGCGCTACTCCCCGCATACGCTGGCCGGCTATGGCCGCGACCTGGCCTATCTGGCCGAACTCGCAGGCGAGCGCCCGCTGGAGCAGCTGTCCAACGGCCACATCCGGCAGTTCGTCGCACGCCTGCATGCGCGCGACCTGGGCCCGCGCAGCCTGGCGCGCGCACTGGCCGCGTGGCGCGGCTTCTATCAATGGTGGGCGCAGGAAGCGGGCTTGCCGGGCAATCCGGTGGCCGGCGTCAAGGCGCCCAAGGCGCCGCGCGGCCTGCCCAAGGCCTTGTCGGTGGAACAGGCCCAGGCCCTGCTAGAGCGGCCCGCCGCCAAGGCCGCGACCGAACCCGTCGCGCTACGCGACCAGGCCATGTTCGAATTGCTTTACTCCAGCGGCCTGCGGCTGTCGGAACTGACCAGCCTGGACTGGCGCTACGAGCGCGGGGCCGAGCACGAGTCCGCCAGCTGGCTGAACCTGGACGAGCATGAAGTGGTGGTGCTTGGGAAAGGCGGCAAGCGCCGTTCGGTGCCCGTGGGCGGCGCCGCGCTGCAAGCGGTGCAGGCGTGGCTGCAGGTGCGGGCGCGCTTGCTGGGGCCGTCCAGCGGGCCGGCGGATACCGCGGCCTTGTTCCTGGGGGAACGTGGTCGTCGCATCACGCCGCGGGTCGTACAGAAGCAGCTCGATAAAGTGGCCGCGGCCAGCGGGCTGCCGGTGCACGTGCATCCGCACGTCTTGCGGCACAGCTTCGCCAGCCACGTCCTGCAATCAGCGCAGGATTTGCGGGCCGTGCAGGAGATGCTGGGCCACGCGAACATATCCACGACGCAGGTCTACACCCGGCTGGATTTTCAGCATCTGGCCAAGGTGTATGACCAGGCGCATCCCCGCGCTGGCCGGAAGTCTTGATTCACGCAGCGCTGGTGACGGCGCCGCCTAGCAGCAGCAATCCGAACGCCAGGACCGCGACGGCCGCGCAGGCCTGCGTGGCATAGCGCAGGCGGCCGGCCCACGCTGGTGACAGGCGCGCGCCGCCGCGCACCAGCAGATCGCTCGCCGCCACCGCGGCCCATACCAAGGCCGCGACGGTCAGGCCGGTGCCCAGGCCCATGGCCAATGCGGACACCACACCGGATAGATAGAAGCCCTGGGCCAGGGCGAATACCAGCACGATCAGCGCCCCGCTGCAGGGGCGCAGGCCCACCGCCAGGATGGCCGACCACGCCTTGCGCAGGTCGAGCCGGCCAGCCACCGCTTCCGGCGCCGGCACATGCGCATGACCGCAGCCGCAATCGTCGCCATGCACATGGGCATGGGCAGCGCCGGCCCGAGGCGCCGCGCCATGGTTATGGCTGCGCCCGTGGCTATGGTCGAGGTTGTCGCTGTGGTCGTGACTGTGACTGTGACTGTGACTGTGACTGTGACTGTGACTGTGACTGAGGTCATGGTCGTGGTCGTGGTCGTGGCCAGCATGGACGCCATCGGCATGAGCATGGCCTGCCGCGCCGGCATCGCCGCGCCACAAAGGCCGGATCGCCTTGCGCCACACCAACCACACCCCCAACGCGACGATCATCGCGAACGATCCGACTTCCAGCCATCGCGTCGCCGCATTCATCGTCACCGCGGTGACCCGCAATATCCCCGCGGCCACGCTGACCAGCAGGATCGCCACCAAAGCCTGCACCAGCGCCGACAACAGCGCCAACACCGCGCCATTACGCGCGGTCTGCCGATTCGCCAGCACATACGTGGCGACAACCGCCTTCCCATGCCCGGGCCCCAAGGCATGGAACACCCCATACGCGAACGACAGGCCCACCAAAGGCCACGCGGCCCAGGCATCCGCCTGCCAGGCCCGCACCGCACCCGTCAGCTGACGATAGAAATGGCTCTGCCACGCCGACACCCATCCCAACAGACGCAGCAACCAGTCCGGCCCGTCCACCGCGCCGCCGCCTGCTTCCGGAACTCCGAAAGGATGCGGCGCCGCCAGCACCGGCAGGGCCACTCCCGCCAGCATCAACCCGGCGCAAACCACCAGCATCATCGAAAGCGACGGACTCCGGTGACGGCAAGGCAGGCGCATTACTCGCACGTCACCCGTACCCGATGCGTCAGCCCTTTGGTGATCGCGAACAACTCTTCGGGCAAGTCCGGCTGATCCGCCGGGATGGCAGCCAGTTGCTGCACCAACGCGGCATCCAGGGGCTTGGGCGCACGATAATCGGCTCGGCAATTCGCCGGCGCGCGATCCATGCTGATGGCACCCGGCGCGCTGAAATCGTAGGCTACGAAATAAGTGGGATCGATGATATCGACGTCCACACCAGCGGCGCCCGGCGCCACCGGCTGTTGCAAGGGTAAGGTGAAGACCAGCGTCATCGCCTTGCTCTTCGCGTCCCACTCCACCTTGGCATCGCGCGGCGTGCCGTAAGGCAGCACCTTGCCATTCGCGGCGACGCGCGTGAAGTAATGGGAGATAGGCTCGCCCAAGGCGCTCATCCACTCACGCGCCATGCGGTTCAATGTGGACGTCGCCAGCTGGCCCTTCTTGTCCGCCAGGCCCTGCGTCGTATAGGCCACGAACATCTCGTCGAACTTCCAGCGTTCCCGCAACGCCGCCAGCCGGCCCTGGTCATCGAACACCAGCTGAGCCTGGCCATCTATCCACATATGCGGATGCGCGCTCGCAGGCGCCGCGACCAGCGCCGCCGCGGCCGCGCAAAAGGCGACCGCGCAAGCGGGCAGGCCGGCGCTGCCGCGCGTCGGCACGAAGCCAGGCAAGACACCCTCGCCCTTACGCCGGCTCGGCAAACCGCCGTTCCCACGCGCGCTCATCATTACGGCTTCAACGCCGCCATGAACTGGCTCAAGTTCCACTCGAACATCCCCAGATAAGTGGCGGCAGGCAGGCCCGGCTTGGCCAAGGCGTCCGAATACAGCGTGCCGCCGACACGGGCGCCGGTCTCGCGCGCGATCTGCTGCGCCAGTTTGGGACTGCTGACATTCTCGACGAACACCGCCGGCACCTTGTCCTGACGAATCTGGCTGACGATGCGCGCGACGTCGGCGGCCGACGGTTCGGCCTCGGTCGAAATGCCCATCGCGGAGATGAAGGTCATCCCGTAGGCATCGCCGAAATACCCGAACGCGTCATGCGACGTCACCACCCGGCGCCGCTCGGCCGGCAGGGCCGCGAAGGCTTGCTTCACGCGCTCGTTCAAGGCTTCGATGCGGGCCACATAGGCATCCGCGCGCTGACGATACGCATCTGCATGCGCGGCATCGGCAGCCGCCAGCGCGGCGCCGATATTGCGGGCATATTGCGCGCCGTTGGCCAGGCTCTGCCACGCGTGCGGATCGATATTGCCTTCGTGACCATGACCGTCGCCATGCTTATGATCGTCATGCTTGTCGCCGCCATGCGCGTGGTCATGCCCACCCGTGGCGTCGCCACCGAAGTCACGCGGCTTCACGCCTTCCGAAGCCACCACCGTGCTGCCCTTGAAACCCGAAGCGCGGACCAGCTTGGGCAGCCATGCCTCGAAGCCCAGGCCGTTCACCACCAGCACCTGCGCGGCCGCCAGGCGGCGGGCGTCGGCCGGCGTCGGCTCGTACTCGTGCGCATCGCCATCGGGGCCGACCAGCACGTCGAGCTGCACATCGCTGCCGCCGATCTGCTTGACCATGTCGCCAAGGATGGAGAAGCTGGCCACCACCTTCAAAGGGCCGGTGGGCGCGGTTGCCGGCGCACTGCCCGGCGCCTGCGTCTGAGCGTATGCCGTGCCGCCAACCGCCAGGCCGGCAGCGGCCAGCGCCAACGCCGCCAGCGCGCGGCGTCGCAGCGGCAAGAACCGGGAAGAGAAAATCGTGTGTGCCATGGACAAAGACTCCGTGGAAAAAATCAGCGCGCACCGCGCCGCGCGCGCCGTGAGAAGTCCAGCAAGCCACCCTGTGGCCCGCCGGCGACGGAAATCAGATACACGGCACCTGCCGCAAGAATGATGGCGGGCGAAGCCGGCACGTTGTAGTGATACGAGATCAGCAGGCCGGCCAGCGAAGCGAAGCTGCCCAGAAAGGCCGCCAAGGGAATCTGCCCGGCGGCGGACCGCACCCAGAACCGCGCCGACGCCGCCGGCAGCATCATGATGCCCACGACCATCAACGTGCCCAGCACCTGGAAGCCGGACACCAGGTTGAACACCACCAGCATCAGGAAAGCCATGTGGACCAGCGATCCCCCCCCGCCGGCCGCCCGCAGAAAGCCGGGGTCCAGGCACTCGGCCACCAGCAGCCGGTAGAGCGCGGCCAACACCAGCAAGGTGATGGTGGCGCACACCGTTACCAGCAGCAGCGCGTCATCGTCCAGGCCCAGCACCGTGCCGAACAGCACATGCAGCAGGTCCATGTTCGACCCGCGCAGCGACACCAGCAGCACGCCGAGTCCCAGCGAAATCAGATAAAAGGCCGCGAAACTGGCGTCCTCGCGCAAAGGCGTCAGGCGCGACACCACCCCGGCCAGCAAGGCCACCAGCAAGCCCGTGATCATGCCGCCCAGCAGCATCGCCGTCAGCGACAGGCCCGACAGCAGAAAGCCCGCCGCGACGCCGGGCAGAATGGCGTGCGACATGGCATCGCCCATCAGGCTCATGCGGCGCAGGACAAGGAACACGCCCAGGGGCGCGGCGCCGCAGGACAAGGCGAAGGACCCCGCCAGGGCCCGCCGCATGAAGCCATAGTCGACAAAGGGTGACACCACCCACTCGTTCAATCCCACGCCAACTCCTGGTCGCGCAACGCCCGGGCGGCGCGTAAATTCGGTTCGGTAAGCACGTCGGCGGTTTCGCCCCAGGCCACGGTACGGCCCGCGAGCAGCAGCGTGCGGGGGAAATGCGCCCGCACCAATTCCATATCGTGCAGCACGGCCACGACCGTGCGGCCCTGCGCGTGGCAGTCGGTCAGCAAGGCCATCAGGTCTTCGGTAGTGTGGCTGTCGACCGCGGCGAAAGGCTCGTCCAGCAGCAGCACACCCGCGTCCTGCAGCATCAGCCGCGCGAACAAGGCGCGCTGCAATTGGCCGCCCGACAGCGTGCCGGCAATGCGATCGCCCAGATCCGCCAGGCCCACGTCCGCCAGCGCCTGGTCGACGCGGTCGCGTTCACCGCGACCGAAGCGGCGCCACGGCCCCACCCGGCGCCAGGCGCCCATGGCGACCAGCTCGCGCACGGTGATGGGAAAGGATCGATCCAGGTCGGCTGCCTGCGGCAGCCAGGCCAGCTCGCGGCGGCCGGCGCCATCGACGCGCACATTGCCCGAGAGCGGCCGCAGCACGCCCATGATGCCTTTGATCAGCGTGGACTTGCCCGCGCCGTTCGGACCGACGATGGCCGTCATGGAGCCAGGCGTGAACACACCACTGATGTCGCTGACGGCGGGCCGGCCGCGCCAGCCATAGGAGACGCGGTCCAGCGTGATGCCGGCCGCGGGCAGGCGACTCACCACCATCCCATCGCCCATCCGGTCAAAGCCCACAGGACGACACACACCACCAGCGCCGCGCCCATGCGTTGCCAGGCCGATGCCATCAGCCAGGAGCCATGACGCGGCTGCTCGCCGGACACGACGGCGGGCGGCACTGCGGCCGCCGCCTGGTGACGGGCAGCGGAAGAGTCCTGTTGGGAGGGGGCGGCAGACATGGAAAGGGGGAAGAACACGTCGAACGAATGTTATATCATATCAAATCACACCCCCCCGCGCTGCGACGCGGTATGCTCCTGCCGTATGCCCACTACCTCCCGGCCCTCCAAGGCGACCCCAGCCGATCGCATCAACACCCAGCTGGACGTCGCTGAAAACCTGTGCAACCAGCGCGGCAAGCGCCTTACGCCCATTCGGCGCAAGGTGCTGGAATTGCTGCTGCGCCAAGGCCGCAGCGTCAAGGCCTACGAGCTTTTGGAAGCCATGCGGGCGGTGCATCCGGGCGCGGCGCCTCCCACCGTCTACCGCGCCCTCGACTTCCTGCTCGATGAAGGCCTGATCCACCGGCTCGACGCCGTCAACGCCTGGGCGGCGTGCCATGACGCGGGCGGCACGCCCCATGATCTGCTGGTGGTCTGTACCGGTTGCGGCGCCGTTGCGGAAATCAGCGACCCCGCCATGAGCCGCCAGCTGGCGGAGCGGGTCGCCCTGACGGGCTACGCCCTGAACAGCCATGAAACGGAAATCCGGGCGCTTTGCCCGGCCTGCCAGGCCGCTCAGGGTGTCGAAAAGGCCTCGGGCGTGGCCGGTGAGCACAGCCACGGACACGGCTCAGGGCACGGCCACGGACACGCTCATTGAGGTCCAGGCACGCCGTGTGCTGGCGTGTTTCCGATTGTGGCCTTGAAATGTCGGCTTCTGCCCCCATTTCGCTGTAATCCTCGCGTTAAACCAGGGTAGGCCCGGGGTTTGCCCCCTGCCGCCGACTGTGCTGTAATCCTGCGTCCGGTCGCTCATGCGACCCTCAGTTCGCGGCCTTGGTCCTGCCCTGTCCGGCGCGCCTTTCAACGCTCCGGCGTCCCGGGCCTCGGGCCCTGCTCCCGGCATCTAATTCGCTGTCATCATGAATACCACGCGCAGTTTGGACAAAATGGTTCCCGTCACCATCCTCACCGGCTTTCTCGGTGCGGGCAAGACGACGCTGCTCAAACGTATCCTGACCGAATACCACGGCCGGCGTGTCGCGGTCATCGAAAACGAATTCGGACCCGAGAGCATCGACAACGATCTGTTGGTCCAGGATCGCGACGAAGAAATCATCGAGCTGAGCAACGGCTGCGTCTGCTGCACCGTGCGCGGCGACCTGATGCGCACGCTCAACGAGCTGCGCCAGAAGCGCCAGGCCGGCGAACTGACGTTTGAACGCGTCATCCTGGAAACCACCGGCATGGCCAACCCCGGCCCGGTGTGCCAGACCTTCTTCATGGACGACGACATCGCCGATTACTACCGCCTGGACGCGGTGGTGACGGTGGTCGACGCCAAGCATGGCATGGTCACCCTGGATGAACAGCCGGAATCGCAGAAGCAGATCGGCTTTGCCGACCGCATCCTGATTTCCAAGAAAGACCTCGTCAACGAAGCCGATTACGAGGCCCTGCGTGCCCGCGTGCTGCGCATCAACCCGCGCGCGCCGATCACCGCGGTGAATTTCGGCGATGCCGACCTGAAGTCGATCATCGACATCAGCGGCTTCAATTTGAACTCGATTTTGGACATCGACCCGGACTTCCTGGCCGATGAGCACCCCGACGCCGCCCATGACCATGATCACGACCACGATCATGACCACGGCGATTGCGACGCCGGGTGCGACCACCCGCATCACCATCACCACGCTCACCACGACGATGAAATCGGCGCGTTCGTATTCCGTTCGAACAAACCTTTCGATCCGGCGCGGCTGGAGGAATTCCTCGGCGGCGTGGTGCAGGTTTACGGTCCCGATCTGCTGCGCTACAAAGGCATCCTGTACATGAAAGGCGTTAATCGCCGCATGCTCTTCCAGGGCGTGCACATGATGATGGGTGCCGAGCCCGGCAAACCGTGGACCTCGAACGAGAAGCCATCCACCAAGATGGTCTTCATCGGTCGTAAGCTGCCCCAGGAGATATTTACCCGGGGACTGGAGCAGTGCCTGGTGGGCGCGGCCTGACGCCGCCCACCCAGATCCGATTCATAGTGGAGTGTTTTCATGGCTACCAAGGCAGCAACCAAAAAATCAAGTAAATCGGCGACCGATACGCCGGTCGATCTGCCCAGCGAAAAAGAATTGCTGGCCATGCCCGAATCCGACTATATGAACGATCGCCAGCTGGCGTTCTTCAAAGAGCGGTTGAAGCAGCTGGAACAGGACATCCTGAACAACGCCGGCGAGACCACCGAGCACCTGCGCGAAACGCAGTTCGTGCCCGACCCCGCCGACCGCGCCACCATCGAGGAAGAGCATGCGCTGGAACTGCGCACGCGCGACCGCGAGCGCAAGCTGCTGAAGAAGGTTCAGCAGTCCATCGCTCGCATCGATAGCGGCGAATACGGCTGGTGCGAGGAAACCGGTGAACCCATCGGTGTGCCCCGTCTGCTGGCTCGTCCCACGGCCACCCTGTCGCTGGAAGCGCAGGAACGCCGCGAGATGCGCCAAAAGCTGTACGGCGACTGATACGGCGATACGCATATTGAAGGCGGTGCCCGATGAACAATCGGGCACCGCCTTTTTATTTGGCTTTCTATCTGGTTTCGCGGGATGAGGCACCTCGGGTAGGTACACTGTCCGGACGAACAGGTTCCCGCGGTGGCGGCGCAACTTACGCTGCCTCTTGAGTTTCGGCCGGATAGTCCCCATATCCCCTACTTCAGCCGAGGAAATCACCATGGAACAATTTCACGCCACCACCATCGTCTGCGTCCGGCGCGGCAAGCGCGTCGCCCTTGGTGGGGACGGCCAGGTTACGCTGGGAAATATTGTCATCAAGGGCACCGCGCGCAAGATCCGCCGGCTCTACCATGACAAAGTGCTGGCAGGTTTCGCCGGCGCCACCGCCGACGCCTTCACCCTGCAGGAACGCTTCGAAGCCAAGCTGGAAAAGCATCAAGGCCATCTGATGCGCGCCGCGGTGGAGTTGACCCGCGACTGGCGTACCGATCGGGTCCTGCGCCGTCTGGAAGCGATGCTGATCGTCGCCGACGAGAACAACACCCTGGTCCTGACCGGTAACGGTGACGTGCTTGAGCCGGAACACGGGCTCGCCGCCATCGGCTCCGGCGGTGCTTACGCACAGTCGGCCGCTCGCGCCCTGCTGGACAACACCGACCTGCCGCCTGAAGTCATCGTCAAGAAGTCGTTGGAAGTGGCCGGTGAACTCTGCATCTACACCAACATGAATCACATCGTCGAGACGCTGGGCGAATAAGCCCGGCCGCCACGTCTCAGGCTTCCAGCCTTCACGATTCAGCATCAACAATATAGATCAGGACCCCGCCGCCATGTCCGCAACCAACATGACCCCCGGAGAGATCGTCTCCGAACTGGATAAATTCATCGTCGGCCAGGGCCGCGCCAAGCGCGCCGTCGCGGTCGCGCTGCGCAACCGCTGGCGCCGTCAGCAAGTGGACGAGCCGCTGCGCCATGAAATCCATCCCAAGAACATCCTGATGATCGGTCCCACCGGCGTGGGCAAGACCGAAATCGCGCGCCGCCTGGCCAAGCTGGCCAACGCGCCCTTCATCAAGATCGAAGCGACCAAGTTCACCGAGGTCGGCTACGTCGGCCGCGACGTCGACACCATCATCCGCGACCTCACCGAGTTCTCGATCAAGCAGACCCGCGAGCTGGAAATGCGCCGCGTGCGCGCCCAGGCCGAGGACGCCGCCGAGGATCGCATCCTGGACGCCCTGGTGCCGCCGCCCCGCTCGTCGTCCGGCGAACCGGAACGCAATCCCGACAGCAGCGCCCGCCAGACCTTCCGCAAGCGCCTGCGCGAAGGCACCATCGACGACCTGGAAGTGGACATCGAAGTGGCCCAGGCGCCGCAGCAGATGGACATCATGGGCCCGCCGGGGATGGAGGAAATGACCGAGCAGCTGCGCGGCATGTTCGCCGGCCTGCAACGCGACAAGAAAAAGTCGCGCAAGCTCAAGGTCAAGGAAGCCTTCAAGCTGCTGATCGACGAAGAAGCGGCCAAGCGCGTGAATGAAGAAGACCTGCGCGCTTCCGCCATCACCAACGTCGAGCAGAACGGCATCGTCTTCCTGGACGAAATCGACAAGATCGCGGCCCGGCAGGAAAGCGGCGGCGGCGAAGTGTCGCGCCAAGGCGTGCAGCGCGACCTGCTGCCGCTGGTGGAAGGCACCACGGTGAACACCCGCTACGGCATGGTGCGCACCGATCACATCCTGTTCATCGCGTCGGGGGCTTTCCATCTGGCGCGGCCGTCCGACCTGATTCCCGAACTGCAAGGCCGCTTCCCCATCCGCGTCGAACTGGATTCGCTGTCGGCCGCGGATTTCGTGCGCATTCTGTCCGAAACCGATGCGTCGCTGACCAAGCAGTACCTGGCGTTGATGGCGACCGAGGACGTGCATCTGGACTTCACCGAAGAAGGCGTCCAGCGCCTGGCCGAACTCGCTTTCGCGGTGAACGAAAGAACCGAGAACATCGGTGCGCGGCGCTTGTACACGGTGATGGAAAAGTTGCTGGAAGACCTGTCTTTCGACGCCAGCAACGCCTCCTCCAGCGGCAAGGTGGTGCGTATCGACGCCGCCTACGTCAATGACAAGCTGGAAGAAGCGGCGGGCAGCCAGGACCTGGCACGCTACGTCTTGTGATGGCGCGGGCGGGCGCCGGCTCATCCCAAGGAGGTGGATCGGCGTGCCCGGTTGGCGGGCATGGTCCTGATGTAGGATAGGCGCCATCTTTTTCAGGACGCGACGTCATGGCCGCCAGCCCCCTTATCCGCCCCGCCACTCCCGCCGACATTCCCGCCATCCTGGCGCTGATGCAGGGCCTGGCGGAATACGAGAAACTGATGCACCTGTTCGCCGCCACCGAGGCGAACCTGCTCGACTCGCTGTTCGGCGAGCATCCCGCCGCGCAATGCCTGGTCGCCGAAAACGGCACCGGCACCGGCGATGGCCTGGTCGCCTATGCCCTGTGGTTCCAGAACTATTCCACCTTCCTGGCCAAGCCCGGCCTGTACCTGGAGGACCTCTACGTCCATCCCGATCAACGCGGCAAGGGCATCGGCAAGGCCCTGCTGCTGCGCCTGGCGGCCATCGCCGTCGAACGCGGCTATGGCCGCTTCGAATGGACCGTGCTGGACTGGAACCAGCCGGCCATCGATTTCTACGAAGGCATGGGCGCGCAGATCCTGCCCGAATGGCGCATCGTGCGCGTCGCCGGGGATGCGCTGATCGATATGGGCAAGAAAGGAGCGAACCATGGCTAATCGACTATCCGTCATCGCCACCCGCACGGGGGACGACGGCACTACCGGCCTGGGTGACGGCACCCGCGTCAGCAAGGACGACCTGCGGGTCGCCGCGATGGGCGACGTCGACGAGTTGAACAGCACGCTGGGGCTGGTGCTGGCCACGCCCATGGCGGACGAGCGGCTGGCCGCGGACCTGCGTCGCGTCCAGCATTGCCTGTTCGACCTGGGCGCCGAACTGAGCATCCCCGGCTACGTGGCCGTCAAGGAAGAACACGCGCTGGATCTGGACGAGTGCCTCAAGCACTACAACACTACGCTGAAGCCGCTGCAGGAATTCATCCTGCCCGGCGGCACGCCCACGGCCGCCCTGCTGCATGTGGCGCGCACCGTGTGCCGGCGGGCCGAACGCGCCGTCGTGGCGCTGGGCCGCGTGCAGACCGTGCATGCGCCCTTGCGGCAATATTTGAATCGCCTGTCCGACCTGCTCTTCGTCGTCGCCCGCCACGTCAATCAACAGGCTGGCACCGGCGACATCCTTTGGAAAAGCCCAAACTCCCGCGCCGGCGCGTAACTACCCGGTCCGCCTGCCTCAGGAGGCAATGACAGAAAAGTCCAAACCATAAATGGTTTGGACTTACTTGATGTCGCTGGCACGGCTACCAGACATGGTCGTCACAAAAAACAAACCCCCTGTGAAACACAGGGGGTTCATCTACGGCATGAAGGCCAAACCATTTATGGTTTGGCCTTCTTAATACTCTCGCATGGCCGAAGGCTTAATTCACACCTGCGGCGTGAGCCTGCTCATCCGCGTGATACGACGACCGTACCATCGCCCCAACGGCAGCGTGCGAAAAGCCCATCTCATAGGCCTCACGTTCGAACATCGCGAACGTATCGGGATGCACGTAGCGCAGCACCGGCAGGTGATGCTCCGACGGCTGCAGGTACTGCCCGATGGTCAACATGTCGACGTTGTGCTCGCGCATGTCGCGCATGACCTGGAGGATTTCCTCGTCGGTCTCGCCCAGGCCCAGCATCAGGCCCGACTTGGTCGGCACGTCCGGATGCAGTTTCTTGAACTCAGCCAGCAGCTTCAGCGAATGCGCGTAATCCGAACCCGGGCGCGCCTGCTTGTACAAGCGCGGCACCGTTTCCAGGTTGTGGTTCATCACGTCCGGCGGACCGGCATTGAGGATATCCAGCGCGCGGTCCAAACGACCACGGAAGTCCGGTACCAGCACTTCGATACGCGTCGACGGCGATTGCTCCCGCACCTGGCGGATGCACTCGACGAAGTGGCCGGCGCCCCCATCGCGCAGGTCGTCGCGGTCGACCGAAGTGATGACCACGTAGGACAGCTTCAGCGCGGCGATGGTGCGGGCCAGGTTGGCCGGCTCGTTCACATCCAGCGGATCGGGACGGCCATGGCCGACATCACAGAACGGGCAGCGGCGCGTGCACTTGTCGCCCATGATCATGAACGTGGCGGTGCCCTTGCCGAAGCATTCGCCGATGTTCGGACACGAGGCTTCCTCGCAGACCGTGTGCAGATTGTGTTCGCGCAGGATGCGCTTGATGTCGTAGAAGCGCGAACCCGGCGTGGCGGCGCGCACGCGGATCCATTCAGGCTTCTTCAGGCGTTCCACCTGCACCACCTTGATGGGGATGCGGGCAGTCTTGGCCTGCGACTTCTGCTTCTGCGTGGGATCGTAAGGAACGGCGGCCGGAGCATTGCCGGCGGCGGCGGGCGCGGCGGGGGTCGCGCTGGAGGGCGTATCAGCTGACATGGATGGCGATTGCTTCGGGCGGCGCGCGCGGCGTCGCCGGGGATCAAAACGACATCATACTCCCGCCACCAATAGGGCCGCCGAGCCGACCCCGGCAGCGGCCGGGCTATTCCTGGCTTGGGCGGGCCGGCTTGGCCCGGCACAGCCAGAGCGCCCCGAGCCGGCCGGCGCGCCAGGCCTGACCCGACCCAGGCCCTAAGCCAGCGCCTGCGGCAAGGCGCCCGAACGCTCCCCCAGCGCTGCCAGGCGGCGCGCCAGGCGCTCCCCGACCTCGACCAGGTCCACGCGCACGCCGCAGCGGGCCAGATCGGTCGTCGCCAGATTGGCGTATCCACAGGGGTTGATGCCGTCGAAGGGCCCCAGGTCCATATCCACGTTCAAGGCCACGCCATGGTAGGTACAGCCGGACCGCACCTTGATCCCCAGGGCGGCGATCTTGGCCAGCTCCCCGTCCGCTTCAGGCACGTAGACGCCGGGCGCACCCGGCTTCCTACAGGCTTGCACCCCGTAGTCCGCCAGCAGGCCGATCACGGTGTCTTCGAGGAAGGCGACGTATTCCTTCACGTACATGCCCGCGCGGCGCAGGTCGAGCAGCACATAGGCCACCACCTGGCCGGGCCCGTGATAGGTCACCTGGCCACCGCGGTCGGTACGGACGATGGGAATGGCGCCGGGCGCCAGCACGTGCTGGGGCAGGCCGGCCTGCCCCAGCGTGTAGACCGGGGCGTGCTCACAGAGCCAGATCTGGTCTGGCGTGGCGGGCGTACGGGCGTCGGTGAACGCCTGCATGGCGTGCCAGACGGCCTCGTAATCAGCAGGCCGGTCCAGCCAGCTCAGCGCCATTGCGCCACCACTCGCGGCCGCGGCGTCAGCCCTGTCCTCAGGCACCGGCACCCCGCCCATTTCGGTCGGCACGACAGTCGGGTCCCACGCTTACAGCACGATCGACACCAGATGGTGTCCGTGTAGCGCGCGGTAGAGCTCGTCCAACTGTTCGCGCGAGGTGGCGCGCACGGTGAAGGTCAGGCCGATGTAGTTGCCGCCTTTGCTGGGCCGCATCTCGACCGATGCCGGATCGAAGTTGGGGTCGAACTGCAACACCACCTCGGTCAGCAGCTGGGCGAATTCCGGATGCACCTTGCCCATCACCTTGATGGGAAAGTCGCTGGGATATTCGATGAGGGAGTCTTCAGGAGAGATCGTGTTCATGCGTGTCATATGGGGGCGCCGCCCGCCTTTCCAAGCGCGCGGCGCCCCCACCTAAATGGGGTTACGCCAGCAAGGCCGCAATCCGGGCATCATACCCCGCACGTAGTTTCGCATAAACGGGGCCGGGCTTGCCGTCACTCACCGGCCGGCCGTCCAGGCGCGTGATGGGCAGCACTTCCCGCGCGGCGGACGAGATCAGCAGCTCATCCGCGGTCTCGACCTCGGCACGGGGCACGTCGCGCATCTCGAAGGGCACGCCGGCCTCTTCCGCCAGTTCGGCCATCAGGCCGTAGCGTATGCCTTCCAGGATGCGATGGTCGCGGGGCGGACTGATCAGCTTGCCGCCGGACACCACCCAGATATTCGCCGACGCCGCCTCGGTCAGCAGGCCGTCACGGAACTGGACCACCTCGTCCACCCCCGCGTCGACGGCCGCCTGCTTGGCCAGCACGTTGCCCAGCAGGGATACCGACTTGATGTCGCAGTGCAGCCAGCGGTCGTCCGGGAAGGAGATCAGGGCCTGGCCATTCTCGCGCGCGGCAGCGCCCGGCGGCGTGAAGGGCGAGACCATGCCGAAGACCGTGGGCGTAACCGTGTCGGCGGGAAAGCCATGATCCCGCTTGGCCACGCCCCGCGTGATCTGCAGATAAACCAGGCAGGACGGCGTCGCCGACCGTTCGAGCAGGCCCCGCACCAGGGCCTCCCAACCGGCGCGGTCGAAGGGCGAGGCAATACGGACCTTGGCCAGGCTGCGCTCCAGGCGAGCCAGGTGCTCGGACATCCGGAAAGGCCGCCCCTCATAGACCGGCACGACCTCATAGATCCCGTCGCCGAAGATGAAGCCCCGGTCCAGCACCGAAATTTTCGCGTCCTGCAGACGCACGTACTCGCCGTTCAGATACGCCTGGCTGTCGCCCGGCACGCCCGGAATCATGATGGTTTTGCTCCTAGGTAGCGATGCAGATCGCTGAAAAATGCGAAGGGCGGACCCTTGGTCCGCCCCTTTTTCCTGACCAAGCGGCGCAAGCTTACTCCCGCAAGGTGCGCCGCGGTCGTCCCGCAGTCGCCCCAGCTCTAGTTGAACCAGCGCTTGACCGTATCGACCATACGGCCGAAGAAGCCGGCGCGTTCCACCGGCTCCTGGACCACCAGCGGCTCGGCGCGCAGCGTCTTGCCGTCCAGGGTCAGACGCAAGGTGCCCACCTTCTGACCCTTTTCCAGCGGCGCCACCAGCGGATCGGTACGCTCGGCGACCGGCTTGACGTCGGCCGTCTTGCCGCGCGGCACCGCGATCCACACCGGCGCCGGAGGGCCCAGCTTGACCGTCTCGACCTTGCCTTCCCAGACACGCGCATCGATGCCGGGCTGGGCCTTGTCGAACAGCTTCACCGTATCGAAGTTCTGGAAGCTCCAGTTGAGGATCTTCAGGCTTTCCTCGGCGCGGGTGGCCTCGCTGTCGGTGCCCACCACCACGGTCAACACGCGGCGGTCGCCGCGCAGGGCCGTGGCGACCAGGCAGAAGCCGGCCGAATCGGTGTGGCCGGTCTTCATGCCGTCCACGGAGGGATCGGCCCACAGCAGGCGATTGCGGTTGGATTGCGCGATCTTGTTGTAGGTGAAGCTCTTCTGTTTGTAGAAGTGGAAGTACTCGGGATGATCGGTGATCAGGTGTGTGGCAATCGTCGCCAGGTCGCGCACGCTGGTCGTGTGCTGCGGGTCCGGCAGGCCCGTGGCGTTCATGTAGTGCGTGTTCTTCATGCCCAGGCGCTCGGCTTCCTGGTTCATCAGCGCGGCGAAGGCGGTCTCGCTGCCGCCGACGGCCTCGGCCAGCGCCACCGATGCGTCGTTGCCGGATTGCACGATCACGCCCTGCAGCAGCTCTTCAACCGTGACCGGCTTGCGCGGCTCGATGAACATGCGCGAACCGCCGGTGCGCCAGGCATGCTCGGACACCGGCACCTGCTGGTCCAGCGTGATGCGCTTCTCGTCCAGGGCATTGAAGACCACATAGGCGGTCATGATCTTGGTCAGCGACGCCGGCTCCACCTTCTGGTCGGGGTTGGAGGCGGCCAGCACCTGGCCGCTGTTGACGTCGATGGTGATCCAGGCCTTCGCGGCTATCGTCGGCGCGGGAATCGCGGATACGTCACCGACAGGGACGACGTCGCTGGTGCCTGTCGCGCCGATCTGCGTGGGGGTCACGGGCTTGCCGGGGGCCACTGGGGGCGCGGCGGGCGCGGCTGGTGCCGGTTGGGCGGCCGCTGCCGGGGCCGGTTTGGCCTGTGCCCATGCCGCGGCAGGACTGCCTCCAATCATTACCCCCATCAGGGCGCCCGCGACCAGACGGCGGGACAAGGACAGGGGGGCAATGCGGAACAGAGGCAGTTGTGTCATCGGCAAACGAGTTGGCGTAAGCGTGGCTGGGATAGAAGACAACAATTATAGGCAGCGGATAAATCGCGGCACTGCGAAGAATGTGGTGGCGCTGCAAGCAATATGAAACTCGATGAAACATCAATGAAGGTTTTTTACGCAAACCGTTAATTGGCGCGGTTTCCCAGGCATTTTCCCCTCAGGACACAAGTGTGGTGCGGGGGTAACATCCTGATCGCATGTCGCAGCGGTTTGTATCATTCTCAAGATATTCGTGACACTATGGCGGCTCTCGCGCCGTGCCTGCAGCGACGGCCATTCATACAAGACATCAGCACAACCACCATGAGCGGTATTTACCAATTCTGGACGGTCGTTCTGTCCTTGCTCGTCGCCACCCTGGCGTCCTACACGGCTTTGAATCTGGCGGGCCGCATAACGTCGGCATCAACCGATACCGCCCGCCGCACCTGGTTGACCGGTGGCGCAGTCGCCATGGGCATGGGCGTATGGTCCATGCACTTCATCGGCATGCTGGCCTTTTCCCTGCCCATCCGTACCGGTTACGACTACAGCATGACGGCGGTGTCCCTGGCCATGGCCATCGGCGCGTCCTATGTCGCGTTGCTGGTGTCGACCCATGGTCCGTTGACCTGGCGCCGGGCGCTTATCGCGGGTGCCGTGATGGCAGCGGGCATCTGTGGCATGCACTATCTGGGCATGGCCGCCATGCGCATGATGCCGGCCATCCAGTACGACACCGGCATGCTGCTGCTGTCCGTGCTGATCGCCTATGTGGCCTCGGTCGCCGCGCTGTGGATCGCGCATGCCCTGCGTGCCGAAGACGCCGTGGTCTTCCTGACGCTCAAGCGGCTTGGCGCGTCCTTGATCATGGCAGGCGCCATCACCGGCATGCATTACACCGGCATGGCCGCGGCCAACTTCGATGCCAACGCGATCTGCGGCGCCGCCGATGACCTGGACCTGCATTGGCTGGGCTTGTCGGTAGCCAGCGTCACCCTGTTCGTGCTGTTCCTGACGCTGGTCCTGTCCGCGCTGGAAAGCCGTTTCGACGCCTCGCGCCGCTCGTGGAGCGGCTCGCTGCAAAAGCTCAACTCCGCGCTGGTACGCATGGCCAGCATCGATGCGCTGACCGACCTGCCCAACCGCGCCAGCCTGACGCGCAACATGGAACAGGCCATCGTGCGCGCCCGCAACGACGGCACCGAATTCGCCGTGCTGTTCATGGACCTGGACGGGTTCAAGAGCATCAATGACTCGCTTGGCCACAGCATCGGCGACGGCATGCTCAAGGCCTTCGCCCATCGCCTGCGTGCACGCGTGCGGCGCGAAGACACGGTGGCGCGCCTGGGCGGCGACGAGTTCGTGGTGATGGTGGAAGGCCTGCCCAACCGCGACGGCGCCGCGCGCGTCGCGCAGTCGGTGATCGAATCCCTGCGCGAGGAACTGGTGTTCAACGGCACGTCCTTGCGCGTCACCAGCAGCATCGGCATCGCCCTGTACCCGCACGACGCCGACACCGTCGATCAGCTGATCAAGCATGCCGACATCGCCATGTACGGCGCCAAGCAGGACGGGCGCAACGGCTTCCGCTTCTACGAAGAGAGCATGGGCGAAAGCTTCAAGCGCGTGCTCACCGTGCAGCAGGGCCTGCAAGAGGCCATGACGCAAGACCAGCTGTTCCTGCACTTCCAGCCGAAGTTTTCCGACGGCGGCCGCAGCTTGACCGGGGCCGAAGCCTTGATCCGCTGGAACCACCCGCAACTGGGCGCGATCATGCCGGCCGAGTTCATTCCCGTGGCGGAGCGGTCCGGCCAGATCATCGACATCGGGTATTGGGTCACGCGCACCGTCTGCCGCCATCTCAAGCACTGGGACATGCAGGGCCGCGAGCCGCTGCGCATCGCCATCAACCTGTCACCGCAGCAGCTGCATCATCCCAACGTCGTACCGCGCATGCTGGAGATCTGCCAGCAGGAAGGCATCGAGCCCGCGCGCATCATGTTCGAGATTACCGAGACCGTGGCCATGCATGACGCTGAACTCAGCTCGCGCGTCATCCATGCCTTCCATGCGCATGGCTTCAACATCGCCATCGACGACTTCGGTACCGGCTATTCCAGCCTGGCCTATCTGCAGCAGTTCCGCGTGCAGCAACTGAAGATCGATCGCTTCTTCACCAACGGCCTGGACACGCATGGCGAGGAAGGCCGCAACATCGTCGCGGCCATCGTGGCGCTGGCGCACTCGATGAACATGGAAGTGGTGGCGGAAGGCGTGGAAACCAACACGCAGCTGGACACCTTGCATGACCTGTCATGCGATCAGGTGCAGGGCTATCTGCTGGAGCGCCCCATGCCGGCCGACAAGTTCGAGATCTTCCTTGACCAGACCCGGCACGCCGCGCAGCGCGCGGCCCAGGCGGTTGCCAGCGGCCTGGAAAGTGGCCTGAACGTCAGCCCAGGGCCCGCGCCAGCCGTGTAAGCACCAGCTGCTTCAGCAGCAGCAGCTTGCCGTGGAAGAAGTGGCTGGCGCCGGGAATCACGACGACCGGCACGCTGCGGTCGCGCGTCCAGTCCATCAGCTCGCCCAGCGGCACGACCTCGTCCTGTTCGCCATGGACCAGCAAGGTATCCGCCGGCAGGTCTACCTTCCGGAACTGGAAGCGCCACACGGCCGGGCCGGCCAGGATCAGCGCCGTCGGACGGGGCTGACCGGCTTCGGCGAGGGCCGAATCCAGCTGCGCGGCTACCGCCGTGCCGAAGGAGAAACCCGCCAGCACCCAGGGAAGGTCTTTGAGTTCGGGATGACGTTCCAGTACCTGGGCGACCAGCTGCTGCATGTCCGCCGTCTCGCCCTGGGCCTTGTCGAACGTCCCTTCGGACTGGCGCACGCCACGGAAATCCGGCCGCACGGCCACCAGGCCTTCCTGCACGCAGGCACGGGAGATCGTGGTCACCACCTTGTTGTCGCGGGTGCCTTCGTGCAGCGGATGGGGATGCAGCACCAGCGCCCAGCCGCGGGGCGCGTGCTCGGGCCAGTCGATGGCGCAGTCGATACGGCCGGCGGCTCCGGCGAAGCCGACGATTTCGGTGTGGGCAGACATGGTTGCTTGGGCAGGCTATGGCCGGATGATTCCGGCTGGAAATAATGCCCGCCAGATGGCGGGCTTGGAAGATGAATATTACGGGAATCGGCCCAAGGGCATGGCTCTGCCGGCCGCGCCGCGCGAAGCACGTGGCAAGGCCGCGTTCTCCGCACCCCCGCTCTAATGCGTCGCCATCGGCACGCCCATCGGGCCGGCCGGCGCGGGCAGCTTTTGCGACAGCCACAACGCCAGATCGTCCAGGGCCGCATCGGTGGCCACGCGCAGGGCCTGCACGCCACCGGCGGCATCCTGCGACGTAGCCGGCGCGGAGCGCGCCACGCGGACAGCGTCGATGGTGCGGCGTTCACGCAGCAGAACCGCCTGCAGGGTCACCCGCCCTTCGCTGGACGTCCCGTCGGGCGTGTAGACCTGCTCGAAGCGGGTCAGGGAAATCTGCAGCACCGGCGCGCGCGAGTCCACCGTATCGCTCAGCACCGGGCCCTGCGCGGACAGGCGTTCCACCAACCGCTGCTGCAACAGCTGCGCAGGCGTCGCGGCCCAGCGATACGTCGCATAGGACTGCGGGTTCGCGCTATCGCCGATACGCCAGATCACGCCGGTGTCGTTCAACATGGACACCGCCGTGACGTTGGCCGAAATCGGCTCACGTTTGGGCAAGGTCGTCACCGCCGGCGTGGCCGGCCCCAGATCGAACAGACCAGCCTGGGGACCACTGGCGCGCCCCACACTGCAACCCGTCAACACGACAGCCGCGGCGGCCAGGCCCAGGACAGGCACCAGGCGCAACAGGCGGCTGCGCGCGCCGTTGAAGGTCCAGTCGCGGAAGGAAGCCCGGCGCAGGCCCACGGGCTCACATTGCTGGCGCAGCACGCCTTGGCGTGCTGCCGCCCCCTGCCGCCCAGCGGGCGATTGATTGCCTTTCTTCAACAAAGAAACTTTCATCCTTATCTCCCGAAGCCCGCGAAGCCGGGCTCACCCGGCCCAGGGCGCGGCGGCGGCGCGCCGAACAATATCGATTGCGGGGAATCCCCCACGCGTCGCACCGTCGACGACACGCCACGCGCGGTAGCGCTGACCTGATTCGCCATATTGGTCACAGCAGGCAAGGTTTCGGCCGACATACGCGACGCCGCTTCCGAAATCGTCCGCAGGCTGGCCGTGGCCACATCCAGCGGACCGCCCCGCTCATCCAGCCGGAACAGCATCTGCCGCGCGACCACCGCCAGCGCATCGAAGTCCTTGGCCGCCGCCGCGGCCTGGCGCGACGTCGCGTTCAGGCTGTCCAGCAGCGGACCTATCTTCGCGGCCGCGGGCGCCAGCTCATCGCTCAGCACCTTCAGCGAATGCGTCAGGTCCACGGCGTTCTGCAAGGACGCATGCAGCGCCTGCACGTTCTGCTCGTCCAGCACCTTGCTCAATTGCGCGGAGATATTGCCCACGTTCTCCATGATCGTGCCACCCCGTTGGGTGAAGCGTTCCAGCAGGCCCGGCCGCAGCGGAATCACCGGCAAGTCATGGCCGACCTGCTTCAGGCGTTCGATGGAACTGCCGTCATCGCGCAGATCCACATTGGCCAGTCCAGTCACCCCTTGTACACCCAATTCAGCCCAGGTCGATTCCGTGATGGGCGTATTGGGAGCCACACCGATGCGGATGCGCACCTGGCCGGGCACGTCCGGGTTCAGGGCCAGCGACTGCACCTTGCCCACCGGCACGCCCTGGTAGCGCACGGCCGACTGTGCCGACAGGCCACCGACCGGCGTGGAGGAGACGATCTCATAGTCGCGCAAGGCCGCGCGGTCGCGGTTGATCACCACGGCGATCACAATCACTGCCGCCAGCAGCAGCAATGTGAAGGCACCGGCCCACAACGCGTAGCTACGGTTTTCCATTATTGAGGTCCTTGGGAGCGAGATCGCCCAGCGCACGACGCCCGCGCTCGCCCAGAAAAAACGTTTGGATGAAGGGGTGGTCCACCTTCAGGATTTCGGAAAGCCTGTCGCAAGCGATGACCCGCTTGTCGGCCAGCACCGCGACCCGCGAGGACAGCGCCACCAGCGTGTCCAGATCGTGAGTCACCATCACCACCGTGAAATGCAGTTGCCGGTGCAGGTTGCGCACCAGCTCGACGAACTCGTCGGAGCGCAGGGGGTCCAGACCGGCCGTGGGCTCGTCCAGGAACAGCAACTCCGGGTCGAGCGACAGCGCGCGTGCCAGGGCCACCCGCTTGATCATGCCGCCGGACAGGTCGGACGGGCGCTTGTAGGCATCCTTGGCGGTCATGCCCACCATGTTCAGGCGGCACATCACCACGTCCTGCACCAGGTCCTCGGGAATCGAACGCAGCTCGCGTAGCGGCAGCGCGACGTTGTCGAAGACCGTCAGTGCCGAGAACAAGGCGCCCGCCTGGAACAGCACGCCCCAGCGGCGCGCCAGCTGATTGCATTCGCCCGTCGACATTTCCGTCAGGGGCATGCCCAGCACCTGGACCGTGCCGGCGGCCGGCGTATCCAGGCCGATGATGGCGCGCAGCAAGGTCGTCTTGCCCGAGCCCGATCCGCCCACCAGCGACAGGATCTCGCCGGGGTAGACCGACAGGTTCAGGTTTTCGTGGACCACGTGGTCGCCGAAGGCCGTCTTCAGGCCGCGCACCGAAATGATGGGCGCGACCGTCAGCGCGGTTTCGCCGAACAGGTCGGATTGGTCGCGAACGTCGTCTTTCATAGGGCCACCCGGCTAAGCAGGACAGCAAAAAGCGCATCGGCCAGGATAACCCCGGTAATGGACGTCACGACAGACGTGGTGGTGCGGCGGCCCAGGCTTTCGGTATTCGGCTCGATGATCAGCCCGAAATGGCAGGCCACCATGGCGATGACGATGCCGAAGGTCACGCCCTTGGCCAGGCCGATCACGTAATTGGCCAGGCTGACGGCATCCGGCAGCGATTGCAGGAACCAGGCCGCCGATACCCCCAACTGCGCTCGCGCCGCCAGCATGCCGCCCAGCAGCGCCAGGGCATCCGTCCAGACCACCAGCAGGGGCATGGCGATGGCCAGCGCCACCACGCGCGGCAGGATCAGGCGCTGGCTCTGCGAGATACCCATCACCCGCATGGCGTCGAGCTCCTGTGTCACGCGCATGACGCCGATCTGCGCCGTGATGGCCGAACCGGAGCGGCCCGCCACCAGGATGGCGGCCAGCACCGGACCCAGTTCGCGGACGATGGACACGCCCAGCAGGCGCACGATGAAGCGATCGGCGCCGAACATCTGCAGTTGCTGCGAGGACAGGTAGGACAGCACCACGCCGATCAGGAAACCGACCAGGGCGGTGATGCCCAGCGCTTGCGCGCCCATGCGGTAGATCTGCGCGGAGATTTCGCGCCAGGGTATCCGCGACGGGCGAACCGCCAGGTGGCCGAGATCGAGCACCAGCTGACCCAGCATGACCGTCATCGACTTGCCGTGGCGCGCGGCGGTGAAGATCGCGTCGCCGATGGCGCTGACCGGGCCCCAGCGGTCTTGCGCGGGCGGTTCGGTGTTGTGGTCGCCCGGGTGGGAAGAAAGGGCCTGGAAGACCTCCTGCAGGCCTGGCGATATGCGCAGGCGCTTGGGCATCACATCGCCCCAGGCATGCCAGAGCAGGTTCGCGCCCACGGTATCCAGGCGCTCTATCCCCGTCAGGTCCCAGCGCATGGCTGGCGTGGCATTGGCCAGGGCCTTGCGGCGCGCCTGGACCTCGCCAGGGTGCGCCAGCGCCTGCACGCTCCAGTCGCCCGCCACGTGGCAAATGTCGCCGGACTTCGTGAAGGGGGCGACGGCGGGGTTAACGGGCTGGGCGGTATGGACCATTTAGCGAGGGCAGTGGCGGGGGCCGGTGCTCCAGGGAGGTAACAAGGCTAATCATACAGGCCGCCTTGGCGGGCCGCTGTTGGCGGGAGGCCATACAATTCAGGCCGTGATTTCTTTTGATCGGCCCGATATCCGCTTAGTTGCGCAGGATGTTGAAGCCGTTTTTTTACGTTTTTTTCTCACTGAGTCCGCGTTTAGTCATGTCCGAGGTCTTTCTTCCGTCTCCCGCCACGCTCGCCGAGCAGATTCACGAGCGTTTGCCTCAGTTTGGGGGGGTGGATTGGGTGCGGGAAACCGGATCGACGAATGCCGATCTGTTGGAACAGGCCCGTTTGCAGGTGGGCGGGCGCGGTTTGCGCCCCTGGCTGCGTGGTGCGCATTTGCAAAACACCGGGCGCGGACGGGCCGGGCGGAATTGGCAAAACCAGCCGGGGCAGGCGCTGATGTTTTCCTGTGCCTTCGACACGACCCTGGCTGCCGCTGAATTACCCGCCCTGTCGCCATTGGCGGGATTGGCTGCCGTTGAAGCCCTGCGTTCGCTGGCCGGACCGGGGGCGGACGGGTTGCGGGTCAAATGGCCCAATGACGTCATGTTCGGTAAAGGGAAGTTGTCCGGCGTGCTGGTGGAGACCACGCGCAATCCGGTGGATCGGTCGGCCGGGCATGTCGTCGTGATCGGGATGGGGACCAATCTTGTGGACGCGGACTTGCTGTCGCGGGAACTGGATCGGCCCATCGCGGACTGGACCGGGGTCGGTGCGCCGGCGCTGGAGATCGCCGATATCGTGGCGGCGGTGGCGCGGGCCTGGCAGGACGCGATCGTGCAGCTGCAGGCTTTCGGTTTCCAGGTATTTATCGATCGGTTCGCGCGGGTGGATGCCCTGGCTGGGCGGACGGTGCGGGTGCTGGATCGCGGCGAAGTGCTGCAAACCGGGACCGCGGCCGGGACGGATCGGCATGGGCGATTGCTCGTGAAGACGGGAACGCGAGTGACGCCGGTGTCCGTTGGAGAGATTTCGGTGAGGGCGACGTGAGGGCTTATGGCGATCCTGATTGATTCGGGCAATACCCGTCTGAAGGTCGGCGCGCTGAGTGTGGCCGGCACGGCGGCGGCTGATGCGGACGCGGCTGCCGCGCCGATCGCCTGCGCGTTCGATAACAACGACACGGATGCGTTCGCGGCATGGCTGGACGCCCTGCCCGTGGTGCCAAGCCGCGCGCTGGGCAGCAATGTCGCCGGTCCGGAGCGCGCCGCGGCGATCGAAACGGCACTGGCGCGGCATGGCTGCACGGTCGAATGGATCGTTCCCCGTGAGCAAGCGCTGGGCCTGACCTCGCGCTATCAATACCCCGCCCGCTTGGGCTCTGATCGCTGGGCCGCCATGCTCGGGGTGCTCAACCGCCTGCCCGCGCCACGTCCGGCTTTTTTGCTGGCGTCGTTTGGCACGGCGACGACCCTGGATACCGTGAGTGCGGAAGGTGTTTTCGAAGGCGGTCTGATTTTGCCCGGCCCGGTGATGATGCGCCGCGCCTTGGCCAGCGGTACGGCCGACCTGCCCTTGGCGCATGCTGAGCCGGTGCTGTTCCCGACGGAAACCCACGCAGCGATTTCTACCGGCGTGGCCGCTGCCCAGGCTGGGGCGTTACTGCGCCAGTGGCTGGCCGCGCGGCAGCGCTACGACGGCCGGCCCCCTGCCCTGTTTGTCGCCGGCGGCGGCTGGCATGAGGTCGAGGCGGAAACCCGGCGCCTGCTCGGCCAGGTGACTTCGGCGACGGGGGATTTGCCCTGCGTGCCGCAGGTGGTCGACAATCCGGTGTTGGATGGGTTGGCCAGCTTGTTGGTGTCTGGGTCCGCCCTTTCCTGATTATTCTTTCGTAGATTCCCCTCACCTGCTATTTGGATACGCGTCGATGCGGATACTGTTCGTGCTTATCGTGCTGGCCAATGTCGTGATGTACGGCATCGGACAGGGATGGTTTGGGTTGGCGCCGTCGGAGGAAGGACGGGATCCGGGGCGATTCAGGGCGGAGTTGAATGCGGGGAAGGTGGGGGTGGGGCGGTAAGGCCTTTACTGCGGATCACGATTCATTGACGCGATGCTCAGTACCCAGCCACGGAGTCAGGTCATGCATGACTCTTTCCGTCGCACCTGAATAACCGGCGGTCCATCGTTGTGCCGCCGATCGCATTTCATTGCGCCGTTCGGAATTGCCAACGAACTCAGCCGCCAGGCGCAAGGCTTCATCCGCATCGGTGGCCTGAAAGGCCGCGCCCTCGGCCAACGCATCTTTCGTAGCCTGCGCGAAATTATTCATATGCGGCCCCACGATGATGGGCGTGCCGACCATACCAGCTTCGATCAGATTTTGGCCGCCGAAAGGTGCAAATCCTCCACCAATGATCGCGACGTCCGATGCGGAGTAATAGAAACTCATCTCACCTAATGAGTCGCCGAGCATGACCAGGACTTGGGGGGCCACGTCCTTGCTCCCAGTCGAGCGCCGTACGTATGCAATATTTTGGGACTGCAGAAGGCCCGCTACCTCATCAAACCGCTGAGGATGGCGAGGAACGATCAAAAATAGCGGCACGCGGCCATCGCCAGCCTCGCTGACGGTCGAGGATGTCTCACGCAATCCGGCAAGAAATAACGCCTCCTCGCCTTCCCGCGTGCTGGCAAGACAGATTACCGGGCGCCCCAATGCCGCATGCCATGCATGGCCTTCAGCGATCTGGTCTTCCGGAAGATGCACATCGAACTTGAGATTGCCTAGCACGCGTGGAGCCACGGCACCGGCCTCCTTCAAGCGCCGCGCGTCATCCGGTGTTTGCGCGGCGACCAGATCAAGGGTTGCATAGGCCGTTCGCATGACCTTGCCCAACCAACCAGCCTGCCGCAGTGCGGATGCCGAGAAGCGCGCGCTGACCAGCAACATCGGGATGGATCTGCTGTGCGCCGTATGGATCAGATTCGGCCAGACTTCGCGTTCAATCAGGATGCCGCAGCGAGGCGAAAAATGCCGCAGGAACCCCCTGACCGCACCGGGGAAGTCATAAGGTAACCAAGCCTGGGTCAATTGCCCTGTGCGCGCGGCTTCAGGAAACAGACGTATGGCCTCCGCTTTCCCTGTGGCAGTTGTATGCGTCAATAACAGGCGAAAGCCCTCATCCAGTAATGCCTGGATCAGAGGTTGCGCAGCCCGCGTCTCACCAAGGCTGACAGCGTGCACCCAGACCCTTGCGCGCCGTTGGTCGTGCTCGCCGTCCGGGTCATCGGGAAAGCGTCCGAATCTCTCGTGACCCAAAATACCCCACCGTCCCCCCGCCTTGCGTACCCGCAAGGCCATCCACGTCCAAATCAACGGAGCGAGCAGATACAACAACAGGGTATAGGAGCGGCGGCTCATCTGGATTTGTCAGCGTCGGTCACTAATCTTCAATCCATCAGGCAGCCAGCGCCTGTTCGACGGCTGCCAACACAACTTCGCGCGAAGGTGACTCGCCTCTATCGCCGAGGCTGGCCGTGTACGACGCACCGACCAGAGGCGTGCGCACGGGAGTGGACGCACGGTAAATGCCTATTGTGGGACGCCCGAGCGCTGCGGATAAATGGGTCAACCCGCTGTCCAGCCCCACCATCAGCCGAGCCCCAGCCAATACCTTGGCGACATCGGTAAGACTCAATCGCGGCAAAACTTCTGCATCGGGAATTTGTGCGATCAATTCGCGAGCGCGGCGGTCCTCTTCGGCATTGCCGGCAAGCAGCCTCAGCCCGCATCCGGAGTCCAATAACCTCTTGAATACAGCCCGCCAGTCCTGGTCCGGCCACAGCTTGTCCGGCCGACTCGCCGAGGGCATGATGACCGCGTAATCTTTATCGTCCTCAGGCAACTTATGCACTGCTCTGGAAGAGCTGAATCGTTGCAGTCCAAAATCTGGCGCACCTGAAAAGGTATAGCCGAAAGTCAATGAAGCCAGCGTGCGCTGTCTGATGACTGCCGGTTGCCAAAACTCCACTCGATGACGCACGTCATAAAACAGCGATGCCAAGGGCTCCCGGGCTGAGCGCCAATCCAAACCATGGCGTACCCCCTGCGTCTGCCGGACCAACCAGGCGGATTTCAGTAGTGCTTGCATGTCGAGCACGACGTCGTATTTAACATCTCGCAACCGTTCGCCGAGCAACCTGCGTTCTTTGCGCACGCTCGCCGACCACCACGCCTTGCGCCAACGTCGGTGTGCGACCTTGATTACGGTATCAACTGCTGGATGCCATGCGGGAATTTCAGCGAAGCTTTCTTCCACGATCCAATCGATCTTGGCGTCCGGAACATTCGCGGCGATATCAGAAATCGCGGGCAACATATGAACGAGGTCGCCCAAAGATGATGTGCGGACGATGAGGATTCGTGACATTTATAGAAACAAAGGTGGGGTGCCAGCAACAGAACTGTAATATGATATCGCGGCATAGCAGACCTCGCACCGAGCGCCGCCTATTCCCCAAACTGGCTAGGTCCGCGCATCCCGAGTGAGGTACGCCGCGTCAGCAAAGCCTCGGTTCTCGCATCTGTCGACCACACCCGTCGAGCAGTCAGGGCAGGATCAAGAACTACGCATTCTACCCTCAACAACGCCTGTTCCGACCAACTACCTCATGGTGAAGAAGCTACTTCGGCACTTGCGCGAAACACTGACAATTACGCGCGAAGTCCGCCAACTGAGCAATGTGCATTTGGATGCGCTGTCTGCAACGCAACACGCTATCCAGAGCCAAACGGATGCGCTCGCGCGCCAGACGGATGCACTCGCAGTTTCGCTCAAACAGAACGTCGCTTCATTCTCGGAGCGGTTTGATCAAGAATTGGATTTCAGACCGGCTGTTAACGACCTGCGCGATCGCCAGAAAGATACCTCAGAAACACTGGAGCGACTGGAAAGCGAATTGCAGCGTGTGACCGCGGAAGCTTCCGAGATCGCGACGACGCTCAAGCAAGTGCTTGCGCGTCAAGTACGGGATAGCGCACAACAGGCTTCAGCCAAGATTCGCCCAATACGCGTCCGCTTCTTTTTTCAAGCGCCTGAAACCTGGACCACGTGGGAAAGCGTTTGGCGCGCATGCAACGCTCATCCTCGCATAGACCCGCTGATGGTCTTACTCCCCTTCAATCACGACAGTGCGCTGGGAGAAGATAAAGCGCGCAACTTTCTGGCTGATCAGAGCATACCGTTCGTAAACATATCCGCGTACCAGCTCGACCTTGACGCGCCGGATATCGTATTTCTGCAGAATCCGTATGACTCGACGCGTCCCGCCGACTTTGGGGTTGAACGAATCATCGCAAGTGGTGCCCGCATTGCCTACATCCCATATGGCCTGGACGTAGGCGGTGGCTCCGATAACCTCAGGTGGCAGTACGATCTCGACGTCCAGCGCTATGCATGGCGTGTATTCGCGCGCTCCGAAGCGCACAGACGTATGTACGGCCGCATTTGCCAATCCGGTAATCGGCATGTGATCGTAACCGGGCATCCAAAGATCGACTACATAGTTCGTTGCGGGCAGTCTGCGCGCGTACCTGAGGAGCAACCCGAAAATCGCGCAAAAGTGATCCTCTGGACGCCCCATTTCACCGTAGAGCCTGGGGGATGGTCGACTTTTTCTCTTTATGCAAACGCGCTGCTTTCCTACTTCGAGGCTGGCCCCCAGAATCTGCGGCTGCTCATTAGGCCGCATCCCTTGTTCTTCGGGCGTTTACGTCAACAAGACGCGGCTACAACAATGAGTGAATCAGAGTTCCGCACGCGGATAGCTGAGTCGCCATTTATTGAGTTGGATGAAGAACCTCAGTATTTCGCGACATTCGCGAAGTCCGATGCGCTGATGACGGACGCGGGATCGTTCCTGCTGGAATACCTGCCGACCGGGAAGCCAATTTTGTATCTGCACAATCCCGCTGGCCCGGGTCTAAACGAAACCGCTGATTTCGTGAACAGCTATGCGCAAGCTCACACTTTCGACGATATAACGGCATTTCTTGCCGCAGTTTTGGACGGTACCGATCTCGGTAGCGAGCGACGGCTAACCCAGATAGAACGCGTACTCCACCGTGTCGACGGCCAAGTTGGAGAGACCATTGTCGCGCACATCGTTGACGGGTTCGAAAGAGACGGATCGTACGGAGCGGGATTACCTTACACAGGGGAACAATAATGAGCCGAATCTATAACGACAAAGTCGATCTTGAACCTACACAGGTCCGCGAATTTTTCGAGACTCGCGGCCGCAATATTTCAAGCCAAAATCCGCTGACTAGCATCATGTACCAGGATAAGAATCCTGAGTTGGCCGTGCAACGCGATCTTTTCGAAAAGCAGCGAGTGTTGCCACTCCTGCAATTGAATAAGAGCGTTCATGTTCTGGATATTGGCTGTGGAATTGGCCGCTGGGCAGAGCCCCTTCTAGGGAAGGTCGCCAGCTATCACGGGGTCGACTTCAGCACCTCGCTCATCGAAGCAGCGAGAAGCCGAGTCACCGATTCCTCCTGCAGTTTTCAAGTACTTGCAGGGCAGGATGTGGCCCTCGATCGTCTTCCCGCGCGGCGCCCTGTAGACCGCGTCATCATCGCTGGGGTCCTGATTTATCTCAATGATGAGGATGCACGCCGAACCTTGACTGCTGCGGCGTCATGCTGCTCAACATCAGCGTTGATTTATCTGCGTGAGCCGATTGGGTTGGAAAATCGTTTGACTCTGAAAGATTTCGCATCCGAAGAGCTCGGGGCAACGTACAACTCCATTTATCGCTCGCCGGCTGAAATGGACGAACTGCTCGCCGATACTCTGGGAGCCGCCGGGTTCAAGACGACGACTTCCGAGCGCTTATATCCAGTTCACTTGAATAACCGTCGTGAAACTGAGCAACATATATTTGTCTTCGAACGTCCATGACCACCATATTTACTTTTGATCTGGATGGCACGATAACCAAGCAGGAGTTGCTGCCCCTTATCGCATCTGCTCTCGGCCTCCAGCGCGAAATGAATGTGCTGACGAAGCTCACTCTGGACGGCACGATAGATTTTGAAGACTCCTTCAGACTCCGGTGCGCTATTCTTCAATCGATCCCGATTTCCGATGTGCAGTCCATCGTACAGGATGTTCCTCTCGATAAAGATATCGTCAAATTCATTCAAGCCAACGTCGATTCCTGCTACGTCGTAACAGGAAATCTGGATCTTTGGATCAAGCCGCTGATTG
The DNA here is from genome assembly GCF_001433395.1 of Bordetella sp. N. GTDB lineage: Bacteria > Pseudomonadota > Gammaproteobacteria > Burkholderiales > Burkholderiaceae_B > Bordetella_C. Next base: position 5,087,848 of record NZ_CP013111.1, read on the forward strand.
ATCAGTTGGGCTGTCGATTTTATTCTTCGACCGCGCGCCATGACGGCGATAGATTGCTGGGCTTGAGGCAGATTATGCACAAGAGCAGGCCAATCAATGAACTGCGTGCGAGCGCTGCACGTATCGTGGCGATTGGCGACAGCGTTAACGACGTGCCAATGTTCGAAGCCGCCGACACAGGAATTGCCTACGGCGGCGTCCATGATCCAGCCGCCAATTTGGTCGAAATCGCAGACTACATAACTTATACGGGGAATGCTCTATGTCGCTTGTTAAACACGCTGTGATTGCCGCCGCCGGCCTGGGGTCTCGCCTCGGCCTCGGTAGACCAAAGTGTTTACTTGAGATTAACGGTGTGACGCTGTTGGAACGACAACTCAATTTGCTGCGCGACGTCCCCGACGTGCGCATCGTCGTCGGCTTTGAGGCTGATGATGTAATGCGCGCGGCGCGTAAGATCCGCCCAGATGCTATTTTTGTAAGGAACGCGGCGTTTCGGAGCACTACGACTCTGGTCAGCTATGCAATGGGGGCGGCGGGGCTCGCCGAGCCCTGCTTATTCATGGATGCAGACATCGTCTTCTCTGAGGAGAGCTTTCAGGATTTTCTGAATGCTTGCGGCGAATCCGGATTATTGATCGCCATCACACCCGCCAAGACCCTGGACGCGGTTTACGTTCATCTGGATACACAGCATAGGATTACTAAGTTCTCCCGTACTGAGCGCAGCGAGTGGGAGTGGGCCAACATGTGTTGGCTACCCCCGCGGTTCTGCGAGACTGGAGCAGGGGCAGTGTTCGAACGACTGTCATCGGAACTTCCGCTTGCCGCAAAATCGATTATTTCGTTTGAAATCGATACGCCGGAAGATCACAAGCACGCACTAGAGCATTGCGAATTTCTATAACTCTCAAAAGGCTGCGGTCAAATGCCGCAGCCTGCTCACAAATTACTTGATACCTGCGAATAGCGGCGCCAATTCCGGCTTCGCATAGAACAGCAGTTTCGAGTCGGTGGATGCGGGACTGCCGAACCTCTCCCGGTACAACAATTGTTGTACCTGTCCAACACACTGCTGCTTGGAGTAATGCAACCAGCAACTCCACTGGCTGGGACTCTCTCCGTCCATTTCCGCGACGAGCACCATACCGTTTGCCAATGCCGCATCCTCAAACTCCTGAGCAGCCGAATACCGCCAGGTTTTGTCGACTATGACCAGATCGGGGTGCAGGTTTGCAAATCCACGGTCTATATCCGCCTTGCCGCCAAATTTGAAATTATCTATGGCCTGTTTATACAGTTGTCCCGGCACGGCCAGCGACGAACTGAAGAAGACAGTCCAGGGCCTCGGTCCCAGTCTCATTAGCGGGTCGCGGACACGCATCGTGTTGAAATTGCCCAGCATCAAATCGTAGGCAACCGAGCCGGCGCTATTTAACGCGTAGGCAGGGATCGTACCCACCAGCAGGATAAGCACGGCTGCCTTGACAACGGCCCCTGCTACGCCGCGCAAAGACGATGACAAGCCAACCAACACGATCGCCGCGACGGGAAGGATAGGCAGAAGGTATGCGCGCAAAATGTAGAACCGCAACTGATCGACGATGAGAACGAGATAGACGAGCAGGAGCACGCAGCAGATATCCACGAGTTTGGCACTATTCTCGCCCCGGAATCGATTGAGCGTTAGGCGGATGACTGCCGCCCCCATCGCAACCAATAACCAGACATCCGTATCCCACATCAGCGCGATCCAGGACCTGAAAGACCTACCTATAGGCATCGACAACGTAGCGTGAAATGCATGTATCTCCTTCTGTTTGGCCAAAAAACCAGGAAAATCAAGGATCGCATATGGATGGAATGCCAACACGAGCAACAATCCAATCAACACAAATCGCCCGGCAAGGCGACTTACCACCTGTCGCTTGAGGTCAAGGAAAGCGGGATCACGGAGAGTAACCGCAAACACCACCAGTAAAGGAGCCAGCGGATAGATCATGAAACTTTGCTTGGCCAAGACAGAAGTTACTGCAGCAGCCCATGCCAGCAACAGATAACGTTCGCGAGCAGCCGGCTGCTCCACGTAATGTCTTAACGACCAGAGCATAAGAATGACAAAAAAGACACCCGCTGCCTCTGGGTGAACTTCATATGAAAACTTTGCGGTCGGCGGATAGATGGCCACCGCAAGGGTCGCAAACAATGCAATGAAATAATGTGCACCAAATTTTCGGATAGTGGCAAACAACAGTCCAATGCTGGCGACGGTGAATGCGAACGATACCGCCTTGGCCCAAGCGGCGAAGACCGGAAAACCGATTTCCGCACCGCCGAACACCGCTTTTAAGGCAATGATCCCCCACACCACGATGCTGTTGTAGACCCATCCATATATGCCGGTGTGGTACTGATGGGTTTGATTTAGATTAACTGGCGGGCCAACAATTCTTAGGTAATCCTGCAACAATGAGCCACTGTCGACCCACGCACCGGTTGCTTGTTGGTAGTCGGCATTGTGTAGATAGACCATGCGACCCAAAAGCAGCGTAAACAACAGCATCAGACCGAGGCAGGTAACTATATCGTAGGCTTTCGGCTGTCTGGGATCTGAAATTTTTTCGGACATTTTTAATATTTGATTTTTTGGCGTGGGCGACTGGCTGACTGCGCCCTCAACAAAGGCATCGATTTAGAGATTTTGCTTATTTTCGCCGGCGTTATATAGCATTCGAAACAGGTTGAGCCCCCGTTCACCCGCTTCCGCCATGAACGCTTGATCATCGAACAACTGAATCGCCATTGAAAGGCCGAGAGCACGAACCTCTTCGCGTGGGTGTGACAGCAGCAGACCGCTTTTCTCAAAAGCGGAGATTGGAGCATTGGGATTCACTTGCGGACGAAAAATCTCGGGGAATTCTTTCCGCAGGACCGCTGGACACGCGTCGTCCAATGACCTACGTATCACAAGTGGAAGCTCAACCAACATTGCAAAATCGCGCGCCGACGAGGAGAGATTCGAAAAATGTCGCCGATATTTGACAACCCGTTGCTCAAACACGGCGAGACTACAGCCTAGAGCGCAGGCCCGTAGCCAATAATCGTAATCCTGCAGCTGTATAAGACCTGGATGGAAGAATCCGATTTTTTGCGCTGCTGCAGCACTCATCATAGTGCTGGATGCACATAAGAAGTTCCCTTGCAGCAACAGTCGTTGAAAGATTGAACGTCCAGTCAGACCGGGATCAAAGAAAATAGGAAAATCTTCGTCGGGAAGTGGATCCCCAAACGAGTTAATTAGATGAGGGCGAGAAAAAATAATGTCGTGAGAAGTCTCCGACAATATTTCGGTCTGAGATGCGATGCGATCGGGCATCGCCACGTCATCACCACCTAAAAGCGCTATGAATTCCCCTTTAGCAGCACGCAGGCCCGTGTTAATTCCCGCACTAGGCCCACCATTTGGCTGCGAAATGAGCTCTACGTCGCTTCCGAATGCGTCCCTAATGCGAGCCGCGCCATCGTCTGTCGAACCATCATCAACGACAATGATCTGAACATTCCCGTAGGTCTGCCCAACGACGCTCTCCACGGTTTCGACGGCAAAATCCGCCTGATTGAAAACAGGGATAACAACGGAAACGAGCTTTTTTTTCATTATTAGATAACGTTCAGATCCGACCCATGAAATCCCTGATATGGCCGATCACCACATTCACGTCCGCATCGTTTATCTGCGGCCACATCGGCAGTGACAGACACTCATCCGCCATCGACTGGGCGAGAGGCAGGGAGTCACGTGCAATATTCATCATTTGATATGCACCCTGCGCATGCGGAGCAATAGGATAGTGGACCAATGTGACGATTCCACGTTCCTGCAGATAAGCCTGCAAGGCATCTCGCTGCTTGAGTTTGATCACGTACAAGTGAAAAACGTGCTCGAGGTTTGCGGGAATGTGGGGTATCTGTAGCCCATCAATTCCCGCCAGACCGTGCGAGTAGATCGCTGCGGCATACCTGCGCTGTGCGTTCGACTTATCCAAATGTGGCAACTTGACCCGCAGGATGGCAGCCTGGAGTTCATCGAGCCGCGAATTTACGCCTGCGACTTCGTGGACGTACTTGACGCTCGAACCGTAATTTCGCAGTTTTCGGATACCCTCTGCCAGAGCATCGTCGTTGGTTACGACGGCGCCGCCGTCGCCTAAGGCGCCAAGGTTCTTGGTCGGATAGAAGCTGAATCCCGCGGCGTGCCCCAGACTACCTGTACGCTTGCCATCGCATTTAGCGCCGTGCGCCTGCGCGGCGTCTTCCAGCACAAACAGGCCATGCTGTTCAGCCAGCGCCATGATTGCGCCCATCTCTGCTGGCAAACCAAAAAGGTGCACCGGCATAATCGCCACTGTTCGGGGCCCGATAAGAGCTCGAATATTGGCCACGTCCAGCGTGTAGGTAGCCGGATCGATTTCGCAAGGAACTGGCGTCGCCCCCACCATCGACACCGCGAGCCAACTGGCGATGAACGTTTGAGACGGCACGATGACTTCGTCACCAGGTCCCACCCCGCGAGCTCTCAGAGCCAAAGCCAGTGCATCCAGTCCATTGCCGACACCGATACAGTGCTTCGCGCCGCAATAGGCCGCAAACTCCTCTTCGAAGCGAGTCAGTTCCCCACCCATGATGACGTGCCCGCTGTTCAGGACTCGGTCAAATGCGCTGCGTAGATCAGCAGCAAGCGGTTCATGTTCCGCCTTCATATTGAAAAAGGGAATCATGGTTTCCTTCCTACTTTTGTCAGAAATTCTTCGTAGCTGCGTATGTAATCGGACTCTTCGTACGGCATTGACGCGAGAACCAGACACACTGCACCGGAAGAAAAATTTGTCAACTCACGCCAAACGAGCGACTTCATTAATACACCTTGGTAGGGCCGATTGCAGTTGATCGTCCGGCGTTCATATCCATTATCGAGTACAAGGTCGAAGCTGCCTGCCGCCGCAATTAGAAGCTGCTGTAACTTATAGTGCGCATGTCCAGCGCGCTCTTCGCCGGCGGGCACATCATACAGATAATAAACACGCTTTATATCAAACGGGAGGTGGTTCATCCCCTCGATAAATGTCAAATTTCCACGAGGATCGCTGATCTTTTGCAAATCCACGATTTCATAAATTTCGTCGAGCGGCACGTGGGCCGTATTTTGTCCGGTATTTTCCATCTTTTCCTCGAGTTCGCTGGCCTCGACAACTGCCATTCAGTCGCACACCCACATCCGGGCGCTGTAATTTTCAGTTGATAGCAGTCAGAATCTGCTCAACGTCAACGTAATAGTCGTCATGTACGCTGTACTTATCATCTCGAACAAAAGCCCGAGGCCCGAGCACTATTCTCACGTTGGCACCAGAAACCTGGCCAAGCAATTCCCAAAGATAGAGCTGGTGGCTTGGGTGGTCTGACGCCAGTGCTATCACTTTAGTCCCGGGAGCGCACCAGATAATATTCGTGAGTTGGGCACCAGTCGGGGCAATGATGATTTCAGCTTCGGAAAATATCCGAATCTGGGTTTCCACACTCATACCATCTACCGCAACGATCTCGAACCCGAGCGTGACTAGCTTTGCCTCTAGCTCCGCTTGGTTCAGCAACTGACGGGTATTGCCGCGCCGGCACGCATAGATCTTACGCCGCGCAGGAGCATCCCCGACCTGAAATCGATCCTTGCAAAGGGACGCGGCATGACGAATACGGCCCACGTCTAGGGCCGATTTGCGTGCGACTGGCCCGCCGTAATAAGCGTCAACCACGATCGACACGTCCGATGGGTAATACATTTCCCGGACATGATGTGCCCCCCCCCGCTCTAATATTAGAATCGGGCGACGCCCATCATTAACGATGTCCAATAAAGCGGTCATATTTTCGTGCAAACCGCTTTCGAGCAATATGGGAACATCCTTGTCGATCCCAGCCTCTTCGGCCAACAGTAACCGAGGCAGGGTCTCGGCCATGAAATGAAAATAATTGTTTGAGTATTCGTGCATCACATTGATGCCTTTGTCTACCCATGCGCCTTGGCGCAAGTGCATATCGAGCCGGAGCTTCTCATCTGCGAGGCGTCGGGCGGCGTGATATTTCAGCTCCGCCCCCTCCTCGCTCAGGAATGCGTGCTCTTCGTCATGGATGATGCGGTCGCCGGAGATGACATAGCGAGTGCCAGCGAGAGCCAACGTGTTGTTTATTTTGGCGACATAGGGGGCACCCGGATATGAGCACTCTTGCACACCGACGAGTGATTGTATCGACGACCTATAGATCACGGCAGACGACGATTTGCTAATACTGTCGGCAGCAACAGCGACTTCCTCAGCAGAGGACCCCAATGGCAGCGCCACCGTGACGCGAGTGCTTTCAAGCGCGGGGACCAGTGCGGACAGGAAGGAACGCAATTCCGCAGCCGATCTGAAAAAGTGCGGGCTGCGACTGGCAAAGCGGCCCTCGGCACGGCCATGTGCTACGTAGTGATAAAGCGGGTCCTGGCCCGACGCAGCGACATCGGGGTACTCTTGCAGGTACCACTCCCGATCGAATAACGGGCTCGGACCGTCTCCCCGCGCCCAACCGGTCTCCAGAAAATATGCCAGCGCTGTCGCTGGATCCTGCCCCGTGCGCATATGGGTCTTCACATACCACGCACTATCGAACACCGGATGCGGGTTGTTGCCGCAGTGCGCTCCGGAATCCAAATAATGGGCGAGCGGGTTTGTCTCGTCAGCCCGGCCTCCGAGGTAACGCTGGGCATACCATTTGGCATCAAATAGCGGGCCAGGATTGCGGCCTTCCTGCGCCCCAGCGGTGAGGTAATGAAGCAGAGGATTAATGCCGCTAGCCTCCACATCAGCGTACTGGTCAAAATACCACTTGCTGTCGAAAATCGGATTGGGCTTAAGTCCGGCGGCTCCGTGTCTGACGTAGTGTACGAGCGGATTAATACCAGCGGCCCGCACATCAGGGTAACGTTCCAGGTACCATTCGCTATGAAACAGCGGATTCGGATTCAGGCCCGCAAAGCCACCATAAACCAGGTAGTGCTCTGCCGGATCCTTCAAACCTGTGAGGCCATAGTGACGGACGTACCACTCGGCGTCGAAGAGACCGCTGTCCCTTAACGTACGTAGCTGGCCAGAGTGTCGATTCGCGATGGAAACCCGCCGCACTCCCGGCATTTTCAACAGAAGTTTTTTCATCAGTGGCAAAGCCCCTTGCCTCCACTTGATTGCCATGTCATTCACCAAGAGCCCCGGTACCATTCATCATTCTTAGGATCCAAACTACACGACCATATAATCAGGACGGCAAAAATTTAGCATACCGAGCTCGTGCGGCTTCATAGGCATCTTGCCTATACTCAAAGAACAGGTCCAGATCGTCTTCATTGACCACCTCCGCACCAAAACGTTGGTGGAAAGCAATTACTCGATGATTGCCCCGGCGCACGTCGAAGTGCGCCTGCTGAAATCCAAGATGATTAAAGGCAAACTCATAAATTAAAAGCGCGGATTCGATTGCCGCGTTCCGGGGCGCATTCTCAACTAACATCCAGCTGCCCCAGCAGAATGAAGGACCGCGATAATCATAGACTCGGATGGTTCCAACCGGGCGACCGGCATGATCCTCTATCATGAAGTAATACTCGGACCCGGCCGCCTCACGGGTTTTATAATTTTCGATCCATTCCTTCTGTTTTTTTACATCTGAATCTACTCGCGAGACGAACTCGTTGCGCGATTCGTTCAAACGCAGATCGAGTATGAATTGCGCATCCTCGGGCTGCGCAAGTCGCAGATTGATAGATCGTCCCTGTATCTTGCCGTCAGTCAACCGGCCTATCTCAGCATTTGAATTCATGGCTTCTCCAGACAAAAACTAACTTCCAAAGTAGGCCGTAGCAACTTCCTGCGGGCTGCCATCCATGCGAATTCTGCCGTGCTCAAGCCACAACACACGATTGCAGGTATGCAAAATCAGTTCTTTCGAATGCGTAGCGATAACGAGGATATTGGTGGACTGCACCAATTCGGTCATTCTCTCCTCCGCCTTGTGCTTGAAGCCTTCGTCACCGACAGAAAGCCACTCATCCATCAGGAGTATCTCTGGTCTAATGACCGTGGATACGGCAAACGCCAGACGCAAATGCATACCCGAGGAATATGTCCGCACGGGCATATCGATAAAATCGCCTAACTCCGAAAATTCTATTATTTCGTCCAGGCGCTCTTTGATCTCATTTCTTGGCAGCCCAAGCAGAGCACCACGCAGGAAAATATTCTCGCGGCCACTGGCTTCGGGATCTATGCCAAACGAAATGTCGATGAGCGATCCGATTTCGCCATTGATTTTTGCGACACCGCTCGACGGCTCATACACACCGCTAAGCAAGCGCAGCAGGGTGCTCTTTCCTGCGCCATTGTGACCCAGCAATCCGACGCGGTCACCGTCGCGTAACGAAAGATTTAGATTCTCGAGCGCTCGGACTACCACTCGTCCATTCTGGTCCGCGCTCAGCTGCCCACCAGTTGCCACCTGAAAAAGGCGTTTTTTCAGTGAGCGGGCGCTAGCCGTATAGATGGGAAACTCAACGCTGACTTGTTCAAATGTAATTGAAGCCATGATATTAAAACCCTCGCAACCCTCTTAAACCCAATAGACGACGCGTCGGCGATAGCGTCCATAGAAGGCCAGAGTGATCACCCACCCCACCACGCACATAGCGGCCGAAACCCACCAGTTTTCCGCAGACGGAAGCTCTCCCAGCAGCGGCGCTCGAACCAGCTCCAGCAGATGGTAGAACGGATTGCTATCAACGATGTAGGTGCTCGCACGCGCCGGCAGTAGATGCGGCAGCCACATGATAGGAGTCAGATAAAAGACGATTTGCAGGGCGCTAGTGACTATCTGGGTGATATCTCGATAACGAGAGCATATCGTTGCCAGCAAAATAGCGCCCCAAATCAAATTCAAGACGACCAGCAACAGTCCGGGGATACTCATCAATGCTACCCATCCCACTGGTTTCTGTACCGCAAGCAACACCAAAGGAAAAATTACGATGTTGTGGGCCAGGATGATAAGGTTGCGCCAGATCATCCTAAAAATATGTACAGGCAACGGAATAGGCAACTGCTTGATCACTGCTTCCGCGGCAATGAACCCCGTACATCCTTCTGTAATGACAGTGGATATAAAATTCCAGATGATCAGACCGATGGCAAGGAACGGCAGAAATTGCTCCATCGGCGACTTGAATATTTGTCCAAAGACGATGCCGATCGTGCCAATGATGACGCCCATGCTGATAGTTAACCAGAACGCGCCGACAGAGGAGCGGCGGTAGCGCGCCCTGACATCCTGCCAGCCAAGCGTCCCGACGAGACTCAGACGGCCTGTCGCGTCTAGAATATCGCGCATGGCGCCGGAAAAAATAGAACGATTCATGAGTCAGTTTTCATGGAAAAACAGGAGTTAAGGCAAAACCCACATCACTGATGTGAAACAGGGCGCCTGCCGACCATTCTCGGCAACCTAGCGGAAGGTGGCCATTTTATGGCCCAAGTAACTTGTGGCCACGGGAAAAAGCACCCCTATTAGATGGGCGATCGCTTCAGCATGGGTGATTCCCATTGGACCGAATACCCATCTAACTAGAACCAAACTGATGATCAGCGTCTGCAACACGGCGAGCATATTGATCGCGACGAATTTGATGATTTGGGCACCCAAATCACGCCCACTTGCTTCAAAAACAAAGCTACGCATCAGCAGAAACGCAACAATCATCCCGACAATGTACGCACACACAATTGCCCAGGCATAGGGCAGCCAGAGGCTGAATATAAAGCGTGAGCCGTAGTTGGCGCCTGCGGCTATCCCTCCAGCGAGCAAGAAACGGCCAAAGGGGCCGCGCAGGACATCGATTATTTTTCTCATCGTTGGCTCGCCGCTGGCGCGGCCATCCTCGCCATTTTCCGGCCGAACCCTATGCTCTCGGAGATGCCCCGGTCTTCGGGGTAATAGTAAGAGGTGTCAGCCACCCACAGGCCACGCACTGGCAACTCAACGGCCGGCAGATTGTCCAAATACCCCGGATCACAGATAGGCTGGGCGTACCGATAGCGGCTTGCACGCATGTCGATGAAGTCCGCGTCCGTCAGCGCGGGGTTCACCTTTTTTAGATAGCGACGCACCTTGTCAAGGAACACTTCGTCAGAGTCCTGATACTTGGGGTGCTCACCAGGTAGGTAAAACGGGACGTACACCACGCTTTGTTCGAGCGGGCGCAGGTTGGTGTATTCAACGATCCCTGGAATATCCATCTCCGGGTCATTCGTGTTCAGCCAGAAATTTTCGGTGACCGGTTTTCGTAGCTTTGCGATAACGCACACGACAGCTATGTTTTTTAGTGCTTGAAAACGCGTTAAGACGTCGGCAGACAAGTCCGGCATGACACGCGGAACCAGAGGCAGAGGAATCGTGCTGACCACCTTGTCGAATGCGTGAAACTCACCCTTGCTTTCGACACCCTGGACCTTGCCCTCGTTCATTACCACTCTGGAGACTGGCGAACTCAGGCGAAACTCGCCGCCCAGTGCCTCAATCGCCTGCCGCATTCCTTGCAACAGAGTTTCCGACCCCCCTTCCAGGTAGCCGAGTTTCTCTCGAAAAAGGTTGTAGCGGGATCGGCCAATGCGACGCACGCGGCTCCAAATCCATGCTGCGGATAGGTTGTGCGCATAGTCATAGAATTTCAGGTCGAAAAGTTTGCGCCAAAGCACTTCGTAGGCCTCAGCACCGACCCAACGCTTGATCCAGCCAGTTGCCTCGACTTTATCGAGCGGATGCCAATCATTTCGCTTGGTCGCGAGAAATGCATGCAGTCCATAACGAAATTTAGCGATCCAGCCTAGACCCTTGAAGCGCAAAAGAGCCATGGGATTTCCCCAGGCTTGTAAACGGCCCTGGTAGAAATACCCCATTTTCGTCTCGACCCAGTGCATCTTTTTCGAGAGGCTGAGCTCATCGAGCATCTCCAAGAAGGCCGTATCTGAAATGCAGTGAAAGTGGTAGTAGCGCTCGATTGAAAGCCCACCGAAATCAAAGGCGGCAGTCATGCCACCCACCCGGTCATCCGCTTCAAAAACAACAGGCTTATGACCATCCTTGGCCAACTGATACGCAACGGCAAGACCCATGGGGCCAGCACCCAGCACCGCGATACGTTCCGACAAAAGGGCAGACATATCAGAACTCCAGTTCTACTTTGCTATAGCGCGGGTCGTTAAACGTCTCGTCGACGGCCTTGGCGAAAGGCGTGGACTCGACGCCGAAAATGCCCGGCCAGTCTATGACTTCAAATTCATCTTTCGCGACCAGCGCCTCCAGCTGTTGCGTGGTGAAGGGCGGATTGGAGTCAAATACGCCCCACACCTTCAAAAGCATGTAGAAAAGACCATAGGGAATCTTTACTATCGCAGCACGCGCACCGGTAACGCGTTTGATCTCACGGATGATGTCGATGTAATCGACGCGCTCCTGCCCTGAGATGTTGAAGACGCCTCCGGGATGTCGTTGCTCAATGCAGCTAATGATGACGTCGCAAAAGTCGCCGACATACAGCGGTTGGCGCATGTATTTACCATTCCCGGGTATCGGGAAGACTGGCTGCTTTTTCATGAAGCGAGAAAGCCACCCGAGATGCTTGCGATCGAACCAACCAAACATCAACGTGGGCCGCAGGATAGGGCAAGCGATACCACTAGCCAGTACGATTTCTTCCTGTTCACGCTTGCTGCGGGTGTAGAAGTCGTCAGCGACTGACTCGACCACCGACGAACTGATATGGACGAGATACGGTGATGACCCGGCCTTGATAGCGTCGAGGATATGTCGCGTGGAATCCACATTGTTACGCTGGAAGTCTCGATAGTCATTGCCACCGATCTGCGCCTGCAGCATGACCACCACTGCGGCGTCCGCGAAGTGACGCGTCCATTCGCCCGGCTCGGCCAGGTCAGCGTACTCAACGGTAATATCGGGCTGAACTCGGCGCAGAACTTCGATATTGGCACGATGTTTATCAAGCACGACAATGTTGTCGTACCCGTGTGCCTTCAATCTGGCGACCAGGTTCTGGCCGACTAAGCCCGCCCCTCCGGGCAAAAGAATTTTTTCCTGTTTCATTGCACTTCCTGAACGAGCTGGCCGGAAACCGGCGATGTTCTGCTTTTTACTATTAGCATGCCCGCGCATGCCAGGCTAAGAGCGCCCAAAGCCGCCGCGATCCAAGCGTGCTTCAGCATCCATATCACCAAATCATCAAAATGGCCTGGCCGATGGTCCGGCGCAGACGATGGCAGCAATGCCGAGGGTAATATTTTTCGAATTCCTGGATCATCAAGGAGCATTTGCAGCCGTCCGGGATCGGGGTAGGGAATGTCCATGCGCGGCTTGTCATACAGATAGCCGCGATCCCCAGTCGCCAAATATCCGGCAACGTTCGACTGCTGCACCAGGCTGTCATGCTGCTTGCCGAGGACTGCTTCGCCAATTTCATGCCGCGCATGGTAGAAACCCACAGCAACGTAGCAGACCCAAGCAATGCACAGAAAATAGGTGGCGCGCTTTAGTCCTACATTCAAGGATCGCGCGCACCAGAGGAAGCAAGAGAAGTTTAGGAGAATGCCTACTGACAGCAGATCTAGATAACGCGGGGCGAGCACCGTTGAAGCGCGACCGTATGCCAGCGCTGTCATTTGCCCCAGGACCCACATTGCCAGTGCAAGAAGGAACCATGTGGCTGGGGCAATAGTCAATGCGCGCCGGCGGTAAAGCATCACCACGAACATCAAGACAGGCAGATTCATCAGGATTGCATGTCGCAAGTGCACAGGACGCGGCCATGACAATTCCGTCACGAGCGCGGCGATGAACTCTGTAATCGAGTGCGCTTTCAGGTCTGAATGCCCTGCCATTTGGGGAGTGCTTACATAGCAGATCACGACGAGGCCGATCAACAAACCAACTGCGGCAACTCGCGGTAGCAGTCGGGGATCGGGCCTAACCTCCATCCGCGCTGAGGCTGGTGCAACAACTCGCCGAGATTGGACAACTGCCACCATCGCCTGCAGAATCACAACCGGCACCGCGGCCGCGGCCGCAAATACTCCCGAAGCGAGAGAAAAATACGCGGCAATGGACGCAAGTACCCCCCACCACCATCCTCCGCTCAGCGCCGGCCGGCTTACCAGCAGCCAGAGTGACAGGAAACTAAATAAAAGATTGAAATAGAACTGTCCCTGAAATCCCGCAAGTGTATTTTCGCTGGCGTAAGGAACAGCATAAAGTGCCATCAAAAAAACTGAAAATGCGACGCGTGCTCCCAGTCCCAACGTCCTGGTGAGAAATGCCGTCAACAACACCAATGCGGTGGCCAGCACGACCGCGTTAGCCGTCATCTCCAGCACGGGATTCCAATTTCCGTTTAACGCGAACAGCCCTAACGCGAGCAAACGCGTGGTCAGGATCCGATGCTCGTTATGTGCGGAGAGTAAGGTCGCCCAGGTCAAATGCCCCGAAACATAGGACGGGTAAAGGATTGCTGCCTCAGCATCCCATTGGTCCCAAAACGGAACGGAACTTCCATAGCGGCCGATCAGCCACCAGCGGACGCTGACGATCAAGCAAAACACGGCGAACAACGCCAGCACGCCAGCCCAATAAGCGGACGAGCGCGTCGATTCGCGTATGGGCACCGCACTCGTCAAAGATTGCTCCGCTTGAAGATAGCGTTGGGTACCAACTTGATAATGGTCATGATCAACCGCCAGAAACCAGGGGTGTAGAGCATGTCTTTCCTACGCGCAACGGCACGGACGATATCCTCGGCCACACGTTCAGGCTGGGCTGTCAACCTGGCCGGTAGATCCAGGTTCGCCGTCATTGGCGTGGCAACAAAGCCCGGTTTGATCGTTAACACATGCACGCCAGCCTTGAACAGGCGTGCTCGCAAACCGGACGCGTATGCATCGAGCGCGGCTTTCGCGGAACCGTATAGATAATTGCTGCCTCGGCCCCGATCTCCGGCAACAGAGCCGATAACGGCCAATACGCCCCTGCCCTGCTCTTCGAAGCGACGAGCCATCAACCCCATGGCAGCAATGGCACTTTCTCCGTTGGCACGGAACTCGTGGATGGCGTAATCCAGATCCTCCTGCGCGCGGTCCTGATCTGGCAGAGTACCGTGCGCGATCAGGGCCACGTCCAAGGTCTGGAAGGTGCTCCAAGCGGTCGCACACATCCTGTCTAGCGCGGCGTAGTCAAGTGCATCGGCCGCAAACGTGTGCACGGCCAACGCACCACGGCCGCGCAAGTCGGCAGCAACCATATCGAGTTTGGCTTGATCGCGGGCGACGAGGAAAAAAGATGCTTGCTCGCCAGCGTAACGGCGGCCCACGGCCTGCGCGATGCCAGAGGTCGCACCTAGAATAAGAATGTTCAGACTCATAAGGCTACACGTTTCCAGAATTGGGACATTAAAGCAGGATCGCGTAATGCCTCGACTTGCTGCCACGCCGGATAGGCAGCGCGAAAATGGGCTGCGGACATATGTGCATCTTTGGCCGGATACAGTCTGCCACCCGCTTCGTGGACAACTTTATCCAAAGTTGCAAACAAACGGCTTATCGCAGGTTCACGCTGAGCGAAATCAAGTGCAAGCGAAGCGCCATGCAGCGGGAAAGACATCAGGCCAGGCGACTGTACCGAACCACATTGCTTGAGAACGGCAAGGAACGATCCCATGCCGCTGGCCGCAATACTTTTCAAGATTTCGGCAATCGCAGGCTCTGCATTTGCTTGCGGGATGACGCATTGATACTGCTGGAATCCGCGCCTGCCGTACATGCGGTTCCAATGAAGCAATTTATCTAATGGATAGAAGAACGGGTCGTAGCCTACGATTCGTTTCTCATCCGGCTTGCGCTGACGGTGATAGTAAAGGGAATTAAAGCACCGCAAGGACAACCGGTTGATCAAAGAAAATGGCGGGTCGACTGGCATCGATAGGCGTCCGGGCGCCGCAGCGCGTCGCGGCCCCCGGACGCTATGGTCGCCCATGATGTAGTGGCCACGGCCAAGCCTGGACCCGCTCGCGAGGCAGTCCACCCAAGCCACGGTGTACTCATGCGCAGCATCGTGCTCCTCGCTGAGCTCAAAGAACTCATGCAGGTTCCCGAAACGAATCGAGCGTTGCGCGACCAAACCGGAACGCACCGGCCTCAAGCGCAAGGTAACGGTCTGGATGATGCCGGTGAGCCCCAATCCACCTATCGTCGCAGCAAACAGATCCGGATTCTCGTCAGGCGAGCACGTCAGTAGACGCCCGTCGCTGCGCAGCAGCGTGAACTCAACGACGTGTTGACCGAACGTACCCTGAACGTGATGGTTCTTGCCGTGTACATCATTGGCGATCGCGCCGCCCAGCGTCACGAACTTGGTACCGGGAGTCACCGGCGGGAACCAGCCACGCCTCAACGATACGTCTATCACATCGCTCAGCGTCAGGCCGGCCTGAGCGCGAATGATTCCGGCGTTCCAGTCGGCGTCGATCCAGCGATCCAGACCGCGCATGGCGATGACATGATCCGAATCCGCCAGGCATGAATCCCCATAACTGCGGCCACATCCGTAGGGCAACGTGGACGCGGGTGCTCGTCCCACCAGCAACGGGGGTAGATCGTCGGGCCACGCAACGGCGCTAGCAGTCTGCGGACGTGGCGGATATCGCCCCCAGGACAGTCGCTGCCCCATCAGATCGACGCAACCGAGAATGCGATGAAAAACAACACGCCGACCCAACGGCTGACGCGATCCCGTAGTGCGAACACGATGGGGTCATCGTGCATTTCACCTCTGTGCGCTAGCAGCCAGACGCGACTCAACCAGAACAGCAGCAACGGGCACGTTGCCCACATCCATTCAGGACGTTGGTACATTCCGCTGCGCCCAATGTCGTTGATGTAGAGTGCCAGGACCAGCACAGACATATACCCGGCAGAACCGCCCAGGGATGCGAGCAGTTCAAAATCTGACGGGAAATACCCGCGGCCCGCAGCCTTTTGTTGCTTTCCCTGCTCACGTGCATCGCGTAATTCAGTGTAGCGCTTGACGAAAGCAAGACTGAGAAAGATGAATACGCAGAAAGCGAGGATCCAGAAAGTAGGTGGCAAGGACATTGCCGCCGCGCCCGCGATGACGCGAACGGTATAAAGCATGGCCAACGTCACCACGTCGAGCATTACTACGCGCTTCAACCGCAGCGAATATGCTAGCGTGAGCACGTAGTACACCGTCAGGACCGCAAGGAACGTCCAGGGCAGGAAAAGCGCCGCGATAGCAACAGCCACGACCAGCAAGGCCGGCATGGCTAACACCCCATGAAGTATGGGAAGAGTGCCGGCGGCCAGGGGGCGGAAGCGCTTGCTGCGATGCCCCCGGTCATCCTGCAAATCCATGAGGTCGTTGAGTAGGTAAACGCTCGACGCACACAGACTGAACGCAATAAATGCGATCAATCCATTCCACAATAGCCCGATGTCAAGGACACGATGAGCGGCAATGGCCGGGACGAAGATCAGAAGATTCTTGGCCCATTGATGGACACGTAATGCTTTAAGCGCCGTCTTCAAATAAGGAGGCCGGTTGTCAAAAACCTGGTCTACCTCTCCTAATTTTCGCGCTGCTGAAAGAACACCGCGCTCAGGATTAACAACATGAATGCGTGACGCGGCCGTCCAAACCTTGAGGTCTGGATGGGCATTTCCCACATACTCGAAATTGCCCGCCCCGTAACGGCTGACGAGAGCCTCGCGTTTGCGCGAAGCGGACAGATTGACTTCACCCTGTGTGCCAATAACTTCGTCGAAGATGCGGAGGTGATCGGCCACCCGCTCTGCGATCCGGTGATCGGA
Organism: Bordetella sp. N; assembly: GCF_001433395.1. Lineage (GTDB taxonomy): Bacteria > Pseudomonadota > Gammaproteobacteria > Burkholderiales > Burkholderiaceae_B > Bordetella_C. The sequence continues at coordinate 5,104,872 of NZ_CP013111.1, forward strand.
CGCGGTAGCCAGCACCAGCCGGGCACCCGAACTTCTGCGCTCGGCGAGCCAAATCAGGAGCTCTTCGTTATAGGGCAAGCGATCTACGGGAGGCAATACTGCGTCGGCAAGCCGGCCCTTGAAATAAGATCGCCCTTTCAGGAGCCATGCGAAGAGATGGAAGAAGCGCCAGGGATAGGTTCGCAGGAACAGGAACAGGTTCTCGACAAGCATGTCGGTTTGCACCAATGTTCCGTCCAGATCAACCACCAGGTGCGTAGATCCGTTGAGTTGTGTCATTGCGTAGAAGATTGCGGATAGCGGACGGATTCCTCGGGGACCGGTTGCACCCTCGGCGGCCAAGCGTACGAAAAGTCCTCGAAATCCTGGGTAAGGTTAGGGCTGTATGCGGGATCGGCGGACAGCACTTTAGTCCAACGCGAGATCATATAGTCGACTTCCGACGCGAAACGAGCGACTTTTTCAGGTGAGTCTTCGTGCCCACGTGACACCGACTCGTGGTGATACAGCTCCGCATAGGACGCGTACACGTTCCGGTACCCCGCCTCGCGCACTCGCACGCAGAAATCCACGTCATTGAACGCCACGGTCAGTGCCTTCTCTTCCAGGCCTCCAACGGCTTCGTATATGGACTTACGCACTAGCAGGCAAGCTGCCGTCACCGCGGAAAGCTCCTGAGTCAGGATCGCTCGGAAGAAATATCCGACGTCGTTACCCGAGATGTGTTTGTGGCTGTGTCCAGCGACGCCGCCAAGCCCCAGGATGACACCGCCGTGTTGCAGATCTCCCCCCGGGTACAGCAATCGCGCACCAACCGCCCCGACACCAGGCTGCAGGGCAATCGACATCATTTCGCCCAGCCATCCGGGCGAGATGACTTCAATATCATTGTTGACGAGCGCGACGAACTCACCGCGCGCTTGGGCAACCGCGCTATTGTTAAGCAGTGAATAATTGAAGGGGCGGTCATCTCGAATGACCCTTATCCCGTCAGAGGCGGCAACCTCGTCAAAGTAGCGCAATGCGGATGGATCATCCGACCCATTGTCGACAAGAATGATCTCGTAATTCGGGTACTCCGTCTTGTCGCGAATGCTTCGAATGCATTGCCGGACCAGGTTCTCGCCGTTGCGAGTCGGAATAATAAGAGAAACCAAGGGGAGGCTCTGCGGCAAGGCGAACTGTGCGCGGTAATAACCACGGGGTTGCAGAGTCGCCGTAGCATTTGTGCCCGTACGTTTGAAATGTTCGTTGAGGGCCCGCTCACCAGCAATCGCTGCATAAGGCTTTGAATCGCCGGCCATCGCCGTGCTGTCCTTGTGCACGCGCCAGTGGTAAAGCACGCGGGGGACATGAACGATCTGCGAAGCGCTGAGATTTTCGATACAGCGCAACGCCAGATCATAGTCCTGCGCCCCTTCGAATCCGCTCCGGAAACCACCGACTTGCCGGATCATTTCGGTACGATAAGCACCCAAGTGGCTGATCATGTTGTAGGACAAGAACAACATGTAATTCCAGTCCGGCTTGAAGTGCGGCTCGAACCGGTGACCCTTGTCGTCGATCTTGTCCTCATCCGAGTACACCAACCTGGCATCCGGATTTGCTGTGATCGCATGAGCGATCCAGAACAGCGCATGTTCGGTCAGCAGATCGTCGTGGTCGAAGAGGCAAGTCCACTCACCTTCCACCAATTGAAGCGCAGAGTTGGATGCCGCCGAAATATGCCCATTGGCTGCACGGAAAACAACCTTGATACGCGGGTCCGTGTCCGCATAACGGCGCAGCAAGGCCTTTACGTTTTCGTCGGTCGACGCATCATCGGCAATACACAGTTCCCAGTTGGGATAGATCTGCGTACGCACAGATTCGATGGCGGCTTCAAGCCATGCTGGATCAGGGTTATAGACCGGCATCACCACCGAAATCACCGGCTGGGCCAAGCCGGGGACGGCAGATTTCAGGCGCGCGCGCGTTTCATCGGAAACCGTGTCATACCTGCGCACCCACTCAGAATAGTCGTTGCGGTTCACCAGAGAAGGATTGGCCGCCACGGTTCGCAAGGCCGCCAGGCCCCCTTTGATGCCCGCCCAACCACGGCGCCGGTAGACACCCCACGCCTTGGTGGAAACCGCGCGCACGCCTCCGCGCTGACGCACCAGACGGGCAACGGTACGTAACGCAATGGCCGGACGCAATACCTTCTTCAACATCGACTCTTTTGCCTTATTCAAATACGTCGGCGTCTACAAAACGCACACCCTGCTGGTCCTTTGCCGACAGTTGGATCGGCGTATCACCTAGGTCCGCGACAGGCCACTCGATAGCCAGCGTCGCGTCGTTCCAGGCAATACAGCGCTCGGCTTGCGGCGCGTAGTAATCCGTGGTCTTGTAGAGGAAATCAGCGGACTCCGAGCACACGACAAACCCATGTGCGAATCCTTCCGGTACCCAAAACATGCGCTTGTTTTCGGCGCTCAGCAGTGCGCCGACCCACTTGCCGAAGGTCGGCGAGGACTTCCGCAGATCCACGGCGACGTCAAAAACCGTGCCATTGACAACGCGGACCAGCTTGCCCTGTGCTTGCTCGATTTGGTAATGCAGGCCACGCAGCACACCACGCGCCGAACGAGAGTGGTTGTCCTGCACGAATTGCACGTCGCGCTCGACCGCCTCGGCAAACTGTCGATGATTGAAGCTCTCGAAGAAGAATCCTCGCTGATCGCCAAAAACCTTGGGCTCAAGGATCAGGACATCCGCGATCGCGGTCTTGATGACATTCACGTACGCACCTCTTTCTTCAACAAGCGCTTCAGGTATTGGCCATAGCCATTCTTGGCAAGCGGCTCCGCAAGCCTCGCCAATTGCGCCTCATCGATAAACCCCTGCCGGAATGCGATTTCTTCCGGGCAAGCCACCTTCAGGCCTTGCCTGTGCTCGATGGTCTCGATGAAATTGCTGGCCTCGATCAGGCTTTCATGCGTGCCCGTGTCGAGCCAGGCATAGCCCCGTCCAAGTATTTCCACGGACAGCTGCCCACGTTCCAGATATACGCGATTGGCGTCCGTGATTTCCAACTCGCCACGTGGCGAGGGTTTCAACGACGCGGCGATATCCACGATCTGAGAATCGTAGAAATACAGACCAGTAACGGCATAGCTGGACTTTGGATTCTGCGGCTTCTCTTCCAGCGAGGTGGCGCGACCTTGAGCATCGAAATCCACCACGCCGTAGCGCTCAGGATCATGGACATGATAGGCAAACACCGTCGCGCCCTCCTGCTTGGCCGTTGCATTGTCCAACTGCACGTGCAGGTCGTGACCGTAGAAGATGTTGTCGCCGAGCACCAGCGCCGAAGGCGATCCGTCCAGGAAGTCCTTCCCGATGATGAATGCCTGGGCCAGCCCATCAGGGCTGGGTTGCACCGCGTACTGCAGGTTCAAACCCCAATCGCTGCCATCGCCAAGCAGTTGCTGAAATCGCGGCGTATCTTGAGGCGTGGATATGATCAAGATATCGCGCAGGCCCGCCAGCATCAACGTGGCCAGCGGGTAGTAAATCATCGGCTTGTCGTAGATCGGCAGCAATTGCTTCGATACAGCCTTCGTGACCGGATACAGGCGAGTGCCTGAGCCCCCGGCCAGGATGATGCCCTTACGTTTTTTGTTCGCGGTCATGATCATTTCTCTAAAATTTCAGCAAGCATGCGAGCCACGCCGCGTTCCCAGGAAGGTAGCGTCAGGTCAAATGTGCTTCTAAGTTTCGATGTGTCCAGGCGGGAATTCAAGGGCCGCTTCGCTGCCGTTGTGTACGCGCTTGTTGGCACCGCATCGACAGCCTCCGGCGTCGCACGCAAGGCGAGACCGTGCCTGGATGCGATGCCGAGTACCAAGCGCGCATAACCGTTCCACGTGGTCGTACCCGCGGCGGCCAGATGATACGTTCCTGACAGAGCGCGGTTGTGGCGGAAGGCGGCGACGGCCTGAGCCGTAACGTCAGCGATCAGATCAGCCCCGGTCGGCGCCCCGAACTGGTCGTCGATGACGCTCAAGCGCTCGCGCTCACCTGCCAAGCGCAACATCGTTCGTGCGAAGTTGCCACCGCGAGCTGCATATACCCAGCTGGTCCGGAAGATAAGATGGTCGCAGCCCGTGGCCCGTATCGCTCCCTCCCCAGCCAGTTTGGTTCGACCGTAGACGCTCAGCGGGCCGGTGGAGTCATCCTCACGCCAGGGGGTCGAGCCGGATCCATCAAATACATAGTCCGTCGAAAAATGCACAAGGAGCGCCCCCAGGCGCGCTGCTTCGATAGCCAATAGACCAGGCGCATCGGCGTTAACAATCCGCGCGAGTTCTTCCTCGGTTTCGGCTTTGTCGACGGCCGTATACGCCGCCGCATTGACGATGAGATCAGGGGCCGACGCGCGGATGATCTGGATCAGGGCCGCACTATCCGACAGGTCACCGCCGCCATCTCGACCAAGCGCCGTCACGTGCCCCAAGGGCGCAAGCGAACGCTGCAATTCCCATCCGACCTGTCCATTGGCACCGAGCAACAGAATTTTCACTGGTCACGATCCGCGTAATTTTTCTCGACCCACTGCAGGTAGGCGCCACTTTGCACATTGGACGTCCATTCAGTGTTGTCGAGATACCACTCGACTGTCTTGCGGATGCCGGTTTCAAAGGTCTGCGCCGGCTTCCATCCCAGTTCCTTTTCAAGTTTGCGTGCATCGATCGCATAGCGACGATCGTGGCCAGGCCGGTCCTTCACAAACGTTATCTGGTCAGCGTAAGACTTACCATCCGCGCGAGGCTTGAGCTCATCCAGGATCGCACAGATTGCCTTCACGACGTCGAGATTGGGCTTTTCATTCCAACCGCCGACGTTGTACGTTTCGCCGAGCCGGCCACCCTGCAACACGGCACGAATCGCGGAGCAGTGGTCTTTCACGTAAAGCCAGTCGCGCACCTGCTGGCCGTCGCCGTAGATCGGCAGCTGTTTTCCGGCGATCGCATTGAGAATGACCAACGGAATCAACTTCTCCGGAAAGTGATACGGGCCATAGTTGTTGCTGCAATTCGTGGTCAGTACGGGAAGGCCGTACGTGTGATGCCAGGCGCGCACAAGGTGATCCGATGCGGCCTTGCTTGCCGAATACGGGCTGTTGGGCTCGTACGGATTGCTTTCTTTGAAGGCATCATCTTTGGGGCCAAGCGTGCCATAGACCTCGTCGGTGGACACGTGCAGGAATCGGAAGCCGGCGCGAGCGTCATCGCTCAAGCTGCCCCAATACCCGCGCACGCTCTCCAGCAGATTGAAGGTCCCGACCACGTTCGTCTGGATGAAATCACCCGGACCATCGATTGATCGGTCGACATGCGACTCCGCGGCAAAATTGACCACGGCACGGGGCTGGTGTTCCTGTAGCAGCCTGCCGATTGCCTCGCGGTCACCGATATCAGCCTTGACGAAGATGTGAGCTGTGTTCTCTTGAACGGACTTCAGCGTTTCAAGATTGCCGGCGTACGTCAGCTTGTCGACGTTAACGACCGTCTCATCGGATTCGGCAAGCCAATCCAATACAAAATTGCCACCAATAAAACCGGCTCCGCCGGTGACCAAAATCGTCATGGTTAAAGTTTCTTGAAAAGTGCCGCGGCGAACAGCCCGACATTGCCCATGAACGTCTGACGAAAGACGCCAGACCGCTTGAGATTGAGGATGCGACGCAGAGGGCCGCCATCACGTGCGGACAGGAAAGCGTCAAAAACCTGCCTGTTCGTCACGGACAACTTTGGCGCTATCCGGCGTATCCCTGCCATGTTTTCATCTATCCACCCACGCAGTTGACCGCGCAGCAGCAGACGTACACGCAGCAACCGCGCGCCCCAGCCGTTGTTCGACCCGATGAGATTACTGCCGTGTTGGCGGTACAACAGTGATGGCTGCGGGTCGTAAACCACCACACCGTCGGCGGCGCTTATCGCTACATAGGTCCACCAATCGTGGGCGACGACCTTCAGATCCGGCCCCGCGGCGAGCAGCAGCTGGCGCGCGGTCCGATTGAAAACCATCGTATTCCCGCCACCCACGTTTTGCACGAGCGCGTTACGGAAGCAAGGCGCGCGAGAAAACAGGGGGGAAAAGCCTAGCGGACGCCCGGCGCCATCGATCAGCTCGGTGCGCGAGCAGTATAGCGTCGGCATGTCGCGGCCGTACGTTTCCAAGCGTGCCAAGGCGCGCTCCAGTTTATCAGGCTGCCAGATGTCATCCTGATCGGAATACGAAAAATAGTCGGCTTCAATTTCAGCCCGGCAGGCAACGGAAAGAAAGTTCGCGGCGAATCCTCGCGCAGGGCCTTGAACCACCTTCAAGCGATCGTCTCCCCACCGTTCACGATAGCGATCCAGAATAGCGGCAGTACCATCGCGGGAGCCGTCGTCGGAAACCCACACAGACCATTCGGGATGAGTCTGCGCCTCGATGGAATCAAGTTGCTCGACCAGATAACGTTCGCCGTTATAAGCGCACAGCAATATGGCCACGTGTGGCGCTCTTTCCGAGCCTGCTTCGCCGCCAATGGGTGCGGATGACATCACTTGCATTCGGAATCGTCTACTTCTTTTTTCACCATCAGCCAGCGCGGGGATGCGAATCTGACCAAGGTGCGATAAAGGTTTAAATAAATAATCGAAAACAGCACTGCAAAACCTATGAGCACATATTCGTACTGCCAAAAACACACCGCCGGAATGACGGCGAGTGACGACAGTGCCCATAAATAAGGCGAGGTCATGGCATTACGCTGCACCTTGTCCTTTACCTCTGATGAGCCTATCGCCCAACGGACCAGGCGCTTGTAGACCAGCATGTGCAAATGAACGCCATCCGGCATACCTGGGGAGCGCCCTCTGAGCCAACGCTTCCGGTAAATCGAAAACAAAGTCTCAAAAACCGGATAGATACAAAGCAGCAATGGAAACCACGCCGAAACATCAGGATGGCGATAAAGCATCAAAACCGAAAGCTCGCCAATGACGAAACCAATGAAATAGGCGCCGCCATCACCGAGAAATATCAAACCGCGCGGATAATTCCAAATCAAAAACCCGCCGATGGCACCAATCATGCCAACCGATGCAACTACCAGCAAACGATCGCCAAGGTAATAGGAAACGTAGGCCAGTCCAGCCAGGATCATGACCGACACGACTGCAGCCAAACCGTTATATCCGTCAATAATATTGATGGCGTTGGCGGCTCCCCCGACAGCAATCATGGTGCATAGCAGGGAGACAGCAGAAAACTGCAGCAGCCAATCAATACCGATGATGTCCAGGCGCACCACCGCCGCGCCCAGCAGGAAATAGCCCAAGCCTCCCGCAGCCATGGCCAGCAGCAGGCGAACGCTAGCTCGAACCCGCTTCGTCACATCTTCGACCAAGCCACCAATGAAGGCGGGCATTCCGGCCAGCAAGAAGAGCAGAAGCTGCTTTAGCAAATAAGGCTCTCGCCACGCTACTGCAGAGCACACCACCAACATTGCGACGAAAAGCGACACGCCCCCGATCCGAGGCACGGGCCGCACGTGGTACTTCTGCACGCCCGTCATGTCGTGGTCTGCGGTGTAACGGGCATGCCAATGGCCGAAACGCAGCGTCAGCAGCGTGAATACTGCAGATGCGATAAAAGCGATTGACACATAAAGCATGAAAGGGTACCCACCCCGTACTTTTGAAAGTTTTTCTAGGGTCGGTCGGCGACCAGAACTGGCTACCGCGCAAGCGGGTAGCTAGATGGCTTCAGCTATCATTACCCCGTTAGATAGCAGGGCGATTTTACTTCGAATCGAGGTAGGCTGCCTGCCACCTTTACTTGCGTAATGTCACGGCTTCATGACCAAAACCCTTCGCTCCAGCATTCTTTCCATCTTGCTTTACGGATCTCTCGGGCTGCTACCGGTGATGCTGATGGCGACTTCGCAGGGCGGCAGCGCCCTGTTTTACATTGCTCTGGTCGCCAGCCTGGCGACGCTGGCCTGTATGCCCGCCCCGCCAAACGGAAGTTTGCGGGGCTACGGGACATTGACCGCATGCCTTGCCGTGACCTTGGTGGCGGTGCTTGCCAGTCAAGCGGCCCACCATTTCGCGTCGGGATCTGGATCGGAGTTTGAGCGGGCAGGCCGACTCGTATTGGGAATGGTTTTCGTTCTAGCAGCACTTCGCCGGCTGGACGATCGAGATTTGCAGTACCCGATCGTGGGCTTCAGCCTGGCAGGTTTGGTGGCGGCAATCACGGTTGTCAAGCTGTCCTGGGAGACTGGCGGGCGGCCGGAGACAGAGGAATACAACGCTGTAGGTTACGGAAACTTGCTGCTGCTCTTTGGTGTGCTGACCGTTTTTTCACTTGGCTGGAGACTGACTCGCTACGCAAGGACCGAAATCGCCATCAAAATCATCACTGCCGGCGTGGCTTTCTACGGCTTCGTACTGACTCAGACACGCACCGGTTGGATGGCGGTGCCCATCTTCATCCTCATAGGTGTGGGGCTTTTTGCGCGGAAGGTGGGGCGCCGAAAGGCCATCATGGCGTGTGTTGCCGCACTGGCTATTGCAGCCGCGGTGGGGGCCAGCAGTTCCGCGCTCCGCCAAAGAGCCGAGGCAGGGGTCACCGAGCTACGCAAGTGCGAAATCGCCCCGCTGACGGATAGCTCCATGTGCATCCGCCTGCAACTCTGGGGCACGGCCTGGCAAATGTTCACCGAGCAGCCTCTGTTCGGGGTCGGTGGAGGCAAACCGTTCGAAGCTCGGCTCAGGGCTGAGGAAGGCCGACGCGTGTCATCGTACGTTGCGCAAAATTTCGGGGAAGCCCACAGCGATCCGCTGTATACCCTTGCTACCACCGGAATTTTGGGAGGCCTCGGGCTATTGCTAGCCTACGCTGCTCCCGCATGGATTTTCTTCAGACGGTTGGTTCGCCAGGAAAATGCGCTGAGATACAGGACGGCTGCTGCCATGGGCTTGGCCTTCTGCCTGGGCTTCGCTATTTTTGGCCTGACCGAGCTGATGTTCCGGGGCATGCGAACCGTTTCTTTCTACGCAGTTAGCGTTGCTTGGCTGCTGGCGGCGTCACACTCTGCAACGATCAGCCATGGACAACCCCATGGACGGAGTAGTTGAACAGGTACAGAATGGCTAAAAATCCATAAAAAGGAGACAGCCATGCGTATATCGGATGCTCAATGGATTCCGTCGACTCAGCATCAAACCTGGGAGGCGTTGACAACTTGTTCGGTTCTTCGGGAATGCATCCCGGGATGCGTTCAAGTCGAGTGCAAATCGCCAACGGAGTACGCCTTCACGGTCCGAGCAAAAGTCGCCGGTCTAGGCGCTGATTATGAGGGAGAGGTCCTGTTATCGGACGTCAACGCGCCCCACGGTTGCACCCTCGTGTTCGAAGGTAAAGGCGCTGCCGCTGGGCTCGCCATCGGCACAGCCCAAGTCAATCTGACGCCCAAGGATGACGGCACCCGCCTTTCCTACACGGTCGCGGCGATGGCCGGCGGCAAGCTGGGCGAGATCGGCGAAGGCGTGTTGATGAAAGCGGCGGAGAAAATCGTAGAGAAGTTCTTCGCGTCTTTTATCGATCATATGTCGCGCCAACCGCGTCTGGCGCCTCCCCCACCGCCTCCGACTCCCGAAGCTCGTGGCTTGCAGAATTCGCCTTGGTCGTGGGCAGCTGTGATGGCAGTGGTTCTGGTCTTCGTTGGCTATCACGCTTTCTTCACTTGAAGGCTAGCAGCGCGTCAACTATGGGTGCCGCATGCAGAGAGGTGCGCTCGCGGGGCAAGCGCCGCGCGCACCATCCTGCCTCATACGTGATACACCACACGCTTCGGGAACCTGACCGGGGGAGCTCGCTAGGGGCAGATAACCTTGACGTTGGAGACTTCCACCGGGCTTTCCTGCTTCGCGAAAACCAGCTTCACGTCAACAGGTCCCTTCTCCTTCCCGAAAGCAATCTGAACACGAATCTTGCCTGCCGGATAAGAACGGCGTGCAGCGTGGGAAAACCCGTCCGACGAGAGCCACTCAACGGCAACTTCACCGGGAAGCGCCTGCACCGCGTCGGCCACAACGGCTACTCCGTTGCCGCCATCGCACGTCTTTGCAGCTAGGCGGAATGCATTCTGCTCGATAGGGACCGCCTGAACCGTGAAGCGGCTTGCATCCTCAACTTTCGTGTTACGAACATCCAGCGGCCAATCATTTCCAGGCACGGCAGGGGCCAAAGGTATCGTCAAGGCAGGCTCATATTCGGCGAGCGCAACGTACTGCTCGTAAAATCTGCTCTCTTGCGGAAAGGGCTTGTTGAGCCTGTTCGCGATGGGAAATGCAAGCAGCACCGCGGCAAGAATGGCGATGCGTTCTTTCTTCTGCACCTGCAGGACGACGTATGCAATGGCTAGCGCATAAGACACGACGAAATAACGTGCGCCATTCCCGATTGGACTGATTACTGACGGCGCATATTTGATGCTGTAGAGTCCGGCGGCGTAGACGATGATGGCGCAGGCCACAAGCAGGCGCCGGTTCACATCCGCTCGAAAAAGACTGATGGACAGTGCGAGCCAGAAGCCGATTGCGGCGACCTTCACGACGGTACTCTTGATGCCGAACGTCAAGAAAGTAAAAAGCGCCGCCATCCAGTGGCTGAGATCCCCATCAGCATGTCCAATTGCCCGCGGAGATGTCAGGAGAAAATAAATTTGAACAATTGCGCCCGCGGCGACAACCAGGAAGATATGCCACTTCCGCTCTCGTAATCCCACTAACGCGGCGACTGGAGCGAAGAGGATAGAGAACGGTCCCGTCAGTGAAATCAGACCCACCAAAGGCAGGGTGCGTCGACCAAAACGCGATGGATGGCAGCACATTATCGCCAGTGCCATCGCCAGCCACCACTGCGCATTGGTCAACGTCAAGAACGTTTCGCCGTTGTGCGGCTGGTACAGCATTAAGCTGACTGCAATTATGCTTGTGGCTGCGCTAACACTTTCCGACCCGTTGAAAATTACGATTTTCCTCAGAGCCCAGAACACCAGGAGAGGTGCGAGAAGCCAGCCGGAAAAATATACGTACGGGAGTGCGGACAGTGGGAAAAGAGTCGCCAGCAGCGCGACAACTCGAGCGTACACATGCAAGTACCCGGCATACGGCGTAACGAGCGAGGCCAGCCCGTAATATTTTTCGCCGTTAAAAAATATCGGACCATCTTCCGCCCAGAGTGAATTAACAATGAAATTGTAATGACCGTAGCGGTGAATCAGTCCGAGCGATAGCAGGCAAATAAAGACAATCCAGACAACCAACTCTTTTTTAAATTTCCCACTAACGGCAGGCTGGCCGACTGCGTCCAAAGCTTTCTCTCATCCTATTTTCAGATGGGCAATCATAAACCGAAAGCCTCGGTCAAGATCGAACTGGACAGAGCGCCATAATGGCCACGGATCAGCATCCTGCCCGCCAGGTGATATGCTTGCCGCCCCAAGGCCGTAAGCACATTACCCGCCATGCGTAGCCGCGATCTCACCGACCTGCTCATTCTGGCCGCCGTCTGGGGCGGCTCCTTCCTTTTCATACGCATGGGCGTGCCGGAGTTCGGTCCGTCGGCCCTGATCGAACTTCGCGTCGGTCTCGCGGCGTTGGCCTTGCTGCCCCTGCTGCTTTGGCAGCACAAGATGCGCGTGCTGTTGCGCCACTGGAAGGCGATCTTTGTCGTCGGCACGTTCAACGCCACTCTGCCCTTCATTCTCTACGCCTATGCCGCGCAGCAGCTGGGCGCCGGCTTCCTGTCGATCGCGAATGCGGTCACGCCGATGTGGGGCGCGGCCATAGGCTGGATCTGGCTCGGTGATCGCCTGCCAAAATCGCGAGTCGCTGGGATGGCGCTGGGCCTGGCGGGTATCGTGGTCCTGGTCTGGGACAAGTTCAACTTCGGTGCGGGCGGCAGCGGTCTGGCTACGCTCGCGGCCCTGCTTGCGCCGGTCTGCTACGGCATCTCGGCCAACTGCACCAAGCGCTATCTGGTCGGCGTGGACGCGTTGACCAACGCCACGGGCAGCATGCTCGCCGCAGCCTTGACGCTGCTTCCCTTTGCGATCTGGACTTGGCCGCAGCAACCCGTTTCCTTCCAGGCATGGAGCGCAACGCTACTGCTCGCCCTTGCCTGCACAGGGTTCGCGTATGTCCTGTTCTTCCGCCTTATCGCCAGTGTCGGACCGACCGGTGCGATTAGTGTGACGTTTTTGGTACCTATCTTCGGCGTGTTCTGGGGCGCGTTCCTGCTCGATGAGATTGTCACGCCCAACATGTTGGCGGGCGCTGCTGTCGTGCTGGCTGGAACCGCGCTGGCATTGGGCCTTGTGAAGCTTCCCGCCCCTCGCTGACGTCGTGCGTTATCTGCGGTACGCCGGCGTGCGACACGTCGAGGTACCGCGCAATCTCACGATGGAAAACGACATATGTTGTATGACCCCTTGGCTTGGTTGACCTGGGCTTGCCTCTTCTTGGGCGCGGCATGCGCGTGGATGCAGCCGCCGCGCTGGCGTCTGCACGTTCCGCTGCTACTTGCTTGTGGCTATACGTCGGCGACGTTGGATTTGCAGCTTACTTGGGAAGCGCTCGTTGTCCTGGCAGCTCTGTTTGTCGCGGGGGCAGCCGTGCAGCCCCGCAGGCCTCCCGTGCTGCGGTTCTTCGGTCATGTGGTCTACATTGGGATGGCGGTCGCCTTGGGCGCTCACTTGCTGCCCGGATTTCAAAATCCGATCGTGCTCCATGCCTTGCGCACGACGCCCGATGCAGCGCCTTTCTCGATGTACTTGAACCTGGACAAGCCCCTGGTCGGGTTCTGGGTGATACTCGCGCTGCCTTGGTCCACGTCGCGTCGTTTCTGGCGACAGGCGCTATCGTCCGCAGGCATGGCGCTGCTGTTCGTCGTTCCCATCTGCATGTTGCTGGCCTTTGCATTGGGGATGGTGACCTGGGCGCCGAAGCTGCTGCCGTACGCGCTGCTCTGGCTATTCAACAATTTATTGATAGTCTGTGTCGCCGAAGAGGCATTCTTTCGGGGGTATGTGCAAGGCGGGCTTTCAAGGCTTTGGGGTAAGGGCACCAAAGCGTGCCTCGGTGCGTTAGTCGTGTCAGCAATCCTTTTTGGACTGGCGCACTACGCGGGGGGATGGCGGTGGATGCTGGTGGCCGGCGTAGCGGGCCTGGCGTATGGGTGGGCTTATCAGCGAGGCGGTCTGCGAGCGGCGGTGTTGACGCATTTTGGGTTGAATGCCGTGCACTTCTTTTTCTTTACCTATCCCGCATTGCAGACGTCCACACTGCATTAAGCGCTTATCCAGTCGCCCGGACGAGCGCTCGTCCGGGCTTGTTTCAGACCCCTCGGCTCGATTAGCTTGATCGACCAGAGACGTTTGGTATCCCTCACCCGCGCTCTCGATCTCCCAACTGCCTGACAAGCATGCTCCGCAGGCGAGGCAACGTCGAGATATGGCCATGCAGGATTAATTGAGCCGGCGGCAGCGGGCGCCCCGGATGTGCGGCGAAATAGGCTTCGCTGGCGCGCCAAAGCGCATCGGCGCACTTTGGCTGATAGGTCCGCAATGCTGAAGCGGCCAGACGGAAGATGCTGGCATCTACTTGATCGGCAGCAGAAATAATTTGGCCGATGGCTACGCCAATGCACTTATCGAGCATGGTTTGTTCTTTGTCGCGCGCGTCCATGAATTTCGCCTCAAGTTGAGGCATCCGGAGGTAGCTCGGGAGTATCGTCTTCCCTCACCACGCGGCCAACAGTAGCCCTGATAAAAGAACGTCCGTCCTTTTTACGCCCGCTCAAACACCCCCGCCGCCCCCATCCCCGTCCCCACGCACATGGTCACCATGCCGTACTTCAGTTGACGGCGGTTCAAGGCGTGCACCAACGTTGCGGCGCGGATCGCGCCCGTGGCGCCCAAGGGGTGGCCCAAGGCGATGGCGCCGCCCAAGGGATTGACCTTGGCATCATCCAAACCCAGGTCACGTATGACGGCCAGGGATTGCGCGGCGAAGGCTTCGTTCAACTCTATCCAGTCGATCTGGTTCAGGGACAACCCCGCCTGATCCAACGCGGCAGGAATGGCCACGCGCGGACCGATGCCCATGATGTCCGGCGCAACGCCACGCACCGCGCAGCCGACGTAGCGCGCCAAAGGCGTAAGACCGTGGTCGCGCACGGCGCGTTCGGAAGCCAAGAGCAATACGGCAGCCCCATCCGAAGTCTGCGAGCTGTTCCCGGCGGTAACGCTACCGCGCGCGGCAAACACAGGCTTCAACCGCGCCAAGGCTTCCGCGGAAGTATCTTCCCGCGGCCCCTCATCGCGAGAGAATGCGATGCCGGCATGCGCGGATTCACCCGTACCCGAAGACAGATCAGGCGTCCGCAAGGTCACCGCGACACTGCTAATCTCCGCATCGAACTCCCCCGCCTTCTGCGCCTCCAGCGCCCGCTGATGCGAACGCAGCGCGAACGCATCCTGGTCTTCGCGCGATACCTTCCACTGCTCCGCCACCCGCTCGGCAGTCAGCCCCATGCCGTAGGCAATGCCGATGTTCTCGTCGTTAGCAAAGACAGCCGGAGAAAACGATGGCGCGAACCCCATCATCGGCACCTGGCTCATGGATTCGACACCACCCGCCAGCATGACATCAGCCTCGCCCACGCGAATGCGATCCGCGGCCAAAGAGATCGCGCCAAGCCCTGAAGCGCAGAAGCGGTTGACGGTCATGCCCGCGACGGTATCCGGCAGCCCAGCCAATAACGCAGCCAACCGGGCGACGTTCAAGCCCTGCGGTCCCTCCGGCCGGGCGCAGCCGATGATCGCATCCTGGATGACCGAAGGATCCAAACTAGGCACCCGCGCCAGCGCCGCGCGAATGACGCCGGCAAGCAAATCATCCGGCCGCACAGTGCGCAACATCCCGCGCGGCGCTTTGCCAACAGGTGACCGCGTGGCGGCGACGATATAGACGTCCTGGAGGTTTCGAGTCATGGTGTCTCTTCCTTCAATTACGTACGGGCTTGCCGGTCTTCAACATGCCGACAATGCGTTCTTGTGTCTTCGGCTGCGCAAGCAGACGCAGAAAAGCGCGACGCTCCTGCGCAAGCATCCACTCTTCATCCACCAGCGAACCAGGATCGACATCGCCGCCGCAGATCACTTCGGCCACGGCATGGCCGATCTCGTAGTCATACGCGGAGATGAAACCGCCATCGCGCATATTGACCAGCTGCGCGGTCAAGGTGGCGATGCCATCCCGGCCCGCGACCGGGAAGCGCTGCTGCAAGGCAGGCCGCCAGCCGGCATCAGCCATCGCGCCGGCCTGCTGCAAGGCCGCATAGAGCAAGGCGTCAGGATGCGGCACGATCGGATCGCTCTCACGCAGATAGCCTATCTCTCGTGCGTCCAGCGCGGAGCGCGAGACTTGCGCGGTGGCAACCGCTTGCGCGAACTTCTGGACGAAGGACAACAGCGGCGCATCCGGCGCGCTGGCCGCGCGCAGCTCCGCTGCCCGGCGGGCGCAATAAGCCAGTCCGCCAGCACCGGGCACGACGCCGATGCCGACTTCGACCAGGCCGATATAGGTTTCCATATGCGCAATACGCGCGGAAGCGTGGACAGATATCTCGCAACCACCGCCCAGTGCCAGCCCCGCCAACGCAACGACCGTCGGCACTTGCGCATTGCGCATGCGTTGCGCGACGCGCTGCAGTTCACGTTCCATGGGTTCGATCGCGGCCACTCCGCCCTGCATGAAGGCCGGCAGCACCGCTTGCAGGTCCGCGCCCGCGGAGAACAGTTCACCTTCCTGCCAGATCACCAAGCCACGGTAGTGTTCTTCCGCCAGATCGACCGCATGCAGCAGGCCGGCTGTCACGGTGGGACTGATGGTGTGCATCTTGGTCTTGAACGATGCGATGAGCACGTCCGACCGCCCCGGCGCCGGCGCGGTCCACAAGCGGATGTCGCTGTTCTCGTAAACGGTTTCGCCCACGGTCGCCGTATGTCCCGTTGGCGCGGCGCCGGCCCCCGGCATGGTCCAGGCCCGCTCGCCGACCAGCAACGGAGGCACCAGATGCGTGTCGTAGACAGGAAGTTTGCGCCGTGCCTGGAACGCGCCTTGAGTCGGATTCCAGGAACCGGCTGGCGTGTGTACCCCACCCGCCTCGGCCACGGGTCCTTCAAGCACCCACTTCGGCAAGGGCGTGCTGGCCAGCGCATGACCCTGATCGATATCATCCTGGATCCAGCGCGCGACCTGCGTCCAGCCGGCGGCCTGCCAGACTTCAAAAGGACCTTGCGCATGGCCGAAGCCACAACGCATGGCCTGGTCCAGATCGCGCGCGGTCTCGGCGATGTCGGCGAGATGCACGGCGGCGTAATGGAAGGTGTCACGCAGCAAGGCCCAGACGAAACGCGCCTGGGGATGATCGCAAGCGCGCAGCTCCTGCATACGGCGCGCGGGATCTTTCTGCGACAAAGCAGCCGCGACAGCGTCATCCAGACGCGCGTCCGCCGGCACGTAATCGCGACTGGCCGGATCCAAACGCAGTATGGCTTTGCCCGCTTTGCGATAAAACCCGGCACCGGTCTTCTGCCCTAACGCACCGTTGCGCAGCAGCTCCGCCAGCACTGGCGGCGTCGCGAAAGACCCGTGGAAGGGATCGTCAGGCAGGCCGTCCTGCATGGTGCGCATCACATGCGCCAGCGTGTCCAGGCCGACCACGTCGGCGGTGCGGAAGGTGCCTGACTTGGCGCGCCCCAGCCGCTTGCCGGTCAGCTCGTCGACCATGTCGTAAGTCAGGCCGTGACGATCGGCTTCGATCATCGCCGCCATGATGCCGAAGACACCAATTCGATTGCCGACGAAGTTCGGCGTGTCCTTCGCGCGCACGACACGCTTGCCAAGATCGGCGACCAGGAAGGTTTCCAGACTGTCCAGCAGCGCGGGCGCGGTGCGCGGCCCCGGTATCAATTCAACCAGCGGCATATAGCGCGGCGGGTTGAAGAAGTGCACGCCGCAGAAACGCGGCTGGATGTCTTCCGGCAGGCTGGCCGCCAGCGCGCCCAAGGACAGGCCAGAGGTATTGCTGGCCAAGGTGGCATGCGGCGCCAGCGCAGGCAGGATCAGGTTATAGAGCTGCTCTTTCCAATCCAGGCGCTCAGCAATCGCTTCGATGACCAGATCGCACTCGTGCAGGCGGTCCAGATGTTCGTCGTAATTGAGCGGCTCGATATGCTCGGCCAAGGCAGGCAGCGCCAGCGGCGCCGGATTCAACTTGGCCAGTCCCGCAACGGCCTTGCGCGCGATCGCGCTGCGATCGCCGCCCTGTGCCGGCAGGTCGAACAGCAACACGGGCAGACCGCTGTTGACGCAATGCGCCGCGATCTGCGCGCCCATCACGCCCGCGCCAAGCACGGCGACCTTGCGTATACGCGGCGCCGTAGCCTTGGCCATACGTTCGACGGGGGGATGCTGAGTTGTCTCCATTGCCTCTCTCCTGCGGCGCCCGCACGATGTGGCGACGCGTCCGTGCATTCATCGAAACAGCCAGCATAACGCGAGCACACCGCGCTTGTCCGCAGCGCGCCGCGGACAGACGCGGGCAGATGCGTCAATAGCGCCCGGTGCGCCCCGTCAGTGCCACGCCCAGGCGCAACACCGTGTACGAAATCGTGTCGACGCAACGCCGTATCCATCCGCGCCGCGCGTACTCCACGCTTTTGATCAGGCGCCCGCCACGGGCGATCTCCGCTTCCAGGCGCGTATGTAGTTGATCCGCGAAGCCGGCGTCATCCACCACCACATTGGCCTCGCGCGCCAGCAGCAGGCTGAAGGGATCCAGATTGGACGAGCCCACCGTCGCGATGTGATCGATCACCGCCACCTTGGCATGCAGGAAGCTGGGCATGTATTCGTAGATCTCGATGCCGGCGCGCAGCAGTTCTTCATACAAGGCGTGGGTCGCGTAGTACTGCATGCGATATTCGATCTTGCCTTGCAGAACCAGCCTTACGCGCACGCCGCGAGCCGCCGCACGAGCCAGTGCCTTACGGAAGCGCACGCCCGGAAAGAAGTACGCGCTGGCGATGAGGATCTCTTCTTTCGCGCGCGCAATGCCGTACAGATACGCCCGCTCGAAAGTATTCCGAAACCGCAGGTTATCCCGCAGCACCAGCGCGGCGCGCAAGGAACCCATCTGCGGTTGAGGCGGCGCATCACCCGGCTTCTTCAGCCGGCGCCATTGCGACGGCCGCCGCCATTGCTTGGGATTACGCCGCGCGGCCGCCCAGTTCAAACGCACCCACAACAGATCCTGCGCGTGAACGGCATAGCTGACCAGCGGCCCGCGCACCTCCACGGCGAAATCGAAACGCGGATTCGCGGCGATTTCCTCGGTCAGCTCCACATCGTCGTAATCGTCCTCGACGTTGATGCCGCCTACAAAGGCGACCTCGCTATCGACCACGGCGACCTTGCGATGCAAACGCCGCAAACGGCTGCGCGAAAACAGCAGGCGCTTGATCCAATGAGGCTCGGGCCGGAAGATACGGCACTCTCCCCCCGCGGCCTTGATGCGCGCGACCACGGCGTCCCCGGTCTGCTGACTGCCGAAGCCGTCGATCACCACGCGTACGCGCACACCCCGCGCGGCGGCGCCTTCCAGCGCCTCGAGCACGCGTCGCCCCGTGCGATCCAGCAGGAAGATGTACGTTTCCAGATGCACGCTGTGGCGTGCCTTATCGATGGCCTCGCACAGCGCCGGAAAGAAATCGCCGCCGTTCATCAGCAGGCGGATGGCGTTGCCTTCCGTCCAGTCCAGCTCCAGGGCATGGGCACTCACGGGATTTCCAGTTCGGTCAGCAAGGGAGCATGGTCGGACAGGCGGGACCAAGCACGGCCACGCAGCACTCGCGCGCTACGCACCGCGAAGCCACGTTGGTAGATGCGGTCCAGCCGGAACCAGGGAAAGACGGCGGGGAAGGTGCGCGGCGGCGGCGCGATGCGGTAGTTGCCGTCCATGGACACCAGATTGTGGCGCTCCAGCATGGACAGGCTATTGGGCACGCCACGCAGCACATTGGTCAGCCGCCGCATGGAATCGCGCAGACGGGGTATGTCCCCGCCGTGCGAACGCGGCGCGTGGGAAAACACTTCGTAGACACCCAGGCGCTGGACGAACAAGGGCGACAGGCGGTCGCCCCAGTCGTTGAAATCGCCGGCGATGATGATGGGCGCGCCCGTGGGCACCAGGCGATCGATGCGGTCGGCCAGCGCCTGGATCTGCCTCTCGCGGCTGCCGGCGAACAGGCCCAGGTGCACCACGAAGCAATGCACGTCATGGCCCTTGATGCCTACCCGGGCATGCAGCAACCCGCGCTGCTCCATGCGGTGATCGGAGATATCCTGATTCTCGTGTTCAAGAATGGGATAACGCGACAGCAAGGCGTTGCCGTGGTCGGACGCGCTGCGCACCGCGTTGCGGCCATAGCAGACTTCCATCTGCAACGCCGCGCCCAGCGACATGTGCTGCGCATCGATGACGTTGCGGCTGTCGTTGCGCCCCTGCACTTCCTGCAGGAAGACCAGGTCCGGCCGCAGTCCATGCAGGCCCAGGCGCAATTCCTTGAGCGAATCGCGCGCACCCGATGCGGACTTGCCCTTGTGGATGTTGTAGCTGACGATGCGCAGTATCGACATGGTGCGTGGACACTACCCCATGAAAACAGCGCCGGCGCGCGCAAGGCCATCAGTCCTTGCAGCGCCGGCACCTGTATAAAACAAACGCGGCGCCCGTGGAAGCTCCAGCAGGCGCCGCGTCCCGGTATTCATGCTACCGAGATTACCGCATTTACTTAACTTCGGCGTTACGCAGGCGAATATGCAGTTCGCGCAGTTGCTTCTCGTCGACCGCCGACGGCGCCTGGGTCAGCAGATCCTGGGCACGTTGAGTTTTGGGGAAGGCAATGACGTCACGGATCGAGTCGGCGCCGGTCATCATGGTGCAGATGCGGTCCAGGCCGAAGGCGATGCCGCCGTGCGGGGGCGCGCCGTATTGCAGGGCGTCCAGCAGGAAGCCGAACTTCTCGCTGGCTTCCTCGGCGTTGATCTTCAGGGCACGGAACACCTTGCTCTGGACTTCTTCGCGGTGGATACGAACCGAGCCGCCGCCGATTTCCCAACCGTTCAGCACCATGTCATAAGCCTTGGCGATGGCCTTGCTGGGATCGGTCTCCAGGAAGTCCTCGTGGCCGTCCTTCGGGCTGGTGAAGGGGTGGTGCGCGGCGGTGTAGCGGGCGTCTTCCTCGTCGTATTCGAACATGGGGAAGTCGACCACCCACAGCGGCTGCCAGCCGGCCGTGAACAGGCCGGTGGTCTTGCCGAATTCGCTGTGGCCGATCTTGATGCGCAGCGCGCCGATGGCGTCGTTGACGACCTTCTCGCGGTCGGCGCCGAAGAAGATGATGTCGCCGTCTTGCGCGCCGGTGCGCTTGAGCAGCTCGGTCAGGGCCGCGTCATGGATGTTCTTGACGATGGGCGACTGCAGGCCGTCACGGCCCTTGGCCACTTCATTGACCTTGATCCAGGCCAGGCCCTTGGCGCCGTAGATGCCGACGAACTGGGTGTAGCTGTCGATTTCGCTACGCGACAGGGACGCACCGCCCGGCACGCGCAGGGCCACCACGCGGCTGCCCGCGGCGGTGGCGGCGGACGCGAAGACCTTGAAGTCCACGTCGCGCATGATGTCGCCGATGTCGGTGAATTCCAGCGACACGCGCAGGTCGGGCTTGTCCGAACCGTAGCGGCGCATGGCTTCGGTCCACGTCATCGTGGGGAAGGTATCGGCCAGGTCGACGTTCTGCACGACCTTGAAGACGTGGCGGATCATGCCTTCGAAGATTTCACGGATCTCGAATTCGTTCAGGAACGAGGTTTCGCAATCGATCTGGGTGAATTCCGGCTGGCGATCGGCACGCAAGTCTTCGTCGCGGAAGCACTTGGTGATCTGGTAGTAGCGGTCGAAGCCCGACACCATCAGCATCTGCTTGAACAGCTGGGGCGACTGCGGCAGCGCGAAGAACATGCCGGGATTGACTCGCGACGGCACCAGGTAGTCGCGCGCGCCTTCAGGCGTGCTCTTGGTCAGCATGGGGGTTTCGATGTCGATGAAACCCAGGCCGTCCAGGAACTTGCGCACTTCGATGGACACGCGATAACGCAGCATCAGGTTGCGCTGCATCTGCGGGCGGCGCAGGTCCAGCACGCGGTGCGTCAGGCGGGTGGTTTCCGACAGATTGTCGTCATCCAGCTGGAACGGCGGCGTCACCGACGCGTTCAGGATTTCCACTTCCTTGCACAGCACTTCGATTTCGCCGGAAGCCAGGTCCGCATTGGCGGTGCCTTCGGGACGCAGGCGCACCAGGCCGGTGACCTTGACGCAGAACTCGTTGCGCAGGCGCTCGGCGGTAGCGAAGGCGGCGTTATCCGGATCGAACACGATCTGCGCCAGGCCAGCGCGGTCGCGCAGGTCGATGAAAATCACCCCGCCGTGATCGCGGCGGCGGTTTACCCAGCCAAACAGGGTAACGGTCTGACCGAGGTGGTCACGGCAAACCTGGCCGGTGTAGCAGGTACGCATTGCGGGAAAACTCCGTTAATAACTTTGTTGGGACGTCACGATGAGGGGGATCTTGCCGGGACGCCAGCTTATTGCTCGGGCCCTGTCGACCCATCATTGCTGGGTCGTCGCACCCCTGGCGCTGTCGGAATGACGCCAGGCGGTACGGTGGGCGGCACATTGGCGGCGTTCGCGGCGGCAGGTGCCGGTGGCGCGACGACGCCCATGGAAACCACATACTTCAGCGCGGCATCCACGCTGATATGTAAATCGATGACGTCGCTGCGCGGCATCATCAGGAAAAAGCCGGATGTCGGGTTGGGCGTAGTGGGAATGTAGACACTGACGTGCTCGCCTTGCAAGTGCTCCGCCACTTCACCACTGGGCGTACCGGTCTGGAACGCGATGGTCCACGAGCCCAGGCGCGGGTACTGGATCAGCACCGCCTTGCGGAAAGCCTGGCCGTTGGGCGCCAACACGGTGTCGCTGACCTGCTTGACCGAGTTGTAGATGGAGCGCACCAGCGGGATGCGGCCGACGATCTTTTCCCACGCGTCGACCAGGGTGCGGCCCAGCAGGTTGGCGGCGAACACGCCGGTCAACAGGACCACCAGGATCACCAGGACGAAACGGAAGCCCGGGATGTCGACCCCGAACAGGGACTCCGCCGACAGGAAATTGGGGACGAAGCCTTCCAGCGTGGCGACGAGTACACCCAGCACCCAGACCGTGATGACCAGGGGAACCCAGATCAGCAGGCCGGTGATGAAGTACTTCTTGAAAACGCGCATCGACATCGTCGGAGATCAGGAAGCGGCTGGTGGCGCGGGGGCCGCGGCGGGTGCCGGGGTGGCGGCCGGTGCTGCCGCGGGGGCGTCCGACTTGGTCTCGGTCTTCGCGGCGGCGGCGGCGTCGGTGCTGGAGGCGCCTTCGTCCTTCTTGGCCGCGGGGGCGGCGCTGCCGGTCCCGTTGTTGCGGAAATCGGTCACGTACCAGCCCGAGCCCTTGAGCTGGAAGCCGGCGGCGGTGACCTGTTTGGAATAGGCGCTGGCGCCGCATTCAGGGCAGACCGTGAGCGGTGCGTCAGAGATTTTTTGCAGGACGTCCTTGGCAAAACCGCAGGCGCCACACTTGTAAGCGTAGATGGGCATTATTCGACCCC
Organism: Bordetella sp. N; assembly: GCF_001433395.1. GTDB lineage: Bacteria > Pseudomonadota > Gammaproteobacteria > Burkholderiales > Burkholderiaceae_B > Bordetella_C. The sequence continues at coordinate 5,127,766 of NZ_CP013111.1, forward strand.
AAGGGCACCGGCACAAAAAAATCGCTCGCGCTATCCAGGAAGGGATTCCCAGGAAGGCGGCGAGGCCGGCAAAAAAAGCGGGAAAGTCGCTGATTTTAGCTGAGAATTGGGCCCCCCCCCCTACCGCGCTTCGCGCGGCCCCCCAGGGGGCGAAGGGGAACCCACCCCCAGGCGCTCCGCGCCTCCCCCTCAAAGGGGGCGACACCGGCGGACCGGGGGACCCGGCTCCGCGGTGTCCCCGATCGGGGCGGGGTTCTTCACCTGACCAAGGTCCCCCGGGCCGGGAGCGGCTCTACGGTGCCTCCGACCGGGGCGAGGTTCTTGACGGATATCTCAGGGTCTACGCCGCGCTCAACCCGGCGTCTTCCAGGATCATGGCGGCGCCTTTTTCCGCGATCATGATGGTGGGGGAATTGGTGTTGCCGGACGTGATGGTGGGCATGACGGACGCGTCGATGACGCGCAGGCCCTGGACGCCCCGTACCCGCAGCCGCGGATCAACCACCGCACGGTCGTCGACGCCCATCCTGCACGTGCCCACGGGATGGAAAATGGTCGTGCCGATGTCGCCGGCGACGCGCATCAGGTCGGCATCGGTATGGAATTCGACCCCGGGGCGGTATTCCTCCGGCTTGTAGCGCGCCAGCGCCGGCTGCGCCACGATGCGGCGCGTCAGGCGCACGCTGTCGGCGGCAACGCGGCGGTCTTCCGGCGTGGCCAGATAGTTGCACTGGATATGCGGGTGATCCTGCGCCGACGGCGACACAATGCGGATATGCCCCCGGCTGGTCGGCCGCAGATTGCACACCGACGCCGTAAACGCGGGGAAGGCATGCAAGGGATCGCCGAATTTCTCCAGCGACAGCGGCTGCACGTGATATTCCACATTGGCACGGGTCTGCTCCGGTCCCGAGCGCGCGAATGCCCCCAGCTGGGACGGCGCCATGGTCAGGGGCCCCCGCTTGGCCACGACATACTGCAGCCCCATCATCGCCTTGCCCCACAAGGTCCCGGCAATGGCGTTCAAGGTCTTGGCGCCCGTCACCTTGTAGATCAGCCGTAATTGCAGATGATCCTGCAGGTTCTCGCCCACGCCGGGCAGGTCGTGCATCACCGGGATCCCCAGGTTCTGCAGCACGGAACCAGGACCGATGCCCGATACCTGCAGCAGCTGGGCCGACCCGACGGCGCCGGCCGACAGCACCACCTCCGCGCGCGCCAGGGCCACCCGGTCGCGGCCGTCATCGCCCTTGAAGTGGACCCCTTCGACCCGCCTGCCTGAAAACGCCAGCCGGCTGACGCGCGCGCCCGTGACGACCTTCAGATTGGGACGTTTCAGGATGGGATGCAGGAAGGCGCGCGACGCGCTCCAGCGCACGCCTCGGCGCTGGTTGACATCGAAATAGTCGCAGCCCTCGTTGTCGCCCCGATTGAAGTCGCGTATCGGCGGGATGCCGGCCTGTTCGGCGGCCCCGCGGAAAGCGTCCAGCAGGCCCCAGGACAGGCGCTGGCGTTCGACGCTCAGTTCACCGCCCTTGCCGTGGAAGGCGTTGGGCGTGCCGTGGTAATCCTCGCTACGGGTGAAGTAAGGCAGCACGTCGCGCCAGCCCCAGCCGGTGTTGCCGGCGGCGGCCCAGCCGTCGTAGTCGGCCGCCTGGCCGCGCATGTAGATCATGCCGTTGATCGAGGAGCTGCCGCCCAGCACGCGGCCACGCGGATAGCCCAGGGTGCGGCCGTTCAGGCCGGGATCGGGTTGAGTGCGATAGCACCAGTCGGTGCGGGGATTGCCGATGCAATAGAGATAGCCGACGGGGATGTGGATCCAGCGCCAGTCATCGGGGCCGCCCGCTTCCAGCAGCAGCACACGGATATTGGGATTGGCCGTCAGGCGATTCGCCAGCAGGCAGCCGGCCGAACCGGCGCCGACGACGATGTAGTCGAAGGTCCAGCCCGCGTCGGCGACGGGTTCATCTTCATAAGCGTTGCTACTCATCTTGTCTCCTCGGGCCCTGCTCGTGGCGGCGGGTTCCCGGTGGTTTTAGACGACTTGCCCTTGAAGGGCAAGCCGTCCGGGCTGGAGGTAAAACAGTCGGCAATACGAGGCAAATGATGGCAACGCGGATCCGCGTAAAGATATTTTGAATGATGGGGGAGACCCCCATCGCCCCCTTTTTGGGCTATCGCCCCTGTGGCTGCGCCTCGCCTGGGCGGCGGCACGCTACGCGTGAAGAATTTTTGAATGATGGGGGGTTCCCCATCGCCCCCTTCTTGGGCTGGCGCCGCTTTGGCAGCGCCTTGCCTGCGCGACGTCACGCTGCGCGTGAGGCTTTTTTAATAATGGGGGCCCCATCCCCCCTTTTTTGGGCTGGCGCCCCTGTGGCCGCGGCTTGCCTTGGCGCCGACGGCGCCTTTTAGCGCCGCGGCTTGTTTACGCGATTGCAAGGCTGGCTTCAGCGTCGACAGGGGCCAGGGCGGCGACCGCGGCTTCCAATTGCAGGAGCAAGGTCGCGTCGGGCGCGACCAGCGGTGCCCGCACGGCGCCGTCGAAACCGTGCAGGCGGCCCAGCAAGGCCTTGACCGGACCCGGGTTGGGCTCCGCGTACAGCAGCCGAATCACCGGCGCCAAGGCATGGAACAAGGCGCGCGCCTGTTCGATGCGCGCGCCCGCCACCGCGTCGTAGAGCGCCACATACAGATCCGGCCGCACATGCGCCGACGCGGCGATGACGCCCCGGCCACCCAGACACAGGGTGGTCATGGCCTGCAGGTCCTCCCCCGCCATGACCGCCAGCCTGCCGTCCGCGATCAGCGCGATGGTCTTGTCCAGCGACCCGCCGCAATCCTTGATCGCCACGATATTGGGATGCGCCGCCAGCCGCAGCAGGGTCGCGAGTTCAAGCGTCGCGCCAGTGCGATAAGGAATGTCGTAAATCACCAGCGGCACCGGCGCGGCATCGGCCAGCCCGCCGAACCACTCCAGCAACCCCGCCTGGCTCGGCCGGATGTAATACGGCGCCGTCGCCAACAACCCCGCGATCGGCCGCGCGCCCCACTCCCTGGCGCGCGCCTGGACCTGGCGCAGGTTGTTGCCCGCCAGCCCCATCACCACCGGCATGCCGCCCGCTTCGGCCAGGACGGTGTCCAGCACCTCTCCCTGTTCGGCGGCATCCAGGGCAGCGGCTTCGGCGGTGGTGCCGCAGGCAATCAGGCCGTGCACCCCGGCGCGCCGGTAATGGCGCACCAGGCGCCGCAGCGCGGGATGGTCGACCCGATCGCCGGCGAAAGGCGTGATCAAGGGCACCCAGATGCCGTGGAAGGGGTCTTGTGGCGGAGCGTAGAACATGGCGATTCCTTTGCGAGGACCGGGAAAAGTCCGCAAGAAGCGCCACGGGGGATTGGTATTGCTAGCCCTGTCGCCACCGCCATGCTGCTGGCCGCTGGCTGTTCCGTCGCTCTTCTGACGGAACAGCAGCTCCGGTCAGACGAGCGGCTGTTTTTTGGATTTTTTCAGGCTGACCAGGCGTGCGTCATCGCTGCCGAAGGCAGGACGAGCAGTGGCGAGGGCAGCGTGAAGGGACATTAGGCTGAATTTGAACGTTGGCCGCGGAGCGATCGTTGCGCAAGAAGCGTCTTTGGCGATCCATCCGCGACACGAGCGCGTTTGCCGCGATCGGTAAGCGCAGATATTACCGAGCGCCCCCAAGGCTGTCCAGATAGACCTGGCACAGCGCCTCCATGCCGACCCGGTCGGTTTCGTCGAAGCGCTCGGGCACGGGACTGTCCACATCCCACACGCCGATCAGCTGGTCATTCACCACCAGCGGCACGACGATTTCCGCGCGGGACGCAGCGTCGCAGGCGATGTGGCCAGGGAACGCATGGACGTCCGGCACCACCTGGGTCTGCCGCTGGCTGGCGGCGGCGCCGCAGACGCCGCGGTCCAGCGTGATGCGCACGCAAGCCGGATTGCCGTGGAAAGGACCCAGCACCAACTCGTGCCCATCGAAGAAATAGAAGCCCGCCCAATTCAGATCCGGCAGGGTGCGATAGACCAGCGCGGCCAGGTTGGCTGCGTTGGCGATGCGGTCGTGCTCGCCGTCCAGCAGCGCGCGCGCCTGGGCGGTGACTTCGGCGTACAGGCCGGCCTTGTCTTGATTGGAAGGGGTGGCGATGGTGAACATGGGATGTGGCGATTCCGAGACAGATCCTGCCGCGCGCAAGCCGGCCGGGCGAAGGAAAACGCCACTTTACGCCAACTCCGGGTGCGTCCGAGGCCGCGGCGAGCCGTCGACGGACCTGACAGCAGACTTGCATCCGACCAGGCCCAAAGAAAATGGCCACCTAGATGCCCGCTGAGCAGGCGTTTTTTTGTAAAAGTGGGACAATGCTCGTTCGCCGCCCGGAGGGCGGCCGGTTGATTGCACCGTTTTGCACCCGTTCTTTTGAGCCTAAAGACCCAAACCATGGACAAGCCTTTCGAACCCGAATGTTCCTTTTCTGAACGCGCCACCCAACTGACCAGCTCGGCCATCCGCGAGATTCTCAAGGTAACCGAGCGTCCGGACGTAATTTCCTTCGCGGGCGGCTTGCCGGCCCCGAGCGGATTCCCGGTCGACGTCGTACGGGCTGCCTTCGACAAGGTACTGGTTTCGAACGGCCGCGCGGCCCTGCAATATGGCCCCACCGAGGGCTATGCGCCCCTGCGCGCCTGGGTCGCCAACGACCTGAACAGCAAGGGCGCCAACGTGGCGCCGGAAAACATCCTCATCGTTTCCGGCTCCCAACAAGCCCTGGACCTGCTGGGCAAGGTGCTGATCGACAAGGACAGCAAGGTCCTGGTCGAGACCCCCAGCTACCTGGGCGCCCTGCAGTCCTTCAGCCTGTACCAGCCCCGTTTCGTGTCGATCGCCTCGGATGAAGGCGGCCTGGTGCCGGAAGCGCTGACCAAGGAGACCGCCGACAGCGCGCGCTTCCTCTACGCGCTGCCCAACTTCCAGAACCCCACCGGCCGCACGCTCAGCCGCAAACGCCGCGAAGACCTGGTCACGCGCGCCGCTGCCCTGGGCCTGCCGGTGGTCGAGGACGATCCCTACGGCGAACTGCGTTATGCCGGCGAACCCGAGCCCAGCCTGCTGTCGCTGGCTTCCGGCGCGGGCGCCCACGTGATCCGCATGGGCTCGTTCTCCAAGGTGCTGGCCCCCGGCCTGCGTCTGGGCTACATCGCCGCGTCGCGCAAGCTGATCGACAAGCTGGTGCAGGCCAAGCAGGCCACCGATCTGCACACCGCCACGCTGACGCAGATGGCTGTCTATGAAATCGTCAAGGACGGCTTCCTCGACACCCACCTGCCCACCGTGCGCGAGCTCTACCGCCAGCAATGCAACTTCATGCTGGACGCGCTGCAGAAGGAATTCCCGTCGTCGGCCACCTGGACGCGTCCGGAAGGCGGCATGTTCATCTGGGTGACGCTGCCGGAAAACATCGACACCAACAAGCTGCTGGCCCAAGCCATTGAAGAGAAGGTCGCCTTCGTTCCCGGCGAACCGTTCTACGCCAATGCGCCGGCACCGCACAACACGCTGCGCCTGTCTTTCGTCACCGTGCCGGAAGACAAGATCCGCAGCGGCGTGGCAACGCTGGGCCGCTTGATCAAGGCCCAACTCGCGTGACGATGGCGCAGCAACCATCCAGCCCCATCGATCTCAACGACATCGTTTTCGATGACTGGGTGGCGCGTTGGTTGCCCCGTTCATGGGGCCCCTACGCGCGCCTGTGCCGCCTGGACCGCCCTATCGGCACCTGGCTGACCCTGCTGCCGGCGCTGGCCGCGCTGGGGCAGTCAGCGGCCGGCTGGCCGGACCTGCTGCGCCTGGTGGTGTTCTCGCTGGGCGCGCTGCTGATGCGCGGCATCGGCTGCACGCTGAACGACATCTTCGATCGCGATATCGACAAGCATGTGGAACGCACACGGTATCGCCCGCTTACCAGCGGCCAGCTGAACCTGCGCCAGGCGCTCTGGTTCCTGCTGGGCCAGCTGGTGGTGTGCGCATCCCTGCTGCTGTTCATCAATCCCATGAGCCGCTGGCTGGCCGTGGCCCTGCTGCCCATCGTGGTCATCTACCCGCTGTGCAAGCGCTTCACGTATTGGCCGCAGGCCGTGCTGGGGGTGTGCTTCAACTGGGGCATGCTGATGGCGTGGTCGGACACGCGCGGCGTGGTGCCCTGGGGCGCGATCGCGGTGTATGTCGGCACCATCGCCTGGCAGATCGGCTACGACACTATCTACGCCTACATCGATGTGCGTGATGACCGCCGTCTGGGCCTGCACTCCACCGCGCTGCGCTTCGGCGACGCCGGCAAGACCTGGGTAGGCGCGTTCTACGTGGCCACCATGGTGCTGTGGGCGCTGGGCGGTTGGGGCGTGGGCATGGGCTGGCCCTACTACGTGGGCATGGCCTTGATCGCGCTACACCTGATCTGGCAGCTGGTGCGCTTCGACATCCGCCGTCCCGAGTTGGGCCTGGGCCTGTTCCGCGCCAATCTGTGGGTGGGCGTGATGCTGGTCGCGGCATCGGTGGCGGGCGGCCTGGCCGCCTGAGGCGCAGGGCGCCCGCGCGCCGTCAGCCGCTTTCCGCAAAGCACGCTCCCAAGACACGCTCCCTTATCGGACCCGCCGGATCGCCGGCGGTGTCCACGTCCCCTCCACTGCCGCCTCCTGCGGCCAATAAAGCCGCAAGATCAACGAGAAGTGCCCGCTCTGCGGCGCCGGCAGCCAGTTGCGCGTGCGCTCCGCGACGGGTGTCTCGTATTGCACATAGACCGTCGCGGTGCCGTCTTCGGCCACGTCGATCTTGTCGCGCATGCGCACCGCGTAGCGGTCGCCCATGTTGTCGAGCAGGTTGTCGCGGTCGTTGTACAGCGCGATGGACCACGAGCCCAGCACCGGCGGAAGTTGGCGCCGATCGAAGCGCAGCTCGTAGCGGAAGGTGCCGTCCAGCAGCCGGCCCTCGCTGTCGGTATCGGCGCGCACCTGGATCATGTCATCGGTCAACGGCGCCACCCAGGCCAGCCGCATCGACCTGGCCCGCAACACGTAATCGGTGCCGTAGGTGCCGCGCCGCTTCAAGGGCATGACCAGGCCCGCGTTGCCGGCGCGGGGTTCGGGCGGCGAACGCATGCGCGCCTGGCCCGCCGCCATGCCATCCTTGATGGCGGTCTGCAACGTCGCCGGCAGCCGCGCGAAGTCGAATGCGCCGCCGGGCGTGATGCCCAGGCGCTGCAACCGCTGCAGGATGGGGGTGTCGTTGTCATGTGCGGGATAACGGCCCGCCAGCTCGGCGAACGCCGCGAAGAACTCCGCGGCGCTCAAGGCGCCGACCTCTTCCGCGGGCGGCCGGCGCGACACGGCCACATCGTATTGGCCGAGGGGCGGCGCTGGCGCATTCTTCTTCTGCCAGCTGGTAAAGGGCGTGGCCGTCAGCCCTTCCTGGAAGGCCTGCGCCATGGGCAGGTCGGTGCTGCCCGCCAGCGCGATCCGCACATGCAGCCAGCCGCTGGAGGTCGGCGCGCGCAGCAGTTCCACGCCGCGTGGGGGCTTGCCATTCCAGTCGCGCGCGGTGAGCAGATAGGTTCTGCGTCCTGGTGTGGCCGTGCGGGTGCCGGGCGCGGCGAACACGTCCGACCACATGTCGGCGGCCATCATCATGAAATAGCGCCCCTTCGCGTCGGGCACCTCGATGACCAGGGGTTCGCGCGCCACGTCGAACCATAGCGACGACCACAGCACGTCGACGTCTGGTGTCGGCCCCAGATCGTGCAATAGCGCGTCCGGCAGGCGGGCCATGTGCGTGAAGCGATTGACCGGCGCACCCGCGCCCAGCCGCGTGTCGGGCGCCACGGTATTGGTCTGGATGCGGCGCGCCGCGTCCATGATCAGCAGCGGATAGGCGTAGAGGAAGCCGTCGGAGGCGATGGCTTGTGCTTCCCGTGGATCCAGGGTGGGGATTGGCGCCGGCTCCGGAGCCGTGGCCGGAGCCGAGCCCGGGGCTGGGGCCTTGGCAGACGACGTCGACGATGAACCGGGGGCCCGGGTCGGGGCCGCTTGCACGAGGGCGCCGCCTGCCAGACCAGCCGTCAGGAATAGCGGTAACAGCCATCGTGCTGTGCGGCGTCCTGGCATGCGGTTTTCACCTTTGTCCGCGCCCCCGCACGGCTAGGAAAATTTTAGCGACGGGATGCGCTCGCCTCGCTAGTCCAAAAGGTGCATAGATGGTGGATTAAAGGCTGGGAAAGAAGCGGGGCCATCGCCCGACGACGTCGCGCCGTAAAGCGCGGTAGCTGGCTGAGCCAGCGACGGCGGGCCGCAGGCCGCATCCGGAAAAGCCGGCCGCGTATAGCGGCCGGCGACCGCGATGCTCGTGCCGCGATGCACCAAACCGGGGGTTATAAGCACTAGAATGGGGCACTCCGAGTCATCTGGAAAAAGGTTTGCCCATGTATCCCACCGCAGCCAACGGCACGGCGTCCCCCGCCGACCGCAAGCCCATTACCCTCGCGCAACTGCAAAAGATGCACAAGCAGGGCGAGAAGCTCGCCATGCTGACCTGCTATGACGCCAGTTTCGCGGCATTGCTGGACCAGTGCGGCGTGGACATCCTGCTGATCGGCGATTCGCTCGGTAATGTGGTGCAGGGCCAGACCTCCACCTTGCCGGTGACGCTGGAGCACATGATCTATCACACGCAATGCGTGGCGCGCGGCAACCGCAATGCCTGGGTCCTGGCGGACCTGCCCTGGAACAGCTACCAGGAATCGCCGGCGCAAGCCTATGCCAGCTCGGCGGCCTTGATGGCAGCGGGCGCGCAGATGGTCAAGATCGAAGGCCTGGACCAGCGCTCATCGTGGTTTACCGACACCATCGCTTTCCTGACCGAGCGTGGCGTGCCGGTGTGCGCGCACATGGGCCTGACGCCGCAGTTCGTGCATGCCCTGGGCGGCTACCGCGTGCAGGGCAAGGACGACGCCAGCGCGGGGCACCTGAAGCAACAGGCCCGCGCGGCGCGCGATGCCGGCGCCACGATGCTGCTCTATGAAATGATCCCCGCCACCCTGGCCGCCGAGATCACCGCCGAAGTGGGCATCCCCACCATCGGCATCGGCGCCGGCGCCGGATGTTCCGGCCAGGTGCTGGTGTTGCACGACATGCTGAATGTGTTCCCCGGCCGCAAGGCGCGCTTCGTGCGCAACTTCATGGAAGGCGCCGACAGCATCCAGGCCGCCGTCACCGCCTATGTACAGGCGGTCAAGGACGGCAGCTTCCCGGCGCAGGAACACTCGTACTGATCCGCACGCCCCGCGTGCCGCTGACGCTCAGCGCTCCATCGCCCGGTTCCAGCGGGCGTTGAACGCGGCGCGGGTGGCGTTGATGGCATCCCAGTCCAGGACCTTCGCGTTGGCCATGTATTCCTGGAACTGCTTCAGCACTGCCTCGTTGGCGCCCGTGCCCTTGACGTTGCGATTGGACGGGAAGTGGCCGCCGTATTCCAGCGCCGCTTCCTGCGCCTCCTTGGTCAGCAGGTAGGCCGCCAGTTTCTGAGCCAGCTCGGACTCGGAATTCTTGGCGACCACGCACTCGCCCACCACCAGGATCACCGACCCTTCCTTGGGCTGCGCGTACTCCACCGGAATGTCGCGCTTCTTCAAGCGCGCGATGGCGGTAGGCGTCAGCGGGAAGATGGCGGCTTCATTGGACTGGATCATCTCGGCCAGCTTGGCCGAGTTGGTGATGTACTCCAGCACGTTCGGTCCGATGGTGCTGCTCCACTTGCCGAAGCCCGGCTCGACGTTCGTATCCGTACCGCCCTGGATGCGATTGAACATCAGGAAGGCGTGCAGGCCGAAGGTGCTGCTGGCAGCGGACTGGAACACCACCTTGCCCTTGTATTTGGGATCGGCCAGGTCCATCCATGAAGTCGGCGCGGCCCAGCCCTTGTCTTTGAAGATGCGCGTGTTGTAGCCCAGCCCGGTCATGCCGGTATCGATGCCGGCCGCCATGCCGTCCTTCATCACGGCGGCGGGGTACAGCTGCTGCAGCACGTTGGTGTCCTGAATCTTCTCGCACAAGCCCATCGAGATGGCCCGCGACATCACGCCATCGTCCAGGAACATGACGTGCATCTGCGGCTTGTCCTTGAAGGCCTGCGCCTTGGCCAGGACTTCGGTCGACGTGCCGGGCACGACGACGATCTTGACGTTATTGGCTTTCTCGAACGCCGGAAAGACGTGTTGAGTGAAAGCCCGTTCCATATCTCCGCCGTTCATGCCGACGTAGAGGGTCTTCTGCTCGGCCAGGGCGGGCGCGGACAGCGCGGTCATCGCCACGATGGCCGCCAGCCATTGGGTGGCCTTGGGCCTGGCCTTGAGTTTGGCCTTGATGCCGCGATAGGTGTGGATCGTCATGATGCCTCCAGCGTTTGCTCACGGAACGGATGACCAGGACAAGCAGCCTCATGAGCGGCAGCCGCGTATCGGTCGATGCGGAATGCATCGATGGGAATATCTGTGTGGCCGTCGGCCACCAATTGCGCCAGCACCTCGCCCACCGCCGGCCCGATCTGAAAGCCGGCGCCGGAAAATCCGAACGCATGGAACAGGCCGGGTGTCGTGCGGCTGGGGCCCACCACCGGATTGTGATCGGGCATATTGCCTTCCACACCGGTCCAGAAGCGGATGACCTGCGCGCCGCGCAGCGGCTTGAGCAGGCTGGCGGCCTTGCCAAGCAAGGCGGGAATATCGTTTTGACCGGGCCTTGCGTAGTTGCCGTCGGCCGACAGCCCGCGGCCGCCACCGATCACGCAATTGCCGCGCGCTACCTGGCGGGCATAGATGCCGCCACCCTGCATGCCCAGGCTGACGCCCATGAACAGCGGCAAAGGCTCGGTCACCATCATCAGAGGATGGATGGATGTTTCCGGTACGACTTCGCCAAAGCCTTCGGCGAAGTGCCCCGCCCAGGCGCCCGCGCAATTCAGCAGGTAGGACGCGCGTACTTCAAGCGTGTTGTCCGACCTGACGATGAAGTGCCGGCCATCGTGCACGGCGGACGTCACCGACGTCGACTCGCGGATCACCGCGCCCGCCGCCTTTGCCGCGAGCGCGAAAGCCGGCGACACCAGGCGCGGATTGGCGTGGCCATCGTCCGGGCACAGGGAGCCGCCTATGACTTCTTCGCCCAGCCAGCCGTAGTGCCGGTTCAGCTCGGCGCGGTCGAGCAGGCGCAGATGCATGCCGTGGCCGCGCGTGGCCTGACGGTAGGTTTCCAGCGCGGTCATGTCGGCTTCGCTGCGGGCCAGCTTCAAATGGCCGGAACGGACGTACTCGCCGTCGGTGCCGATCAGGGCGGGCAGCTGCGCCCACAGTTCGTGCGCGCGGCACGTCAGCCCCATCTGCTCCAGGGGACGCCCCTGCCGTCGCACGCCGCCGTAATTGACGCCACTGGCCTTGGCGCCGCAGACGGCGGCCTCCAGCAAGGTAACGGGCACGCCACGCCGACTCAGGAACAAGGCCGCGCTGGCGCCAACGATGCCGCCGCCGATGATGACCACCTCGGTGTTGATGCGTTCCATCAGGGCTGGCCTCCTTGCGAGAGGTCAACCGTGCGTTCCACGGACTTTGCGGCTTTTGCACTTACCGCGGTTGAAGCGCCTAAGGCGCTTGCCGCGGTTGCCGCAGCTGCGGGCATGGCCACCATCATATGGATGGGAATAGGCTTGACCGGCGGCTGCGGCCGCAGCCGGCCGACCTGGTCAGGACCCACGCCGCAAGCACGTGCCAACACTTCAGCGGCCGCCGCGCCGCACATCCGGCCCTGGCAGCGCCCCATGCCGACGCGCGTCAGCGCCTTCAGGCGATTCAACTCCTGCGTGCCCTGGCCGGCAACCGAAGCGCGCAAGGTGCCGGCGGAGATTTCCTCGCAGCGGCAGATCATGACGTCGTCCGTGATGCTGTCCGCCCATACCTCCGGAAAGGGGAAGGCGCGCTCCAGCGCGTCGCGGATACGCTGCCAACGCAGCAGCTTGCCGTCCAGGCGACCGGCACGCTTCAGGTCCACGGGCGAACCCATGTCCTGCAGCAAGGCCAGCGCGGCGCGCTCGCCCGACAATTCAGCCGCGTCGGCCCCGGCAATCGCCGCGCCGTCGCCCGCCAGGTAGACACCCGACACCGACGACCGCCCCGCCGCATCCCGCACGGGCAGCCAGGCGCGATCGCGCGCGTGATAGGCGTAGCGGCAACCGGCCAGGCTCGCCAACTGCGTTTCAGAACGCAGCCCAAGACCATAGCCCAGGGCATCGCAGGGAATCGACAGGGTGTGGCCGCCGGACTCACACTCCACCGCTTCGACGCGCGTCGTGCCGACCACACGCAGCGGCCGCACTTGTTCATGCAAGGCCACGCCATGGCGGCGCAGCCAGGCCATGTAGTAAAGCCCTTTGGCCAGGAGGACAGGCGCGCGCAACAGTCCAGGCAGCGCGGCGAGGCGATCACCGAAGCTGGCGGTATCGAGCACCGCCGCCACGCGCGCGCCGGCCTTGGCGTATTGATAGGCAACGAGATACAGCAAAGGTCCCGTGCCCATGAACACGACCTCGCTGCCGATGGCACAGCCTTGGTACTTCAGCGCCACCTGCGCGCCGCCCAAGGTGTAGACGCCAGGCGTCAACCAGCCAGGCATGGGCAGGACGCGGTCGGTGGCGCCCGTGGCCAATATCAGGTGTTGATAAGGCACCTGCCGGCTGACGCCGTCACGCAGCACGTCCAGCACGCCGTCGCTCAGGTTCCAGACCATCGAACCCGGCTCATAATCGATGTTCGGCGCCAGCTCGGCCATCAGGCGATGAAGGCGGCTGGCTTTGCGATGTTCGAAGCCATACAAGGTGGCCGGCGCGCGCATGAAACCAGGAACGGCCGGTGGCTGCCGATAGATCTGTCCGCCCGCCCGCGCGCTTTCGTCCAGCACGCGTGGCCGCAAACCGGCGGCGACCAAGGCCTGAGCGGCGCGTATGCCCGCCGGACCGGCACCGATGATGACGGGCTGCAATGGCGCCCTGGTGCTATTCATGCCGTTCATGCTGTTCGCGCCGTTCATGTCGGCACCGCCCCAGGCCATTGCGACAGCAGCCGCATGCCTGGCTCGATGAAGGTCGTACACGCCCGCAAGCGGCCGCCGTCCTCCAATTGCATCCAGCAATCCTGGCAGGCGCCCATCATGCAAAACCCCGCCCGCGGGCCGCCGCCGAACTCGGACCGGCGCACGCGGTCGATGTGCGTCAGCACCGCGGTCAATACGGTATCGCCCAACAAGGCCTGGGCCGGCGCGCCATCCAGCGTGAACGCGACCGGCGCGCGCGTGGTTTCAGTCAGACGTTTGAGTATCGGCATGATGATTCCACCTCTTCCCTACTTCTGTCCCACCAGCACGCGATCCAGCCCATAAACCCGGTCCAGCAGCAGCATCGTCAAAGCGGTCAAGGCGATGACCAGCGCCGACACCGCGGCCATCATCGGATCGATGGATTCGGTGGCGTACATATACATCCGCACCGGCAAGGTGATCGTGGTCGGCGACGTGATGAAGACCGACATGGTCAGCTCATCGAAGCTGTTGATGAAGGCCAGCAGCCAGCCGCCCGAAATGCCGGGAATGATCAAGGGCAGGGTCATGCGCCAGAACACCGTGGCGCGGCTGGCGCTCAGCGACAGCGCGGCGTGCTCGATGGATCGATCGAAGCCGACCAGCGCGCCGATCACCAGGCGCAGCACGTAAGGCGTGACGATGACGGTATGGCTGACGACCAGCCACGCGAAACTGCCGGTCTGCCCGATCAGGGCGAAGAAGCGCAACAAGGCCACGCCCAGCACCAGATGGGGAATCATCAGGGGCGACAGGAACAGGCCATTGAGCAGATCGCGGCCAGGGAAGCGATAGCGCGTGATGGCGATGGCGGCCGGCACGGCCAGGCACACCGAGAACGTCGCCGACAACGTCGCCAGCCACAGGCTGTTGCGGAAGGACTGCATGAAGTCCGCATGCTCGAACACCGCATGGAACCAGCGCAGCGAGAACTGCGTGGTGGGAATGGTCAGCGTCGATGCGGGTGTGAAGGCCACCAGGCATACGACCACCAACGGCGCCAGCACGAAGGCCACCACCAGGAAGTTGAATGCCAGGGCGACAGGACCGTTTTTCAGCATGATGAGGTCTCCGCTCAGCCCAGGCTGCGCCGGTAGGAACGTTCGATGACGCGGTTGTAGGCCATCATGATGATCACATTGGCGACCAGCAGCACGATGGCGATGGCCGCGCCCAGGGGCCAGTTCAACTCGGTGAGGAACTCGTCATAGACGATGGTGGCGACCATCTTCAGGCGGCGTCCGCCCAGCAGCGCCGGGATGGCGAAGGAGCTGGCGCTCAAGCCGAACACGATCAGGCTGCCGGACAAAATGCCCGGCGCGGTTTGCGGCAGCACCACGCGCAGCAGGGTCTGAAAGCGCGAAGCGTTGAGCGAATACGCGGCCTGCTCCACGGCCGGGTCCAGCTTTTGCAACGACGTCCACACAGGGATCACCATGAACGGCAGCATCACATGCACCAGCGCGATGATGATGGCGGTCGGTGTGTACAGCAGCGACCCCAAGCCAAGCGCCTGCGCGGCCTTGCCCAAGGGACCGGCCGGTCCCAGCAACATGCTCCAGCCGAAGGCGCGCACCACCAGCGACACCAGCAGCGGCGACAGCACCACCAGCAGAAAGATGGAGCGCCAGGGCTTGCGCATGCGCGACAGGATGTAGGCCTCGGGCGCGCCCACCAGCACGCAGATCAAGGTGGTCAGGCCGGCGATCCACAAGGTGCGCCAGAAGATGCCCAGGAAATAGGGATCGCTGAACACCATGGCGTAATGCGCCAGGGTGTGACCGGGCAACACGCCCTTGTTGTAGTCGAAGGGACTGAACGACAGCACCACGGTCAGGCCCAACGGCGTCAGCACCAACGTCAGGAACAACAGCGTCAGCGGGATGGAGCCGAGGATGGCCGGCAAGCCCTCCAGGCGAGGTGCCGGGCCGGCGCGCCGGTTGGCGGCGGGAGGCGTGGGCGAACTTGCGGCGCCCATGTCAGTGCTCCTGCATGACCGACGATGAAGCCGACGCGGCCACGGGCAGCACCCGCACAACACCAGCGGCCCAGTCCAGGCCGACGCGCGCGCCATCGTCATGCGGCGCGCTGCCGTCATTGGGCGTCAGCACGGTCAAGGCGCCGACCGGGGTGTCCATTTCGTACATCCACTGGCTGCCCAGGAAAAAGCGGCTGGTCACCGTGGCGTCCAGTTTGCCCTGGCCCGCGCCTACCGGCACCAGCTTCTCCGGCCGCAGCGACACCCTGACTTCATCCCCCACGCGCAGGCCGGCGCCTTCGACCGCCAGCGCCAGGGACGCACAGCTGACCTCCGCTTCCACGCCGGCGCGCGTCACCGCGCCCGGCAGCAGATTGGACTTGCCGACGAAATTGGAAATGAACTCGCTGCGGGGATGCTCATACATCCGATAAGGTTGATCGACCTGCGTGGCGCGGCCATCCTCCATCACCACGATGCGGTCGCTGATCGACAGCGCCTCCGCCTGATCGTGCGTGACCATGATGGTGGTGGTTCCGGTCTTGCGCTGAATGCTGCGCAATTCGTACTGCATGTCTTCGCGCAGCTTGGCGTCCAGATTGGACAAGGGTTCGTCCAGCAACAATACCGGCGGGCGGATCACCAAGGCGCGCGCCAGCGCGACACGCTGGCGCTGGCCGCCGGACAATTCGCGCGGATAGCGATCGCCATGCTTGTCCAGCTTCACCAAAGCCAGGGCCTCGTCCACACGTTCGGCGCGTTCCGTCTTGCCGACCTTGCGCATCAACAGGCCGAAGTCGACGTTGTCGCGCACGGTCATGTGCGGGAACAGCGCATAGCTTTGGAACACGATGCCCAGCCCGCGCGTGTTGGGCTTGGCATAGGTGATGTCGCGGCCGTCCAGGATCACCCGTCCGCGCGTGACGTCGGCGAAGCCGGCAATCATCTGCAGAGTGGTGGTCTTGCCGCAACCGGACGGCCCCAGCAGGGAAACGAATTCCCCCTGCTCCACGTTCAGGTCGAGATCACGCACGACCTGCAGGTCGCCGTAGCTCTTGGAGATTTTTTCCAGCCGCAGAAATGACATGGGACGCCTTGCTGACCACGTCAGGCACGTGGCCGCGACGGGAAAACGTGAAGGAGATTTGCGGCCAGTCTAGGTTTTGGCGTAAAAAACGGTCAATTAGGGTTTTCCGAATACGGGAATTTTTCTTCCATCTTTTCTGTTCAATAGAATTTTCAAGAATCGGAAGGCTGCATATTTTTCACCATTGGAAATCAAATCATGGCGAAGGAAGATAAAGGCGAATCCGACGGCGGCGGCCAGGGCGTGTTGCAACGCGCGTTCTCGGTGCTGCGCGTGCTGGCCGATGCCAAGGGCGAGAAACTGCGCCTGACCGATATCGCGGCCCGCGCGGGCCAGGCGCCCGCCACCACGCATCGCGTGCTGCAGGCGCTGATCCAGGAAGACATGGTGGAGCAGCCCGCCAACAGCAAGGCCTATCAATTGAGCGTGGCCTTCTACGCCCTGGCCGCCACGTCCGGCCGCTTCCGTTCCAATCTGCGCGAGGTCTATCGTCCCGCCATGCTGCGCCTGTGCGGCATGCTCAATGACACCGTGTTCATCCTCGTCCGGCATGGTTTCGATGCGGTCTGCCTGGACCGTATCGACGGTCCCTTTCCGGTGCGCTCGCACACCGGCGACATCGGCGGCCGCGTGCCCCTGGGCCTGGGCCAGGCCGGCTTGATTCTTCTGGCGCGGCTGCCCGCCGCCGAACGCGAGGAAGCCATACGCTTCAATATTCCGCGCCTGCATCACCTGGGCTTCATCGACGAGATTTCCATCCGCGTGCGCATCAAGGAATCGCTGGAGAACAACTACGTCTTCAGCAGCGGCCCCGGCCTGTTCCCGGGCATCTCGGGCCTGGCCGTGCCCGTGGAGGACCGCAACGGTGAAACGGTGGCCGCGCTAAGCGTGGCCGCGCCGTCGGAACGCATGAGTCCGGAGCGCTTGCCGCTTATCGTTGAAACCCTGCAGAAAGAGGCGCGCGCCATGGGCGCTCAGATAAATCCTTTCGATCCCGCCCTGCGCCGACCCAGCCAATTCCTGGGCGCGGGCAACCGCGACTGAGACTTTTCGAAGAATCGGAAATTTCGCACAGCGATTCGCCGACTATCGCGTCGATGTGATTCACGCGCCGCCGCACACTCCTGATCGTCAATCACTCTCGACGATCAAGAGCATGCATCATGAATCAGGAACAACAACTCCTGCCTTTCGCCGGCGCGCAATCGAGTCATCCCGATCCGAAGAATGGCCGGCGTCGCGCCGCGCTTCTCATCCACGGCCTGGGCGGCACGGAATACGATCTGGGCCGCTTGCGTGCGGTCCTGGACGAACAAGGCGTCGACGCCTATGTCGTGGCCCTGCCCGGCCACGGCACGCGGCCTGAAGACCTGCTGGGCCTGCGCGCCGAGGACTGGCTGGACGTCGTCTCGACGGAGTACCTGCGCCTGTCCGCGCAGTACAAGACCCTGCATGTCGTTGGCGTCTGCCTGGGCGCGCTGCTGGCGATCGAGGTGTGCAAGTTGATGGAGCACAACAAGGGCAAGCTCGTCACGCTGGCCGCGCCCTTGCGTCTCGACGGCTGGAGCGTGCCCTGGTATCGCGCCATCCGCCACGTGCTGTACTGGATTCCGTCCGTGGCCCGGCGTTGGCGCGTGTCCGAGGCCGAGCCTTACGGGATCAAGAACGAGCGCATTCGCCGTCTGGTGCGCGGCATGTTGAAACGCGGGGATGCCTTCCACTATCCCTGGGTACCGCTGGCGTCGGTGCGTGAAGCAGATCGCCTGCGCTCGATGGCGTGGAAGGGCGTCGAACGCTTGAAATGCCCGCTGATGATCATGCACGCGACAGACGATGAGCTGACCGCGCCGGAAGCGGCGCGCGCCCTGCAACGGCGCGTCAAGGGCAGCACCCTGCACCTGCTCGACAACAGCTATCACATGATCTGCGTGGACAATGAGCGCGGCCATGTCATGCACCGCGTGGCCAACTTCCTGGCGGACAACGCCCGCGGACCGGGCCAGGATGCCGCCGCACATGCGGCCACGCATGCCGCTGCACCTACCGCCACACACGCCGACGCGCGCCTGCGGTATGCGCCGCGGCGTGGGCCAGGTCTCATGCCGACGTGACCGGCGCCGGATTCGCCTGCGCCAGCAACCACTGCCGGAAGACTTGCAAAGGCGCGGAGTCCTGCTTGCCCGGCGGCCACGCCAGGTAGTAGTTGCCCTGGCTGCGCAGCGGCCGATCCACCGCCAGCACCAGATCGCCCCGGCGCAGCTCGTCTTCGATCAGGAACTTCGGCAGCACGGCCACGCCCATGCCGGCGATGGCCGCCTGCGCGGCAAAGACGATCTGGTCGACCAGCATGCCATGCACTTCCGCCACCGGTACGTCCATGGCGTCGAACCAGCGCTCCCACGCGTCCGGACGCGACACCAGGTGCAGCAGCGGCGCGGTCGCCAGGTCCGCCGCGGTGGCGTAGCCATGGCGCGCCTTCAGTCGCGGACTGCACACCGGCACCACCATTTCTTCCATCAGAAAATCCACGCGGGCCCCGGGCCAGTGGTCGGCGCCGTAGTGAATCGCGGCATCCAGCGATTCGGCCTGGAAATCGAAAGGCTCGAAGCGGGTGATCAGATTGACCGTGATGTCCGGATGCGCCGCGATGAAATCCGGCAGGCGCGGCAGCAGCCAACGCGCGCCCAGGGTGGGCAGCACGGCCAGGTTCACGG
This sequence comes from Bordetella sp. N, assembly GCF_001433395.1. Taxonomy (GTDB): domain Bacteria; phylum Pseudomonadota; class Gammaproteobacteria; order Burkholderiales; family Burkholderiaceae_B; genus Bordetella_C. Next base: position 5,146,734 of record NZ_CP013111.1, read on the forward strand.
TCCCGCCCACGGGATTGGCCCGAAAGCCCAGGGTCGCGTTGGCGATGCGCTGCAAGGCGCCCCGCACTTCCTGCGCGAATGCATGGCCGGCCGCCGTCAGCCGCACGGTCTGGCGCTCGCGGATGAATAGATCGGCGCCCAGCAACATTTCCAGGGAACGAATCTGCCGGCTGACGGCACTCTGTGTCAGGTTCAGCTCCTCCGCCGCGGCGGTGAAACTCTGGCGGCGCGCCGCGGCTTCGAAGGCGCAGAGTTCGGCGGTAGGCGGCAGGAAGCGGCGTATGAGCGACATGGGGGTCATTCTATATCCGCATGACATCAGACAGGAACATCGTTTGACGCCCGGTAGACGTGACCACAGAATGCGCTGATTCCCGTCACTTGATGACCTATCAGCATGAGCCCCCGACCTGACACGCTCGGGATAACCCTGATGAAGAACGATCCTCGATCGCATGGTTTATGGGAGGCCACGGCCCCTTCCGCCCCCGTCACGCCGCCGCTGCGCGCGGACCAGACGGTGGATGTCGCCGTGGTCGGCGCCGGCTACACCGGCCTGTCCGCCGCGCTGCATCTGGCCGCGGGCGGCGCGCGCGTCACCGTGCTGGAAGCCGAGGAAGTGGGCTTCGGCGGATCCGGCCGCAATGTCGGCCTGGTCAACGCCGGCATGTGGGTGATGCCCGAGGAACTGCCCAATGTGCTGGGACAGACCTACGGCGCGCGCCTGCTCGACGTGCTGGGGAATGCGCCGAACCTGGTGTTCGATCTGATCCAGCGCCACGCCATCGACTGCCAGGCCAACCGCGTCGGCACCCTGCACTGCTCGGTGGGGCGACGCGGCCTGGAAGAAATCACGGAACGCGCCCGCCAATGGGCCACGCTGAAAGCCCCCGTGCAATTGCTCGATGCCGCCGCTACCCGCGCCAGGACCGGCAGCGATGCCTACAGCGGCGCGCTGCTGGACCTGCGCGCGGGCACCATCCAGCCGCTTGCCTATGCGCGCGGCCTGGCGCGCGCCGCCTTGAATGCCGGCGCCACCGTGCATACGCAAACGCCGGTGGTCGCGGCGCACGACCAAGGCACGCATTGGGAACTGCGCACGCAAGGCGGCGCCACGGTGCGGGCGACCTGGGTGATCGTGGCGTCCAATGCCTACAGCAATCTGGATGGTCCCTGGGCGAGCCTGCGCGAAGAGCTGGTGCGCCTGCCCTACTTCAACATGGCCACCGTGCCGCTGGCCCCTGAACTGCGCAAACAGATCCTGCCGGAAGGCCAGGGTGTCTGGGATACGCGGCAGGTCTTGTCCTCGTTCCGCTATGACGCGGCCGGCCGCCTGGTGTTCGGTAGCGTAGGCGCCCTGTCCGGCGCCGGCCAGCGCATCCATACGCAATGGGGCCGGCGCGCGCTGGCTAAGATCTATCCGGCGCTCAAGGACATCGCCTTCGAACACGAGTGGTACGGCACCATCGGCATGACGTCCGACGCCTTGCCGCGCCTGCACCGGCCCGCGCGCAATACCGTTTCCTTCAGCGGCTACAACGGCCGCGGCATCGCCCCCGGCACCGTGCTGGGCCGCGAACTGGCGCAGCTGGTGCTGGGCAACAAGGCCGAGGAAGATTTACCTTTACCCGTCAGTACCGTGCAGCGCGCGTCCTTGCGGCGCGTCCGCGAGTGCTGGTACGAATGCGGCGCGCGCCTGGTGCACGGGATGGGCGCGCGATGATACGCTCAAGCCGGCCCTCGAATCGATTTCGCCGTGGCGTACGCTGCCTCACAGCGTCGCCGCGACTTGCAACCTCAATGGAAGACTAGCCATGACCACTACCGCAACCCAAGCCCAGGACGCCTTGCAGAAACTGGGCGTGGCCCCTGAAGCGTTCCAGCAAGGCCCGCTCATCGCCCGCTCGCCCATCGACGGCAGCCAGATCGGCGCCGTGCGCACCGACAGCGCGGCCGACGTCGGCGCCGCGGTCGAACGCGCCCAGCAGGCTTTCCTGGCGTGGCGCGGGGTGCCTGCGCCGGTACGGGGCGAGCTGATCCGCCTGCTCGCCGACGAGCTGCGGCAGAACAAACAGGCGCTGGGCACGCTGGTGTCCCTGGAGGCCGGCAAGATCCTGACCGAAGGTCTGGGCGAAGTTCAGGAAATGATCGACATCTGCGACTTCGCGGTGGGCCTGTCGCGCCAGCTCTATGGCCTGACCATCGCGTCGGAACGCCCCGGCCACCGCATGATGGAAACGTGGCATCCGTTAGGTGTGGTGGGTGTCATCAGCGCCTTCAATTTCCCGGTGGCGGTGTGGTCCTGGAACTTCGCGCTGGCCGTGGTGTGCGGCGATGCCGTGGTGTGGAAGCCGTCGGAAAAGACGCCGCTGACCGCACTGGCCTGCCAGGCCCTGTTCGAACGCGCGGCACAGCGCTTCGGCAAGGCGCCGGCCCATCTGTCGCAAGTGATCCAGGGCACGCGTGAAGCCGGCGAAGCCCTGGTCGACCATCCCAAGGTGGCGCTGTTGTCGGCGACCGGTAGTACCCGCATGGGCCGCGAAGTGGGCCCGCGCGTGGCGCAACGCTTCGGCCGCTCGCTGCTGGAACTGGGCGGCAATAACGCGGTCATCGTCACCCCCACGGCGGACCTGGATCTGGTCGTGCGCGGCGTCCTCTTCGCCGCGGTCGGCACCGCCGGCCAGCGCTGCACCACCACGCGTCGCCTGATCGTGCATAGCAGCGTGCGCGACACGCTGGTGACGCGCCTGAAGCAGGCCTATGAGAAGCTGACCATCGGCAATCCCACGGAAGCCAAGACCTTGATCGGCCCGCTGATCGACCAGGCCGCCTACGAGGGCATGCAGACCGCGCTGCAAAACGCGCGCAAGGAAGGCGGCCAGGTATTCGGCGGCGACCGCGTGCTGGCCGACCGCTATCCGCAGGGCTACTACGTGCGTCCGGCCATCGTGGAAATGTCGGCGCAAACGGCCACCGTTTGCCACGAGACCTTCGCGCCCATCCTCTACGTGATGAGCTACGAGTCCTTCGACGACGCATTGGACATGCAGAACGGCGTGCCGCAGGGCTTGTCGTCGGCCATGTTCGGCAATGACCTGCGCGAAGCGGAGCGCTTCCTGTCCGCCAGCGGTTCGGACTGCGGCATCGCCAACGTCAATATCGGCACGTCGGGCGCGGAAATCGGCGGCGCTTTCGGCGGCGACAAGGACACGGGCGGCGGTCGCGAATCGGGTTCGGATGCATGGAAGGCGTACATGCGACGCGCCACCAACACCATCAACTATTCGCGCGAACTGCCGCTGGCACAGGGCGTGGATTTCAGCGTCTGAGCACGGCGCGCCGGCACGCCCCTGCGTGGTCAGGGGCGTGATAGTGAGGTCTGGCCATGGACATCAGGCAGCTGAAGTACTTCGCGCGCATCGTCGAGCTGGAGAACATGACGGCGGCGGCGCAGTCCCTGTTCGTCGCGCAACCGTCGCTCAGCCAGCACGTCGCCAACCTGGAGACGGAGCTGGGCACCAAACTGCTGACCCGCGGCGTACAAGGCACGCGGCCCACGCCCGCTGGTGAAAAGCTCTATCGCTATGCCAAGGCCATCCTGCGCCAGGTCGAAGAAGCGACCACCGCTTTGAAGCTGGAACAGGATGTGCCCACGGGCCGGGTCAGCGTCGGCCTGCACGCCAGCACCATGCAAATGATAGGTTTCGAGCTGGTGCGGCGTGGCCAACGCGATTATCCGCACATCGCGTTGGAGATCCTGGAAAGCACCAATGCCGCACTGGTCGACCTGATCAATCGGCAACAGCTGGACATCGCGGTCGCCGCCGATATCCGCGCCAGCGCGAATATCGAAACCACACCCCTCGTCGTCGAGGAGTTGCTGCTGGTGGGTCCGGCGGACGCCACCTTGCCGGCACCCGCCCAACTGAGCGATCTGCAGGGGCTGGCGCTGATCCTCCCCAGCTTCCCCAATTCCGTGCGCATGAAGGTGGAGAACGCCTGCATCCAGCACCATCTGCAGTACACCGTGGTCACTGAAACGGCGGTCGCCACCTTGATGACCACGCTCGTGCGCGAAGGCATGGGCTGGAGCATCCTGCCCTGGGCCACCACGCTGACCGGCGGCACCGGTATCCGCTACATCGAATTCGAGGGCCAGCCGCTGACCCGTACTCTATCGCTTTGCACGTCGCGCAGCGCGGCGGCCACGCCGGCCTGCCAGGCCATCCGCCAGCTCATCGAAACCGTGATGTGCGAGAAGGTGGCCGACGGCTCGTGGCGTCATACCGAGCTGCATCCCGGCCACGTCCTTACTCCGACTGAATCCCGTTGTCCTGGATGAACTTGCCCCACACCTTGGCGTCGGCCACCGCGCGGGTGTGCAGTTCCTGTCCCGTGCCCAGCATCGGTTCCAGATAGAGATCCGCCAGCTTGGCCTGCGTCGCGGGCGCCACCAGGAAACGATGCACCGACGCCGCGATGACATCGGACACCGCCTGCGGCATCTTGGCCGGCCCCACCAGGGCGTACCAACCCGGGATCACCGGCACTTGCACCTTCAGGTCGGCCAAGGTGGGCACATCGGGAATCTGCTTGGCGCGCTGCGCGCCAAGCACCGCCAGCGGCACGACGGCGCCGGACTGGATCTGCGGCAAGGCCGTGCCCAGCACGCTGACCATCAGGTCCGATTCGCCGGAGATGACGCTGAGCAGCGCCGGGCCCGACCCTTTGTAGGGCACGTGGGTCAGCTTCAAACCCGTGTTGCTGGCCAGCAGTTCCATGGACAGATGCGTCATGTTGCCGGTGCCCGCGCTGGCGAAATTCAGCTTGCCGGGTTCTTGGCGCGCTTTCGCCAGGAAGCCGGCGAAATCCTTGATGCCGCTGCGCTTGCTGGATACCAGCACGTAAGGCGTTTCCACGACCGGATTCACGTAGGTGAAGTCCTTGAAGCCGTCGTAAGGCGTGTTCTTGTACAGGAATTGATTGAAGCTCAGCTGCGACACCAGGCCCAGCATCAGGGTGTAACCGTCAGGCGCCTCACGCGCGACCGACACCGCCGCGACCACACCGTTGGCGCCAGCACGGTTCTCGACGATCACAGGCTGCTTCAGGTCCTTGGACAGCGACTCCGCCAGCATGCGGCCTACCAAATCACCGCCAGAACCGGGCGACTGCGGAATGATCAGGCGGACCGGCCGGTTGGGATAGGTATCCTGCGCGGCGGCGACCGCTCCACACAGCGACAGGCTGACCGCCACGGCCAGCCCGGAAAACAGGCGCGACATCATCTTGAACCCCTTGGTGACTTGTATGTTTGTAGGCCTAGCGTACGAGGTGGGCGCGCCTACCGTCCAATAGGATTACAAGACACCGACCATAAGAAAATCCGATCTTCAGGCGAGGGGCCACCATCGGCCCAGCCTATGGGCCGATCAGAATTTCGTGTTATCCGCGCCGGCGGCTTTCTTCTATAAAAGCCGCACCCTCTTCAAGACAGGCAGCAACACATGTCGGATTTCGATTACGCGGGCCAGGCCTGGCACCGCCCTCCCAGCGCCTATGCGGCGCAGCGCGCCAGGAACTATCGCCTGGGCGCACCGTCGTCCTGCTATGTGACCATGGACGACGGCTGCCGGCTGGCCGTCGATGTCTACCTGCCGGAAGGCGCACCGGCGCCCGCCGAGGGTTTTGCCAGCATCGTCGTCTTCACCCCTTACAACCGGCGCTTCAAGAAAACCGATCCCGCCGCCGAGGCGTCGCCCAACTCCGCCAAATACCGCGACTACTTCGTGCCCTATGGCTATGCCGTGGTGGTCGTGGACCTGCGCGGCACGGGCGCCAGCTTCGGGCGCCGCATCGCGTTGCGTTCACCCAAGGAACGCGACGACGCCCGCCAGATCGCCGACTGGATCGTTGCTCAGACCTGGTCCAGCGGCATCATCGGCGCCACGGGCATTTCCTATCTTGGCGCGGCGGCCTGCTTTCTGGCCAGCACGGGCCATCCGGCGGTCAAGGCGATCGCGCCTTTGTTCGCGGTGTCCGACATCTACAACGAGCAGCTGTTTCCGGGCGGCATGTTGTCGCGCGTGTGGAGCCGCGACTACGACGAGCTGATGGTGGCGCTGGACCAGAACGATCGCGTGAAACTGGCGCGCTTTCCGTACTTCAACGATCCACGCCTGGCGGGTCCGCAACCGGTGGACGAGGACGCGGACGGCGCCCTGTTGGCGCAGGCATTGCTGGAGCATCGCGACAACTTTCGTCTGCACGACATGATGCCGGAACTGGCCTTCCGCGATGAAGGGCCGTTGCACGCGCCGGAGCTGCGCACCGATGCATGCAGCCCGTTTCATTATCTGCGCGATGGCGTGCGTGACGATGTCGCCATCTATTCGGTGTCCGGTTGGTATGACGGCGGCAGCTACGCCAACGGCGCCATCACGCGTTTCCTCAGCGTGGCGGGACGCCACGACCGCTTGCTGCTGGGTCCGTGGGATCACGGCGCGCGCACCAATGTCTCGCCCTGGCGCGATGCCACCGCGCCTTCCTTCGCGCTGATGGACGAATTGCTGCGCTTCTTCGATACGCATCTGCTGGGCATGGACACCGGTATCGAGGCGGAGAGCGCGGTACATTACTTCTGCATTCATGACGAGCAATGGCGGGCGACGGATACGTGGCCGCCTTTGCCGATGACACGTTATGACTTCACGGTGGGGGGCGGGCTGGTTCCGCATGAACGCGGTCGTAGTGCCGACGGTGCTGATGTCGCCGGCTGTGATGACGCCGAGAAATCGGGATCGACGCCGAGCGATATCGACACGTTCCAGGTGCGCTTCGATTTCAGCACCGGCCTGGAAACGCGCTGGCGCCGTCTTGGCGCGCACAATGTCGACCGCTACTACGGCGACTGGCAGGCGCGCGACCGCGCGCTGGCCAACTACACCAGCGCGCCGTTTGACGTCGATACGGAATTGAGCGGCCATATCGAGGTCGTGCTCGACATGGCCAGCTCGGAGCGCGATGCCGCGTTGTTCGTCTATGCCGCGGAAATCGAAAGCGATGGAAGCGAGCGTTACATCACCGAAGGCATGCTGCGCGCCTTGCACCGCGCGACCCGCGAATCGCCGCCGCAATATCGCACCTCGTGGCCCTATCGCAGCTATTACCGCGCCGATGCGCGCTTGCTGGAGCCGGGCCAGTTCGAGACCTTGCGCTTCGCGCTGTTCCCCATTTCCTGGATGCTGCGCAAGGGCAGCCGCTTGCGGCTTTCCGTGGGCGGCGCCGACGCGGAATATTTCCCGCAAGTCCCGCACGGCGCGCCGCCGCGGATCCAGCTGCGTGTGCGTGGCGCGACCGCTGACGCGGCGGCCGCGACCGCGGTGACGCACGTGCTTCTACCGATCAAGCCCGAGCGTTAATGGCTGGTGGCGGCGCCGATGTGCGCCGCCGGCCGCTTTGCCAGGAAGGCCAGCACGCCCACGGCGCATGCCAGCGTGACGCCCGCGAGGCCGGCCAGCAGCTGTCCAAACGCGTCGGCATAGAGCGTGCGCAGCGACGCCGGTGCGATACCGGGCAACAAGGCCAAGGCCTGGGCCAGGTCGCCGGTGGCCAGCCGCACGGCTGCATGCGCCACGGCAGTCATGTCGCTGCCAGGCACGTCCGCATGCAACCGTGCCGCCAGCAAGGCAGCCAGCACGGCCGTGACACTCGCCAGCGCCACGCCCTCCCCCGCCACCCGCATGGTGCTGAAGATGCCGGTGGCCATGCCGGCGCGTTCCTTGGGCACCACACTCATCGACAAACCGTCCATCAGTCCCCAAGGCAAGCCCGCGCCCACGCCGATTACCAGCATCGGGACGATGGCCGTCGAACCGGCACCGTCTTGCAAGGCCCAGCGCAGCGCCCACAAGCCAACGGCCGCGAGGACCAGGCCTGCGCCGCAGATCACGCCCGCGTCGTAGCGACGCGTCAACCGTACGGCCAGGAAAGGTACGCACAGCATGGGCAGCGACAGCGCCAGCATCAGCATGCCGGCGTGCATCTCGTCGTAGCCATCGACGCCGATGAAACGCAGCGGCAGCAGCACCAGCAACACGATGTAGCCATAGCAGGTCGCCACCGGCAGCAGTTGCACGCCGACGAAGCGGGGATAGCGGAACAGGCTCAGGTCCAGCATCGGCCGTTGCGCGCGGCTTTCGGCGCGCACGAACGCAAGCGCCAGCACGGCCGCGCCCGCCAGCAGGACGATCACCCGGGGATGGCCCCAGCCCAGGCCGGGCGCCTGGATCAGGCCGAAGGTAAACGCGGTCAACGCGCCCGTGAACAACAACGCACCCAGGCGGTCGAAGCGGCCAGCGTGCGGATCGCGCGTTTCGCGCATGCGCGGCACGCCGAAGCACAGCGCGGGGATGCCCGCGGCCGCGCCGGTCAGGAAGACGGAGCGCCAGCCGAAGTGCTCGACCAGCCAGCCGGCCAGCACGGGACCGAAGGCCAGGCCCAGTCCAAAGGTGGCGCCCAGCATGCCGAAAGCGCGCGTCGCCGCCGGGCCTTCGAACTCCTGCGCCAATGCCGCCGTGCCACCCGCCAACGCGGCAGCCGCAGCGGCGCCCTGAATGGCGCGCAGCACATCGACGGCAAGCAAAGAGGGCGCCAGGCTGATGGCCACCGCACACAGCGAGAAGCCGCCCACTCCCCAGGCAAACACACGCTTGCGGCCCAGCCTGTCCGCCAGTGCACCCGCCAGCATCAACAGGCTGCCGAACGACAGCATGAAGGCGTTGGTGACCCAGCTCATGGCCTCGGCGCTGCCCCCCAAGGTACGGCCCAGGGCGGGTGTCGCCATCGCGCCGCCGGAAAAACTCAAGGGCAGTGCAAGGCCTGCGAGGCAGACGGCGGCGAGTATGGCCCCGCGACGCCGCGCGCCATTGTCCAGATCGTTAGTCATCTTCACTCCTGCAAAACCCGGCAACGCCGCGCTTGAACATACGTGCGGCGGAGCCGGCAAGGCGAGGAACGATAGACCCGCGACCGCCCCGTGGAAACAGCCCGGCGCTCCGTTCATTACGGAATCGATTTCCGTCGACGCAACGAGGCTGCCCGTAAAATCGCGCATGGATAATTTCAACGGCATCGTCGCTTTCGTGCATGTCGCGGAGACCCTGAGCTTCGTCGCTGCCGGCGAGCAATTGGGCATCTCCGCGTCGGCCGTCGGCAAGGCAATCACAAAGCTGGAACAGGGCCTGGACGTACGCCTGTTTCACCGCAGCACGCGCAAGATCACCCTGACCGATGAAGGCCGGCGTTTTCATGCCAGTTGTCGCCGCGTCCTGGAAGACCTGCGCGAAGCGCAGGCGGTACTGTCCGAAGCCGCCAGTACGCCACGGGGGCGTCTGCGCATCAGCCTGCCGGCCATCGGCTATCGCTTCCTGTTGCCGGTGCTCCCGGACTTCAGGCGCCAGTACCCGGACATCGAACTGGACCTGGATTTCAACGACCGTCTGGTGGATGTGGTGGAAGGCGGCTTCGACGCCGTGATACGCAGCGGGCCCCTGGTGGATTCAAGGCTCGCGGCCCGTCGGCTCGGTCCCTTCCGGCTGATCCTTTGCGCGGCCCCTCACTACCTGGCGCAGGCCGGTGAGCCCGGCGACCTGGACGATCTGGCCAGCCATGCCTGCGTGCGCTACCGCTTTCCCACCACGGGCAAGCTGCAGCCCTGGGACCTGGCTTGCGATGACCGCGCCCCGCCGGATCCCTCTCCCGCCATCGTGTGCAACAACATGGAGGCCTTGCACCAGGCCGTGGCCGGGGGTTTGGGCATAGGTTATATGCCGGATTTCCTGGTGCGTGACGAACTTGCCGCGGGTACGCTGCGCAGTGTGCTCGATCATTGTCCCGGGGCGCAGGGGCAGTTCTCCATCTTGTGGCCGTCGAGCCGGCATGTGACGCCCAAGCTGCGGGTGTTTATCGACTATGCGGCGCAGCGATTGTTTCGCGCGGGTTGATCGCGCACTGTCAGGCTGAGCGCACGTTTTCCAACTCGCGCAGCAGGCCGGCTTCCAGTTGGCGCGCGGCGCGGCCCAGGCTTCGGTTCAGCGGCCACACGATGTCCAGCGACAGGCTGCCTTCGATGTCGATCGGCAGCACGCACAAGCCGTGACGCTGGGCGTAGATGCCGCTCATGCTGTCCAGGATGGCGATGCCCAGGCCGCGCTCCGCGAACGCGCATGCCGCCGAGTACTGGTTCACTTCGATGGTGGGAAGGAAGGGCAGGCGCGCGGCCTCGAATTGGCGGGCGGTCAATGCGCCTACCTGCAGGTGGCGGCTGAGCGAGATGTAGGCGCACTCCGCGAGGTCTGCCAGGCTGACCGAGTCTTTGCTCGCGTAAGGATGGTCTGGCCGCATCACTGCCCGGATGCCCAATTGCGTCAGCGCGCGTTGGCCGACGTTGGGCACGGCGGCGGAGCCGATGATGATGCCGATATCGATACGCTGGTCCGCCGCCAGCTCCACGACGCCCAGGGTCATGTCGGTGCGCACGGCCACGCGGATGCCGGGTTCCTGCTCTTGCAACCAGGCCATCGCGCCAGGCAGGATGCTGGCGCCGACAGCGGCCACCGCGCCGACCACCAGACGGGCATGCGTGCCCCCGCGCATGCTCGCCGCCATCCGTTCCGCGGTATCCATCGCAGCCAGCGCGTTGACGATTTCCGGCAGCAGCAGCCGCGCCTCGGCCGTCAACGCCAGCCGGCGCTTGTCGCGGGTGAACAGCGCGAATCCCAGCTTGCTTTCCAGGGCCTTGAGCATGGCACTGGCCGCCGGCTGCGACATCCGCGTAGCCGCCGCCAACGTCACCGACCCGGTCCGCGCCACCGCCTCAAACAGCGCCATCTCACGTTGATTCATGCCCAGGTCTCCTGAATCCAAGTTAAGGACGGACGCCGCAGTCGCGACCATCGGCGTCGCTATTGCTGCGGTCGCGGAGCAGCGATGGCAACCGGCTGGGGCTCCCGCTCCCTCAGCGCCCCCGCGCAATCAGCAGCGGCGGCAGCCGCTGCTGATCTCCCTACCTACCCGGCGGCGCCAGCCGCCAGGAATGAAAACATACCGCTTTCTATATGAAACTACTCAATTTATATATTTGACCATATCAAGCGCGAAGCCTGACACTGCTTGCACATAACAACGACAACGTCCAAGCGAGGAGACCCCATGAAAACGGCCCTGAAGCTGCACGCCCTGCTGCTAAGCAGCGCCCTGACCGCCCTCGGCGCAACCCTTCCGGCAATGGCCCAGACCGGCGCCCCCGCGGGAGGCACCATCCGCATCGTCGTAGGCGCCCCTCCAGGAGGCGCGAACGACACCGTGGCCCGGATCGTCGCCCAGCACATGCAGGTCGACGGCCGCAGCGTCATCATCGAAAACAAGAACGGCGCCGCCTCGATGATCGCCGCGCAGTACGTCGCCCGTTCGCGTCCAGACGGCAGCACCCTTCTGCTGGGCAGCCAGACCACCATCGCCGTAGCGCCCACCCTGCAGAACGTCACCAGTTTCGACCCGCTGCGCGACTTCACCGGCGTCGCCCTCATCGGTGCGGCGCCCCAGGTACTGCTGGCCGGCCCCAAGCTCAAGGCCAACTCCGTATCCGAACTGATTGCCCAGGCCAAAGCCGCCCCCGGCGATATCGACTTCTGCTCCGGCGGCATCGGCACTTCTCCCTACATGGCCGCCGTGTTGTTCGCGCAGACCGCGGGTGTCCAGCTGCACAGCATCCCCTTCGCGGGGGAACAGGCCTGCATCACGGAGATGCTGGCCGGCCGCCTGCCTTTCATGTTCGCCAACGCGCCCACCGCCCTGCCCTATATCCAGGACAAGCGCCTGCGCGCCCTCGCCGTCACCAGCGCCAAACGCGCCGCGTTCGCACCGCAACTGCCCACCACGGCGGAAGCGGGCCTGAAGGACTACGAGGTATCGACCTGGATGGGCCTGCTTGCGCCGGCGGCCACACCGCCGGAACTCGTCGACAAGATCAACAAGGAAGTCCGCCGCGTGCTGCGCCTGCCCGACGTGCGGGAAAAGCTCGAAGCCCAGGGCTATGCGCTGGCCGACGACAGCCCGGCCCAGTTCACCCAGTACTACAAGGCGGACCGCGAGAAATGGGTCAGCGTGATCGAGAAAGCAGGCATCAAAGGCGCGCAATGACATGCGCACCGCGACCAAGGACATTCGAATGAGCATCAACAGAATGAGCAACAACAGCCGTACCATTCTCGACGTCACCCATAGCGAAGCAGGCGCCGTCATTCCCCCTGGCGCTTGCGACTGCCACGTCCACATCTTCGGCCCCTTCGATCGCTACCCATTGGCGGCAGACCGCGTGTTCATGCCCGGCGTGGCGTCCACCGACGATCTGTTGGCGCTGCATGCGGCGCTGGGTGTCGATCGCGTGGTCGTCGTGCAGGCCAGCCCCCAGGGCACCGACAATCGCTGCATGACCGATGCCTTGCGCACCTTGAACGACGCGGGCCATGCCGCACGCGGCGTGGCCGTGCTGGCGCCGGACATCTCCCGCGCTGAATTGCGCGCCTTGCACGACGCGGGCGTACGCGGCGCGCGGGTCAATCTGCAATCGTACGGACAGCAGGATCCCCAGGTGGCCCGCGACGCCCTGGCGCGCACCGCCGCGCAGGTGGCGGACCTGGGCTGGCATGTGCAGATCTACAGCAACCTGTCGGTCATCAGCGCCATGGCGCGCACGTTGGCGAGTTGCCCGGTTCCCGTCGTGATCGACCATTTCGCGCTGGCCAGTGCCATGCTGGGGCCGCGCCAACCCGGCCTGGACATCCTGCTGCAAGCCATCGCCGACGGCAACATCTACGTGAAACTCTCGGCGCCGTATCGCTTGACGACGTGGGAAGACGGCCGTCCTCCCAGCGCCGCGCACGACATCGGCCGGGCCTTCATCGACACGCGCCTGGACCGCATGCTGTGGGGCACGGACTGGCCGCATACCGGCGGCTGGCCCGGCAAGCCCCGCCTGGTCGATAGCAGCGAGCCGCTGCACCCGATCGACGATGGCCTGCAGCTGGGCGCGTTCTGCGGCTGGGTGAATGAACGCGAGAAGCAGGCGGTCCTGGTCGACAACCCTGCGCGGCTGTACCAGTTCGAATAAGGGCACCGGGAAAATTAACGATAATGGCGATTCCTCGTTTCGGAGAAATCGCGGTGATCGGCGTTTTCGACTCCGGCAGCGGTGGCCTGACGGTCATGCGCGCCCTGGAGCATGCACTTCCCACGGAGTCGTTCATTTATCTGGGCGACCACGGCAACGCCCCCTATGGCAATCGTTCGCCCGCGGACATCTACGGCCTGACCCTGCGCGGGATCGAGCGCCTGTTCGGCCTGGGTTGTTCGCTGGTCATCATCGCCTGCAATACCGCGGCGGCGACCGGACTGCGGCAATTGCAGCAGACCTGGTTGCCGCACAAGTATCCGCAACATCGGGTCATCGGCATCATCGTGCCGATGATCGAAGCGATTACGGGCATGCCCTGGGAAGCCGAAGCCGCCCCCATGCCCCCTTCAGATGGCAACCCGGCCTTGCATGTCGCCGTGTGCGCGACCCAGCACACGGTGAACACCGGCGCCTACGTCACCGAGATCGCCAAACGCGCGCCGGCCATCCGGGTATCCCAGCAGGCTTGTCCCGAGCTGGCCAAGATGATCGACGATGATGCCGGCGACGACGCCATCCGGCCTTTCGTCAGGGCGTATGTGGACGAGTTGCTGGCGCGGCAGCATGACGTTCCCGACGTGTGCATCCTGGCTTGCACGCACTATCCGCTTATCGAACACCTGTTCAGGGAAGCGCTGCCGCCGCAGGTGAAGCTGCTGACGCAGGGCGAGGTCACCGCCGCGAGTTTGCGGCGTTATCTGACGCGGCATCCGCGTTTTTCCGCGGCTCCGTCTTCGGAGGCGCCGCCCGCAACGGTCTACCTGACCACGGGCGATCCCCGCCATGTCTCCGCCGTGGCGGGACGCTTCTATGGCCGCGTGGTGGCGTTCCAGGGAATCGCCTGACTGCGCGGCTGGATTAAAGCTTAAAGCGCCGGCGTGATTTCGATATCGTCCCACGCGATCAGGATAGAAGGCCAGGTGACCCGCGATGGCGGCAACCGCGGGATGCGGTTTCTCGTAGGTCCACACCGCATCGCGTCCACGCTCGTCTTCGCCAGCAATGCTGTAGTAGGAGGCATCGCCCTTATAGGGACAGTGCGTAACGTGTTCGGAACGCAAGAGCTGCGCCATATCGGCATCCGCGCGCGGTATGTAATAGACGGGCGGATAGGAAGCTTCTTTCAACACCAATGCCGACCACGTATCCGCCACCACCCGGCCGGCGGCCGTCACCACCACATGAGCATTGGCGGGACGGACATCGATGGGATGATCGGGACCGGGAACCTTCACGGGCTTGGTCATAGCGCTCTCCTGTAGGGAACGGCGCGGGCGCGCGCAAAAACGCGCCCCATCGCCGAGCCGGTTAGCCTATAGCTTATAGTCAACTCCCTCACCTGTGGCGAAACGATTTCCGATATGAATGACCCCATCGCGCTGGCCGACTTCGGCAGTTTCTTTGTCGGCGGACGGACGGTACGCATCGAAGGCAAGGAAGCGCGCGCGATCAAGTTCACGCAGACGGCGTCCTTCGACTACGACCCCAATGGCACGTACCACGTCGAACAGGCTTACGTGCAGTACTTCATTCCTGCCGAGCTGCGTCATCCCTTGCCCATCGTGATGCTGCACGGCGGCGGCATGACCGGCGCGATGTGGGAGCAGACGCCGGACGGGCGCCAAGGCTGGGTACAGGACTTCCTGCGCAGAGGCCATGCGGTCTACGTGGTCGACAACGTGGAGCGCGGCCGCGCGGGCTGGACGCCTTTCGAAGAAATCTGGTCAGACGCGCCCATCATCCGCAACGCGGAAGAAAGCTGGACGCTGTTCCGCATCGGCTCGGCGCGGGGCTGGCCCGAACGACAAGCGTTTGCAGGACAACGTTTCCCGGTCGCGTCATTCGATACGCTGATGCGTCACGCCGTGCCGCGCTGGCTGGGCAACAACGATGCGGCGTTGCAAGGTTTCTGTGCGGTGCTCGACCGCGTCGGCCCGTGCCTGGTGATGATGCACAGCCATGGCGGCGAAGTCGGCTTCCGCGCCGCGCAGGCGCGCCCTGAACTCGTGCGCGGCATCGTCGCCATCGAACCTTCGGGCTTCTCGCCCAAGGTGGCTGAGCACAGCATGACGGACAAGCCCGTGCTGTTCGTGTACGGCGACTTTCTTGACGCAACACCGCTTTGGCAAGACCTGACGCGCGCCGGCCAGGACTACGCCACTCGCCTGGAAGAAGCCCACGCCCGCGTCACGTTCTGGCGCCTGGCCGACATGGGCGTACCGGGCAACTCGCACTTCCCGATGATGGACAGCAACAGCGGCGACGTGGCGCGCCGCATCTCTGAGTGGATTATCGCTGCTGGCTCAATGCCCGGCTGATGCGATTGCGCGAGACGGTGGTTTTCGGCACTTTGAAGGGGAACCAGCTGCGCACGTCTTCTTCCACGCCGATGCCGTGCATGAAGTTGTAGATGGCCTTTTTCAGGCCCACGCCCAACGCGTCGTGATCCACGCCCGTGGGGTCATGGAAGCCGATGTCATTCTTGGCGAACGTCACCGGCGGCAGCGGCCGCAAGGTCACGCCGTATTCCTCGGGGTTCAGTCCCACCGGCGAATGCACCGTACAGGCGAAACGATGGAAAAAGCCGCTCTGGATGCAGCCGTTTTCGAACAGCTGCCGCACGTATTCCAGCGCGTCGACGGTGTCCTGCACCGTCTGCGTGGGGAAGCCGTACATCAGATAGGCGTGCACCATGATGCCGGCATCGGTGAAGGCTCGCGTCACCCGTGCGACCTGATCGATCGACACCCCTTTCTTCATCAGGTTCAGCAGGCGATCCGATGCGACCTCCAGGCCGCCTGACACGGCGATGCAGCCACTGTCCGCCAGCAGCTCGCACAGTTCGGGACTGAAGGTTTTTTCGAAGCGGATGTTGCCCCACCACGAGATACCCGCATTGCGCTCGATCAGCTCGGTGGCCAAGGCCTTCAGCGATTTGGGTGGCGCGGCCTCGTCGACGAAGTGAAAGCCCGTCTGGCCGGTTTCCTGCACGATAGTGTCGATGCGGTCCGCCAGCACCTTTGCCGATGCGCCTTCATAGCGGCCAATGTAGTCCAGGCTGACATCGCAGAAGCTGCATTTCTTCCAGTAGCAGCCATGCGCGATGGTCAGCTTGTTCCAGCGCCCGTCGCTCCAGAACCGGTTCATCGGGTTCAGCATGTCGAGCAGGGACAGGTAGCGGTCCAGCGGCAGGCCGTCCCAGGTCGGCGTGCCGACATCTTCGAACGCGACGTCCGGCTCGACCATGTTCACATAGCGCACCGCGCCGCTATCCGCGTCGCGCAGGAAAGTACGTACCAGGCGCTGGCGCGAACGCTTTCCTTCCAGGTGCTCCATCAGGGCCAGCAAAGGCCGCTCGCCGGCATCCAGCGTGACGAAGTCGAAGTAATCGAACACGCGCGGGTCCTTGAGCTCGCGCAGCTCCGTGTTGACGAAGCCACCGCCCACTACCGTGACGATGCTCGGGTCCTGTTCCTTGATCGCCTGGGCGATGCGGAAGGCCGCATAGACATTGCCGGGAAACGGCACCGATATCAGCACCATCGTCGGCGTGTGGCGCGCCAGGGCTTGCGCGGTGAGCTCGCGCAGCGTGTCGTCGACCAGGTTGAACGGCGCTGCCAGGGCGTCGGCCAAGGGGTCGAAGGTGGGCTGGCTGCCGGCCAGGGACTCGGCGTAGCGCACGAACTCGAAGCGGGAATCGATGGCGTCACGCAGGACGTCGGCCAGGTCGTTCAGGTACAAGGTGGCCAGGTGCTTGGCGCGGTCATGCAGGCCCAGGGCGCCGAAGGCCCAGCTCAGGGGGTCGCCACCGTCATCGTCGACGTACACGTCCAGCGAGTTGAAGCGCGGGCCTTCGGGCAGGAAATTACGCGCCACGATGCGGTGCGCCAGCGTGGAGTCGCGTCCTTGCAGGAAGGCGATCACGGGTCCGATCGTGGACAGATAGCGCGCCTGCTGCGCCATGAACGACTGGACGGCGCGGCTGTGTTTTTGTGCCGGCATCGCTTCGATGCGTTCGATCACCGCGCGCAGCCCCTGCGGCGACAGCAGGCGCAGCACCAGCGCAAGCGCCAGGTCTTCCTGGAAGGACGTGACCCCGCGCGACCGCAAGAAGCCGGTGAGATAAGCAGTGGACGGATAGGGCGTATTCAACTGCGTCATCGGGGGGATGATCGACAGCACGCGAAGTGGCGAAGCGGACATAGGGCGCGACAGGACTGGCGCTAAGACGTGGTCAAGGGGCAATTATAGGCAGTGCCGGGGGCGGGGCCTGGAGCAGTGCCTGGGGCGGGGGCCGGCCGTGGGCCGAGTGGATGTACGATCATGCGGGAAATAACCTTCCGCTCAGACCGATGCATTTTTCCTTCAAACTCCCCCTGCCCCGTGGTTACAGCCTGGCGGACGCCATCCATTTCCACGGAAGAGATAAGGAAGCGGTGTCCGAGGTGGTTTCGGAAACCGGCTTACGGAAGGGCATCCTGCTGGATGGCCTGCCGGCGGTCTTCGACATCCAGGTGTCGAAGACGGAGGCGGTGTGTACGGTGGCGGTCGACGGCACCGTGACGGACGGCATGCAAACGCCGGCCGTGGAGATCGTGCGGGGCTTGTTGGGCTTGCGGCTGGATCCGCGCGGGTTTTCGACGTTCGTCGCGGCCGACCCCGTATTCGGCCCGCTGACCAAGAAGCAGAAGAGCCTGCGCATCGTCCAGTCCGCGTCGGTGTTCGAGGCGCTGACCTGGGCGGTGATGGGACAACAGATCAATGTGTCCTTCGCGGTGACGCTGCGGCGTACCTTCATCCAGTTGGCGGGGCAGCGGCATAGCAGCGGCTTGTGGTGTTATCCGTCGGCGGCCGACGCGGCGCGCCTTCCCGTGGAAGAGCTGCTCAGCCGCCAGTATTCGCGTTCCAAGGCCGAAACGGTGCTGAGGCTGGCGACCTTGGTGGCGAGTGGCGAGCTGGATATCGTCGAGAGCCCCACCAACACCGTGGAGTCGATCTGTGCGGCATTGCTGGCCGTCAAAGGTATCGGGCCCTGGACGGTCAACTATGCGCTGCTGCGCGGCTATGGCCAACCGGATTGTTCGTTGCACGGCGACGTGGCGGTGCGGTCGGCCATCGGCAAGCTGTGGGGGCTGGAAACCCGGCCGGATATCCTCGCGGCGGAGGAGCTTCTGAAACGCTATAGCCCGCATCGCACCATGGCGGCCGCGCATCTGTGGGCCAGTCTTAGCGCGCCGAAGGGGTTTTAAAGGCTTGAAGGGTTTTAGGGCTTTATGGGTCAGGCCGCCGCGGCGGTTCTGAGGTTCAACAGGAACGACCGCAGGTCGGCGATGCGAGGCAGGCGGCGCAGTTCTGCCCAATCCTCGGGCCGCAGCCGGCCGATCAACTCCAGTGTTTCCTTGCCGGCGGTAAGCGCCTTGATCAGTTGTCTTGGTGCTGCCTTTCCCACGCCCACCATTTCCGCGGTCAGTTTCTGCCGGGTCAGGAATTCGAGTGTTGTGGGCGACTGGAAGAACAGGACTTCTATCTCCGGCACGAACTGGATGATCTTGAAGGGCACTCGTACGCTTTCCCAGGACAGGTAATCGTTCAGGTCCTGTAATGCGGCCGCGGCTTTCTGTTCGTCTATCGTGTGCGCCTGGAACACCATCACGACTGGCGTCCGCCTGGACAGCAGCGTGCGCAGCGCCATGGGTCGCATGGCATCAGGACTGTCGGCAAGGATATACCTGACATCGACGTAGCGCGGCAGATCGGCCAACAGGTTGGTCATAAACGCCAGTTCTGTCTTTCCCTCCAGAAAAATTTCCGCAGCGTCACTCATCGCACGCTCTCCTTGTGAGGGAAAGAACAGCCGGCTTGGCAGTCTTGCGCATGGACTCACCTATATGGAAGAGGAAGTAGTGGTTCGGTGAGTAACGGCGCGGCGGGAGAAGTTCGATCATGGAACCCGCTAGTGGCCGACAAAGAAAAAGGCCCGCGCCCCCTGTCGGGAACGCGGGCCTTGGCACGCGACAGATTCGCTTCTCGAAATCAGAACGGTTATGGTTACTTTTTTCGTTAATTAGATAACTCGATGCGAGTCATCTAGATGAAGGAATGGATGTATGGCAGTGCATCCATCTCTAGTCCGTTAATAACCATCCCTGAACCCCTGGTTTGTTAACACTCTGAACATTGTGTACTCCAGTGAAACTGACCTTTAAGCCCAGGCGTGAGACCTTTCTTGCTGGTGTGGTGCCTATGCATACTAGGGCTGCTTACGGCAATCAGACGGTGACGTCAGGCAGCTTCCTGGCTCCCCGTCTCTTCGAGGTCGTGCCGAAAGCAACCGTCAACCGATCACAAGAACGAGGTGCCACAGAGGCAGGCGCCCGCCAGTACGCGGCACTCGGAGTAATCGAGACGCCGTGTAAGGCTTCAGACCGTGCCGGCTCACCACTTCGGGAGCCTTGCGTGCAAGCCATCGACCGGCAGCCCCTGCGGGCGCCGAGTAGCGCACCTGTTCACTACGAGCGCCGCCGCCCA
Source organism: Bordetella sp. N (assembly GCF_001433395.1). Classification (GTDB taxonomy): domain Bacteria; phylum Pseudomonadota; class Gammaproteobacteria; order Burkholderiales; family Burkholderiaceae_B; genus Bordetella_C. The sequence continues at coordinate 5,166,496 of NZ_CP013111.1, forward strand.
GAGCAGACCACGCTGTACTGCTTGGTGCAGCAGCATGCCGCGACCTTCTTTACGTAGGCTGAGGTCGAGACCTGCGCGGACCAGTCAATGTGAGTGACTATGGCAACGGCTTCAAATCAAGTTCTCTAAGAAAAGCGTTGTGCTTGTCCTTCGCTGCCGCAATCGCCTTTTCAATCTCCACCAGCTGTTGGTGAGTCTCATCCAGATCAATTTCCACCTCGTCCACCGCCGTGCTGATGTAGCGCGAGATGTTCAGGTTGAAATCGTTCTTCTCGATCTCGGCCATCTCCACCTTGCGGGAATAGCGTGGCTCTTCCTCACGAAACTGGTAGGTTTTGATGATCTTGGCGATCTGCTCGTCGGTCAGCTGGTTCTGACGCTTGCCTTTAACGAAATGCTCGGCGGCGTTGATGAACAACACGTCGTCCGGTTTCTTGCACTTCTTCAACACCAGGATGCAGACGGGGATGCCGGTGGAATAGAACAGATTGGCGGGCAGGCCGATCACCGTGTCGATATGCCCATCCTTCAGCAGCTTGGTGCGGATGCGTTCCTCCGCTCCGCCCCGAAACAGCACGCCGTGCGGCAGGATGATGGCCATCACGCCCTCGTCTTTGAGGTAGTGAAAGCCGTGCAACAGGAAGGCGAAGTCGGCAGCGGACTTGGGCGCGAGGCCGTGGCTCTTGAAGCGCACGTCGTCGGCCAGCGCGTCGGTCGGTTCCCAGCGGTAGCTGAAGGGCGGGTTGGCGACGATGGCATCAAAGCTCGGCTTCTTGGCCGGGTTCTGCTCCCGCATCATGTCCCACTCGTTGAGCAGGGTATCGCCGTGGAAGATCTCGAACTCCGTGTCCTTCACCCCGTGCAGCAGCATGTTCATGCGCGCGAGGTTGTAGGTCGTGATGTTCTTTTCCTGGCCGAAGATTTTGCCGATGGTGCCGCCGGCCTTATTCACCTTCTTGCGCACGTTGAGCAGCAGCGAACCGGAACCGCAGGCAAAGTCCATCACGCTCTCCAGTCGCTTCTTGGTCCCGGTTCTCGGTTCCTGGCTGTCCAGCGTGACGATGGCAGAGAGGATGTCGGAAATCTGCTGCGGGGTGTAGAACTCGCCCGCTTTCTTGCCGGACCCGGCGGCAAACTGGCCGATCAGGTATTCATAGGCATCGCCCAGCGCGTCGATGTCGGTAGAGAACTCGGCCAGCCCTTCGGCGATCTTCTGGATGATGGCGCAGAGCTTGGCGTTCCGGTCGGCGTAGGTTTTGCCGAGCTTGGGGGAACTCAGATCGATCTCGGAGAACAGGCCCTGAAAGGTGCTCTCGAAGGATTCCGTCTCGATGTATTTGAAGCCCGCTTGAAGCGTGTTCAGCAGCTCTGCGTTCTGGGTACGTGCCAGGTTGGCGATGCCGTTCCAGAGGTGCGCTGGCTGGATGACGTAGTGCACCTTGCGGCGCATCTGCTTCTCGAACGCCGGGATGTCGTCAACGTTGTTCGCATACCAAAGCACCAGCGGCACCTTGCGGGTGTCGCCGCCGACATCGGGGTAGTCTCGCCCCAATTCCTTCTTCGCCGCCGTCTCGTAGTTGTCGGAGAGGTAGCGCAGGAAGAGGAAAGACAGCATGTAGTCGCGGAAGTCGTCCGCATCCATCGCCCCGCGCAGTTGGTCGGCGATGCTCCAGAGGGTCTGGTTCAGCTGTTTTTGATTGGAATCGTTCATGGGGTCGTGGCAGGTGCGGCTGTAGTTGGCGCAGCCGGAAACAAGGCAGGATTAAAAGGAAAGTCCTTCAGGAATCCGTAAAGGATGGTGCGGAAATAGTCCCGCGTTTCCTCGCCCATCTCCTTCGGTTCATACAGCGAGTATTTGCCGTGACTAAGGAGATCGATGAACCGCTGGTGCAGGATGCCGTCAGCGTCGTTTGGGTCTTTCTTTATGCAGGCGGAAAAATGCCCGTAACCGTGAAACACCGCAGTCTTTTCCAGCACCGACCTCAGCGTGTTGAAGTGGTGCGTATAGATTTTGTCGCTCTGTGCGGCCCCATAAAGCTCCACCAGTGAGGCGACGTGGTGGAAGAACGGCGTGTCGGACTTTTGCCGATACAACTTGTAGCCGCCACCGGTTCGATCCCTGTTGAGGCAGTATTGCGGAAAGTCCCGGGTGTTGAGCAGATTCTTGATCTCGTTGCTCAGCACATTGAAAAACAGGATGTGATGTGTGGAGATAACCGTCTTGAGCTGATTCGGCGTTTCACGGAATAGCTGCACCAGATGATTAGCGACCACGATGGCGTTGTGCTCGTCCAGTGATGAAATCGGGTCGTCGATATAGATGTATTTGACCCAGTTGTACGGTCCGGTACCGTCGTCATCGATGGCCAGCCGGACGATGGCGAGGAAGAAGCACCAGATGAAAATATTCTCCTCGCCCCGGGAAATTTTGATGCTGTCTACAGTGGAGGTCTTTCCATCTCTAATTACTTCGCGGAAGAAGCGCACGATCCTCTCGTCCCGGATGAAATTTCCCTGCGCATCCTTTACCGGAAGCGTGTCCAACCGAAAGTCGAAGTCTGCGTAACGCTGCAAAAGCGGGCGAATCCGGGTATCCATCTCCAGCTCTTCAAGCCCAGCGAAGAATCTGGACGATGGATGAAGGACCAAATAGCGTTCGCTGTCCTCGTCGAGATCGTTGTGCCATGTAAACAAGTCTTCCGTGTAGGCATTGAAGTAAAGAGTGTCACGCTGCATGACCTCGACCTCAACTGCTTCGCCTGCCTCAGCTTCCAGCGACTCTCCCGCCTCATTCGTCAGCGCATCTGTGGTCGGCTTTTTGCCGAGGTCTTTGAAGGCCGCAGATAGGCGGGTCTTACCTGTTCCGTTGTAGGCGTAAAGGAGGACAAACATCTTGACCTCCAGTTGCTGTCGGAAGTCGACAGCCAAACTGTTCAAATCTGCATAGGACTGCGAGCTCATGCCTCAACTTCCTCCGGGGATGGAAAAAGCTGCTGCATCAGCCCTTTCTTATGGGTCTTGAGGGCCTCGAGCTTTTGGGTTTCGGTGGTGATCAGGGCGTCGAGGCTGCTCAGGCACGAGGCGATGCGTTCTTGTTCGGGGAGGGATGGGACCGAAACGATTAAGTCCTTCTTGAAAGTGGTCGGGTTGATGTTTACCTGACTGACGCTTGGCTTTGCGAACGATCTGATTCGCGCCTGATATAGCGGCGTGTTCAGCATCGAGTTGCAGAACGAAGGATCGATTCGCTTTTTGTTCAGGCGATACGTGACGATGTAGGAAGCAGTCATGCACTCCGACTTGAGCCGGAAGAGCGAAATCTTTCCGACCAGCGCAGGACTGTTGGTTCTGTTGAGAAGAATGTCTCCGTCTTCCAGTCGGAACGATTCAAACGAATCGGGATCCAAATCGATATAGACCAAGTTTGTGAAATCCAAGCCGCCGTCCAACATGTTCCCCATGCGGAGGACCGGATACTTTCCTGTCGGTGAAGTCGAACTGGACGTGCCGTAGAAGGACTTCGTTACGAACTCCTCAAATGGCTTGAAGTCCCACTTCCCGGCGTTTTGGAATTCGGGGAAGCGGAGACGGGGTTGGGTTTCGCCTTCGCGGGGGAAAAGCTGCCGCATCAGCCCTTTTTTATGGGTCTTGAGCGCGTCCACTTTCCGCGCATGCGCGGCGATCAGCTCGTCCACCGAACTCAGGCACTCGGCGATTTTTTTTTGTTCGGCGACAGATGTCGTTCCCGCCGGGACGGGAACAGGCAGGGCCATCAAATCGTTGTCGTTGATGCTCAACGAGCCATGAGCCCTAGCGCCCACCTGAATAAATTTACGCAGCCAGCGCCCGTGTAGGTTGTCTGAGAATTGATAATTCAGAAACCGTACATCAGGCGACTCCCCGTTGACGCGGAAGCAAGTGAAGATGCTGTTCGGGACCGCTGCCAGCTCAGCGCCCGAGTACAAGGTGAGAAAACCCTCGGGGTACTCTTTGGTGGCGCTCTTGTTGTAAGCAAAGTCGTATGGCTTCAAGAGCACGTAATTTTTGTATGAGTCGCCCGCGATCACGCGCCCAAATTTTTCTTCTTGGCTCACAAGCCCCACGCCCGATGTGATGCTCATCGGCACGCAAATGTTGTTGCCAACTTTTTCCGTACGGATCGTCGCAACCGCCCCGAGCTCTACTGTCGTCCAGTCGCCAGCGCTTTGAAATTCAGGAAACCGCAGCTTCGGCACCAGTGCGGGCTTTGCCTCTTCCTTTGCCGCAGTGGTTTTGTTCTTACTGCTCATACGCGCTGAGTCCTGAGATGTCGCGGCCACCGGCGCGTTTGGTGAGGAGGGGGTGGAGGTCTTCCATCAGGGCGAGTTCGGCCTGGGTGCGGGCTTTCCAGCCGAGGTCGAGCGGAGCCATGAGGTCGCTGAGCTGTTCGCCGTCGAAGATCATGCGGTCGAGGATGCCGTCCACGAAGGTTTGAAGGGTAGCGATGGCGAGGCCGTGCTTGGCGGCAATGGCGGCGAGTTCCTTGGCGTTCTTCTCGGCCTTGAAGCGGGTGTAGCCCTCGCGGATGGCTGTCTCAGAGAGGCCTTCACCGGCCTGGAGCGTGGCGATGTATTCGGCGATGTCGTCGCGCTCGTTCATGAACTTGGCATCGGCGCTGATGAGGCCGATGAGTTCCTCGCGGGTCATCTTCGACTTGCCTGGACCTTTCTCCGAGAACTTGGCGATCAGGCCCATGATGTAGTCGTAATCGATGACGGCGGAGGCGAAGAGGACGAACTCAAAGTCGAGCTGGTCCACCGGGTCCTCGGTGGTGTCGTCCTTGCCGGCGGTCTTGCCCTGCTGGTCTCTGAGCTGCTTGGCGGTTTCCAGGTACTGGCCTTTGAAGCCGCGCAGGTTTTCATTGGGCAGCACCTGCTCGATGGCTGCTCTGTTGTCCCCGGTGAGGTCGGTGTATTGGTCGAGCTGGGTTTTGAGCCGCTGGACTTCCTTGAAGTGGGTGATGAAGGCAGCGCGGGCCTCGTCGCCCTTCAGGTTGGCCACGGCGGATGGCGTGCAGGCCAGGCCCTGGGACTTCATGAAGGCGTCCAGCCTCTGCACGGCGGTCTCCAGCTTCTGGATGACGACGGGGGCCTTGTCCACGAGCCAGATTTCCCGCGCCTGCTCGCCGGTCTTCTCGCCGGAGAAGAGGGCAATGGCGGCATCGACGGAATCTTGCTGCTGGCGGAAGTCGAGGATGTTGCCGTAGGGCTTGGTGCCGTTGAGCACGCGGTTGGTGCGTGAGAAGGCCTGAATCAAGCCGTGGTGCTTGAGGTTCTTGTCCACGTAGAGCGTGTTCAGGAACTTGGAATCGAAACCGGTGAGCAGCATGTCCACCACGATGGTGATGTCGATCTTCTGCGCCGGGGGGTAGTCGGCATTCGGCCACTGCTGGTCTTTGATGCGCTTTTGCACATCCTGGTAGTAGAGGTCGAACTCGCTCAAGCGGTGGTTGGTGCCGTAGCGGGCGTTGTAGTCGGCGAGGATGGCCTTGAGAGCGGCTTTCTTGCCCTCGGGGTCTTCTTCGTTGTCCGCCTGCTCCTGCGACAGGTCTTCCTGGATCTGCTTGACATCCGGGTCGCCCTCGGCAGGCGGGGAGAAGACGCAGGCGATGTTCAGCGGCTTGAAATCGGGATCGGCGGCCTGTTTTTCCGCCTGCATCGTCTTGAACAGTGCGTGGTATTCGATGGCTTCATTGATGGACGCGGTGGCGAGGATTGCGTTGAAGCGACGTCCGCCGGTGGCGGCATCGTGCTTGGCGAGGATGGCTTCGATGACGGCCTTCTTGGCGACGGCCTCGCCGGGCTTGGGCGGCTTCTTGCCCTCGGGCTTGAAGTAATCGACGTGGAAGCGCAGGACGTTGCCGTCCTCGATGGCGTGGGTGATGGTGTAGGCGTGGAGCTGCTTCTGGAAGAGGTCCGCCGTGGTTCGCATGGAGGCCTGGGTGTCCTCGATCTTCTGCAAGGCGGCATTGGCCTCGAAGATGGGCGTGCCGGTGAAGCCGAAGAGCTGCGCCTTGGGGAAGAACGCTTTGATGGCTTTGTGGTTCTCGCCAAACTGCGAGCGGTGGCATTCGTCGAAGATGAAGACGATGCGCTTGTCCTTCAGCGCTTCGAGCTGTTCCTTGTAGGTGGCTTGGCCGTTCTTGCTGCGCTGCTTGTTGCGCTTGCTGTTTTCGTCCAGCGCCAGGCCCAGCTTCTGGATGGTGGTGACGATGACCTTGTCGGCGTAGTCCTCAGAAAGCAGACGGCGCACGAGGGCGGCGGTGTTGGTGTTTTCTTCGACGCAGCCTTCCTGGAACTTGTTGAACTCCTCCCGCGTCTGGCGGTCGAGGTCTTTGCGGTCGACGACGAACACACATTTGTGGATGTGGTCGTTTTCCTTCAGCAGGGTGGAGGCCTTGAAGGAGGTGAGCGTCTTGCCGCTGCCCGTGGTGTGCCAGATGTAGCCGTTACCGTTGTCTTCGTCGATGCACTTGACGATGTGCTGGACGGCATAGACCTGGTAGGGCCGCATGATCATGAGCTTTTGCTCTCCCGCGAGCAGCACCATGTAGCGGCTGATGGTGCGGCCGAGATCGCACTTTCTCAGGAAGTGCTCGGCGAACTCGTCGAGTTGGGTGATCTTGCGATTGTCTTCACCTGCAAACTCATAGATGGGCAGAAAGCGTTCGTCGGCATTGAAAGCGAAGTGGCGAGAGTTATTATTTGCGAAGTAGTAGGTGCGGTCGCGGTTGCTTACTATGAAGAGCTGCATGAAGCAAAGCAGCGTCTTGGTATAGCCGTTGCCGGGTTCCAGCTTGTAGTCAACGATCTGCTCCATGGCCCTGCGTGGATTCACGCCCAGCGTTTTCAATTCGATCTGCACACAGGGCACACCGTTGATGAGGATGAGAACGTCGTAGCGGTGGTGGCTATTGTCAGTATTGATGCGGAGCTGGCGGACGACCTCGAATTGGTTTTTGCACCAGTCCTTGATGTTCACCAGCGTGTAGTTCAAAGGCGTGCCGTCGTCGCGGGCAAAGGAATTGATGCCGCGCAAGGTCTTGGCAGCGGTATAGACATCCGAAGTAACGATTTCATCCAAGAGCCTGGCGAACTCGGCTTCGGTCAGCTTGACGCGGTTGAGGGCCTCGAATTTCTCCCGGAAATTTTTTTCCAGCGTGGCGCGATCGCGAATGTCGTCGCGGTATTCGTACTTCAAGTTCTGAAGCTTGCCAAGGAAGCCGTATTCGATGTGTTCTTCTTTAATGAACAGGCTTGAAGCTCCAGACGGCAGGTCGTAAGTGAACTTGGATGAAGGCATGGGGAGTAGCGCGCGTTGGCTATGGATCGAAAGGCGATGCTGGGACGGGGGCTATGTATCGTGCCCGCTGGGTTGTACTACAACTACTTATGAGCTCGCCAGTATTAGATTCAAAGCTCAGCTCAGAGGTCGGTGAAGGCCATGCTGCGCGGGTCTTGGGCAAACGCTGGAATGCAATGCCGAACTTGGTGAAGATTTCCGTGCGCAATTGCGCCCCACAGCTGATCATCTGACGGAAAATCTAGCCCCGATCCAGGCTTCGAAGCTCTGCTCTGCTAACTGCCCGCAGCTTGCAACTGTCAACGTTGATTCTAGCTAAAGCAACCTCCGCTGCGCCGGGCGCCCCTTGTCTAGCTGCCGGTCCACGTCGGGCAGCTGCGAACCAGTATGTCTCCCCGAGGTCTCCCGGGCGTGCGCGTTGCACGCTCACCGGGTGAACTGCTCTAGACGCGGGCATACCTGCGTATAGGCGCTACACCTGCCCTTTTAGGCGAGCGATTGCCCTGTACAAAAGCATCATGGATACGGGAGTAAGAAAGTGGCGGCACTGGCGAGGGTGGGATGACACTTGAAAAACAGTCTGCCTCGAACAGATCCAGATTTTCGAAGGCAGACTTAAGACCAGGCTTCAAAGAATTGCCCCTCCCTACTGCAATCGAGCCCTGGTTCGATGCCTCGAAATGTCCTCTGAGATTTGCGTATTTTGTTGCGCCAGGTGATGCAGAGCACCTTAATAAAATGCACTCGGCATGGATATCGTGCCCAGAGGGCGCTGGAGGCAGAACCTTAAGGCAGCCAAAAAAAGGCCTGCATTCTCTAGAGAATACAGGCCCTGTACCCACAAAAAAGCGGGCTTGTTCCAATCTAGAACGGAATATCGTCGTCCATGTCCGCCAGGTTGGCGCCGCCGCCCGACGGAGCCGGGGAGGACGGGCGTTGCTGTTGGGGCGCGGGGCGCTGCGGGGCCGGACGCTGCTGGCGCGGGGCCGGCGCTTCGTCGTAGCCGCCGTAATCGCCACCACCGCCACCACCCGCACCGCCGCCTTCGCGGCCGCCCAGCATTTGCATCTGGTCGGCGACGACTTCGGTGCTGTAACGGTCAGCGCCGGTGTCCTTGTCTTGCCACTTGCGCGTCTTCAGACGGCCTTCGATGTAAACGGAACGGCCCTTCTTCAGGTACTCGCCGGCGATTTCAGCCAGGCGGTTGTACATGACGACGCGGTGCCATTCGGTTTCTTCGCGCTTTTCGCCGCTGTTCTTGTCCTTCCACTGCGACGTGGTCGCGATGGAAACGTTACAGATGGCCGCGCCGTCAGGGCTGTAGCGCACTTCGGGATCACGCCCGAGGTTGCCGACGATGATTACTTTGTTGACAGATGCCATGCTGATGTCCTCGTTGCCCCGGCATAAGAAACTTACGTACAGGACTGAAATTTGTGAAAAACCGCCGGGACGAGATCCCCGCGCTTGGGGATCGAATCGTCCCGTCAAAGCCGAGCAGACCGCCTGAAGCGATCTGCTGGTTGATGACGCCGCAGGAGCGCCACACGTCAGGCCGGTATTCTACTGTTTATCCCCCGGACGTGGCAGCAGCGGGGCAATCCGGTCACGGACAGTTTCGCGCCGGCGATCTGTCACGAATTGGGGGACGGTTCTTCAGGCCAAAGGCTTCATCGCCCAGCCGACCGCCAGCCAGACCAGGGCCAGACAGGCAACCGCCACGAAGACGCCGCTGGCGCCGACATGCGCGGCCAATACCCCGCCCAAGGCGCCGCCACAGAACAGGCCGGCCGCTTGCGAGGTGTTATAGAACCCCAACGCCAACCCCTTGTACTCCCGCGGGGCCACCCGCGAAACCAGCGACGGCTGCAGGGCCTCCAGGATGTTGAAGGCGACGAAGAAGCCCGTCAGCAGGGCCATCAGGGTGTAGAAATTGTGGCTGGCCCAGGGCATCGCGGCCAGCACGACGATCAGGAAGGCCACCGCCGCCCGCAAGGCGCCCCGATGGGCACGGCGCTTTTCCGTGACGAAGACCGCCGGGACCATCAGCACGAAGGAAATCAGGATGACCGGCAGATAGACCTTCCACAGGTCATGCGCATCCAGGCCGCCCAGCCGAGCCAGCAGCGCCGGCACCACCACGAACAGCGACACCTGGGTCAAATGCAGGCAAAACACGCCGAAATTCAGGCGCAGCAGGTCGGGATGCAGCAAAACGGCACTCGGACGCCGCCCCGCCATGCCACGGTCATCGCTGCGCGGCGCCAGCGGCACCACCCAACGGGCCACCGCCAGCGCGGCCAGCCCCAGGCAGGCGATGGTCCAGAACAAGCCTGTCAGGCCCCACCAGCCCACCAGCAAGGGCGCCGCCACCAGCGAAACGGCAAAGGACAGGCCGATCGACCCGCCCACCATGGCCATGGCGCGGGTGCGCACTTCGTCCCGGGTGGCGTCGGCCAGCCAGGCGGTAATGGCAGCGGAAATCGCGCCGGCGCCCTGGATGGCCCGCCCGATGGTGATCCAGAACACATCCGGCGACAGCGCACAGACCACGCTGCCGATCACGAACAGGGTCAGCCCAAGCAGCACCACCGGCCGCCGTCCCCAGCGGTCGGACGCCAAACCGAAGGGAATCTGCAGAATCGCCTGGGTCAGGCCATACATGCCCATGGCAAGCCCGACCCGGGCCGGGCTGTCGCCCCCGGGCAAGCCTTTTGCTGCAACAGTGAAGACGGGCAGCAGCAGAAACAGGCCCAGCATCCGACAGGCAAACAGGCCCGCCAGCGCGATGCTGGCACGGCGTTCAGAAGAGGTGAGCTGTAGTTTGACGTGATCCGGCATGCGTTACCAAGAAATGCGGCCGCGACTGGGGACAGTCCGGCGCGCTATAGTACCAAGTTGCCCTTTGAATCTGCTGAAACCGACCTGATGGACGCGATACGCATTCGGGGTGCTCGCACCCACAACCTCAAGAACGTCTCGCTGGACCTGCCCCGTCAGAAGCTGGTGGTCATGACGGGTCTGTCCGGTTCGGGCAAATCCTCGCTCGCCTTCGACACGCTCTACGCCGAAGGGCAGCGCCGTTACGTCGAAAGCCTCTCCGCTTATGCCCGCCAGTTCCTGCAACTGATGGACAAGCCGGACGTCGACCTCATCGAGGGCCTGTCGCCCGCGATCTCCATCGAACAGAAGGCGGCGGGCCACAACCCGCGCTCCACGGTCGGCACGATCACGGAAATCCACGACTACCTGCGCCTGCTTTACGCTCGCGTCGGCACGCCCTACTGCCCGGACCACGGTCTGCCGCTGCAGGCGCAAAGCGTCAGCCAGATGGTGGACGCGGTGCTGACCTGGCAGGCGGAAACCCGCCTGGCCATCATGGCGCCGGTGGTCCGCGGCCGCAAAGGCGGCTTCGAGGACGAATCCGCCAGCCTGCAATCGCAGGGCTATGTGCGGCTGCGGGTGAACGGCCAGATGGTCGAACTCGACAGCATGGCGCCGCTGAAAAAGACCGAGAAGCACGACATCGACGTGGTGATCGACCGTCTGCGCGTGCGGCCCGAAAGCAAGCAGCGCCTGGCGGAAAGCTTTGAAACCGCCCTCACCCTGGCCGACGGCCGCGCATTGGCGCTGGACATGGACAGCGGCCGCGAGCAGGTGTTCTCCAGCCGCTATGCCTGTCCGGTCTGCAGCCACAGCCTGCCGGAGCTGGAACCGCGCCTCTTCAGCTTCAACAATCCCATGGGCGCCTGCCCCAGCTGCGATGGCATCGGTCAGGTGGGCTTCTTCGATCCGAAGCGCGTGGTGGCCTTCCCGGAACTGAGCCTGGCGGCCGGCGCCATCCGGGGCTGGGACCGCCGCAATGCGTTCACGCACTCGCTGCTGACCAGCCTGGCCGCGCATTACGAATTCGACATCGAGGCGCCGTTTGAAAGCCTGCCTGACGATGTCCGCCACAAAGTGCTGTTCGGCTCGGGCGAGGAAGAAATCGCCTTTGTCTATTTGAACGAAAAAGGCCGCAGCACCGTCAAGCGTCACACCTTCGAAGGCGTGATTCCCAACCTGGAACGCCGCTGGAAGGAAACCGATTCCGCCACCGTGCGCGAAGAGCTGGGCAAGTACCGCGCGATCAAGACCTGCCCCGATTGCGGCGGCTCACGCCTGCGCGCCGAAGCGCGCCACGTGCTGATCGGCAATGAAGCGCATCCCGGCAGCGAACGGCACGGCCGCGCCATCTATGAAGTCGAAGGCATGCCCCTGTCGGACTGCCTGGCCTGGTTCCAGGCGCTGGCGCTGACCGGCGCCAAACAGGAGATCGCGCAGCGCATCGTGCGCGAAATCGAGGCGCGCCTGAGCTTCCTCAACAACGTCGGCTTGAACTACCTGTCGCTGGACCGCAGCGCCGATACGATCTCCGGCGGCGAGGCGCAGCGCATCCGCCTGGCCAGCCAGATCGGCTCCGGCCTGACCGGCGTGATGTATGTGCTGGACGAACCGTCCATCGGCCTGCACCAACGCGACAACGACCGCCTCATCGGCACGCTGCAACACCTGCGCGATCTGGGCAATAGCGTGATCGTGGTCGAGCATGACGAAGACATGATCCGCATGGCCGACTACGTGGTCGACATGGGCCCCGGCGCGGGCGAGCATGGCGGCCAGGTGGTGGCCTATGGCACGCCCGCGGAAGTGGAGGAAAATCCGAAGTCGATGACGGGCCAGTACCTGAGCGGCCGGCGCGCCATCGAGATTCCGCAACGCCGTCCGGTCGACGACACCCTGCCCTGGCTGACCGTGATCGGCGCCACCGGCAACAACCTCAAGAACGTCGACCTGCGCATTCCGGGCGGCCGCCTGGTCTGCGTGACGGGCGTGTCGGGCTCAGGCAAGTCGACCTTGATCAACGACACACTGGCGGTGGCGGTGTCGCGCCAGCTGCACCATGCCCAGTCCGAACCGGCGCCCTATGCGTCGATGGAAGGCCTGGAGCACTTCGACAAGATCATCAGCGTCGACCAGAGCGCCATCGGCCGCACGCCGCGCAGTAATCCGGCCACCTACACCGGCCTGTTCACGCCCATCCGCGAACTGTTCGCTGGTGTACCGGAAGCACGCACCCGCGGCTACGACCCCGGCCGCTTCAGTTTCAACGTCAAGGGCGGCCGCTGCGAAGCCTGCCAGGGCGACGGCGTGGTCAAGGTGGAGATGCATTTCCTGCCCGACATGTACGTGCCTTGCGATGTCTGCCACGGCAAGCGCTACAACCGCGAGACGCTGGAAATCCGCTATCGCGGCCGCAATATCAGCGAGGTGCTGGACCTGACGGTCGAGCAGGCACTGGAGTATTTCGAGTCCGTACCCGCGATCGCGCGCAAGCTGACGACGCTGATCGACGTGGGCCTGTCCTATATCCGTCTGGGCCAGAGCGCGACCACGCTGTCGGGGGGTGAAGCGCAACGCGTCAAGCTGTCGCTGGAACTGTCCCGCCGCAGCACGGGCCGTACGCTGTACATCCTGGACGAACCCACCACGGGCCTGCATTTCCACGACATCGAGCTGCTGCTGAAGGTACTCAACCAGCTGGTCGAGGCAGGCAATACGGTGTTGATCATCGAGCACAATCTGGACGTCATCAAGACGGCGGACTGGATCGTCGACATGGGCCCGGAAGGCGGCGACGGTGGCGGACGTGTCGTGGCGGAAGGCACGCCTGAAACGGTCGCGCAGTCGCCGGACAGCCACACCGGGCATTATCTGGGACGGCTGCTGAAGCCCGCTTCCGTGAAGAAGAAGACAGGTTGATGGAACCAGGCAGCCACGGCATCGAAGGCCGGCGTCGCTGGCTGGCCTTGACCATACTGTGTCTGGGCGTGTTGATGATCGTGCTCGACACGACCATCGTGAACGTTGCACTGCCTTCCATTCGTACTGATCTGCACTTCAGCGAAACCGCGCTGGTGTGGGTGGTCAATGCCTACATGCTGACCTTCGGCGGCTTCCTGCTGCTGGGCGGGCGCCTGGGTGACCTGTACGGCCATCGCCGCCTGTTCCTCGCCGGCCTGGCCTTGTTCACGCTGGCGTCCCTGGCCTGCGGCCTGGCGCAGACGCGCGAGTTCCTCATTGCCGCGCGCGCCGTGCAAGGGCTGGGTGGCGCGGTGGTGTCCGCGGTGTCGCTGTCGTTGGTCATGAACCTGTTCACCGAGCCCGCGGAGCGGGCCAAGGCCATGGGTGTCTATGGCTTCGTGTGCGCGGGCGGCGGCAGCCTGGGCGTGCTGCTTGGCGGACTGCTGACCACGGTCCTCAGCTGGCATTGGATTTTTCTGGTCAACATCCCCATCGGCGCGTTGGTGTACGGCCTGTGCGTGCGGCTCATTCCTCAGGGCCGCGGCCAGGCCATGACCGGCCGCCTCGACATCGGCGGCGCCGTCACCATCACGCTGGCGCTGATGCTGGCCGTCTATGCGGTGGTCAACGGCAACGAAGCCGGCTGGACGTCGATGCAGACGGTATGGATGCTGTCCGCGGCGGCGCTGTTGCTGGTGGCGTTCTTCTTCATCGAAGCGCGCGTGCGGGCGCCCCTGGTGCCATTGCGCCTGTTCCGCCGCCGCAACGTGGTGGTCGCCAATGTCGTGGGCATCCTGTGGGCCGGCGCCCTGTTCGCCTGGTTCTTCATCTCCGCGCTGTACCTGCAGCGCGTGCTGGGCTACGACGCCATGGGCATAGGCCTGGCCTTCCTGCCCGCCAACCTGATCATGGCGGTGCTTTCACTGGGTGTATCGGCACGGCTGGTCATGCGCTTCGGCGTCAAGGGGCCCCTCACGGCGGGGCTGCTGCTGGCCGCCCTGGGCCTGGCGCTGTTCAGCCTTGCACCGGCCGACGGCGGTTTCGTCGCGCACGTGCTGCCGGGCATGCTGTTGCTGGGCCTGGGCGGCGGCATCGCCTTCAATCCCATGCTGCTGGCCGCGATGAGCGACGTGGAGCCCAGCGAATCGGGCCTGGCGTCAGGCATCGTCAACACGGCCTTCATGATGGGTGGATCCCTGGGATTGGCCGTACTGGCGAGCCTGGCGGCATCACGCACCGATGCGGCGGCGGCCGCGGGCGCGGCACCGGCCCTGGCCCTGAACCAGGGCTACCAGGCGGCTTTCCTGGGCGGCACGCTGTGCGCGCTGCTGGCCGCGGTGCTGGCGGGATGGTTGCTGCGCATGCGGCTGCAAGCCAGCTGACACGCGACGCGGGCTGCGTCCTGGCCACGAATCCGACAGCGTCAAGCCCGGTACCGGCTCAACCTTCCGAGATATCGAACAGCCGGCGATGCTCGCGCATGGCATAGCGGTCCGTCATGCCGGCGATGTAATCCGAGATCGCGCGCGCCTGCCCCACCTCATCGTCGCGCCGATAGTCCGGCGGCAACAGCCGCGGATTGTCGAGAAACGCCGTGAACAGCTCGCGCACGATGCGGCGCGCCTTGGTAGTCATGCGCACCACGCGGAAATGGCGGTAGAGATTGTCGAAGAGAAAACGCTTGAGCACATCGGCTTCGGCGCGAATCTCCGCGGAAAAGCTGGCGAGCGGCGGAGCGGCGCGCACGTCGTCGACCGATCCCGGCGCGAGTCCGGCAATGCGCGCGCCCGTGGTTTCCGTCAGGTCCACGATCAGCGTATTGATCATGCGCCGGATGGTCTCGGCGATCTGGCGCCGCGGCGCCACCTGCGGATACAGGCGCAAAGCTTCCGCGTAATGCCGCGCGAACAGGCTCACGTCCTGTAGCTGTTCCAGCGTGATCAGGCCGGAGCGCAGGCCATCGTCGACATCGTGATTGTTGTAGGCGATTTCGTCGGCCAGGTTGGCCAGTTGCGCCTCCAGCGACGGCTGCCGTTTCAGCAGGAAGCGTTCACCGACATCGCCCAACAGGCGCGCATGCGACACCGAACAATGCTTGAGGATGCCCTCGCGGGTCTCGAAGCACAGATTCAGGCCGTCGAACGCGGCATAGCGCTCTTCCAGCGTATCGACCACGCGCAGGCTTTGCAGATTGTGCTCGAACCCGCCAGCCGCCGGCGCCAGTTCACGCATGCAGGCATTCAACTCATCCTGACCGGCGTGGCCGAAAGGCGTATGACCCAGGTCATGCGCCAGGGAAATCGCTTCGGTCAGGTCTTCGTTCAGATGCAGGCTGCGCGCCAGCGTACGGGCGATCTGGGCCACTTCCAGGCTGTGCGTCAAGCGCGTGCGGAACAGATCGCCTTCGTGGTTGACGAAGACCTGGGTCTTGTATTCCAGCCGGCGGAACGCCGTGCAGTGAATGATGCGGTCGCGATCGCGTTGATAGTCGGTGCGATTGCGCGGCGGCGGCTCATCGTGGGCGCGGCCGCGGCTGAGCGCGGGATCGCAGGCAAAAGGCGCCAGTGTCGTATCCACGCGCCGCCGCCCTTAAACCGGGCCCACGGTGCGCGCGAGCACGCGCACCACCGCATCTTCCGGGGCCTTGCGCGTCAGCGCTTCGCCGATGCGGGGCGTCAGCACGAAGCGGATTTCGCCGCCTTCCGCTTTCTTGTCCACGCGCATCAGGTCCATCCACCGTTGCGCACCCAGGTCCGGCGCCACCGTGGGACACCCGATGGCAGCCACCAGCTCACGCACGCGCAGCACGTCTTCGGCCGGGAAGCCGGCCACTTCGGCCGACAATTCCGCCGCCTGCACCATGCCGCAACCGACGGCCTCGCCATGCAGCCAGGCGCCGTAACCAAGGCCCGATTCGATGGCATGGCCGAAAGTATGGCCCAGGTTGAGGATGGCGCGCAGGCCGCCCTCGCGCTCATCCTGCGCCACCACCTGCGCCTTCAACTCGCACGACACGCGGATGGCATGCGCGATGGCTGCCGGTTCCAGCGCGCGCAGGGCGCCGGCGTTTTGCTCGCACCACGACCAAAAGGCGGGGTCGAGAATCATGCCGTACTTGATGACTTCCGCCAGCCCCGCCGACACTTCACGCGCCGGCAAGGTGCCTAGGACATCGGTATCGATTTCCACGGCCACCGGCTGATGGAAGGCACCAACCATATTCTTGCCCAGCGGATGATTCACGCCCGTCTTGCCGCCCACGGACGAATCGACCTGCGCCAGCAGCGTGGTCGGCACCTGCACGAAGCGGATGCCGCGCATATAGACCGCCGCGGCGAAACCGGTCATGTCGCCGATGACGCCGCCACCCAGGGCCACCAGCACGGAGCGCCGGTCAAAGCCATTGCTCAGCAGGGCATCGAAGATCTGGTTCAGGGTCTGCCAGTCCTTGTGCGACTCCCCATCCGGCAGCTCGATGCGCAGCACGCGGCGGCCGGTGCGGGCCAGGGCGCGCTCGGCCCGCTCGGCGTAGAGAGCGCCCACGGTGGGGTTGGTGACCAGACCGATGGCGGTAGCGTCCGCCGGAATGGCCTCGTCCAGGGCGTCCAGGCGGCCCGGAGCGATACGGATGGGATAGCGTCCACCAGGGACATCGACGTCAACGACATTCATGCTTGCTTGATCTCGTAGGCTTGCAACTTGGGCACCAGCGTCTTGACCAGGGAGTAGACCGGCGTGCAGCCGGTTTCCACCGTCAGGTGCGCGACTTCGCGGTAAAGGGGTTCGCGTTTCTGCATCAGGTCGCGCAGCGTGGCGCGGGGATCGGCGGTGCGCAACAACGGGCGGTTGCGGTCGCGCGAGGTGCGGCGGAACAGTTCGTCCACGCTGGCGCTGAGGTAGACCACCACACCCTGCTCATGCAGCAGCCGGCGGTTGCCCTCGGCCAGGATCGCCCCGCCGCCGGTCGCCAGCACGATATTGCGGCGCGCCGCGCAGTGCTCCAGCGCCGCCGACTCACGCCTGCGGAAACCTTCCTCGCCTTCGATTTCGAAGATGATGGGCACGCGCACGCCGCAGCGGGCTTCCAGCTCATGGTCCAGGTCGACGAATTCGCGACCCAGCGCGCGCGCCAGGCCCCGTCCTATGGTCGTCTTGCCGGCGCCCATCATGCCGACCAGGAAAATCGGCAGATCGTACGGCAGGGTCGCCCGCGGGCCGGGCAAGGGCTGGCAAGGATGGCCGCCCTCCGCGTCATAATGCGAGGCGCAGTCCGGGTCCGCGGGCGGAGCAGACTCGCAATCATTGGACGAAACAGCCCCCGGGTCCGCGGACAAGGGGCATTTGTTGGCCGGGGCGGATCCCGTGTCCGGGGCCGGATCTTCGTCCGGGCAGGCGGGTAGGATGGCGTTCATGGGTCAGTATTATCCCATTGGCGGAGTTGTCCGCGCGCTACACTGAGCCCGCCTGTTACAGAAACCGACGTTTAGGCCGCGGCCAGCCCGCAAGTTGCCCTTAAAATCGCCGCGATGAGCAAGCCCCAGAACCCCTCCAAGAAAGACCAGCCCACCCATAGCGGCTCTCCCTTCATCCGTTTTTTCGTCAAACTCGGCATCTTCTGCCTGGGTGTGGGGATATGCGGATTGCTGCTTGGCGGCATGGCCTTGGCACTGGCCTGGCCCAATCTGCCAGACCTGCACGCGATGACCGACTACCGGCCGCGCGTGCCGCTGCGCGTCTTTACGGCCGACAAGGTGTTGATCGGCGAATTCGGCGAAGAACGCCGCAACGTGCTGCGCTTCAACGAAATCCCCGACGTCATGAAGGCGGCGGTGCTGTCGGCCGAGGATGACCGCTTCTACCAGCACGGCGGGATCGACTGGACGGGGGTGGCGCGGGCCGGCCTGACCAACCTGATCAATATGTCCAAGACGCAGGGCGCCAGCACGATCACCATGCAGGTCGCGCGCAACTTCTACCTGTCGTCTGAAAAAACCTATTCGCGCAAGTTCTACGAGCTGCTGCTGACCTTCAAGATCGAGTCCAGCCTGAGCAAGGACCAGATCCTTGAGCTCTATATGAACCAGATCTACCTGGGCCATCGGGCTTACGGCTTTGCGGCGGCATCGCGCACGTACTTCGGCAAGCCGCTGTCGGAAATCACGCCGTCCGAAGCCGCCATGCTGGCCGGCATTCCCAAGGCGCCGTCGCGCTTCAATCCGCTGTCCAACCTGCCGCGCGCGCAGATCCGCCAGCATTACGTGCTGGGCCGCATGCACAACCTGGGCTACCTGACCGACGCTGAATACCAGACGGCCATGGCCCAGCCCATCGTGCTGAAGTCGGCTGAAGGCACGCCGCAGGGCGGCTATTCCATCCACGGCGAGTATGTCGCCGAACTGGCCCGCCAGCTGCTGTTCGGCGTGTACCAGGACAATGTGTACTCGCGCGGCCTGAACATCTACACCACCGTGCAGTCCAAGGACCAGGAAGCGGCCTATCGCGCGGTGCGCGAAGGCGTGCTGGACTACACCCGCCGTGCGCCCTACCCCGGCCCCGAGGACCAGCTGGATATGGCGGCCGGCGTCGAGAACAATCCCGCCCAGCTGGATGAATTCCTCGACGGCGTGCTGGACAAGTATTCCGACAGCGGCGACCTGCTGGTGGCGCTGGTGCTATCCGCCAGCCCGAACGAGATCCGCCTGGTGCGCAGCTCGCGCGAAGTCATCTCGATCACCGACAAGAAGACCCTGGGTGTGGTGGCACGCGCGCTCAGCGACAAGGCCAAGCCGGAAGCCCGCATCAAGCGGGGCTCCGTGGTCTATATCCACAAGCTGCCCGACAACAGCTGGGAAGTCATCAACATGCCGGCGGTGCAGGCGGCCTTCGTGTCGCTGTCGCCGCAGGACGGCGCCATCCGCGCCATGGTGGGCGGCTTCGATTTCTATCGGGGCAATTTCAACCGCGTGACCCAGGCCTGGCGCCAGCCGGGCTCCAATATCAAGCCTTTTGTCTACGCGGCGTCGCTGGAACGCGGCCTGACCCCGGCCACGCAGATTTCGGATCAGCCCTTCGAATTGAGCGCGGCGCAGACGGGCTCCAAGGCCTGGAGCCCGAAGAACTACGGTAATCAGTACGAGCCCATGCTCACCATGCGCCAGGGCTTGTACAAGTCCAAGAACATGGTGTCCATTCGGATTCTGCAGGCCATCGGCCCGCAGTACGCGCAGGACTACCTGACCCGCTTCGGCTTCGACAAGTCGCGCCAGCCCGCGGTATTGCCCCTGGCCCTGGGCGCGGGCTCGGTGACGCCGCTGCAACTGGCCGGCGCCTACTCGGTATTCGCGAATGGCGGCTATCGCATCACGCCCTACCTGATCGACAAGGTCACGGACAGCAACGGCAAGGTCGTGATGCAGTCCAAGCCCCTGGTGGCCGGCGATTCCGCCGCGCGCGCCATCGATGCGCGCACCGCCTTCGTGATGGATGACATGCTGCGTGGCGTGGCCACTTACGGCACCGCCGCCCGCGCCCGGGCCGTGCTCAAGCGCAATGACATTGCCGGCAAGACCGGCACCACCAACGAATCGGTGGATGCCTGGTTCTCGGGCTACACGCCCAGCCTGGTGGCCACCGCGTGGCTGGGCTATGACCAGCCCAAGTCGCTGGGCTCGCGCGAAACCGGCGGCGGCGTGGCGCTGCCGATCTGGCTTACCTATATGGGTGATGTGCTCAAGGGCGTGCCGGAGCAGAAACAGCGTCCGAAACCGGACGGCTTGCTGACCGAAAACGGCGAATACTATTTCTCGGAATTCCCGCCGGGTCAGGCGGTGGCCAGGCTGGGCCTGCCGCAGGGCGATTCGCTGGGCGAATTCCTGAACGCGCTTAGCTCGACCACCAACGACGGCGATGGCTTCAACAACGCGCCGTCGAAGCCGCAGGGGACGTCGTTCGGCGAAGGCTCGATTCCCATCCCGCGCTAAGCGGCGAGGGGAAGAAGGCCTGGCGCCGGTGCCCCATGCGGGACGCCGGCGCCAACAGCTTTAGAGCTTGACCGTCACCGGCACGCCGGCGGCGTCCGAACAGATCTGCGACAGGGCGTCGGCCAGGCCCGGACCGCCACGGGTGTCGTTCCAGTGCTTGCCGTCGTAGCGGTAGTGAAAGCCGCCGCTGCGCGCCGCCACCCACAATTCCTGCATGGCGGCCTGGCTGTTGACGACGACGTGCGTGTCGTCCTCGAAGACGAGGGTCAGGACATTTCCGCTGCGATTGGCTTCGATGTCCACGTCCAGCGAGGCCGCCCAGTCGTCGGCCTGGCTTTCCAGAGAATCGAGCACCTGCTCGACCAACGCAAGAAATTCGGTTTCGTTCATAATCCCAACCTGCATGAATTTCGGAGTTTCCAGTGTCCCATATGGCAACTAGCCGCAGGGTTCTACGCATTGTAGCCACGGTGGCCGCCGGCGCCTGGCTGGCGGGCTGCGGCTACAAGGGTCCGCTTTATCTGCCGACCGCCGCGAGCAAGCAGGAATCCAAGCCGCCAGTGGGCGTGCGTCCGGCCCCGCTGCCGCCGACCATCCCCGGCAGCGCGCCCTCCGTTCGGATCACCCCGGCCCTTCCTACCTACCCGCCGACCGGCGCACAACGATGACTGCTTCCCTTCCCCGCCGGGACCAACCGGCCGGCCACCCCCATTTCCACGTCAAGGACGGCTCCCTCTACGCAGAAGACGTGCCGCTGCAAGTGCTGGCCGACCGTCTGGGCACGCCGCTCTACGTGTATTCCCGCGCCGCCCTGCATGCCGCCTGGGAATCCTACCGCAGCGCCACGGCTGGCCGCGACGTGCTGATCTGTTTCGGCATGAAGGCCAACTCCAACCTGGCCGTGCTGAAGGAATTCGCCCGTCTGGGCGCTGGATTCGACATCGTGTCTGGTGGCGAACTCAAGCGCGTGCTGACCGTCGGCGCCGATCCCGCCAAGGTGGTCTTCTCCGGCGTGGGCAAGCAAGCCTGGGAAATGCAGGCCGCGCTGGAAGCCGGCGTCAAATGCTTCAACGTCGAATCCGAGGCCGAGCTGCACCTGCTGTCGGACGTCGCGGTGTCCATCGGCAAGAAGGCGCCGGTGTCCCTGCGGGTCAATCCGGACGTCGACGCGGGTACCCATCCCTATATTTCCACCGGCCTGAAGGAAAACAAGTTCGGCATCGCCATCGAGAACGCGCTCGACGCCTATCGCACGGCCGCCGGCCTGCCGGGCCTGCAAGTGGTGGGCGTGGATTGCCACATCGGTTCGCAGATCACCGAAGTCAGCCCTTATCTGGACGCGCTGGACAAGCTGCTCAACCTGATCGACGCGCTGGCCCAGGCCGGCATCGTCATCGAGCATCTGGACCTGGGTGGCGGCCTGGGGATCACCTATGAGGATGAGACCCCCCTGGCGCCCAAGGCCTTGCTGGACCAGGTCTATGCCAAGCTGGAAGAACGCAAGCTGGCGCGTCTGAAGCTGGTGATGGAGCCGGGCCGTTCGCTGGTGGGCAATGCCGGCGTGCTGCTGACCACGGTGCAGTTCCTCAAGCCGGGCGACACCCACAACTTCGCCATCGTCGACGCCGCCATGAACGACCTGCTGCGTCCGACCCTGTACGACGCGTGGCACGGCGTGCTGCCGCTGCACCAGCGCAAGGGCGATCCGGTGGAATACGACGTGGTCGGCCCCGTCTGCGAAAGCGGCGACTGGCTGGCGCGCAAGCGTTCGCTGGTGGTGGAACAGGGCGACGTGTTGGCCGTGGAATCGGCTGGCGCCTACGGCATGGTCATGGCCAGCAACTACAACACCCGCCCGCGTGCCGCCGAAGTGATGGTGGACGGCGCGGAATACCACGTCATCCGCAAGCGGGAGTCGGTGGAAGATCTGTTGCGCGGGGAATCGACGCTGCCTTGAGCGGACCACGTTTCTTCTTAAACGTTTGTTCTGGCCCACTGACACGCTGAAGCGCACGGCTTCTGCTTTGGCGTTTCAGTGGGCTTCGCTTTTTATATCTTTGAGCTATATAGACCTGCTGGATTGTTCGTCGACCGTACGATGACGATCGGGCATGCTCTTGCATCTTGTCCAGATACCGGACGCCACAAGACTGCAAGGCATCGCATGAGCAGCACGACTCCCGAATTCCTTTGGTACATCCCCAACCAGGCGTTTGCCGGCCATCGTGGCGATGAGGCCGTGGCCGACCACAACAGCCTGGACACGCTGACCACGCATGCCAAGGCCCTGGAGGATCACGGCTGGCAAGGCGCCCTGATCGGCACCGGCTGGGGCCGTCCCGACACCTTCACCCTCGGCACCGCGCTGGCGGCTCGCACCGACCGCTTCAACCCGCTGATCGCCATTCGTCCCGGCTACTGGCAACCCGCGCAATTCGCGTCGGCCGCCGCCAGCCTGGATCATCTGAGCAACGGCCGCGTGCGCATCAACATCGTGTCAGGCCAGGACAAGCTGGCTGCCTACGGCGACAGCGAAGGCGATCAAGCCCATCGCTATGCACGCACGCGCGAGTTCATGCAGCTGGTGCGCAAGCTCTGGACCGAAGAGAACGTCACCTACAAGGGCGAGCACTTCCAGGTCACCGACTCCACCGTCGTGCCGCGCATCCAGGCGCGCGAAGGCCGGCGCCATCCCAAGCTGTATTTCGGCGGCGCCTCGGCGGCGGCCGAGCGGGTGGCCGCCACCGAGGCCGACGTGCAGTTGTTCTGGGGCGAACCGCTGGCTGACGTGCAGGCACGCATCGAACGCCTGAAAGCACTGACCCAGGAATTGGGCCGGGAACATGCACCGCTGGAATTCGGCTTGCGCATCACCACCGTCGTGCGCGAGACGTCGGCGCAGGCCTGGGCCGACGCCGAAGCCAAGGTGGCCAAGATGGCCGCCACGCAGGGCGCCGGCTGGAACGACCATGGCCGCACGTTCGTGGCCGAGGGCCAGAAACGCCTGCTGGACCTGCAGCAACGCGGCGATGTGCTCGACGACAACCTCTACACCGCGCCGGGCAAGTTCGGCGGCGGCGGCGCGGGCACCACGTGGCTGGTGGGCTCGGCGGAAGAAGTGGCCAGTTCGCTGCGCAAATACCAGGCGCTGGGCATCCGCCACTTCATCCTTTCGGACACGCCTTATCTGCAAGAGATCAAGCGGCAGGGCGACACCCTGCTGCCTTTGCTGCGCCGTCAATTCAGCGATGCGTGAAAGAACATGGCCCACCTTGTGGTGGGCCATGGGTAGTGAATGCCTGCCGATGGGATGTTGGGATTCACCCCCACAATCAAATCTTCTTAAAGTTCCTTCAACTTCTTCGCCGCGTCGATGGCGAAGTACGTCAGGATGCCGTCGGCGCCGGCGCGCTTGAAGCCCAGCAGAGACTCCATCATGACCTTGTCGTGGTCCAGCCAGCCATTGTTGGCGGCGGCCTTCAGCATGGCGTATTCGCCGCTGACCTGATAAACGAAAGTGGGCACGCGGAACGCATCCTTGACGCGCCGCAGCACGTCCAGATAGGGCATGCCGGGCTTGACCATCACCATGTCCGCGCCTTCGGCCAGATCGCCGGCGACTTCGCGCAAGGCTTCGTCGATATTGCCCGGATCCATCTGGTAGGCCGCCTTGTTCGACTTGCCCAGGTTGGAAGCCGATCCCACCGCATCGCGGAAAGGACCGTAGAAGGCGCTGGCGTACTTGGCCGAGTAAGCCATGATGCGCGTGTGGATGTGATCCGCGCCTTCGAGCGCCTGGCGGATGGCGCCGATGCGGCCGTCCATCATGTCGCTGGGCGCCACGATGTCGACGCCGGCATGCGCTTGCACCAGCGCCTGCTTGACCAGGAGTTCCACGGTCGGTTCGTTGATGACATAGCCCTCGTCATCGATCATGCCGTCCTGGCCGTGGCTGGTGTAGGGATCTAGCGCGACGTCGGTCAGCACGCCCAGCTCGGGAAAGCGCTTCTTCAGTTCAGCGACCACACGCGGCACCAGACCGTCGGGATTGGTGGCTTCGATGCCGTCCGGCGTCTTCAGAGACGGGTCGATCACCGGGAACAGCGCCATCACCGGAATGCCCAGTTCCACGCACTGCTCCGCGACCGGCAACAGCGTATCCAGCGAATACCGCACCACGCCGGGCAGCGACGGCACGGCCTGTTGCAGGCCTTTGCCTTCGGCCACGAACACCGGATAGATCAGGTCGTTGGCGGTGAGGGTGTTTTCGCGCACCAGGCGACGGGTGAAGTCGTCACGACGCAGGCGGCGCGGGCGGGAAGCGGGAAATTGGGCGGAGATGATGTGGTGGTTCATGGCACTACCTTGGGGGAAATCCAGTTCGCGATATGTTCGCCGGCCTCTTCCAGGCCCAGTCGCTCAAGCGCGGAGAAAGGCACGGTATGCAGGGCGCCGATGTCGGCCAGGTCTTTCTTGACCGAGAACACGGTGCGCATGCGCTGACCATAAGGCAGCTTGTCGGCCTTGGTCAGCAAGGCCAGCACGGGACGGCCGGTGGGCGCGATGAAGTCGACCAGGCGGCGGTCCAGATCGGTCACGCCGCGGCGGATATCGATCAACAACACGACGCCGACCAGGGACTCGCGGGTGGCCAGATAGCCACCCAGCACCTCGGCCCATTTCTCACGTTCAGCCTTGTTGATCGCGGCATAGCCGTAACCCGGCAAATCCACCAGGAAACCCAGCTGTTGCTCGGGGTTCAGGGGATCGGGCATGCCGAACATATTGATCAGGCGCGTGCGGCCCGGCGTCTTGCTGGAGAAGGCCAGGCGGCGCTGATTGGTAAGGACGTTGATGGCCGTCGACTTGCCGGAATTGGAGCGTCCGACGAAACAGACCTCCGGCGCGCCGGGGGGCGGAAGTTGGTCCAGGCGGGCTGCCGAGACGAAAAAGGAGGCGCGGTGAAGGAGGGACACGATATCCACGGAAACGGTTGGTTGCGAACCCTATTGTATAATCGGCCGTTTGCAAGGGTGGCACCGCCCCGTCGCGACTGGGTCCTCGGACAGTCTTCGCTGCATTATGTTCGATTACCGGTGACCGGGTTTCCGGCAGGGCTGGTGAATGGCATACATAGCTCAAGTAACGACTAAGAATCGTTACGAATAAAGCTGCGATCATCGAGGTTTACACATGAAGCGTGTGCAGTCCCGAATGTCGGTAGCGGCGCTGGTGTTGGGCGCTTTCGTAGTTTCAACCACTTCCTGTCTGGCAGCTGACGCGCCAGGCGGGCCAACCAAGCCGGATGCGGCGAAGGGCGGACAGCTCTACGAGCAGGGCGATGCGGCTCGTAACATCACGGCCTGTGTGGCCTGTCATGGCGCCGGGGGCAGCAGTACCATCCCGGCGAACCCCAATCTGGCGGGCCAACCGCACGAATATCTGGCCAAGCAACTGGCGGATTTCAAGCTGGCCGAAGGCGCCAAGGCGCCGGCCCGGAACGGCAGCGGCGGCAATCCCACCGTGATGACCGCCAACGTGGCGCCCCTGACGCCGCAGGATATGGCCAATATTTCGGCTTATCTGGCGGTGCAGCCGCTGAAGGAACCCGCGACGGCCGGTCATAAAGAATTGGTTGAATTGGGCCAGAAGATCTGGCGCGGCGGCCTGCCGGAGCGTAATGTACCGGCTTGCGCGTCTTGCCATAGCCCCAACGGTGCCGGGATGCCGGCGCAGTATCCGCGCCTCGCGGGGCAGTTCCCGAGTTATATCGAGGAACAGTTGAAGTTATTCCGCAGCGGTGATCGCAAGAATAGCGACCCGATGCACACGATTGCCGATCGCATGTCGGACGCCGAGATCCAGGCGGTGTCGGACTACGCGGCCGGCTTGCGTTAAATAAATATCAAAGCGCCCGAACCATGTCCGGGCGCCTGCTGTCTATCAAAGGGGGGTTGCCGGCTTTTCCGGTCCCCCCTTTTGTTTTATGAATCAGAATACTGCCTCCTCCCGCTTCACTCTGCGCAGCATCCCCAGCGATTTGTTCGAGCTGCTGGGCTCGATGCGTTTCGCCGTCAGCCTGCTGATGTTCATCTGCGTGGCCAGCACCATCGGCACCGTGCTTGAGCAGAATCGCTCGTCTTCCCAGTACATCGATCAGTTCGGTCCGTTCTGGTACGAGCTGTTCGACAAGTTCTCCATCTGGCACATCTACAACAGCTGGTGGTTCCTGCTGATCATGACTTTCCTGGTGGCCTCCACTTCGGTCTGTCTGATCCGCAATGCGCCCAAGATGATGCGCGACGCGATGTCCTTCCGCGACTACGTCCGCGCATCCAGCCTGCGTGCCTTCCCCCAACGCGCCGAGTTCGACAGCGCGGCTTCGGTGCCCGCCGCGACCGAGGCCATACGCAAGCTGCTCAAGCGCCTGGGTTATGCGGTGCGCGAGCGCGAGGACAACGGCGCGGTGCTGCTGGCGGCGAAGAAGGGCAGCGTCAACCGCCTGGGCTACATCCTGGCCCATACGGCGATGATCGTGATCTGTATAGGCGGGCTGCTCGACAGCGAGCTGCCCATCCGTCTGCAGGTCTGGCTGGGCGGCAAGCACCCCATCTTCGACAACATGCTGATCAGCCAGGTGCCCGATAGCGGCCGCCTGTCGATGAACAACCCCAGCTTCCGTTCGAGCATGCTGGTGCCTGAAGGCGGCCGCGCCAACAGCGCGGTGGTGATGGTCAACGACGGCGCCCTGGTGCAGCCGATTCCGTTCACGCTGACGCTGAAGAAGTTCGTCATCGATTACTACTCCACCGGCATGCCCAGCCGCTTCGCCAGCGAGGTGGAAGTGCAGGACCCGGACACGGGCAAGAGCTTCGCGCAGACCATCGAAGTCAACGAGCCGCTGCGCTACAAGGGCGTGACGGTGTACCAGTCCAGCTTTGACGACGGCGGCAGCACCGTGCAGCTGCGCGGCTATCCGCTGCACGGGACCGACGCCACGCCGTTCGATCTGGCGGGTACGGTAGGCAAGGCGTCGGAGGCGGCCAAGGATGCCCCGCCAGCGATGCATGACGTACGCGTCGACGTGACCGCGCTGCGACCGATCAACGTGGAAGACCTGTCCGGCGGCACGCCCAAGCCGGCCACCAATTTCTCGCAGGACGTGGCGTCGGTCGCCGGCAGCGCGGCCGGCAAGAAGAACGAAAACCTGCGCAACGTCGGCCCCAGCGTGGAATTCCGCCTGGTCGACGCCAGCGGCCAGTCGCATGAATTCCGCAATTACATGCTGCCCGTGGTGCTGGACGGCGTGCCGGTATTCCTCGCCGGCGTGCGCAACAACGCCAACGAGCCCTATCGCTATATCCGGCTGCCGGTCGATGCCGACAACGGCGTGGCCGAGTTCATGCGCCTGCGCGCGCTGCTGGCCGATCCGGCGGCGCGCAAGGAAGCGGCCCAACGCTTCGCGGACAAGAACGCCCCGCAGGGGGTGGACAAGCAGCCGCTGCAGACCGCCGCCGAGCGTGCCCTGCAGACGTTTTCGGAGGGGGGCCTGCAAGCGGTGGCCGCCTTCCTGCAAAGCAATACTCAGCCCGCCGACCTGGAACGTGCCGCCGACATCGTCGTGCGCCTGATCGGCTCCAGCGTGGCGGAGCTGCGCGAAATCGAGCGTGAGCGCGCCGGCCTGCCGGCCTTGGCCACCAGCGGCGAAAGCGGGGCGCAGGCCGCCACGTGGTCGCGCGTGGCCGTGGCGGCGTTGTCGGACCTGGCGCTGTATCCGTCGCCCGCGTTTTTCACCTTGGCCGATTTCAAGCAGATCCAGGCCAGCGTCTTCCAGGTCAGCCGCACGCCCGGCAAGAAGGCGGTTTACCTGGGCTGCCTGTTGTTGATCATGGGCGTGTTCAGCATGTTCTACATCCGCGATCGCCGCGTCTGGGTGTGGATCACCCCGGAAGGCCAGTCCGGCAGTTCCGTGCAAGCCGCCATGACGTCGCAAAGACGCACGCTCGATTTCCAGCGTGAATTCGAACGATTCAAGCAGGCGCTGCTGCGCCTGAAGCAGTGAGGCCCCCCACCATGTCTGATTCAACAATATCCAATCCTTCCGCCGAGCTTTGGCAGGAAGGCATCTCCGAGAGCGGCGACGGCCGCATCCAGCGCGGGCGTCCCGACTGGACCGATGCGGTCTTCTTCCTTCTGCTGGCGGTGGGTGCGGGCTATGCCCTGACGCGCTTCGCCGGCTCGATGGATTACTACGAGAAGATCATCCTCTGTGGCGCCGTGCCGGTGCTGACCTGGATGGGCTGGCTGTGGCGGCCCTTGCGCCGGCTGATGGTCGCCGCGGCGCTGGCCAGCGGCCTGGCGATCATGCTGTACGGCAATGACCTGAACCGCGCGGAGCAGGTGTTTTTCCTGAAGTATCTGCTGTCTTCGCAGTCGGCCATCTTGTGGATGTCGGCGCTGTTCGTGCTTGCCACGGCCTGTTATTGGCTGGGCCTGTTCAGCCCGACGGCGGCATGGCTAGGTAGCGCGATGACCTGGAGCGCGGTCTTCGCCGGCCTCACGGGCATGCTGGTGCGCTGGCGCGAAGGTCACCTGATGGGGCCGGACCTGGGCCATATCCCGGTCAGCAATCTGTACGAAGTGTTCGTGCTGTTCTCGCTGATCACCGCGCTGTTCTATCTGTACTACGAGCGCCGTTACAACACGCGCGCGCTGGGCGGTTTCGTGCTGCTGGTGATTTCGTCGGCGGTGATGTTCCTGCTCTGGTACGCCTTTACCCGCGATGCCGCGCAGATCCAGCCCCTGGTGCCGGCGCTGAAGAGCTGGTGGATGAAGCTGCACGTGCCGGCCAACTTCATTGGCTACGGGACGTTCTCGTTGTCGGCGATGGTGGGTTTCGCGTACCTGATCAAGGAGCATGCGCAGACCACGTCCTGGGTGAAGATGTCGCCGCTGCTGATCGTGGGCGCGGCGCTGTGCGCGGAGCCGATGATCTTTCGCAGCAAGGAATTGTCGCCCGTCTGGATGGTGTATTTCGGCGTGGGCTTCCTGATCGTCGCGGCCATTCTGCTGGGCCGCCGCCGCATCGCCGCGGCGCTGCCTTCGCTGGAAGTGCTGGACGACATCATGTACCGCGCCATCACCATCGGCTTTGCGTTCTTCACGGTCGCCACCGTGCTCGGCGCGCTGTGGGCGGCCGATGCCTGGGGTGCTTACTGGCAGTGGGATCCCAAGGAGACCTGGGCGCTGATCGTCTGGCTCAACTACGCGGCCTGGCTGCATATGCGCCTGATCAAGGGCCTGCGGGGCGCCATGGCGGCCTACTGGGCCCTGGTGGGCCTGGTCGTCACCAGCTTCGCGTTCCTGGGCGTGAACATGTTCCTGTCGGGCCTGCATTCCTACGGACAGCTCTGAGGCAGGGGCCAGTCCATGTGGCTCCGGAGTCCGGGAGCTACCTGGCATTCGGTCACAGATGATCCATGCGTCAGAGGTTGGATGGAAGTCCAACCTCTAGGCGCAAACGCATCCCCGAACTTCCTCTTCTTCACCGACCACAGGCCGTATCACTCGTTTGATAGCAGGGCGAGGCCGCTGCTTGGCAACCCAGAGATCGTAGGTTCCCTGCAGGCCTACCCACATCTCTGCGCTCGTGCCCAGGGCCTTCTCAAGCCGCAGAGCAATATCTGGGGTGATTGAGGCATGCCCATTGAGGATGCGTGATAGCGTCGCTCGCGTAACCTCGATGCGCTGAGCGAACTCGGTAATCGTCATGCCCTCCAGCCCGTCCAGCCACTCGGCCAATACCGATCCGGGATGAGGGGGATTGTGCATGCGCGTCATCTTGTATTCCTAGTGGTAGTCCTTGTAGTCCACGACGTACGCGTCTATTCCTTCGAACCTGAAGGTGAGACGCCAATTGCCGTTGACCGTGATCGACCAATGACCGTCCATATCGCCTTTGAGTGGATGAAGTTTCCATCCAGGCACGCCCAAATCCTCGACCTTCCTCGCGTGATCCAACGCTGCGAGTTGCTTACGCAATCGCTCTTCATGGTGCGGTTGGATGCCCTTCTTTGAGCCCGTGGTAAAGAACCTTCCAGCCCTTTATGAGCAAAGTCCTTGATCATTTTCAAGCCGTTTGAGTGTATAGAGTTGCTATACGGCTGAGCCAATTGAAATTGACTATCGACGGCTGAGAACGGAGCCCCGGACGCCAACCTTGCCTCCACGGCGGCAGCAACTTAACCGGCGCAGCGCTGACGTAGTCACAGATCCACTATTTGGGTTCCCATGAGCTTAAGAACCCCGGTCGACGGCCGATCACTTTCCGAAGTGTCGCGACCGGGGTGCCTGCAGAACGAATCTAGCGGGCCGTGACGGCGTCCAGGGAGCGGCCGAAGCGCGTGGCATCCTGGAAGCCGATGACGCGCGCCTGGGGCAGTTCCTGGCCCTTGGCGTCGAAGAACATGATGCCCGGCGGGCCGAAGAGCTTGAAGCGCTTGAGCAAGGCGCGATCGTCGGCATTGTTGGCGGTGACATCGGCACGCAGCAGCAGCATGCCGTTCATGCGCGCCGCCACGGCGCGGTCGGTGAAGGTGAACTTCTCCATCTCGCGGCAGGACACACACCAGTCGGCGTAGAAATCGAGCATCACGGGACGGCCGGCCGTGGCCACACGGCTTTCCAGTTCAGCCAGGGTGCGGACCCGCTCGAAGGCAGGTTCGGACGCCCCCGCGCCGGCGCCAGGCACGCCGTTCCCGGCGGCGCCCGCGTATCCAGATCCCGCCCCATCACTGCCCCGCGCTGCCAGGTGCGACAAAGGCTGCAGGGCGTCCCGACCCCCACTGGCCGCGCCGACCAGTTGCGCCACGGCCACCAGGGCCAGCAGCAAACCCGCACCCTTGCCGAACATGCGGCCGGCGCCGGCATTCGGGCCCAGGGCCTCGAAGGCACGCAACATGACGGCGCCGACGATGGCCAGGAAGGCCCAGCCGACCATCTGCACGGCCGCCGGCACGATGGGCACGACCATCCACCACGCGGTGGCCAGGAGCAGCACGCCAAAGAAGCGCTTCACCCCATCCATCCAGGCCCCCGCCTTGGGCAGCAGCGTCCCGGCCGACGCGCCGACGATCAGCAGCGGCACGCCCATGCCCCAGGCCAGGGCGAACAGCGCCGAGCCACCCAGCACCACGTCGCCGGTCTGCGAGATGTACAGCAGCGCACCCGCCAGCGGCGCCGCCACGCAGGGGCCGACGATCAGGGCGGAAATCGCCCCCATCAACGCGGCGCCTGCCGCCCGGCCACCCGGGATGCGGCTGGCGCGGTCGCTCATGCGGGCCTGCACGCCGGCCGGCATCTGGAAGGTGTAGACGTCGAACATGGGCAAGGCCAGCAGCGCCAGCAGCAGGGCGAACAGCGCCAACACCCACGGGGTTTGCAGCCACGCGGCCAGCCCGGCGCCGCTCAGGCCGGCGGCGATGCCCAGGAGGGTGTAGACCACCGACATGCCCAGGACATAGGCTGCCGCCAGGCCCAGGCCCGTCCAGCGCGACGTTGCCGGTGTGCCAGCCTGCGCGCCGGATCGCCCGATGACGATGGTCGACAGGATGGGAATCATGGGCAGCACGCAGGGCGTGAGGGACAACAGCACCCCCAGCAACAGGAACGCGCCGGCCGTTTTCAGCCAGCCCATGCCGGCGATGGCGGCGGCCAGGCCCACGTCATCGCTGCCGGTCAGCGCGGAAAAGCCGCCGTTGCCGCCAGCCGCGGTAGGCGCGGACGGCGCCGCCGTATTCGTTGAAGCCGCCGCGTCGGTCGTCCCGGCCGCCCCATCGGCCCGCGCCAAGGACGATCCCGTGCCGGTGCCGGTGGCTGCGGGCGGGGTATCGATCTGCGCGGGAGCGGCCAGCCCTGGCTTGGTCAACCCAGGCCGCGCCGCGTCAGGCGCCACGCTGATGCCGGGCGCCGCGTCGGCGAGCTGCCCCGCGCCACCGGCGGCGCCACCGTTATCGTCGCCAGGAATGCCGCTGGCATAGCCCCAGACCGGCGCTCCCGCCACCTGGTAGCCCCCATTGATCGGCCGCAGCTTGATGCGGTTCTCCATCGGCGGATAGCAGATGCCCGCATCCGCGCAACCCTGCCCGACCACCACCAAGGTCACGTCACCCGGCTGCGACCCGCCGGGCTGTACCGGAATGTCGATGGCGAGTGGCCGGTGGTAGACCTCCATGTTCTTGTCGAAGGTCGGGTCGTACTTCACATCGCCGGCCGGCAGCCTGGCCTGGCCCAGCACGGCGCCGCCCTGCGGATCGAGCGTGAACCCGAAGCGCTCGCGGTACATGTAGTAGCCCTTGGGCACCTTGAACTCGACCCGCACGGTGTTCGGGTCGGCCATGGTCGCCGTCGCCGGGAAGGCCTTCTCGGGCGGCAAGAAATCGTCCTCGGCCCGGCTGGCGCCCGGCCACATCAGGATGGCGACCAGGCACAGCATGGCCCAGAGCCATACCGCTGTCGCTGGGGACGATGGCCGCGCCAACGACAAAGAACGCGCCACGACACCCGCCGGCCTATAAGCCATCACATACATCCTTGTTCATCAAGCCACGGGCCGGGTTCCGGCCGTCTGCTCCCGCACCCAGTTCAGATAGGCGGGCGCGCCGCCGACGACGGGCACGGCGACCACTTCGGGCACCTCGTAAGGGTGCTGGCGGGTGATCGATTCGACCAGCGCGTCCAGCTTGCCTGCCGTCGTCTTGAAGCACATCGGCACTTCTTCAGCGCCTTCCACGACACCCTTCCATGTGTAGATGGACAGCATGGGGGCGCCGAGGTTCACGCAGGCGGCCAATCCTTCCTCGACCACGACGTGGGCGATACGCTTGGCCAGCAAGAGGTCAGGCGCGCTGCTGAACACCATCACGATATCGTCTTGCTGCGACATGGCTGTCTCCGAAGGGACGCAGGAAGCACCTGCACGGAGGGATTTTAGCCCGTGATAAATGCGGCGCCGCAAAACAAAAGGCGAACCGTGAGGTTCGCCTTTCGTCCCTAAAGCCTGCTGATTACTCAGCGGACTTGTCGGCTTCGGTTTCCGCGACTTCCGGACGGTCAACCAGCTCCATGAAAGCCATGGGCGCGTTGTCGCCTTGACGGAAACCCATCTTCAACACACGGGTGTAGCCGCCGTTGCGGGCAGCATAACGGGGGCCGATTTCAGCGAACAGCTTGACCACGGCATCGCGATCGCGCAGACGGGCAAAAGCCAGACGCTTGTTCGCGAGGGTGGGGTTCTTACCCAGCGTGATCAGGGGTTCGACGATACGGCGCAATTCTTTCGCCTTCGGCAGCGTGGTCTTGATCGCTTCGTGGGTGAGCAGCGAAACGGCCATGTTGCGGAACATGGCAAGACGGTGACTGCTGGTGCGGTTGAGCTTACGCAAGCCATTACCGTGACGCATGATGATTTCCTTTGAATCTAAAAGAAGGCGTTGCCGCCATCAGGGTTATCCGGCTCTTCTATCAACCTGATGATTCAGGCCGCGGTCCGGTGGAATCGGGTTGCGGCCGCCACACATGCGGCGGCCGCGGAACTAATGACGATCAGGGACGCTCGAGGCCCAGGGGCGGCCAGTTTTCCAGCTTCATGCCCAGGGTCAGACCGCGTGCGGCCAGAACTTCCTTGATTTCGTTGAGCGACTTGCGGCCCAGGTTCGGGGTCTTCAGCAGCTCGTTTTCGGTACGCTGGATCAGGTCGCCGATGTAGTAGATGTTTTCGGCCTTCAGGCAGTTGGCCGAACGCACCGTCAGCTCCAGATCGTCGACCGGACGCAGCAGCACCGGGTCGATCTGCGGAGCGCCACGGACCGGGGCTTCGTACGAATCGCCAGCGCCTTCCAGGGCGGCGAAAACCGAGATCTGGTCCATCAGGATGCGAGCCGACTGACGCACCGCTTCCTCGGGCGAAATCACGCCGTTGGTTTCGATGTCCAGCACCAGCTTGTCCAGGTCGGTACGCTGTTCCACACGGGCGCTTTCGACAGCGTAGCTGACGCGGCGGACCGGGCTGAACGAGGCATCCAGAACGATGCGGCCGATGGTGTGGGTGCGGTCTTCCGACAGCGCGCGCACGTTGCCCGGCACATAGCCACGGCCCTTTTCGACCTTGATCTGCATTTCCAGCTTGCCGGCTTCCGTCAGATTGCAGATGACGTGGCCGGGGTTCACGATTTCGACGTCGTGCGGCAGCTCGATGTCGCTGGCCAGCACGGTGCCGGCGCCTTGCTTGCGCAGCACCAGGGTGACTTCGTCACGGTTGTGCAGCTTGAAAACCACGCCCTTCAGGTTCAGCAGGATGTCGACGACGTCTTCACGGACACCCGGAATGGTCGAGTATTCGTGGACCACACCCGTCATCTGCACTTCGGTCGGCGCGTAGCCGGTCATCGAAGACAGCAGAATGCGGCGCAGGGCATTGCCCAGCGTGTGGCCGTAACCGCGCTCGAACGGCTCCATGACGATCTTGGCGTGATGGGTGCCGACCGGTTCGACTTCAATGGAACGCGGCTTCAGAAAACCTTGAGTGGACATGTACAGAGTTCCTTTTCAATACCCTCGGCTCGTTACACCGATAAGGCTGATGGAAGTAGACAGAAAAATGGCAAAACGTTCGGCGGAAACCGAACAGCACAAACCCGCCGCGCCTTTTGACAAGCGTTGCGGGTCTCGTGCCGGTACTGCGGAGGTACTGCGAGCCGGACACAGCGTGGCTGCGTCCAGCTTTCGGACCGCACAGGTCGGTTTGCCGACCCATGCCGCCTGAATTAACGCGAATACAATTCCACGACCATGGATTCGTTGATGTCGCGAGCGACGTCAGCACGATCCGGAGCCTGCTTGAAGACACCGCTCAGCTTCGAGGTGTCGACGTCAACCCACTGGGGCAGACCAATGCTGGTCGCCAGGTCCAGCGATTCCTTGATACGGCCTTGCTTCTTGGCCTTCTCACGAACCGAGATGATGTCGCCAGCCTTGACCAGCATCGAAGCGATGTCGGCGGTGTGGCCGTTCAGCTCGATGGCACGGTGGCTCACCAGCTGACGCGCTTCGGCGCGGGTCGAGCCGAAGCCCATGCGGTACACCACGTTGTCCAGGCGCGATTCCAGCAGCTGGATCAGCTTTTCGCCGGTGTTGCCACGCAGACGGTCAGCTTCGGTGAAGTACTTGCGGAATTGCTTTTCCAGCACGCCGTACATACGCTTCAGCTTTTGCTTTTCGCGCAGCTGCAGACCGTAGTCGGACGTACGGGCACCCGAGGTGCGGCCGTGTTGACCGGGCTTGGAATCCAGCTTGCACTTGGAATCCAGCGAACGGCGGGCGCTCTTCAGGAAGAGATCGGTACCCTCGCGACGCGAGAGCTTGCACTTGGGTCCAATGTAACGGGCCATGTGATTTCCTTAGATACGACGACGCTTGGGCGGACGGCAGCCGTTATGCGGGACGGGCGTGATATCAGCGATGCTCGAGATCTTGATACCCAGCGCGTTCAGCGCACGGACAGACGACTCACGGCCGGGGCCGGGTCCCTTGATGCGCACTTCCAAGGTCTTGATGCCATATTCCAGCGCCACGCGACCAGCCGTCTCGGCAGCCACCTGGGCCGCGAACGGGGTCGACTTGCGCGAGCCCTTGAAACCTGCGCCACCCGAGGTCGCCCAGGACAAAGCATTGCCCTGACGGTCGGTGATGGTGATGATGGTGTTGTTGAAGGACGCGTGGACGTGCGCGATGCCGTCGGATACGTACTTCTTGACCTTTTTGCGCACGCGCGAAGCGCCGCTGGTGGAAGCTTTCGCCATAATCCAGTTCCTCGATTATTTCTTCAGGGACGCAGCAGCACGACGCGGGCCCTTACGGGTGCGTGCGTTGGTGCGCGTGCGCTGGCCGCGTACCGGCAGACCGCGCTTGTGACGCATGCCACGATAGGTGCCCAGATCGATCAAACGCTTGATCGACAATTGGACTTCGCGACGCAGATCACCTTCGACCGTGAATACACCAACGTGCTCGCGAATACGCTCGAGCTCGGCGTCGGTGAGATCCTTGACCTTTTTGGTAACGGGCACATTAGCAGCTTCGCAGATCTTGCGGGCGCGCGTACGACCGATGCCAAAAATGGCGGTCAGGCCGATCTCGGCGTGCTGATGCGGCGGAATGTTGATGCCAGCAATACGGGCCATGACTGTTCCTTAATGAATCTGTTGCGTTAGGCTAAACAATTAGCCTTGACGCTGCTTGTGCCGCGGGTCGGTGCAGATGACACGCACCACGCCGTGACGTTTGATAATTTTGCAGTTGCGGCAGATCCGCTTAACCGATGCCAATACTTTCATGGGTTACTCCCTGTTTATTCCGTAAACCACCCGCTTATTTCGAGCGGAACACGATCCTGGCTTTTGACAGGTCATAGGGCGTGAGCTCCACTGTGACCTTGTCGCCCGGCAGGATCCGGATGTAGTGCATACGCATCTTGCCCGAAATGTGGCCCAGGACAACGTGGCCATTCTCAAGCTTGACGCGGAACATTGCGTTGGGGAGGTTCTCAATGACCTCGCCCTGCATCTGTATGACGTCGTCCTTTGCCATCTTCTTTGCTAACGCATCGGCAGATTCGAATTCGAGCCCTTGAAGTTAGCCTTCTTGAGCAGTGAGTCGTACTGGTGAGACATCATGTAGGCCTGGACCTGAGCCATGAAATCCATCGTCACGACGACGATAATCAACAACGAAGTACCACCGAAGTAGAACGGCACGTTCCAGCGCATAACCAGGAACTCGGGGAACAGGCAGACCAGGGTGATATACAACGCACCAGCCAGGGTCAAGCGCATCAAGATCTTGTCGATATAACGCGCGGTCTGTTCACCGGGACGGATGCCCGGAACGAAAGCACCACTCTTCTTCAGGTTGTCCGCCGTTTCGCGGCTGTTGAACACCAGAGCCGTATAGAAAAAGCAGAAGAAAATGATAGCGGCGGAATACAGCGTGATGTAGAGCGGCTGGCGCGGCGACAAAGCCGCTGCCAGATCACCCAACCAACGCATCTTTTCGCTGCTCGAAAACCAGCTGGTAATCGTGGCCGGGAACAGGATGATCGACGAGGCGAAGATGGGAGGAATCACACCAGCCATATTCAGCTTCAACGGCAGATGCGAGCTCTGGCCGCCGTAGATCTTGTTGCCCACCTGGCGCTTGGCGTAGTTGACGGTGATCTTGCGCTGTCCGCGTTCCACGAACACCACAAAAGCCGTCACCGCAATCACCAAGGCCACGATGAACAGAGCCGAAAGCACCGACATCGAGTTCGTCCGCACCAGGTCCAGCAAGCCGGCCAGCGCGGTCGGCAGCCCCGCCACGATCCCCGAGAAGATCAGGATGGAGATACCGTTGCCCAGGCCACGCTCGGTGATCTGTTCGCCCAGCCACATGATGAACATGGTGCCGGTGAGCAGGGTCACGACCGTGGTGAAGCGGAACAACATGCCAGGATCCGTCACCAGACCCGGTTGCGATTCCAGTGCCACCGAGATACCCACCGCTTGAACCAGCGCCAGCAGAACCGTGCCGTAGCGGGTGTATTGGGTAATCTTGCGACGACCAGCTTCGCCTTCCTTTTTCAACGCCTCGAGCGACGGCACCACTACCGACATCAACTGCATGATGATCGATGCCGAGATGTACGGCATGATCCCCAGCGCGAAGACCGAGAAGCGGGACAGCGCACCGCCCGAGAACATGTTGAAGAGGCCCAGGATCCCGCCCTGATTTTGACGGAACAAGTCCGCCAACGCATCCGGGTTGATGCCCGGAACCGGGATATGCGTACCTAAGCGGTACACCACCAAGGCGAGGATCAGGAAAACGAAACGACGCTTCAGATCGCCGTAACGAGCCCCTGTCTTGCCTAGTGCCTGTGCGTTAGCCACTCTTCACCTCATCCGTCAATCAAGCGATCGAACCACCCGCGGCTTCGATGGCGGCGCGAGCGCCGACCGTCGCGGTAATGCCTTTGAGCACGACCTTGCGCGAGAGTTCGCCAGACTTGATGACCTTGGCGTAACGGACTTGCTGGCCAACCACACCGGCCTGCTTCAGCACTTGCACATCGATTTCCTCGACGGGCACGGCCTGCAGTTCCGACAGGCGGACTTCAGCGTACAGGTGCTGACCCAGGGGCGTGAAACCACGCTTGGGCAAGCGACGCTGCAGCGGCATTTGACCGCCTTCGAAGCCGACCTTGTGGAAGCCACCCGAACGGGACTTCTGACCCTTGTGACCGCGACCGGCGGTCTTACCCAGGCCCGAGCCGATGCCGCGGCCGACACGGCGCTTGGCATGCTTGGAGCCCTCGGCGGGCTTGATCGTATTCAGTTGAAGTTGAGTATCCGACATCTCGATTCCTTAGACTTCCGAAACGGTGACGAGATAATCCACTTTACGGATCATGCCGCGCACTTCGGGCGTATCTTTCAGGATCTTGGTGCTGTTGATACGACGCAGGCCGAGGCCGCGCACCGTATCACGGTGATCCTGCTTGGTGCCGATAACCGACCGCACCAGCGTAACTTTGATCTGCTTGTCAGCCATGATTTACCCCAAGATCTCTTCGACGGTCTTGCCACGCTTGGCGGCAACTTCCGACGGGGTCATGGAGGCGCGCAGGCCATTCAGCGTAGCGCGGACCATGTTGTAGGGATTGCTGGAGCCGAGGCTCTTCGCAACCACGTTACGGACGCCCATCACTTCGAAGATAGCGCGCATCGGGCCGCCGGCGATAACGCCGGTACCTTCAGGTGCCGGCGAGATCAGCACCTTGGAGGCGCCGTGCTGGCCAACTACCGTGTGAAACAGCGTACCGTTCTTCAGAGCAACCTTGAACAGACCGCGGCGGGCCTGTTCCATCGCCTTTTGGACCGAGACCGGCACTTCACGCGCCTTGCCCTTGCCCATGCCGATGCGGCCGTCGCCGTCGCCAACCACCGTCAGAGCGGCGAAGGACATGGTACGACCACCCTTCACCACCTTGCTGACGCGGTTGACCGCAATCATTTTCTCGCGCAGACCGTCGTCGTTTTCCTTCTCGACCGGGCCCTTGCCTTGTGCTTTAGCCATTTGACTGATCCTCGCTTAGAACTTGAGGCCGGCTTCGCGCGCGGCATCGGCCAGCGCTTTCACGCGGCCATGGTAACGGAAGCCCGAGCGATCGAAGGCAACCAGTTCGATACCGGCGGCCTTGGCCTTCTCGGCGACGCGCTTGCCAACCAGTTCGGCGGCGGCTTTGTTGCCACCCTTGCCAGCCTGGCCCAGCTGGGCGCGCACTTCGGCTTCCAGCGTCGAGGCGCTGACCAGCACGCGATCGCCTTCCGGCGAAATGATGTTCGCGTAGATGTGCAGGTTCGAGCGGAAGATCGACAGGCGGTGAACGCGCAGTTCGAGGATCTTCCGGCGGGTCGGAACCGCACGACGCAAACGAGATACTTTCTTGTCCATGATTCGTCCTTGCGTGCGCCGTTACTTCTTCTTGGTTTCTTTGATGATGACGCGCTCATCCGCATAACGAACGCCCTTGCCCTTGTAGGGCTCCGGCGGACGATAAGCGCGGATTTCCGCGGCCACCTGGCCAACAACCTGCTTGTCCGAACCCTTGATCAGAATTTCCGTCTGGGTCGGGCATTCGGCCTTGATACCGGCCGGCAGCTTGTGCACCACATCATGCGAGAAACCGAGTTGCAGCTTCACGGCGTCGCCCTGGACTTGAGCGCGATAACCCACGCCCACCAGGGTCAGCTTACGTTCGAAACCCTTGCTGACACCGGTCACC
The DNA here is from genome assembly GCF_001433395.1 of Bordetella sp. N. Classification (GTDB taxonomy): domain Bacteria; phylum Pseudomonadota; class Gammaproteobacteria; order Burkholderiales; family Burkholderiaceae_B; genus Bordetella_C. The sequence goes on from NZ_CP013111.1 coordinate 5,206,540, forward strand.
ATATTGTTGACCAGAGCGCGCACGGTGCCCGACATCGCGCCAGCTTGACGCGATTCGTTAGCCGCGGCGAAGCTCAACACGCCGTTATCCAGCGAGATGGCGACGTCGCCCGTCAGGGGTTGCGTCAGCGAGCCCAGCGGGCCCTTGACGATGATTTGATCTTGCGCAACGGTGGCTTCGACACCCTTGGGCAGATTTACGGGGTACTTGGCGATACGTGACATTAGAATTTCTCCTTAGGCCACGTAGCACAGGACTTCGCCGCCGACGCCATTGGCGCGGGCCTTGCGGTCCGTCATCACGCCACGCGAAGTCGACACGATAGCCACGCCCAAGCCGTTCATGACTTGAGGAATGCTGCTACGGCCCTTGTAGATACGCAGGCCAGGACGCGAAACGCGTTCGATGCGCTCGATCACCGGGCGGCCGGCGTAGTACTTCAGCGAAAGCTCGAGCTCAGGCTTGGCCTGGGTGCCCTTGACTTCGAAACCGTCGATATAACCCTCGTCCTTCAGCACAGCCGCGATAGCGGCCTTCAGCTTCGAGGAGGGCATGCTCACCGTGACTTTTTCAACTTGCTGCGCATTGCGAATGCGGGTCAGCATATCGGCGATGGGATCGCTCATGCTCATATTCGTTCTCCTACCAGCTGGCCTTGGTCATGCCCGGGATTTCCCCACGCATAGCCATTTCGCGAAGTTTGTGGCGCGTCAGGCCGAACTTGCTGAACACGCCACGCGGGCGACCCGTGACCGTGCAACGATTACGTTGGCGGCTGGGAGCGGCGTTGCGCGGCAGCTGTTGCAGCTTGAGCCGAGCTTGGTAACGTTCTTCTTCGGGCTTCGACTGGTCGTCGATGATTGCCTTCAGTGCGGTGCGCTTGGCGGAAAACTTCTCCGCCATTTTGGCGCGCTTGATATCACGATTGATCAGTGAAAGTTTGGCCACGTCATCGCCCCTTAGTTACGGAACGGGAAGCTGAAGGCGGTCAACAGAGCCTTGGCTTCTTCGTCAGTCTTGGCGGAGGTGGTGATGCTGATGTTCAGCCCACGCAGCGCGTCGATTTTGTCGTATTCGATTTCGGGGAAAATGATCTGCTCTTTCACCCCGACGTTGTAGTTGCCACGGCCATCAAACGCACGGCCGGAGATACCACGGAAGTCACGCACACGAGGCAAGGCAATCGCCACCAGGCGGTCCAGGAATTCGTACATGCGTTGACCGCGCAGCGTCACCATGCAACCAATCGGATAGTTTTCGCGGATCTTGAAACCGGCGATAGCTTTCTTGGTCTTGGTGATCACGGGCTTTTGGCCGGCGATCTTGGTCAGGTCGCCCACGGCGTGCTCGATGACCTTCTTGTCGGCCACGGCTTCCGAAACGCCCATGTTCAGCGTGATCTTGGTGATGCGCGGAACTTGCATCGGGCTCTTGTAGCCGAACTTTTCCGTCAATTCACCGACGATCTTGTCGCGATAGATAGTTTGCAAACGGGTCATATTCTGTCGCCCCTTACGCCTTGGCGCCGACAACGGCACCATTGGAACGGAACACGCGCACCTTACGGCCGTCAACTTCCTTGACGCCCACGCGGTCGCCCTTGCCAGTGGCAGGGTTGAACAGCGCCACGTTCGAAACGTGGATGGGCAGCGTCTTTTCAACGATGCCGCCGGGGTTGTTGGCCATCGGGTTGGGCTTGGTGTGCTTCTTGACGACGTTCACGCCTTCGACCAGCACGTGGTCGGCGTCGATACGCTCGAGCACGGTGCCACGACGCTTCTTGTCGCGGCCGGTGAGGACGATAACTTCGTCGCCTTTACGGATGTTGTTCATGGATGGCTCCTTACAGCACTTCCGGGGCCAACGACACGATCTTCATGAAGCGCTCGGTACGCAGTTCACGCGTAACGGGTCCGAAGATACGAGTACCGATGGGCTCATGCTTGGCGTTGAGCAGCACGGCAGCATTGTTGCCGAAGCGAATCAACGAACCGTCTTTGCGACGCACGCCCTTGGCGGTGCGAACGACCACGGCGTTGTAGATTTCGCCCTTCTTGACACGACCGCGAGGAGCGGCGTCCAGGACGCTGATTTTGATGATGTCACCGATAGCGGCATAACGGCGCTTGGAGCCGCCGAGCACCTTGATGCAGCGCACACGGCGCGCACCAGTATTGTCGGCCACGTCCAGCGTGGTCTGCATTTGGATCATGATTTTTCCTGTTCCAACTTAACCGGAAATTCGAAGTCGTGGTCTCGCGCCCTGAAACTGACCTGGGAGCGCGACCGATAAAGCCGCCCCACCCCAATCAGTTCCAAAACCTCATTACCAGGCGATTTCGCCATTCCTGCCAGTTTTGGTCCCGTAAGGCCCGTCTGACTTGCCCTGGGTTGTTGCCGTTGCGATGTTAGTCACATGCGCCCCGGTGAACCTCAGGCAACCCCTACGAACCTGGGTTGATATCCTGCGGATTTTTCCCCTTTCGCCTGCCCGACTTTGCATTGGTACTTGAGCACCGACCCCGCGTTGTCGCTTGATCGCCTGCACATCTGTACCGCCTAGCCAGACTGACTATTTGGGAAAGCTGACCATTCTAGCCCGGTGCCCCAGCTATTGCAAGCCCTTTGTGCTAGTGCCGACTATAGTAGTCTTTTTCCCACAGATCGTGGTTGGCTTTGCCCCGTTTGATCTCTGGCGTCATGGGCGCCGCGGCGAGAACCAGCTTGTTGATCCAGCGCATGGGCGCGCTACAGGGGCGCTCGAAGTCGACGAACAGCACCACGCGCACCCCATCGGTGTCGTTGTGGACCTCGTGCGGGTACAGATCGTCGAAAACCACGGCCTGCCCTTCCCGCCAGATGTAACGCTGGCCATTCACCTCGATCCAGCAGTTTTCACGCGGCTGCGGCACGACCAGGCCCAGATGCAGGCGGAGTACGCCGTTATAGGGGCCGCGGTGCAGGGGAATGCGTTTGCCCGGCTCCAGAATGGAAAAGAAAGCCGTGCGGATGCCGGGAATATGCTTGAGCGCCGCGGTCGTCGCCGGACAGCGGGCCATATTGCGGGCGGATCGCAGCCCGTACGCCATGAAGACGAAGGTCTTCCACTGATCGTCGGCCGTGATGGTGGCGACGTCAGGTGACAGTTCATGAAAGGCCGGCAGCTGCTCGCGGTTGCCGAGCACGCCCATCAGCTCGGCCTGGATGGCCGGGGCCTGAGCTTCGAGCGCCGGGATCCAGGGAAACCGGGCGTTGTCGAAAATAGGATGGTCGCCAACAAGGGAAGCCTTGGCGATCCGGTTGCGTAGCCAGTCGACCAGGCCAAAGAAGCAACGTGAGAAAAGATTCGGGGCGGAAGCGGGCGCGAGGGGATTCAAGGCAGAAGTGGGTGACCTGGCAAGACGCTTTTATATCAGGGCGCCGGCGCCGTGAACAGGCCGGCGAAGGCGCCCGTCATAAGCCGCATGGCGTGATGCGCGGCCGCGGTCAGCGGACGGTCTCGCCTCACACAAAGCTGAACGTCAGCGCGCAAGGCGCCCGCGCGTGAGATCGGCAAGGCCTTCAACAGCCCCAGTTCGCAATCGTGCTGCGCCGACAGATGGGGCAGGATGGTCACGGCGACGCCCCGCCTCACCAGGCTGCGCGTCATGGCAATCGAGTTCGCGGTGAGCAGCCACGGCGCATCGATGCGGCCTTGCCGCAGATAGCGATCGAGCACCTGGCGCACGCCGAAGCTGGCGTCCGGCATGGCCAGCTTGTGGCGTAATAGATCCGGCACGGTCACGGAGCGCCGGCGCGCCAGGGCGTGCGTCGGGCTGACCAGGGCCACCAGCGGTTCGCTGTCGCTGGCGACGACCTCGATGTCGGCGCGCGGCGGCGCCTTGAACATCAACGCGATATCGCAGCGGCCCGCCGCCAGGGCCTCGACGGCACGGTCCGTACTGGAAACCAGAACGTTGAATTCGATGCCGGGATGCTGCGCGTGATAACGCGCGATGACATCCGGCAACCAGGTGTCGACGGCGCCTTCCAGGCAATGGATGACCACCTCACCGCGGCGCAGCCCTTCGAGGTCGCCGATAAGCGTCTGCACGCGCGACAGGTTGCCGTAGATGGCCACCAGTTCGTCGGCCAGCAACTGCCCGGATGCGGTGAGCGCCACGCCGGTGGGGCGCCGCTCGAACAGCACCGTACCCAGGCGGTGCTCAAGCTTGGCGATCTGCCGGCTGATCGCCGAGGGCGTGACGTGCAGCCGCGCGGAGGCCAGACGTATGGAGCCCGTCATGGCGGTCTCGGAAAAATAACGTAGAGCGGTCAGATCGAGGTGTTGCATTTCGCGCACGGCCTTGTAGATAAATAAACGCTACGCCTCCTCTGTATTTCCGCCGCATAGTTTTGACATCGCTACGACGATAGCTACAAGGGGAATGTAATGAACAGCGCTTTGAAATACCAGCGCGCGCGTCGCCGCGCGTGCACGCTTCTAGGCCGCGCCCTGCTTGCGCCGGCCCTGGCGGGTTCGGCCTTGCTGGGCGCGAGCTTGCCGATGCAGGCCGCCTACGCTCAAGAGGCCGCCTATCCCGCCAAACCCGTCAAGATCGTGGTCGGATTTCCGCCCGGCGGGGCCGCCGACCTTATCGCGCGCCTGGTGGCCGAGCGCCTGGGCAGCGCGCTGCATCAGTCCTTCGTGGTGGAAAACCGGGCAGGCGCCGGCAGCACCATAGGCGCGGGCGTGGTCGCGCGCGCCGAGCCCGACGGCTATACGCTGCTGCTCGGCGTGACCGCCAGCCAGACCATCGCGCCCTCGATCTATTCGGGTCTGTCGTACGACAGCGCCAAGGCCTTCGCGCCGGTGGCCATGCTTGCCACCATTCCCGTTGCCTTGGTGGTCAATCCCGACGTCCCCGCCAAGACGCCGAAGGAGCTCGTCGACCTGGCGCGCCATGCCAATCCGGCGCTGACGTTCGCTTCCAGCGGCATCGGCGCGATACCCCACCTGACTGCCGAGATCTTCCAGCAGGCCCAGGGCGTGAAGATGCTGCATGTGCCTTTCAAGGGCGCGGCGCCGGCGATGACCGACCTTCTGTCCGGCCGCGTGCAGATCATGTTCGACCACCTGCCCTCCGTGTTGCCGTCGATACGCTCCGGCAAGCTGCGCGTGCTCGGCATTGCCGGAAGCAAGCGCGCGGCCGCCCTGCCTGATGTGCCCACGCTGGCCGAGGCAGGCGTGGAAGGCGTGCAGGTACGGTCGTGGTTCGGCCTGCTCGCGCCGGCGGGCACACCGCAGCCCATCGTCGACAAGCTCAATGCGGAAGTAGTCAAGGCCTTCGCCACGCCGGAGGCCCGGAAGGCACTCGCCGCCATGGGCGCCGAGGCCGACACCACCAGTCCGCAGGCATTCGCGGACATCATCAAGGCGGACACCGCGCAGTGGGCCGCCATTGTCAAGAAGACCGGCGTCAAGGCCGAATGAGGCAAGCACCATGACCATACAGATCATCAATCCAGACAACGCCGCGCCGCCGCTGGCGCCGTACTCGTCGGCGACGCGCGCGGGCAACACCATCCATGTGTCGGGCATGCTCGCCGTCGGCCCGCGGGGCGAGACGGTCGGCGTGGGCGACGTGCGCGCGCAGACCCGCCACGTCCTGGAGTCGATCAAGAGTGTGCTGGCCGCGGCCGGTGCCACCATGAAGGACATCGCCTTCAACCAGATCTTCGTGAAGGATCTGGCCGACTACGCCGCGGTCAACGAGGTCTATGCGGAGTACTTCCCCGCCACGCCGCCGGCGCGCTATTGCATCCGCGCGGATCTGGTCAAACCGGAGTTCCTGGTTGAGATCGCGGCCACTGCTTACGTGGGAGATTGATTCATGCCGCATATCGATGCGAACGGAATCTCGCACGCCTATACCTTCCACGGTCCGGAGGATGGCGCACCGTTGGTGCTGATCGCCGGCATGGGGGGCGCCGGCTCGTTCTGGCAACCGCAGATCGAAGCCTTCGCGGCCAGGCACCGCGTGCTGGTGTACGACCAACGCGGGACGGGCGGCACGGCGCGCGTACCAGTGCGCGATATCTATCAGCTCGCGGATGATCTGCTGTCCTTGATGGATGTCCTGGGGATCGCGTCGGCCGATCTGGTCGGCCATTCCACCGGCGGCGCCATCGCACAGGTCATCGCCGCGCGCCAGCCGCAACGGGTCGCGCGTATGGCGCTCTATGCCAGCGTGCATCGCGCCGACGCGTACCGCCGGCGAGTGTGGGGGCTGCGCAAGAAAATCCTGCAGGAACTGGGTCCGGAGATCTACGCGCAGACCACGTCACTGTTCTTCTACCCGCCTGAATACGTCGCCGCCAATGACGCGGCTTTGCAAGCCGTGGAGCAACGGTCGGCGGCGGGAGAAATCTCCGCTGCGGAAATCATGGCCAGCCGCATCGATGCCATCCTGGCATTCGATTTCGCGCAGGAGCTGAAGACGATCACGGCACCGACGCTGGTCTGTTGCGCCGAAGACGACATGCTGACACCGGCCTATTTTTCGCGGGAAATCGCGGCGGCGATACCGGGTGCGAAATTGGTACTGATGGATCGCGGCGGCCACGCCTGGTCGCGTAGCCGGACGGCCGAGTTTAACCAGACGGTGCTCGGATTTCTGGATCAGGCCGCATAATCGAGCCGGCCGGCGGCAGCGTGGCTGCAAGCCGGCAAAACCTTCGCAGCAAACGAAAAAAAGCCAAGAGCGTGAGCTCTTGGCTTTTCACATACAGGCCGGGATGACTCCCGGCTTGCATGGGTGCATCAGATGATGCGAGCGGCCTCAACCAGGCGCACCACGCTCCACGCCTTCGAGCGCGAGATGGGGCGGCCTTCGGCGATTTCAACCGTATCGCCTTCGTTGATCTGGTTCGTCTCGTCATGCGCCTTGTACTTGGCGGAGCGCACGATGATCTTGCCATAGATGGGGTGCTTCACGCGGCGTTCGACGAGAACGACCACGGTCTTGTCCATCTTGTTGCTGACGACCTTGCCGACCAGCGTACGCTGGCGCTTGGCGGGTTGGGTGTTTTGCGTTTCGCTCATGATTAGCTTCCTGCCTTCTCGGTCAGCAAGGTGCGGACGCGAGCGATGTCACGACGCACTTTGCCCAGCTGGCTGGTGTTGGCGAGCTGCTGAGTAGCTCTCTGCATACGCAGACCGAATTGGGCACGGAGCAGGCTCTCGAGCTCTTTCTGCAGCTCGGCGACGTCTTTGGTACGGAGTTCTTGGGCTTTCATAGTGGACTCCTTAGGTGCCAATGTGACGAGCCACGAAGGTCGTCGCGATCGGCAGCTTAGCGGCGGCCAGGCGGAAAGCTTCGCGAGCCAATTCTTCGCTCACCCCTTCCATTTCGTACAGCACCTTGCCGGGTTGGATTTCAGCGACCCAGTACTCCGGGTTGCCCTTACCGTTACCCATACGGACTTCGGCGGGCTTTTGCGAGATCGGCTTATCGGGGAAGATGCGGATCCAGATCCGGCCGCCACGCTTGATGTGACGGTTGATAGCACGACGAGCAGCTTCGATCTGGCGAGCGGTCAGACGGCCACGGCCGGTGGCCTTCAGACCGTATTCGCCGAACGACACGTTGGTGCCGCGCGTTGCCAGGCCCGTGTTGCGGCCCTTCTGCTCTTTGCGATATTTTCTGCGTGAGGGTTGCAGCATGTTTATTCTCCTTCGGGCGCCGGCGCAGCGTCCGCTTTACGCGGACCGCGACCACGGCCACCACCGCCGGGACGGCCACCAGGACGGTCGCCACCAGGACGATCGCCACGGGGGGCACGGCGCGGACGGCGCTCTTCTTCGCGAGGCGCGGCGGTCTCAGGCGGCAGTTCGCCATTGGCCAGCATGTCGCCCTTGTAGACCCAGACCTTGATGCCGATCACACCGTAGGTGGTGTGGGCTTCCGAGGTGCCGTAGTCGATGTTCGCCTTCAGCGTGTGCAGCGGCACGCGACCTTCGCGGTACCACTCGGTACGTGCGATTTCGATGCCGTTCAGACGACCGGCGCTCATGATCTTGATGCCTTGGGCGCCCAAACGCATGGCGTTTTGCATGGCGCGCTTCATGGCGCGGCGGAACATGATGCGCTTTTCGAGCTGTTGCGAGATCGAATCGGCGATCAGCTGAGCGTCGGTTTCCGGCTTGCGGATTTCCTCGATGTTGACGTGCACGGGCACGCCCATCAGACGCTGCAGATCGGCCTTCAGGCTTTCGATGTCTTCGCCACGCTTGCCGATCACCACGCCCGGACGAGCCGAGTAGACGGTGATGCGGGCATTCTTGGCGGGACGCTCGATAACGACGCGACCGACGGAAGCGCTCTTGAGCTTCTTCTTCAGGTATTCGCGAACGCGGATGTCTTCGGCCAGCATGGCACCGAAGGTTTTGTCATCAGCGTACCAACGCGAGGACCAATTACGGGTGACCGCGAGACGGAACCCAGTGGGGTGAATTTTCTGACCCATCGTGACTCCTTAGGCTCCGACCTTGACCGTGATGTGGCAGGTCTGCTTCTCAATGCGGTTGCCACGGCCCTTCGCACGAGCGGAGAAACGCTTCATCGATTCGGCTTTGTCCACGAAAATAGTCGTGACCTTCAGCTCGTCGATGTCAGCACCGTCGTTGTGTTCGGCGTTGGCGATCGCGGATTCGACAGCCTTTTTCAGGATGCCGGCGGCTTTCTTGGGCGAGAAGTTGAGGATCTCAAGGGCACGAGCGACCGACTTGCCGCGGATCAGGTCCGCAACCAGACGGGTCTTCTGGGCCGAGATGTGAACTCCACGGATAATGGCAGTAGTTTCCATCGCTTACCTCTTGGCCTTCTTGTCCGCGGCGTGACCCTTGAACGTACGGGTCAGCGCGAATTCGCCGAGTTTGTGGCCGACCATGTTCTCGTTGATGTAAACGGGAACGTGTTGCTTGCCGTTGTGCACAGCGATCGTCAGACCGATGAACTCGGGCAGGATCGTGGAGCGGCGCGACCAGGTCTTGATCGGCTTCTTGTCTTTGCCCGCGACGGCTTTCTCTACCTTGGTAATAAGGTAGGCGTCGACAAACGGGCCTTTCTTGATCGAACGTGACATAGTGTTCGCCTCTTACTTGCGCTTGCGCCGTTGGACGATCATATTGTTCGTCCGCTTGTTGCTACGGGTCTTGTAACCCTTAGCCGGGGTGCCCCACGGGCTGACCGGTTCGCGAGCTTCGCCGGTGCGGCCTTCACCACCACCGTGCGGGTGATCGACCGGGTTCATGGCAACGCCACGAACCGTCGGGCGGACACCGCGCCAACGCATTGCACCGGCCTTGCCGATTTGGCGCAGGCTGTGTTCTTCGTTACCGACTTCACCAATCGTGGCGCGGCATTCGATGTGAATGCGGCGCACTTCGCCCGAACGCAGACGCACTTGGGCGTAAACGCCTTCGCGAGCCATCAGCACGGCGGAAGCGCCAGCCGAGCGAGCGATCTGCGCACCCTTGCCGGGCAGCATTTCGATGCAGTGAATCGTCGTACCCACCGGGATGCTGCGGATACGCAGCGTGTTGCCGGAGCGGATGGGGGCTTCGTCGCCCGACACCAGCGAGGCACCAACTTCCAGGCCACGGGGCGCGATGATGTAGCGGCGCTCGCCATCGGCGTAGCACAGCAGCGCCAAGTGCGCCGTACGGTTGGGGTCATATTCCAGGCGTTCGACCTTGGCGGGGATGCCGTCCTTGTCACGCTTGAAATCGACGATACGGTAATGCTGCTTGTGACCACCGCCACGGTGACGGATGGTGATGTGACCGTTGTTGTTACGGCCAGAGCCACGCTTCTTCTTTTCGAGAAGCGAAGCCAGAGGGGCGCCCTTGTGCAGATTGGGGCTGACCACTTTCACCATGCCACGGCGGCCGGCCGAGGTCGGTTTGACTTTAACGAGGGCCATTTACTTCACCTCCGCAAAGTCGATTTCCTGGCCTTCCTTGAGCGAAACGTAGGCCTTGCGCTCATTGCGACGGCGACCCACGAAACGGCCAAAGCGCTTGACTTTGCCCTTGCGATTGAGGACCTGCACGGACTCGACCTGCACCTTGAAGAGCAGTTCGACGGCAGCCTTGATTTCCGGCTTGGTGGCCGTGTCGACCACGCGGAATGCGACTTGTTGGTTCTTCTCGGCGACGAAGGTGGCCTTTTCGGTCACGATCGGTGCCAGCAGAACCTGCAGCAAGCGTTCGGGGTTCATCCGAGCATCTCCTCGAGTTGGGCGATGGCGGGCTTCGTGATCAACACTTTCTTGTAGTGGATCAGCGAAAGCGGATCGGCATAGCGCGGTTCGACCACGGCAACGTGCGGCAGGTTGCGGGTGGCGAGGTAAACGTTTTCGTCGAAGTCGTCGGTGATGATCAGCACGGACTCCAGACCCAGGCCCTTCAGCTTTTCAGCTGCCAGCTTGGTCTTGGGCGATTCCAGCTTGAAAGCGTCGACAACGGCGATGCGGCCTTCACGGGCCAGTTGCGACAGGATCGAGCGGATCCCGGCACGGTACATCTTCTTGTTGACCTTCTGGCTGAAGTTTTCGTCCGGCGAGTTCGGGAACGCGCGACCACCCCCACGCCACAGCGGCGACGAGGTCATACCGGCGCGAGCGCGGCCGGTACCCTTCTGGCGCCAGGGCTTCTTGGTGGAGTGCTTGACGTCCGTACGATCCTTCTGAGCACGGTTGCCGCTACGCGCGTTGGCCTGGAAGGCCACGACGATCTGCTGCACCAGCGCTTCATTGAATTCACGGCCGAAGACGGTGTCGGCAACGCTGACGGTGCCAGCTTCACCTTGGTCGTTCAGGAGCTTGAGATCCATTTGCTTACGCTCCTTTCTTGGCCGGGGCCTTGACGGCCGGACGCACAACGACGTTAGCTTCGTTGTGGCCGGGCACGGCGCCCTTGACGAACAGCAGACCGCGCTCAGCGTCCACACGGATCACGTCCAGGTTCTGGACGGTACGCTGCACGTCACCGAGGTGACCCGACATGCGCTTACCGGGGAAAATGCGGCCAGGATCTTGCGCTTGACCGATCGAGCCGGGCACGCGGTGCGAACGGGAGTTACCGTGCGACGCGCGTTGCGAACCGAAGTGGTGGCGCTTGATGGTACCGGCAAAGCCTTTACCGATGGTGGTGCCCGTGACGTCAACCGTTTGGCCGACTTCGAACACGCTTTCCACGGTGACCACGGTGCCGGCGGTAAATTCGGCGGCTTTCGCGGGGTCGAGGCGGAATTCCTTGAGGATGCTACCGGCTTCGACGCCGGCTTTCGCGTAGTGGCCGGTTTGCGGCTCGGCAACGCGCGACTTGCGGCGTTCGCCGTAAGCCAGCTGGACAGCGGCATAGCCGTCGCTTTCCAGGGACTTGACCTGGGTCACTCGGTTGTTCGACAGATCCAGCACGGTCACCGGAATGGACTCGCCATCCTCGGTGAAAATACGGGTCATGCCAACCTTGCGACCCACCAGCCCGAGCCGATGGGCGGCAGGCGTGGGTGTCGGATTCGACATCGTTTTCTCCATTCCCGACTACGATTGGTCGGGGCTAATCAGGCGAAGAGACACTTCGCCCTACGTGTGTGTCATTTTTGCCGCGGCTACAGCGGAGCGTCCCTAATGAGGACAGGCACACCCCTGCCAAAAACGGCAATCTCAGACTATAGCATGCTGATTTGCCGGGTTGCAAGTAGCCGCCCGGGTTTGTTGTTGCGGCGCAATGCCTGGCCGCGGGCCGCCCCAAGCAGGGATGGCAGGGGCGGGATTGACGCCGAATTTACGTTCCCGGGAATCAAGTGAAGTCTTCGCCCCGGCGGCGGCCGGCCCGGCTTGGCGCCGGCGCCGGGCCTCCCAGCGACGGTGCTGGCGATGCTGGCCTTCCAAATCAAATCAGACATGAATCAGCGAACCGGCGGGTGAGCCCTGCCTGCGGCGGCCCTTGCGCGTAGCCGGCCTGTCCGGAACCGGGGCGACCGGGATACCGACTCAGGTCTGGATCAACAATCGCAACCTGAGGACGGAGCCGGTATGGCAGGTGAAATTACAAGCGGGGGCCCACAACGGGTGGCCTCCTTCCATTCCTGGGAGGGTGAGTCCTTCCTGTACCCCCGCGACGACCTCATGGTTGTCAAAGCCTCACCCACCACCGAACGGGCAAGGGTTCGTGGCCAACTGCACTGGTTAATGAATCGCTTGTTGGAGGCCAGCCCGGTCGTCAAGGCAGTGTGCAAGGACTCCGCCAAGTGCGCCCGGGCGGTGCGCGACGCACTCCCCCACTTCGAACGCCGTACGCCTTCAATCAGCGGCTCGTCGACGCCAACTTCGCTCGGCAGCTCCAGCGACCTTAGCGCCAGCATCATCGCCTTAGGGGGGGACGCCGACAGCCTGGACCCGAAGGTCATCAGCCATGCCGCGGCGTGGCTGCGCAGCCTTGTGAGCGTCGAACAGGAACAGCACCAGTCCGACGCCCGCAACACGGATCCCGGCGTCCAGGGCGTCAGGCGCAAACTCTGGAGTATCTTGCGGCATGCCTGGACGGGCGTCCAGGCAAAGGCACGTCCTGATCTGCATAAACAAACGGGGTCCAGCACGCGCGCATTGGGCGGCGTCCAGCGCCGGGATTACCGGCTCACGCCCGCATCCATACGCCTGCACATGCAGGCCGCATTCAAGTTGGTCAGCGACAATAAATTCCACGACCTCATGAATCTGGCCGAGCGCATCAAGCGCGACGACGGCTGCCGCACGGCGCTGGAAGACAGGCTGGTCAAGTGGGCGGCTACGCCTACGGGGATGGAATGGTTCAAGACGGTCGTGGGCCTGGCGCAGCCTGACATCTCCGTGCCGATCGTGAAGGAGTATCTCAAGGCATTTGCGGAGACGATTCCGCAAGAGACGATAGACCGCTACCAGCGCAGGCCGCTGATGGCGCTGAAGATTCAGCTCCAGATGCTGGCGTTCTTCAAGACCAGCTACAACGCTGCATTGGAAGATATACGGCACGGCATGACGGACGCCGAGAAGGCGTGCTACGACACCGAGATGCATGCCTTCCGCAAGGAAATGCGCGCGCTCTCGAAAGGACCTGCCGCGCCGGAAAAGAATGGCATTACCGATCTGGCCGGCAGTCGGCAGGAACGCGTGAACATCCTCCACAAGCGCATCGCCGCGATGTTCGTGCAACTGCTGCGCGGCATGTACGAGGAACATGAACTGCGCGGGCAGAACTCATACCGCGATGCGGTGAATGGTTTGCTGAACACCGTGGATTGCGATGACGTGCTGCTGGACTTCCTCAACGGGATGCACCAGTCGGGATACGCCGAGCTGACGGCTTGGGTGATGGGATCTTCGGTGACGGGCGGGGTGGCCCATGTGCTGCCGATCTTTCGGGAATGCCTTCTCGAACGCAGGCAGGCGAAAGCCGCTGCGATCAATGGCCAGATACGTGGCGAGGTACGCGGCCCCACGCGCGGCATGGCGCGATACTCCGGCGGCCCGCCCGGCGCGGTGGCCCTCCCCATCGGTATCGACGCTGACGTCGTTGAGCAGATCCGGCATATGGGCAGACCGGCTAAGGATAAGGTCGCTTCCGCCAAGGCATTATTCACTCACTGGCTTGAGGGGCTCGTGTATCCCTTGCGCTGGGACCTCGACGCGAAAGAGGCATGGCGCACCGAGCACTTCCAACGAAAATTCCAGGATCGCGTCCGCGCATTCGTCCGTATCGACAGGTATTCAACGGATGCGCAGATAGCCGCCGCCTACAACGACATGGTGCGCGCGCTCGTCGTTCAGAAGGCGAGTCAGATGCGTCTGAACGAACCGGGTTTCGATATGGAAATCGAGCTTCGTCTTGCGCTCAAGGACGAGGTGGCCAGACTGCGCGGGTCGCAGGCGGCAGGACTGTATGGGCTGCTGGGCGAAGCAGCGCGGCCGCCTACCATGAAATTCAAAGCGCCACGGAATCGCATCATGAAAGCGCTGTTCGCGCTGCGGGAGTGGTGGCGCAACCCGTACGGACACGCCGTCGATTTGCAGGCAGCTGGCGCCCATGTCGACGAGACCCTGTTGGCGCCGAACAGATCGTGGGTCTATCTTCGGCAGCTGCTTAAGAGCGAGCCCTTCGTACGCAAGAACCTTGGGCCGATCCAGGAGGCCGTCCACGCATGCCTGCGCAACGACCAGACGGAGCGATTCGAGAAGCTGAAGTCTTTGATCAACGTGCGCAGCGCCGTGGGCAAGGCGGACGACATCATCGTCCCGGACCAGATGTTTTTGGAGGCGCTAAGAAGAGAATCGCGCACCGTGGTCGAAGGGTATTTGCACAAATGGTGCACGCACGCCGCCACGCGGCATATGGCGGTCAAGTCCCTGTGCGGCGAGGCGGGTCCCAATGAGAACGAGCAATGGCAGCTTGGCTTCTGGATGAAGGCCCTGTCCTGCCAGGCGCACGAAGTGCTTCACGCGCGCAACCGCGCCATCGGGGTACTGCTCGGAGAAACCGCCGAGCCCCAATGACAAAGGCCGCGCCCCCGGAGGTAACGCGGCCTTCGCTATAACGCGCCCTCCTTCGCAGGGCGCGTCACATTACTTCTTACTGCAGGGCGATTTCGACATCGACACCGGCCGGCAGATCCAGACGCATCAGGGCGTCCACGGTCTTGTCGGTGGGATCAACGATGTCCATCAGACGCTGGTGCGTACGGATTTCGAACTGGTCACGCGACGTCTTGTTCACGTGCGGCGAACGCAGCACGTCGTAACGACGGATACGCGTGGGCAGCGGAACCGGACCACGGACGACCGCACCGGTGCGCTTGGCGGTGTCGACGATTTCAGCGGCCGACTGATCGATCAACTTGTAATCGAACGCCTTCAAGCGGATGCGGATCTTTTGGTTTTTCATGGTGTTTCCTACTAAAGAACGATGTAAGCGGTGACCCGTGGAGCCGGATCACCGCACCCGGCAGGGAATTACTTCAGGATCTTGGCAACGACGCCGGCGCCGACGGTACGACCGCCTTCACGGATGGCGAAACGCAGACCTTCTTCCATGGCGATCGGAGCCAGCAGGCGAACGGTCATCGACACGTTGTCGCCCGGCAGAACCATTTCCTTGTCGGCCGGCAGTTCGATCGTGCCCGTCACGTCCGTCGTGCGGAAGTAGAACTGGGGACGATAGCCGTTGAAGAACGGGGTGTGGCGGCCGCCTTCTTCCTTGGACAGGATGTACACCTCGGACGTGAAGTCCGTGTGCGGGTTGATCGATGCGGGCTTGGCCAGCACTTGGCCGCGCTCGACGTCTTCACGCTTGGTGCCGCGCAGCAGGATGCCGACGTTGTCGCCAGCCTGACCTTGGTCCAGCAGCTTGCGGAACATTTCCACGCCGGTGCAGGTCGTCTTGACCGTGGGCTTGATGCCGACGATTTCGATTTCTTCGCCGACCTTCACGATGCCGCGTTCGATACGGCCGGTCACCACGGTGCCGCGACCCGAGATCGAGAACACGTCTTCCACGGGCATCAGGAACGGTGCCGTCCACGGCGCGCTCGGGCGTCGGGATGTACGTGTCCAGCGCGTCAGCCAGCTTGCCGATGGCTTCTTCGCCCAGGGGACCCTTGTCGCCTTCCAGCGCCAGCTTGGCCGAACCCGTCACGATCGGGGTGTCGTCGCCGGGGAAGTCGTACTTGCTGAGCAGTTCGCGAACTTCCATCTCCACCAGCTCGAGCAGTTCAGCGTCGTCCACCATGTCGGCCTTGTTCAGGAAGACGATGATGTACGGCACGCCAACCTGGCGGCTCAGCAGGATGTGTTCACGCGTTTGCGGCATCGGGCCGTCAGCGGCCGACACCACCAGGATCGCGCCGTCCATCTGCGCCGCGCCCGTGATCATGTTCTTCACATAGTCAGCGTGGCCCGGGCAGTCAACGTGCGCATAGTGACGCGCTTCCGTTTCGTACTCGACGTGAGCGGTGTTGATCGTGATACCACGTGCCTTCTCTTCGGGCGCCGCGTCGATCTGGTCGTACGCCTTGGCTTCGCCGCCGAACTTCTTCGACAGAACGGTGGTGATCGCTGCCGTCAGCGTGGTCTTGCCGTGGTCAACGTGACCGATCGTGCCCACGTTCACGTGCGGCTTGGTACGTTCAAACTTGCCTTTTGCCATGATCTCTATCCTTAGTCTTACAAGGAAACTGTTTACTTAGCGCCGCTTCCGACGATCGGAAACGGCGCCGACTTAAATTAATTACTTGGTACGAGCAGCGATAACTTCGTCAGCCACGTTCTTCGGAGCTTCAGCGTACTGCTTGAACTCCATCGTGTACGTCGCACGACCTTGCGTTTGCGAACGCAGGCTGGTCGAGTAGCCGAACATCTCAGCCAGGGGAACTTCGGCCTTGATGATCTTGCCACCGCCGATGATGTCGTCCATGCCTTGGACCATGCCGCGACGCGAGGACAGATCGCCCATCACGGTACCAGCGTAGTCTTCCGGCGTTTCGACTTCAACAGCCATCATCGGTTCGAGCAGCACGGGGCTGGCCTTGCGCAGACCTTCCTTGAATGCCATCGAGCCGGCCATCTTGAACGCGTTTTCGTTCGAGTCGACGTCGTGGTACGAACCGAAGAACAGCGTCACCTTGACGTCCACAATGGGGTAGCCCGCCAGGATGCCCGAGCCCAGAGTCTCGCGCACGCCCTTTTCAACGGCCGGGATGAATTCGCGAGGAACCACACCGCCCTTGATGGCGTCGACGAACTCGAAGCCCACACCACCCGGCTCCAGCGGCTCGACCTTCACCACAGCGTGACCGTACTGACCACGACCGCCCGACTGCTTGACGAATTTGCCTTCGGCTTCTTCGCAAACCTTGCGGATGGTTTCGCGGTAAGCCACTTGGGGCTTGCCGACGTTCGCTTCCACGCCGAATTCGCGCTTCATGCGGTCGACCAGAATTTCCAAGTGCAGTTCGCCCATACCGGAAATGATGGTTTGACCCGATTCTTCGTCGCTGCGCACGCGGAACGACGGATCTTCCTGAGCCAGACGGCCCAGCGCCAGACCCATCTTTTCCTGGTCGGCCTTCGACTTGGGTTCCACGGCCTGCGAAATCACGGGCTCGGGGAATTCCATGCGTTCCAGCAGGATGGGCGAATCGACGTCGCACAGCGTTTCGCCGGTCGTGCAATCCTTCAGGCCCACCACAGCGGCGATGTCGCCTGCCAACACTTCCTTGATTTCTTCGCGGTTGTTGGCGTGCATCTGCAGCAGACGGCCGATACGTTCCTTCTTGCCCTTGATGGGGTTGTAGACGGTATCGCCCGACTTCAGCACGCCGGAATACACGCGCACGAAGGTCAGCTGACCGACGAACGGATCGCTCATCAGCTTGAATGCCAGCGCCGAGAACTTCTCGGTGTCTTCAGCCTTGCGGGTGATGGCGTTGCCGTCATCGTCCTGGCCATCCACCGGCGGAATGTCGATGGGCGACGGCAGGTAGTCGATGACCGCGTCCAGCATGCGCTGCACGCCCTTGTTCTTGAAGGCGGTGCCGCACAGCATCGG
This sequence comes from Bordetella sp. N, assembly GCF_001433395.1. Taxonomy (GTDB): domain Bacteria; phylum Pseudomonadota; class Gammaproteobacteria; order Burkholderiales; family Burkholderiaceae_B; genus Bordetella_C. The sequence continues at coordinate 5,224,166 of NZ_CP013111.1, forward strand.
CTGGATTTCGCCAGCGATGGTACGCGTACGGATGCCGAGGTTGATTTCGGCTTCGTCCAGAGCACCCGTTTCCAGGTACTTGTTCATCAGCTCTTCGGACGACTCAGCGGCCGACTCGACCAGCTTTTCGCGCCATTCGTCAGCCGTGTCTTGCAGCTCGGCGGGAATGTCGACGTAGTCGAACTTGGTGCCTTGGCTGGCTTCGTCCCACAAGATTGCCTTCATCTTGACCAGGTCGATAACGCCGGTGAACGTGTCTTCGGCGCCGATCGGGATCACGATGGGCACGGGGTTGGCACGCAGGCGGCCCTTCAGCTGGTCATAGACCTTGAAGAAGTTGGCGCCGGTACGGTCCATCTTGTTGACGAAGGCCAGGCGCGGCACGCCGTACTTGTTGGCCTGACGCCACACGGTTTCCGACTGGGGCTGCACACCGCCCACAGCGCAGTAGACCATGCAAGCACCATCGAGCACGCGCATGGAGCGTTCGACTTCAATGGTGAAGTCGACGTGCCCCGGGGTGTCGATGATGTTGATGCGGTGCTCAGGATAGTTGCCAGCCATGCCACGCCAGAACGCCGTGGTCGCGGCCGACGTAATGGTGATGCCACGTTCCTGTTCCTGTTCCATCCAGTCCATGGTGGCGGCGCCATCATGCACTTCGCCAATCTTGTGATTGACGCCCGTGTAGAACAGGATGCGTTCGGTCGTGGTGGTTTTCCCTGCATCGATGTGCGCAGAGATGCCAATGTTGCGGTAGCGCTCGATCGGGGTTTTGCGGGCCATGGTTGCTTAATCCTTAAATTACCAGCGGAAATGGCTGAAGGCCTTGTTGGCCTCGGCCATCTTGTGCGTGTCTTCGCGCTTCTTCATCGCGGCGCCACGACCTTCAGAGGCATCGATCAACTCGCCAGCCAAACGCAGATCCATCGACTTCTCGCCGCGCTTCTTTGCGGCTTCGCGCAACCAACGCATAGCCAAGGCCAGGCGGCGCACAGGGCGCACTTCAACCGGCACTTGGTAGTTGGCGCCGCCAACGCGGCGGCTCTTCACTTCGACGATCGGCTTGATGTTGTTGATCGCCAGGCTGAAGACTTCGATCGGCTCTTTGCCGGTCTTGGTCTGGACTTGCTCGAGGGCACCGTAAACGATGCGCTCGGCGACGGCCTTCTTGCCGTCCAGCATGACGACGTTCATGAACTTGGCGAGCTCGACGCTGCCGAACTTGGGATCGGGCAGAATCTCGCGCTTAGGTACTTCGCGACGACGGGGCATAGTGCTTCCTTAATGTGTCAGTTCAGTTGAACCGCGTTGTTCCGCGGCCATGGCCATCCATAACGTAGATGGCCCCTTACGTGCCGTTGCCGTTCCTCGGGAACGCAAGCGGCTGCACGGTCCAGCGGCCGAATGTCGGCGGCGGACTGCGGCCTGGCTATCAGGCCTTCTTGGGGCGCTTCGCGCCGTACTTCGAACGAGCTTGCTTGCGGTCTTTCACGCCTTGCAAGTCGAGCGAGCCACGGACGATGTGGTAACGCACACCCGGCAAGTCTTTCACACGGCCGCCGCGCACGAGCACGACCGAGTGTTCTTGCAGGTTGTGGCCTTCGCCGCCGATGTACGAAATGACTTCGTAACCGTTGGTCAGGCGCACCTTGGCGACCTTACGCAGAGCGGAGTTAGGCTTCTTGGGGGTGGTGGTGTACACGCGGGTGCACACGCCACGCCGCTGCGGGCAGTTTTCGAGCGCGGGGCTCTTGCTCTTGGCGGCGCTGACTTCGCGCGGCTTGCGCACGAGTTGGCTGATGGTAGGCATGACCTTTGAAATCCCTTTTACGTACTACGGGGGGTAAGAGTACTGATGTACCGTACTGCTTAAACCTTGACCCGCCGTTCGGGGATGCACGGGCATCTCCGGACGTCGGGGAGGCGGTTCGCGCAAAACCGCCCCTGACGCGTATACGTAAAAGAGCGGGTCTTGCTGAATCTATTGGTGAATCTTGCTGCCTGGGTCGGGCAACGGCGGCTTGCGCCGTCGTATTTGCTGCAAACTCGCGGCAATCCTGACCCACAAACTGCGCGCGCAGGAAAAACACTGCGCGCATATAACTCAGTGAGCCCGTGAGATTAGCCCAGATCGAGGCTTATGTCAAAGCCTGCGTTTTCTGGATGATCCCCAGGAGTGCCGAGCCGGGGGCACAGGCCCGGATTCGCGTCTTTCGACCTTGAATCCGTGGCTAATTGAACACATGGGAGATTACGGCAGGGGTACCCGCTTTGACCTCCAGGGTCAGCCGGTAGTTGGGCAGGCCGGTGTTCTTGATGATCACGGCGTGCTTGCCCGGGGTCAGCCGCAGTTCCTTGAGAGGCGGACTGACGCCACGCGACACGCCGTCGACGACGATTTCACCCCACGGGCGGACGTCGATGCGGACAAGCACAGGCGGACCCGCGGGTGGCTTGGCCGGCTTGGCGGCTTCCGCGGCGGGGGCCTGGGCGCCCTGCCCGGCCTCCGTATCCGTGCCGGCGGCGGGGGCGGCCGGCGTGACAGGGGCGGTGGAACCGCCAGCCGACTGGCCTTCGGTCGCCGCGCCCGGCGTCGCTGGCGTCGCGGCGTGGCCAGCCCCGCCACCCAGGGTGACTGTCGAGTGATAGGGCTGCGGGGCAGTGGCGGCGCGGCCGCTGCTACCGGTGCTGCTGCCGGCATCGGCGCCCGTCTGACCGACCGCCGGCGGGGCCGTGCCGGCAGCCGTGGGGCCCGCGGCGCCTGCGTCCGACGCGGCGCCTGGGTCGCGGGATGACTGCGGCCCGGCGGGCCGGGTTTCAGTGCTGGTGCCGGCGGCGTAGCCATTCGGCGCTGTGGACGTAGCGGTTGATGCGCCAGGGCCTGATGACGGCATGCCAGCATCGCCTCCGACGCCGGCACCAGTGCCCGTACCAGTGCCAGTACTCGTGCCGGGCCCGGTAACCGTCCCGCGCTGCGCACCACTGCCCGCATCGGCAGCCGCGCCGCCCGGCTGAGCAGCCCGCGTATCCCGTTGCGTCAACGGAACGAACGACGCCCCGGTGGGCGTGCGCCCGCGGCCGGCGTTCGCGTCCTTGCCACTCTGGTACCAGAGCCACGCCGGCACCGCCAGCACCGCTAACAATAGAACCAGAAACAGGCCCCAGAACGACACGCGGCGGCGTGCTGCGCCGTCCGCGAGGTCATCGTCGTCGTCATAGTCGCCGCGATCGGCCCCATAGGCCATTCCGGCGCCATTGGCCCTGTCGGCCCCATCGGCCTCCTCCGGGCGGTAATCGTCCTGCACGACCACCACTTCGGGCTCGGCCAGCGCGGGCATGGCGGGCGCCGGTTCCAGGCTGCCGAACGAAGCCAGATAAGCGGCCATCGAATTGGGCCGGCGCGCGGCGGCCAGGGCCAGGCCGGCATCGATGGCCGACAGGAAGGCCGCGTCATAGCCTTCCGGCATCCGCCGCGCGAGCGGCACATAGTCATCCTGGTCGCGGCGCGCCTCGGCATCCGGTGGCGGCGCGCCAGTGATGAGCTGGCAGGCGACGGCGCTCAAGCCGTAAATGTCGGTCCAGGGGCCACGCGGCAACAGGGCATCGTCGGCATATTGCTCGAAGGCGGCATAGCCGGCCTGCGGAAGGTCGAATTCTTCACTCGCGTCGGCTTCCAGCGGCGCCGCGCCGGACGCGCCATAACCAGCCACGCCGCCCGCGCGGGTCGCAGCGTCTGTCGCGATCCCTGGCCTGGGCATCAGGTGCGCCTTGCCATTCGAGTCCAGGCCGATCGTCGCCGGCGACAGGGCCCCGTGCATCGATCCGTGCTCGTGCAGGGCCGCCAACGGTGCCTCCAGATCCGTCAGGATGCGGTGCACGCGCGACTGCGGGACGCCGCCCTGGGACGTAGCGGCGATCGCGTCCAAAGGACGCAGGCCGAAATTATCCCCACCCGGCGCAGGCGGCGTGGCGAAAGCGGCACTAGAAGACATGATGGAAGAGAGCTCCAGAGCTAAGTCGCTCATATTAAAGCGATTAAAGCGGTATATAGGGCGGGAACAGGGATCTAGCCCGGAAATTACGCGTGCGGCCATGCCGCGCGTGGATAGGCGGCCACGGTTGCCTCGCCCAGAGGGCCTGCGAGGTGGTTCATCCAGACCTTTAGACGGGAAGTCGAGTGGCCGAAACAGAACGATCTACACAAACCGTGGCGCGCCGCCGACAACGCGCATAAGGATGAGCCTATTCGGCGCGCTGAAAGGGGGCGGAAGCATATATGATCGGCGACACCTCGGGCCACTGCGCAGTACGCGCGCCTGAAGCTTCGTCCCTATGCCTTTGGAGTCCATCAGTACCCATCATGAGAACCGCCGCCCGTGTCATTCGTAGTGTTTGCGCGATTTCCCTGGCCTTGAGCCTCGCGGCTTGTGCCGTGCCACCAGCACAACAACAAAGCGTGGCGCCCTCGCCGGCCGCGCTGGACGCGCTGCAGCGCGTACGCGATCAATATCAGGCGGGTCATTATGGCGAGGTGATCCGCGGCGTGGCCACGTCCGCCGATCTGGCTGGAGCCCCCACGGCCATCCAGGTCGAAGCGATAAAGCTGCAAGCCTTCAGCTATTGCGTCAGCAATTACCGCAAGCTGTGCGAAGACGGTTTCCTGCGCATTCTGCAGATGGATCCGACCTTTGAGCTGGCGCCCAATGAGCAGGGCCATCCGCAATGGGGCCCGGTGTTCCGCAGCGCCAAGATGGCGATGACGCCGGCGCGTTAAGGGTGCCTGGTCTGGCCTGGCGGTGCGCATGCCTGCCAGGCCTTTTTCGCGTCCCCGATCTCGACTTCCCTTCCCCCCGGCAAGGAACTCTCTTGTAGGAATTTTTACCTACCCGATTTCCATTGCGTGCCGCGCTGATAAGCGCCAGGCCGCGGCCGAAAGGGGGAATCGCCGTGCCCATAGAAACAAGCCAGTTCCATTTCTCGCGTGAGCTGCTGCCGCCGGACACGTTCAACGAGGATCCGCCGCCGGTGCCCGCCGCGGAGCAGGGCGGGACGGCGACCGGCGTTGAGCTGGATGGCATCAAGATGCAGGTCCGGGAGGGAAGCGAGCCTGGGCGCGCGCGTGCCGCGCTGGGCAGATCCCGATCAGAAATGCGGCTGGATGATCCACTGCCGTGGAACGAGGTACTGAGTACGATCGTGGATCCCGGCTATGCCACCCCTCACCCCAAGCGGATCATATCGCGCGCTGCTATCGATAACGGCCGTGCCGAATCGCCTGGGTTGGATGACGGTCGGCGCTCGGCGCCACCAGGGTTGCCGGCAAACGGGGAACCGTCGCAGTCCATGGGCGGCAGAACGGTTTCATCCGTCTATTTACCTGGTGCCGGTGTATGGCGGGCGGGTACGCTGATGTCCCCTGTCGTTGCGGAACGGTTCATTGGATCCGGCAGAAGCAGTCCGGGACGGTTCAGCAGAAGCAGCGGCTATTACTCGTCCAGCCCTTACCTTACCCGCCATTCGTCCGCGTCGTCGCCAGGCAGTAACACCCCTACGCTCGACCGCAGGGTCGCGCAGACGGCGGTATTTGGCGATCCCGCCGAGAGCGCGCTGGAGATCAGTCTCGGCGCAAGGATTCGACGGACCTGGATCAGGGTCTGGCAAGGCATCACGTACCCGCCGCGCAAGCTGGTCGCGGTTTGCCAGGAATGGCTACGGCGGTATATTGATTAGCTCATCGGTATGCTGCCGAATCTGAACCTCCCCCCCTCTACTTCAATAAAAAATGAGCAACGAGCTGAACATTGCGGAGATCCCGCACGAGAATGGAATCGTGCGTTATCGGTATTCCCGGTATCTATCTGCCGACGGCAAGAAGTGGATACGCCACGGGCTGTTCCGGGCCTTTCATGAGGACGGGACGCTGGCATCCGAAGGGACTTATGTCGACGGTGTCGAGCATGGCCTGTGGCGGGATTTCCATGCGAATGGGAAGCCTGCGGCGGAAGGCAATTACGAGAATGGCCAGGAAGCCGCGGGCTGGAAATTCTGGAACGACCAGGGCGTGGAAATTTCGTCCTGACGTTCCATGCAAAACGGGGCCGCTCGTGCGACCCCGTCTTGATGTCTTGCTGCTCGACTTCCGTCCGATATTGCCTGGGACGGAACGCCGGGCTTACTGAGGTTGGCTCTGCGATTGCAGCTGTTCAACTTCAGTATTGATGTACAAGCTCGGCTGAGCGCCCGTGTACGTGTACGTGCGTTCAAACTTGACGTACTGACCCAAGGTGGGAACGTACCAGGCGATCGTGGCGATGTTGTATTTGGCGGTACCGGTAGTCCCATTCGTCAGCGCGGAATCGTTGGAATCGGTGAGAGCAGTGTTGAACTGCACACGCAGGGCGTTGAAGACACCGGCAGGCACCGTCACGGACTCCGCATTCAAGACCGTTGCATTCAAATTCGCGGTCTCTTTATATCCGAACGCGCAAGCGTATTGCCATGTGGACGACCACGTCTTGCCGACATAGATCGGAAAGTTCAGCCATTCACGGCTGGGCGTATAGGTGCAAAGATTGCCGTTGCTGCCGGGATCGCCGCTGACGTACGTGCGCGTCAAACGGTTGCCCTCCGCATTCGCCGTATACGTATCGGTGACCACATTGGCCGAGTTGAAGGAACTGGACGTGTAGCTGCCGTCCGGATTGACCACCGTGGTCTCACGCGTATAGGAAGACTGCTTGGTCGTACCATTTACGTAGTTATCCGCCACCGTATACGTACTGCGAGCGCCCAGAACCGCGTCCTTCGGGGTGTATTGCTGCGGGGCCACCACCACGGTCACCGTCGCCTTCAGGTTGCCATCTTCTTTCGACGCGACAGACAGTACGATGTTGCCGCCCTGCGCACTGCTCAACTGGTAGCGCAGAGTCGAATCGGTAGGGTCCGAAACCTGCGTGTACGACACCACCGGATCCGCCGACACCACGGTCCAGGTCACACCGGCGGACGATTGCAGCACCGCCACCTCGCCGGAATTCACGTTCAACGTACCGGTCTGACCATCCGAGACGGCAAACCCCGCCACGGCTTTGCCATCAGTCGAGGCAGTCAGGTCAAAACCCTTGTCATCATCCCCGCCTCCGCCCCCGCCGCAACCGGCGATGACCAGGCCCATCAAGCACACCAAACTCGCTCTGATAAAACGTTTCATGGTTTGTTATATCGTGATACGACCACATGGCCGAGCGCGATTCTTCCACAATCTGCACAGTCTTTCCATACCCTCCGTTTTTAGTTTTTTGTTTTATTCTTGAAATGTATTCATGTCGGCACAAAGTCGCCATAGGCAGACACGACAAATCCACCTGTTTTAAACAGGCAAAAAAAATCCCCAGCCAGAGCGAACCCTGGATGGGGATTTTCATTTCCGATGCCACCGCCTTGCGGCGGTGACGATCGAAGGTGCTGCTTAGATGGCGCTGTCGTCGCCGCCGGTAGCCGGAGCTTCCGGTTGCGCGTCCACGTCGTGCTCGACGGTGTCCACGGTGACCGGGGCATCCTCGAACGGGTTGGCCATCTGACGAGCGGCTTCGCGTTCGGCGGCTTCCAGGGCTTCCTTGTCCTTGCGGGCAAGGTGATAAGCCAGGCCGGTACCAGCGGGGATCAGACGACCCACGATGACGTTTTCCTTCAAGCCGCGCAGATCGTCGCGCTTGCCCATGATGGCCGCTTCGGTCAGCACCCGCGTCGTTTCCTGGAAGGAAGCGGCGGAGATGAACGAATCGGTGGACAGCGAGGCCTTCGTGATACCCAGCAGAACGTTGTCGTATTGCGCGGGGATCTTGCCGTCCGCGGTCACACGATCGTTCTCGTTGAGCAGTTCCGAACGCTCGACCTGTTCGCCCGTGATGAACTCGGCGTCACCAGCATCGACGATGTTCACACGACGCAGCATCTGACGAACAATCACTTCGATGTGCTTGTCGTTGATCTTCACGCCTTGCAAACGGTACACGTCCTGCACTTCGTCGACGATGTAGGTCGCCAGCTTCTCGATACCCTGCAGACGCAGGATGTCGTGCGGGTCGGCCGGACCGTCAACGATCATTTCGCCCTTGTTCACCACCTGGCCGTCATGCACCAGAACCTGCTTTTCCTTCGGAATCAGGAACTCGTGGCTGATGCCTTCCAGGTCGGTGATGACCAGACGCTGCTTGCCCTTGGTGTCCTTACCGAACGAGACCGTACCCGTGACGTCGGCGAGCATGCCGGCATCCTTGGGCGAACGAGCTTCGAACAGTTCGGCCACACGCGGCAGACCGCCGGTAATGTCGCGCGTCTTTTGCGATTCCTGCGGAATACGCGCCAGCACTTCACCCACCGACACTTGCTGCGAGTCGCGCACGGTAATCAGCGCGCCCACCGGGAACGAGATGTTCACCGAGTGATCGGTGCCGGCGATCTTGACTTCGTCGCCTGCCTCGTTCACCAGCTTGATCTGCGGACGCATGACGATCTTGCTGCCACGGGTCTTCGGCGTGATAACCACCAGGGTCGACAGACCGGTAACTTCGTCCACCTGCTTGGCAACCGTAACGCCTTCCTCGATGTTCTCGAAGCGCACCTGGCCGGCGTACTCCGACACGATCGGACGGGTCAGCGGATCCCACGTGGCCAGACGGGCACCGGCCTTGACGCCTTCGCCGTCGCCGACCAGCACGGTCGCGCCGTACGGAATCTTGTGGCGTTCACGTTCACGGCCGTTATCGTCATGAATGACGATTTCGCCCGAGCGGGAAATCGCGATGCGCTCGCCCTTGGCGTTGGTCACATAACGCATGGTGCTGGCGAAACCGACCTTACCGGTCGACTTCGTTTCCACCGCGCTGGCCAGCGCCGAACGCGAAGCCGCGCCACCGATGTGGAACGTCCGCATCGTCAGCTGCGTGCCCGGTTCACCGATGGACTGCGCCGCGATCACGCCGACAGCTTCGCCGACGTTCACGATGTAGCCACGGCCCAGGTCGCGGCCATAGCAGTGCGCGCAGAGACCATGACGCGTTTCGCAGGTCAGCGGCGTACGCACCTTGACTTCGTCGACGCCGATGCGGTCGATGGTATCGACCAGATCTTCGTCCAGCAGGGTGCCGGCAACGATCGCCGTTTCCTGCGTGTCCGGATTGACGATGTCGATCGCGGCCACGCGGCCGAGGATACGGTCGCGCAACGGTTCGATGACTTCACCGCCTTCGACCAGCGCCTTCAGCACATAGCCTTGCGAGGTGCCGCAATCGCTTTCGATGATGACCAGATCCTGCGTCACGTCGACCAGACGGCGGGTCAGGTAACCCGAGTTCGCCGTCTTCAGTGCCGTGTCGGCCAGACCCTTACGCGCTCCGTGAGTGGAGATGAAGTACTGAAGCACGTTCAGGCCTTCACGGAAGTTCGCGGTGATCGGCGTTTCAATGATCGAGCCGTCAGGCTTGGCCATCAGGCCACGCATACCAGCCAGCTGGCGAATCTGGGCCGCGGAACCGCGGGCGCCGGAGTCGGCCATCATGTAGATCGAGTTGAACGATTCCTGGCGCACTTCCTCGCCGTGGCGATTGACCACGGGCTCGGTAGCCAGCTGTTCCATCATCGCGCGACCGACCTTGTCGCCAGCCTTGCCCCAGATGTCCACAACGTTGTTGTAGCGCTCTTGGGACGTGACCAGACCCGACGAGTACTGCTTGTCGATCTCTTTCACTTCCTTGCTGGCCTCGGCAAGGATGGTTTCCTTGGCCGTGGGGATGACCATGTCGCCCATGGCGATCGAGATGCCGCCACGCGTGGCCAGGCGGAAGCCCGACTGCATCAGCTTGTCGGCAAAGATCACCGTGTCGCGCAGGCCGCAACGGCGGAACGACTGGTTGATCAGGCGCGAGATTTCCTTCTTCTTCAGTGCCTTGTTCAGCACCGTGAAGGGCAGGCCCTTCGGCAGGATTTCGGACAGCAGCGCGCGGCCAACCGTGGTTTCGTGGCGGCGCAGCACCGGCTGCCATTCATTCTGTTCGTCGCGTTCGAATTCCTTCAGGCGCACGGTGATGCGCGTCTGCAGTTCGACTTCGGCGTTGTCGTAGGCGCGCTGCACTTCAGCGACGTCGGTGAAGAAAATGCCTTCGCCCTTGCCGTTGATGCGCTCGCGGGTCGTGTAGTACAGACCCAGCACGATATCCTGCGACGGCACGATCGACGGTTCACCGCTGGCGGGGAACAGCACGTTGTTGGAGGCCAGCATCAGGGTGCGGGCTTCCAGCTGCGCTTCCAGCGACAGGGGCACGTGGACGGCCATCTGGTCACCGTCGAAGTCGGCGTTGAACGCCGCGCAAACGAGCGGATGCAGCTGGATGGCCTTGCCTTCGATCAGCACGGGCTCGAACGCCTGGATGCCCAGACGGTGAAGCGTCGGCGCGCGGTTCAGCATGACCGGGTGTTCGCGGATCACCTCTTCGAGGATGTCCCACACCACCGGTTCCTGGCTCTCAACCAGCTTCTTCGCGGCCTTGATGGTCGTGGCCAGACCCATCATTTCCAGACGATTGAAAATGAAGGGCTTGAACAGTTCCAGCGCCATCAGCTTGGGCAGACCGCACTGGTGCAACTTCAGCTGCGGACCCACCACGATGACCGAACGGCCCGAGTAGTCGACGCGCTTGCCCAGCAGGTTCTGACGGAAACGACCGCTCTTGCCCTTGATCATGTCGGCCAGGGACTTGAGCTGGCGCTTGTTGGCGCCGGTCATGGCCTTGCCGCGACGACCGTTGTCCAACAGCGAGTCGACCGCTTCCTGCAGCATGCGCTTTTCGTTGCGCAGGATGATTTCCGGCGCCTTCAGTTCAAGCAGGCGCTTTAGACGGTTGTTGCGGTTGATGACGCGGCGGTACAGGTCGTTCAGGTCGGAGGTCGCGAAGCGGCCGCCGTCCAGCGGCACCAGCGGACGCAGATCCGGCGGCAACACGGGCAGCACTTCCATGACCATCCACTCGGCCTTGATGCCGGACTTCTGGAAGCCTTCCAGCACCTTCAGGCGCTTGGAGATCTTCTTGATCTTGGCTTCCGAGCTGGTGGCCTTCAGTTCGCCGCGCAGCGTTTCCACTTCGCGGTCGATGTCGATGGTGCGCAGCAGTTCACGCACGGCTTCGGCACCCATCAGGGCACGGAAGTCGTCGCCGTATTCCTCGGTCTTGGCCAGGAAATCGTCGTCCGACATGATCTGACCGCGCTTGAGCGGCGTCATGCCAGGTTCGATCACGCACCAGGCTTCGAAGTACAGCACGCGTTCGATATCGCGCAGGGTCATGTCGAGCACCATGCCCAGACGCGACGGCAGGCTCTTCAGGAACCAGATGTGCGCGACGGGGCTGGCCAGCTCGATATGACCCATGCGTTCACGGCGAACCTTGGCGACGGTGACTTCCACGCCGCACTTTTCGCAGATCACGCCACGATGCTTCAGGCGCTTGTACTTGCCGCACAAGCACTCGTAGTCCTTGATGGGACCGAAGATCTTCGAGCAGAACAGACCGTCACGCTCAGGCTTGAACGTGCGGTAGTTGATGGTTTCGGGCTTACGGACTTCGCCGTAGGACCACGAGCGGATTTTCTCGGGCGAGGCGATGCCGATCTTGATGGCATCGAACTGCTCGTCTTGCGAGACTTGCTTGAATAGGTCGAGTAGCGCTTTCATTAGTTACGCTCCAAATCCATGTCCAGGGCCAACGAGCGGATTTCCTTAACCAGCACGTTGAACGATTCCGGCATACCGGCGTCGATGACGTGGTCGCCCTTGACGATGTTCTCGTAAACCTTCGTACGACCGGTAATGTCGTCCGACTTGACCGTGAGCATTTCCTGCAGGGTGTAGGAAGCGCCGTAGGCTTCGAGTGCCCACACTTCCATTTCCCCGAAACGCTGGCCACCGAACTGCGCCTTACCACCCAGCGGTTGCTGGGTAACGAGCGAGTACGGACCGGTCGAACGGGCGTGCATCTTGTCGTCCACCAAGTGGTGCAGCTTCAGATAGTGCATGAAGCCGACGGTGACCGGACGCTCGAATTTCTCGCCGGTACGGCCGTCGAACAGCCATGCCTGCGTACGCGAGTCGGTGAGCGCCATGCGCTTGGCGACGTCGTCCGGATAGGCCAGTTCCAGCATCTTGGTGATTTCTTCTTCGGTCGCGCCGTCGAACACGGGCGTGGCGAAGGGAACACCATTCTTCAGGTTGTTGGCCATTTCGACGACTTCGTCATCGGTCAGCTCGTCGATGCGCGCGCTGGAGCCGGTCGTGTTGTAGACCTTGTCCAGATACGTACGCAGCGACTTGGCTTGCGCCGTGCGCTCGTCACGCAGCAGATCGCCGATGCGCTGGCCCACACCCTTCGCGGCCCAGCCCAAGTGCACTTCCAGCACCTGGCCGACGTTCATCCGCGAGGGCACGCCCAGCGGGTTCAGCACGATGTCGGCGGGGGTACCGTCGGCCATGTGCGGCATGTCTTCCACCGGGGTGATACGCGAGACCACACCCTTGTTGCCGTGACGGCCGGCCATCTTGTCGCCAGGCTGCAGGCGACGCTTGACGGCCAGGTAGACCTTGATCATCTTGAGCACGCCCGGGGGCAGCTCGTCGCCTTGCGTCAGCTTCTTGCGCTTTTCTTCGAACGCCAGGTCGAACTGATGGCGCTTCTGTTCGAGCGATTCCTTGGCCTGCTCCAGCACGACGGCGTGCTGTTCGTCAGCCAGACGAATGTCGAACCACTGCCAGCGATCCAGGTCAGCCAGGTAAGGCTTGGTGATGGTCGCGCCCTTGGCCAGCTTGCGCGGGCCGCCGTTGACGGACTTGTTCACCAGCATCTTTTCGAGACGATCGAATTGGTCGTTTTCGACGATGCGCAGCTGGTCGTTCAGGTCTTGGCGATAGCGGCGCAGTTCATCGTCGATGATGGACTGGGCGCGCTTGTCGCGCACGATGCCTTCACGCGTGAAGACCTGGACGTCGATCACCGTGCCGGTCATGCCCGAGGGCACGCGCAGCGAGGTGTCCTTAACGTCCGACGCCTTCTCACCGAAGATGGCGCGCAGCAGCTTTTCTTCCGGGGTCAGCTGGGTTTCGCCCTTCGGCGTCACCTTGCCGACCAGCACGTCGTCGGCATTGACTTCGGCGCCGATGTACGTGATGCCGGATTCATCCAGGCGATTCAACTGGGTTTCGGCCAGGTTGCTGATGTCGCGCGTGATTTCTTCCGGTCCGAGCTTCGTATCGCGGGCGACGACGGTCAGTTCCTCGATGTGGATCGAGGTGTAGCGATCGTCGGCCACGACCTTTTCGGAGATCAGGATCGAGTCTTCGAAGTTGTAGCCGTTCCAGGGCATGAACGCGATCAGCATGTTCTGGCCCAGGGCGAGTTCGCCCAGGTCCGTCGATGCGCCGTCGGCCAGCACGTCACCCTTGGCGACCTTGTCGCCGCGGGCGACGATGGGACGCTGGTTGATGTTGGTGTTCTGGTTGGAACGGGTGTACTTGATGAGGTTGTAGATGTCCACGCCGACTTCGCCGGCGACGTTTTCTTCGTCGTTGACGCGAATCACGACGCGTTCGGCGTCGACGTGATCAACCACGCCGCCACGCAGCGCCTGCACGGTGGTGCCGGAGTCGACCGCGACAGTGCGTTCGATACCGGTGCCGACCACGGGCTTTTCCGGACGCAGGCAAGGCACGGCCTGGCGCTGCATGTTGGCGCCCATCAGTGCCCGGTTCGCGTCATCGTGCTCCAGGAACGGAATCAGCGAAGCCGCGACCGAAACGATCTGCGACGGCGCCACGTCCATGTAGTGCACGTTGTTCGGCGAGGTCAACATGGTTTCGCCGGCTTCGCGGCAAGCCACCAGGTCGTCGATGAAGCGACGATCGGCGTCGAGCGCGGCGTTAGCCTGGGCGATCACGTAGTGGCTTTCTTCGATGGCCGACAGGTAGTCGATCTGGTCGCTGACGCTGCCGTCGATGATCTTGCGATACGGCGTTTCGAGGAAGCCGTATTCGTTCAGACGCGCATACAGCGCCATCGAGTTGATCAGACCGATGTTCGGACCTTCCGGCGTTTCGATCGGGCACACGCGGCCGTAGTGAGTGGGATGCACGTCACGTACTTCGAAGCCGGCGCGTTCACGCGTCAGACCGCCCGGGCCAAGAGCCGAGACACGGCGCTTGTGGGTGATTTCCGACAGCGGGTTGGTCTGGTCCATGAACTGGGACAGCTGGCTCGAACCGAAGAACTCCTTGATGGCTGCCGAGATCGGCTTGGAGTTGATCAGATCGTGCGGCATCAGGTTTTCCGTCTCGGCCTGGCCCAGACGTTCCTTGACGGCGCGCTCGACACGCACGAGACCGGCACGGAACTGGTTTTCCGCCAGTTCGCCGACACAACGCACACGACGGTTGCCCAAGTGATCGATATCGTCGATCTGGCCACGGCCGTTACGCAGCTCGACCAGGACCTTGATCGTTTCGAGGATGTCCTCGTTGGTCAGGGTCATGGGGCCGGTGATGTCTTCACCGCGACCCAGGCGGCTGTTGACCTTCATACGGCCAACGCGCGACAGGTCGTACGTTTCTTCGCTGTAGAACAGACGTTGGAACAGCGCTTCGACGGCTTCCTCGGTGGGCGGCTCGCCAGGACGCATCATGCGGTAGATCGCCACGCGCGCGGCCATCTGGTCGGCGGTTTCGTCGGTGCGCAGGGTTTGCGAGATGTAGGGGCCGCGATCCAGGTCGTTGGTGTACAGCGTCTGGAAGTCCAGCACGTTGGCGGCGCGCAGGGCGCTGAGCACGCTTTCCGTGATTTCATCGTTGGCGCGCGCGACGACTTCGCCGGTGTCGGCGTCGACGATGTTCTTGGCCAGCACGCGGCCGTACAGGAACTCTTCGGGCACGGAGATACGCTGGATGCTGGCGTTGGCCAGATCGCGCAGGTGCTTGGCGTTGATACGCTTGTCTTTTTCGACGATGACCTTGCCGCTGCGGTCGGAGATGTCGAAACGGGCCATTTCGCCCTTCCAGCGCTCGGGCACGAATTCCATCATGCCGCCTTCGCTCTTCAACTCGAAATTATCGAAGTCGAAGAAGTGGGCCAGGATGGATTCCGGCGTCATGCCGATGGCTTTCGCCAGGATGCTGACGGGCATCTTGCGACGACGGTCGACACGGAAGAACAGAACGTCCTTGGCGTCGAATTCGAAGTCCAGCCACGAGCCGCGATAGGGAATCACGCGAGCCGAGAACAGCAGCTTGCCGGAGCTGTGCGTTTTGCCGCGGTCGTGTTCGAAGAACACGCCAGGCGAACGGTGCAGCTGCGACACGATGACGCGCTCGGTGCCGTTGATGACGAAGGATCCGGTGCCGGTCATGAGCGGGATTTCGCCCATGTAGACTTCCTGTTCCTTCACTTCCTTCACGGTGGGCTTGCTGACTTCGCGGTCGAGCAGCACCAGGCGCACTTTGGCGCGCAGCGGCGAAGCGTAGGTCAGGCCACGTTGTTGACATTCCTTGACATCGAACACCGGCTCGCCCAGCACGTAGCTGACGAACTCGAGGCGCGCCATTCCGTTATGGCTAACGATGGGGAATATCGACGAGAATGCCGCCTGTAGACCATCGTTGGCACGCTGCGACGGGGCGGTTTCCGCCTGCAGAAAAGTTAGGTAGGATTGCAGCTGCGTTGCAAGCAGGAAAGGTACGTTCTGGACGTCTTCACGCTTGGCGAAGCTTTTGCGGATGCGCTTTTTTTCGGTGTACGAGTAAGGCATGAGCACTCCGACTCGAGGTTGCATGGGCCGAAAACCACGGCCCGGGGTGATACTACTGATATACGACTCCAGAAAACCCTTCTGAGCCTGCGGACAAAGGGGTTTCCTGGAAACGCAAAAGCCCGGGGACGGCAAACTGCACTGTCCCCGGGCAAGTCAACGCAGGTCTTACTTGACTTCGACCTTGGCGCCGGCTTCTTCCAGCTTCTTCTTCGCGGCTTCGGCGTCAGCCTTGGCAACGGCTTCCTTGACGGGCTTCGGAGCGCCGTCAACCAGATCCTTCGCTTCCTTCAGACCGAGACCGGTCAGTTCGCGAACGGCCTTGATGACGCTAACCTTGTTGGCACCGGCTTCCAGCAGGACGACGGTGAACTCGGTTTGCTCTTCAGCGGCAGCAGCGGCGCCACCAGCGGCGGGCGCAGCAACAGCAACAGCGGCGGCAGCAGCCGACACGCCAAACTTCTCTTCCAGATCCTTGATCAGTTCCGACAGTTCGAGAACGGTCAGGCCAGCGATGGCGTCAAGGATTTCAGCTTTGTTAAGGGCCATTTTTAAGAACTCCAGATTTTGGTAATGCCAGGGTTTGGTTGTCGCTCAGTCGTACAGCGAAGTCCAGGGCAGGGGCGATTAAGCCGCGGCCTTTTCCTTTTGGTCGCGCACAGCAGCGAGGCCGCGGGCGAACTTGGTGGGAACTTCGTTGAGCGTACGTGCGAATTGCGCGATCGGGGCTTGCATGGTGCCCAGCAGCTTTGCCAACAACTCTTCGCGGGACGGCAGCGAGGCAAGAGCCTGCACACCGGCTTGGGTCAAGAGGCTGCCCGGCAGGGAGCCGCCCTTGATGACCAGCTTGTCGTTGGTTTTGGCGAAAGTTGCGAGGACCTTGGCCGGCGCGACCGGATCAGCGCTGATACCATAGATCAGCGGACCGGAAAGTTGCTCGGCCAACGGCTCGAAAGCCGTGCCAGCAACAGCGCGACGAGCCAGCGAGTTCTTGAGAACACGCAGGTACACGCCCGATTCACGCGCAGTCTTGCGCAGTACGGTGACAGAGCCGACGTCCAGACCACGGTACTCGGCGATGACAATCGATTGAGCCTTGGCGACTTGCGCCGAGACTTCCTCGATCACCACTGCTTTCTCTTGGCGATTGAGACTCACGGTTTGAACACTCCATCAAAAGACGCTTCGGGGGTGATCCCTAGGCGTCAACCGAATGCGGCGACCTGGTCGAGTTCTTCTTACAAGAATTCTTCCATGGGACGCCGTCTACGCTGGATCCGAACCAGACGGGCTTCGGGATTAAGCAGATACCGGAAGATGTTGCTTTCCGACATCCGCTCCAGCGGTCTTTGACAGCAACGTCCGGTCGGTTGACCGAACGCAGCCCAAAGTTCTGTTTGCTTACCGGCCCTGCTTAGGCAGCGGGCGCGGCGAGCGAGGCGATTTCGACGCGAGCGCCGCCGCCCATCGTGGACGACACAGCCAGCTTGCGCAGATAAATGCCCTTGGCAGCAGCCGGACGCGCCTTTTGCAGGGCGTCGACCAGAGCGGCCAGGTTCGATTGCAGCTGTTCCACGCCGAAGGAGGCGCGGCCGATCGTGGCGTGAATGATGCCGGCCTTGTCGGTGCGGTACTGCACCTGACCAGCCTTGGCGTTCTTCACGGCGGTGGCGACGTCGGGGGTCACGGTGCCGACCTTGGGGTTCGGCATCAGGCCACGCGGGCCCAGGATTTGACCCAGGGCGCCGACGACACGCATCGTGTCGGGCGAGGCGATGACAACGTCGAAGTCCATTTGACCAGCTTTGATCTGGTCAGCCAGGTCTTCCAGACCGACGATGTCGGCGCCGGCGGCCTTGGCGGCTTCAGCCTTTTCGCCTTGGGCGAAAACGGCGACGCGCACGGACTTGCCGGTACCAGCCGGCAGCACCACGGAGCCACGGACCAGTTGGTCCGACTTCTTGGGATCGATACCCAGCTGCACGGCCACGTCGATGGATTCATCGAACTTGGCGGTGGCGGTTTCCTTGATCAGCGACAGGGCGTCGGCAACCGGGTACAGCTTGGTACGGTCGATTTTTTCACGCAGAGCAGTGGCGCGCTTCGAGAGTTTTGCCATGATCAGATGCCCTCCACGGTGATGCCCATGCTGCGAGCGCTGCCCGCGATGGTGCGAACGGCCGCGTCCAGGTCGCCGGCGGTCAGATCCGGTTCCTTGGTCTTGGCGATTTCTTCGGCTTGAGCGCGCGTCAGCTTGCCAACCTTGTCGGTATGGGGCTTGGGCGAACCCTTCTGGATGCCGGCGGCCTTCTTGATCAGAATGGTCGCGGGCGGCGTCTTCATCACGAAGGTGAAGCTCTTGTCAGCGAAAGCGGTGATCACCACCGGAATCGGCAGACCGGGCTCCATGCCCTGCGTCTTGGCGTTGAACGCCTTGCAGAATTCCATGATGTTCAGACCGCGCTGACCCAGCGCCGGACCGATCGGGGGGGAGGGGTTAGCCTTACCAGCCGGCACTTGCAGCTTGATAAAGCCGACGATTTTCTTCGCCATGCTTAGCTCCTTGCGGGTTCAAACGCCTTGACCGCGTTAGCGGAAGGCTCCCCGGGGTTGAAAAATCAAGTCTTTTCGACTTGACTGAAATCCAGTTCGACGGGCGTGGCGCGACCAAAAATGGTGACGGACACACGGACCTTGCTCTTCTCGTAGTTGACTTCTTCGACGTTGCCGTTGAAGTCAGCAAACGGACCTTCCTTGACGCGCACCATTTCACCCACTTCGAAGAGGATCTTGGGACGCGGTTTTTCCACACCCTCTTCCATCTGGGAGAGGATTTTTTCGACTTCCTTTTCGGAAATCGGCGACGGACGGTTACCCGAGCCACCCAGGAAGCCGGTGACGCGGTTGGTGTTCTTCACCAAATGCCAGGTCTCGTCCGTCAGATCCATTTCAACCAGCACATAGCCAGGAAAGATCCGCCGTTCGGAGATGGACTTTTGTCCGCCGCGCACTTCGACCACTTCTTCGGACGGCACCAGGATGCGGCCGAAGGAAGTTTGCAGCGACGCGCGGTCGATGCGTTCAATCAGCGCCTTCTGGACGCTCTTTTCCATGCCGGAATAGACATGGACGACATACCAACGCTTGCTCATTTGCCGTCCCTTATTTCCAGCCCAGCAACAGGCCGTAAATTATCCATTCGATGCCCTTGTCGAGCACCCACATGAAAATGCCCATGGCGGCCACGAACGCGAAGACGATACCCGTCATCTGCGTCGTTTCCTTGCGCGTGGGCCAGGACACCCGCTTTACTTCGTTATAGGATTCGCTGGCGAAGCTCAACGTGCGGCGTCCCGGTTCGCTGAACCAGGCGATGAGGGCAGCAATAACCAGGCCACCGACGAACACGCCAATACGAGCTGCCATGGGCTGCTCGCTGAGCACTGAAAAACCGACGATTCCAGCAATGATGACGAGCACAGCCAAGGCCAGCTTGAGGCGGTCGACGGTACTAGTTACAGTTTCTACGCTGGTATTGGACATTTTTGCTAGACAAGTCCGCCGTAAACGCGGGACCTGCAATATTTTCCGTAGGTCCACGGGGACGAAGGCGGGACGGCGGAAGCCATTAGTGCTGTGGTGGCAGGGGCAGTAGGAATCGAACCTACAACCTTCGGTTTTGGAGACCGACGCTCTGCCAATTGAGCTATACCCCTACAGCTGGGCTGTTTCCACTGTGCCCGCGCAGCTTCCAATCGTGTCTTCAGACGGATGGTTACCCGATCTGTAGACCCGGCCTTCAAAAATGAAGGATGGAACCTTGCGGAACCATCCATGATACTACTTTTCAAATTCCCATGTAAAGGGAATTTTGCAGAAAAAAGCAAAGGGGGCATTTGCCCCCTCCGCTTCTGTCGCTTTTTTGATTACTTCAGGATCTTGGCCACGACGCCGGCGCCAACGGTGCGACCGCCTTCACGGATGGCGAAACGCAGACCTTCTTCCATGGCGATCGGAGCCAGCAGGCGAACGGTCATCGACACGTTGTCGCCCGGCAGAACCATTTCCTTGTCGGCCGGCAGTTCGATCGTGCCCGTCACGTCCGTCGTGCGGAAGTAGAACTGGGGACGATAGCCGTTGAAGAACGGGGTGTGGCGGCCGCCTTCTTCCTTGGACAGGATGTACACCTCGGACGTGAAGTCCGTGTGCGGGTTGATCGATGCGGGCTTGGCCAGCACTTGGCCGCGCTCGACGTCTTCACGCTTGGTGCCGCGCAGCAGGATGCCGACGTTGTCGCCAGCCTGACCTTGGTCCAGCAGCTTGCGGAACATTTCCACGCCGGTGCAGGTCGTCTTGACCGTGGGCTTGATGCCGACGATTTCGATTTCTTCGCCGACCTTCACGATGCCGCGTTCGATACGGCCGGTCACCACGGTGCCGCGACCCGAGATCGAGAACACGTCTTCCACGGGCATCAGGAACGTGCCGTCCACGGCGCGCTCGGGCGTCGGGATGTACGTGTCCAGCGCGTCAGCCAGCTTGCCGATGGCTTCTTCGCCCAGGGGACCCTTGTCGCCTTCCAGCGCCAGCTTGGCCGAACCCGTCACGATCGGGGTGTCGTCGCCGGGGAAGTCGTACTTGCTGAGCAGTTCGCGAACTTCCATCTCCACCAGCTCGAGCAGTTCAGCGTCGTCCACCATGTCGGCCTTGTTCAGGAAGACGATGATGTACGGCACGCCAACCTGGCGGCTCAGCAGGATGTGTTCACGCGTTTGCGGCATCGGGCCGTCAGCGGCCGACACCACCAGGATCGCGCCGTCCATCTGCGCCGCGCCCGTGATCATGTTCTTCACATAGTCAGCGTGGCCCGGGCAGTCAACGTGCGCATAGTGACGCGCTTCCGTTTCGTACTCGACGTGAGCGGTGTTGATCGTGATACCACGTGCCTTCTCTTCGGGCGCCGCGTCGATCTGGTCGTACGCCTTGGCTTCGCCGCCGAACTTCTTCGACAGAACGGTGGTGATCGCTGCCGTCAGCGTGGTCTTGCCGTGGTCAACGTGACCGATCGTGCCCACGTTCACGTGCGGCTTGGTACGTTCAAACTTGCCTTTTGCCATGGCTGACTCCTGACCTGGATGTGCGACTGAGAAGAAGACACAAAAATTGGTGCCCATGACGCGGATCGAACGCGTGACCTCTCCCTTACCAAGGGAGTGCTCTACCACTGAGCCACATGGGCGAAATCTTGTACGAAAACTGCCGTACGATTTTGCTTTACTGCGTTTACTGCTTACTTAGGTACTGCTACTGCCAGCATGCTGTGGAGCGGGTGAAGGGAATCGAACCCTCGTCATAAGCTTGGAAGGCTTCTGCTCTACCATTGAGCTACACCCGCGTTACCTTTGACCCGCACTGTGTCGGTGGGTACTACTCACTTCCTGCTGCCATCACTGCTTTGCTGCATTGCCGTCACATGACGACCTGGCTTTCCGCCACAACAACTCGTACTGCTTTCTCTGCCCAACATTCCGCAGCGTGCTGCAGGCACCGTTACCAGAAAGACCACCTGGCTGCCGGACCCGGCAAGGGCACAAAACAGGTTCCAGACATTGCAAATCCAGGCAAACCGCGCCTGGATTCCGTTATCCATTCTGCTTGGTACCGCCACTGCTACGACACGCTTTCGCGCATCGCTGAAGAATTCTGGTGGAGGGGATTGGATTCGAACCAATGTAGGCGCAAGGCCAACAGATTTACAGTCTGCCCCCTTTAACCACTCGGGCACCCCTCCGCAGAGAATTCGAGATTATGGAGATGTTTGTTGAGCTTGTCAAACGCTGTGGAGAATATTTTCTTGGCGTATTGCGGTGCGTCACGCGAATGGCTCCGCGGCTGTTCTCAACGCCGGTCGAAGATCTCTTGCAAGCAGACAGGGTCACGCGTGCGGGTCAGTCCCACCATCAACAATACGCGCGCCTTCTGCGCGGACAATTCGCCTGCCGCGACGAAGCCGGCCGCGCTATCGTCGACCTCGGCGCCACGGCCTACATAACCACTGCCGGTGCGGCTGGCGCGCACGACAACCACGCCGGCGGCGCTCGCGCGCTTCAATGCTTCCAGCGCGGCATCGGTGGCATTGCCGTCGCCCACGCCGGCCAATACCAGGCCGTCATAGATCGCGGCGAGCGCATCGATGACATCCGCCTGCAGGTCGGCATGCGCGTACACGATGGCCACGCGCGGCCATTGCGCGGCGGGCCCCAGGGTGTCCAGGTCGAAGTGGTCGAACGCGCTTTGCGCGTGGCCGTGGAACAGTGGCTCCACACCAACCATCACGCCAATGCGGCCGCCATTGGGCGAGGCGAAAGCGTTGATGCCGCTGGCAGCGATCTTCTGCACGTCACGCGCGGCGTGGATGTCGCCGTTCATGATCACCAGCGGCCCCTGCTCCCTGGCAGCCCGGTGACGCGCCAAGGCGACGGCGGCAAAGAGATTCGCGGGACCGTCCGCGCTCAACGCAGTCGCCGGGCGCATCGCGCCAACGAGCACCAGCGGTTTACGCGTCGGTGCCGTGAGTCCAAGAAAGAAAGCCGTCTCTTCGAGCGTGTCGGTGCCATGCGTGACGACGACGCCCTGCACGTCCGGATCCACATCCAGCGCACGTACGCGCGCGGCCAGCGCTTGCCAGACCGCATGCGTCATGTTCTGGCTGCCGACGTTGGCAACCTGTTCGGTGTGCAAACGCGCGAGCCCCGCCAGCTGTGGCACGGACGCCAGCAGCTGGTCGACCGAAATGCTGCCTGCCACGTACGACGATGACGTGGCACTGGCCTGCACACCGGCGATGGTGCCGCCCGTGGCCAGCACGGCAATCAAGGGCAAGCCATGGTCGGCAGCGCCACCATCGGACGCCGTTGCGGTTTGTACGTGCTCGGCAGCTTGAACGGGCTGCGTGGGCTGCGTGGACGAAGAGGACGCTTGAACCATGCTCAGGCCTCGTCGAGTACGCCGGACAGCCCCTGCTTTTCCAGAAGCGAGTTCAAGTGCTCCCAGCCATGGAAATCGATGACGATCTGGCCACGCTCACGCGCGCTGATCTTCAACGCCACGCGGGTACCGAGGAAATCGGACAAGGCCTCTTCCAGGCGCGTCACGTCACGCGACGAGGAGGTTTTCTTCTTGCGTTCGACGGGATCCGCGGCAATGCCCGCCGCGGTCACCAGCTTCTCCGCTTCACGCACCGACAGGCGTTTGGCGACGATCAGATTGGCCAGCTGGATCTGCGTCGCGGCATCCACCGCGAGCAAGGCGCGGGCATGGCCCATGTCCACATCGCCAGCCAGCAACATGGTCTGCACGGGCCCGGCCAGGTTCAGCAAACGCAGCAGGTTGCTGGTGGCGGAACGCGAGCGGCCGATGGCCTGGGCGGCCTGTTCATGCGTCAGGCCGAACTCGTCCAGCAGACGACGTACACCCTGCGCTTCTTCCAAAGGATTCAGGTCTTCGCGCTGGATGTTTTCGATCAGCGCCATCACCGCGGCGTGTTCGTCGGCGACGTCACGCACCAGCACCGGCACTTCCTTCAGTCCGGCCAGCTGCGCCGCGCGAAAGCGGCGTTCGCCCGCGATGATTTCATATTCACCTGGAACGTCCGGCAGCGAGCGCACCAGGATGGGCTGCATGATGCCCTGGGTGCGGATGGAGTCCGCCAGTTCCGTCAACGCGCCTTCGTCCATGCGCGTGCGCGGCTGATACTTGCCGGCGCGCATGCGCGTGACCGGCAACACCGATGGCGGGCCTTCGACTTCCTTTTCCTTGACGGCAGTCTTGCTGAAAGTGTCTATCGCAGGCACGTCGGCGCCCAGCAATGCATCGAGACCGCGCCCCAATCCTTTAGGTTTTTTCGTCGCCATAGTTTTCAATCCTTACCCGGCTGTTTATCTTGTGGCGCGCGATACCAATAACGGTAACGCTCGGCGAAGCCCATCGCGCCGTACAACTTGCGCGCGGCTTCATTCCCCGTCTCGACTTGCAGGTACGCATGGCGCGCGCCATGCGCCCGGCCCTGCGCCAGCAAATGTTCCACCAACGCGCGGCCATAACCGCGCCGCCGCGCCTCCGGGATGACGACAACGTCGAACACGCCCACGACGCTTGCGTCCATCACGGCGAGGCCCGCGCCGACGATCTGGCCTGCATCATCACGCGCGAGTACGCGTGCGTTGGGAACGGCGATTTCAGCGATACGTTGTTGATGCTCGCGCACGTGTTCTTCGCCGTAGTCGCGCAGCTTGCCGGTGACCGACGCGAACAGCTCGGGCGTGCTCACTTCGTAATGCAGAAGGGGTGCGGCGGAAGGCGCGGCCGTCGGCAGGTCGACCGACATGACCAGCGTTTCGTCGGTGCGTTCGTAGCCGCGTTGTTCCAATTGCGCATCCAGGGCGGGATCCACGCAAGCAGAGTTCAGACGGAAAATCAGGGGGCGTCCCACGCGCTGATAATGCGCGTGGCAAAACGCCAGCTTCTCATCGATATCCAGCAAGGACGTGGCAACCGGATTGATGCTGCGCGCGCGGCGCGCCTTGGCATCGGCCCAGCGCATGAGCCAGCCATCGTAAAGCATCTGTTGCCGCACCACCGTCGCGTTCAGCGCCGCTTCTTCCATGCGGGCGGTGAGCGGGTCGCGCGTGGACAACGCCGTCGCGGTATCGATCATCTGCATAGGTTCAAGTCGTAAGAGTTCTGACGCGTTCGATCATCTCCGCGCCAAACGAGATGTAAGCCTGCGCGCCGCGCGAGTTGCGGTCATAGACCACGCCCGGTAAGCCGTGGCTGGGCGCTTCGGCAAGACGCACGTTGCGCGGCACGATGGTCGTGAACACCTTGTCGCCGAAGTGCGCTTCGAGCTGTGCGGACACTTGCTGCTGCAGGGTCATGCGCGGGTCGAACATCACGCGCAACAGGCCGATGACGCGCAGCTCCGGATTGATATTGCGATGCACGCGCTTGATGGTGTTGACCAGGTCCGACAGCCCTTCCAGCGCGAAGTATTCGCACTGCATGGGGATGATGACACCATGCGCCGCGGCCAAGCCGTTCAAGGTCAACAGCGACAGCGTGGGCGGACAATCGATCAGAACGAAATCGTAGTCGTCGGCGACCGTATCGAGCGCAGCCTTGAGTTGACCCTCGCGCTCTTCCATCTGCACCAGGTCGATTTCCGCGCCGGCCAATTCACGGTTGGCGGGCAGCACGTCATAGCCCCCTGCTTCCGAGCGCACGCGTGCGTCGCTGATCGAGTCTTCACCGATCAACACTTGATAGAGATTGGACTCCAGCGAGCTCTTGTCGATGCCGCTACCCATGGTCGCGTTGCCCTGCGGATCGAGGTCGACCAGCAACACGCGTTGACCGTGCGTGGCCAGGCCAGCGGCCAGGTTGATGGCGGTCGTGGTCTTGCCGACGCCGCCCTTCTGATTCGCGATGCAGAATACGCGTGCGGGTTTGCTGGGGGGTGTAGTGCTCATGGGGTTCCTAGGCTGCCGCTCGCGCGGCGCATCCAGATTAGGCAACGCTGCGCATCGAGTTCCGGCACCGTAATGGGCTGGATGTTTTCGACACGCCATGCGCCTTGCAACTGCAGCTCGGCAATTTCTTCGTCGGGAGACTTTCCCTTCAAGGCGACGAGGGTACCATCGTCGGCCACGTGCCGTCCGGCCAGATCGGCGAAGTCGCGCAAGGACGCAAACGCCCGCGACGTGACGACGTCGCAGCCCGCGGGGTCCAGTTGCTCGACACGCGCGTGAACGGACTGCAGATTGGCAAGGCCCAACACGCCGGTCATCTGGCGTATGAAGGCAGTTTTCTTTTCGACGGCGTCGACGCAGCTGATGCGCCAGGTAGGCCGCATGATGGCCAGGATGACGCCAGGCAGGCCGGCGCCGGCACCGATGTCGAACAGCTTGCCGGCGGCCGGCATGACGCTATCCAGCGGCGCGACGACGGCCAGGCTGTCGAATACGTGATGCACCAGCATCTGGTCGGGGTCGCGCAGCGCCGTCAGGTTATAGGTGCGGTTCCAACGCTGCAGCTGCGCGAGGTAGGCAAGCAGCTGTTCGACCTGGCGGTCGCTCACAGACAGCCCCAGCGCCTCGCAGCACGCGCGCAGACGCGCGCCGGCATCCAGCCCCCCAGTCTTCTGAACGGGGCTCATGCGGCGTGTTTGCGCGAGCTGTAGTGCAGGCGCTTCAGATGGATCAGTAATAGAGAGATCGCCGCCGGAGTCACGCCGGAAATGCGCGCGGCCTGGCCGATGTTTTCAGGACGGTGCGCCTTGAGCTTCTGGCGCACTTCAAACGACAGGCTGGTGACGGCGTCGTAGTCGACGTCGGCGGGGATGGCCTGCTGTTCGTGGCTCAGCTGCTTCTGCACCTCATCCTGCTGCCGCGCGATGTAGCCGGCGTACTTCAGCTGGACTTCGATCTGCTGAGCGACGTCGCCGTCCTCTACCCCGGGGCCAGCCAGCAGGCTGCCGTCGACGTTACGCGCGTCCATCAATTGGCGATACGTCAGACCTGGCCGTTTCAGCAGATCTGAGAGTGAGTACTCACGTTCAATTGCCTGTCCCAACAGAGGCATTGCGGCTTCTGCCGGAAATACACGCGGATTGACCCAAGTGGATTGCAAACGCTGGATTTCATTTTCCACCGCGTCGCGTTTGCGATTGAATGCATCCCATCGAACGTCGTCGATCAGGCCCAGGCGCCGACCTATCTCGGTAAGCCGCAAATCGGCGTTGTCTTCACGCAGGCTAAGGCGATACTCCGCGCGCGAAGTGAACATGCGATAGGGCTCGGTAACGCCGCGGGTGATCAGGTCATCCGCCAACACACCTAAATAGGCTTCATCACGGCGCGGCACCCAGGGCTCTTTATCCAAGGCGGACAGCGCGGCGTTCACACCTGCCAGCAGTCCTTGCGCACCTGCCTCTTCATATCCTGTCGTGCCATTGATCTGGCCAGCGAAATACAAACCGGAGATGGCGCGCGTTTCCAGGGTCGACTTCAATCCACGTGGATCGAAGTAGTCGTACTCGATGGCGTAGCCAGGCCGAAGAATGTGCGCATTCTCCAAGCCGGGCAAGGAATGGATCAGATCCAGCTGGACGTCGAACGGCAGGCTGGTCGAGACACCGTTCGGGTAGACCTCATGGGTGTCCAGACCCTCCGGCTCCAGAAACACCTGGTGCGCAGACTTGTCGGCGAACCGGTGGATCTTGTCTTCGATGGACGGGCAGTAGCGCGGACCTACTCCTTCGATGACGCCGCTATACATGGGCGAGCGATCGAGACCGCCACGGATGATGTCGTGCGTGCGGCTGTTCGTGTGGGTAATCCAGCAGGGCAATTGCCGCGGGTGCATGGCAGCCGTGCCCATGAAGGAAAACACCGGGACGGGGTCGAGGTCGCCCGGCTGTTCTTCAAGAATGCTGTAGTTGATGCTGCGGCCATCGATGCGCGGGGGCGTACCGGTCTTGAGGCGTCCTTGCGGCAGCTTCAATTCCTTCAGGCGCTGGCCCAGCGAGATGGCGGGCGGGTCACCGGCGCGGCCAGCCGAGTAGTTCTGCAGACCCACGTGGATCAGGCCATTCAGGAAAGTGCCGGCCGTCAGCACGACCTTGCGTGCGTAGAACTTCAAGCCGATCTGGGTGACGGCGCCGACGACGCGATCGCCCTCCACCATCAGGTCGTCCACCGCCTGCTGGAACAGCCACAGGTTGGGCTGGTTTTCCAGACGGGTGCGGATGGCTTTGCGATAAAGGACCCGGTCCGCCTGCGCGCGAGTCGCGCGAACCGCGGGGCCCTTGGAGCTGTTCAAGATGCGGAACTGGATGCCCGCCTCGTCGGTGGCGATCGCCATGGCGCCGCCCAACGCGTCGATTTCCTTGACCAGATGGCCCTTGCCGATCCCGCCGATGGAGGGATTGCAGGACATCTGACCCAGGGTCTCGATGTTGTGGGTGAGCAGCAGGGTCTTGGCGCCGGCGCGGGCGGAGGCCAGGGCGGCTTCCGTTCCGGCATGGCCACCGCCTACCACGATCACGTCGAACTCACGGGGATAATCCATTTTTCGCAAATCAAATAAAGAGCTGTAGGTGGGGATTATAAATTCGCCGCCGGGGCCGTGCCATGTTTCACGTGAAACAACGGGTGGGGCCGAAACGGTCTACATCGAAGGTCGGGGGCGCGCACGAAAATGTCTTTGTTCTGCCCCTACCCTACCCCTAGGCCCAAATAACTCTATTTTGGGCGTCGCTCAACCTGTCCAGGCGCGCGTGGGATCTGGGTACCATTCAACATCGCGAGCCCAGCTGAGTGATCCGTGTTGAACGGCAGGTGCAGATATGGGCGATGGCGGCCTGGCGAGTGCCACCTCCGTGAAGACCTGGGTATGTTTCACGTGGAACATTCCTGGATGACGAATTACCCAAAGATGGCATAGCGAAGCAAGATGTGGAGTTTAGCCTTAGCGTCGCAAGGCATCCAGGGATAGGTATAGAGATCAGTACCGCAACACCAACTTGTTGCTGCCGGCCGACACAGACGCAGCCAAGAGGCAGCCAAAAGGCCGCGTTGTTTCACGTGGAACATAGGGGCCAAGCATAAATGTGGAGGATGTCTGCGGTGCTGAGCCGGCGAGCGCAAGAAGCCAGACCGAATCCCCCCGTATAACGTCTACCTCTCCCGATTCACCTGGCCCTATTCACCGCGTCACATTTGCCTCTCTTTATTCACCATTCCACGTGCAACGCTCCGCGTTCCATGTTCCACGTGAAACATCACGGGTAAATGCCCTAGCCCGAAAGGCTGAGACATTCTCGCGCCCATCCGCCTGCGCCGGGACTCCTCCGCGATGGCCGCCACAAAGGCTTGGCCATCCAATAAAGACGACCGCCCACTCTTTGCTCACCCTCGTAAAAGTAATCCACAGGCAAATCCATACTCCGTGGCGCACCCCGTACATCGGCAAAAGGCCAGCGATAAACCTGGGGATAGTTTTGTGAATAACCTCCCACGGCCCGCTTCATGCCCCTTCTAACGAAGGGAGCCAGCCGAGCCCTCAGCGGCCAAAAATACCAATTGCAGGGCATAAAACGACACCGTTTTACAAAAACCCCTATAAAGATTGCTCGCCCCATGGGGATATTCATCCCTAAGAGCTGCCGGACTGCACCCTTATATGGGTGCGCAAGCTGTGTATAACTTCATCTGGGGATATCTCTGCCGCGCACGAGATCTCCCACCAGCCGGCAGCCAGGCCGCATAAGTACTCCCGGGATATCCCACAGTTACTCACATAGTTATGCACAAACAAGCGCCCGGACCTGAAGCGCCGCAACCGCCCCTGCTGCCGAGGCAACCCCGGCGCCCACGGCGGCAGACCCCGCAATGAAAAACGCCCCGGACCTTGCAGGTCGCGGGGCGTTTGGTGCCGGCTGGTCGGCGCGGGTAACGGATTACCCGGATTAGAGCGGTCGGATCTCCGCCGCTTGGGGCCCCTTCGGGCCTTCCTTCACATCGTATTCCACATCCTGGCCTTCGTTCAGGCTGCGGTACCCGCGGCCCTGGATCGCCGAGAAGTGGGCGAACACGTCAGTACCACCCTCTTCCGGGGTAATGAAACCATAGCCCTTGTCGGCGTTGAACCACTTCACTTTGCCCTTCATATCCTCAGATCCTCAAGTAACACGTACGGTAGGCGGTGTTATTCAAAAATTGCGTTTTTACCAACCGCAAAGCCATGCTTAAGCCGAGCCCGCCGTGTCTCAGGGGTGGGCCGAGGGTTAGCGAACAGATAATGACGCCCGGCATGAATATCACTGCCGAACGAGCATACTCACGAGGGCCCGGCGGGCACATTTGCTGTTTACCCTTATGTGGCATTTTTTCAACTGGCCATCACAGCCGGCCCCTCAAAGTGCCCTCGCCCTGCCCCTTGCCGGTCGCTTGCCCCGTCGCTTGCCCGCCACAAAAAACCCGTCCCGCAGAGCTCGGCCAATGGTGGGATACTTCACCCCACAGGTCACAACCCCTCTACCGACACACCATGATCCGATCCAAGTTGCCCGACGTGGGCACCACTATCTTTACTGTCATGAGCCGCCTGGCCATCGAGCACAAAGCAGTCAATCTGGGACAAGGCTTTCCGGATTTCAATCCGGATCCGCGGCTGCTGAAGCTGGTCGACAAGGCCATGGCCGACGGCCATAACCAGTATCCCTACATGACCGGCGTCGCTCCCCTGCGCGAAGCCATCGCCCGCAAGACCAAGGACCTGTACGGCCATGCCTACGATCCGGAGACGGAAATCACCGTCACCAGCGGCGCGACCGAAGCCTTGATGGCCACCGTACTGGCCGCCGTGGGCCCCGGTGACGAAGTCATCGTCATCGAGCCCTGCTATGACTCCTACCTGCCCTCCATCCGCCTGGCCGGCGCCACGGCCGTCCCGGTGCCGCTGCGGGCGCCCACTGAGGCCGATCCCTACTACCGCATCGATTGGCAGCGGGTGCGGGACGCCATCACGCCGAAGAGCCGGCTGCTGATGCTGAACTTCCCGCACAACCCGACCGGCGCGGTACTGGACGACAGCGATCTGGACGCCCTCGAGCAGATCGTGCGCGACACCGGCATCCTGCTGGTATCGGACGAAGTCTATGAGCACATCGTGTTCGACGGGAAACCGCATGCCAGCCTGGCCCGGCGCCCCCTGCTGGCTGAACATGCCTTCATCATTTCGTCCTTCGGCAAGACGTATCACACCACCGGCTGGAAGATCGGCTATTGCTGCGCGCCGCGCCAGCTGAGCCTGGAGCTGCGCAAGGTTCACCAGTTCATGGTGTTCACCGTGTCCTCGCCGATGCAATTCGCCTTGGCTGAGTTCATGAACGACCCGAAGCCCTACCTGGACCTGCCGGCGTTCTACCAGGCCAAGCGGGATCGCCTTAGCCAGGGTCTGGCCAAGACGCGCTTCAAACCCCTACCCAGTCCCGGCACCTTCTTCCTGATGGCCGACTACTCGGCGATGTCCGATCTGCCCGAAGCGGATTTCGCCCGCTGGCTGACGGTGGACCATGGCGTCACGGTTATCCCCATCTCCGCCTTCTATCAGCGCCCGGATGCGCCGGAGTCGAACCACAAGCTGGTCCGTTTCTGCTTCGCCAAGAAAGATGACACGCTGGATGCCGCCCTGGAGAAATTGCAGCGCGTCTAAGCCGTCAACCTTCCCTGCGGTATACCCGCAGGTCAAAAGCCCCCAGAGAAGCGCCATGGCGCCGTCTGGGGGCTTTTTTTTGACTACGCACCACCACTGGGTCTCTTGCCATAAGCAAAAGCCATGGTCAGGGTTCCAGGACTCTTCACTTTCTGTGAAGAGCTGTGCGCCGTGAAGCGGGCTGCGAGAGCACCGGTTTGTCCCCGCTGTTCCCACGAACTAAGTTATTCACCTATCTCTTCTATATATAAAGAGTAATGATGGATAAGGACTGTGGATAACTCCATCAACTCAAAAAAAATTTGAGTTTTCAGAAACTTGCACGCGTTTTTGCTTGTGCAGCAGTTCTGTTTTCGATGTGCGCCAAGGTTGAGCAACTTTCCCGTGAACGATCGTAAGGGGTATTTGTGCCAGTACCATCCACACGCTGTGCACAAGTCCGCTACTTAGAGCTTATCCACAGGGCATCGCGCGCCCGACAAGGCAAAGTCGCCTGTCCTCTGTGGACATCGCTGTTCGGCAGCCCCCAAAATTTGTGATCGACACCAGGAAAAGTGCTCAGACGCACACCTGCGCCCTTGTTTTTCAAAAAATTTGTGGATAAGGCCTAAGCCTTCCCCCGTAGCGAGCAAAAAACGCTCAGTTCGTGAGCAGGCGCGGCGAATTTCGGGGAAACCAGGTCCCTGCCGAACCCGTCAGGACGAGTTATCCACGGCCTGGAGCGTTTGCGCAGCCCTTGGTGTACATGCAACCCCGTCCGCAGTGCCGTTCAACCCTCCAGAGGCCTCTGCTCGCTTGCTGGCAAACCGAGGATGGTCAAAAAGAGAGCAGCCTTTCCTTCCCGGCCACTTCGGTCCTGGTCAAGCATTGACCACCCCTGGACCAGTTGTGTCATTTCGCACACCAGGTTCGGCAAGCTGCTTAAGCAACCCATAGCCAAGACCCTGACCAAAGCTGTTTTTTTGCAGGTCACCTGGTGGAGGTAAGAGAAGAAGTGTTTTTCACACCTTCTTTTCTATATAAATAGAATGATTATGGTGGGTGTCTGTGGATAACTGCATCAACCTTGAAAAACCTATCGTTATCAACAGCTTGCACGACTTTTTCGATGTGGACCAACTCTGTTTTCGGCCGTGCCCAAAGTTGAGCAACTTTCCGGGAAGCGATCGGAATACACCTTTGTCCAGATTTCTTCCACAACGTGTGCACAACTCGGCGGCATAGACGTTATCCACAGCTCATCAGTACGGGCTTCAAATCTGGTGTCTGACCTCCGTGCGGAGCACAGACATAGCGCCAATCCGCCTATCTATAGACCGATTAGTCGTTTTTTTGGATAAATCTTTTTCGATAGCTAGGGTTTATCCGGAGTCGGACGCGGCGCACAATTCAGTCCATAGAGAAACGGTTCAGCAGGCGCGCGGTGGGTACCGCCCCCTGAACCGACCTAACCGGACTGGAGTTTGAAATGAAAATCCTAGCTAGCGCAGTTGTAGTTTCCCTGGCCATGATCGCCGGCGCCGCTCAAGCGGCCACGCCTTTGGGCGATCCTGACAACGCGCCTTTCCAAGGCACCTACGGTCAGGCCGACGAAGGTGTCAGCCGTGCACAAGTGCAAGCTGAACTGGAACAAGCCAAGGCTGCCGGCATCGGCATGATCGGCGATGTGGACAACGCCACGTTCCAGGACCTGGTCAAGGTCAGCGAAGGCGACGACAGCGGCCGCACCGAATTCGCCTGATTCACCCGCAAGACACGATCGATGCAAGGACGGCGCACAAAGAGAACTCAATAACGTCGTGAAACGCTAAGCCCCGCAAACGCGGGGCTTTTTTATCGAACGAGGTTTCCAGCCTGGGGACAAATCCGGGGATAGCCTGTGAAAACCACGGGGAAAACCTTGGGGACAAGATGTGCGGAAGCCGGGGATAAGGCTGTGGATGTCCTGGGGGTAAGCGGCTGAAAACGGTGGAAAAAAAAGGCGCCTGCATAGGGTAAAACCCCGCAGGCGCCGATTTGGACCGCTATCTGGAAAGCCAGAACCTAGAAGTGGACTTTGTCCTCCGCGGTGAGCGGCGTTTGCAGGTCGCGCTCGTCCATCTCCCAAATGATCAACTTCGGCGGCGTCTGCTTCCAGGCCACGCTTTTGAAGTAGGCCTGCGCCGCCCCGCCGAACTTGCCGCCGTCGCGCGCGAAGTTGCCAACGGCCACGCCCAGGGCCTGGGACAACTGCGGCGCGAAGGCAGAGGTGCGCGAATACGACGTGCCAATGAGCGCCAGGGTCGGCAGTCCACTGTCGCCGAACAGGTCGTCCGAGCTGGCGGCCGCACCGGCCGCGGCAGGCGCGGCTTGCGCGGTCCACGTGTGCTGCTCGACCACCTCGCCAGGCGGCTGCAGGCTGGCGGGCAGCCAGTCGACACCGGCCAGGCGGACCAGATCGCCCGGACGGGGCGCGGCCGGCAGCGCGGTGACGCGATAAGCCTGTGGCGGTTGCAAGGGCACGCCCGTCTGCTTGATCTGGTCAGCGACGACGCGCGCCGCCGCACCCGCGCCGGTTTCGGTCCAGTGCGTATCGGTGCGGTAATAGGCGTCCTGGCCCAACCCCGCCAGGGTGGCGGTCAGATCCAGGGTTTGCACGCCCTGCCCTTGCAGCGTCTGGACCCAGCTGGATACGCGATCCTGGAAAATCGCGGGCCGGTGCAGATCGCATAGGCGCGCGGTTTCGATGCGGCTCTTGTCGGGTACCACGGTCACCAGCAACTTGATGCCGCGCCTGGCCAGCGTCTGCTGCAATTGCGCGACGATGTCGGCGCGTGCTTTCGCGTTGGCGGCGCCGTCGGGATGAATCTGCAATTCATCGCCAAGGAATAGCCAACCCGGGCAGCCGCGCCGTACGCGGTCGCCCAGGTCGCGCAAGGTCAGCCAGCCCAGGCCGCGCTGCAAACGCGCGGCTTCGCTGCTGAAGTCCATATCCGCCAGACGCATCGACATGTCATGCGTGACGCCGCCATCGAGCACGCGGTGTGTCGATATGTCGTCGGGCAGGAAGGTGTGATCGCCGGTCCAGGTCCACCAGGCGTTGCTGATCGCGCCAACACCCATGAAGGCCACCAACACCACGCCGGCCAGGCGCGCGTTGCGCCGGTTCAGCGTGTCGGGATTCAGGGTGGGCGGTTGTTCGGGACGAGTGTTCATCGTGTCCGCCTCAGAACTGGAAGTACAGGAAAGGCACGGCACCGCGCGAAGCGATCAGTGCGTAGGCCAGAAGGAAGCCCGCGACGGGCCATAGCGCGCTCCAGAATACCCGCAGGCGCGTCGCTGGACGCGAAGACCACCAGGGCTGCAGCGCGGGCAATACGACGCACAGGATGCCCAATGCGGCCGCCAGGTAATGCGCGGGCCGTAGCGTGAACATCATGGCGTCGCCCAGGCCCACGCCGTTCAGGCCGAACTGGCCGCGATACATGTTCAATGCAGTGTGGAAGTTGGTCGCGCGGAAGATCGTCCATGCGAGCATGACGAACAACAGCGTGAGGATGCGCGACAGCCATACCGGCACCGCGGGCAGTCCGTTGCTGTTCCACGCGCGCGCTACCGCAAGCGCGGCGCCATGCGCGAGCCCCCACAGCAGGAAGTTCCAGCTTTCGCCGCCGTGCCACAGGCCGGCGATGCCCATGGTCAGGAGCAGGTTGCGATACGTCTTCCACACACCCCCGCGATTACCGCCCATGGGTATGTAGAGGTAGTCGCGAATCCAGCTGGACAAGGACAGGTGCCAGCGGCGCCAGAAGTCCTGGATGCTGCGCGCCAGATAAGGATGATTGAAGTTCTCGGGAAGATGGAAGCCCATCATCAGCCCCAGCCCGATCGCCATCGCGCTGTAGCCCGCGAAGTCGAAGAAGAGCTGCAGCGTGTAGGCGCCGCAACCTATCCATGCATCGGCCAGCGTAGGCTGGTGCAAGGCGAATGCGGCGTCCACCACGGGCGCCAAGGTATCGGCGATCAGCACCTTCATGCTCATGCCGACCATGAAGCGGCGCGCGCCCAGGCAGAAGTTCTCCCAGTCCATCGTGCGATGGGCCATTTCCTTGTCGACCCAGGCCCAGCGGATGATGGGGCCCGCGATCAGCTGGCCGAACATCGCCTTGTAGGCGGCGAAGTCGATGAAGCTGCGCTCGGCGCGCACGTCCTGGCGATAGACGTCGACCAGATAGGACACGGCCTGCAGCACGAAGAAGGACAAGCCGGCGGGCAAGGCCACTCGCTCCCACGCCACCGGCATGGCGCCGCCCATGGCCGCGATGTCGTTGAAGGTGGACACCAGAATGTTGGCGTACTTGTACCAGCACAGCACGCCACCGTTGGCCGTCAGCAGCAGCACCAGCAGCCACTTGCGGCCATGGCCCGCGCGGAACTGTTCGATCAGCAAGCCGCCACCCCAAGCCACGACGGTCACGGAAACCAGCAGCAGCAGATAGATGGGCTTGAGCCAGCTATAGAACAGCCAGCTGCCGACAAGCAGGACGAAGTTACGGGCGCGTTGCGGCGACAACGCATAGATCACGAGGAACGCCGGCAGGAACAGCGTCAGGAATTCCAGGGAGGCGAAGACCATTGCTCGATTATTTTCGTGTCAGTGGAACGGTTGAACCCACCGCGGGATAGCGGCGAGCGGGAAGGCAGGATTAGAATCAGCGGCATGATGACCAAGCCGAAATTCTTCCGCCGAATTCTTGCCGCAGCAGGCCGCGTTGCGGCGCTCGCGACGATATCCTTGCTGTCTTGCCATGCGATGGCACAGAGCGTGGCCATCACGTTCGATGACGGTATGGATCCGCGCAACGAACCGCGCGCCGCGCAGTGGAACGCGCATCTGCTCGATACGCTTGCCAAGCATCACGTTCGCGCCATGTTCTTCCCGGCGGGTGTGGTCATCGACAGTCCGGAAGGACTGGCGCTGGTGCGCGCGTGGGGCGCCGCCGGCCATGCCATCGGCAATCACACCTACACGCACCAAGGCTTTCTCGACAACGTCACGCCCGAAGCCTTCATGCAGGACGTGCTGCGCGAACAGGCGCTGGTCGGCAAGATGCCCGGCTGGTGCCCGCGTGTGCGCCTGCCCTATCTCAACGAGGGCAATACGCCCGAGCGGCGCAATCGCTTCTACAACCTGTTGGCCCAGCATGGCTACGGCGTGGCGCCCATCACGATAGGCATCGATGATTGGAACTACAGCGCGCGCTTCGTTGCCGCGGCGAACAAGAATCCGTCGTTGAACATCGACCAATTTCGCAAGCCCTATCTCGACCGCTTGTGGCAGGAAGTGGAGAAACAACAAACGGTATGGCAACAGCAGCTGGGCCGCAGTCCGGTGCATGTCCTGCTGCTGCATACCAATGGCTTGAACACCGTCCTGCTGCCGGACATCCTGACGATGTTCGAAAGCCATGGCTGGACCTTCGTCGATCCTGCCGTGGCGTTCACCGATCCTATCTATCAGCGTCCGTATACCGCCGCCGATGGCACGCAGCATC
Source organism: Bordetella sp. N (assembly GCF_001433395.1). Lineage (GTDB taxonomy): Bacteria > Pseudomonadota > Gammaproteobacteria > Burkholderiales > Burkholderiaceae_B > Bordetella_C. The sequence continues at coordinate 5,260,816 of NZ_CP013111.1, forward strand.
CGCTGCCCATCCCTGCCTGCCGCTGACGCGCCCTGAGGGACGGCGGCGCGCCGCGCCGCCATGTCAACGCGCTACCGTATCGGTCGCGTTGAATATCCTCGAACCCTTGCCGTCCGGCACCAGGAAGACCGTATAGCGTTGCCCGGCTTCCAAGGAGCCCAGGTCCACCGGATTGCCAACGGGTTGGCCACCGCAAGACAATTGCACGCTCAGCGGCACCGGATTGATCTGGCGCCGCTTGACCTGGCCTTCGGGCACATCATCGACCAGCACGATGTTGCGGCCCGCCGCCAACAAGGCTGCCGACGCGCATTGCGCGTCGACGTTGTAGAAGGCCACCGAGGCCTTCAACGCGTTGAAGTCGTCCGGCTGCTCGCGCACGATGACGCTGCGCAATCCACCCTTCGCATCATCCAGTGCGACCACGCTGGCGAACTCGCCGGGTTGTACCGTGACCGACACGTTCTGCTTGCTGTTGCCCCGCACTAACGCACCTTCAATGGCCTTGCCCGCCTTGATCGGCAGGAAGTTGGACGCCGGCTTTGCCGCGTCCATCGACAGGCGTGCGTTCGAGCCGGTCGCGATGACTTCCACGGCTTGCTGACCGCCATTGACGAAGCGCACGAAGGACGAATCTTCGGCGGGGCCGGTCTCGTAGAGAGGGACTTCGACAGCCATCGCGGCAGTGGTCGAAAGCAGGCCGGCAAACGCCAGCAGGATCAGCGAATTTTTCATTTCTTCTTCAGCTTCGAAAGGGCGGGAGAGGCTTGCAGCGCGGTGATGATGCCTTTGGTCCAACCGGCGTAACCCACCTGGGTGAAGTGCTCACCGTCCAGGGTCTGCCACTCGCCAGGCTTGGAAAACTTGAGTGAATCGATGTATTCGCAAGGCGCCACGTTCGAAGCGAGGAACTTCGACAGCTCCAGCGTGCGCGCGTTGTTCTTGCTGTACGGGCCGCCTTCGGTGCCCCATGCGGGACCCACCCAGATGCACGTCGTGTTGGTGCTGGCGATGGCCTTGGTCAGGCCCGTGGTTTCCTGCCATGCCCAGGTCTTGGGGAACGTCGGCTTGTCGTAGGAGCCCATGGTGTCACCCATGATCACGATCACGACATCCGGCTTGTCCTTCTGGATCAGTTCGGTGATCGGCGTGGTCTTGGCTTCCTTGCCCAACACCACGGCCGGCTTGTTGTCGACCTGGTCGGCGCCGCAATCCACTTGTGTGGCCTTGAGGAAGCGTCCCGGGCTGGCGCCGCAGGCGCCCACCGTATGCACGTGCGCCGCGCCTTGCGCCAACAGCGCCTTTTGCAGCGGCTCGCGCAGATAGTTGTTCAGAGTCAGATGGCTTTCGCCGATCACCAGCAAGGTCAGACCTGCCAAGGCGGACACGGGCATGATAAGAACTCCAGAGTGCGGCGCCTGCCCTTTCCGGCAGGCGCATGGTTCGTTACGGCTTCAGCTTCTTGACGCCGGGCAGTTGCTGCAGGGCGTCGGAAATATCCTTGCCCCAGGCCTTGTATGCGGTGGTGGTCAAATGCTGGCCGTCGGTGCTGCCCCAGTCACCCGGCTTGGACATCTTGGTCGAATCGATGTATTCGCACGGCGCGACGTTGGTCGCCAGGAAGGACGAAATCTGCTGCACGCGCGGGAACGTCTTCTGGTATTTGCCGCCTTCGCTGCCCCAGGGCGGACCCACCCAGACGCAAGCGGTATTGGTTGCCGCGATCGCCTTGGTCAGTGTCGTGACCTGTTGCCAGACCCAGGTCTTGGGAAACACGGGCTGGGCATAGCCGCCGATCGTGTCGCCCTGGACGATGATCACCAGATTGGGTTTGTCCGCGGCCAGCAGCTGCGAGATAGGCGTGGTGCTGGCGGTCTGCTTGTGCACGACCGGCGTCTTGCCGACTTTCTCCGCGCCACCGCAGGTGCCCGGCGTGGCGGTGATCCATTGGGCCGGCGTCGAGCCGCACACGCTTACCGTGTGGACCTGCTTGGCGCCATTGGCGAGCAGGTTGTCCTGCAGGGTGTCGATCAGATACCCGGGATAGCCGAGGTGGCTGTCGCCCACGACGAGGATGGTGAGGCCCGTAAGGACGGAAATCATGCTGCTGACTCCTAAGGATTATTGGCTTCGATTCATCGGCTGTACGGCGAGCGATACGGCACCACCGGCATGTCCAGGGGACGCGTTTGCGGGTAGAACGTATAGCGCAAGTACAAGCCGCCTGCGTATTGACGGTAGTCGCTGGCGTTGTCGGCCGCGACGGTGGCGCCCACGAACCAGTTGCTGGCCAGCTGGTATTCCGCCGAGGCGGCCAGGTTGTAGCCCACACCGGTCTTGGACTGGCCCGAGTAGGTCGCGCCATCGCCCAGGCCAAGATCGGCTGCCGCTTGTACGGCTGCCGCCTGCCGCGAGGAACTGGTCGCGAAATAGTCCGCGCCCTTTTCATGGAAGTGCTGCACACCTACCGAGCCCTGCAGCTTGTAGCTGAAGCGGTCCATGCGTTCGGCCCAGGTGATGGGCACGCTCAACGCATAGAACTCTTGCGGGCTGAAGTAGCCGCCGCTGCCGTAGGTGAAGAAGCGTTCGTTGCGGTTGTAGAACGTGCCGCCCAGGTTCAGGCCCACGGTCAACATGCGGTTGGTGTCGCGCACCAGGTAGCGATAGATACCGCCACCCACTTCGGCGCGGGTGTTCGACGCGACGTTGCTGCCATCCAGGTACTGCCACGAACCGTAGCCGTAGATGCCGTAGTCCTGCTTGTCCACGCCGATCTGGCCCGACACGCCCGTGGCCGTGACAGCGCCCCAGCTGTCGCCCGTGCGCTCGTCGCGCGCGCCGGCGAAGGACAGCAGGCTGTCGGTGACGGCGCGCCGCGATGCGCCCACCGTGTAATACGTGCCCGCCTTGGGATCGAGGGTGCCGCGGTATTCGACACCGCCCACCAGATTGCTGCGCTCGAAGCCCAGCGGCGTAGTGCCGATGTCCGCGGACAGGCTCTTGGTTTGATAACCCACCGACAAGCCGACACCGCTGTCTTTCTGCGAGCCTGGTCCGCCGACGGTGCCGGCTTGTTGCGCTACTGTCGCAGTGGGACCTGCGCCGAAGGTGCTGCTGTTGTAGATGTCGCTACCTACCGAACGCGCGTTCAGCTGCACCGGCGTGGCGCGCAGGGACACTTTGCCGTCGCCCGCCGGCAGGAGCACTTCCACCGGCTCTTGCACGGTGGTCAGGCGGCTCATGCCGTCGGTGCCGTTGTTGCTTTGCGCGAACACACCGACGCGAATTTCCGGCGAGCGCTCTTCGCGGATCTCGCGCAAGTCCTTCTGCATGGTGGCGAGGTCGGACGGCGAGTCGCTGGATCGCGCCGACGCGGCGGCCACCGTTTGCGGCACGCTGATGGACGTCGCCGTGCCACCAGGCGTGAGCGGTCGCGCGACCTGGATTTCCGGGGGCTGCGTGTTATCCACGCTGCCGAAGGCGGTGGGCGATGCGCCCGCGAGCGCGGCATTGCCGGGCCGCGCGGCGGTTTGTGCCGGCGCACTTGCCACGGCGGTCGGCGGCGCCGCGCCAGGCTGTATGGCGCCGTATTGCGAGCCGGGCATGGCCAGCAGGGCCGCGGCATCCTGCGGCCTGCCAGGCACGCCTTGCGTGTCGGGCGTGGTGGCCGTGTTCGCATCAGGCAAGTCCAGCAAGGCCGTGTTCATGGCCGACGAAGGCATCGCCGAACCCTTGCGGAAAGGGTTGTCCGAAACGCCAGGATCGGCGGCACGGGCTGGCGCCATGGCCAGCTGCGTCTGCTGCCTTCTCTGCTTGACGTCGATGGCGGTGGCAAGCAGGTCTTGCGCCTTGCTGACCCGGCCGTTGGCGCGGTAGATGCGCGCCGCGCTGGCGAGGATGTCGGGGTCATTCGGCGCCGCTGCGACGGCACGTTCCAGCATGCCATTGGCATGGCGCGTATCGCCGCTCTGCGACGCCACTTGCGCGGCGCCCAGCAACAGGCCTGCATTGTTCGGATCGCCTGCCAGCGCCTTGTTATAGAGCTCCTGGGCCTTGGCGTTGTCGCCGGCATCGGCATACATGCGCGCCAGCGCCGCGATCACCAGGGGATCGTTGGGACGCTTCTTCAGCGCGGGCGCCAGCACGTCATAGGCTTGCGCGACGTCGCCACGGCGACGCAGCAATTCGGCTTGCCGCACGGTGTACAGGAAAACCAGGTTTTCCTGTTGCCGCGCCTGCGCGGGGGTAAGTTTCTGCGCCTGGATCTGGCGCAGCACCTTGGCCGCTTCGACGTCCTGTTCCGTCTTCACCAGCATGCCGGCATACGGCAGCAGGACATCGGGACGGGTACCGTTGGGACCGGCCTGCAACTGACGCAGCAAGGCCATGCCGCGATTCGGATCGCCCGCGTCCGCATAGGCCTGTGCCACCGCGCCGACCAGCGCGGGGTTCTGCCCTGCCGCGGGTTCCAGCTGCGCGAGCAAGGCGCGTGCTTCCTGGGTGCGGCCATCCTGGCCCAGTTCCGCCGCGTAGCGCACCTGCAACTGAAAGTCCGCCTGCATTTCGGTGCTGGCCATGGCCGGCGTGCGCTTGCCTTGCGGAATGCGCGCCAGGGTCTGCTTGGCCTTGTCCCATTCGCTCAACTGCATGGACAGCAAGGCGCTGGCATACAGTGCATCGGGCGAGTCGGGGTTGGCCGACAACGCGCTGTCGACGATGCGGCGGGCTTCAACTGTATTGCCCTTGTCGACGTAGTAGCGCGCCAACTCGAGACGTATCCAGGGATTGTTGGGATCGTCGCGCATCGCGTCTTCGAGCACGCGGCGCGCGGCTTCGGGGTCGCCACGCTGTTCGGCGGCGCGGGCACGGCCCGCGGCGACCGACGCGCGCAATTGGCTAAGGTCGCCCAGGTCGGCCTGTTGTGCCGGCGTCAGGCCGTTCACCAATTGCATGGCCTGGTCGGTACGGTCCGTCTGGGCGAGTATGCCCACCAGGCCACTCAGTGCTTCACTGTTTTTCTTGTCGGCAGCCAACACCGCGCGATAGGCTTTCTCGGCGGTGCCCAGATCGCCCTGCGCCGCATACAGCCGCGCCACTGCATTGCGGCCGGCGGCCTCACGCGAGTCCAGGCGCATGGCCTGGTCCAGGAAGCTGCGCGCGGACACCAGGTCGTTGGCCTCCAGCGACGCGTTGACCTGGCCGATCAGGTTCCAGTAGCGCGCCGTGTTCAAGGACTTGTTCCAGCGCGCGCCGCCGGGCCGTGAAGCCGCGCGGGTCAACAACCGCTCGGCTTCAGGCATATTGTTCTGCTGCATGCGCACCACGCCCAGGCCGCCCAGGGCATCGACGTTGTCCGGAGTCTCCTTCAACTTGGCGTTGAACTCGCGTTCGGCCGCGCTGGTGTCTTCACGTTTGAGCGCGGCGAAACCGCGTGTCAGGCGTGGGTCCTGCGACGACACGCCGGGGCCTGCCGCCGCGGTGCGCACCTGCTGCATCTGCGCGCGGATCTCCGCGTCGTCCGGATGCTTCGCCAGATAGGCTTCGAACAGCGGCTTTTCCTCGGGACGCGGCGCGCCCAGCCAGGTCAAGGCATAGCGCCAGGATTCCGACGCGGCGCCACCGATGTCGGGCCGTTGCGCCAGTTGCTGCAAGCGCCGGATGCCTTCCATCCGGGTGCGCTCGTTGCGCGCCATGTGCTGCGCCAGCGGCAAGGCGATCAAAGGGTTGCCGGGGCTTTCGCGATCGAGCCGTTGCAAACCTTGTATGGCACGATCCAGGCCACCATCGGTGTAGCCCAGGAAGGTGTAGTACTCGCGGGCAACCATGCCCTGCGGGGTCTTGCCGCCCAGGGCTTTGTCGAACTGCGCGATGGCCGCCACCATGGCGGCGTTGTCGTTGTTGTTGGCCGCATCCTGCGCCATCATGCGCGCTTTTTCCATATCGGCTTTGCCGGGATTGACGGCCAGCCGCAGGTCTTGTTCGAGCTGCAGTACGTAGCGGCTGTCGGGCGCGGCCGCGCGCAAACGGGTCAGGTAATCGCGCGCTTGCGGAAGCTGGTCCTTGCCGATCGCAATGGAAGCCATGCCGTACAGCGCTTCGGGCTGCTTGGGGTCGGTCAACAGCAGCTTTTCCCAGGCTTGCGCGGCCTGGTCAGGCTTGCCCTGGTCGCGCCAATAGCGGCCTTGTTCGACCAGTGTGCGAGAAGCATCGTCCTGCGCCCACACCATCGGATGGGCCAAGGCGGCCAACAGTCCAAGCGCTACCGTGTGACGGCGTGCGGACATGATTTCTCCCACTCTAATTGGATTTGCCCCGTTTGCCGGAAGCGATAACGGCCGTCTAGCCACGCGGTGCTGAACATGCTGAGCACGTAATCATAATAAGGTGGCTGACGCTGTGCCACCTGGGTCGGCGCAAGGCTCAGGTTCCATGCGAAACGCACGCGGCCCAGTTGGCTTTCGATCAAATTCTTTTGTCCTGAGGCCTGCAGATAAGGCAGCAGCGCGGCCGAGAATCCGAAGGGTCCCCTGCCCGAAGTCCGGCCCGTACGCACGTCGACTTTTTCAGGCGGAACGCCGTCCTGCGCCGTGCTCTTGGCGAGTCCGCCCAACGCTTGCAGCATGGGCTTGGCCAAGGGATCGGACGGCGGCGTGATGCCGGCCCACAGATAGGTTCGGATGGCGTCGTAGCTGCCGACCGAGCCCTTGTCGGGATCGGGCCCGAAGCTGCCCACGCCGTCCTTGTCGACGTTGTAGGCCACCCAATCCGGCGCATAGCCAAGCGGGCTGCTTTGCTGGACCAGACGAAGCGTGTTGTCGGCGATTCTTCCCCACGGGCCCTGCGGCGACGCTTTCTCCAGGCGCCGCAGCACGGGCATGGGCAGATAGCTGGGATTGGCCCGCCATTGATTGGGCTGGGTGAACCCCTGCGGCCCGGGCAACAACATGGTGCCGAAGCCGGTGAACTCCGCGACTTCGCTTTTCTCGATCAGCGTCAGCAACGTGCGCGCATCGTTCGCGTAGGCAGGCTGGTTCCACACGCGCGCGGCTTCCAGCAAGGCATAGACGAACCACAGATCGGCATCCGAGGCCGAGTTGGTGTCGATGACGCCCCAGGTGCCGTCATCGCGCAGGCCCCAGAACCAGGCCGGCAGGCGTTGCGAGATATCGCTGCCCGCCAGATTGTTCACGGTCCAGCGCCACATGCGGTCGAAGGTGTCGCGATCGTTCGCCACCAGCGCGAAGAACATGCCGTAGGACTGGCCTTCCGACGAACTGTGCCGGCGCGGCGTGCTGGCGTCGAGCACGCGGCCGTCGGCCTGCACGAAGTGCTGCTTGAAGTCATCCCAGCGCGACCAGGCCGACGGCGCGCACGTGGCAGCCGTTGCGGCGGCCGCCACGCCAGGCGCCAAAGGCGCGGCCAGGGCCAGCAACAGCCCGGCCAGCCCGCGGCGCAGCGCGCGGACGGGAAGCAGGGACTGTCCGACGGTGGCGTTCTTCATCGCTGACAACGTGTCCTTAAACCGACGTCTTCGACTTGGGCTTGCGGCGCAGCAGGCTCAGGAGGAAGCCCAGCACCGCCAGCGCGATCACCACGCCGATGATCAAGCCGACCAGCGTCAGGTTCGGATTGATGGACGACAACCACCAGTCGATGCGTTTGAAGAAGCTCAGGGTGCCGACGTAGTATTGATGTTCACCCACCAGGGAATCGACCTGCTTGCCTCGGATGATGGCCAGGCTGCCCTGGATGGGGTGCTCATAGTCCTTGCCGCCGATCAGGGCCGACGTGGCGTCCTGCAGGCCTTCGGGCTGGTTGCTGGCGATGAGGACCACGCTACGCTTGGTTTCGCGCGGCGACTCGAAGCCGGCCACCACGGCGCTGACGCCGCTGCTGGTGTAGGCCAGTGCCGTGCGGGGCGGTTGTTCATCCTGACGCGGATCGATGTGGAACCAGCCCAATACGCGATAGACCAGGTCCGACACCGCGAAGCGGCCGTTGTTGTCATACGCGGCCGGCATGCGCGCGGCCCAATCCTTCAACCAGGCCTGGTCGGCGCCCGATGCGATGATCAGCAGGTCCTTGCCCGCGGGGGCGGTGGACGCTTGCTGGGCCTTCACGACGGTGACGCCGGTGGCGGGATAGCCGGTCGATTCGCCCATGCGGCCCATCACCGTCAGGTACGCGCCGTATTCCTGCGCGGCGGCGTTGCTGCCCAGCACTACCGCGGTTTCCGACAGGTCGGCCATGCGGGTGAAGGGGAAGCCGGCCTGCGTGAAGGCGGCCAGGTTGGGCATGGCGATGAAGTGCGGATAACCGCTGACGTCGATGGTCGATTCGGGATCGATCGCGCCACGCACGTTGTCGATGATGATGTCGCGGCACTCGCCCTGCTTGATGTAGTCGTACATGTAGCGGAACTGCAATTGCGAGCGCGACTTCAGCAATTCCAGCGGCAGGTCGATCTGCGCCTGCATGGGCAGGCTCTCATCCGGCAGCACCTGCGCGCGCAGCTTCTCGCCGTCCGAGATCTTTTCCAGCGCGAACAGCGGGATCGACTTGACGAACTGGTTGTCCACGCTGAACAGCAGCGAGGAATTCACCGACGTGGGTTGCGGCGTGTAGCGATAGTGCAGATTGACCGGCACCTTGTTCTCGCGCCAGCCGAACAGGTCGGGCGGCACGCGCACGTCAAGGCGGATGGTGTCGGGGCTGTAGCCCGAGACATTCAGGCGCTTCGCGTCGATCAGCTCGCCGAAGGAAACCGGGCGGTCCGTGCGCAGCCATTTGGGGGCGTCGTAGGGCTTGCGCGGTTGCAGGTCGGCGAACTGCGTGATGGTGGCCGACGGGCCGGTCAGGGTCTGGCTGCCGGTGACCAGTGCATTGGCCGCCTGCTTCAGTTCCTGCGCGTTGCGGCCCATCACCACCAGCAGCTTGCCGTTGGGATCGTTGGGATTGGCCGTGACCGCCAGGGTCGGGCCTTGCAGCGGCGTCGTCACGCCAGGCGGCGTGGCGCCCACCGCGAACACGACGGCATTGCCCTTGGCGGGCAGCTGCGCGACCGCGGCGCTGAACTTGGCGCCGCGATAGCTGGCCAGTGCGCCGAACCACGACGACACCGTGCCGGCTGCTTCCAGCATGGCGGTGTCAGGCGCGGCCGCGAAGACGAAAGGCAGTTGCAGCGTGCGGGCATCGCGGCGGTCGAAGAAAGGCTCGGGCAAGCGGGCCAGGTCATCGGGCAATTGCACCGGCGACGTGGCCAGCTCCAGCTTGCTCTGATTGCTGATGTTGGCCCACAGGCTTGAATGCAAGGGGTCCTCGCAATTCATCGTGTAGTGGCCGATCAGCTGCAGGCGCAGATTGCTGAACGCGGTGATCAGGTAAGGCGGGATCTCGACGGTACGTTGCAGGTTGACCCCGCCCGTTTCCTTGGGCACCGGAATGGTCGCGGCCACCTCATCGTTGACCAGCACGTTGATGTGCGAGATGTCCGCCAGCAGTGCCAGCGAATACGTGTAGCGCATGTCCAGCCGCGCGCCGGTCACCACTTCGTCGTTGCGCACGCTGAAGGCCAGCGTGTTGCTGCCGTCGATGCCGCGCAGGTTCAGCGGATACTGCGCACCCAGCTGTTCCAGCGTGAAGGTGAGGTCCGGCTTGAAGGGCGCTGCCGCCGCGGTGCCGGCGGGCGCGGGTTCCGCGGCCGATGCGCCGGCCGGTTGCGGCGGCAACGTGGGGGCACGGCTGACGGGCTGGGCCATGGCCTGCGTACTCAGCACGCAACTCATCAACAGCGCGGACCACTTTGCGATGGCGGGGCGCAAGGAGAACGTACGTGCATCGGACTTGCGCATGGCGGGGGTCTTTTCTTGGCGTTGGACGGTGGACATGTTCAGGATCCGAGGCGGCGATGCGCACGGGCACGCAGGGACAGGTAGAGCAGCACGGCGATGACGAGCGCGCTGATGACCAAGGCGGCGACCAGGGTCAGCGGATGGTTGGAGAAGAACCACTGCAGGCCCAGCCACGTGGGCAGCGAGCCGACGTAGTAGCTCTGCTCATCGAGCACGGTCAGCGCCTGCTTGCCGGAGACCACCGTAAGGCTGCCCCCTATCTTGTGCTGCAGGTCTTCCGCCTTGTTGGTGGTGGTGTCGCGGTTGGCCAGCACCGCATCGACGGCGGCATTCAGGCCATCGACGTTGGCGCCGGATACCAGCACCACGCTGCGGCCGGATTTCAGGGGTGACTCCAGGCCGGCCACGGTGGCATTCGCGCCACCGCCGACGTACGTCAGCTTGAGGTCCGCGGTGCGCTTGCGATCGCGTGGATCGGGACCGAACCAGTTGGCGATGCCGGAGAACCAGTCGGAAATGGCGAACTTGCGCTGGCTGCCATCGAAACCGTTGGGCAGGTAGGCGCTCCATTGCTTGACCAGCGGCTGGTTGGCGCCCGAGGCCAGGACCAGCAGGTCCTTGTCCTTCAAGCCTTCCACTTGAGACGCCTGGGTGACCGTCACGCCAGTGGCGGGATAGCCTGTCGACTGGCCCATGGTCCCCAGCAACGTCAGGTAGGCCGAGTAATCGGTCACGGTGGCGTTGTCAGGCAGGACCACCGCGGTTTCCGACAGGTCGGCCATACGCGTGAAGGGGAAGCCGGCATCGGCGAACAGCGACAGATCGGGCATGGCCGCGTACTTCGGCAAGCTGGAAATGTCGATGCTGGAACCGGGATCGATGGAGCTCTGGATGTTGTCGACGATGCTGTTCTGGCATTCGCCCAGCTTGGCGTATTCGTAGACGTAGCGGAACTGCAGCGCGGTCAGCGGCGGCAGCAGATACGGCGGCACCATCACGCGTGTTTCGCCTTCGGACGTCGGCAGGTTGGACAACCTGTTGTAGACGGACGGCGTACCGTCGCTCAGGCGGAAGCTCTGCACCAGCTGGTCGCCGGCCACCATTTCCATGACGGATTGGGTGGCGCTGGGACGCGGCGAATAGCGGTACTTGAGCTGCACCGGCACGCCGTCGCTGTGCCACCCGAACAGGCCGGGCGGCATGCGCAGGCTGACATTGATCGGCGCGGGACGATGGCCGTAGACGTTGAGCGCGCGCGTGGCCGCCAGCTCGCCGAACATTACCGGGCGGTCGCTGCGCAGCCAGTTCGGCGCATCGTAGGGTTTGCGCGGTGCCAGCGTCGTCAGTTCCGTGATGCGGGCGGTGGGACCCGAAAGGGTCTCGCTGCCCACGCCCAGCGCGATGGCGGCCTGCTTCAATTCCTTGGCGTCACGTCCCATGACCAGCAACAGCTTGCCATGCGGATCATTGGGGTTGTTCACCATGGCCAGGGTCGGGCCTTGCAAGGCCGGGGCCTGCAGTCCGGCGATCGTATCGCCCTGCTGGAGCAGCACCACCGCATTGCCCTTGGCGGGCAGGTCCTGGATGCTGGCAGTGAACTTGGCGCCGCGATAGCCGGCTTGCGCGCCGAACCAGGACGACACGATGCCCGCGCTTTCCAGGCGCGCGCCATCGGGAGTGCGGCCCAGCACGATGGGCAGGTCCAGTTGGCGGATGTCGTGGCTGTCGAAGAACGGCGCGGGCAGCAGCGCCAGATCGTTCGGCAGGTCGACCGGCATGACGGTCAGGTCCAGGGTGCTGCGACCGGCGACGTCGGCCCACAGGCTGGAATGCAGGGGGTCTTCGCAGCCCAGGGTGTAGTGGCCGACGAGCTGGATGTCGAGCCGGTTGAACTCGGTCAACGCGGGCACCGGCAGCGCCACGGTGCGTTGCACGGGATCCGCCGCCGTTTCCTTGGGCAAGGGGATGCTCTGCGCCACTTCCCCGTTGAGCATGATCTTCAGGTGCGACAGATCGGGCAGCAGGGACGGCGAATACGTGTAGTCCAGATGCACGTTGGCGCCGATGATGCTCTGGTCTATCCGTTGAGCGAAACCCAGGCCGTTGATGCCATCGACACCGCGCAGCGGCAGTGCCGACTGGCCGCTCAGGCGCGACAGTGGAATCGAATAGGTATAGGCGCCCGGCGGCAGCGGCGCCGGCGGCGCGGCAGGCGTCGCGGCTTGCGGGGCGCTGGCGGGATCCGCGGGCGGCGTGTCGGTGGGCGCCGCCATGGCGCGCGGCACGCCCAGCGATAGCAGTGCCGATACCAGGGCGGGCAATACGCGCGAGCGGCGCAGCAGGAGCGGTCGCGCTTCGAGCCTGGGGGTCATCGATCTATCGTCCTTCATTGCTTGGTGAATACGGACGCGGGACGACGCAGGCCCGCGAGGGTACGGTCACGCAATTGGCGCAGCAGCAGCGAGAAGCCGCGCATTCCGATTTGAGAGATCTGGCTGAGCGCGGCCAGGGGGGAATCGGGCGCCATGCTGCCCCAGGTCAAGGCCCAGGTGTCGGCACGGCCGAAGGTCATCTGCACCAGTTCCTTTTCCTGCTCCAGGGTCAGCTCGCGGAAGCTCACGCCCAGGCGGCTGCCCTGGCTGAACGTGACCAGGGCCGGGAAGACGGCTTCGTCTTCGTTGCGGAAGACCGAGACGCTGACGTGCATGCCCGTGGGCACGATCACGCCGGCGGGCAGGACCAGGCCCAGGCCGCCTTGCGAGAAATCGCTGGTGTCGCACGCCACCGTGCGGCCGTCCGGCAGGGTCACCATGGCGGGCAGGGTGACGGCCACGCGGGGCGCGTTGCGCAGCTGGCGGACCTCACCGGCCACGGCCACGCTGGCGCTGGTCATGATGACGTTGTAGACCGTCCACGCCAGGTTCAGCACGATGGTGAAGCGTTGATCGACACCGCCCGTGTCCAGCACCAGGCTGACCACGCCGGCGATCACGCCCAGCAGGTTCAGCGCCAGCAGCACCACGTAGGGGCGTGCCAGGGTCCAGTCGAAATACGATTCACTGATGATGCCGCCCTTGGCGGTCACGTTGAATTGCGGCGCCTTGGGACGTATCAGCGCCATCATGGCCGGCTTCATGATGTACCAGGCCAGTACCGATTCGTAGACTTCGTTCCAGAACGAGTGGCGGAACTTGCCCTGGATGCGCGAGCCCGTCAGGTTGGACAGCACGATGTGGGGCAGCGCATACGCCGCCACCATGATGGCCGAGGCCTGGAAGACGTTGGCGTGGAAGAACAGATAGGCCAGCGGCGTCGTCAGGAAGATCACGCGCGGCAGGCCGAAGAAGAAGTGCAGCATCGCGCTCAGGTAGCACATGCGCTGGCCCAGCTTCAGGCCCTTGCCCAGCAGCGGATTGTTGACCCGGATGATCTGCGCCATGCCGCGGGCCCAGCGGGTCCGCTGGCCAATGTGGCGCGACAGGTTTTCGGTGGCCAGGCCGGCGGCTTGCGGCACCGCCAGGTAGGCGGTGTTGTAGCCGGCGCGGTTCATCTTCAGCGCGGTCAGCGCGTCTTCGGTGACGCTTTCGGTGGCCACGCCGCCGACTTCCGCCAGGGCCGTGCGGCGGATCACCGCGCACGAGCCGCAGAAGAACGTGGCGTTCCACAGATCGTTGCCGTCCTGCACCACGCCGTAGAACAACTCGCCTTCGTTGGGCACGTTGCGGAAGGTGTCCAGGTTGCGTTCGAAGGGATCGGGCGAGAAGAACACGTGCGGCGTCTGCAGCATCGCCAGCTTCTTGTCCTTGACGAACCAGCCCATGCAGATCTGCAGGAAGGACCGCACCGGGATGTGGTCGCAATCGAAGATGGCGACGAATTCGCCGTCAGTCTTGGTGAGCGCGGCATTGATGTTGCCGGCCTTGGCGTGCTTGTTGTCCGGACGGGTCAGGTAGCCGGCGCCGGCCTTTTCGCAGAACTCGCGGAATTCCTGGCGGCGGCCGTCATCGAGCACGTAGACCTTGACGCGGTCGGCGGGCCAGTCCATCTGCAGCGCGGTCAGCACCGATTGCCGCACCACGTCCAGCGGTTCGTTGTAGGTCGGGATGAAGATGTCGACGCTGGGCCAGCGCGTGGTGTCGGCCGGCAGCGGCGCGGGCTTGCGGTGCAAGGGCCAGGCGCTCTGGAAATAACTCAACAGCATCATCGACAGCGCGTAGATTTCCGCGAACAGCAGCGCGTAGCCGAAGATGTTGTCCAGGACGCCGTGAAAGCCCAGGGTGTCGGTGATACGCCAATACATATAGCGTACCGACGTGGTGATCGACAGCATCACCATGACCAGGGTGGCCAGGCGGCCGGCCACGCGATGCAGCAGCAGCGTCATGACCACGCAGGCCAGGGCGAAGAGGAATTGCTGGCCCAGGTCCATTTCGACCGCGACGGCCAGCACGAACAGGACGGTGGCAAGTACCGTCGCCAGGATGCGCGCCCATTGCATGCCCCAGACTTTCCAGGACAGAAGGCGGTTGCCCCAACGGGAGACGCGACCGGCGGCCGCCGAGGTTTCGGTGGTCGAGGACTTCATGCTCGGGTGCCTCCGGCGGTGCTCGGTTGCTGACGCAGTTGCTGAATCACCCAGTGGGTGCAGGCGGCCAGATCGGTGCGGGCCTGGCTGTGCGGCGCGTGTTCGATGACGGTCTTGCCGAAGGCCAGTGCTTCGCCGACGGTGGGGTCCAGGTGCACCGTGCCGATGACGCGGTTGCCCAGGGTGTTGCGGATGACTTGGACCGCGTCTTTCGCCAGCGGCCGTGCGCGGTCGACCTGGTTGACGATGTAGGCGTGGCCCAGGAAGCCCGCGCGGCCTTCGCAGTACTGCGTGATCAGGCTTTCGATCAAGGGCAAGGTGGCGTAGGACGCGGCGTCGGGCAGGGTCACGATGATCGCCAGGTCGGCGCAGGCCAGGGCCTGGCGCAGATAGGCGGACGGGCCCGGCGGGGTGTCCAGGATGACCAGGGTGTCGTCGGGCAGGGCCAGGCTTGCAAGATGGCGTTCCAGCCAATGCTTGTCCTGGTTCATCTGCTGTTCCAGGGTCATGCGGTCGTCTTCGTTGATCTGGCCGAAGGGCAGCAGATGCACGCCGGAATCGCCCTGCACGCCGATATCGCGCCATGGCAGGCCCGTCAGGGACGCGCGCGCCAGGCCGCTGATGCCGGTCTGGCGGTCAGCGCCCAGATGGAAGCGCAAGGCGTTCTGGGGATCGAAGTCCACCACCAGCGTGGGCTGGCCGGCCAGGCGCAGCGCCAGACCGAGATTGGCGGCGACCGTGGTCTTTCCTACTCCGCCCTTGGCGGAAACGATGGCTATGGTCTTCACTTTTTCGTCGTCTTGCGGGGCGGCGAATCCTGCTTGGCATTCGCTTCGGAGCTGGGGGCCTGGACCAGACGTTTGAACACGCTTTGCAGGGACGTAGAGGGAGCCTCCGGCTGCGCGGTGCGCGCGGCCGGAGCGGGATGGACGAGCGTCAGAGGCGGCGCGGGCTGGACGGGAGCGGCGGGCGCCGGCGTCGCTGCCTGCTCCGGCGCGGCGGCCGGCGGCGCCAGATGCGGCTCCAGCCGCGGTTCGGCGCGCTGCGCGACGGGTTCCGGCGCGTCGGCGAGTGACACGGAAGCGACCGGCACGGTGGCTTCGGGGGTGGCGGCCGGGACCGCGGGCGCGAACTCCACGTCGCCGACCGGATCTTCGTTCGCCGTGGCGTCTTCGTCGATGACCGGCGGCACCACCAGGGCGTCCAGTGCGGGACGCTCCACGCGCGCGCTATGTATCAGGGTAAGAATGGCTTCCGCGCTGGCCACCGAGCCGCGTTGCACCGGATCGGCCGACGGCTGTTCAGGGAACAGCAGGCTCATGGTGGGGGTGATCGCCAGCGGCGGCCAGGTGGCCGCGACGACAGGACGGTCGGCGGTGCTGCTGCCGGCCTTGGGTGGCACGTAGCGCGTCCCCGGCTGAACGTGGCCTAGCAGCGGCCAGCGCTCGCGCGCCTGCACTGCCTTGCCGTCCCTGCCCAGTTCCCGATATTGTCCGGGATCGCCCCCGAACTGCCGGTAAAGGCTGGAGATATCGCTGGTCTCGCGCTTCAACTCGCACCCTCCTGCGCGGGCCGCCCGGGGCCCGGCATCCAAATCGATGTTGGGCTACCGGCCGAAGCGGTAGACGATGGTTCCTTCGGTATCGGGTGCCTGCGGTTGCGCCACGTGCAACTGGCTGTCCGCACCCAGCTGGCGCATCCACAACTCGTAGACGCCTTCCAGGAAACCCGTGCTCCAGGCCTGGTGTTCCGGGCCGAACGCGGCGCGCAAGGGCGCGCAGTAATGCGTCAACGCAAGGTGGTCGTCCGCCTCGGCGATCGTCACCCAGCCCCAGTCCATCGTCTGCCACAGCTGATTGATCAAGACCTGCAGGTCTTCGATGGAGGCGGCCTGCGGAAGCTGGTGCGCCGCGGCGAAACGCTCACCCGCCCGGCGCATCAAGGCGCGCAGGCGTTGCGGCGTCAGGTCCTGCGCCAATTCCTGTGCAAAGGCGGCCAGGGCTTCGCGCCACTGACTGGCGCAGAGACGGTCGTTGAGATGGGACAGGACGGCGCTTTCCACGATGCTCCTTATCTGGCGTCACTCGACGACGCCGTCGGCGCTTGGCAAGGCTCGCGATCGCAGGATTGACGACGCCGGGCATGGCCAAGATGTAACTGCGGGGGACTTGATGAGGTAACCCGCACCGTCGACATGGTGCCCGAAGGCGTAGACCGAAAGACGTGCGAAAACGTTTTTCTGGTTACTGCGCACGGGCTTCCACGTAATAGGAGATTACGGGTAAGGGCCTTGGCAAGTCTTGATGTTCCGTGGCCTTGCATCAGGCCCTTTACACGGTGTGGCAAGGCGGAGCTGCGGGACTTTAGGCCGCATTCTTGGAGCATAACCTTGCGTCTCAGCCGAATGTCGCTAAGATGAGACAAACTCATCCTTACGCATTGCAGCAAACGATTCTAGTATATTGGCGACTTAAATTAAAATATATAGATACGTGGATGCTACAGCGGTTACTTATCATTCCCGTGTCAAGTTGGCGTGCTTGAGCGGGGGAATCCCCGCAGTGCCGCAGGAAACATAACCACGCCGCAGCAGCGTTGATAGCGGTGGACTGCTAGGGAATTGAGATGTCCGGTACTCCGCTCAAGCTGCGCTCCGTCCTACTGGTGGGTGGCTCAGGCACCCGTCTGTGGCCATTGTCGCGGCTTGGCTACCCTAAGCAATTCCTGCCATTACTGGGGGAATCGTCGGCGTTGCAGGCCACTTGCGACCGGGTTGCCGCCTTGGCCGAACTGCCCCCGATTTTCGTCGCCAACGAAGAACACCGCTTCATCGTCGCCGAACAGCTGCGCCAGATCGGGCTGCGCGAGCCGTCCATTTTGCTCGAACCGGTAGGCCGGAATACCGCGCCCGCCATCGCCCTGGCCGCCCTGCTGGCCACCGCCGAGGGCGGCGATGCCCTGTTGCTGGTGTTGCCTTCTGACCACGCCGTGCCCGATGTCGCGCGCTTCCATGAAGCCGTCGGGGTGGCCCGCGCGGCCGCCGAAGCCGGTAAATTGGTGACGTTCGGGGTCCAGCCGACCTATGCCGAGACCGGCTACGGCTATATCCGCGCAGGGGCCCTGGACGCAGGGGTGGCGTCCGTCGAGGCCTTCGTCGAGAAGCCCGACGCCGCCACGGCCGCGCAATATCTGGCCAGCGGACAGTACTACTGGAATAGCGGCATGTTCCTGTTCCGCGCTTCACGCTATCTGGAAGCGCTGGAGGCGCACCGCCCCGACATCCTGGCGGCCTGCCGCGCCGCCATGGATGGCCCGCGCCAGGATGGCGACTTCCTGCGCGTCGACCGCGCCGCCTTCACGGCTTGCCCGTCCGATTCCATCGACTATGCCGTCATGGAGCGTGACCCCGCCGTGGCCATGGTGCCGCTGAACGCGGGTTGGAGCGATATCGGCTCCTTTGCTTCCCTGTGGCAGCTGGCGCCGCATGACGCCGGCGGCAATGCCTTGCGCGGCGACGTGGTGGCCGAGGATTGCCATAACGTCTATGCCTATGCCAGCGAGCGCCTGGTTGCCCTGCTGGGTGTCGACGACGTGGTCGTGGTGGAAACGGCCGACGCCGTGCTGGTGGCCGCCCGCGACAAGGTGCAGGAGGTGCGTCGCATCGTGGCCCGCTTGAACGCCGCCCAGCGGCCTGAAGCGGCCGCGCATCGGCTGGTCTACCGGCCCTGGGGCAGCTACGACTCAATCGACAATGGCGAACGTTTCCAGGTCAAGCGCATCCGCGTGGCGCCCGGCGCCCGCCTGTCGCTGCAGATGCATCATCATCGCGCCGAGCACTGGATCGTGGTGACCGGCACCGCGCGCGTCACGCGCGGCGATGAAGTATTTCTGCTGACCGAAAACCAGTCGACCTACATTCCCCTGGGCGTCAAGCACAGGCTGGAGAACCCGGGCGCCATCGACCTGGAGTTGATTGAAGTGCAATCCGGCCCCTATCTGGGCGAGGACGACATCGTGCGGTTCGACGACGTCTACGGCCGCTGACTTCCCGCGTTACCGATCATGCTCTCGCCCGCGCCACCGACTCATCCCCATCGTTCTTTCATGGCCCTCGCCGGGCTGGTGTGCGCCCTGCTCAATGCCGGCGCCTTCCTGATCCTGTCCGGGTTCCACGGCATCACGTCGCCGGTCTTCGTGAGCGGCGTGCCGGCGGTGCTGGCCGCCAGCGCCTTCTATATCTATTCGCGGTTCACGCTGTTGATCAGCGCGCGCAATATGTGGTGGATGCTGGGACGCGGGGGCGTACGCTGGGTCAACGTACTGTTCCTGTGCGTGGCCGCCCTGTTCTTCCTTCCCGCGGAGCACAACGATCCGCAATGGCTGCGCATGATGACGCTGCAATGGGCCGCGGTGGCGCTGCCTTTGCAGATCCTGGGGCTGTATTGCCTGCGCCGCGTGGCGTATCGTCTGAACAACTCGCCGTCGAGCCGCCGCGCCGCCGTCTTCTTCGGCATGGGGCCGGAAGCGCGCAAGCTGGCCATGCGCCTGCAGCGCTCACCGATCCTGGGCATCTACGCGGCGGGTTATTACGCGGACGAGCCGGTGACGGTGCGGGACGGCGAGCCGCCCACGCCCAAATACCTGGGCCGGTATCCGGATGCCATTCCGCGTATCGAGGCCGGCGAGTTCGGCATGGCCTTCGTGACGCTGGACGACGAGAAGGAAAAACCGCTGACCGCCGACCTGATGAACCGGCTGTATGACTCCACGTCGGCGATCTACCTGATGCCCGAATCGCCCTTCCTGGGCGAGCTGTCAGCGAGTAGCGCGGATATCGCCGGCGTGCCGCTGCTGGCGCTGCACGAAACGCATATGTTGGGCTTGTCGCGCAGCATCAAGCGGGCCATGGACCTGGTCATCGGCGGCCTGATGATCGTCATGCTGGCGCCCGTCATGCTGGCTTCGGCCGTGGCCATCAAGCTGACCTCCCCCGGCCCGGTCATCTTCCGCCAGAAGCGCTATGGCGAACGCGGCTTGCCCATCACGGTCTTCAAATTCCGTTCCATGACGGTGACGTCAGGCAAGGAAGCCGACGGCACCTTGCGCCAGGCTCAGGTAGGCGACAAGCGCGTGACGCGGGTCGGCCGCTTCCTGCGCAAGAGTTCGCTGGACGAGTTGCCACAGCTGTTCAATGTGATGTCCGGCTCCATGAGCCTGGTCGGCCCGCGTCCGCACGCCGCCGAGCACAACGAGATGTACCGGCGCCTGATACGCGGCTACATGTTGCGTCATACCGTCAAGCCCGGCATTACGGGCTGGGCGCAGATCCACGGCCTGCGCGGTGAAACGGATACGCCGGAAAAGATGCAACGCCGCGTGAAGTACGACCGCTACTACATCGCCAACTGGTCGTTGCTGCTGGATTTGAAGATCCTGATCCGCACGGTGCTGGTGGTCTTCTGGGACCGCAACGCCTACTGACGGCCCGGCTCGCTCAGGGTTCTTCGTTGATCGGGTCGCACATGGCCAGGTCGGGGCGGCGCCACAAGCAGTCCGTCGGCTGCATCAGCTTGCGCAGGTCTTCCTTCTGCCGGCTGCCGAAGGTGTATTCGAAGCCGATACGCACGAAGTTCTGGTTGTAGCTGTCCTGCGAGCTGTTGCCGCGCTGGCGGTCGTGATAGACGTCCATGATCCAGCGCAGGTTGTCCGTATGTTGCCATTGCATGCGGGCGCCCAGGCGCCAGATCTGCAGGGTCTCGTCGTCCCCGCCGGTGAAGGACGTATTGCGCTGCTGGCTGTGTTCGACACCCAGGCTGAGGGCGGTCTTCACCGTCGGACGCCAGGTCAGCGCGGCCAGGCCCCCGGTTTGAACGGAATACAGCACCGAGGGGTCGTCGTCGTACGCATAGGGGCGTCGCCACAGGTGCAGGTCCACGCGCGTCTTGGGCGAGTAGTCCCACGTGGCCCGGCCCTCGAAGGTGAACAAGCGGGTGTCGCGGTCGGCCAGATTGTCGTAATCCCGCTTGAGCAGCCCGACACGGCCCTGCAGCAAGGTTTTGGGGCTGTAGTCCCAGCGCGCGCCGACGAAGGTCTCGGTGTCCGTGTAGCGGTTGTCGATGGTGGACACCAGCGCCTCGGTGCGATCGTAGTAGTCCACATTGGTGCGGCGCAGCCCCATCTGGGCGAAGGAGCGGCCGTAGCCCGCATAACGTCCGGACAGCTGCCAGCCTGTATCCGTGCGGTTGTACAGGGTCTGGTTCGACGACTGGTCGTAGCGGGTGCCGTTGTTGAACACGCTGACCACCGGCAGGGTCAGGCGGTCGGTGACGCGCAGGCCGATTTCGGCGGCCTTGTTGTCGCGCGTCTGCAGGTCCCGGTCTGGCCAGGTCAGGCCCAGGTTGGACGCGAGCTGGTTCTGGTAGCTGTAGTCGAAACGCCCCGCGAACAAGGGCGTGGCGCGCCAGTACAGGGTGGAAAGCAGGTTGCGCGGCTGGTGGTCCAGCTGCTTGTTGGTGGTGTAGCGCGCGTCGCCCAGGGTGCCGCCGATGTCAAGGCGGGTGTCGTCGGACAGCAAGGGCATGCGCAGGCCCAGCCCCAGCGACTTGACCGAGATGCCCGCGCCGCGGATGTCGGCGGACGAGTCAGGCAGTCGCGCCGGGTTGTTCTGGTACTGGTATGAGCTGCCGAGCTGCACCGCCCATTCAGCGGGACCCGGCGCGCCGGCGACCGGGGCACCGCACAGCGCCAGGCCGGCGGCTGCCAGGGTCCGGCGCATCGACAAGTTCACGGCGCGGCTTTCGCAGCGCGTTGATTACGCCATTGCCGCAAGCACAGGCCGAGGAACCGGGTGTCGTCCACCAGGTAGCGGCGCCACAGGCGGCGCGGGTTGCCCGCGAGGCGCCAGGCCCACTCCATGCCCATGCGCTGCACCCATTTGGGCGCGCGGCGCTGCAGGCCGATGGCGAATTCCATGGCGGCGCCCACGCACAAAACGATGCCGCCCGGCAGGGTCGGGGCGTAATGGAGGGCCCAGTTCTCCTGCTTGGGCATGCCGACGCACAGGAAGACCAGGTCCGGGTCGTGTTCCCGCACCTTCTGCGCGAACGACTCGCCTTCGGCCCCATAGGGATCGAAGCGCATGGAAGGGGCGACGATTTCGATATCCATCCCTGGAAAGAAGCGGGCGAAGCCGTCCATCAGTTTGGATTCCGTGCCCGGCATGCCGCCCAGCAGCATCACGCGCCATTGGCCGCGCTGGGCTTCCTGGCACAGGGAGACGAACAGGTCGGCGCCGGTGACGCGCTCGGGCAAGGGCTTGCCCAGTAGCCGGCTGGCCCAGATCACCGGCATGCCGTCGGCGAATATGAACTCCGCCTTACTATAGCGTTCGCGAAATTCCGGCGTCTTGTCCAGGCGGGTCAGGTGGTCCACATTGGGCGTCACCACCACGCGGGCATGGCCGTCGCGGCGCAAGGCGGCCTCTGCCAGGCGCTCCACGGCGGTATCGAAGGACACGGCCGCGATGTCGAGGTCGAACAGACGCACGCTGGGCAAAGCGAGTGTTTCACCACTCGCCAATGCGAGAGATGCGGATACATGTTCAGAACTGGACAAGGGAGGTTCTCGATACGTAAGGCGTAGGCTTTAGAAGGAGGGTCTCATACTCGTGAATGAGCTTTTCGAGCCTGATGCCGTGAAGAGCCGCGCAGCTATTGTATTTAAAAACACTCGGTGTGACAGTTTGCATCGGCTACTATTACCCGCGCGCGAAACGGATTTACGACGGAGAACGAAGTGGTGGGTCTGAAAGTGGGTTTACGGATGGCGGCGTTGAGCGCGGTGCTCGTCTTGTCTGCGCCTGTTCGCGCCCAGGATTTGCCCATACCCGATCCTGTCGTTCCCTCCGGCGCGCCATCTGTTGCGCCTTCGCGACAAGCGCCCCCGGCGACGCCGGCACCCGGCAGCAGAACGTTGCCGAGCGGCGATTACGGCCGCTACAACGCGCCCGTCCAGAACCCCTCCTATACCGCGCCGGCACCGGTCCAGACCCTGCCGACCACCACGCCCCCGCGCGCGGCCCCGGTACAACAGCCTTACGCCCCGCCGCCCGCGCCGGTGGTGCCCGCCGCCAACAGCAATTACACGCCGCCGCCCGCGGTGCCCGCGCCCAAGTCAGGCAGCGGCGACCGGGGCACGGAGCGCAACCCCGCCGGCAATCGCCTGTCGGATGATGGCGTGGTGACCAGCGCCGCCGCCAAGCGCGCGGCCGCACCGGCCTCGTCCGCACTGGCGCCCTCCAACGATCCGATGGAGCAGGCCGTCAACGGCGCCATCGGCGCGGTGGGCCCCGGCGATACCCTGGGCATCAACATCATGGGTACCGGCGGCGCGCAGGCGCGCGTGACCATCGATGCCGACGGCCAGGTGGTCGTGCCGATGCTGGGCAACCTGCGCGTGGCGGGCCTGACCCCGGCGGCCATCGGCAAGCGCATCGAGCAAGGCTTGCGCGGCAAGGGCCTGATGACCGATCCGCAGGTGGCGGTGGAAGTGCTGACCCTGCGTAGCCGCATCGTGTCGGTGCTGGGGCAGGTGGAAAGGCCGGGCCGCTATCCGATCGAAGGCCACCTGTCGGTGCTGGAGCTGCTGGCCATGGCCGGCGGCGCGAGCGGCGGCGCCGGTGACGTCGCCACCCTGGTGCGCCGCGAAGGCGGCGGCAACCAGCGCATCAATCTGTACGTCGGCAACCGGCAGTCGCCGTCGCAGACCGTGCAGGACACGGAGCTGCAACCGGGCGATGTGGTGTTCGTGCCGGAGGCGCCGCGCTTCTACGTATACGGTGAAGTTGGCAAGCCGGGCGCTTATCCGGTCGAGCAAGGCCTCAACATCATGCGCGCGCTGTCGCTGGCAGGCGGCCTGACGCCGCGCGCTTCGGACAGCCGCATCGATATCAATCGCACTGACGTGCTGACCGGCGAGGTCACGGAGAAGCGGGTCAAGATGACCGATGCCGTGAAGCCGGGCGACGTCATCCACGTCAACGAACGCATCTTCTGAGCTACCCGCTCGCCGGATGCGCACGGGCACCCGGAGGGGCTGCCCAAAGTCGGGCCGCAGCCATGTTGAATCGCCGTACCTTTTTCGTCGTCCTGTCCCTGCTGATGGGCGCACACGCGCTACCTGCGCTGGCCCAATCAGCGCCCGGCAAGACGCCGGCTTATGCCGTGGTGGTGGGCGACTCCATTGCCGAGGGTGAGATCCAGCGTAAGGGCCGCCTCAACGTCCAGGGCCGTTTCGTGCCCGACTTCCCGTCCAGCCCGGGCCAGCTGTCGTACGAACTGGCCATGTACTCCGGTGTCTTCCACTTCAATCACGGCATCGGCGGAGAGACCTCTTCACAGGTCCGCGCACGCTGGCGCCGCGACGTCCTGGCGGAGTCTTTCGATCCAGCCGATGGACGTGGCCCGCGCACCTTGCCGGCGGGTTCCCTGCCCAGCCTGGTGTACCTGCATGTGGGCATCAATGACGTGGCCGCGGCGCATCTGTCGTTGCAGACCATGCAGGACAACTTCTCGTACTTCGCGCAGACGCTGGCGGACAAGCGCATCACCTTCGTGGTGGACAACGTCGGCGCCTACCTGGGCATGGACGCGCCGATGATCGCGCAGACGCGTGCGTTCAACGACTGGCTGCTGCACACGCTGGCGCCGCGTTATCCGAACATGCGCGTGGTCGACTATCTTGACTGGTCCAGCGGCGGCACCAAGGACTACCGGGTGCTGGCGCCGGGCAAGTTCGCCGACGGCGTGCATCCGTCGGCGGCGGGCTATACCGACTTCGCGCGCTACATACATGAAACGCTGAAACTGCCGGCCAAGTCCGTCGTGCGCTACTGATGCGGGGGTTTCCCGTTCGCCGGCTGCGTGCGGACGTACCGCAACTCTCCGGAGCAAGATGATGATTCTGGACGCCACTGCGATACCTTCGGGTTCGGCATTGAACGCCGACATCTGCATCGTCGGCGCCGGCGCCGCCGGCATCACGCTGGCGCTGGCCCTGATGGACAGCGGCCTGGACGTCGTGCTGCTCGAAAGCGGCGGCGTGCTGGCGGAGAAGGATACCCAGGCGCTGTACCAGGGCACGGTGCCGGATGCGCGCATGCACAGCGAGCCGGACCGCTACCGCGAACGCCGCATGGGCGGCTCGACGACGATCTGGGGCGGGCGTTGCATGCCTTTGGACCCCATCGATTTCGAGCAGCGCGCCTATATCGATCACAGCGGCTGGCCCATCGGCCTGGACGATCTGCTGCCGTATTACCCCACCGCCAATCACATCTGCGAAGCGGGCGACTATGCCTACACCGCGGAGACGGCCTTCGATCATCCAATCCGGCCGATGATAGAAGGCTTCGACAGCACGTCGTTCACCACCAATACGCTGGAGCGCTTCAGCGCGCCCACGGACTTCGGCCGGCGCTATGCCGAACGGCTGCGGCATGGCAATGTGCGTGTGATTCAACATGCCAATCTTTGCCGGCTGGACAGCGGCGCGGATGGCGCGCTTGCGGATGCTCGCAATACGCTCGACGGCACGGTGCCGGTGGGCCCGGCTCATGTGCGCACCTTGTCCGGCAACGCCTTCACGGTGCGCGCGCGGTCCTATGTGCTGGCCACCGGCGGCCTGGAAACGGCGCGCCTGCTGCTTGCCAGCCCCGGCGCCAGCGGGCGGGGACTGGGGAATGCGAACGACGTGGTGGGCCGCTACTACATGTGCCACATCGCCGGCACGATAGGCACGGTGGATCTGTCACGCGCGGCGTCGGTGTGGCATGGCTACGAGGTGTCGGACGAAGGGGTGTATTGCCGCCGTCGCCTGGCCTTGCGGCCCGAGGCGCAGCGCCGCCTGGAAGCCGGTAATTTCATCGCGCGGCTGCATCATCCCCGCATCCCCGATCCGGGCCACGGCAGCAGCGTGCTGTCGGCGCTGTATCTGGCGCGCCCCATCGTGCCCTACGAATACGCCAAGCGTCTTTACGGCGATACGCCCGGCTCCTTGGGGCTGTGGCTCAGGCACCTGGGTAACGTGGTCCTGGGCATGCCGTCGGCAGTGGCGTTCATGTGGCATATGCTGACGCAGCGCAAGCTCGCCGACCGCAAGTTTCCCTCCATCATCGTGCATCCGCGCAACCGCCGCTACAGCCTGGATTTCCACGCCGAGCAGGAACCCAACGTCGACAGCCGCGTCACGCTCGGCACCGATACGGACGCGCTGGGCGTACCGCGCGTGCACGTGGATTGGCGCTACACGCCGCGTGACGTGGCAACGATACAGGTGGCGTTGGCGGAGTTGGCACGTGAGTTGCGCGCCAGCGGGGTGGGCACCTTTGAGTACGATCCCGCGGTGGTTGAAATGGAAATGACGCGCTATGGCGCCTATGGCGGCCATCACATCGGCACGGCGCGCATGGGCCGCGATCCGGGTGACAGCGTGGTCGATACCGACTGCCGCGTGCATGAAGCCAGCAACCTCTTTGTCGCCAGCGCGGCGGTCTTTCCGACGTCCGGGCAAGCCAATCCCACCTTGACCATCGTCGCGCTGGCCTTGCGCCTCGCGGGACATCTGCGCCGGGTGTATGCGCCTGGCGCGACCGGCACGAGCTTCCGCGCACGCGCCGATGTCGCCGCGGACAAGCCGTTGCAAGGCCCTGCCGTGCAAGGCGATACAGCCATGGAAACCCTATAGATATGAAGCAAAGAATTCTGGTGCTGGGCGCCAACGGCTATGTCGGCCGCCGTGTCATCGCGGCGCTGGCGGCCAGCGATTGGGCCGAACCCGTGGCCGGTGTGCGACGCACGTCGACGGGCGCCACGCAGGCACGCCAGATCGTCCTCGACGCCACCGATGCCGGCGCGGTGGCAAGCGCGCTGGGCGAGGTCGATGGCGCCGTGAATTGCGTTGCCGGTGCACCCGATGTCATGGTCGGCGGCGCGCGGGCCCTGAGCGCGGCCTTGGAGCAGCGTGGCGGCAGCGCAACGCGCGTCGTTCATTTCAGCTCCATGGCCGTCTACGGACCCGTGCGCGGCGACGTCACCGAGAACCAGGCCATGGCCACCGGCATGGACGGCTATGCCGGCGCCAAGGTGGAAACCGAGTTGTTGCTGGCGGGACGGGACGCGGTGGTGACGTTGCGGCCAGGCTGCATCTATGGTCCTGGCAGTCCCCAATGGAGCTTGCGTATCGCCAGCCTGCTGCGCGCGCATCGCATCGGCGACCTGGGCGCCGCCGGCGACGGCTGCAGCAACCTGGTCTATATCGACGATGTCGTCGCGGCGGTGCTGGCCGGCTTGAGAGCGCCGGCGCATGTGACGGCGTCGGGACCGGTCTACAACCTTGCGATGGCGCAGGCGCCCGACTGGAATCGCTATTTCCTGGAGTACGCGCGCGTGCTCGGCGCGGTGCCCTTGCGCCGCATCGGTGCGCGTCGCTTGAAACTGGAAACGCATTTGCTGGCGCCCGCCTTGAAGATCGCCGAGATCGGTTTGCGAAGGGTCGGCTTGCGCGTGCCGCCGCCCATCCCGCCTTCCCTGCTGCGGCTGTGGAGCCAGGACATACGGCTGGTATCGACGCGTGCCCGGAATGAATTGGGACTGGTGTGGACGCCGCTGGCGCAGGGCCTGGCGGCCAGCGTTCCAGGAGCGCGCGCGTGAGTGCCGTGTATCCGTACCGCGTGGCCGCGCAGATCAGCATGTATCCCATGGACTATCCCCATGCCGCGTTGCTGCTGCCGCATCAACTGCGCGTGTGGTCGCCCATGGTCGACCGCGTGCTGGTGACCATCGATACGCATCGGAGCACGTCGGGCCGATATCGTGGCAGCCATTTCGATGAGTATCGCGCCAAGCTGCTGCAACTGGCGCGCGACCTGCGCGGTGATTTTCCGCAGCTGGACGTGATCGAAGTGGACTACGGCACCGCCGCAAGGCGGGAGGTGGCGCAAAGCTTCTTCGGCACGGACGACATTCCCGTCAAGGCCTGGGACGGCGGTCCCTTCTATGCCTACTTCTACGGCATGCATCACAGCCGCGCGCGGCACATCGTGCATTTCGATGGAGACATGCTCTTCGGGGGAGGCAGCACACGCTGGGTGGAAGACGCCATCGCCTGCACCGAGCAGGATCCGACGGTGTTGCTGACCGGCCCCTTCCCCGGGCCGCCGGCGCCGGACGCCGCCATCCATGGGCACGGCTTGCCCGCGCCGCAACGCCTGGATATCGCCGGCGCGCCGGCCTATCGTTTCCAGTCCGTGAGCACCCGCATCTTCATGCTGGACATGGAACGTCTGCGCGCGACGCTGGGTACCCTGCCCTTGCTGCGCCCCAGTGCCTTGCAGCGCATGAAGTCGCATCTATTGGGCAATCCGCCCGACGTGCGCGAGGCGGAAGTGATCCTGGGCGAGGTCTTGCGCCAGCACGGCTTGTATCGCGTCGACCTGCTCGGCTCCGCGCCGGGGCTGTGGTCGCTGCATCCGCCCTATCGCGGCGCCGAGTTCTATCGCAAGCTGCCGGAACTGATCGCGGCAGTGGAGTCCGGCCAGGTGCCGGCGGCGCAACGGGGCCACTACGACGTGCATGACAGCATGATCGACTGGTCGCAGCAACGTGCCGCGACGCGCCGTCACAAGCGCTGGCTGCGCATGCTCAAAGACCGGCTACGGATCGGCGCGTAGCGGCTTTGGAGGCGTCCTGTTCGCGCTGTTTCTTGAAGAAGGAGATCAGCGGCCGTTCGAGCAGTTCATAGACCAGGATGCCGACCACGGTGCATGCCACCATGCCCACGATGCAGAAGCCGACCTGGCCGCCAGGCAGGGCATCCAGGTGCAGTTTGCGCCAGCCCTGGCTGACGGCCGACAGCACGAAGGCATGCGACAGATAGATCGAGTAGGACGCGTCGCCCAGCTTGTGCAGGACATTCATGCGCGGCAATGACTGGAAGCGTTCGAGCAGGATGGCGCCCACCACGATGGCCATCGCCGGCACGCCTTGCGCCAGGGGACGCGGCGCATCGGGCGCGACGACGGACATCAGGCCGATCACGGCGAAGCCGCCGATCACCAGCAGCCAACCCAAAGCCGCTGATCCGCCTTTGTGCGGCCGCGAGAACCACCAGCCCACGCCCATGCCAAGCAGGAACTCCAGCACGATGTCCGAGGTGTAGACCTTGAGGATGGGCTGGTCGTCGCCGACCACGAACCATCCGAGCATGCTCAAGCCCATCAGCACGATGGCGGTGGCGATGAAGCGCCAGCGTGTCGGCAAGATCAGCGTCAGGCCGAAGATCACGTAATACAGCATCTCGTAATTCAGCGTCCAACCCACGGTGAGCACGGGTTCGATCAATCCGGACGGGTTGTGCACCATCAGGAACAGATAGGACGCGATGACGTGGAACAAGCCGAAACGCGTGGTCTGCAGCAGTTGCGGCGCGATCAGCATGACGGCCACCGCCACGGACGTAAGCAGCCAGTAGAGCGGAACGATACGCACCGCGCGGCGCTTGTAGAACTCCAGGATCCCCACCTTCTTGCCACGCGTGGTGATCCACATCAGGAAGCCACTGAGCACGAAGAAGATGTCGACACCCGCCGCCAGCCAATGCGGCCAATAGCCCTGGTAGCCCATGCGCTCCAGTTGCGGATAGAGATGGACGACGACGACCATCATGGCCGCGACGCCGCGCAGATACTGTATCGAAAGAATGTCCATTACTCAGTGCCTTGTCGTTCGTTGCGTGGCGCCGCCGCCGGGTCGTCCTTGCGCGCTTCGCGCAGCACCAGCACGATGACCGCCGCGCAGTAGCAGGCTTCACCGACCAGAATGCCGATGGCCGCACCCATTGGGCCCACATGCAGCATCGCGACGTAGCTGGTGGCCAGGGAGATCACCGCGCATGCCAGGGTCGCGCCGCTGAGCGCCTGGAAGCGTTGGCGCAGCACCGCCACCATCATCACCGGCTCGCGCATGACCATCAGGATGAACAGCCCGCACCATAGCAGCAGCAAGGTGTCGCGCTGCGCGAAATCCTTGCGCATCAGGTCCAGGAAGATCCAGTCGCGCAAGAGCCAGATGACGGCGCCGTACACCACCGTGGTCACGCCCAATGCCAGCGAAAACAGCATCAGGCGGCGCAGCGTGCGGCGTGCGCCCATCTGATGCATCCAGTGCGACGCCAGCGGTGTGAGTTGTTTCTGCATGCCGGCCAGCAGCAGGTTGATCGGCATCAGGGTCAGGCGCGTCGCCGCCAGCGCCGCGACCGCGGTGAGGTCCAGGGTGGCGGCGGTGAGGAAGTTGTAGCCCTGGTTGAACAGCCAATAGATGACGCCGCCAGATGCTGCCCAGAACCCCATGCGCGCGATCTCGCGCAGGCGGCCCGGCGCGGCCTGGCTGTCGATGTCCGTGGCCAGCGTTCGGCGCAGCAGGCGAGCGCAGGCCAGCGCCGCCAGCATGCCCGCCAGCAGCGCGCCCACGGCGGGCATGGCCGTCCGCACCGCCAACGCACAACCGGCCAGCAACACCACGACGTATACCGCATCGGCCGCGAGCACATGGTGCGGCCGGTGGTACATCAGAAGAATGCCGCGCAGATACTCGCGGTAGAGCGCGGCCAGCACCAGCATGGTGGCGGCCACCACCACCGTGGCGGACTGGTGGTCCAACAGGCCCGCCGCCCAGCCGCCGCCGGCGGCAAGCAGCGCCAGGATGCCGCCCAGCAGGCCCCAGCGCTTCTGGTCGCGCAGCAGGCTGCCCATCCACTGGCGTCGTTCGCCCTCGTCCAGCGTGGGCAGGCGGATGACCATCGGCGTGCCGATGAACGTACCCTGCAGCGTGGTCAGCAGGATCATGGTGTTGAAGGCAAGTATGTAGAAACCGTATTGCGCTTCGGGGGCATAGCGGATCAGGATCAGGCCCACGCCGAAATTGGCGGCGGACAGCATGGCCTGGTCGACGATTGAGCTGCCGAACAGGCGCGCGATGCTGGAGGCGGACGAGCGGGGCGCGTTCATCATGGTTCCCGGTCGGTCTTGATCCAATGCTTGTTGCTGCGATTGCGCAGCACGATGTACAGCTTCCACAGCACGAAGAAGGGAGCGCGCGCCAGGTCCAGCAAGGCGCGCGGCCCGAGCGGACACAGCTGCCAACCGCGCAGCACATGCAAGACCAGCACCAGCAGCAGGACCGCGGCCAGCAGCGGCCACGTCCACAGCCCGGCGCCCGGCAGCAGCAGGGATGCCAAGCCGCCCACCACCAGCAGCACGCCGGTCTGCAGCACGATATAGCCCAGCGGCAGCGTCAGCAGGTCCAGCGCCAGTTCAAGGCACAACCAGCTGGGTTGACGCAGCGCCTGCCCCAGCAGGCGTCCCGTGTAGGCGCGTACCACGGTCAGGCGCCCGCCTTCCCAGCGTTGGCGTTGCGTGCGTGAGCCGCGCTCGGACGCGATCAATTCCGCATCGGCGCTGGCTTCGTCCACATACACCACGCGGTGTCCACGCAAGCCAAGCACGATGCCGTACTCAAGGTCTTCCGTCATCGAATGGATGTTGAAGGGGACTTCGCGCAGCAAGGCATGGGTCATGCACATGCCGTTGCCGCGCAAGCCGAACGACGCGCGCAGGCGCTCACGTCCGCGTCCGCGCACGGCATGAAAGGCGCCGTAGGCGATGGTCACCAGCCGCGTGCGCCAGGAGTCGTCGGGATTGAGCACGCCGTAGTGGGCCTGCATGACGGTGGCGCCCGCTTCGATGCGCGCCGCATAGGCCGACAGCAGATTGGGTGTCACTTCGGTGTCGGCGTCGATCACCGCCACGGCTTGCGCAAAGCCATCCGCGGCGCTGCGGGCGATGGCGTATTCCAGCGCGTAGCCTTTGCCGCGATGGTGTTCGTCATGGCGTTCCAGCACGGTGGCGCCGGCCGCGCGTGCAAGGTCGGCGGTGTTGTCGGTGCAGTTGTCGGCCACGACGAGGATGCGGAAATTTTCACGGGGCCAATCGACTGCGGCGAGATTGCGCACGGTGCGTTCGATCACGGCGGTTTCGTTGTGCGCACAGACGATGATGTCGAAGCACAGGTCGCGCCGGCTGGGCTGCGGCCGCGGCAGTCGCGCTGACAGCAGCGTCAACACGCCCAGGTAGCCGGTGGCCACCGTCACCGGAAACGCGACGATCGCCAGGATGAAATGCAGAAGATAGGACATGACGGATTCAGGCGTATTCGCGGTAGCGGCTGCCCCAAAGGGTGGATAGCTTGCCGTAGTTGGCATACGCGCGCGCCAGCCAGCGCACGGCATGGTGGCGGCCGAGCGGCCACAGGAGCAAGGCGAGCGTGCCGGCGGCCAGCATCTGCACGATGGCGCGGCCGACGAAGACCACTGTGCGGACGGCGCCCGGGCGCGCATTCAACTTGCCGGCGCGATAGTGGATGGCGAAATCCTGGCCGCCGCGCAAGGCGCGGTTGAGTATCCACGACATCCGCATCCGGTTGTCGGCAACCGGTTCGGTGACGTGGGCTTCGTCGCACCACACCAGGCGTGCGCCCTGCCCCGCCAGGCGCATCAGAAGATCGCCGTCCTCGCCGCCCGTCAGGCCATAGATGGGATCGAAGACAGGATGCTGGCTGCGCAGCCAGCGGGCGGACAGCATGATGTTGCCGAAGCGCAGCGCGTTGCGCGGGACCACGTCGCCGCTGCGAAAGCGGGCCCAGTCGTAGAAACCGCCGCGCCGGATCCAGGCGGGTGCGTGGGGTGGAAATTCAGGGATGACGGGGGCCTGCACGCCGTCGGCCTGATGGTCGCGCGCGGCCGTGGCAAGCCGTTCCAGCCATTGGGGTGGGGCGCGCTCGTCATCGTCGATGAAGGCCAGCCAGGCGCCCTGCGCCAGTTCCACCGTCAGGTTGCGCGTCAGCGAGATGTTCTTTTCGGGTTGGACGTCATAGACCAGGGTGCTGCCGGCTTGCGCCAGGGCCGCGCGATGGCCTTCCACGACGCTGCGCGCACTGCCATCGGGGTCGTTGTCCACCACCACGATCTGGCGCGCGGGCAATGTCTGCGCGGCCAGGTCGCGCAGCAAGGCATCGAGCAGCGGCAGGCGCCGATAGGTGGCGATGCACACGGATATATCGAAGCCGGGATCGCCAGAGGCGGGCCCGGCGCCCGGCGTGGCGGCGTGCGACGCGGGCGTTGCGATGTCGTCAACGCCGATCAAGGCGCGTCCTCGTATACCAGTTCATACCAGGGCGTAGCGTCGGTGTTCTGATATTGAACGCGGATGCGCGCGCCGTTGGCATCGGTGCTGGCATCGGCCTGGCTCAAGGGCGCGCGGCGCTTGCCGGCGCCGTCCAGGGGATACACCGTCAATCTGCCGGCGCGCGGCGCCAGGCCCAGTTCCAATGGAATGCGGCGCAGCCAGGCGGGCGCGCGAGTCGCCATATCGCCGGAAGGACCCTTGCCGCCCGCGTCGGGCTCCAAGGTCATCCAGTCCGTGCCGCGATAGGCGATACGCTGCTTGGGGCGCTGCGGCATGGAGCCGGGCTGGGTGCCGGTGGTGTCGTTGCCCAGGCTCAGCAGCAGATGGCGCGACCGCGGCAGTGGCTGGCCATCCAGCGGCGTCAGGATGATGCTGGCCGCGTCGGGGGCTGAGGCGCCCCCTCCGACCTGCACCCACGCGCTGGTGCCTGTGATGCGCGTCGTCCCGGTGGCGCCGAAGATGGCCCACACGGCCGGCGTGTCCAAGGTGATGCGACCCACGGCGGCATCCTGGCGCAGGGCGTTGTCCGGCGTGGCGTACACCTTGGTGGTCGCGGGATCCGGCAGGCGCGGTAAAGCCGGCGCGCTACCGGCGGCAGGCGCCAAGGACAAGGCCACCTGGCCCAGGAAGGCCAGTTGCGGCTGCACGCCCGCCCCATCGGCCAGACCGTGCGTGATGGCGTCGAAACGGCGATCGCCGCCAAAGGCCAGGCGCTGCTCGGGCCCGAACGGAATATCGATGCGCGTGGGCAACACCGGGAGCGAGGACTCACGAAACAGCCGTGCGCTCTGGCCCACCAGCGCGACGCGCCCCCAATCTCCGCTCAAGGAAAAACGCGACGGCGCCAATGGCGCGGTTTGCGCATCGCTGTAGTCGAAGTAGAACAGGCCATCCCAATCCTGCTGGGCGGCGACGGCGCTCATCAACGGCAGGATTTCGGCGCCACGCGGATTGGGGAAAGGCTCGTTGAACTCGCTGATGACATAAGGGCGCAGCCGATCGCGCCGCAGGGACAGCGCCAGCACGCGATCGAATTCGTTGCCGCTGGCGGTCAGGTTGGGAATGCGCCAATCGTCGACGGCGTTCTTGACGTCGGGATGCGCGACATAGAAGTGCTCGTCGATGTAATCCATGGCCACTTGCGAATCGAAGTTCAACAAGCCGCCAAAGCCCATCTGCGTACCGGTCACGGGTACCCATGTATCGGTGCTTTCCTGCACGACGCGGCGCAAGCGTTCGAAGTAGGCCTGGTCGGTCGCGGCGAGGAAGCGCAGGAAGTCCTGTTCGCGCGGATCCACCTTCTTTTCGCCGTCGCCGAACCAGGAGTCCAGGCGGCGCGCGATGCCGGACCGCAATTGCGCGAACCCGGTCTCGTAGGCCTGCTGCTGGCCCGGCGCGGGCAGCTCGCCGGCCGAGCCGTTGCCGCCCGCGCAGCCGGACCAGGCCGCGCATGCCTGCGCCAGCGAACCGTAGCGTTGCGTCAGCCAGGCACGCCATTGCTTCTGCAACTCCGGCGCATAGGCCGAAGGCACCGTGGCCTGCCAGTCCTTGCCCAGCCAGGCGGCCAGCAGGGAGGACTCGTTATTGATCTCCACCATCGCCAGGGCCGGGTTGCCTTTCAGGCCCAAGGCTTGAATCAACTGACGCGCATAGGTTTCCTGCTTGCCGATCAGGCGCGGATCGTAGAGATGGATGGGCGCCGTCACGGGTGGCATGTCGGCGCCGCCGTCCAGCACGGGCAGGCCATCGATGCCGGGCCGGAAGCGATAGCCGACGTGCAGGTTCAGATTGACGTAGATCCCTTCCTGCGCCAGTGCCTGGATCAGATTGCGCAGCCGGGTCACGGCATTGGCACTGAAGCTGGGGAAAGGACCGGTGCCGAGGATGCTGATGGGCGCGTCCGGATAGTCGGAGGGCAGTGAATCCAGGTGGTGCAGGCGCACCGCGTTGAAGCCCAGCGCGCGCAGTTGGCGCGCCAGATGTTTGGCTTCGACGTCGTCGGGAAAGTTCGCGCCGAAGGTCAGGTTGACGCCGAACAGGCGCACGCGCTGGTCATCCGCGGTGCCGGGCAGGCCATCGCGTCCGACGCGGTAGAAATGGCCGTCGTGCGCGACGATGCGCGCGCTGGCGTCCAAAGGCTGATTCAGGGCGGAGACATCCGGCGCGCCGGTGAGCGCGGCCGGGTCCATCTGGAACTGGAAGTAATCACCCGCGGGCGCGGCGCGCGCGCCAGGGCTGGCAAGCAGCACGATGCCCACCGCCGCGGCCCGCGCGGCGGTGATGAGCCCGCGCATCATTGGGTTTGCTCCCGGTGGACGATAGCCAGGGCGGGGCGCGGCTGAGCCGCGCTGATGCGTTCCCGGGCTTCCCGTGCCGCGCGCGCGTCGCGTCTGCCGGCAGCGTGGTGCGCCGCCAGCCGGCCGCTGATCGCCAGCGAGGAGCAGATGAACATGATGTTCTGGAAAGACGTATCCCGCAGGATCTGGCTCTCGGAAAAATTACTGATCATGATCGTGACGAAGATGCCCAGATGCATGGCCGCGTCTTCGCGGTCGAGCCGGAACAGGCGCATGATGCTGATCAGGTGCCAGACCACGCACGCGATGAACAGTCCCATGCCGACCTGGCCCATGTCGATCAGGATGTCGAGAAAGCCGTTGTGCGCCTGGCCCGGCAACCAGCCCAGCTTGTCGCCGATGTATTGCGACGGGCCGCCGGCGCCTGTCCAGAATGCGCTGTAGCCGACCCCCCACAGGGTGTGCTGGCGAATGGTGATATCCACCAGGCTCCAGATTTCGCCACGGCCCGTCAGGTCGCTACTCTTGTTGAACAGCGAGGTCACCAGCTCCACGACATCGTGGGGCGTGGGCATGCGGCCCTGCGACACGTAGAAGAGCAGCAAGGCATACAGCGCCACGGTCACGGCGCCCAGCATGACGATCAGGCCCGCGTGACGGCCGCCCAGCCAGCGCCGGCGCGTGAACAGGTAGACCACGCCACCGAGGCCGGTGACGAGGATGGCGGTGGCGCTCTTGGCCATCACGAGCATGAAGGCCGCGAACAGGAAACCCGCGGCGCTGCTGCCGCGCTGGCGGGGTTCCATCAGCCATTCGCGCATCCACAGCAAGGCCGCGAAGCCCGCGATCGATCCCAGCATGTTCTTCTGCCAGGTGATGCCGCGCCAGGCATTGCCCAGGAAGGTATCGACGCCGACGCTGGGAATCAGCAGGGCCACGAATAAAGAGATCACCAGGATGGCGGTGTAGGTGCCCAGCACCACGCGCAGAAACTGGCGCGGCGTACTCCTGGGAGGCGCCACCGCCAGGCCGATCAGGATCAGCCCCGCGAAAATGATGGTGCGCTTGATCGTGATGTCGGGATAAGGCGACCAGGCCGCGCTCGCCCCGCAGTAAAGCATGATGACGATCAGGAACAGGTTGGCCGCGCGCAGATTCCTGAGCATGGTCCCCGCGTGGCGCAAGGCCACCAGGCCCGCGGCGATGAACAACGCGCCGAACTGCAGCTGGCGCAGCATGGACCCTTGCGTCACGGTGTGGTTGGCTTCGGGCCCCAACGCGTTGACGGACAAGGTGTCGGGCACGATGGCGAACAGCAGGCTCAAGCCCACCAGCAGCCACACTATCCAGCGCTCGGCGCGGCTTTGTACGGCGGGGATGACCGGGCTGTCAGTCGCGGTCAGGGCCATGGGCACCTCCTCAGCGGCGCTGTCGCGCCGGCAGGACGCCGCGCATCCGGTCGGCGACCCGATTGCGGAAGCGGTTCAGCCAGCCCTGCTCGCGTGCGCCGGCTTGCGGATCGAATTCGTTGTAGACCGTCCCCAGGATGCGCACGCCGGACGTTTCCAGCAGTTGCGCGGTGCGATCCAGATCGGCCAGGCGCGTGACGTCGCGCCGCGCCACCAGCAGGCACGCGTCGACCTGGCGCGCGATGCTCTGCGCGTCGGACGAGTGGTTGGCGGCAGGCGTGTTGACGATGAAGATTTCAAAGCTGTCGGCGTAGGCCGTCAGTACGTTGTCGAGGGCGGGCTCGCGCAACAGTTCGGCCGGATTGGGCGGCTGCGGGCCGGCATCGAGCACGGCCAGCTTCGGGAAGCCCGGAATCGCGCGGGTGGAGCCGGCGGCGGCGCGGCCGGCCAGGACGCTGGACAGCCCCGCCGAGCCGCTGCCATTGCCCAGCACGGATTGCTGGCCGCTGGCGCGCAGGTTGGCGTTGACCAGCAAGGTGCTGCGGCCCGTCTGCGCGAAGGCGATGGCCAGGCTGGCGGACAGATAGGAGCGGCCTTCGCCGTCGTCCGGGCTGACGATGGCCACGGCGATGCGGGGCTGGCCTTCCAGCCGGATGGAGATTTCCGCGCGGATCTGCCGGATGGCTTCGGCTTCCGGGCTGAAAGGCGTGGCGGCGATGGCCAGCGCGATGTCGGAAGTCTGTTGGCGCGCCGGCGAGTAGTCGTAGTGGTACTGCTCGGCCAGGACCGATTGCACCCGCTCTTCGGAAACAAAGCCCAGTTTCACCGCCGCCTGGCCGAAGCGCAGCCCTTCGGACTGCTGCAGCTGCACCACGTGCTGAACCTGTTCTTCGGTCAGCAGGCCCAGGCGCAGGAAACGTTCGCCCATTTTTTCCGTGGGCGCGGCTTTCTGTGGCGGGGCCACGGCCAGTACCGCAGCCGGCGCCGCAACCGGCGCCACGGCTGGCAAGGGTGGCTGCGCCGGCGTCGATACCGGGGCCGGCACGCTGGTGGCCGGCGTGGGGGTCACGGCTGGCGCGGGCGCGGGTGCGGCTGCGGGAACGGGCTCGGCCGCGGCGGGCAGCGTCTCGTTGGCCGCGCTGCGCGGCTGGCTGAGACGTTCGAACAGGGGGCGCAGGGCGGTTTCGCTCATATCCGTGCAGGGGTAAGGGGCTCGGTACGGCGGCCGATGCGGCCAAGTACAGGCAGGCGCGTATTGCGCAGCAGATCATCCGTGCAGCGGATGCGACGTTGGCTCAGCTCCAGCAGCAGCGCCAGGGCCAGGCCGGCGAAGATGCCCACGACCAGGCCCAGGGCCAGGCTGCGATTGACGCGCGGCCGCGACGGCGCGGTCGGAACTTCGGCGGCACGCAGGACGGCCAGGTTGGGCAGCGAGATATTGCTGGCCATCAGGATGCTGTCGTACTTCTGCAGCGCGGTCTGATAGACCTGTTCCACACCGGCGAACTGGCGCTGATAAGCGGCGATGCGATCGCGCTTGGCCATCTGGTCCAGCACCTTGGCGCGTTGGCTGTCGATGTCGCGTTGCAGGGCTTCCTTCTGCACCTGCAGGCGGCTCAGGTCGGCCCGCTGGGCTTCGACGGCGGCCTTGGCCTGGCGGGCGATTTCAGCCTGCATCTGGCCGCGCTGGGCCATCAGTCCCTGGACGCTGGGATGGTTGGGACCCAGCGAACCGCGCAGTTGGCCCAACTGGTGATCGACGACAGTCAGGCCGTTGCGCAGGTCGTTGATGGCGGCCACCTGGCCCGCCTGCGGCAGGTCCTCGGGCCGGACGCCGCTGTTGATCAGGCTGTCGGTGGTTTCGTTGCGGGCGCGCGCCTCTTCCAGCTGCGACTCCAAGGTCAGCATGCTGGTCATCATGTCGGTCAGACGGCGCTGGTCGACATCGCTGTTCTGCTGGGTGTCGACGATGCCGGTGTCCTGGCGGTAGCGGGTCAGCTTGTCCTGGATGGCGTCGATTTCGGTACGCAGCTGTTCCAGTTGCGCCGTGTACTGCTCGCTGCGCGCGCGGGCGGACGCCGACGAGATGTTCTGGCTGACGGAGATATACGAATTGACGATGGCGTTGGCGTATTCGCGCGCCTTCTGCGGCGTATTGGCGGAAAACGATACCGTCAGCACCCGGCTGTTCGGCTGCTTGGTGACTTCCAGGTTGCGGCTGATGTAGGCAATCAGGTCATTGCGCGCCACGGAGCCGCTCTGGGCGTCGGCGCCCGCCAGCAAGCCCAGCGTCTTGATCATGTGATCCGCCACGGCCTGGCTCTGGATCATGTCGATCTGGGTCTGCATATAGCTTTCATCGAGCAAGGCGGAGAACGACCGGCCATTGATGGGGTCGTTTTCACGGTAATCGATGAAGATGTCGGAAGTGGCGGTCCAGACGCGGGGCAGTACCAGGACCAGCAGTGCGGTCAGCACCAGTGTCGCCAGGGCCACCCGGGCAATCAGCCTGGCGCGTGCTGCCAACATGGCCCGAACCTGGTTCAACGACAACAGACTGTATTCGGGGGACGAGCTCACGAGGCGGGCCTTCGGGCGGGGTAGCGAATTGTAATGGTTGATTCTACCGGAGAGTCTTGACAGAGGGGAGAAGCTGTTACCACCCCACTGCCGGCCGGGCAACTATCCTAGAGCATAGTTGCTGGTTTGATAACAATGAATGTCCAATAACGTTGTTTATTTAAGAAAAGGGAACACCTAGAATCGCGGTTTTGCATCGGCGATCCTCCTCGATGCCAGCCCCCTTTCCCAGGATCACTTACATGTCCACGAAGCCCCGTTTGAACGTCATCATCGCCAGCACCCGCCCGGGTCGTGTCGGTCCCGCCTTCGCCCAGTGGTTCTACGATGCTGCCGTGGCGCACGGCCAGTTCGACGTGCAGCTGGTGGATCTGGCCGATTTCCGCCTGCCGGTGTTCGACGAGCCCAATCACCCCCGCATGCAGAAGTACACCCACGAGCACACCCGCAAGTGGGCCGCCAGCGTGGCCAGCGCCGATGCGTTCGTCTTCGTGACGCCGGAATACAACTTCAATGCGCCGCCGTCGCTGCTCAATGCGCTGCAGTACCTCTACACCGAGTGGAACTACAAGCCGGCCAGCTTCGTCAGCTACGCCCACGCTTCCGGCGGCCTGCGCG
The DNA here is from genome assembly GCF_001433395.1 of Bordetella sp. N. Classification (GTDB taxonomy): domain Bacteria; phylum Pseudomonadota; class Gammaproteobacteria; order Burkholderiales; family Burkholderiaceae_B; genus Bordetella_C. The sequence goes on from NZ_CP013111.1 coordinate 5,300,451, forward strand.
CCGTGCAGGAAGTGAAGACCCTGCTGACCACGCTGAAGATCGTGCCCCTGAACGAACAGGTCATGGTGCCGAACTTCACCCAGACGCTCGACGAGAACGGCAAATTCCAACCCACCCAGCTGCACAACGACTCGGCCAAGGTGGCCCTGGACGAACTGCTGCGCTGGACCAACGCGATCAAGCCCCTGCGGGCCGCCTGATCGGCGCTTGCTCCAACCCTACCCTTACGCGGACACGCACATGGCAACTTCTTCGGCGCGCGTCTCGCGTTTGTTGGGCTTCAACGGCGGTTACGTCGACACCGCCGGCTTCCTGGCGCTCAAGGGGCTGTTCACGGCCCACGTCACGGGCAACTTCGTGACCTTGGGCGCGGCCCTGGTACACGGCAGCACCGGCGCCATCGGCAAGTTGCTGGCCCTGCCCGTGTTCTGCGTGATGGTCATCGCCACGCGCATCCTGGGCGCCAGCCTGCAACGCCGCGATGCGCCGGTGATGCGTCTGATGCTGTCGCTCAAGGCGCTGCTGCTGGTGGTCGGCGGCGCCATGGTGATCGCCTGGGGCCCGTTCGACGATGCGGATACCTGGCACGCCATCCTTGCCGGCATGGTGCTGGTGGCGGCCATGGCCATACAGAATGCTGCTCACCGGGTGCATCTGACCAGCGAGCCGCCCTCCACCCTCATGACCGGTACCACCACGCAGGTGATGCTGGACGTGGCCGACCTGCTGCGCGGCGTGCCGGACACCGAACGCTCCGCCGCCCGGGGCCGGCTGGCCCGCATGGTGCCGGTGCTGCTGGCGTTCGCGTCGGGTTGCGCCATTGCCGCCTTGCTGTACGTGTTCGTGGGGCTGTGGTGCTTTGTGGTGCCACCGCTGGCGGCCGTGTTGGCCATCAGCCTGCACCGTGAGGCGCCGGCTGGGACCTGAGCCCGGCGCTCACGGGCTGCCGCGAGTGCGGCGCGCTTGACGGTGCCTAAGGGCACCTTCAGGGCAGCCTTAGCGCTGCCTTAGGGCCGCCCTAGCGCAGCGCGCCGCGCGCGTCGACCGGCCAAATCTCTTCCACGACATCATCGCGGAACGCCACCAGCCAATCGTGCAGGTTGACGGTGGGGTCGCAATGGCCCGGCTGCAGCAACACGCGGTCACCCACGGTCAGCGGCGCCGCGCGCGCCGCGGCTTCGGTTTCCGCCTGCAGCACGGTGTGTTCGTCGGATACCGCGGTGACCTGCCAGCCGGCGCGCAGCACGCGTGGCAGGCCACGGTCGACGGCGAAGGTCTTCAGCCCGCCATCCAGCACCGCGCGGCCGTTACGCGCGCTGATCACGGTACACAGCCCCAGCAGGGCCTGGCGCAGGGGCGCCTGGTTCGGGGCCAGTTCGTTGGCCGCGTAGTCCGCGTCCATCAATACGTACGACCCCGGCTGTACCTCGGTGTAGATGCCGGACCGCCCTTCCAACGTATAGGTGCCCGTGCCGCCGCCGGTGACGGTGGCGCACGTGTGCCCCGCCGCGTGCAGCGCGCCGACGATTTCGTTCAGCAGCACGGAGGCCTGCGCCACGTCCTGTTCGCGCTGCCGCGGCTGGCGCAGATGCTGCGCGCGTCCGCTGAACGCATGCACGCCGCGCAAGGTCAGGTTGTCACCGTGCGCCGTGATGGCGCGCGCCAGGCCCAGGGCCTGCGCGGCGTTGGCGACCCCGCAGCGGCCCTGGCCGATGTCGACCTCGATCAGCACGTCCACCCGCACGTGCTGGCCACGCGCGGCTTCAGCGATATCGCGCACGTGGTCCGGATGATCGACGCACACCGCGACGCGGGCCTGCAGCGCCAGCTGGGCCACGCGGCGGCACTTTTCGGCGCCGACGACCTGGTTGGTGATCAGCACGTCCGGCACGCCGGCGCGCACGAAGATTTCCGCTTCGCCGACCTTCTGGCAGCAGATGCCCACGGCGCCCGCCTGCAGCTGGCGCAGAGCCAGTTCCACGCATTTATGCGCCTTGGCGTGGGGCCGCAGGGCCAGATTCATGTCGTGCACGGCGCCGTGTACGACGGCGATGTTGTGTTCCATTGCCGCCAGGTCGAGCAGCAAGGCGGGCGTGTCGACGGCGGCCAGCGGCATGCCGGGTTCGGCCGGCGCCGACGGGCGATCGAAATAGGGCACGGCGTCCAGGGCAGAGAGATGCATGGTGCGTGGGCTCAGTGCTGGAGGATCTTCGACAGGAACTGCTGCGTGCGTTCGGAGCGCTCTTGCGGCTTGCCGAAGAACTCTTCCTTCGGGCAATCCTCGACGATGCTGCCCTTGTCCATGAAGATGACGCGATCGGCCACCTTGCGCGCGAAGCCCATTTCGTGGGTGACGCACATCATGGTCATGCCTTCCTTGGCCAGGCCCACCATGACGTCCAGCACTTCGTTGACCATCTCGGGATCCAGCGCGGAAGTCGGCTCATCGAACAACATGCAGATGGGATCCATGGACAACGCGCGGGCGATTGCCACGCGCTGCTGCTGACCGCCCGACAACTGCCCGGGATACTTGTCCGCGTGCGCCGACAGGCCGACGCGATCCAGATAGGCCATGCCGCGCTTTTCGGCATCGGCGGGCTTGCGCTTGAGCACCTTGACCTGCGCCAGCGTCAGGTTCTTGCGGATGGTCAGGTGCGGGAACAGTTCGAAGTTCTGGAACACCATGCCGACGCGCGAACGCAGCTTGGGCAGGTCCGTGCCATGCGCGCCCACCGAGATGCCCTCGACCCGGATCTTGCCGGCCTGGAAGGGCTCCAAGGCGTTGACGGTCTTGATCAAGGTGGACTTGCCCGATCCGGAAGGACCGCAGACCACCACCACTTCGCCCTTCTTCACGGACGTGCTGCAATCCGTCAGGACCTGGAAGTCGCCATACCATTTGGAAACGCGGTGAATATCGATCATCTTGCTGTTCTCTGCTTCGGGTAATGGGAGCTGCCGTGGCAGTCCTGATAAGTGCTTGCTGGATGCTGCCAGGTGCTATGAAGTAGCGCGTTTGCGCGACAGATAGCGCACGCCTTCCGACGCGGCGTAGCAGATCACGAAATAGGAAACGGCGGCCACGACCATCATCTCTTCGATGCGGCCGTCGCGTTCGCCGATGTTTTCCGCGCTGGTGAAGAAGTCGGCCAGGGAGATCACGTAGACCAGGGACGTGTCCTGGAACAGCACGATCAGCTGCGTCAGCAGCAGCGGCAGCATGTTGCGGAAAGCTTGCGGCAATACCACCAGCCGCATCGCCTGCATCGGTTGCATGCCCAGCGCGCTGGCGGCCGACAGCTGGCCGCGCGGCACGCTCTGGATGCCGGCCCGCATGATCTCCGCGTAGTACGCCGACTCGAACAGCGCGAAGCCCACCAGCGCCGACATCATGCGCGTGTCCCACGTGGCTGCCTGCCAGAACAGCGCCTGCAGCATCTGCGGCACGATCAGGTAGAAGCCCAGCAGCACCATGGGCAGCGGTATCGAGCGGAAGAGGTTGACGTAGCCGCGCGCGAACAACTGCACGGGGCGCCAACGCGACAACCGCATCATGGCCAGCATCGTGCCCCAGACCAGGCCGACGACGAGCGCGGTGGCGGTGACCTTCAAGGTGACCGTCATGCCGTGCCACAACATGCCCCACGTCGCGGGCGTGATAAAGCTGAAATCCAGACCCAGCATCTTTACATCTCTCCAGGGTTCAGCGCGCGCCCATGTAGCCATGCAGGCGCGTGCGGCGCTCCAGCAGGCCCATCAGCAGCATGACGACGGCATTGATCAACAGGTAGCAGGCCACCACGGCCAGAAAGGATTCATAGGCCTGCGCCGTGTAGTCGTTGAGCTGGCGCGAGCGCGCATACAGTTCGATGACGCCGACCGTCGACGCGATGGAGGAATTCTTGAAGATGCTGAGCATCTCCGACGTCATGGGGGGAATGATCAGGCGGTACGACACGGGCAGCAGCACGTGACGATAGGCTTGCGGCAACGTGAAGCCGACGGCCAGCGATGCGTTGCGCAGTCCGGGCGGCAGCGATTCCACACCCGCCCTCACCTGCTCGCACACGCGCGCCGCGGTGAAGAAGCCCAGGCCGATGGTGGCGGTCACGAAGGCGGTGCTGGCGGGCGGCAGCGAGAAGAGCCACGTGCGCAAGGCTTCCGGCATGAGCTTGGGCGCCAGGTAGTACCAGAGAAACAGCTGCACGATCAGCGGGATGTTGCGCATCACGTTGACGTAGATCGCGGCGATGCGTTGCAGGCCGCGCTGCGGCAGGGTGCGCATGACGCCAAGGACGGAGCCCAGCAGAAAGGCGATGATCCAGGCCAGCGCGCCCATCAGCACCGTCGTGCCCAGCCCGGCGATCAGCCAGTCCAGGTAAGTTTGTCCGTTGCCCGCGGGTTGCAGGAAGACGGACCAGTTCCAGTTGTAGCCCATGCGTACTCCAAATCGACAAATCAGGGGCAGCGCCATTCAAGGCGCTGCCCTGCCAGCCCTGTGCTTACTGGAGGGCCTTGTCGTTCGGGTTCGCCAGCAGCGCCTTCATGTCATCGGACAGCGGGAAGTTGAGCGCGACGTTGCGGGGCGGGATCGGTTGCACGAACCACTTGTCATACAGTTTCTGTATTTCGCCGGACTTCATCATTTCGATGATGGTGCTGTCGACCAGCTTCTTCAGTTGGGAGTCGTCTTTCTTCATCATGCAGCCATAGGATTCGTGGGACGCGGGCGTGCCGACCACGGTCCACTTGGACGGGTCCTTGGCCTTGGCGCGTTCGCCGTAGAGAATTGCGTCGTCCATCATGTAGGCGAGAGCGCGGCCGCCTTCGACGGACAGGAAGGCCTGGCTGTTTTCGCGCGCGGCGAGCACGTTGAAGCCCATCTTCTGCTCGTCGTTCATCTTGGTCAGCAGGCGTTCGGACGTGGTGCCGGCCGTGGTGGCGACGTTCTTGCCCTTCAGGTCGGCGAAGTCCTTGATGCCGGAGTCCTTGCCCGTGAGCAGGCGCGTGCCGATGACGAAGACGGACGTCGAGAAGGACACCTGTTGCTGGCGTTCCAGGTTATTGGTGGTCGACGTGCATTCCAGATCGATGGAGCCGTTGACGATCATCGGAATGCGGTTCTGCGCCGTGAACGGAACGATGCGTTCCTGCAGATTCGGCATCTTCAGTTCCGCTTTGATCTTCTCGGCCACCTTCAGCATGATCTCGTAGGAGTAGCCGGTGTACTTGCCGTTCTCGACGCTGTAGCTGAAGGGCGGCGACGAGTCGCGCGCGCCCAGCGTGATGATGCCGGTTTCCTTGATTTTCTTCAGCGTTCCGGTGAGTTCTTCCGCATGTGCCGAACCGCCTGCTGCCAGCGCAACGGCCAGGCAACCCATCGTCATCAGAAATTTCATGCAACGTTCCCCGTTTGTGTGATCACGGCACCAAGGCGTTTGCGCCGTCGGCGAGGCCAGATGGCCTTCTTTAATGCCCGCAAGAGGAATGAAAGCAATGACCGTGCCAACTTTGGGGACGGGGTTAGGGGTTACAGCGTTTGGCCGTGTGCTCTCGGGGACGGGCTTGCTTATCCGTGCGTGATGGTGCATTTCGTGGCCGCGACGCCGCGTTGTTGCGCCGGTGTGGTGCGGGCCGCACCATGCGGGGGCAAGGATGACGTGGCCGTTCTCGGCATTAAGGACATGCTCGTCCGTTGAGATAGGAATTGGCCCTCTCTTTTTCTTCAGTAGCGGGCAACCTAAGCTATGGGGTCGCTTAAGAAGGAGTTGCCATGCCCCGCTCGTCCGCCTCATCCGAGCCTGTCGCGTCTTGCATGCCCGCTTATCGTGCATTGGCCGATGGCCCTGCACCTTCGCGCGGTTTCGCTGACCGTATCGACTGGGTGAAGGGGAAGTGGTCGCGAGTGTCGCGAACACGGCCGGCATCATCTTCAGTCCGTCCCGCATCTTCGATCCCCAGGCCTATCCGTCGGGCGGCGCCGGCATGGCGGGCACCGCCGATGATGTGTTGCGTTTGTTGGAGACCTTGCGCCGGGACGGCGGCGGCCTGCTGCCGCCCGCCTTGCTCAAGGAAATGTCGCGCGACCACATTCCCGATTTCGAGATCCCCGACGGCCCCGGCTGGGGCTTCGGCCTGGGTTTTTCCATCTTGCGCGACCGGGCCCTGTGGCCCACGCCCGAGTCGGTCGGCACCTGGCGCTGGGGCGGCGCCTACGGCCATTCCTGGTTCGTCGATCCAGCCCAGCGCCTGAGCGTCGTCGCGCTGACCAACACCCTCTACGAAGGCATGCAGGGCCAGTTCGTCGTCGACCTGCGCGACGCGGTGTACGAGGGGCTCAAAGAGGGTCGATAAGACGACCGCTCATTTGGATCAGTCTTTCACTTCCCGATGCAGAAGCTGGAGAAAATCTCGCCCAGCAGGTCGTCGCTGGTGAAGCGGCCGGTGATGCTGCTCAGGCTGTCGTGGGCCAGGCGGAGTTCTTCGGCGAAGAGGTCGAGGACGCGGTCGTCGAGTTCGGCGTGCTGGGTGGCCAGTTGCAGATGGTCGGAGGCGTCCTGCAGGGCGCGCAAATGGCGCTCGCGCGCCAGCCACGGCGATTCGCCGCCCGGCGTCCAGCCGGCGATGTCCAGTAGCGCCTTGCGCAGACCATCGAGGCCGGCCCCGGTCTTCGCGGAGATGCGCAGGGCTTCGTCGATGCCGGCGGCCCGGTGCCCGGCGCCCGCATCGAGGGGCACGTGGACACTATCGGCAGCGCCATCGGCAGAGGCCGCGATGGGCGCCACGCCCGTCGTCGGATCGCCCGCCATCGCAAGATCGATCTTGTTGATCACCTTCACCACCGGCACGCCGCGCGGCAGCTTCTCCGCGATGCCGCTATCGAGGGCCTCGGCAGGCGCGCCGGCATCCACCAGGTGCAGGATCACGTCCGCCTTGGCGATCTCCTGCCACGTGCGGCTGATGCCTATCTTCTCCACGGGATCGTCCGTCTCCCGCAGGCCCGCGGTATCGACCACGTGCAGCGGCACGCCTTCGATGTGGATCTGCTGGACGACCTTGTCCCGCGTCGTGCCGGCGATGGGCGTGACGATGGCCACCTCGTCGCCCGCCAAGGCGTTGAGCAGACTGGACTTGCCGACATTGGGCCGGCCCGCCAGGACGACATGCAGGCCCTCGCGCAGGATCACCCCCTGGCGGGTCTGCGCGATGATGGCGTCGAGGTCGTCGCGCAAGCCCTGCAACAGCGGCCGCGCCTGATATTTCTCCAGGAAGTCGATTTCCTCTTCAGGGAAATCCAGCGTCGCTTCCACCAGCATGCGCAAATGCACGATGCGGTCCGCCAAGGCGGTGACACGCTCCGAGAACACGCCAGACAGCGATGCCATCGCACCCCGCGCCGCGGCTTCGGAAGTGGCTTCGATGAGATCCGCGACGGCCTCGGCCTGGGCCAGGTCCATACGATCGTTCAGGAACGCCCGCTGGGTGAACTCGCCGGGCTCGGCCAGGCGCATGCCCACATTCGCGCCCACCCGCAGGCACAGGTCCAGCACGCGCCGCAATACGGCGGGCCCGCCATGCCCCTGCAGTTCGAGCACGTCCTCGCCGGTGTAGGAGTGCGGCGCGGGGAAGAACAAGGCCAGCCCCTCGTCGAGCACCTCGCCCGCCGCCGGGTCGGCCACATCACCAGCAGCAACATCACCAGCCCCATGACCAGTCACATCCCTGAAAGCCAGCAGATGCGCATGCCGCGGCGTCAGGTCGCGCTGGAACAAGGCTCGCACGAAGCCGCCCAGCTCGCGTCCGGAGACGCGCACGATGCCTACGCCACCTCGTCCGGGAGCGGTGGCGATGGCTGCAATAGGGGCATGAGCTAATGGGGACATATAGAAATCAGAAAGGGACTGCGATGCGCAATAAGGGAATATAACGGGTTGCGCCGCCCCCGTTTCCTCCGTATGTTGCGCCGTAGACAGCCGCAGCCGGGCCACAAGCCCGTCCGCCACGGCACTAGCGATTCAAGATCACCAGCTTCGTCTCATACCGGGTTTACATCGAGCGTCCTATCAGCGCTCATATCTACTAGGGAGCGTTCTCACATCATGTCGACTCGCCTCACCCGTGCCCTCGCCAGTGGCATCACCGTACTGGCCCTGGCCCTCAGTGCGTGTGGCAGCGCCCAGGCACGCGATCTGATCATCGGTCTGAAAAGCGAGCCCAGCTCCATGGACCCGCAGTATCACTCGCTCACGCCCAACACGCAGATCGCCGTCACCATCTTCGATCCCCTGGTTCGTACCGACAGCCAGCTCAAGCCGGAGCCGGCGCTCGCCGAATCCTGGACCGTCGACGGCAATGTCTGGACGTTCAAGCTGCGCCCCGATGTGAAGTTCTCCGACGGCACGCCGCTTACCGCGGATGACGTGGTCTTTACCTACGACCGCGTGCCCAAGGTGCCGAACAGCCCCTCGCCCTTCACGCTCTACCTGAAGGACGTGGCCAAGACCGAAGCGGTGGATGCCCACACGGTGCGCATCACCACCCGGGCCGCCGCGCCGGCGCTGCTGCCCAATCTGTCGCAGCTGCCCATCCTGTCTAAGAAGGCGGCGTCCGGTCCCGCGCCGGAAGGCAAGACCACCACCGAACTGAATGCCGGCGACGGCCTGATCGGCACCGGCCCCTACAAGTTCGTGTCGTGGAAGCGCGGCGCGGAAATCGTGCTGGCGCGCAACGACGCCTACTGGGGCAAGAAGCCGCTGTGGGACAAGGTGATCTATCGCCCGATGAGCAATGCCGCGAGCCGCGTGGCCGCGCTGCTGGCCGGTGACGTCGACATGATCGAGGATCCCCCAACCGATGACCTGCCCAAGCTGAAGGCGGACAAGAAGCTGTTCATCGAGGAAACCCCGTCGGTGCGCGTGATGTACGTGGCCATGGACCAGTTCGCCGAGCCCAGCCCCGGCATCACCGGCACCACCAAGAACCCGCTGAAGGACAAGCGCGTGCGCCAGGCGCTGTCGCTGGCCATCAATCGCGAAGCCCTGGTGGATCGCGTGATGGGCGGCATCGCGCTGCCTGCCGGCAACCTGCTGCCCTATCCCATGTTCGGTGCGTCCAAGGAGCATTCCAAGGCGCCTAAGGCAGACCTGGACAAGGCCAAGGCCCTGCTCAAGGAAGCGGGCTACCCGGATGGCTTCGGCATCACGCTGGGCGCGCCGTCGGGCCGCTACGTCAACGACGCCAAGGTGGCGCAAGCCATCGCATCGATGTGGACCCGCATCGGCGTGAAGACCAGTGTCGACGCTTCCGCCCCGCCGGTCTTCTTCAAGAAGCGCGACTCGTACGAGTACAGCGCCTACCTGGCGGGCTGGTCGGTGACCAGCGGCGAAATGTCCAACGCCCTGGGTTCCTTGCTGGTCACGCCCGATGCCAAGGCCGGCCTGGGCACCACCAACCGCGGCCGCTATTCCAATGCCACGGTGGATGCGCTGTTCAAGGAAGGCGTGTCGACCATGGATGACGCCAAGCGCGCCGAGCTGCTGGGCAAGGCCGCCAACACCGCCATCGAGGACTATGCGCTGTTGCCGGTGCATTTCGAGTTGTCGGTGTGGGCCATGAAGAGCGACATCCGCTACCAGGGCCGCGCGGACCAGATGACGCAGGCGCAGAACGCGACCATCAAGCCTTGATTTTCGGCAGTCGCCGGGTCATGACGCAGCGCGTCGTGGCCCGCATTGCTTTGACCCGTGACGAAGTGAGCGTGTCGACGTGTTAGCAACAATCATCCGTCGCCTCCTGCAGACCGTCGTCGTCATGATCGTCATGTCGGCATTGGTCTTCGGCGGCATCTACCTGGTCGGCGACCCCATTGCCATGATGGCCAGCCCCGATGCCACCGAAGCGCAGCGCGAGGCGATTCGCCAGTCTTTGGGCCTGAATCTGCCGGTGTGGCATCAGTACCTGATCTTCGTCGGCAAGGCCATACATGGCGACTTCGGCAACAGCTTCCTGACCGGCGAGCCGGCCATGAAACTGATCCTCGACCGCGCGCCGGCGACCCTGGAACTGGCCGTGGTGGCGATGGGCATCTCGCTGCTGGTGGGCATTCCCCTGGGCATGCGCGCCGGCCTCAAGCCGAAAGCCGTCAGCTCGCGCGCCATCATGACCGGGTCGGTGCTGGGCTTTTCCCTGCCCAATTTCTGGGTCGGGCTGATGCTCATCATGGTGTTCGCCGTGACTCTGGGCTGGTTTCCCGCCAGCGGCCGCGGGCCGACACTGCCCCTGGGGCCGATACGCCTTAGCGTGCTGACCTTGGGCGGCTGGGCCAGCCTGATCCTGCCGGCGGCGACCATCGCCCTGGCCAAGTGCGCCACCATCATCCGCGTCACGCGGGCCGCCACGCGCGAAGCCTTGCCGATGGACTACATCAAGTTCGCGCGCGCCAAAGGCCTGTCCGAGCGGCGTGTGCTCAGCGTCCATCTGCTGAAGAACATCCTGATCCCCATCGTCACGGTGGGCGGACTGGAGTTCGGCCAGGTGGTCGCGTTCGCGGTGGTGACGGAGTCGGTGTTCTCCTGGCCCGGCATGGGCAAACTGCTGATCGATTCGATCATCAACCTGGACCGGCCGGTGGTGGTGGCCTACCTGTTGTTGATCGTGTTTTTCCTGGTGATGTTGAACCTGGTGGTCGACATCGTCTACACGGTGCTGGACCCCCGCGTCCGGCTGGATGGCCGCCGATGAATCCGACTTCCAATACGCCTGGCGGCAACGCCACGCCGGCCGCAGCGGCCGTGGCGCCGGCTCCGATCAACGCAGTCAAGGAAGCCGGCCCCTGGCGCCGCTTCCTGGGTGATTTCTTCGCCAGCAAGCTGGCCGTGACCGGCCTGGTGCTGCTGCTGATCATGGTGGGCTCCGCCCTGCTGGCGCCATGGATCGCGCCGCAGAATCCCTACGACATCGGTACCCTGGACATTACCGACGCCAAATTGCCGCCCGGCAGCAGCAATATGGACGACACCATGACGTACTGGCTGGGCACCGACGGCCAGGCCCGCGACGTCTTGTCCGCCATCCTCTATGGCATGCGCACCAGCCTGCTGGTGGGCTCGGTGTCGGTGTTCTTCGCGTTCGTGATCGGCGCGTCGGTGGGCCTGACGGCGGCCTATTTCGGTGGCCGCCTGGACGCCCTGCTGATGCGCATCGCGGACATCCAGCTGTCCTTTCCGTCCATCCTGGTGGCGCTGATCCTGCTGTCCATTTTGGGAGCCGGCGTCGACAAGGTGATCATCTCCCTGATCGTGGTGCAGTGGGCCTACTTCGCCCGCGCGGCGCGCGGCGCCGCCCTGGTCGAGCGCGGCAAGGAATATGTCGAGGCGGCCCGATGTATGTCCCTGGGCTGGGGGCGCATCCTGTTCCGCCACCTGCTGCCCAACTGCATGCCGCCGCTGATCGTCATCGCCACCATCGACCTGGCGCACGCCATCGCATTGGAAGCGACGCTATCCTTCCTGGGGGTCGGCGTGCCGGTGACGCAGCCTTCGCTGGGCATGCTCATTTCCAACGGCTTCGAATACCTGCTGTCGGGCCGCTACTGGATTTCCTTCTTCCCTGGCATCGCGCTGGCCATCACCATCATCGGCATCAACCTGGTGGGCGACCACCTGCGTGACGTGCTCAATCCACGGAACGCGCAATGACCATGACGACGCAAGCGAACGCCGCGCCGGACGTCCGGACGCCGGCAGCCCGAACACCCATCCTCGACGTCGCCGGATTGCAGACGCATTTCTTCACGCGCGGGGGTGTGGTGAAGGCTGTCGACGGTGTCGACCTGCATCTGGGACCGGGCGAGATCCTGGGTCTGGTGGGCGAATCCGGTTCGGGCAAAAGCATCACGGGCTTCTCGCTGATCGGCCTGATCGACGAGCCGGGCCGGGTGGTCGGCGGCAGCATCCGCTTCGACGGCCAGGACCTGCGCCAGGCCAAGCCCGACCAGCTGCGCAAGCTGCGCGGCCGCGACATCGCGATGATCTTCCAGGATCCGATGATGACGCTGAACCCGGTGCTGCGCGTCGATACGCAGATGATCGAGGCCATCCGCGCGCATCGCAAGGTCAGCAAGGACGACGCCCGCAAGCGTGCCCGTGAAGTGCTGACCATGGTGGGCATCGCGGCGCCGGACGAGCGGCTGCGCGCCTATCCGCACCAGTTGTCGGGCGGCATGCGGCAGCGCGTCGCCATCGCCATTGCCTTGCTCAATTCGCCGCGGCTGATCATCGCCGATGAACCGACCACCGCGCTGGACGTGACCATCCAGGCGCAGATCCTCTACGAAGTGCAGAAGCTGTGCCGCGAGACCGGCACGGCCCTGATCTGGATCACGCACGACCTGGCGGTGGTGTCGGGACTGGCCGACCGCATCGCGGTGATGTACGCGGGCCGCGTGGTGGAGACGGGCAGCACGGCGGAGGTCATCGAGCATGCGCTGCATCCCTATACGCGCGGCCTGATGGCGTCCATCCCGACACCCGATACGCGCGGTCACGATCTGGCTTCGATACCCGGCATGACGCCTTCACTGTTGAAATTGCCGGAAGGCTGCGCCTTCCGCACACGCTGTCCGCGCGCCACCGACACCTGTACCAAAGCGCCCGAAGCAGTTGAATGGCGGCCGGCGCATTGGGTGCGCTGCTGGCACGCCGGCGAGGAGGCGACGGCATGAGTACCCCCATACTGTCCCTGCGTGAAGCCGAGATGCGCTTCACTCAAAACATCGACCTGGCGGGCCGCATCGCCAACCTGTTCGGCGCGGGAATGCGCAAGACGGAAGTGCACGCCGTAGCGGGTGTCGACCTGGATGTCATGCCTGGTGAAGTCATCGGCATCGTCGGTGAATCCGGCTGCGGCAAGTCGACCCTGGGCCGCATCATTGCCGGAATCCTGCGTCCCACCGGTGGCCAGGTGAGCTACCGTGGCAAGGCCGTGGCGGCCATGCCGGAGAGCGAACGGCGCGCCTATGAGCTGGGCGTGCAGATGATTTTCCAGGACCCTTACGCGTCGCTCAATCCGCGCATGCGCGTCGAGGAAATCATCGGCGAGGCGCCGGTGGTGCATCGCGTCATTCCGGCCCGGGAAAAAAAAGCCTACGTCGCGCAATTGATGAGCCAGGTCGGCCTGGATCCGGCCTACGCGCAACGCTATCCGCACCAGTTCTCCGGCGGCCAGCGCCAACGCATCGGCATCGCGCGCGCGCTGGGGCTCAAGCCCAAGGTCATCGTCTGCGACGAAGCGGTGGCCGCCTTGGATGTATCCATCCAGGCGCAGGTGCTCAACCTGTTTGGCCAGTTGCGTCGCGAACTGGATCTGACGTATCTTTTCATCAGCCATAACCTGGGCGTGGTGGGGCATATCTCGGACCGGGTCGCCATCATGTACCTGGGCCGCATCGTCGAGATCGCCAGCACCGAAAGTATCTTCAAGGGCGCCAACCATCCGTATACGCAGGCGCTGCTCAAGGAACTGCCGAGGTTGAACGCGCGGCGCCGCGACTTCCAGCCCATCAAGGGCGAACTGCCGTCGCCGCTGGCGCCGCCGCCGGGTTGCACTTTCCATCCGCGCTGCCCGCACGCGATGGAGCGCTGCCGGCAGGAACGGCCGCTGTTGCGTATGATCGCTCCCGGCCATGTCAGCGCCTGCCATTTGAACGATATCTGAACGACCTCTGAACCACGCCATGCAGACCAGCGCCCAGCCTTTTGCTCCCTTCATCCGCCACGCGCCCCGTGGCACCGCCCTGCCCCTGGTCTGTGATTCCCCCCACAGCGGCGTGATCTACCCTGAGGATTTTGCTTATGCGTTGGCGGCGCCCCTGCTGCGTACGGGTGAAGACACGCATGTCGATGAACTCTGGCGCGACATCCCTGAAGTCGGCGGCAGCTTGATCTGTGCGCAGTTTCCGCGCACCTACATCGACCCCAACCGCGAACCCGACGATATCGAGCCCGGGCTGCTGGAAAGCCCGTGGCCCGGCGCCCTCAATCCGACGGAGAAGAGCCGCATCGGCCACGGCCTGATCTGGAGCAAGGCCGCGGGCCAGCCGATCTACGCGCGCCAGCTGAGCGTCGCGGAGATCCGTCATCGCATCGAGGCTTATCACCAGCCCTACCATGCCGCCTTGAACCAGGACATCGAAGCCGCCTATCGCCGCTTCGGCGCGGTCTGGCACCTGAACCTGCACTCCATGCCGTCCAATTCCTACGAGGCCCTGCAGATCAAGAGCGATCGCCCGCTGGCGGACTTCGTGCTGGGTGACCGCGACGGCACTACCTGTGATCCCGAACTGGTCGATGTGGTGCAGGAATCGCTGGAAGCCAGCGGATATACGGTGGCCCGTAACGATCCGTTCAAGGGCGTGGCGCTGATCGCGCGCCTGGGCAAGCCGGCGCAGCGGCGCCACAGCCTGCAGATCGAGATCCACCGCAAGCAGTACATGAATGAAAAGACGTTCGAGAAGAACGAGCGTTTTCCGGCCCTGCAGGCCGCCCTGACCAAAGCGACGCAAGCCGTCGCCTTCTACATCCAAAGGCAACTATGAAAACCATCGCAGAAATCGAGCGTGCCACCGGTGAACTGACGGCGATACGCCGGGACATCCACGCGCATCCCGAAACCGCATTCGAGGAAGACCGCACGTCGGCCCTGGTGGCCGAGAAGCTGCGCGGCTGGGGTATCGAAGTGCACACCGGCTTCGGCAAGACCGGCCTGGTCGGCGTGCTGCGCAATGGCACGGGCAAGAAGACCATCGGCCTGCGCGCCGACATGGACGCACTGCCCATGCCCGAGCACAACCGCTTCGGCCATGCGTCGACGGTGCCGGGCAAGATGCACGGCTGCGGTCACGACGGCCATACCACCATGCTGCTGGGCGCGGCGCAGTACCTGGCCGAGCATCGCGACTTCGACGGCACCATCGTCTTTATCTTCCAGCCCGCCGAGGAAAACGGCAACGCCGGCGCGCGCGCCATGATGCAGGACGGCTTGTTCGAGAAATTCCCCTGTGACGCCGTCTTCGGCATCCACAACATGCCCGGCATGCCGGTGAACCAGTTCGGCTTCCGCGCCGGCCCGGCCATGGCGTCGAGCAACCGCTTCACCATCACCATCAAGGGCGTGGGCGGCCATGCCGCGCAACCGCACAAGTCGGTGGATACCATCATCATCGCTTCGGAGATGGTGGGCGTGCTGCAAACGGTGGTGTCGCGCAACAAGGACCCCCTGGATTCCGCGGTGCTGTCCGTCACCCAGATCCATGCCGGCGATGCCTTCAACGTCATCCCCAGCGAGGCGGTGATCCGCGGGACGGTACGCACCTATACCACCGAGGCTCTGGATACGATCGAGGACGCCATCCGCCGCATCGCCACCACCCTGCCCCAGGTTTATGGCGGAACGGGCGAGCTGGACTTCATCCGCGCGTATCCGCCGCTGGTGAACTGGGAAAAGGAAACGGCTTTCGCGACACAGGTGGCCGAAGCCACCTTCGGCAAGGAAAACGTCGACACGACGATCCCGGCCTTCATGGGCGCCGAGGATTTCTCCTTCTTCCTGGAAGCGGTACCGGGGGCCTACCTGTTCCTGGGCAATGGCGACGGCGCGCACCGGCAGGAGCAATACGAAGGCATGGGGCCGTGCATGCTGCACAACCCCAACTACGACTTCAACGATGCCTTGTTGCCGGTGGGGGCCACCTACTGGGTCAAGCTGGTGCAGGCCTTCCTGGCCAGCGACGCCGAGCTGTCGAAAGCCGGCTGAAGCCGGCAGCGGGTTCTGCTTGAAACGGCGCAAGACCTTCGGGACTTGCGCCTTTTTTATGCCTGGGCTGAAGGGATTTCCCTTTTCTATATAAGTTCTGGATCTGAATAAAGGCCCATTCATTCGTTTGATCCCTGTGGCGGCTTGCTGATAATTCATCCACGCCGCACCCGAAAACACAGGATCAGACATGTCCCAGCCCCTTACCGCCGCAACGTCCCGCCTCACGAAAGCCGTGTCCGGCGCCGCCGTTGCCCTGGCGCTGGCCATCCTGGCCCTGGCTTCACCGACACCAGCAAGTGCCGCCGCGGAGCCGGCGTCCACTTGCGTGGCGTACTGATTTCTCCGCCGCTTCACCTGCATCTCCTGCGCGTCATGCCGGACGCGCCATGAACGCGGAGCCATCGCCAGATGGTTCCGCGTCTTTCTTTCCACAGACCAAGAAGAACGGAAAACCATGCTGCCTGCGCCTTCCTTCAAACAACGCCTGTCCCGCGCTTTGACGCGTACCCTGCCCGCTGCCGCCCTGTCGCTGACGCTGGCGGCCGTTGCCCTGGCCGTGCCCACCCCCGCGCGCGCCGAAGGGCGTATCCGCATCGCCGAGCAGTTCGGCATCGTGTACCTGTTGCTGAACGTCGCGCGCGACCAGCAACTGATCGAAAAGCACGGCAAGGCCGAAGGCGTCGACATCAAGGTCGAATGGCTGAAACTGTCGGGTGGCTCGGCGGTGAACGACGCGTTGCTGTCGGGCGCGGTCGATATTGCCGGCGCCGGTGTCGGCCCCCTGCTGACGATCTGGGACCGCACGCGGGGCAAGCAGAACGTCAAGGGCGTGGCCTCGCTGGGCAACTTCCCCTATTACCTGGTGAGCAACCGGCCCGAAGTGAAGACCATCGCTGACTTCACCGACAAGGACCGCATCGCCGTGCCGGCGGTGGGCGTGTCGGTGCAGTCGCGCGTATTGCAGATGGCCTCGGCCGCGCTGTGGGGCGATGCGCAATACAACAAGCTGGACAGCATCTCGGTGGCGCTGCCGCACCCCGATGCCGCCGCGGCCATTATTTCCGGCGGCACGGAGATTACGGGCCACTTCGGCAATCCGCCCTTCCAGGAGCAGGAACTGGCCGGCAATCCGCGTGCGCATATCGTGCTGGATTCGTACAAGGTGCAGGGTGGCCCGTCGTCATCGACGGTGCTGTTCGCCACGGAGAAATTCCGCAAGGACAATCCCAAGACCTACAAGGCTTTCCAGGATGCGTTGACCGAGGCCGCGGCCTTCGTGCGCGAGCATCCCGACCAGGCCGCGGATACCTATCTGCGCGTGGCCGACGCCAAGCAGGATCGCAAGCTGCTCCTGAGCATCATCAGCAACCCGCAAGTGCAGTTCAAGATCGAGCCGCAGAACACCTACACCCTGGCGAAGTTCATGCATCGTGTCGGCGCCATCAAGAACGAACCCGCCAGCTGGCGCGATTACTTCTTCGACGACGCGGTCCTCGCCAACGGGAGCTGATATGAGCCATTCCGCCGGCTTTGCTTCCGCGTCCGCTGCTCCCGCCCGGCCGCTGCTGGAGGTCGACGGAGTGACGCTTGAATACAAGACGCCTGGACGGCGCGTGCGGGCCACGCATCGCGTCGATTTCCAGGTGCATGAGGCGGACCGCTACATCCTGCTGGGTCCGTCCGGTTGCGGCAAGTCCACCTTGCTGAAGTCGGTGGCGGGCTTCATCGATCCGACCGAAGGCGCCATCCGGCTGGACGGCCATGCCGTGCGTGAGCCCGGTCCGGACCGGATCGTGGTGTTCCAGGAATTCGACCAGCTGCCGCCGTGGAAAACCGTGCGGGAGAACGTTGCCTTTCCCCTGTTGGCTTCGCGCACCCTCAAGCGCCGCGAGGCGGACGAGCGGGCGCTGCATTATCTGGACAAGGTGGGCCTGTCCGCTTTCGCGAACGCTTACCCGCATACCTTGTCCGGCGGCATGAAGCAGCGCGTGGCCATCGCCCGTGCGCTGGCCATGCAGCCGCGCATCCTGCTGATGGACGAGCCCTTCGCGGCGCTCGATGCGTTGACGCGCCGCAAGATGCAGGAAGAGTTGCTGTCCTTGTGGGAAGAGGTGCGCTTCACGCTGTTGTTCGTGACGCATTCCATCGAGGAAGCCTTGCTGGTGGGCAATCGCATTCTGCTGCTGTCGCCGCATCCTGGTCGTGTCCGCGCCGAACTCAACGCGCATCAATACGGCATGCATAGCGCCGGGTCGCCGGCGTTCCAGGCGACGACGCAGCGCATCCATGACCTGCTGTTCGATGTGCCTTCGTCCCCGGACGAGGCGCGGCGCGCGGCGGCTTGAGCAACGCGCTGGCCATCCCTTTCACGCTTCTGCACGACGTCACTTGAGTTGACCATCATGTCTCAGTTATCCGGATCACGTCCCTTGGTGCCGCCCGTCCGCGACGAGTACGAACGCGAGCTTGCGCCCTTGCCTGACCTGACGGTGGAAGCGCCCTTGCCTTGGGCAGAGCGCGTCTGGGGGCATGCCGCCGTGCGCAAGGGGCTGATCCTGATCATCCTGGCCGCATTGTGGGAACTGGCCGCGCGGCTGACCGACAACGATCTGCTGCTGCCGGGTTTCGTCGCCACGTCCAAGGCCTTCGTGGAAGGCCTGGCCAATGGCGAGCTGCTGGCGCGCGCGTCGACATCGCTGCAGGTGCTGATCAAAGGTTATGTCGCGGGCGTGGTGCTGGCCTTCGTGCTGACCACCTTGGCCGTCTCGACGCGGCTGGGACGTGATCTGTTATCGACGCTGGCGGCCATGTTCAATCCCCTGCCGGCCATCGCGCTGCTGCCGCTGGCCTTGTTGTGGTTCGGGCTGGGTGAGGGCAGCCTGGTGTTCGTGTTGATCCATTCCGTGCTGTGGGCGCTGGCGGTCAACACGTATGCCGGTTTCCTGGCCGTGCCCGACACCTTGCGCATGACGGGCCGCAACTATGGCCTGCGCGGCGTGCGCTACGTGCTGCAGATCCTGGTGCCGGCGGCCTTGCCCGCGATCCTTGCCGGCCTGCGCATAGGCTGGGCCTTCGCATGGCGCACCCTCATCGCCGCGGAGCTGGTCTTCGGCGCGTCCAGCGGCAAGGGCGGCCTGGGCTGGTACATCTTCCAGAACCGCAACGAACTCTACACCGACCGCGTGTTCGCCGGATTGGCGGCCGTGGTGCTGATCGGGCTGCTGGTCGAGGGCTTGGGGTTCGATAATCTGGAGCGGGTGACGGTGCGCAGGTGGGGGATGCATCGGTGAGGGTTCGCGTGGAACGCGTCCAGCTCGGCTGCGTCAATGTGGGCAAGCCCCTACGTTTATCCGAGGTGCCAGGCCAAGAGTGAGAACACCGCCGCTGAGAATGAAAAAAGCCACCGAATTCGGTGGCTTTCCAGTTGATGCGAGGAACCTGTGGTGCACAGCCGCCGAAGCAACCTCGCTGAGCTGTGTCTGTCACGCGATAGTTTCCTATCTCGCTGTTTGGCCGGTCCGGTGTCTCATGGACACGCGGCGGGCTAACACTTGACGCAAGTGTAGCTCGCTATCCGGTGCCGTCAAGATAGGTTGCCACAAAGGAAAATGGCCGCTTGCGCGGCCATCCACACTGACGTGCAAATGAAGAAAGCCACCGACCCCGGTGGCTTTCTTCTTTCCTTTCTGCCGCTTACTTACTCGCGGCAGCCTCGGTCTGTTGCTTCAACCGGCGCGTGATGCTCCATTGCTGGAGGATCGACAGCGTGTTGTTGACGCACCAGTACAGCACCAGGCCGGCCGGGAACATGAACATCATGCCGCCGAACACCAAAGGCATGATCATCATGACCTTGGCCTGCACGGGATCCGGCGGGGTGGGGTTCAATTTGATCTGCAGGAACATGGTGGCCATCATGATGGCGGGCAGGATGAAGTAGGGATCATGCACCGACAGGTCATGCACCCAGCCCAGCCACGGCGCGCCGCGCATTTCCACGCTGGCCAGCAGCACCCAGTAGAGCGAGATGAACACCGGGATCTGCACCACCATCGGCAAGCAACCACCCAGGGGGTTGATCTTCTCTGTGCGGTACATCTCCATCATGGCGGCATTCAGCTTCTGCTTGTCGTCGCCATACTTTTCCTTCAGGGCCTGCAGGCGCGGAGCCACCTGCTTCATGCGCGCCATCGAACGGTAGCTGGTGGCGGCCAGGGGATAGAACACCGCCTTGACCATCACGGTCAGCGCCACGATCGTCCAGCCCCAGTTGCCCAGGATGGAATGCAGCCAGGTCATCAGCGCGAACAGCGGCTTGGCGATGATGGTCAGTACGCCATAGTCGACCACCAGTTCCAGGCCAGGGGCAACCGCCGCCATGGCCTTCTGGTCCTGGGGTCCGATCCACAGATGCGAATCGACGGTAGCCGAGGCGCCCGGCGACACTTCACCCACCGATTCCACGGTGCGGGCGGCGAACAGGTTCGGCGCCACTTCCAGCAGTTCGTTGGTGCGAGCCTTGCCTTGCGGCGGGATCCAGGCGGTGGCGAAGTAATGCTGCACCACGCCGATCCAGCCGTTGTCAGCCTGCTTGATATAGCTGGCCTTCTTCTTCTCGATGTCGGAGAAGGTGGCTTTCTGGAACTTGTCCTGGTCCGAATAGACCGCCATGCCCGTGAACGTGTGATAGAAGCTGGACGTATCGGGCGGGTTGTTGCCGTCACGCTGCAACTGCAGATACAGGGCAGGACGCAACGGGTTGGTGGCGGTGTTGGTCAGGTCATGACGCACGTCGATGTCGTAGCGGCCACGATGCAGCGTGTAGGTCTTGGTAACCTTCAAGCCGCCGGCTTCCGCCTCGAACACCACGGCCAGCGAGTCGCCGGTCAGCGAACGCTCGCTGGACACCATGCGGAACGGCGTCTGGTGGGTGGGGAAGGGCTGGCCGCTGGTCGAACCGACCACGCCGGACTGCACCAGGTAGTTCAGGTCCTTGGAGTCATCCAGCAACACCGTCGGCTGGTCGTCGTGGTTGGCGTCCGGGAACTTCAACAGTTCGGCGCGGACCACTTGGGCGCCGGTGGTGTCGAAGGTCAGGCGCAGCACGTCGGTGGTGATGACCACGCGTTGCGATTGAGCAGCCTGGGCGGCGGCGGCATTGGGCACGCCGTTGGCGCCCGGTGCGGGCGGCGTGGTGGACGCAGCCGGCGCGGACGGAATGGCAGTGGAGGCCGGGGCCGCGTTCTGCGGGTTGGGGGCCTGTGCCGTGGCCGCGGGCGGGGTACCACCGAACAGCGAAGGCTTGCCGTTATGGACTTGCCAGTTGTTCCAAAGGAGCAACAGCGAGAACGAAAATATCATCCAGAGGATGGTGCGTCGGATATCCATGGCGCCTACAAGGTGAAAGCGAGACCAGCAAAGCCCGCCAGTTTAGCGTTAATCATGACCAGCACGGTGGCAATGGGAGCCGCCACAGGGGCCGGAAGTTCCTGATGAGGACGGAACCGGGTCCAGCCCGCCTGGGCTCCAGGGGTGACAGCGGCCGATCCGCCGGGCCGCCAACCACAGACCGCGCAACGGGCCATGAGTTTCAATGGCTTCGATGGCATAGGCCGAACAGGTTGGCGTGAACCGGCATTGCCGCCCGATCCAGGGACTGAGGAAGAACCGGTAGAACCGGATCGGCGCGATCAGCAGGGCGACGAACAGGGCGCGCATCATGGCGTGGAAACCGCCGGCGCGGCCGGCTTGTCCCTCGGAGCGGACGCTTCCCGCGCCCCCGGCCTTGCGGCCGTCTGCCGGATCCGTTCGAAGTGGGTATCCACTTCGGCGCGCGCCAGCCGCTTCAGGGCGGTCAGCGACATGCTGGGAACGCGAGCATGCAGCCGGACGACATAGTCGGCCGGCCGCAGGTCGTGCCGGCGGTGGCGAAAGGCTTCCCGGATGACCCGCTTCAGCGCATTGCGCGTCACGGCCAGCGCGGCATTGCGCTTGGCAATGACAAGGCCCAAGCGGGCACAGGCCTGCTCGGGCGCTAGCGTGCTGGCAGCGGAAGTCACCATGAAAAACGCCCCTCGTGCAAGCCGGCGGCCCTTGAGGGCGGCGGCAAACTCGGAGGGGCGGTGCATCCGCGCCCCCGGGGGAAGCGTGGTGCGCGGCATGTCGGGCGCGGGCGCCGGCACGGGGGCCGGTGCCTCGGATCGCGGCGTGGCGATCAGACGGCCAGACGCTTGCGGCCCTTGGCGCGGCGAGCGTTCAGGACGGCGCGGCCGCCACGGGTTTTCATGCGCACACGGAAACCATGGGTGCGCTTGCGACGGGTGACGGAAGGTTGGAAGGTGCGTTTCATGGAAGGTCCACAAAAAGAACAAAATTATTTATGGGGGGCGCGTGCTGAAACAACCTGCACCGTTTTGAGTGCGGTTGCGGCGACGCTGCCAGTCGACACGGCCTGCTGATTCGTCTGCGTCCTGATGGACGCCGGCGAAGGCGAAGCCAGTTTCTGGGTCCGGCTTTCGTGGTCGAATTTCCGGAACCGAATTTCTTACAATCGAACTTTTCCTCCCGGGGTTTCAAGCACACGCGGTATGCCTGGGTACCCTTGGGGCGTGCAAAATTCGGTAAAGCCCATCATTTCAGCAAGTTTTCCCTATCTTGTCAAACAGTTAGGGGCAGGGGACAAGCACCCCGCTACTCAGGCCTGTGGATAAGTACAGCCCGGGCAAGGTAGAATCGAGGTTTCGACAAGAGCGACATGAAAGAATTCTGGCAGACCTGCGTCAGTCGTCTTGAGCAGGAAATCCCCCCCCAGCAAATCAGCGCGTGGATCCGTCCGCTGGTTCCGGTTGCGTTCGACGAAGCGCAGGCCGTTCTGCGCATTTCCGCGCCCAATCGCTTCAAGCTGGATTGGGTGCGCAAGAATTATGCTCAGCAGATAGAGGCCTTGGCCGCCGAATGGTTCCAACGTCCCGTCCAGGTGCAGTTCGAGCTGCCGGCCGGCGCAGGCGGCCGCCTGCCGCTGGCGCCCCGTCCGCGTGCTGCCACCCTTGGCACCGCCGGCGTGAGTGGCGCCGCGGCGATGGCGGCAGCCAATGCGGCCAATGCAGCAGCCGCGGCGAACGCGGCCCCCGACACTGCCCCCGCCCCCAGCGTTGCGTCTCACGGCGCCGTTAACGGCATGAACGGCATGACCGGTGGCGGCCTGGCCGACGGCATGGGCGGTGGCGTTCCGCCGGCGCCGTCCGTATCCGCGCCGGCCACGCAAGCGGTCAGCGAGGCCGCCAACATCGTCTACGAACGGTCGCGTCTGAACACGGACCTGACGTTCGAGAATTTCGTCACCGGTAAAGCCAACCAGCTGGCGCGCGCGGCGGCCCTGCAAGTGGCCGAAAACCCCGGCATTTCGTACAACCCGCTGTTCCTGTATGGCGGCGTGGGCCTGGGCAAGACGCACTTGATCCATGCCATCGGCAACGCCATGGTGGCGGCCGGTACCGGCGTGCGCGTGCGCTATGTGCATGCGGACCAATACGTGTCCGACGTGGTCAAGGCGTACCAGCGCAAGGCGTTCGACGATTTCAAGCGCTACTACCATTCGCTCGACCTGCTGCTGATCGACGATATTCAATTCTTCTCCGGCAAGAACCGCACTCAGGAAGAGTTCTTCTACGCCTTCGAGGCGATGGTGGCGCAGCGCAAGCAGATCATCATCACCAGCGATACCTATCCGAAGGAACTGGCCGGCATCGACAGCCGCCTGATTTCCCGCTTCGACTCTGGCCTGACCGTGGCCATCGAGCCGCCGGAGCTGGAGATGCGCGTGGCCATTCTGCTGCGCAAGGCCGAGTCGGAAGGCGTGCCCATGCCGGAAGAAGTGGCCTTCTTCATCGCCAAGCATCTGCGCAGCAACGTGCGGGAGCTGGAAGGCGCCCTGCGCAAGGTGCTGGCCTATGCCCGCTTCCATGGCCGCGACGTGGTCACGGTCGATGTCTGCAAGGACGCGCTGAAGGACCTGCTGTCGGTGTCCAACGGCCAGATCACGGTCGAGAATATCCAGAAGACGGTGGCGGACTTCTACAAGATCAAGGTCGCCGACATGTACTCGAAACGGCGGCCTGCGAATATCGCGCTGCCGCGCCAAGTGGCCATGTACCTGGCCAAGGAGCTGACGCAGAAAAGCTTGCCGGAAATCGGGGATCTATTCGGGGGCCGGGACCATACGACGGTGTTGCATGCCGTACGCAAAATCTCGGATGCCCGGGCCAAGCTTGCTGAACTTAACCATACCCTGCACGTGTTGGAACAAACTCTAAAAGGATGAACATGCAACTCGTACAAACCACACGCGATGCATTGCTTAAACCGCTGTCGACGGTGGCGGGCATCGTCGAAAGACGGCATACGCTACCCATCCTGGCGAACATCCTGATGCGCAAAGAGGGAAGCCGGGTGTCGTTTATCGCCACCGACCTCGAAGTGCAGATCACCACGCACGCCGACTTCGGCGTGGGCGGCGATAACGAGTCCATCACGGTCGCCGCGCGTAAGCTGCTGGACATTCTCAAGGCGCTGCCGGACCTGGGCGACCTGAAGCTGTCCCTGAACAGCAACAAGCTGACGGTGCAAACCGGCAAGAGCCGCTTCGCCCTGCAAACCCTGGCCGCCAGCGAATTCCCCACCGTGGCCCAGCCCGAGACATGGGACGTGTCGCTGCGCGTGACGCAGAAGTCGCTGCGCCATCTGCTGAACATGGTGCACTTCGCCATGGCCCAGCAGGACATCCGCTATTACCTGAACGGCATGCTGCTGGTGTTCGAACCGGGCCGTGTGCGCGCCGTCGCCACCGACGGTCACCGTCTGGCGCACAGCTCCACCGAAGCCGACGGCATCGCCGAACGCCATGAAGTCATCGTGCCGCGCAAGACCGTGCTGGAAATGCAGCGTCTGCTGGACGACAGCGACGCCATCGTCGACATCGACGTGGCGCCGGGCCAGATCCGCTTCCGCTTCGGCGACGTCGAGCTGGTCTCCAAGCTGGTCGAAGGCAAGTTCCCGGACTTCACGCGCGTCATCCCCACGGCCTACACGCGTCATTTCCTGGTCAATCGCGAAGCCCTGCAAGGCAGCTTGCAGCGCGCCGCCATCCTGACCACCGACAAGTTCAAGGGCGTGCGTCTGCAGTTGGCGCAGAACCTGATGAAGATCTCCTCGACCAACGCCGAGCAGGAAGAGGCGCAGGAAGAAATCGACATCGACTACGGCCACGAAGCGCTGGATGTGGGCTTCAACGTCGGCTACCTGCTGGACGTGCTGAACAACATCAAGGTCGAAGAAATCAAGTGGTCCGTGATGCCCGACCAGAACGCTTCGGCGCTCATCACGCTGCCTGACGACGAGCAGTTCAAGTACGTCGTCATGCCGATGCGCATTTAAGCGAAGGACGTACCCTGGGCCGGGCCCGCAAGGGGCCGTTCCAGGGCACGTCCTTCGCGCTGGTCGCCTGCATGGCGACCCGCAAGACGTGCATCGTTTCCCTCCTCGCCTTGCCGGCTTTTCCGGCCTGGTGTGCCGGCCCTCCGGGCTGGTGGCTCTTTGAATCAGTAAACGAAAAGACTTATGTCCGACACTCCGAATACCAATCCCGAGAACGCCGACTACGGTGCAGATTCGATCAAGATGCTCAAGGGGCTGGAGGCTGTGCGCAAGCGCCCCGGCATGTACATCGGCGATACGTCCGATGGCACGGGCTTGCATCACATGGTTTTCGAAGTCGTGGACAACGCCATCGACGAGGCGCTGGCCGGCTATTGCGACGACATCGTCGTGACCATCCACACCGACAACTCGATCTCGGTGACGGACAATGGTCGCGGCATTCCCACCGACATTCACAAGGATGACGAATTCCACCGCAGCGCGGCGGAAATCGTCATGACCGAACTGCACGCCGGCGGCAAGTTCGACCAGAACTCGTACAAGGTGTCCGGCGGCCTGCACGGCGTGGGCGTGTCTTGCGTTAACGCGCTGTCGGAATGGCTGCGCCTGACCATTCGCCGCAACGGCGAAGTGCATGAAATGGAATTCCGCCAAGGCGCGCGCGTGGCGCCGCTGGCGGTGACCGGCAAGACGGAAAAGCGCGGCACCGAAGTGCGCTTCCTGGCCGATCCCATCATCTTCAACCACATCGAATATCACTACGAGATTCTGTCGAAGCGGCTGCGCGAGCTGTCCTTCCTGAATAACGGCGTGAAGATTCGCCTGATCGATCAACGCCAGGGCAAGGAAGAAAACTTCGCCTTCTCCGGTGGCGTGAAGGGTTTCGTCGAGTACATCAACCGCAGCAAGACGGTCCTGCACCCCAACGTGTTCTCGGTCAGCGCCGAGTCGAACGCGGGCGGCGTGCCGGTCACGGTGGATGTCGCCATGCAGTGGAACGACACCTACTCCGAAAGCGTGCTGTGCTTCACCAACAACATCCCTCAGCGCGACGGCGGCTCCCACATGACCGGGTTGCGCGCGGCGATGACGCGGATCTTGAACAAGTACATCGCGGACAACGAGCTGGCCAAGAAGGCCAAGGTCGAAACGTCCGGCGACGACATGCGCGAAGGCCTGGCCTGCGTGTTGTCGGTCAAGGTGCCTGAGCCCAAGTTCAGCAGCCAGACCAAGGACAAGCTGGTTTCCAGCGAAGTGCGCCCGGCCGTGGAAGACGCCGTCGCGCGCACGCTGGATACGTGGTTGCAGGAACATCCGAACGACGCCAAGGCCTTGTGCGGCAAGATCGTCGAAGCCGCGCGGGCACGCGAGGCGGCACGTAAGGCCCGCGAAATGACGCGGCGCAAGAGCGTGCTGGAAGGCGCCGGCCTGCCCGGCAAGCTGGCCGACTGCCAGGAGAAGGATCCTGCCCTGTGCGAGCTGTACATCGTCGAGGGTGACTCCGCAGGCGGCTCGGCCAAGCAAGGCCGCGATCGCAAGTTCCAGGCCATCCTGCCGCTGCGCGGCAAGGTGTTGAACGTCGAGAAGGCGCGTTTCGACCGCCTTATCGCCAGCGAACAGATTGCCACCCTGATCACCGCGCTGGGCACCAGCATCGGTCCGGACTTCAACGTCGAGAAGCTGCGTTATCACCGCCTGATCATCATGACTGACGCGGACGTCGACGGCGCGCACATCCGTACGCTGCTGCTGACCTTGCTGTATCGCCAGATGCCGGAGTTGGTGGAGCGCGGCTACATCTACATCGCCCAGCCGCCGCTGTACAAGGTCAAGGTTGGCCGTGATGAACGGTATCTGAAGGATGACCAGGAAGAAGCGGTGTTCATGCTGCAACTCGCGTTGAAGGATGCTTCGCTGGTGCCGTCCGAAGGCGCCGACGTCATCAGCGGTGACACGCTATCGGAACTGGCCCGTCAATACGAACTGGCCGACGCCGTGATCGGACGCGCCTCCCGCATGATCGACGAAGCCGCGCTGTCGGCCATGGCCGAAGGCGTGCAAATCAACCTGGATACGCCGGAAGCTGCCGCCGCCTCGGCCGCGGCTCTGGAAAAGGCCTTGTTCGATCCCTTGGCGCCCAAGGCAGTGACGGTCACCGCCGAAGTCGATGCCGCCACGGAAAAACAACGCCTGATCCTGCGCCGCATGCGTCATGGCAACGCGCGTATCAGCGTGATCGATGCGACCTTCGTCGCGGGTGCCGACTACAGCGTGCTGTCGCACTCGGCCAAGACTTTCTCTGACCTGATCGGCAAGGGCGCCATGGTGGCCCGCGGCGAAGGCGAGAAGCGCAAGGAAGCCGGCGTCAACGACTTCCGTGAAGTCATGCGTTGGCTGCGTAGCGAAGCGGAGCGCAGTGTCAGCAAGCAGCGCTACAAGGGCTTGGGCGAAATGAACCCCGCGCAGCTGTGGGAAACCACCATGGATCCCAAGGTTCGCCGCCTGCTGCGCGTCCAGATCGAAGACGCCATCGCTGCCGACGAAGTCTTCCAGACCCTGATGGGCGACGACGTCGAACCGCGCCGCAACTTTATCGAAACGTACGCGCTGTCGGCGGGGAACATTGATATTTGATGGTGTGAGCAGCCGGATCGACTGAACAAGTCGATTCAACGAGAAAGCCACCGGATTCGGTGGCTTTCTTCATTCGTGGCGCCGCTTTGACCGCTCCCGCTATGCGCACACCTGCCCTATCGCATCCCACGTCAGGTCGAACTTGAGCAGGTACTTGCGCAGGCGATCGGCATCGTTGACCACGCTGCGTTGAGCGCGCGACTGGTCGAACAGCCGCCTGCCCGCTTCGGACAAGGTGTTCGATTCCCTGCATACACGGATGACAGCTTCGAGTTGCAGGCGGTCGAACAGGTCCAGTCGGGCCAGTGCGTCGGCCGGCAGCACGGCGCCGAGGTCGACGGTGCTGGCATCGGACTGTACGGCGGGTTGCCATAACCATTGCAGCCGCTGGATCTCCGCGTCGACCAGACCCGCCGATATGCGCCCGCCATCCGCCAGGGTCGCCATGCGCGTGACACTGGCGGAAAGATCGCGGAAGTTGCCGCTCCAGCGCGCCTGTGCCGAACGGGCGAACTGCAGGTAGCGCGCCTTGGCCTCGGCATTGAAGCGCACCGCCTGGCCGATCTCCGCGGCCGCGCGCGTAAGCAGATGATCGACGTTGGGCTCGATGTCCTCGGGACGTTGCGCCAGGCTCGGCAACGTGTACGCCCAGAGGTTAATGCGGGCAAACAGGTCCTCCCGGAATCGTCCCTGCGCCACATCGACGCGCAGATCGCGGTTGGTGCCGGCGATCAGCTGGAAATCGCTGCTGACTTCGCGGTCGCTGCCCATGGGAAAGAAGCGCTTCTCTTCTACAGCCTTCAGCAGCATGGCCTGTTCATCCAGGCCCAATTCGCCGATCTCGTCCAGGAACAACACGCCCTGATGCGCGGAACGCAGCAGCCCCGCCCGGTCGGCGGCCGCGCCGGTGAAAGCGCCCTTCTTGTGGCCGAACAGCGTCGATGCCGCGCCATCGCCACGCAGCGTCGCGCAGTTCACTTCGACGAAATCGCCCTGCACCTGATGCTGGGACTTCTTGAGTTCGAACATACGCCGCGCCAGGTGCGACTTGCCGGCGCCCGTGGGGCCAGTCAGCAGGACCGGCGCTTGAGAGCGCACTGCAACCCGTTCGATCTCTTCGATGAGGGCGTTGAAGCGCTCGTTGCGGGTAGGGATGCCGCTTTTCAGGAAATCCAGCGCTTCGGTGCGCGCCTGGCTGAAGCGTTGCGCCAGCACGTCGTAGCGCGAGAGGTCCAGATCGATGAGCGTGCAGGTGCCGGGACTGCCGCGCTGCTGCCGCTTGGGCGGCCCCGTCTGCAACAGCAGCCCCGGGATCAGGCGCGACTCCACCATCAGGAACATGCAGATCTGCGCGACGTGAGTGCCGGTAGTGATGTGCGCCCAATACTGTTCATGATCCGGATCGAAGCGATAGGCGCGCGCCCAGTCGTACAGCGCCGCATACATCTCGCCGAAGTCCCAGGGGTCCTCGACATCCATGGGGACCAGATTGACTTCGGTTTCAGGCGATACGGTGGCGATGTCGTGCGCAAGCACGCGGGCGATCGCCGTGTGCTTGGTCGCGTGTATCAGTTCCAGGCGGTCGATCAGCTTGTCTTCGTGCTGGACGAGCGAGATGGTCGGGCGCCACTTCTCCCAGCGACCGGGGCCATTTCCCGAATCGAGCTGGGTGCCGAGGAAGCCAACCACTACGGTTTTTTTGGGCATATCTGTTTAGCTAAATAACTAGCCAATATTCTAGTAAATAGCATCTTCCATTCTCAAGGCTTTTTTCAATACGGACTGAGAGTTATCTATTTTTCTATAAAAATCATAGGCTTGTAGAAAATTCGGGGCGGTGCTTAAAAGTTGGCATGCCTATTGCAAATAGGAGAGTACGAACAACGAGTTGAATGCCAAGAGAGAGAGAACAACATGGTCAACACGACGCTTTTCCAATCGCTCAAGGGCGCGCTGCTTCCCGTCGCCGCGGCCCGCAATGCGCACCAGGCGCCGGCTTACGCGCTTGAGGCGCGCCAGCAGCTGGCGCAGCTCGCCGCCACCGGATGCCTGAACCGGACCTTTTACGCCAACGCGGAAGACCAGCTTGCTAAGGTGATGGCGCTGGCCCAGGAGCTGGAAGCGTCCTTCGTCGCCAAGACGGCGATCTACGCACGTGAGTCCGGCCATATGAAAGACATGCCTGCCTTGCTGGCGGCTATTCTGGCTGGGCGTGACGTGACGCTGCTGGCACAGACGTTCTCCCGAGTGGTGGACAACGGCAAGATGTTGCGCAATTTCGTGCAGATCCTGCGTAGTGGCGCCGTGGGCCGCAAGTCCCTGGGCACTCGGCCGAAGAAGCTGGTGCAGCACTGGCTGCAGAACGCCAGCGAGAAGCAATTGCTGATCGCTGCCGTGGGCAATACGCCTTCGCTGGCCGACGTGGTCAAGATGGTCCATCCCAAGCCCGCCGAAGCATGGCGTGCCGCGTGGTTCGCTTGGTTGATCGGCAAGGCCGTTGATGAAGCGGCGTTGCCGCCCATCACGCAAGCCTTCGAACGCTTCAAGCGTGCCTGTGCCCAGGGTGACCTGGCCGCGACGGCGGACGTTCCGGATGTGCCGTTCCAGATGCTGACGGCGCTGGATCTGAACGCCGGGCAGTGGGCGAAGATCGCGCGCCTGGGTTCGTGGCAGATGCTGCGGCAGAACCTGAATACGTTCGCCCGGCATGGCGTGTTCACCATCCCTGGTATGGCCGAGATGGTCGCCGCCAAGCTGTGCGATGCGCAGGCCGTGGCCAAGGCGCGCGTGATGCCGTATCAACTGATGGCAGCTTGCAAGGCGGCGGGTGGAGCGGTGCCCGTGGTGGTGCGCGAAGCATTGCAGGATGCAATGGAACTCTCACTGGCGAACGTGCCCGCCTGGACGGGGCGCGTGGCAGTGTGCCCGGACGTGTCGGGTTCGATGAGCTCGCCGGTGACCGGCTATCGTGGTTCGGCGTCCTCAGCGGTACGCTGCATAGACGTGGCCGCGCTGGTGGCGGCGGCTGTGCTGCGCAAGAACCCGCAAGCCCGCGTGCTGCCGTTCGCACAGCAGGTGGTGCCGCTGGCCTTGAATCCTCGCGACTCGGTCCTGACCAACGCGCAGGCGCTGGCCGGGATAGGCGGCGGCGGCACCAATTGCAGCGCGCCGCTGGCAATGCTGAACCGCGAGGGCGCGGTGGTGGACCTGGTGATCCTGGTCTCGGACAATGAGTCCTGGGTCGATGCACGGCGTTGCGGTGCGACGCAGACCATGCGCGAATGGGAGACGTTGAAGCGGCGCAATCCGCAGGCGCGCCTGGTGTGCATGGATATCCAGCCGTACACGACCACGCAGGCGGCGGAGCGGTTCGACATCATGAATGTCGGCGGCTTCTCCGACGCGGTGTTCACGATGGTGGCGAACTTCGCCGCCGGACAGATGGATGACGGCCACTGGGCCGATGAAATAGAGAAAGTGTCGCTGGTCGCGCAGTAGTTGGCGATGCACCAGACGGCAAGGTAAAGCGCAGTCGTCGTCGCGTGGCGAATGCCGATGGGACTACATCGGAGTGTCTCATCAACTGTTGGTCGCCACGCGTGGGACGTAGGTGTCGCGAAGACACATGATCATTTGGAAAACAAGAAAATGTCGAACAAGAATTTCAATGTTGAAGAAATCGCCGGCGGCGTGCCGGTGAAGATGTGGACCAAGGGCGTCCCCGTCGAGGATGCCGCTCGCGAGCAGCTGGCCAACGCGGCGCGCCTGCCCGTGGTGTTCAAACACATCGCGGCCATGCCTGACGTTCACCTGGGTATCGGCGCTACCGTCGGTTCCGTGATTCCCACACTCAAGGCCATCATCCCGGCCGCGGTGGGCGTGGACATCGGCTGCGGCATGATGGCCGCCAAGACCACGCTGCGTGCCGAGGACTTGCCGGATAACCTGGCCGGGCTGCGTTCTGCCATCGAGCAGGCGGTGCCGCACGGTTCCGCGCCCCGGCAGCGTGGCCGCGCGCCGGGCCGCGATCCTGGCGGTTGGGAAAATCCGCCCGAAGCGGTCGATCAGGCGTGGGCCACGCTGGTCGACGACTTCAACGCGCTGTGCGAAAAATATCCGCGTCTGGAAAAGACCAACAATCGCAAACACCTGGGCACCCTGGGGTCAGGTAATCACTTCATTGAAGTGTGTCTCGACGAAGCCGGCTTCGTCTGGTTCATGCTCCACTCGGGCTCGCGTGGCGTGGGCAATGCCATCGGTACGCTGTTCATCGACCTGGCCAAGAAGGATGCCGAGCGCCACCAGAAGAACCTGCCCGATATGGATCTCGCCTACTTCGAAGAAGGCGCCCAGTACTTCGGCGACTATGTGCGTGGTGTCTCGTGGGCGCAGAAGTTCGCGATGCGCAACCGTGAAGTCATGATGGCCAATGTCATCGCCGCGGCCCGTACGATCATCCGCAAACCCTTCGAGTCCCACGTGGAAGCCGTGAACTGCCACCACAACTATGTGCAGCAGGAGCGTCACTTCGGGGAAGACGTCTTCGTGACGCGCAAGGGGGCGGTGAGCGCCCGCCGGGGTGAGATGGGCATCATTCCTGGCAGCATGGGCGCGCGCAGCTACATCGTGCGCGGCCTGGGTAATCCGGAAAGCTTCGAAAGTTGCAGCCACGGAGCCGGCCGCGTGATGAGCCGCACGCAAGCCAAGAAGCAGTTCACCCTCGCTGATCAGGCCAAGGCGACGGCCGGCGTGGAGTGCCGCAAGGATGCCGGCGTCGTGGATGAAATCCCGATGGCCTACAAGGACATCGATGCGGTCATGGCCGCGCAAAAGGATCTGGTCGAAGTGGTGCACACCCTGAAGCAGGTCGTATGCGTAAAAGGATGAAGGCGTGAGCACGTCGAAGATAATCGAAATCGATGGTTCCGCGGGCGAGGGCGGCGGACAGATCCTCCGTACCGCGCTGGCCCTGTCCATGTGCACGGGCCTGCCCTTGCGCCTGACCCGCATCCGCGCTGGCCGTTCCAAGTCCGGGCTGATGCGCCAGCATCTGGCCTGCGTGAACGCTGCCGTTGAAATCAGCGGCGCGCACGCGACCGGCGCTGAACTCAATTCACAAACGCTGGCGTTCACGCCGGGCCCGGTGCGCGCGGGCGACTATGCCTTCAGCATAGGCACGGCGGGCAGCTGCACATTGGTGCTGCAAACCGTTTGGCCGGCGCTGTTGATGGCCGATGCGCCCAGCCATCTGCGGCTGGGTGGCGGCACGCACAATCCCATGGCGCCGCCGTTTCATTTTCTCGATCGTAGCTACGCGCCGCTCATGCGCAAGCTGGGTGCGGGTGTCGAACTGAAGCTGCAACGCCTGGGTTTCTATCCTGCCGGTGGCGGTGCGATCGAAGCCGTGATCCAACCCGCGGCGGAGCATCTGTGTCCGTTCGATCTGGTGGACCGCGGCGCCCTGATGGAGGAGTACGCCGAGTGCTTCGCACCCGCCTTGCCCCGCGCGGTCGCCCGGCGCGAGCTGGATCAGCTTGGGAAAGACCTCGGCTGGGACGGTCACCAATTGCGTGAGGCGCCCGTGCGCCAGCACGAGGGCCCGGGCAATGCCTTGCTGGCGACCCTGGTGTACGAGAACGTGAGCGAAGTCTTCACCGAATTCGGCGAGCGCGGCGTCACCGCGGAAGCGGTTGCCAGCAGCCTGGTGCGTGACGTCCTGGCCTATCGGGCGACTGAAGCCGCGCTGGGCCCGTATCTGGCCGACCAATGGGCGCTGCCCCTGGCGCTCGCGGTGTGGCGCCGGCGCGGCGAGGCAGCGTACACCTGCTCCAGCGTCACCGCGCATGCGAAAACCAACTTCGAGGTAATCGAACGATTTCTACCCGTGAAGTTTTCCACGTCCGCGGTGCGGGGGGCCGTGAGGGTCGCCGTGGCGTACGTATCGTAAGACCAGGGTTTCCCCGAGGTCTTGAAGGGCTCGGGTCTCATCCACGCCCCACTGATACCCCACATCAAAATTTCTGATTGGACGCTGAGCAAGATGGCCCATTAAGGTTGCCGCACGATAAATAAATACGGAGGAGACAAAAATGCCCAAGATCCGACCGCTTGCCCGTGCGCTGACCCTGGCCCTGACCCTCACCGGCATCGGCGCCGCCGCGCAGGCCGGCACCGTGACGGTGATCACTTCCTTCCCCAAGGACCTGACCCAGGCCTACAAGGTGGTTTTTGAAAAAAGCCATCCCGGCATCACGCTGGAATTCCTGAACAAGAACACGGTTGCCGGCATCGCCTATGTGCGCGAAACACCTGCGGGCCAGCGGCCCGATGTGTTTTGGGCCAGCGCTCCCGACGCCTTCGAGCTGCTGGCCCAGGCCAAGCTGCTGGCCAAGGCGGCCGACCTGGCGAATGCCAAGGTGCCCGACAAGATCGGCAGCTTCCCGATCAACGACACCGCCGGGCTCTACTTCGGCCAGGCCCTGGCCGGCTACGGCATCATGTACAACACGCGCTACCTGAAGGCGCACAAGCTGGCCGCGCCCGTCGAATGGAAGGACCTGCTGGCGCCGGCCTGGTTCGGCCACGTGGGCATCACGTCGCCGTCGCGGTCCGGCACCATGCACCTGACCGCCGAGACGATCCTGCAAGGCGAAGGTTGGAACGAAGGCTGGCGTACTCTGCTGCGCATGTCCGGCAACAGCAGCGCGGTGACGGAGCGCTCCTTCGGTGTGCCGGACGGCGTGAATAACGGGCAGTTCGGCGCGGGCCCGGTGATCGACTTCTTCGGCCTGTCGAGCAAGTTCTCCAAATTCCCGGTGGAGTTCGTCTACCCATCGGAAACCTCCATCGTGCCGGCCAATATCGCCCTGATCGACGGCGCCAAGAACACCGAGGAAGCCAAGCAGTTCATCCGCTACTCGCTGGACCTGCCCGGCCAGGAACTGCTGCTCGATCCCAAGATCTCGCGCCTGCCCGTGCTCCCCTACAGCGAACTCAAGGGCAAGATCCCCGACGGCTATCCGGACCCCGCCGAAATCGCCAAGCGCAGCAAGGTGCACTTCGACGTCGACCTGTCGCAGTCGCGCTATTACGTGGTGCAGTCGCTCTACGACCAGACCATCACCTTCCGCCTGAAGGAATTGCAGCAGGCCACCAAGGCCATCTATGACGCCGAACGCAAGCTGGGCGACAAGGCCAAGTCCGGCAAGGCGGCGGAGCTGCTGGCGCAGGCACGCAAGCTGGCCTGGGATCCGCTGGTCGACGAGAAGCAGGCGGCCGACCCGACGTTCCAGAAGCTGTTCTCGGGCGACAAGCGCGACGCCTCGGTCAGCCAGAAAATCACCCAGCTGGAAGGTGAGTGGAACGGCAAGGCCCGCGCCAATTACGAAGAGGCAGTGAAACTGGCGGGCCAGGCGGCGGCACTCTAAGGCACGTCATGCGAACTTTCTCAACCTTGGGCCTGGGCAAGGGCACCGGGGCCGTGGCGCTGCTCGTGCTCGGCTTCCTGATACTGTTCCTGGTGGTGCCGGTGGGCATGGTGTTCCACACTGCCTTCGTCAACGCGGACGGCAGTTTCACCCTGGGCCACTTCCAGTCCTTCTTCCATCAGCCCCTGATGCAGGAGGCCTTCTTCAACAGCCTCTACGTCGCCGGCTGGTCGACCCTGCTGGCGTCGCTCATCGCGGTGCCGCTGGCCTACTTCACGGTGCGCTTCGAGTTCCGTGGCGCCCTGATCATCCAGACGCTGGGGGTGCTGCCGCTGATCATGCCGCCCTTCGTCGGGGCGGTGGCGATGCAGCTGATCTTCGGCCGCTCGGGCAGCATCAATCTTCTGCTGGGCGACTGGTTCGACATCAACCTGCCGCTGATGGAAGGCCTGAACAGCGTCATCTTCGTCGAGGCGCTGCACTACTTCCCCTTCATCCTGATGAACCTGGTGGTGGCCTTGCGCAACATCGACGGCTCGATGGAAGAGGCGGCGTTCAACCTGGGCTCGCGCGGCTTCCGGCTGTTCCGCCGCATCATCTTCCCGCTGGCCCTGCCGGGCTTCGTGGCAGGCGCGTCGCTGGTCTTCATCAAGGTGTTCGACGACCTGGGCACGCCCCTGGTGCTGGGCGCGACCAATATGCTGGCGCCGCAGGCCTATCTGCGCATCACCCAGGTGGGCCTGGAAGATCCCTTGGGCTACGTGATCGGGGTCATCATCATCGCGTTCTCGATCGCGGCCCTGTGGCTGTCCACGCGCGTGCTCAGCGGCAAGGACTACTCGACCTTGCAGAAAGGCGGCGGCGCGATCCATAAACGCCGTCTGCGTCCCGCGGAAAGCGTGCTGGCCTACGGCTGGATCATCCTGGTGTTGCTGCTGGTGCTGTCGCCGCATATCGGCGTGCTGCTGCTGTCCTTCGCCAGCGTGTGGAGCTACGCGCCTTTGCCGGACGGCTACACGCTGGCTCACTATGCGTCGGTGTTCCAGGATTCCAGCGGCATGATCGCCAACACCCTGCTCTATTGCGGCCTGGCGGCCGGCCTGGACGTGGTGCTGGGAACGGCCATCGCCTACCTGTTGCTGCGCACGCGCCTGCCCGCCCGCCAGTGGCTGGACTGGATGGCGTCGGCGGCCCTGGCGATTCCGGGCATCGTCCTGGCCATCGGCCTGCTGCGCACCTTCCGCGGCGTGGAGATCCCCTTCACGGGCACCTTGCTGACGAGTTCGTGGGTGCTGATCATGATCGCGTACTCGGTGCGGCGGCTGCCCTATGCCTTGCGTTCCTGCGTGGCGTCGCTGCAGCAGATCAACGTGTCCCTGGAAGAGGCCGCGCAATCCATGGGCGCCAACCGTTGGCGTACTATCCGGCGAGTGGTGGTGCCCTTGATGGCCGGCGGCATGCTGGCGGGTTTCGTCACCAGCTTCATCACGGCGGCAGTGGAATTGTCCGCCACCATCATGCTGGTGACGCGCGAAAGCCAGGCGCCCATGAGCTACGGCATCTACCTGTATATGCAGAGCGCGTCGGGACGCGGTCCGGGCGCCGCGCTGGGCGTGCTGGCAGTGGTCGCGGTAGCGATAGGCACCTATGCCAGCCATGTGCTGGTGCAGCGCTCCACCGCGCGGCAGCGGCCCGCGCGGACGAACAATAATGAAGCGTTGGAGACCCTATGAAAAAAGTCGGTGTCGAGTGCCGGGACATCTCGCTGTCCTATGGCAAAACCCAGGTGCTCAAGAACCTGAACATCTCCATCGAGCCGGGTGAGTTCTTTGCGCTGTTGGGGCCTTCGGGATCCGGCAAGTCCACCTTGCTGCGTCTGATCGCGGGCTTCAACCAGCATTCGCACGGGCAGTTGCTGGTCGACGGCAAGGACGTGACGGGTATCCCCCCGTGGAAGCGCAACATCGGCATGGTGTTCCAGAGCTACGCGCTGTGGCCTCACATGACTGTCTTCGACAACGTCGCCTTCGGCCTGGTCGAACGCAAGGTGCCACGCGCGGAAGTGCGCGAACGCACCGAAGCCGCGCTGGCCCTGGTGGGCTTGTCGCAGTACGCCAAGCGCCGCCCCAACGAGCTGTCCGGCGGCCAGCAACAACGCGTGGCGCTGGCGCGCACCATCGTCATCGAACCGCAGGTGCTGCTGTTGGACGAGCCCCTGTCCAATCTGGACAAGAAGCTGCGCGTGCAGATGCGGCGCGAGCTCCTGGCCCTGCAGCGGCGCCTGGGCATCACCACGATTTTCGTGACGCACGACCAGGAAGAAGCCATGACCACGGCCGATCGCATGGCCGTGCTGGATCACGGCGTGGTGCAGCAGATCGGCTCGCCCAATAATCTGTTCGACTTCCCCGTGAACCGCTTCGTGGCCAACTTCGTCGGCACGATGAATGTGCTGGAAGGCGCCGTCAAGGAACGCGCCAGCCAAGGCGTGGTGCTGGCGGTGGAAGGCGTGGGCGACCTGCATCTGCCGGTCAATGGCGACCTGCCGGATGCGCCCAGGCTGGCCGCCAGCTTTCGCCCGCACACGGTACGCATCGACCTGGCCGGCGGCACGCCTGATGCCCGCTATGTATGGCTGCCGGGTGTCGTGCATGCCAGCGAGTTCCAGGGCGAGTTCACGCGCTACCAGGTGATGATCGGCGACCAGTGCATCACCGCCGACCAATCCCATCTGGCAGGCTTGTCCATCTTCCCCATCGGTGCGCCGGTCGCGCTGGGCCTGGAGCCCAGCCAGGTGCGTCTGCTGGCAGCCTGACGGCGGCATGGAGATCTATCAGATCCGCGCCTTCATCAAGGTGGCCCGCCTGGGCAACGTGACGCGCGCGGCGGAAGCCCTGTCCCTGACGCAACCCGCGGTGACCGCGCAGATCAAGGCGCTGGAGCAAAGCCTGGGTGTCGCGCTGTTCGATCGCAGCGGCGGCCGCCTGACCTTGGCCAAGGCCGGCGAGGCGCTGCTGGAAACGGCGGAACAGCTGGTGGCCCTGGGCAATCAACTGAAGTCGGCGGCGCAGGCCTTGCAAGGCGAATTGCACGGCCTGCTTGAACTGGGCGTGCCTAGCGATCAGCCGGATTTCCTGCGGCTGGGCGAGCTCGCGGCCATGGTCATGCGCCAGTTGCCGCTGGTGGAATTGAAGACGCACGTGATGCCCGCCGAGGTGCTGGCGGACCAGGTCGCCAACGGTCGGCTGGCGGCGGCCTTGACCCTGGCCGCGACGCCGCCGCGCGGCTTGCAGTGGATGACCCTGCGCAGCGTGCGCTATCGCGTGGCCCTGCCGCGCACGCTGGCCGACAGCCTGCGCAAAGGCGGCTGGCGTGAGCTGGCGCAACTGCCCTGGCTGGACGGGCCGGCCGGCAGCCACACCCACCTGCTGTTGCGCGACCTGTTCGAGCGCCACGGCTTGAGCCCCCGCGTGGTCATGCAGAACGATGATCAGGCGAATCTCATGGCCCTGGTCCGGGCCGATGCAGGGTGCGCGTTGCTGCGCGAGGAGATCGCCTTGCAAGGGGCGGCGGCGGGCGACTGCACGGTCTGGAGCAATGTCCACGCCGATGCCACCTTGGGTTTCATCGTGTCGTCGGATCGCGCCGCCGAACCGCTGGTGGTGGCGTTGGAGTCGATGGTGCGGGAAGTGTGGCTGGCCTGATGCCGCGGGTATAACGTGGTGCCGCAACGCTGACGGCCAGCGTTGCAAGCTCAATCGAAAGCAAGTGCTTTCGTGCCACTGCGAGTCAGGCGCAGTGCCCGCGAATCGCCTTGCCGTTCCACCCATCTGCGTGCGATGAAATGCGCCAGCAGCGCATCGCCCAGGGCGCCGCCGATATGAGGCTTGCGCGCGCTCCAGTCCAGGCAGGGATGGGCAAAGCTGCGGCGTGTGGTGTGGATGGCGGCGACATCGACGCCCAGGCCGCGCAGATAGGCTACGCCCGCCGCGGTCAGCGCGTATTGTCCGGCACGCGCGTGCAGATAGCCTTGCGCGAGAAACGCATCGTGCACGCGCACGGCGACCGCGCCTGCCATGTGCTTGTAGCAGGTGCGCGCTTCGCATAGCTCCGGCGGGGTACGCGGCTTGAAGGGCGTGCCACGCACGCCCGCGACGACCAGCAGGGCTTCGAGCGCGGTGGCGACATCGGCGTTGGCCAGCCGGTAGTAGCGATGCTTGCCTTGCGTGGTCTGCTCCACCATGCCCTGGTCGCG
The DNA here is from genome assembly GCF_001433395.1 of Bordetella sp. N. GTDB lineage: Bacteria > Pseudomonadota > Gammaproteobacteria > Burkholderiales > Burkholderiaceae_B > Bordetella_C. The sequence goes on from NZ_CP013111.1 coordinate 5,340,018, forward strand.
CAGCCGGGCGAAATGGCTGCTGGCCGTGGAGGTGCCGACGTCGGCGACCGCCGCCAGTTCGGTGGCCGTGCGCGCGCAGCCGTCGAGCAGGCTGCACAGCATGCGGGCGCGGGCGGGATCGCCGATGGCGGCCGCCACGGCGGCAAGCTGGTTGTCGGCGTTCGCGCCGGCGGGAGTGGAGATGTCGGGCATGATTCGATCCAGGTCGAAGTATGGATACGATGGTGCAGCATACTGGCCACCTGTCCATCACGACAACTAGAAAATGACGATGAGCATCAACGCGTCTCAACGCGCCTTCTTCGGACCCACCGTGGTCGCGGCCACTTTCGTGCTGGCGGTGTTCGGCTGGGGCGTGGGCTTCTACGGGCCACCCGTGTATCTGCAGTCGGTGGTGCAACGCGGCGCGGCCGACGTGGCATGGGCGTCCGCCGCCGTCACCTGGCACTTCGTGCTCGGCGCCTTCGTGGTAGCCAACCTGCCCAGGCTCTACCGGCGCGCGGGCGTACCGCGCATTACCGTCCTGGGCGCGCTGGTGCTGGCGCTGGGGGTGTACGGTTGGGGCATCGCGGCGACGCCGCTGCAACTGCTCCTGGCCGCGACCTTGAGCGGCGCCGGCTGGGTGGCCATGGGCGCCGCCGCGGTCAATGCATTGGTCGCGCCCTGGTATGCCGCGCGCCGTCCCGCCGCCCTGGGCATGGCCTATAACGGCGCCAGCCTGGGTGGCGTGGTGTTCTCGCCCTTGTGGGTGCTGCTGATCGGGATGATGGGGCTGGATGGCGCGGCGCTGGTCGTCGGCGTTGTCATGGTGATCGTCATTGCCTGGCTGGCGGCCGCCGTGTTCCGTCATACGCCCGCGTCGAAAGGCCAGGCGCCGGACGGGCTGGACGCCGCGCCGCAAGCAGCCACCCACGCTGGCGCGTCAGCGGCCGATGCCCGCTCTCCGGTGCAAGCCACGCCGGCGCCCTTGATCGAGGTGTGGCAAGACCGCCGCTTTCTTACGCTCTGCGCCGGCATGGCCTTGGGTCTGTTCGCGCAGATCGGTTTGATCGCCCACCTGTTCTCGCTGCTGGTGCCCATCATGGGTGAAAAAACCGCGGGTGTCGCCATGGGCTTGTGCACCGCCTGCGCGATCGTCGGCCGCATGGCCGTTGGCAAGTTGATGCCGCCCGGCACGGACCGGCGCCGTGTCGCCGCCATCGCTTACGGGCTGCAGGCCGCGGGTGTGGTGGCGTTGCTGTGCAGTGTGTCTTTGCCGGCGCAGGAGGGCGTGTTGCCCATCGTCTTGCGTTGGGTCGGGCTGCTGCTGTTCGGCTCAGGCATCGGCAACGCGACGTCGCTGCCGCCCTTGATCGCGCAGACCGAATTCAGCCGTGCCGACGCGCAACGCGTCATTCCGCTGATCGTCGCCGTATCGCAGGGCACGTATGCGTTCGCGCCCGCGCTGTTCGGCTTGCTGCGTGAGGCGGGCGACGCCATCTGGCTGTTTCCGGTAGCGGCCGTCATTCAACTGGCTGCCATCGCCACCTTGCTCGCCCACGCGCGGCGTGCGTAGGCGCCGCGCGCCGCTTGAGGGAGCGGCCGCGACGGGGTGAGGGGGCGGAGCCCCTTCCTTTCCCGAACGAATCAGGCAGGCGACGCGGCCCGGTCAGCGCAAAACGGTTTCAAATAATAGAAATAACTCTCATTTGTATTACACTCGGGGGTTTGCCTAGCCCGCCCACACGCCGACATCGCGCGCGTGGAGCCCCACTCCCGATGTCCGCCAAAGCTTCCCGTCTGCCCCTTGCCTACCGCTGCGCGGTGCTATCGCGCGCCCTGGCCGCCGGCCCTGCCGGTTATCTGTTCGCCTATACGGCGACCACGCTCAGCGCCCATTTGCTGCTACCCGTGGTGACCCGCGCCGACGCGGCGGTGGCCGCGACGATGATCGGCTTCCTGGTCTATGCCATCGCGGTGATGGTCGTATTCGCGTCGGCCAGCGCCAAGCGCGCCTGGGGCTGGGTCCTGGGCGGCACCTTGCTCTGCTACGTGCTGGATCGCCTTTTCACCGGCGTGTTCATGGGAGCCGCGTCATGAGACCAGATGGGAAAGTCGAAGGCCTGCGCCAGTCCATGTCCTGGCTGCACACCTACACCGGCCTGCTGCTTGGCTGGGCGCTGTTCGCGATGTTCCTGACGGGCACGCTGAGCTACGTGCGCGACGAGATATCGGCCTGGATGAAACCGCCGGTGCAACATTCCTTCGCCGACGCGCAAACCGCCGACCGCGCGGTAAAGACTCTGCGCGAACTGGCCCCGAACGCCGAACAATGGACCGTGGACCTGCCTACCGCGCGCCAGCCCGCCGTGGAAGCCAGCTGGCGGGCCAAGGGCGCGGCGCAAGGACGGCGTGGCCGCGAATCCGTGATGCTGGATGCGGGCACGGGCGAGGTGCTCAAAGTGCCGGAGACGCGTGGTGCGGACTTCTTCTATCGCTTCCATTTCGAGTTCTACGGGATGTCCGTCTATACCGGACGCATCATCGCCGGCATTGCCGCGTTCTTCATGCTGGTGGCCATCATCAGTGGCGTGATCACGCACAAGAAGATCTTCACCGAGTTCTTCACCTTCCGTCCGCGCAAGGGCCAACGATCATGGCTGGACGCGCATAACGCGCTGGCCGTGCTGGGCCTGCCCTTCCACTTCGTCCTGACGTTCACGGGCCTGCTGCTGTTGATGTTCATGCTGCTGCCATGGGGCCTGGATGCCGCCTACGACGGGCAACGCAACCAGTTCTTCCAGGAGCGGCGCGCGCAGTTCGATCCCAGCCTGGCGCGTCCCGCCGATGCCGCCGCGCCGGTGGCCGGCGTGCTGGTACTGGATCAGATCCTGCGCGACGCCAACCAGCAGTTCGGCGGTCGAGGCGTGGATTCCTTCGTGATCAAGAACCCTGGCCAGGCGAACAGCACCGTGGAAGTGCGGCCGGGCGAAGGCGCGCACATCACCGAGTATCCGGCGCGGCGCCTGTTCTACACGGCGGACGGCCTGCCGCTTGAAGGGCCGCCCGAGACCGCCACGGCCTGGAGCACCGACGTCTACCGGGCGATGATCAACGTGCATATCGGGCGCTTCGCCGGGCCCGCGGTACGGTGGATGTTCTTCCTGTCCGGCATCGCCGGCACGCTGATGGTGGCGACGGGGCTGGTGCTGTGGGTGGTCAAGCGCCTGCCCGAACGGCGCAAGGCGGGCAAGACGCCATTCAGCCATCGACTGGTGGAAGTGCTCAACGTGGGGGCCATCAGTGGATTGTCGGTGGCCATCGCGGCTTACTTCTGGATCAATCATCTGCTGCCCGCGGCGTTGACGGATCGTTCCTTGTGGGAGATACGCGGCTTCTTCTGCGTGTGGTTGCTGTGCGCCTTGCACCCGCTGTTGCGCACCCACCGGCGAGCCTGGATCGAACAGTTGAGCGTCGCGGCGGTGCTGCTGTTCCTGTTGCCGGTGCTCAATGCCGCGACGGGCGGCCTGCCTTTGTGGAGCAGCCTGGCGCGCGGGCAATGGACGATCGCCGGCTTTGAATTGAGCGCCATGGCGGTGGCGGTGCTGCTGGTCTTCGCGGTCCGCAAACTGCGGGCGGGGACTGCTGCTGTTGCGGCCAAGGGCGCCGATGCGGGCGCCGGCAAGGCGGCATCAAAACACGCTGACAAGGGCGTGGCGGTGAGTGCCGCCGCACAGCGTAAACCGGCGCCGGCCGTGGCCACGGCCATTCAGTCCCGCGTGGTGGACGCTGGCGAAATGGGAGTGCAGCAATAATGGCCTGGGCTTGCCTGCTACTGGCGTTCGCGGGTTTCGGCGCGATTGCCGCGTCGATGGACCGCCACTACGAAGATCTGCTGCGGCGCGAGCCGCCCGCGCGCACGCGCCGCCTGTTGCGCGGCGTCGGCTACGCGGTGCTGGCCCTGGCCTTGGGGCCTGCCATCAGCGCCTGGGGGCCCTCGGTGGGCACGGTGCTGTGGTTGGGGGCGCTGACCATGGCGGCGTTGCCGCTGGCATTGTTATTGACCTATCGCCCCGCATGGGCACGGCAGGCCGTTTGTGCCGCCCTGCCCCTTGGCCTGCTGGCCTGGGGGTTCGTGGGCTGAGCGGCTTGCGTGGGGCGCGTGAGCGGCGCCCGTCACAAAAACAATAATCTTTGCGGGCACGATGGCCCCGCCCTTACTCGCCCTGCGCCAGCACCGAACGTATCGATTCCAAGGCCCGCTCGATATGGCCATCGTCGATATGCCGATGCGTGACGCAACGCAGACGCGCAGCGCCCCACGGACGCACGGCCAGCCCTGCCGCTTCAAGATCCCGTACCCACGTGGCGCTGTCACGCCCGCTGCGTGATACATCGATCTGCACGATATTGGTCTGCGGCACGGTGGCGCTGATGACGGCCTGCATGGCGTTGACACCATCGCTCAACAAACGCGCCCGCGCATGATCTTGCGTCAGACGCGCGCCCATGTGTTCGACCGCATAAAGTCCGGCCGCCGCCATCAGGCCAGCCTGGCGTTGCGTGCCGCCTATCATGCGGCGCAAGGCGCGGGCACGGTCCAGCACCGCTTGCGGCCCGGCAAGCACGGCGCCGACGGGTGCGCTCAGTCCCTTCGACAGACACAGAGACACGGTGTCCGTGTACTGCGTGACGGCCGCCGGCTCGACACCCAGGGCCACCGCCGCGTTGAACAGGCGCGCGCCGTCCAGATGCACGGCGATGCCGCGCTCGGTCGACAGCGCATGCACCGCACGCATGTAGTCCAGCGACGGCACGGCGCCGGCGGCGTTGTTGTGCGAGGTCTCCATGGCCACCAGCGACGTCTTCAGCTTGTGGCCGCCGCCCTGCACGCCTTCGGCCAGGCGGTCCAGGTCCATGGCGCCGTCCACCCCGGGCACGCCCAGATAGAAAAGATTCGTGAAGGTGGCCGCGCCGCGTTCCGACGTGTACATGTGCGCGTTCGATTCCAGCACCACCTGTTCGCGGCTGGATGTCTGCGCCAGTACCGCCAGCAGGTTCGCCATGGTGCAACTGGGCACGAACAGCCCTGCGTCCTTGCCCAGGCGCGCGGCGACGGTGCTTTCCAGCTGGCGCACCGAGGGATCGCCGTCGAGGCCGTCATCGCCGATGGGCGCGGCACGCATGGCTTCCAGCATGGCATCGGTGGGACGGGTGACCGTGTCGCTGCGCAGGTCGACGAAGTGGCCAGGAAGCTCGGTCTGGAGGGAATGCGGAAGGGAGGCTGCCATGCGGATTCTTCTGAGTAAAACCGCGTCAACGCGCGGGAATGAGGCGTTTTTCCAGCAGCTTCACCGACTGCGAAGCCAGGAAGCTGATGAGGATGTAGACGACGGCGACGAAAACGTAGAGTTCCACCAGACGGCCGTCGCGCTGGCCGATCTTGGAAGCAGCGCCAAGGAAGTCCGTCAGCGCCAGCACGTACACCAGCGAGGTGTCCTGGAACAGGATGATGACCCGCGTCAGCAGGGCGGGCGTCATGTTGCGGATGGCCTGCGGCAGCACGATGCTGATCAGGGTCTGGCGTTGCGTCAGGCCCAGCGCCAGGCCGGCATTGAACTGGCCGCGCGCGATCGACTGGATGCCGGCGCGCATGATCTCGCAGAAGTACGCGGCCTCGAACATCGAGAACGTGATCACCGCCGAATTGAACGCGCCCACCTGAATGGGGCGCGGCGAGCGCAGTATCCAGGCGCCGAGATAAGGCACCAGGAAATAGAACCAGAAGATCACCAGCAACAGCGGGATCGAGCGCATGGTGTTGACGTAGATCGTCGCCGGCACCGATAGCGCCTTCAGCGGCGACAGCCGCATCAGCGCCAACAAGGTGCCCAGTACCAACCCCGCGAGCCCCGCCAGCGCGGTCAGGGTCAGGGTGAAGGTCATGCCGGTGCCGAACAGATACGGCAGTGCGTCGCGGATGACGCCGAAATCGAAATTACCCATGGCGGCGTCTCTCAGTGCTTGCCGGCGATCAGGCCGGGCACCGCGTAGCGTTTCTCAAGGCCGCGCAGGCTCAGCACCACCAGGCCGTTGATGATCAGATAGACCAGCGTCGCGGCGCTGAAGGCCTCGAAGATATGAAAGCTGAATTCCTGCATGGCGCGCGCCTGGCCGGTCAGCTCCAGCAGCCCGATGGTCAGCGCGACGGACGAGTACTTGATGGTGCCCATGAATTCCGAGGTCAGCGGCGCGATGACGATGCGATAGGCCTCGGGCAGGATGATGTGGCGGTAGACCTGCACCTGGCTCAGGCCCAGCGCGGTGCCCGCCTGGAACTGGCCGCGTGGCAGCGACTGGATGCCCGCGCGGATCTGCTCGCAGACGCGCGACGCGCCATACAGGGTCAGGCACAGCAAGGCTGGCACGAATTGCCCCCAGGGCTGCGGCATCTGCTTGATGGCCAGCCCCAGTGCTTTGGGCACGACTTCGGGGAAGACGAAGTACCAGAGAAACATCTGCACCAGCAGCGGACAGTTGCGGAACAGTTCCACATACACCGTGCCGATGACCCGCAAGGCGCGGGACGTGCAGGTACGGAAGACCGCCAGCAGGGATCCCAGCGTCAATGCCAGCACCCAGGTCGACAGCGACAGCGCCAGCGTCCAGCCCGCACCCATGGCCAGGGTCTGCAGGAAGTTATGCACGCCGTCGGGCGACATCTCCAGGAAGACCTGCCAGCTCCAGTCGTAATTCATTGCGTATCCAGGAATGGATGACGCCGGGCCAGGCGCGTCCATGACCAGGCCCCACGGTATCGCGGGGCCCGGAGGGCGCAGCCTGGCCGGGTCCTTATTTATTGATAGGCGGCGGGGTCGCCCGAGTCGGTCGGATTCGCCAGCGCGCGCTTGAGGGCGTCGCTCATCGGATACTTCAGGTTGATGCCGCGCGGCGGGATGGGCGAGTTGAAGTACTTCTCGTAGATCGCCGCGATCTTGCCGTTCTTCATCAGTTCGAGCACGGCGTCGTCGACCACCTTCTTGAAGGCCGGATCATCCTTGGGTTCCATGATGCCGTACGGCGCCAGTTGCAGGCCCTTGGTACCGATGACGAAGTCGTCAGGGGTCTTGGACGAGGCTACTGACCCGTAAGCCAGGCCATCATCGTTGGCCGAGCCGGCGGCGCGGCCGGACTGCACCATCAGGAAGGTTTCGCCGGTGTCCTTGGCGCCGATCACCTGGATGCCGTAGTTGTTCTTGGCATTGATCTCGGAGATCAGGCGGAAGGTCTGGCCGCCGGCCTGGGCAGCGATGGCCTTGCCACGGAACGTGGCCGGGTCATTGGGGTCCACGCCCGCATCCTTGCGCGCCATCAGCACCACCTGCGCGACGAACGTCGTGGGCGCGAACGACACCAGCTTGTGACGGTCAGGCAGGTTGGTGGTGTTGCCGCATTCCAGATCGATCGTGCCGTTGTTCAACAGCGGAATGCGGGTGGCGGAGGTGGTGGGGTTGTAGCGCACGTCCAGCTTGGGCAGCTTCAGGTTCGCCTGCACCGCCTTGGCGATTTCCTGGCAGATCTCCACGGTGTAGCCGATCGGCTTCTGGCTGGCGTCCAGATAGGAAAACGGCACGGAGGATTCCGGATGGCCGATGACGATGGCGCCCGTTTCGCGGATCTTGTCCAGGCGGCCGGCGCCTTCGGCATGCGCGGTGGTGATGGCGGCGGAGGTGGCGGCAAGGAGCAACGCCGCGGCAAGCGTGGTGGTGGCTTTCAAGTAATTCCCCGGTCTATACATGCCGGACTCGTAGTGGCCCGGATGGCGAAAAGTATGTCTTACCTGTAATGTTTTTCCCAATTCCACTTATGTATTGCTCCATACGGTATTGGTATGACAAATCCACGCTTGGGCCTGCGCCAGATCGAGGCTTTCCGGGCCATCATGGTGTCCGGATCGATGACCGCGGCGGCCCGCCGCATGCACACTTCACAACCGCAGGTAAGCCGGCTGATCGCGCAGCTGGAAGCCATCACGCAGTTTCCTCTGTTCGAACGCAACGGCAGCCGGCTCACGCCCACCTTGGACGGGTCGCGTTTTTTCACCGAGGTCGAGAAGACCTTCATCGGCCTGGCCGGCCTGGAGTCCGCGGCGGCCAGCATCCGGTCGTTTTCGGCGGGCCGCCTTAGCGTGGCTGCCATGCCGCGCCTGGCGGGCGGCCTGCTGGCGCGCATCGTGGTGCGCTTCAAGGCCCAGTATCCAGACGTCATGGTGTCGATCCAGTCGGGCAATGCCGGCACGGTGCATGACTGGATCACGTCCGGTTTCTGCGAGACGGGGCTGGCCATGTTGTATAGCGACGTGCCGGGCGTACAGGTGGAGCCCGTGATCACCACGCGTTGCGTGGCCGTGCTGCCGCGCGGCCATCGTCTGGCACGCCTGAAACGGCTCAAGCCCGCCGATTTCGTCGGCGAGCCTTTCATTTCCTTTCCCATGGGCAGCGCGCTGCGCGAGCGCATCGACGGCATCTTTCACGCGGCCAAGGTCGAGCGCCGTATCGTGGCCGAGGCCGGCCTGGGCGCGTCCATCTGCGCGCTGGTGGCGGCGGGCCTGGGTGTCAGCCTGATCAATCCCATCGCGGCGGGCGAGGAAAAGCTGGAGGGGGAAATCGAGGTGCGGCCTTTCTCCCCGGCGGTGCCGGTGATCATCGGCCTGCTGTATCCGCCGTATCACAACCGTACCCGGCTGGTGAGCGTCTTCGCGGAGCTGGCCCGGGAGGTCATGCAGGAAGAGCTGGCGGCCTTCGCCTGACGGAAAAGGCTCGGCCCCGTGGGGACGGGGCCGAGGTACTGCGCCGGGAGGACTGCTTGAACTGCCGCCCCGCCTCCCGCCGGGGCAACCACCTGGATTCAGCGGGTCCAGGCGGCCGGACTACGGAATCGGTGCTCAGACACTGAGCCGGCCTGGGTCTTTGCTGCTGCGTTGTTCAGGCACCTTGGAAGGGCGCGTTGTTAGGGTCGCCGAAGGCGGTGGCGCCGGGTTGCCGCGCCACTTCAGCGGCGACCTGCGCGCGCGCCACGCCGCTATCGGCCTGGGCGGCGAACGGGGCGTTGTCCAGATCGCCGCGCGCTACCAGGCCCGCGCTCCTGGCTTGTTCCAGTTCAGCCTGGACTTGCGCCCGGCTGGCGGACGCATTGTCCGATTGGCCGTAGACGCCTTGGAACGGCACGTTGTCCGAGTCGCCGCGCGGGGTGCCCGCATGGGCGATACCCACCAGGGCGAGGACTAGGGCGGCGGAAGTTGCAATGGTTTGAATACGCATGATGTCACTCCTGATCTGTTGATTTGGAACGGGGGAGGCATCCTGTCTGGATTGCTCGGGGTGTCTCTTTGTCGTTCCCCATGAGTTGAATTCTGCGCCCGTGGAGACCTCGGATAAACCCTGGGAAGGGGAAATCACTTGTGCATCAAACGATGTAATGGATTTTTATATCGTCCATTAGTGATCATTTTGGGCTAAATAAATATCTGCAAGATTTCGCCAGTGGCGTTGTTGGTCACAGCAGGAAAACGTAATTTTTTATTAGCCCAACAGTCGAAAAATTGCGACTGCCTGGGCGATTGACGCCACACTTTCTCCATTATTTACTCCTCTGCTATTTCGAGCGTCCCCGATTTTTCCGGTCTTTTTCGAAGAAATACGGAACAAGTCGGCGACATCGAGGCAAATTTGCGCCGCGCCGCAAAAATTGCAACAAAAGTCTTTCCAAATCGAATGTCAAAAGTGTTCGACGAATTATTTTGCAACATCTAGCCGAAAGTTGTATCTCGATTCATCTCTGCCGTATGGGAATGTCAGTCCAGGTTAATAAGTAGCAGCATTACGACACACAGACGTAATCCAATGCTGTAGGCGTCGTGGTGCCTGAAGTGCCGGGGCGGTCCATGGGGACTGCAACGGGAGTCCTGCCAGTGGAGGAGACGCTGCGCGGCGGGATGCCTCACGATTCCTGGAGTAGCAGATGAGTTCGGTTCGTCAGAAAGCCCGTTCGCGTTCCCGTGTCGTTCCGAACTATGTCTGGCGCTTGCTGGGCGTCTTGATGGCCACGCCGACCGCCACATGGGCTGCGTGCACGACCAGTGGCGTGAGCATCGTCTGCAATACCGCGGCGAACCCATTGGCGCCAGCGGTCAGCAGCGCATTGAACGGTGTCACGCTCAACGTCGGCTCCGGCGGCACGGTGTCGCAGCTGCTCCTTGGGCCGGCTGTAACCCTGAGCGGGAACAACGCCACGGTGATCAACAACGGCGTGATCGACCCCTCTCTTGGCAGCATCCTGCAGTTGGGCGCGAGTGGCGTGGTGCTGGGAAATGCCGTCGGCGGCAATGTTGCCCTGACCAACGCCGGGACCATACGCGGCAGCGGCGTGGATCTGCTGGGCGGCCTGGTATCCCTGAATCTCCTCAATGGCACGTCGGTCGTGGCACAGGCCAACAGTGCCGGCTCGATCAATATCAACAACAGCGGGCTCATCGCCGGCCCGTCCAACGGTACCGTCAACGTCGCCCTTCTGCCGGCCAACCCGTCCATCATCGCCTACGGTGGCGCGCCCATCACGGTGACCAACACCGGCACCATCGTCGGCCGCGTGGCTTTGGGCACCTCGGCCGCGGGCAACCGCATGGTCAATGCCGGTACTGTCGACGGGGGCGTGAACCTGGGCATCAACAGCGCGAATACCTTCACGGCGGTGACGGGTTCGCAGGTCGTCAATACCGGCACCATCGCCAACGTCGCCATCGGCGACCTTCTGAGCATAGGCGTCAGCTTCGCCGCGCCTGGCATCGTCGACGGCGGCGCCGGCGGCAACAACACCCTGGTCCTGCAGAACTCCGCCACGGGCAGTGGCAGCGGCACCACCGGTGTCGGCACCGCCAGCTCGGCGACTTACCGCAACTTCCAGAACCTGGTCATCAACAGCGGTACGTGGAACGTGACCGGCCCGCTGGCGACGACATCCACGGCGCTCAACGGCGGCGCGCTGCTGTTGAACGACGGCACGGTCTTCGGCACCGGCCAGGTGTCGGCCAATGGCGGCGCGCTGATCGCCAATGTCGCCAACGTCAGCTTGAGTAACGCCTTCAATCTGGGCACGCCCGGCGGACTGAGCGTACTGGGCAACAACAACCTGGCCCTCAACGGCGCGCTGGCGGGCAACGGCGGATTGATCAAGAGCGGCCAGGGCACGCTGACCTTGGGCGGCGCCAACGGCTACCTGGGCGGCACCACGCTGGTCGGCGGCACCTTGGCGCTCGGCAATGCCGGCGCGCTGGGGACGGGCGCCCTGACCGTAAGCGGCCCGGGCACGCTGCAGAACAACAGCGCGATGACCGTCGGCAACCTGGTGACCTTGAACGGTGACCTGGCCATCGTCAACGCCACCGACCTTGCGCTGACCAACACCATCTCCGGCGCGGGCGCCTTGACCAAGACCGGCGCGGGTACGCTGACCTTGTCCGGCGCCAACACCTACGGCGGTGGCACCGCGCTGGGTGGCGGGGGTGTCATCGTCGGCAACAACACCGCGCTGGGCACCGGCACGGTGACCGTCAACGCGCCGACCACGCTGCAATCCAGCGCGGCGGTGGGCTTGTCGAACATCGTGATCCTGAACGGTCCAGCGAATACGTTGACGGTCGGGGGCGCCAACGATCTGGCGTTGAACGGCTCGGTCAACGGCTCCGGCCGCCTGATCAAGACCGGCGCCGGCACCTTGACCCTGGGCGGCGCCAACAACTACAGCGGCGGCACCACCCTGTCCGGCGGTACGGTCAACCTGGCCAGCCCGACGTCTTTCGGGACGGGCGCCATCACCGTCAACGCCGCCACCACGCTGAACAGCCTGGGCGGTCTTGGCATCGGCAACGCCGTTACCCTGACCACTGCCCCGTTGACAGTGACCGGGCCCAACGCGCTGGCCTTGAACGGCGCGGTGGGCGGCACCGGATCGCTGGTGAAAAACGGCACCGGCAGCCTGACCCTGGGCGCGACGAACAATTATTCGGGCGGCACCGTGTTGAACGCCGGCACCTTGGTGGCCGGCGCCAGCGGCGCGCTGGGCAGCGGCGCCTTGACCGTGGGCGGCACGGCCACCCTGGACAACGCGGCCGCGGTGGCCCTGGTGAATGCCGTGCAGTTGAACGGCGCGCTGAGCGTCGCGGGCACCAACGACCTGACCTTGAGCGGCAACCTGCAAGGCGTGGGGCAGTTGACCAAGAACGGCGCTGCCAATCTGACATTGAGCGGCGCCAACAACGTCAACAGCGGCGGCGTGTTGCTGAACGCCGGCACGTTGACCCTGGGTAATGGCGGTGCACTGGGCAGCGGCCTGCTGACCGTGGGCGGCAACGCCACCCTGGCGGCACCCAATGCGACCGTGGCCAACGGCATTCGCCTGGGCACGGGCACGACCCTGGGCATCGCGACAGGCGGGGGCACGACCACCTTGACGGGCGCCGGCGGCATCACGGGCGCCGGCGGCCTGGCCTTGAACGACGCCGGCACCTTGGTTGTGGCCGGTAATAACGCCTATCAGGGCGGCACGACGTTGAACGCCGGCCGGCTGGTCCTGGGCAGCGACACGGCTTTGGGCAGCGGCGCGCTGACCGTGGCCGGCGCCGCCACGCTCGACGCGACAGCGGCGCGGCAATTGGCCAATAACGTCAATCTGGGCGCGGCGCTGACGGTCGACAACACCAACACCATCAATCTGGGCGGTAACGTCACGGGTGCCGGCACCCTGGTGAAGAACAACACGGGGCTGCTGCAGCTGACCGGCACGGGCAATGCCTACGGCGGCCTGGTCATCAACGCCGGCACGGTGCAGGCATCCTCGGCCACGCTGGGCGCGAATGTGCAGAACAACGCGAACCTGGCCTTCCTGCAGAACGCGGCCGGCACGTATGCGGGCAACATCAGCGGGAACGGCAGCGTGGACGTCAACGGCACCGCCTTGCTGACACTGAGCGGCGTGAACACCTTCACGGGCGGCTTGAATGTGCTGACGGGCGCGCTTGAAACGCGCGGCGGCCAGGCCCTGTCCGATGCGCTCGCGGTCAATGTGGCCAGCGGCGCGGAACTGCGCATCACCGACAGCGAAGCCTTGGGCACCCTGGCGGGCACCGGCGCCGTCAACGTCGGCACGGGCGCGACCTTGCGCCTGGGCGACAGCGGCGCCACCGGCACCTTCGGCGGCGCGCTGGGCGGCACGGGTTCCATCGTCAAGGGCGGTAGCGGATCGCTGGTCCTGACTGGCGCCAGCAGCAATACGGGCGCGCTGGGCGTGGAAGGCGGCCGCCTGCAAGTCGACGGCTCGCTGCAGAACAGCGCGGTCAACGTGGGCGCCGGCGCGACGCTGGCTGGCGCGGGCAGCATCCTCGGTCCGGTGACCGTGGCCAACAACGGCATCCTGTCGGCCACGCAGGGCCAGACGTTGACCCTGGGCGGCCTGGCGCTGAACGACAGTTCGAAGGTCAACGTCACGCTCGGAGCACCCACGCAGCAGGCCTTGGTGCAGGTCAACGGCAACCTGACCCTGGACGGCCAGTTGAACGTCACCGACGCCGGCTCGGGTTCCAGCCTGGGCCAGTTCGGACTCGGCAGCTATCGCATCTTCGGCTACACCGGCGTGCTGGTGGACAACGGCATCACCATCGGCAACACCCCCGCGGGCTTCACCCCGGACACGCTGACCGTGCAGACGGGCATCAGCAACCAGGTCAATCTGGTGGTGGGCGGTGGCGACAACAGCGTCCTGTTCTGGAACGGGAGCACTACCGCGCCTAACGGCACTGTCGCCGGCGGCGCGGGTACGTGGCAGGCGGGCACCGGCAACTGGACCAATGCGCAAGCGCAGGCCGCTTTCCCCTGGGATAACAACACGCCGCGGTTCGCGGTTTTCAGCGGCACCGGCGGCGCGGTCACCGTGGCCGGTGCGCAGAACATCACTGGCCTGCAGATCGCGGCCAACGGCTACACGATAGGCGGCGATGCCTTGAACCTGGCCGCCGGCACCGACGTGATCCGCGTCGACACCGGCGTCACCGGTACCATCAACTCGGTGCTTGCCGGCAACGCCGCGCTGCAGAAGCGCGACTTCGGCACTCTGGTCCTGGGTGGCGCGAATACCTACACGGGCGGCACCACCGTCAGCGAAGGCGTCCTGCAAGTGAGTTCGGACGCGAACCTCGGTGTCGCGGGCAGCGCGGTGGCGCTGGATGGCGGCACCTTGCGCATCGCCGGCACCGGCTACACCGGGACCACGCGCGCCATCAGCGTGGGCAGCGGCGGCACGCTGGACATCGACGCGGCAGCCAACACGTTCACCTTGGGGCAGAACCTGACCGGGGGCGGCCGGCTGACCAAGGCCGGCGCCGGCACGTTGGCGCTCAACGGCGACAACAGCGCGCTGGCCGGCATCGACTTGAGCGCCGGCCGCCTGACTGCCGGTAGCGCGACCGCTCTGGGCGCGGGCCCGCTGAACGTGACCGGGTCGGCGGCGCTGGACAGCAGCAGCAGCGGGCTCGCCTTGGGCAATAACGTGACGATCGCCGACGGGGCGACGTTGACCAACACCGGCAGCAACGACCTGATCCTGAATGGCGTCATCGCCGGCGGCGCGGCCAACACCGGCAGCCTGGCCAAGCAAGGCGCGAGCACCTTGACCTTGAACGGCGCCAACACTTACGGCGGCGGCACCACGCTGGCGGCTGGCGCCATCGTGCTGGGTAACGACGGCGCGCTGGGCACCGGCGCTTTGAACGTCACCGGCGCGGGTCAGTTGCTGACCAGCGGTACACGCGTATTGGGTAATGACATCACGCTCGCCAACGCCGCCTTGACGACGGGCGGGACCGATGATGTGACCTTGAACGGAACGATCAGCGGGGCCGGCTCCTTGATCAAGACCGGCACGGACCGCCTGACGCTCAATGGCACCAACACCTACACCGGCGGCACGACGCTGCAAGCCGGAACGCTGGGACTGGGTAACAACGGCGCGCTCGGCGCGGGGGCTTTGTCCGTGACGGGGAACGCGGCGCTCGACAGCGCCGGCGCGTTGGCCTTGACCAACAATATCGCCGTGATCAACGCGGGCACCAACCTTACCGTGGCGCAGACCAACGATGCGGCGCTGTCCGGCGTCATCAGCGGTGATGGCGGCCTGGTGCTGGGCGGCAATCACACGTTGACCTTGAGCGGCATAAATACGTATGGCGGCGACACGACCCTGACGGGCGGCACGCTGTTGCTGGCGGCGGATGCGGCACTGGGCAGCAATGGCAACGCGCCGACCGTGGGCAGCCTGATCGTCACCGGGCCCGCCGCGATCGGTGGCACGGCCACCGGTACCGACCTATCCATCAGCAACACCATCCAGCTCGGCGACACGCTGACGGTTACCGGCCCGAAAAACGTCGCGCTCAACGGCACCGTCAATGGCGCGGGTGGCTTGATCAAGGATGCCTCGGCCACGACGCTGACCATTGGCGCCGTCAACGGCTACACCGGCGGGACCACGCTGCAAGGCGGTACCTTGCAGCTGCTCAATGGCGCTGCCTTGGGCACTGGCGGGCTGGCCATCACCGGCGATGCCACGCTGCGCAACGGCATCACCGGCATCCCCGGCGGCGCGCTCGTCGTGGCCAACGACGTCGCGCTTGGGGCGGCCCTGGCGGTCGACGGCAATGGCGGACCTTTGACCTTGAACGGCGTGCTGTCCGGCGGCGGCACGCTGCTGACGGCAGCGGGCACCGACCTTACGCTGAACGGTCAAAACACGTATTCCGGCGGTACGCAGATCGGCGGCGGCACGCTGACGCTGGGCAATGACGGTGCCTTGGGCTCCGGCGGCCTGACGGTAGCCGGTACCAGCACGCTGGTCGGCGCCGCGCCCCTGACCGTGGCGAATGCCGTGCAGCTGGACGCACTGCTCAACGTCGACACCGCGCAAGCGGTCACCTTGAACGGCAATATCGCCGGCGCGGGTGGCGTCACGCAACTGGGCACGGGCACGTTGACCTTGAACGGCACCAACACGTATGGCGGCGGCACGACCCTGAACGGCGGCACGCTGGTGGTGGGCAACAGCGCGGCGCTGGGCACTGGCGCCTTGAACGTCGCCGTGTCCAGCACCCTGGACAACGGTGTCGCCACCGCACTGCAGAACGATGTCGTGCTGGGCGGTCCGGCCGGCACGAACCTGACGGTCGCGGGCAACAACAATCTTGAACTCGACGGCGACATAAGCGGCGCCGGCGGCCTGATCAAGAACGGCGCCACCGGACTGATCCTCGCGGGCAACAACGACTTCACTGGTGGCGTGGCGCTCAATGGCGGCGCGCTGACCCTGGGGTCGGGCACGGCGCTGGGTACTGGCGCGCTGACGGTCAACAACGCAGGGACGATCAACAGCACCAGCACGCTGCTGGCGACCAACGCCATCACGCTGAATACCGGCAGCACCCTGACGGTCAATGGCGCGAACGATCTGGGCCTTGGCGGTGTCATCTCGGGCGACGGCGCGCTGATCAAGCAGGATGGCGGCACCTTGGCCCTCATCGGCGCCAACACCTACACGGGCGGCACGCAGTTGCAGGGCGGCACCCTGGTGGGTAGCGCGACCAGCTTCGGCACCGGCGGCATCGCCACCAATGCGGGCACACAACTGACGTTCCAGCAGGACACCGACGGCACCTATGGCGGCGCCCTGAGTGGCGGCGGCAATGTGGAAAAAACCGGCGCCGGCATCCTGACCCTGAACGGCGCCAACAGCCTTACGGGCGGCACGGTGGGCGTGGCCAGCGGCACGCTGGTGGCGCAAGGCGGCCAGGCTCTGACCGGCGCGGGACTGGTGCGCGTGGACACCGGCGCAACCTTGCAGCTGGACGGCAGCGAGTCCATCGGCACGCTGGCCGGCGGTGGCCAGGTGGCCGTGCAGAGCCCCGCCATTTTGGCCTTGGGCGCCAACACCGACAGCAGCTTTGACGGCGTGCTCACGGGCACCGGCGGCTTGAGCAAAATCGGTACCGGCACGCTGGCCTTGAATGGCGCAAGCACCTTGTCCGGCAACACCGACATCAACGCTGGCACGCTCGCGCTTAATGGCACGCTGGAAAGCGGCGCCATCATCGTGCACAACGGCGGTACGCTGTCCGGCAACGGACAGGCCACCGGCGCGGTCCTGGTGGAAGACCTGGGCCACCTCAACGTCAACGCCATCAATGGCGGCCTTTCTGTAGGCTCCTTGACCTTGAGCCAGGATTCCCAGATCGACGCGGGCCTCGGTTCGGCCAGCACCAGCGGCTTGATCAACGTGGCCGGCGACGTGGCGCTGAACGGCAAGCTCAACGTGACGGACGTGGGCGGCTTCGGCACGGGTGTCTATCGCATCATCAATTACGGCGGCGCCAGTACCGGCACGGGTACGCTGACCTTGGGCAGCTTGCCCACCGGCGTTGATCCGTCCAACCTGACCCTGCAGACCGTGATCGCTGGCCAGGTCAACCTGCTGAATCAGAATTCGCCTAACGAAATCCAGTTCTGGGATGGCGGCAACGTCACCAGCGACGGCACGATCGCGGGCGGCACCGGCACCTGGGGCGGCGCCGGCGGCAATACCAACTGGACCGATGCCAACGGCGCCACCAACGCGGCGTGGGGCAGTCAGTTCGCCGTCTTCCAGAACGGTCCGACGACGACCGGCCCCTCTGTCGTCACGGTGTCGGGTCAGCAGACCATTACCGGCATGCAGTTCGCGTCCGACGGCTACACCCTGACCACGGATGGCACCGGCGCGCTGGTGGCCAACAACAGCATCGCCACTGGTGCTGCCGACAACGTCGGCATACGCGTCGAGCCGGGGCTGACGGCCACCATCGACACCCCCATCACGGGGGCCGGCACGATCGCCAAGCGCGATACGGGCACCTTGATATTGGGCGGGGCCAATACCTACACCGGCGGTACGCGCCTGGAAGGCGGCGTGGTGCAGATCGGCGCCGACCAGAACCTGGGCGCCGACGGCACCTACGTGGCCTTCGATGGCGGCACCTTGAGCATTACCGGCACCGCCATGACCCAGCTTGGCAGTACCACGGCCAATCGACCGGTAACCCTGGAGGCGGGCGGCGGCACCTTCGACATCGTCGATCCCGCGGCCAGCGTCACTGTCGGCGGCGTCATCGATGGCGCGGGCGCCTTGGGCAAGACGGGCACCGGGACCCTGGTGCTGGCGGGCGCCAATACCTACACGGGCGGCACGCAGCTGACCGGGGGCGAACTGCAGGTCACCAACGCCGGCGCCCTGGGCACCGGAACGTTGACCGCCGCGGGCGGCACCACCCTGTCCAACACCGCGCCGCTGACCCTCACCAACACGGTCGACCTGCAAGGCAACGTGACGGTCGCCACCGCCACGCCATTGACCTTGAGCGGGACCGTGAACGGCAGCGGCGGCATCACGAAGACGGGCGCCGCAGACCTGACCTTGACCGCGCCCAACACCTATCAGGGCAATACCAATCTGAATGAAGGCGGCATCATCGTTGGCGGCAACAGTGCCCTCGGTACCGGCACTCTGGTCGCGGCCGACGGCACGCAAATCGACGCCGCCGCGGGCGGCGCCACGGTCGCCAACAACGTCACCCTGGGCGGCATCATGACGGTGCGCGGCACCAACGACCTCGTACTCGCGGGTTCTATCGGTGGCGACCCGGGGGCCGGTGGCACCGTAGGCCTGGTGAAGGACGGTCCGGCGACCTTGACGTTGACGGGCCCCAATGGCTACGCGGGCACCACGCAACTGAATGGCGGCACCTTGGTGGTCGCCAGCAATACGGCCTTGGGCACCAGCACCCTGATCACGGGCGCCGGTACGGCCCTGGACAGCACGCAGGCCGTGGTGCTGGCCAACGCGGTGCAGCTGGATGGCTCGACCGCGATCGTGGGCAGCAACGACATCACGCTGGCAGGGACGGTCGGTGGCGCCGGCACCCTGGTCAAGAATGGCCCCGCCACCCTGACTCTGACGGGCACCAATGGCTACACGGGCGGCACCGCCTTGAATGCAGGTGCGCTGATCGTCGGCAACGACGCGGCGCTTGGCACGGGGCCGCTGGTCACGGCCGATGGCACGTCCTTGAGCAGCCAAGGCACTGTCACCTTGGCCAACAACGTCACCACCAACGGCGCGCTGGCCATCCCGGAAAGCGCTGCGCTGACCTTGAACGGCACGGTGGATGGCGCGGGTTCGTTGAACATGAGCGGCCCCGGCACGTTGACGCTCAACGGGACCAACACCTACACCGGCGGCACCAGCCTGGCCGGCGGTACGGTGGTCGCGGGCAACGATAGCGCCCTGGGTACGGGTCCGGTTTCGGTGAATGCCGACAGCACCTTGCAGACCGCCCCGGCGGTGACCTTGGGCAATGCGGTCGCCCTGAACAGCGGCACGTTGACCGTCGCGACTCCCACCGCTGGCGATACGACGACCCTGAACGGCGCCATCACCGGCGGCGGCGCGCTGACCAAGACCGGCGACGGCACGCTGACGCTCGGTGGCACCAACAGCTACTCCGGCGGCACCACGGTCGCAGGCGGCACCTTGCAAGGAACGACCAGCAGCCTGCAAGGCAATATCGCGACGGGCGTGGGTACGACGGTCGCGTTCGACCAGACCACCGACGGCACATTCAACGGCAGCATTGGCGGCGCGGGCGCACTGGTCAAGGATGGCAGCGGCGCGGTGACCTTGAACGGCGCCAACAGCTATACCGGCGGCACCACGGTCGCCGCCGGGACCTTGATCGGCGACAGCGCCAGCCTGCAAGGCAACATCGCCAACAGCGGCACGGTGGTGTTCAACCAGGTCGGCGATGGCGACTATAACGGCAGCATCACGGGTACCGGTACCCTGATCAAGCAGGGCGGCGCGGCGCTGACCCTGAACGGCAACAACCAGGTCGGCGGCGGCACCACCGTGTCGCAGGGCAGCCTGGTGGTGGACGGCACCTTGTCCGGCGGACCGGTGAATGTGGACGCGGGGGCTTCCCTGGGCGGCTCCGGCACCGTGACGTCGGCGGTGAGGCTGGGCGATAACGCACGCCTGGTGGCGGGCACGCCATCGAATCCGATCTCCTTCGCCGGCGATCTGACCTTGTCCAACGCCACGCAGCTGGACTTCACGCTGGGCTCGCCGAATACGCCGACCACGGCGGTGACGGTAGGGGGCGCGCTGGTCGCCGATGGCGTGCTCAACGTTGCGAACGCCGGCAGCCTGGGCACGGGCGTCTATCGCCTGTTCCGCTCCAATCTGGCGCTGACCAATAACGACATCGTCCTTGGCAGTCTGCCGACGGGCTTCACCGCCGACAACTTCACCTTGCAGCCTGGCGCGCAGCAGATCAACCTGCTGGTGGAAACCACGCCGGGCGAAATCCAGTTCTGGAACGGCAGCAAGACCCTGGCCGATGGCCAGATCTCGGGCGGCACCGGTACGTGGGGCACCGCCACCAACTGGACCGACGCGGCGGGCTCGACCAGCCAGACCTGGAACGATCGCTATGCCGCCTTCGCCGGTGTCGGCGGCACGGTCACCGTGGATGGCGCGAAGACGGTCACCGGTCTGCAGTTCCTGTCGGACGGCTACACCCTGACGGGCGGCGCGGGCGCGGAAATCGCCCTCAGCCAGGCCGCCACGCCGATACGCGTGGACGCCGGTGCGACCGCGACCATAGGCGTGCCCTTGACCGGCACGGGCGGACTGTCGAAGGAAAACGGCGGCACGTTGGTGCTGACGTCGCCCAACACCTATACCGGCGGCACCACGGTGGCGAGCGGCACCTTGCAGGTCAGCGCCGACAATCAGCTGGGCGACGCGGCCGGCGGGGTCAACCTGAACGGCGGTACCCTGGCGATTGCCGATGCGGCGTATGCCACGACCAATCGCAACGTCACTCTGGGCGCGGCGGGTGGCGATATCTCGGTGGTGGCCGCGGGCCAGGACTTCACCCTGGGCCAGGCCCTGACGGGTAGCGGCGCGTTGACCAAGAGCGGGGCCGGCACGCTGGTTCTCGCCAGCGGCAGCAACTACAGCGGCGGCACCAATGTCACGGGCGGCACCCTGGCCGGTGACAGCAGCAGCCTGCAAGGCAGCATCAACAGTTCCACCGGCACCACCGTGCGCTTCGACCAGAACGCAGATGGCAGCTTCAACGGCAACCTGGCGGGTGGCGCACAGCTGGTCAAGAACGGCACGGGTGCCTTGACACTGACCCAGCCCAATACCTACACGGGCGGGACGCAGATCAACACAGGCACCTTGATCGGCGACACCAGCAGCCTGCAAGGCAGCATCGTCGACAACGCCAGCCTGGTATTCAACCAGACCACGGACGGCACGTTCAACGGCACGCTGTCGGGCACGGGGACGTTGACCAAGCAAGGCGCGGGCACGTTGACGGCAAGCGGCTCGAATCCGTTCACCGGCAGCGTCGTGGTGGCCGAGGGCACGCTGGCCCTGGGTACCGCGGCGGCACCCGCGAACCTGCCGGCATCGGTACAGGTCAATTCGGGCGCCGGGCTGGCGGGCGCGGGTCGCATCCTGAGCCTGGTCAACGCGGGTACCGTCGCGACGGCGCCGGCGCAAAGCCTGCAGGTGGCCGGCAACTTCACCAACACGCCCTCGGGTACCGTGCAGGTGAACCTGGGACCGCCGGCGGCAGGCGCCGTCAACGTGGCGGGTACCGCCACCCTGGACGGTACGCTGCAGGTGGCCAACGGCTTCCAGTACACCGGCACCAACAGCTACGCCGTGATCACGGCCGCGCAAGGCGTGCAAGGGACGTTCGCCACCGCGGCCTTGCCCGACCTGGCGTTCCTGGACTCTTCGGTCAGCTACGATCCCAACAACGTCTACGTCAACTTCGCGCGTAACCAGACCGACTTCGGCGAGCTCGCCCAGACGCCCAACGAAGCGGCCGTGGCCGAAGCCTTGCAGGGCATATCGACGTCGTCGCCGCTGTATGCCAGCGTGGTGGGCCTGTCCCGTGAAAATGCGCCCAAGGCTTTCCGCCAGTTGTCCGGCGACAGCCATGCCAGCTTGCCTTCGGCCTTGATCAGCAGCGCGGAAACCATCCGCACCATGCCGATGAGCCGCTTGCGGGACAGCCTGTACAGCGACACCAACCAGAACGGCAAGCCCTGCGCGGACGACCGTTCGCCGCAGAGCGCCGCGTCGCTGTCGTGCCGCCGCAATGTGTGGGCGGACGTCATCGGCAACTGGCAGCATCAGGATGGTGGCGGCAACGCGCCCAGCTACAAGCAGGACACCAGCGGGGTGCTGGTGGGCGGCGATGTCGACGTGCATGACGGCTGGCGTGTCGGTGCGGCCTTCGGGTATCAGGACAGCAACATCAAGCAGGACAGCCGTAATGCGCGCGCCGATGTCGACAGCTACAGCCTGACGCTGTTTGGCGGCAAGTCCTTCGCCCTGCAGAATGGCAACGCCTTGAATGTGTTGGGGGGGATGGCTTATTCCTGGCAGGATCTGCGCACGCGTCGCAACGTGCAGATCGGTTCGGAAAACCAGAACCTTAAGGCCAACTACTCGGGCAACACCACGCAGATATTCGGCGAGGTCGGTTATTCGATTCCGTTGACGTCGTCGGTGTCGGTGGAGCCCTTCGCCGGCCTGGCTTACGCGGACCAGCGTATGCGCGGGTTCTCCGAAGATGGCGGCTCGGCGGCTTTGCACGGCGACAGCGATCGGAATCACGTCACCACCAGCACCGTGGGCGTGCGTGGGCGCCTCAATACCGAGATCGCCGGCCAGCCGGCGCGGCTGCGCGCATCCCTGGGATGGCGCCATGCGATGGGTGGGGTAGATCCGGAACGCACCATGGCCTTCGATACGGGCCCGGCCTTCACGGTGCAGGGCGCGCCGATCGCGCGTAATGCGCTGGTCGGGGAAGTGGGGGCGGAGATGGCGATTTCGCGGTCGGCGACGCTGGGCGTGAGCTACAGCGGTCAGTTCGGCGACGGCAATCGGCAGAACGCCGGCTTCGTGAATGTGAAGTGGTCGTTCTGAGCTGAATAAACCATGGCCCCGCGCAAGGGGGGGCAGAGCGGGGCCATGGGTACTGCGGGTACTGCACTACGGGTACTGCGTACTGCCGATACTTCTCTTCGTGCTACTTCGACTACAGGTAAAGCGACTACAGATAAAGCAACTTCGTACAACGGGTATTGCGAGTACTGCAGGTGATGCCACTACTTGGTGCTTCCACTTCATGCTGCTACTACGGGTACTACAACAACAATTACTACGTACTGCTTCGAGAGGACTTCCAGAACTGCACCCGCCTCTCGCCGGGTAACCCGCCAGGCCAGCATGCCTGGCGAGCCGGACTTCAATTCTTGCAGGCTAGCCCGCGAGGCTGCCTGTCGAGTTCTTGACTGCGGTCACGCGATGCGTGATGGCTGATCAGCCTTGGAACGGTACGTTGTTCAGATCGCCGAACGCGGTGGCGCCGGGGGTCTTGGCAGCTTCGTCGGCGACTTGGGCACGCGACACGTTCGATTCGGCTTGCGCGGCGAAGGGAGCGTTGTCGATGTCACCGAAGGCGACGATGCCTTGGGTCTTGGCTTGTTCCAGTTCGGCCTGGATCTGGGCGCGGCTGGTCGAGCTGTCGGCTTGGCCGTAGGTACCTTGGAAAGGCACGTTGTCGACGTCACCACGGGGGGTGGCGGCTTGAGCGGCACCGATCAGGGCAAACGAAACAATCAGCGAGGTGGCGATGGTCTTCATGGCAGTTCTCCTAGTCCTATTTCAGTGGGAGCAGACCTGATCGGGTAATTCCGGGGAGGTCTGTTGCTGTTCCCGATGACTGAATTCTGCGCTTGTGAGGACTAGGGATAAACCCCGATATGCCGAAATGACTATTCCATATTTATGGGTAATCTATTTGATTTGCTTATCTAGGCGATAGAGTGTGCCTAACCCCGTCCCCGGGGAGGGGGATGCGCGCCTGCGGCGCGCATCGTTTGCGAAAGCCCAGCTTCTGCTGAGGCGGTCAGGCTCAGCGTCGGGGGCGCGTCGCGGCCCGGGCTCCGACAGCCGTCACGCAGGCGCGGGTGAGCGGCGGCCCTATTTCAAGCGGGCGACGGCGTCCTGGAGGGGGGCGAGGGAGATGTGGATGATGCCGTCGAGGGGTTGGCCCATTTCCAGGATCAGGAAGACGGCGCCGGCGGCGGACAGGGCGCACAGGACGATGCCGCAGATCACCACGGGATTGGGCGGGGACGTCAGCCCGAAGGCCAGAAAGATGACGGCCAGCCATAGCAGCAGCACTACCAGCAAGGGCGCCGATAGCGTGCCCTCCCGCTGCATCAGCACCAGCCAGCGCGTGGCCACGATGGCGCCCTGCAGCTTCACGGCCTCGTCGCGGATCTGCCGCTGCGCATCGCTGTGGACCGGCAAGCCCATCAAGCGAACCTGATAATCCCCCAGCCGATGCAGACGGTCTTGCCCCGCCAGCAGCGCGGTCTCGTCCTGGCGGCTGGTGGCGAGCAGGTCGACCACCTCGGCATAGTCGCCGATGATTTCCAGCCGCAGCGCACGAGCGTCCGGCCCATAAGCCTGCAGCATCCGATCGAGCTGAAGAAAGTTGATCGCGTTATGCACCAGCTCGTTGTTCACCGTATCCAGCGTGCTCTTCGACGACGACACCAGCAGCCCCAGCACCAGCGCCGCCAGCGTCGCGATCAGTCCGGTCACCATCTTGACCGCGTTCATCGACGGCTTCTCCAGATGCCGCGCCGGCTGAATCTTCCTCAGGGCCATGCCGATGAGGGCGCACAAGGAAACCAGCGCGAATACGCCCAGCGCGATGAAGATATGCGTCATGACTCTCCCTTGGCCAGCCCGCCACGGCGGCCGGCAACTTTCTCCCAAGCGTCCAGCATAGGGACAGCAGGTGGCGCATGGCTCCGTCGCGGGCCCGCCGTTTTTGGCCTATTCCAAAGCGCGCCGTAATGGATTGCAAAGGGATGAAACGCCAGCCCGATCCGCCGCCATCGACGGTCCGCGCCGGCTCCGGTAAAGTGCCTGCACGGCCGGGCACGCCGGATGCCTGGGCCCCACGCCATGGCCGGGCCACGTGTGGTTTGTGGCGCCGGCGTCGACCAGACTCACAAGGGCAAGGAAAGACACATCATCATGGATTCCCTGGATACCGAGGTCTTGCGTCAGGCGCGCGATTGGGTCGCCGCCGGCCATTCCGTGCATTTACTCACCGTGGCGCAGACCTGGGGCTCGGCCCCCCGCCAGGCCGGCGCCATGGCGGCGCTGCGTGCTGACGGCAGGCTGATCGGTTCGGTATCCGGCGGCTGTGTCGAAGATGACCTGATGGAGCGAGCCCGCCAGTCAGCCTTGCCGGACCGGCCGGAGCGCATCACTTACGGCATCACGTCCGACGAAGCGGCCCGCTTCGGCCTGCCTTGCGGCGGCACCCTGCGCCTGGTGGTCGAGCCCGTGCGCGACACCACGTGGCTGGACCCGGTGCTGGCGAACATCGCCAGCCACGCTCTGACCCTGCGCACCGTCGATCTGCAGACCGGCGCCTGTAGCCTGGCGCCCGCCGGTCCGCTGGACGGGCCGGATTTCGACGGTCGTACGCTGCGCGCCGTCTATGGCCCGCGTTGGCGCCTGCTGATCATCGGCGCCAACCAGACCGGCCGCGCCCTGGCCAATATCGCGGTCAGCCTGGATTTCCATGTGCTGGTGTGCGATCCGCGCGAGGAATTCCACGCCGGCTGGGACATGCCCGGCGTGACCCTGCTGACCTCCATGCCCGATGACGCCGTGGGCGACATCGGCACCGATGGACGTACCGCCATCGTCGCCCTGACCCATGACCCCAAGCTGGACGACATGGTGCTGCTGGAAGCCTTGAAATCGCCCGCGTTCTACGTGGGCGCGCTGGGCTCCGGGCCCAGCCAGGCCAGGCGCCGCGAACGTTTACGCATGTTCGATCTGAGCGAGGAAGAAATCGACCGTCTGCACGGGCCGGTGGGTTTGCGTATCGCCAGCCGCACGCCGGCCGAGATCGCCGTGGCCATCGCGGGTGAACTGATCTGGGTGCGCAATACCGCCGGCGGTGCCGCGGCCTGCGCCCCGCATGCGCCGAACGCCACGCGGCAGCAGCCATAACGCCATCACGACACAGCGGCCGACGACCCGGCCGCCCGCCGCTCCAGCGGTCCGGCGGCTCAGCCGCTTGCCGGGCGCGGCCTAGCGCACCGGTGGCAGCGCGCCCTGCGTGTTCACATACAAGGCATACAGGGACTTGCCCGCCGCCATGAACAGGCGATTGCGGTCGAGCCCGCCGAAGCAGAGATTGGCGCAGCGTTCAGGCAGATGGATGTGGCCGATGCGCGTGCCATCCGGCGCGAAGATGGCCACACCGTCCAGTTCTTCCGACCCCATGCCCCAGCCGCACCACAGGTTGCCGTCAGTATCGCAGCGGATACCATCCGACGTGCCGGGGCCGCAGTCGATGAAGGTGCGGCCCAGGCCCAGGCCGCGGCCGTCAGCGCTGACCTCATGCACCGTGATCAGCCGATTGGGTTGAGCACGCGACTGCACCAGGTAGAGCTGCTTCTCGTCGGGCGAGAAACACAGGCCGTTGGGGCCATGCGCGGTTTCGTCGACCACGGTCAACGTGCCGCTGGCGGGGTCGAGGCGATACACGCAGGCCGGCAGCTCCTGCTGCGCGCGCTTGCCTTCGTACCAGCCGCCCAGCCCGAAAGGCGGGTCGGTGAACCAGATCGAACCGTCGGATTTCACCACCACGTCATTGGGTGAATTCAAACGCGTGCCGTTGTAGTTGTCCGCCAATACGGTGATGCTGCCGTCATATTCGGTGCGGGTGACGCGGCGGCCTTCGTGCTCGCAAGTGATCAGGCGGCCTTGCAGGTCGCGCGTATTGCCGTTGGCGTTGCGCGAGGACTGGCGGAACACGCTGAACTGGCCGGTGGCTTCGTCCCAACGCATGATGCGGTCGTTGGGGATGTCGCTGACCAGCAGATAGCGGCCGTCGCCAAACCATACGGGGCCCTCGGCCCAGCGCATGCCTTCACCCAGTTTTTCCACGGCGGCGTTGAAATGCACGTAGCGGGAAAAACGGGGATCGAGGATTTCGATGCGGGGATCGGGATAACGCTCACTGGTTTGCCACACGGCCGTGTTCTCCAAAATAGGCCCGCTCCAGTCGTGCCGGCAGGTCAGCCTCGCGGGCGCCGGCCTGCATGGCGATGCGGCCTTGCGCCAGGGCATATACGCGATCGGCCAGGGCCAACGCCTTTTCCACCAGTTGTTCCACCAACACGATGGCCGTGCCCTGCGCGCGCAGCTGTCCGGCGACAGCCAGCACCCGGTCGACCAGCACCGGCGACAGACCGGCGGACGGTTCGTCGAGGATCAGCAGGCGGGGCCGTTTTACCAGGCCTTGCGCGACCACCAGCATCTGCTGTTGGCCACCGCTCAAGGCGCCGGCGCGCTCATGGCGCTTGGCGGCGATTTCGGGGAAGAAGGTCAGGGCTTCCTCGATCCGCGCGCGACGTTCCGCCCGCGGGGCATCGTAGCCCGCCAGCATCAGGTTGTCGATCACGCTCTGCTGGGTGAAGACGCGATGGCCTTCGATCACGTGCACCAGGCCTGCACGCGCCGCGGCGCGTGGCGTGGTGCGGCTGAGATCCGCGCCGGCAAAGGTGACGCTGCCGGCGGTCAAGGGCAGCAGACCTGAAATCGCCCGCATCAACGTGCTCTTGCCCGCGCCATTGGGACCCAGCATGGCGACGATCTCACCCTCCCGTACGTCCAGGTCTATGCCGTGCAGGATGCCGATCTTGCCGTAGCCCGCATCGAGTCCTCGTACCTCCAGCAAGGGCGCGCGGGCGGGCGTCGCGGCGGTCGTGCCGGCCACGCCGGCCCCTGCCTGGTCTGTCGCGTTATCAGCCACCAAGGTAAGCACTGACCACCTCCTTGTGTTCGCGCACCTGTGCCGGCGTGCCGTCGGCCAGCACGCGGCCCAGGTTCAAGACCGTGACCTGATCGCAGATGTCGAAGATCAGGTCGGCATGATGTTCCACCAGCAGCACGCCGGTGCCTTGCCGGCCGATGTGCCGGATCAGGTCGCCAAGCTGACGGATCTCCTCGGCGGCCAGGCCGGCCGCGGGTTCGTCCAGCAGCAGGAAAGCGGGCCGCAGCACCAGCGCGCGGGCGATTTCCAGAAAGCGCAGTTCGCTGTGCTGCAGGCGGTCGGCGCGCACGTCGGCCAGCGCGGCCAGGCCCACGGCCTGCAAGGCGTCCTGCGCGGCCTCGCGCAGCAGCGACTCGTCACGGTTGTGGCGGGGCAGGCGCAACAGGGTTTCGACGAAGGAGGCCTGGGCTTGCAGCGTGCCGCCGATCATGACGTTGTCCAGCACCGAGGCTTCTCCGATGATGCGTGGCGTCTGATACGTGCGGGCGATGCCATGCGGTGCGCGCAGCAAAGGCTGGCCCGCGGGCAAGGGGGCTCCTGCCAGGCGCAGGGTGCCCGCCTGCGGCCGGTAATAGCCGGAGATCACGTTCAAGGTGGTGGTCTTGCCGCTGCCGTTGGGACCGATCAGGCCGTGCACTTGCCCCGGCGTGATCGCCAGCGTCAGCCCGTCGATGGCGCGCACGCCGCCGAAGCTCAGCACGATATCGCGCAGTTCCAGGCCCGCGTGCGCTGCCGGCTTGCCGTGCGCCTGGGCAGCAGGTGCCAGCAGATGCTGCAACGGCGCCGCGTCCGGGACGATGCGACGGTTGGCGGGCAGGGGCCGCCGGCTGCGGAAATCCAGCAGCGCGGCGATGCCGCCCGGCGCCACCAGCACGATGACCAGCAGCATCAGCGCATACAGAAAGTTCGACCACGCGGCCAGCGGCGCCGCCAGCTCCGGCAGCACGGTCAGGATGATGGTGCCCAGCAGCGGCCCCAGGATGGAACCGCGGCCACCGATCAGGATGGAGATGAAGAACAGGACCGAAAGTTCGAAGGTGAAGGCATCCGGTGTGATGTAGGTCTGCAGCGAGGCGAACAGGCCGCCCGCCACGGCGGCCAGCACGCCGGCGAAGATGAAGATCAGGGACAGCAAACGCACCTTGGACACGCCGCTGGCCTCGGCCGCGACCTCGGCATCGCGGATGGCGATCAGGCCCCGGCCGTAGCGGCTGCGCGCGATATTGGCGGTCAACAACGTACACACCACCGCCAGTCCCAGGCACAGGTAGAACAGGCCCATTTCGCTGTCGAACGGCGCGGGCATGGCGGGTCCGGACAAGCCGATGCCGCCGCCGGTGACGTCCTGCCACGCCAAGGCAATTTGCGTCACGATGGTGGCGAAGCCCAGGGTGGCCATGGCGAAATAAAACGTGCGCAAGCGCAGCGCGGGCAGGCCGACGACCAGGCCGAACACGCCGCCGCCGACCCCCGCGCAGGCCAGCGCGAGAATCGGCGGCATGGCGGGCAGCACATTGCCGGCCGCCAGCACGCTGGTGATGTAGGCGCCCAGGGTCAGCAGGGCCACGTAGCCGATCGCCAGCTGCCCGGCATAACCGACCACCAGATTCAGGCCCGACACCAGCACCCAATAGATCGCCGCGCGCGTGGCGATGACCGTCCAGTAATTGTTGCCCGCCAGCGGCAGCAGCGCCGCCAGCACGAAGATGGCCAGGAACGGCCACAGCTTGCGCCAGTCATCGCCCCGCAGGCGCGCGGCATGGGCGCCCGGCGTGCCGGCGCCGCTGGACGCGGCCATGGCGATGGGGCGGCGTGTCCGCAGTTCGCTGTCGACGCTCATCACACCCTCCGCGCGGTGGCGCTGCCGAACAGGCCTTGCGGCACGGCCAGCAGCACGATGATGAACAGCACGAAGACGGCGATCGACGAGAACACGCCGCCCACCGTGAAGTTCGCCGCCTGCTGGAACAGACCCAGCGCCAGGCCACCGATCAGCGCGCCGCGGTTATTGCCCAGGCCGCCCAGCGCGACCGGCACGAAGCCATAGAAATTGAGCAGCGTGCCGTTGGCGAAGAACGCCAACATCAGCTGCCCGCTGGCAAAGCCCGCGATGCCGCCGATCGCCGCGGCCAGCACATAGCTCCACACGCGCAGGCGCCGTTCCGGCAAGCCCAGCGCGCGTGCCGCGAAGTTGTCTTCCGCCACCGCCAGGAACGCCATGCCCACCAGGGTGCGCCGATACAGGTATTCCAGCCCCAGCACCACCACCGCGCAAGCGACCACCGGCAGCCAGAACTTCTCATCCGCCAGGCCGCTGCCGAGATTGAACAGACGCGGGAACGGTTGCGGTTCAGTGCCCCATTCGATGGCGGTGACCTGCTGGATCATCAAGGCCAGTGCCAGGGTCGACAGCACATACAGATGCTGGTCCAGGCTCTTGAGCACGGGCCGCACGGCGATGAGTTCGGTCACGAGCCCCACCACGCCGCAGCCCAGCAAGGTGGCGATGAAGGCCAGCCACGCTGGCAGGCCCAGCTTGAGCATGAACAACGAACCCAGCACGCCGCCCAGCATGCCCAGCTGGCCGGCGGTGAAGCTCATCACGCGAGACGTGGCGAACATGGTGTTGTAGGTGATGCCGATGAGCGCGTACACCGCGCCCATCGCCAGCCCCGAAGCGATGATGGAACCTAGCATCGAGGCCTCCGATCAGACGTAGCCGGGCGCCAGCAGGAAGGTGCCGTGCTTGGCCGAGTTGGCCGCCGACATCACGACGTCGGCGGTGGGGTAGCCGTTGTGCTCTTCGGCCGTGTACGTGTAGTTGCCGAAATAGCCCTGGTAGGGATGCAGCGTGTTCCAGTAGGCGATGATGTCCTTGGACGAGCTGGCGCCCTCCTGCACGGCCTTGGCCACCAGGCTGATGGCGTCGTAGCCGGCCGTCACCCACCAGAACAAGGTGTCGTCCAGCTTGACCTTGCCCTGCACCTTGTCGACGAACTCCTGCGAGCGTTCCGGCAGCTTGCCGTCGGCCCCGTAGCTGCAGCTGCGATAGCCCACCGCGTAGACCTTGTCCCAGTTCTGCGGCTTGGCCAGCAGGCCGCGGATTTCACCGGACGCCATCGACGGGTGGCCGGCGAAATTGACGTCCCAGTTCATCTCGGCGCGCGTGTTGAACAGGCGTGCTTCCATGCCCGTGGAGACGCTCCAGATGACGATGACCTCGGCGCCCGCACTGCGCGCCCGCGTCATGTCCGGCGTCATGTCGGTCTGGGTGGCGTCGATGTTGTTGCTGTAGACCACGTCGGCGCCGTCACGCTTGAAGTTGGCCACGCAGGCCTTGACCGCCGTGACGCCATAGCCGGTGGTGTCGCCGATGATGGCGATCTTCTTCACCTTCAGCACTTTCAGGCAATACGCCCGCACGGCGTCGTCCCACTGTCCGTTGGACGGCGCGATGCGGAAGGCGTTGGGGAATTTCTTGGTATCGATCAGCGTGTCGATCACGCAGGGATGGATGTTGGGAACACCCGCGCGCGCCATGATGGGCGTCACCGCCAACGATTCGCCGGAATTGGTCGGCCCCCAGATCGCATGCACCTTCTGCGAGTTGATCATCTCCTGGGTGGCGTTGACCGCCTTGGTCGGATCACCCTGGGTATCGCGCGTGACGATCTCGATCTTGCGGCCCTTGACTCCACCCGCCGCGTTCAAGGACTCGGCGGCGAATTTGACGCCGCGGTCGAAGCCGATGCCGGGCGCGGAGCTGGGACCCGTCAGCGCCGCCAGCCAGCCGATGCGCAGGGGTTCGGCGGCGGCGCGCGCATAGCGCGGCGCGCCAATGATGGCGGCGCCGGCGATGGCGCTGGAACCGAAGACGAAGTGGCGGCGGGTCAGGCTCATGGTGGGTCTCCTTGATGATGGCTTTGTTTGCTTCTTATAGGACTGTCGATCGGGTGCTTGTCCGGCCGCCTGTGGGTCGGCGTATGGGCAAGCGCAGGCGTAGCTCAGCGTGTCGCCTGCTCCAGCGCGGTGATGCGTTGCTCGTCGAAGGTGTGGCCCCAGCCGGGTCGTTCCGGCACCACCGCCATGCCGTCGGCAAATTCCAGCGGCTCGCGGTACAGGGTGGAAAACCAGGGCATGTATTCCAGGAAGATCGCGTTCGACAGCGCGCCCAGCACTTGCAGGCTGGTTTCGGGAAACAGATGGCTGGACACGGGAATGTCGTGGCTTTCCGCCATATGCCCCACGCGCATGAATTCGCTGACGCCGCCGACTCTTTGCAGGTCCGGCATCAACACGTCGGCGCTGCGCAGGGTCAGCATGCTGCGGAAGCCGTAGCGGGTGTATTCGGTTTCGCCGCTGGCGATGGGCGTGTCCAGGGCCGCCGCCACGCGCGCCAGTCCTTCCAGGTCCCACGCGGGCAGCGGTTCCTCGAACCACGTCAGGTCATGTTCTTCGAGCAGACGGCCCAGCCGTATCGCCTGCGCCTCGTTCAGGCCCTGGTTGGCGTCCGCCATCAACTTGATGTCCGGGCCGATGGCGGCGCGCACCGCGCGCACCCGCTCGGCATCCTGGCGCGGATCCGCCATGCCCAGGCGCATCTTCACCGCGCGGAAGCCTTGCGCCACCATGTCCTGCGCTTCACGCGTCAAGGCATCGATATCGCGGTCCAGCCAAAGGCCGCCGCTGTGATACGTCGGCACCTTGTCGCGCGCGCCGCCCAGCAGGCGATACAGCGGCAGGTTCGCGGCCTTGCCCGCGATGTCCCACAGCGCGCCGTCCAGGGCCGAAATACCCATCACGGTGACGCCCTTGTGGCCGAAGAAATTGATGTCCTTCCACGCGCGGGCCCAGAAGCCGGCGATGTGGCCGGCGTCCTGGCCGATCAGCAGATCGGCCAGTTCGTCCACCATCTGGCGCAGCACACGCGTGCGCCGGTCGTTCAAGGCGAACACCAGGTTCTCGCCGACGATGCCCGTGTCGGTATGGACATACACCAGCACGCAGCCGCAGCTGTCGAGCTTGCCGAGCGCGCTGCCGATGGGACGTTCGAAGGGCAGGCGTACGACCCGCGTGCGGACTTCGGTGACTTTCATGGGCGGGCTCCGCGCGTGACGTTGGGTTGGCCGACGCGATAACGCGCCAGTATGGCGGGATCCGGATCGCAGCCAAGGCCGGGGCCTTGCGGCACTGCCACCTTGCCATCCTGCGTACGGACAAAGGGGTCGAAGGGATTGGCTTCCATGTCCAGCCACAAGACCTCGATGAGCGGCCGTTGAGGCAGCGCGGCGGCGATGTGCAAGGTGGCGATGAAGCCCGGGCCGAAGTAAGGGCAATGCGGTACCGTCTGGACGCCATAGGCCTGGCATAAGGTGGCGACCTTCATGGCTTCGCCGATGCCGCCCAGCTTCGTCACGCTGGGTTGCGCGATGTCCAGCGCGCCGGCGTCGAGCAGCGCCTTGAAGCCCAGGGGTCCGGCGACGTTTTCACCCGCGGCGATGGGGATGCCGCGGGCGCGCACGCGGGCCAGGCCGGCGGCGTCTTCCGGTGGCCAGACCGGCTCTTCCAGCCAGTAGAGGCCGTCATCCCGCATCGCGTCCGCCATGCGCAAGGCCGTGGGCACGTCCCAGGCGCAATTGGTATCCAGCATCACGGCAGCGCTGCCGGCGGCGGCGAGAGAAGCGCGCACGGCTTCGTGCGTCACTTCATGCAGCTTGATGTGGCGGTAGCCGCGCTCCACCGCGGCGGCGGTATTGCGCGCCACCAGATCGCAGTTGGTGTAATTGAGCAGGCTGGCGTAAGCCGGCAGTTCGGTGCAAGGCGCCGCGCCCAGCAGGCGATGCACGGGCATGCCGGCACGCTTGCCCAGCAAGTCCCACAGCGCGATCTCGATGCCGGACCACGCATAGACATAGCAGCCGTTGCGCCCCAGCAGATGGGTGGCGTGCAGGACCTGGCGGGTCAGGCCGGCGATGTCGCCCGCGTCGCGGCCGATGGCCAGCGGCGCGACGATGGTATCGAGCGCCGCGCGCGTGGCCGGGATGGCAGCGTGCCCGAAGGCTTCGCCCCAGCCGACCAGGCCGTCTTCGGTCTCGACCCGCACCAGCAGGATATCCAGCTTGTCCCACAAGGCACCGGCAAAGCGCTGATAGGGCCCGCCCATGTCGAAGGGCAGGGACACGACTTCAGAAGTGACGGATACGATCTTCATCCGCCACACCGTTCAAGCTGCGCCATGACGTCTCCTCCTGGCGTTTCTTGTGAGGCAGCGCGCGCGGCGCTGTGTCGCGCCATGCTGTCGTGCTGCCCGGATATGCGAGCCATGCAAGCCTGTCGGCGCGCCCCTGTTATCCGGGCCTGCCCCGCAAGCGTCCAACGAGAATAGGGAGCCGGCAAAATAAAATCAATTGAGTACACCTAATTTCCACATAAGGTGTTCTTATATGCGTACACCACGCTGCCAGACATAAAACACAAGAAGCATCAGCGGCGCGCACCCTGGGTGCGGCGCACAAGAAATGCATGGACAAGGAGCGAGACTATGGCGCTTACCGTACGCCAGCTGGAGGTCATCCGGGCCGTCAGCCTGCACGGGTCGGTCACCGAGGCCGCCGCGGCGTTGGGCATTTCCCAGCCCGCCATCAGCCTGATGCTGCGCGATTGCGCCACGCATGCCGGCTTTCCGTTTTTCGTGCGCAAGCACGGCCGCCTGCAGGCCACGCGTGAAACGCAGGTGATCCTGGCGGAGCTGAATCGCATCTTCGACGGCATCGAGCGGGTCAACCGTTTGATGGATGACATGCGCGACATGACCGTGGGTACCGTGCAGGTGGCGTCGGTGCCGACCCTGGCCGACAACCTTATCTCGCCGACCATCGCGTGCTTCCAGAAAGACTGGCCCAACATCCACGTCGGGGTGTTCACGCTGGACAATGTCGGCGTGTTCGAGAACGTCGTGCAGGAGCGCGTCGACTTCGGCCTGGCGTTGTCGCCTTTGAATCACCGCGACGGCCGTGGCGTCGACGGGCGCCTGGTCGACCTTTGCACGACCGAGCTGGTATGTGTCATGCATCCGGACTGCCCGCTGGCGCGGCTCGACATCGTCACGCCCAAGGACCTGGCGCCCTATCCGCTGATTTCCTTCGGCAAGAGCCTGCCGCTGGGCGCCCTGGTGGAGGAAAGCTTTCAGCGCGCCGGCGTGCCGCGGCGTATCGCCCTGGAGGTGACGCTGACGTCGGTGGCCTGCTCGCTGGCGCGGTCCGGCGCCGGCGTGGCCATCATCGATCCCTTCCATCTGTGGAGCCAGCGCGACCATGGCGTCGTCACGCTGCCTTATGCGCCGCGCACCGAAGTGCGCGCGCAGCTGGTGCTGCCCAACAATGCGCCGCTGTCGCGGTCCGCGCGGCTGTTCGTCGACGCCTTGAGGCAGACCGCGCGCCAGCGCCAGGGGGCGCTGCAGCCGGCCTGATTGCGCGGTCGCCGGCATGGCGGCCGACCTTGTCCCCATGGCGGTCCGCCCCCCCTCCATGGCGCCGGGAACCCCCTAGCGCCGGTGTGCATTCAAACTGACATTTGCAACTGACATTTCTGTCAGTTTTCCGACAGCGTGGTGTCCGCGCGCGGCTCCTACATTCCGGATTCACCATCCTGGATACCGCGCTGCGTCATGAGTACATCGCCGTTCCACCAGCCGGTTTACCGGCCCCTGCGACTGGCTGCCGCCCTGGCCGCCACCCTGGCTTTCGTCCTGGCCCTGTCCGGCTGCGCCGCCGGCCCGGACTACGTGCGGCCGACCCTGCCGGTGCCGTCCGCCTACGCCGAGCCCGGTCCGTGGAAGCAGGCGGCCCCCGGCCACATCGACCCGGACGGCCGCTGGTGGCTGGCCTATGGCGATCCGGTCATGGACGGCCTGGTGGCCCAGGCCAACGACGCCAACCAGAACATCGCCCTGGCCGCCGCCCAATATCGGCAAGCCAGCGCCGCCGCCGATGCCGCCCGGTCGGCCTTCTGGCCGACGGCGGGCATCAGTGCCGGCGTCGGCCGCGGCCGCAACATTTCCAACGGCGTCAACAAGCTGAGCAATTCGCACTCCATCGGCCTGGACGCCAGCTGGGAGCCGGACCTGTGGGGTGCCGTGCGCCGTTCGGTCGAGGCCGGTGAAGCGACGGCGCAGGCCAGCGCGGCGCAATTGGCCGCCGCGCGCCTGAGCATCCAGGCGGCGGTGGCGCAGGACTACCTGCAAGTGCGTGTGCTCGAACGGGAACAGGTGCTCTATGCGCGCACCCTCGAAGCCTATGAGCGCGCGCTCAAGCTGACCCGCAGCCAGCACGACGCCGGCGTGGCGCTGCGTTCGGACGTGGCCCTGGCCGAGGCCCAATTGAATACCGCGAAGGCGGAGTCCATCGACCTGGAACAGCAGCGGCGCCAATTGCTGCATGCCATCGCCATCCTGACCGGCCGCGCGCCGGCGGACTTCACCCTGCCCGACAATCCGGACTGGCATCCCGCGGTGCCGCAAATTCCCGTTGGCTTGCCCTCCGAATTGCTGGAACGACGGCCGGATATCGCCACGGCGGAACGCCAGGCGGCGGCTGCCAACGCCAATATCGGCGTGGCCCGGGCGGCCTATTTTCCGTCGCTGGTGTTGAGCGCCAGCGGGGGCTTTGAAGGCGGCGGCTTCGGGCCATGGTTCAACACCCCGGGCCGGATCTGGTCGCTGGGCGCCGCCTTGGCGGAAACCCTGTTCGACGGCGGTTTGCGCGCGGCGCGTGACGCGCAGGCGGTGGCCGCCTATGACGCCACGGTGGCGCAGTACAAGCAGACCGTGCTGGGCGGCTTCCAGGAAGTCGAGGACAACCTGTCGACCCTGCGCATACTGGCCGACGAAAGCGTGGCCCAGGACCAGGCGGTGCGGGCCTCGCGCCTGGCCGAGCAACTGGCGTTGACGCAATATCGCGCCGGCACCGTCACGTATCTGAACGTGGTCACCGCGCAGTACCTGACGCTATCCAATGAACGTAGCGCGGTCCAGTTGCTGGGCCGCCAACTGCTTGCCAGCGTGGCCTTGATCAAGGCCACCGGCGGCGGCTGGACTTCCGCGCAGTTGCAGGCGAACCCTGCCTCAGCGACAGCCGCCGCGGCCCCGCATCCCACCCCCGTCGTTTCCGCCACGGCCGCGCCGGCCGGGCAAACCCAACCCGACTGAAGAGGCATCGACATGGCCAAATCTTCTATTCCGCATTCGCTCATTCAACGTTCCATTTCGCGGCGCCGCATCGGCGTGGCGACCGGCCTTGGAGCCCTGGCGGGTTTGGGCATCGCATTCTGGGGGATCGGGCACGATGCCTCCGCCGACACGCCGGCCGTGCAGGCGCCGCCCGTGGTGGTGACTTCCACGGCGGTCAAGCGCAGCGACGTGCCCATCTACCTGACCGGCGTCGGCACGGTGACACCCAACCAGTCGGTCACCATCAAGCCACGGGTGGACGGCCAGCTCGACAAGGTCGCCTTCACCGAAGGCCAGGACGTGACGGCAGGCCAGCTGCTGGCGCAGATCGATCCGCGCACCCTGCAGGCGCAGTTGGCGCAAGCGCAGGCGCAACAGGCGAAGGACCAGGCCCAGCTGGCCAATGCCAACCTGGACCTGCAACGCTATACGCGTCTGAGCAAGGAAGACGCCACCACGCAGCAGACGCTGGATACGCAGCGTGCTTTGGTGGCGCAGCTGGACGCGGCGGTGAAGACCGACGCCGCCCAGATCGCCTACGCCAAGGTGCAACTGGGCTTCACCACCATCAACGCACCGATCAGCGGCCGCGTGGGCGCAAGGCTGGTCGACCAAGGCAATATCGTGCATGCGACCGACACGACCGGACTGGTGGTGATCAACCAGATCGATCCGATCAGCGTGGTGTTCACCTTGCCGGAAGCGCATGTGCCGGACATCAACCAGGCCGCGGGGCGTGACCAACAGGGCCTGCCGGTGACCGCCATCCGGCGCGACAGCGACCAGGTGCTGGGCAAGGGCAAGCTGGTGCTGGTCAACAACCAGATCGATACCACCAGCGGCACCGTGCAGTTGAAGGCGTCCTTCCCCAATCCGCAGCACATGCTGTGGCCGGGCCAGTACGTCAATGCGCGCCTGCGTCTGGGTACGCATACCGGCGCGCTGACGGTCCCCGCGCCGGCCGTGCAGCGTGGCCAGAGCGGCACCTATGTCTACGTCATCGACGAACACACCGTGGCGCGCATGCAGCCAGTGCATGTGGCCCTGATCCAGGACGGCGTGGCCGTCATCGACAAGGGCCTGGCCGCCGGCCAGCGCGTGGTGGTCGACGGCCAGTACAAGCTCAAGCCTGGTGCGCGCACCGTGGAAAGCAAGCCGGCCAGCGCGCCGGCGGCGCGCCGCGGCGAGGCCACCGATCTGGCCATGAACCAGGTTGACGATGGAGTGGGTGCATGAGTATTTCCGCGGCATTCATCAAGCGCCCGATCGGTACGTCGCTGTTGGCGCTTGCCATCCTGTTGGTGGGGGTGGCCGCGTGGCCCTTGTTGCCCGTGGCCCCGCTGCCGCAGGTGGACTTTCCCACGATACAAGTCACGGTCAACCTGCCGGGCGGCAGCCCGGAGACCATGGCGTCCAACGTGGCGCAACCGCTGGAACGGCAGTTCTCGCTGATCGCCGGGCTGTCGCAGATGACTTCGACGAGCGCCCAGAGCCAGACCCAGATCACCCTGCAATTCGACCTGAACCGCAGCATCGAATCGGCCGCCGTGGACGTCCAGGCGGCCATCAACGCGTCGTCCGGCCAGCTGCCCTCCAACCTGCCGCAGGCACCCACTTTCCGCAAGGTGAATCCGGCCGACGCGCCGATCCTGCTGCTGGCGGTGCAGTCCGACACGCTGCCCCTGACCGAGGTCAACGATTACGCCGACAACATCCTGGCGCAGCAGATCTCGCAGATCTCCGGCGTGGGGCTGGTCAACATCGCCGGGCAGCAGAAGCCGGCCGTGCGCATACAGGTCGATCCCGACCGCTTGAAGTCGCTCAACCTCAGCCTGGAAGACCTGCGCGGCGTCATCGCCAATACCACCGTCAACCAGCCCAAGGGCACGGTCGACGGGCCTTCACAAAGCTTCACCACCTACACCAACGATCAGCTGACCAAGGCGTCGCAGTGGAACGATATGGTGCTGGCCTACCGTAACGGCGCGCCCATCCGCGTGCGCGACGTCGGCGTGGCGGTGGACGGTCCGGAGAACAACAAGCTGGCGGCCTGGGCCTATGCCGGCGCCGCGGCGCCACCGGGCGAAGGCATCACCAACGGGCGCTCCATCGTGCTGCAGATAAGCAAGCAGCCGGGCGCCAACGTGCTTGAAACCGTGGACGCGATCCAGGCCGCGCTGCCCCGCCTGCGCGCCGCCATTCCGCCGTCGGTGTCGGTGAACACGGTGATCGATCGGACGCAGAACATCCGCGCGTCCGTCAAGGACGTCGAATTCACGCTGCTGCTGACCATCGCCCTGGTGGTGGTGGTCATCTTCATGTTCCTGCGCAACGTGGCGGCCACGGTCATTCCCTGCATCACGGTGCCGCTGGCCATTCTGGGCACGGCCGGCGTCATGTACGTGCTTGGCTACAGCCTGGACAACCTGTCCTTGATGGCGCTGACCATCGCGGTGGGTTTCGTGGTCGATGACGCCATCGTGATGCTGGAGAACATCTATCGCCATATCGAGGACGGCATGCCGCCCTTGCAGGCGGCGTATCAGGGCGCGGGGGAAATCGGCTTCACCATCATGTCGATTTCGGTGTCGCTGATCGCCGTGTTCATTCCGCTGCTGTTGATGGGCGGCATCGTGGGCCGCCTGTTCCGCGAGTTCGCCGTGACGGTGACCCTGACCATCGTGGTATCGGTGGTGATCTCGCTGACCCTGACCCCCATGCTGTGCTCACGCTATCTTAAGAACCACAGCCATGGCCATGAGCAAGGCCGGCTGGGGCGTCTGTTCGAAGCGGGCTTCGATGCCATGCTCAACGGCTACAAGCGTGGCTTGAAGATCGTGCTGCGCCATCAGTTCATCACCTTGATGACCTTCTTCGCGACCCTGGCGGTGACCGGGCTGATGTTCGTCACCATCCCCAAAGGCTTCTTTCCGCAGCAGGACACCGGCTACATCTTCGGTTTCGCGCAGTCGGCGCAGGATTCGTCGTTCACGGCAATGAATGCGCGCATGATGGCGCTGGCCGATGTGGTGCGCCAGGATCCGGACGTCGTCGCTTTCGGCATGAACGGCAACCAGTCGCAGTACAACACCGGCAACTTCTATATCAACCTGCGCTCCAAGGAAGACGGCCGCACGGCCAGCGCCGACGACGTGATCCGCCGCCTGCGCCCCAAGCTGGCGCACGTGGAAGGCGCGACTCTGTACATGCAGGCGGGCCAGGACATCAACGTCGGCGGCCGGCTCTCGCGCACGCAATACCAATACACCCTGACTGATTCCAACCTGGACGAACTCAACGAGTGGGCGCCCAAGCTGGCGACGCGCCTGGGCGAATTGCCGCAGTTGGCGGACGTCGCGTCGGACCAGCAGAATTCCGCGCCCACCGCCACCTTGGCGATCGACCGGGACCGCGCCAGCAGCTTCGGCTTCACGCCGGCGCTGATCGACGCGACGATCTACGACGCCATCGGGCAACGCCAGGTCGCGCAGTATTTCACCCAGCTCAACAGCTATCACGTGGTGCTGGAAGTGACGCCGGCCTTGCAGAAGGATCCGGACATCTTCAGCAAGCTGTACCTGACGTCGCCGCTGACCAATCAGCAGGTGCCGCTGTCGACCTTCGTGCGCGTGGATACGGAAAAGACGGGCTACCTTGCCATCAACCACCAGGGCCAGTTTCCCGCGGTCACCTTGTCCTTCAACCTGGCGCCCGGCGCGTCGCTGGGACAGGCCACGCAGGCCATCGACCAGGCCAAGGCGGAAATGGGCGTGCCGGGGACGGTGATCGGGTCCTTCCAGGGCGCGGCGCGCGCGTTCGGCGATTCGCTGCGTTCACAACCCTACCTGATCGCGGCCGCGCTGATTGCCGTGTACATCGTGTTGGGCTTGCTGTACGAAAGCTATATCCATCCCATCACCATCCTGTCGACCTTGCCTTCGGCGGGCCTGGGCGCCTTGCTGATTCTGCGGGCAGGCGGATATGACCTGTCGGTGATCGCGCTGATCGGCATCATCCTGCTGATCGGCATCGTCAAGAAGAACGGCATCATGATGATCGACTTTGCCCTGCACGCTGAACGCGAGCGCGGCATGGCGCCCATCGATGCCATCTACGAGGCGTGCGTGCTGCGCTTCCGGCCCATCATCATGACCACGATGTGCGCGCTGCTGGGCGGCCTGCCGCTGATGCTCAGCCACGGCCAGGGCGCGGAGCTGCGCCGGCCCCTGGGCTACGCCATGGTGGGCGGCCTGCTGGTATCGCAGCTGTTGACGCTGTTTTCCACGCCGGTGGTCTACCTGTATCTGGATCGCGCCCATTATTGGTACATGAATCGCAAGAAAGCACGGGCCGCGCGGCGGCAGGCGGGGCAGGGGCCGGAAGACCAGGCCTTGCCCAGCCCGGCCACCGCGCGGGATTGAAACCGGAATGCGCGGCGCCCGGCCCGGGGCCGCGAATAACGGGTAAAGTGAGTCCCCGGAGCAAGCCATCATGAAAATCCTGATCGTCGAAGACGAAGCCAAGACCGCCGACTATCTGCACAAGGGCCTGACCGAGCAGGGCTGCGCGGTCGACGTGGCCAATAACGGCATCGACGGCCGCCACCTGGCCACGGAGCTGGACTACGACGTCATCGTGCTGGATGCCATGCTGCCCGGCATGGACGGCTTCGAAGTGCTGCGGGCCTTGCGCAAGACGCGGCAGACGCCGGTGATCATGCTGACGGCGCGCGACGGGCTGGACGACCGCATCAAGGGCCTGCAGGATGGCGCCGACGATTACCTGGTCAAGCCGTTTTCCTTTCTGGAGTTGCTGGCGCGCCTGCAGGCCTTGACCCGCCGAGGCCGCGCGCAGGAGCCGATGCAGTTGCGCATCGGCGACCTGCAGATCGATCTGGCCAGCCGCAAGGCGCAGCGCGGCGGCGCGCGCATCGACCTCACCGCCAAGGAATTCGCGCTGTTGGCGGTGCTGGCGCGGCGCAAGGGCGAGATCCTGTCCAAGACCGCCATCGCCGAGCTGGTGTGGGACATGAATTTCGACAGCAACGTCAACGTGGTGGAAGTCGCCATCAAACGCCTGCGCGCCAAGATCGACGGGCCTTTCGCCACGCGCCTGCTGCACACCATCCGCGGCATGGGCTACGTGCTGGAACAGCGCGAGGGCGACGCAGCGTGAAGCGTGCTCTGACCACCCGCCTGGCGGCCATGTTCGCCCTGGTCGCGGTGGTCGCGTTCACCTTGATCGGCGCCGCGCTCTACGCCGTGCTGCATCGCGAACTGGTGCGCCAGCAGATGGACGTGCTGAGCACCACGTCCGGCGAGATGATGTTTTCGCTGACGCGCATGGGCAACCAGGAACGCTGGGCGCGCGGCATGGCCAAGATGGATACGTTGACGCCGGCCGACGGCAGCCTGCGCTTCTGGGTGGTCAGCCCCGATCCGCATTTCAGCTATGGCAAGAGCGCGGCCGAACTGGCACGCATCGCCGACCTCGACGACGGCTACGACGAGATCATCCTGCCCGGACGCGACCGGCCCATGCGCACGTTCACGCGCACGGTCGATGCGCTGGAACAGCGGCCCCAGGTCAAGTTCGTCGTCGGCATCGCCACGGAACCGTATCTGCACACGCTGCACACCTTCGTCATCGCGCTGGCGGGCTTGTTGCTGGTGGCCGTGCTGGTCATCATGCTGCTGGGCCAGTGGATGGCGTCGGTGGGCCTGCGTCCACTCAAGCGTTTATCCAGCGAGGCGCAGAAGATCAGTCCCGCGCATCCTGCCCAGCGCTTGCAGGCGGCCAGCCTGCCGGTGGAACTGGAAGACCTGGCGCACACCTTCAACGGGGCGCTGGACCGTCTGCAAGCCGCTTATATGCAGCTGGAGGCCTTCAATGCGGATGTCGCACATGAACTGCGCACGCCGCTGACCAACCTGATCGGCCAGACCCAGGTGGCGCTGGCGCGGCCGCGCGGCGTGGAAGAGCTGGAGGAAACGCTGCAATCGAACCTGGAAGAGCTGGACCGCCTGCGCGCCATCGTCAACGACATGCTGTTCCTGGCGCGCGCGGACCGCGGGGAAGCGGCCACCGGTCTGGTAAGCACCGTGGTGGCCGACGAGGTGGGCAAGACCATCGAGTTCTTCGAGTTCGTCCTGGACGACCTGGGTTTGACGGTGCTGGTCGAAGGCGACACGGATGCCGTGGCGCCCATGGACCGGGCCCTGTTCCGGCGCGCGGTCACGAATCTGCTGCAGAACGCCATCCAGCATACAAGGGGCGGCACGCACATCGTGGTGCGGCTGGAGCGCCGGGCGGGGGGTGTCAGCGTCAGCGTGTCGAATCCTGGCGATCCCATCGACGCGGCACATCTGCCGCGGCTGTTCGACCGCTTCTATCGGGTCGACGCCGCGCGCAATGACCACGGCGCCGCCCATGGCCATGGGCTGGGTCTGGCCATCGTCAAGGCCGTGGCCAGCATGCACGGGGGCAGGGTGTTTGCTTTCAGCGATGAGGGCAATACCGCGATCGGCTTCAATCTGCCTAGTTGAGGCCCCCCCGTACCCGCTTGCGCGGGCCCCCCAGGGGGCGGCACTGGCGGACCGGCAAAGCCGGCTCCGCTGTGCCCCCGATGGCGGGGCCATCTCTTCGGTTGCGCAGATGTGGAAAAATGCGGGGATTATCCGTTTTTCTTTGCAGACACCGTCATGGCCAGTGATTCCCATATCGAAACCGTCCTCGTGCAGATCCGCGGCAAAGTGCAAGGCGTGGGCTTCCGCCTGTCCACGGTTCGCCGTGCCCATATGGTCGGTGC
Organism: Bordetella sp. N; assembly: GCF_001433395.1. GTDB lineage: Bacteria > Pseudomonadota > Gammaproteobacteria > Burkholderiales > Burkholderiaceae_B > Bordetella_C. The sequence goes on from NZ_CP013111.1 coordinate 5,384,130, forward strand.
GACCGGCTGGGTGCAGAACCTGGAAGACGGTAGCGTCGAGGCCATGGTGCAAGGCACGCCGGAACAGGTGGACGCCATGCTGGAATGGCTGGGCCGCGGCCCGCCGAACGCCATCGTGCGCGGCATCGACTCTGAACGCCAGTTCATCGACAAGCGCTTCGGCAGCTTCCAACAGCTTTGAAACATGCCCTGCTGGCCGCCCTTGGCTGGGCGTCCCCGGCTGACCTTATTGTTCGGTGGGTCGAAATAGTTTAGTCGCGGGGCGCGGGTTTATCCCGCGCCCGGCATTCCCTATCCTTATCCCATCCTCAATTCGCCCATTTATGCTTACCGGGCAATGGTTTATGCATCATGTCCTTCTCCGCCCCCGCCCCCCGCGCGGGCCTCGACGCCGCCACCTGTGGGCGCGTCCCGGCCGATCTTCCTGACCACCCGGCCCCGTCCGTCCGCTTCTATGGACGGCGCCGCAGCGATGGCCCGACGCCCATCATCGTCCACTTCCACGGCGGCGCCTTCAATTCCGGTTCCCTGGACAGTGGCGGCAAGGTGGGGTCCCTGCTGGCCGCCGCCGGCGCCGTGGTGCTGTCGGTCGACTACCCGCTGGCGCCTGCCCATCCTTTCCCCGCCGCGGCCGAGGCCGGCTATGCTGTCCTTGAGTGGGCGCAGCGCAACCGCCGCCTGCTGGGTGGCCGGGGCAGCCCGCTGCTGGTGGCCGGCGAGGAAGCCGGCGGCAACATCGCCGCTGCCGTGGCATTGATGGCGCGCGATCGCGGCGGCCCGGAGCTGGCTGGCCAGATCCTGCTGTCGCCCATGCTGGACGCCTGCATGGGCACGGCGTCGATGCGTGACGCCCACGCCAGCGAGCAGGCTACGCTGTGGGCCGACGGCTGGAAGCAGTATCTGCCCTGTTATTGCGATGCCGGCCATCCGTATGCCGCGCCGCTGGTCAATACCCGTCTGGGTGGCCTGGCCCCGATGCTGCTGCTCACGGCGCGCGACGATCCCTTGCGCGATGAGGCCGTCCACTACGCGCGCCGCGTCCGCCAGGCCGGGGTGCGCGTGACCCAGGCCATCGTGGCCGGCGCGACTGACTGGCCCGCCGCGCTCATCGGCGCCGCCGGCGTCCCAGCCGAGTGGGATGATGAAGTTTTGGCACAAGTCTTTACTTTCCTGCTCACCCATCCGTCCGGTGCGGTATCCGTCGCGCGGTCTAGTGCGCCAGCGGCGATGGTTCGTAGTAGTACTGCGCGTGAATGAAGCGAACAGACCATTCGGCTGCCGATGACGCCGAATGGTCTTTTCCGTTTAAGACCGCCGCACTAGCCGCGACGGGCGATAGTTGCAACAAGAGGCAAGGGCTACCTTAGCGGCCACAACCTTCCGATCCCGGCGGGTTGCCCCAAAAGCGGAGCCCCAAGGTGAAAGAGCCTCTCCCCCTATCGGCAAACGTGACGTCCGAGTACGAGAAGAACGGATATATCTCCATCGATACGATGTGCCCCCCCGAGGAAGTGCAGGAAATCCGGAAAACGCTGCTGCAGATGTTCGAGAACCGGACCGGCTACAACGAGGGTGCGCAGTACGATTTCTCCAACCGCGACGATCCGGACAAACCGCAGGTCTTTCCCAGCCTGCACGATCCCTCGCACTATGCGCCGGAACTGCTGAAAACCAACTACCACAAGCGTGCGCTGGCGATCGCCCGGCAGCTGCTGGGCCCGGACGCCGCCTTGTACGGCGAACACGCCTTGCTCAAGCCGGCGCGCCTGGGCCCGGAAACCCCTTGGCATCAGGACGAAGCCTTCCGTTCGCCGGACTTCGAATATCGCGAGCTGAGCATCTGGCTGGCGTTGCAGCCGGTGGGCGCGGTCAATGGATGCATGCAGTTCATCCCGGGCTCGCACCGGCAGGACGTGCTGGAGCACCGTTCGCCGGGCTACGACAAGGCCCTGCATCCGCTCGAATGCTGCGCCGACTTTCCGCGTGAGCAGGCCGTGCCCGTGCCCCTGCCCGCCGGCGGTTGCACGATCCACGACATGCGCACCTTGCATTACACCGCCCCGAATACCTCGGAGGCGCCGCGCCTGGCCTACATCCTGATCTTCAACGTCCCGCCCACCTACAAACCCGGCCTGCGTGAATTCCCGTGGCTGGAAGGTCGACGCACCGACAGCCAGGAACGCAAGCGCGAATGGCATCGGCGTGGCGGCATCGCGGTGGAGGTCATGCGGCGCCTGCCGCGCGCGCGCCTGACCAGCGGCAAGTGGATGGCGTGGGCCGCCATCCGCGCGGTCAGCAAGGTGTGGAACCGGCCGCGCTAGATCGGCGGGCGGGGTGTCATGAAAGACACCGAGGCAGGCCGCCCGTCCAGATGCAGACTGGCCGTGGCGGGTGGCGTGCTGGCGATGATCTTGCCGGCGCGCATGACCAGCAGACGGGTGGCGCGCAGCCGCAAGGCTTCCACGGGGTCGCGCGCCTGCAGCAGCACCAGGTCCGCGCGCTTGCCGACAGCCAGCCCGGTGTCGTCCAGACCGAGTATGCGCGCCGGCGTGTCGGTGACCGCCTGGAAACAGGCGCGCATGGCATCCTGCCCGGTCATCTGGGCGATGTGCAGCCCCATGTGCGCGACTTCCAGCATGTCGCCGCTGCCCAGGCCGTACCAGGGGTCCATCACGCAATCATGGCCGAAGGCGACGGGGACGCCAGCGGCCAGCAGTTCCGGGACGCGCGTCATGCCGCGCCGCTTGGGATAGCTGTCGTGGCGGCCTTGCAAGGTGATGTTGATCAGCGGATTGGCGATGGCGGCCACGCCGGCTTCGGCGATCAACGGGATCAGCTTGGATACGTAGTAGTTGTCCATCGAATGCATGGACGTCAGATGCGAGCCCGTCACGCGGCCCTGCAAGCCTAGTCTTTGCGTGTGATAAGCCAGCGTTTCGATATGGCGTGAAAGCGGATCGTCGCTTTCGTCGCAATGCATGTCCACGCGCAGGCCGCGCTCGGCCGCCAGTTCGCACAGCACGCGCACCGACTCGGCGCCGTCCTGCATGGTGCGTTCGAAATGCGGGATACCGCCCACCACGTCCACCCCCATGTCGAGCGCGCGTTTCAGGTTGTCCAGCGCGCCGGGCGCGCGCAATATGCCGTCCTGGGGAAACGCCACCAGTTGCAGGTCGAGATAGGGGCGCACGCGTTCCCGCACGTGCAGCAGCGCTTCCACGGCCAGCAGGCGGGGGTCGCACACATCGACGTGGCTGCGTATCGCCAGCAGCCCTTTGGCGACGGCCCAGTCGCAATAGGCCAGCGCGCGATCGACCAATGCTTCCTGGGTCAGCGCGGGCTTCAGTTCACCCCATAAGGCGATGCCTTCCAGCAAGGTGCCGGAGCGGTTCACGCGCGGCTGGCCGTAGGACAGGGTCGAGTCCATATGGAAGTGCGCGTCGACGAAGGGAGGCGCCACCAGCTGCCCGGCGGCATCGACGGTCTGCCCGGCGGGCGCGGTCAGCGCCGCTTCGATGGCGGCGATACGCCCGTCGGCGACAGCGATGTCCATGCCTGTCCGTCCGTCGGGCAGGCTACAGTTCTTCAACAGAAAATCCATGGGCATGCGCCCCTCCCTGCACGGCGATTTGAGCCCGTGTAGCTTATCCGGGCCTGCCGGGTTTGAACAATGGGGCTATCCCAGTGATCAAACCGACACGCCAGCATGGGCGGACAGCGGACGCGGCACGCGCGGACGGCGCATAATCGCGTTTTGTTTGAACGGGCGCCCACGGCGCCTCGCAATCCGGAGGCAGATATGCGTATGTTGTTCCTGGGCGCCGGCGGTACCGGCGGCTATTTCGGCGGCCGTGCCATCGAGGCCGGCGCCGATGTCACGTTCCTGGTACGTGAACCGCGCGCCACGCGTTTGCGTGAACAGGGCCTGCGGATCAAGAGCCCGGTGGGCGACAGCGTCATACAGCCCAAGCTGGTCACCGCCGACACCCTGGATGGCCATTACGACATCGTGGTGCTGGGCTGCAAGGCCTACGACCTGGACAGCGCCATGGACGCCATCGAGCCGGCCATGGGCCCCGACTCCGCCGTGCTGCCCATCATGAACGGCATGGCGCATTTCGATGCGCTGGAACTGCGCTTCGGACCACATCGCGTGCTGGGCGGCCTGTGCCAGATCATCGCCACCCTGGGACCGGAAGGCGAGGTCGTGCAAATGGGCAAGAACGCCAGCCTGGTGTTCGGCGAGCGTGCCGGCGACCCCCGCAGCGCGCGCTGCGTGGCGCTGGAAAGCGCGCTGGCCAAGGCCAACTTCACGTCCCGGCTCAGCGACAACATCCATCAGGACAACTGGGAGAAATTCGTCTTCCTCTGCACCCTGGCGGCCGCGACCTGCCTGATGCGCGGCCCCGTGGGCCTGATCGTCCGCAGCGACGACGGCGCGGACATCATCCTGTCCATGCTGGGCGAGGCCCAGGCCATCGCCGCGGCGTCGGGGTTCAAGGTGCGGCCGGAAGCCGACACCGCGGCGCGCAAGGTCCTGTCCGACGCCGACAGCCCGGTTACCGCATCCATGTTCCGCGACCTCAATCAGGGTTTGCCCGTGGAGGCCGACCATATCGTTGGCGACATGGTGAAGCGCGGAGCCGCCCTGGGCATCGCCACGCCTTATCTGCGCGTCGCCTATAGCCATTTGCAGGTTTATCTGGCCCAACGCGCCGCTCGTTGATCGCGCACACCCCCAGCCGCCCCTGCGCGGACGGCTGGGAACTGTGGCGGAAACGCCAACGTTCGCTACAAGGCTTTGTCACAGATCTGGTCAATTATTTGTAAACTGGCACATTCTTGTGGTCTCGGCAGGCTTGCCGCGGCCACCACTCGTCTAGGGATGTGACCCGGGAATCATGAAACTGCTATCGATTGTCGCGGGCCTGACGCTCGCGGTCGGACTGCTCGGCGGTGCGCATGCCGCCAACAGCGGCAGCAAGGAACTCGTGCTGGCCTACTACCGCATGATGTTCCAGGACAAGGAGGTCGAGCAGGCGATGAATACCTACGTCAGCAAGAACCTGATCCAGCACGATCCCTATCTGGGCGATGGCGCGGCCGCCATGACCGACTTCTTCGTGCCCTACTACGAGCAGCATCCGCAAGCCACCGCCGAGATCAAGCGGGTGGTCTCCGAGGGCGATATCGTCGTCGTGCATGCCTTGTGGAAAGAGACGCCGGAGGACACGGGGCAGGCGATGATCGATATCTTCCGTGTCGAAAACGGCAAGATCGCCGAGCACTGGAACGTCAGTCAGGACCTTCCCGAGAATCCCGCCAACAAGAACACGATGTTCTAAGGCATGCCTTTCCGTATCTACCTTGCCGGCTTCGACGTCTTTCGGCCTGATGCCGTCGCGCATGGCCAGGCGTTGCAGGCGCTGTGCGCCCGGGTGGGCATGGAGGGCCTGTATCCGCTGGACAATCAGGCGCCCGCGGGTCTCACGGGCCCGGATCTGGCGCACTGGATCTATCGCGCCAATGTGCAGCTGATCCAGTCCGCCGATGGGGTCATGGCCAATCTCAATCCCTTTCGCGGCAGCGAGCCCGATTCCGGCACGGCTTTCGAAGTCGGCTATGCGATCGCGTTGGGCAAGCCGGTGTGGGCCTACACCCAGCAAGGCGGCAGCGTGGTCGAGCAGGTCAGCGTGGGCCAGGCCAGCGACGCCGCCGGCCCGCGGCACATCGATGCCAACGGCTACACGGTGGAAGACTTCGGCATGAACCTGAACCTGATGCTGGCATGCAGCGCCACGGTCGTGGTGGGTGATGCGGGGGAATGCCTGAAGCGCATCGCCCACCAGCTGGGGGCCGCTAAATCATCGTGAATCTTTCCACGATGTGCCGCCGCCTTACGACCCAGATTGCTTGTCCTCTACGTTCGGCGCTTGCACGGGCGCCCGGTAACGGTCGAACTTGTGTTTGTTCGCCATGGGCATATGCGTCCGCCTCGGCTGTTTTGATAAATCTATAGGCGGATATGGTTGCTCCGCCAGCGACGTTTCTTCCAGGGCCGCCAGGCCTTTGAGGCCATTCGCATCAGTGCTGGTGGTGTCATCAGCCGGGCGCTGTGAGACCGCGCCGGATGTGCTTTCGACTTTCATGTGATCTCCTTCATGTCGGTTGAAAAAAGAAAAGAGAGACGCTGTCGTCTCTCGTTTTCTACCTCGCTGTGTAAGGCGAAGTCCGCTTGAAGTTCCGAGTCACATTCACGATCGGAAATGTCGCGGGCTTGATCGGATAGTCCGGCGCCAAGGCCGGCCGGCCATCAAGCCGCCGCAGCCTGCTCCACCATGGCTTCCTGCGCCGTGCTCGATTGCAGCAAGCCGCGGCGGTAGTCGGCCAGTTCGGCGATGGTCAGGCTGACCAGGCCATGATTGGCCGCATAACGTTCCAGCGCGGCGCCGCGCATCATCGTGCCGTCGGCATTCATCAATTCGCACAGCACCGCCGCGGGACGCAGGCCTGCCAGCATGGCCAGGTCCACCGAACCTTCGGTATGGCCGCGGCGCGTCAGCACGCCGCCGGGTTGGGCACGCAGCGGGAACACGTGGCCCGGGCTGACGATGTCGCTGGCCTGGGCATGCGGCGCGATGGCGGCGCGGATGGTGGTGACACGGTCCGCCGCCGACACGCCGGTGCTGACCCCTTCGCGCGCTTCGATGGAGACGGTGAAGGCGGTGCCGTGGCGGCTGCCGTTGGCGGGCACCATCTGCGGCAGTTGCAGGTGATCCAGGGCTTCGTCGGTCAGGCACAGGCAGACGATGCCGCTGCCGTCGCGGATCAACTGGGCCATGACGGGCACGGTCAGCTTGTCGGCGGCGACGATGAGATCGGCTTCGTTTTCACGATCGAAGTCGTCCATCACGATGACGGGGCGGCCGATGCGCAGATGCTGCAGGGCGCGCGCCAGGCGCATGGAAAACGGCTGGGCATTCAGGGCCGGAGCGGCCGACGCGGTGGGCAGGGAATTTTGAAGCTGGGACATTGAAACGCTCTCGCAAGGTAAGTGGGCGAAAAACGTTTCAGGGCAAAGACCGTATGCGCAAACGTCACGCAGGCCCGTGAGGCCCGCGTTTGGGGTGCGTATGCCGGCACATCTTCTCTCATCCGGACTATGACCGTCGGCTCTGGACTTGGACCAGATCTGCTGACTCCGGCCGCCGTTGCGGACTGCCGGACGCTCGCGGGCTCGTCGCTTTCGCAACCTACCGCCGGTGGGGACTTGCACCCCGCCCTGAAGACGTACTGCACGCCGCCCGGTGAGGACGGCATGCGAGGCATTGTACGCCCGGCGCGTGGCGGATGGCGCCAATCCCCCGCTCCCGGCATGGGCGGAAGCTTATATAAATCTGTATAAGTCCTATCCGCCGCGCTTATAAATCACCCTGCAGAGCAGCTGCGCTCAGGCCGTTGCGGCAGCAGATTCCGCGGCGGCCGTATGGGCAGTATCCGCCTTGGCCTTGGCTTCGGCCTGGGTCTTGGCCTGGGCCTTCTTCTTGGCCTTTTCGGGCAGCGCCAGCATGGTGCCGCGGCATTCGACCGCGCCGCACAGGCACTTGTAGCCTTCCTTCATCGCCTTGGTGATCTTGCCGTCGAGCACCAGGCCATAGTCGTACAGCAATTCCGTGCCGCGCGGCAGATCGCGCACCGCGACGATGTAGACGCGCTTGCCGCTCTTGCCTTCCTGGGCCTCACAGTTCGGCGCGCAGCTGTGGTTGATCCAGCGCGCGTCATTACCGTTGTCGCCACCGTCGATCACCTTGCCCGACGTGGTGGAGAAGAAGAAGGTGTGGAAGGGATCGTCCGGGTTGGTCGGATGGCGCCGGTCGGCTTCCTTGGCGCTGATGCGTTCGCCGCCGTATTCGATGATGCGGGTACCGGCGGGAATCTTGCGGGCCGCGAAAACGCCGTTGCCGTGCAGCTTGGAGCGTCGCACTACGTGCCAGGGTTTGGAAGTATCGGTGGTCATGGACAGCCAGGTTGGGAGTGGGCGCGAAGTGAGCGTCGCCGCATGGGATGCGGGGATTATATCGGCGTGGGCGGTGTCAGCGGCAGCATGGTTTCCTTCAAGCGCCGCAAGACGAAGCTCGATTTGCTGTGGCGGATGCCGGGGATGCGATAGAGCTGTTCGCGCAGCAGGCGCTCGTAGTCGCGTGTGTCGCGCACCGCGATGCGGATGAAGTAGTCGTAGTCGCCGGAAACCAGGAAGGCTTCCAGCACTTCCGGGATCTGCGCCAGCGCGCGGCCGAATTCGTACAAGGTTTCCTCGCTGTGGCTTTCCAGCGTCACGTGAACGATGACCGTGTCCATGAAGCCCAGCGCCGCCGGATCGATGTTGACCGTGTAGCCGCGTATCACCCCCGCGGTCTCCATGCGCTTGATGCGATTCCAGCACGGGGTGGACGACAGCCCGACCGCCGCGCCGATCTCGTTCAGACTCGCCCGCGCGTTGTCCTGCAAGGCCCTGAGAATGGCCAGATCGAATTTGTCGAGATGCATGGGTTCCAGCGGCAGCGCCGCCCCTTAAGGAGATTTTTCGCGACTTTATGCGACAGGAAGGAAAATTTACTTCATGGCGACTCAAAAACGAGAAAAACAAGATAAAAATTCCGTAAAAGTCCCCGTAATATGTTTCACATGAATGCTCCGCTCCCCACCGCCGCCCTCGCCGCCGATATGCCCGCGTCCGACACGTCCGCTCAAACGGCCCGTCCCATCCTCAAGGCCCGCGTCCGGCCCGGTCCCGCGACCGCCCCGCAAGCCGCCGAAGCCGCCCAGGACGCGCCCCGCAATGGCGCCCGCATCCTGCTGGAAACCCTGGTCGCCAATGGCGTCGACACGGTTTTCGGCTACCCGGGGGGCGCCGTGCTGCCCCTCTATGACGCCCTCTACAACGAGCCGCGCCTGCGCCACGTCCTGGTGCGCCACGAACAGGCCGCCGTGCATGCCGCCGAAGGCTATGCGCGGACCACCGGCCGCACCGGCGTGGTGTTCGTCACGTCCGGTCCCGGCATGGCCAACACCACCTCGGGCCTGCTGGACGCCATGTGCGACTCCATCCCGGTGCTGTGCATCAGCGGCCAGGTGGCGACGTCCGCCATCGGCACCGATGCCTTCCAGGAATGCGATGCCATCGGCATCTCCCGTCCCATCACCAAATGGAACACGCAGATCCGCGCCCTCGACCAGGTGGCCGACACGGTAGGCCGCGCCCTGGCCTTGACCCGCCAGGGCCGTCCCGGCCCCGTGCTCGTCGATTTCCCCAAGGACGTGCAGCTGGCCTTGCCCGCCGACCAGGACGATGCCTTGCCGGCCAGCGAACGCCAGGGCGTGGCCGCCTTGCGCGCCCGCCGCCAGGCCGGCAAGGCCCCGCTGAAGCTGCCGCAAGCCGCCGTGCGCCGCGCCGCCGCGATGATCGCGCAGGCGCGCCGGCCCGTGTTCTACGGTGGCGGCGGCCTGATCAACGCGGGCCCGGAAGCCTGCGCCGCGTTCACCGAGCTGGTGCGCCATACCGGCGCGCCGTGCACCTTGACGCTGATGGGCCTGGGCGCCTTTCCCGCGTCGGATCCGCAATTCGTCGGCATGCTGGGCATGCACGGCAACTTGGAAGCCAACCTGGCCATGCATCATGCGGACCTCATCGTCTGCATAGGCGCGCGCTTCGACGACCGCATCACCGGCCGGCTGGCGGACTTCTGCCCGCATGCGCGCAAGATCCATATCGACATCGACCCCGCTTCGATCAACAAGGTGGTGCGGGTGGACGTGGCCATGGTGGGCGACTGCCTGCCGCTGGTGACGGCGCTGCGTGAGGAATTGCCCCAGGCCGTGCCGGCCGAGCAGCTGCATGCCTGGTGGCAGCGTATCGAACGCTGGCGCGCCAAGGATTGCCTGCGCGTGACGCCGAGCGCCGACGCGATCCTGCCGCAACACCTGATGCAAAGCCTGCAAACAGCCTTGACCGGCCGCGACGCCATCGTCTCGACCGACGTGGGCCAGCATCAAATGTGGGCGGCCCAATACTTGAAGTTCGAGTTGCCGAATCGCTGGCTGACCTCGGGCGGCGCCGGCACCATGGGTTATGGCGTGCCTGCCGCCATCGGCGCCCAGGTTGCGCATCCGGACCGGACGGTGGTGTGCGTCAGTGGCGACGCGTCGGTGCTGATGAACATCCAGGAGATGTCGACGGCCTTGCAGCACGACACGCCCGTCAAGGTCGTGCTGTGCAACAACGGCTACATGGGCATGGTGCGGCAGTGGCAGGAATTGATCCATGGCGGCCGCTACAGCCACAGCTATAACGCATCCCTGCCCGACTTCGTGGCGCTGGCGCGCGCCTTCGGCTGGGAGGCCGAGCGCGTGTCCGACCCCGCCGAGCTGGACGCCGCGCTGGCCCGTTGCCTGGCCAGCACGCGTCCGTTCTTCCTGGATGTCTGCGTGGCCGAGCAGGAGAATTGCTTCCCCATGATGCCGGCCGGCCAGGGCCACCATCGCATGATGCTGGCCGAAGGCGTGTGGTACGAAGACGAGTCCTAATCGTGCTTGATCGAAATCGTCTTCAGCACGGTGAAGCTGTATAGCGCTTCGAAACCCTTCTCGCGGCCATGGCCACTGGCCTTGACGCCGCCGAAGGGCAGCTCGACACCGCCGCCCGCGCCGTAGTTGTTGATGAAGACCTGGCCCGCCCGCACCTTGCGGGCGATGCGGAACTGGCGGCCGCCGTCGCGCGTCCAGACGCTGGCCACCAGGCCGTAGTCGGTGCTGTTGGCGATGCGGATCGCGTCGGCTTCGTCATCGAAAGGAATGGCCGCCAGCACCGGGCCGAACACTTCATCACGGGCCAGGCGATGGGTCAGGGGCACGTCGCGCAGCAGGGTCGGCACCTGGTAGTAGCCTTCCGCCGGCGCGCCCTGTTCCAGGCTGCCTTGCGCGACCGTCGCGATGCCGTCCTTGCGCGCGTCGGCCAGGAATTCGGCCACCCGCGACTGCTGCGATTTGCGAATCAGCGGGCCGCAGTCGAGGTCGCTGCCAGCCGGACCGGCACGCAAGGCGGCAAAGGCATTGCCCAGCCGGTCCAGTACTTTTTCATAGACGCTGCGTTGCACCAGCAGGCGGCTGCCCGCCGAGCAGGTCTGGCCGGCATTCTGCACGATGGCATTGACCGCCACCGGCAGCAGCGCATCGATGTCGGCGTCCTCGAAAACGATCTGCGGAGACTTGCCGCCCAGTTCGGTGGTGACCGGCGTGTGATTGGCGGCCGCGGTCTGCGTGACCAGGATGCCGATGCCGGGCGAGCCCGTGAAGGAGATATGGTCGATGCCGGGATGGCGCACCAGCGCATCGCCCGCTTCGTGGCCGTAGCCGGTGACGATATTGAGCGCGCCGGGCGGGAAGCCCACATCCGCGGCCAGCTCGGCGACACGCAGCAGCGACAGGCAGGCGTCCTCGGCCGGCTTGACCACGCAGGCATTGCCGGCCGCCAGGGCGCCGCCGACGCTGCGGCCGAAGATCTGCAGGGGATAGTTCCAGGGCACGATGTGGCCGGTCACGCCATGCGGTTCGCGCAGCGTAAGCACGGTGTAGCCGCTCTGGTAGGGCAGCGTCTCGCCATGCAGTTTGTCGGCGGCGCCGCCGTAGAACTCGAAATAGCGCGCGATGGCGGTGACGTCGGCGCGCGCCTGTTTGGTGGGCTTGCCGCAGTCGCGCGATTCCAGCGCGGCCAGTTCGTCGAAATGCTCCAGCACCTTGTTCGACAGTTTCAGCAGCAGGCGGCCGCGTTCGGCCGCGGTCAGCTTGCCCCAGGGACCTTCGTAGGCACGCCGCGCGGCTTGCACGGCCCGGTCGATGTCGGCGGCGTTGCCGCGCGCGATGCTGGCGAATTCCTGTCCGGTGGACGGGTCGACCACGGGAATGGCGTCGCCTGAAGCAGGGGCGACGGAGCGATTGTCGATGTAGTGCTGCTGCATGGCCGTGGAATCTCCTGTGCGGTGGCCGGCGCCGCGGGGGCGTGGCGCCCGGTCTGTCTCTTGGAATATCGGGATTCTTGTCCGGCGCGGGCATGCAAGCGTGCGCCGGCCGTGCCCACAGTCTACGCCGCCGGCGGCGCCCAGGCCAAGTGGGAGGGGGGCAAGGCCAGATGGGACGGTGAAGGCCGCGCGCCGCCATGCAAACGGGCCCGCGCCGGTATTTACCGACGCGGGCCCGTGTCAGGTCGCGCTGCCAGGCGGAGCGTGGCGCCCCGCCTGCTGGATCACGCGGCCGTCTTGCGCGGCGCGGCCTTCTTGGCGGCGGTTTTCGTCGCCGTCTTGCTGGCCGTTTTGGTTGCGGTCTTCGTGGCCTTCTTGGCCGCCGTCTTGGTAGCCGTCTTCGTTGCAGTCTTCGTTGCAGTCTTCTTCGCGGCTGCCTTCTTGGCCGGCGCCTTCTTCGCCGCGGTTTTCGCCGCAGCCTTTGCCGGCGCCGCCGCCCCACCTGCCGTCTTGCGCGCCGGCTTGTCGCCGCGCGGTTCGAATTCGAAGCCTATCTTGCCGTCGGGCTGGCGCACGAGGAAAGCCTTGAATTTGCGGTTGGTGCGGCTGGAGACGAAGCCGTCGAGCAGCGCGGTGCGGCCGTCATTGAGCAGCTTCTCCATCTGTTCGCGCGAGATTTCCTGTTGCAGGATGACCTTGCCCGAACGGAAGTCGCAGCTCTTTTCCGGTCCCACCGATTTCTCGCAGACGAAGCTCATGCCGTGCTCGAACACCCGCGACTGGCACTTCGGGCACGGTCCCACGGTCGTCTGGCCGGAGAAATCGACAGGCTCGTTGTCGTCTTCGCTGCTCTGGCCAAAATCGAACTCCAGCTTGTTCTCGCCGGTGATCCGCAGGATGGCGGCGAACGGCCGGCCCATCTTGCTGATGAAACCTTGCAGCGGGCCGATCTCGCGCTTCGCCAGCAGCTCTTCCACTTCCGGCAGTTCGAACGTGCGGCCGCCCGGGTGCTTGCTGATGGAGAAGTCGCAATTGGTGCAGGCATAGCGCCGGTAGTTCTCCTTCACGACGCCGCCGCAGTTCGGGCATGGCGTCTTCAGGGTGGCGTAGTCGCCCGGCACCGTGTCGCGTTCGTATTCCTTGGCGCGTTTGACGATGACCTGGGTCATCTGCGCGATTTCGCGCATGAAGGCGTCGCGGGCCAGGGCGCCCTGCTCGATCTGCTTGAGCTTGTGCTCCCATTCGCCGGTCAGTTCGGGCGAAGTGAGTTCGGACACATCCAGGCCGGACAGCAAGGTCATCAACTGGCGCGCCTTGGCGGTGGGCACCAGGTCACGGCCTTCACGGCGCAGATAGACTTCGTTGAGCAGGCCTTCGATGATGGCCGCGCGCGTGGCCGGCGTGCCCAGGCCGCGCTCCGACATGGCTTCGCGCAGTTCCTCGTCCTCGACCAGCTTGCCCGCGCTTTCCATGGCGGACAGCAGGGTGCCTTCGTTGTAGCGGGCGGGCGGCTTGGTGCTCAAGCCCACGGCTTCGATATCTTCCGTGCGCACGGACTCGCCGTCTTGCACCGGCACCAGGTTGGCGTCTTCGTCCTGGGCTTCCTTGCCGTAGACGGCCAGCCAGCCCGGCGCCACCAGCACCTTGCCGTCCGTGCGGAAGCGATGGCCCTGCACTTCGGTCATGCGGGTGGTCACGCGGTATTCGGCGGCCGGGAAGAACACCGCCAGGAAGCGCTTGAGCACCAGGTCGTAGAGCTTGGCTTCGGCTTCGCTCAGATCGCGCGGCACCTGCAGCGTGGGGATGATGGCAAAGTGATCCGACACCTTCTTGTTGTCGAAGATGCGGCGATTCGGCTTGACCCAGTTCTGTTCGATGACCTTGGCCGCGTGGCGCGACACCGCGCCGGCGGGTCCACCGCCGGCTTCGGATACCGCGCGCATGGTGTCACGCACCGTGTTGATGTAGTCCTCGGGCAGATAGCGCGAGTCGGTACGCGGATAGGTCAGAGCCTTATGGCGTTCATAGAGCGTCTGCGCCAGCGACAGCGTGGTCTTGGCGGAGAAGCCGAAGCGGCCGTTGGCTTCGCGCTGTAGCGACGTCAGGTCGTACAGGGCGGGCGACAGCTGCGAGGACGGCTTGGATTCTTCCGTGACCGTGCCGGGTTGTTCGCGGCAGGCGGCCACCACGCTTTGCGCCGCGGCCTGGGACCACAGGCGCGATTCACGCTTTTCGGGATCGCGATCGTCCTTCTTGAAGTCGGGGTCGATCCAGCGGCCGTCGTAGATGCCGGCGGCGGCGACGAAGCTTGCGCGCACTTCCCAGTAATCACGCGGCACGAAGCTGCGGATGCGGTTTTCGCGTTCGTTGACGATGGCCAGCGTGGGGGTCTGGACCCGGCCCACCGGCGTTTTGAAAAAACCACCGTCCTTGCTGTTGAAGGCGGTCATGGCGCGGGTGCCGTTGATGCCCACCAGCCAGTCGGCTTCGGCGCGCGAACGGGCAGCCGCTTCCAGCGGCTTCATCTGCACGTCGTCGCGCAGATTGGCGAAGGCCTCGCGGATGGCGGCCTGCGTCATCGACTGCAGCCACAGGCGCTGGACGGGCTTGTTGACCCCGGCGTATTGAACAATGTAACGAAAGATCAGTTCACCTTCACGGCCCGCGTCACAGGCATTGATGATGGCGTCGACGTCCTTGCGCTTGATCAGGCGCACCAGCAGCTTCAGGCGCTCGCTGGAGCGCTTGTCGGCCGGTCCCAATTCGAACTGGGGGGGGATGACGGGCAGGTGCGTGAAACTCCACTTTCCTTTGACCGGGTCGTTGGGAGCGACCAGTCCGAGCAAATGGCCGATGCTGGAAGCAAGAACGTAACGTTCGCTTTCAAAGTATTCCCCCTCACGCGTAAAGCCTCCCAGGGCGCGTGATATATCCAGGGCAACCGAGGGCTTCTCGGCAATAATCAACGTTTTGCTCATGAGTATCCAATGGCGGCGGTCCGCCGCAGTAGCGCGGATGATAAGAGGGGAGATTCGCCAGATGCAAGTCGCCGGCTCGTCGCAAGCAGGATCGGAACAGCACATATGGCGCCGATTCCTGGCCCGAACCACTCTGGCCCTGGGTCTGCTGCTGCTGGCGAGCGCCGCCTTGTGTTGGGTTGCGGCGAATTGGCCTCTTTTTTCCAAGATACAACGGTTATCCAGTGTCCAGGGTGTGATGACGGTCGTCGGCGTGTTGGCGATCGCCCTCTATGCCCGTGGCGCCAGCGGCTCCAACGCCAGGCACGGAAGAGCAGCGGTGCTGGGGCTCGCGACGGTTTTGCTGGGCGCGTTGCTGGCCTTGATAGGCCAAACTTACCAGACCGGCGCCGACAACTGGGAATTGTTCGCCGCCTGGGCGGTCCTGATGCTGCCCTGGGCGCTGGCGGCGCGCAGCCAGGGGCTGTGGTTGCTGTGGGTGCTGCTGGTCAATGTGGCGGTGGTTCTGCTGCTCGGTGAACGGGTGCTGGCCTGGTGGGGCGTTTTCGACGGCCCAGGCTTTCCCAGCCTGGTGGTCGCCGGCCTGAATCTGACCCTGCTGGCGGTCTGGGAGTTCAGTGCGCACCACTGGCGGGCTCGTACGGGCATCGGGCCGCGGGTGCTTGCTCTGCTGGCGGTGGGCGCGCTGGTCCTGGCCCTGGTGCTGGGCGGCGTGCTTGGCGTGAAGAATCTGGCGTCGTATACGGGAGCGGCCTGGGTTGCGGTCACCCTGGGTCTGGCGGCCTTTTACGTGCTGCTGCGGCGCGATCTGGTCATCCTTGCGCTGCTGGCGGCCGGGGTGATCTGCGTGTCGCTGCGCGTGGTGGGCGAATGGCTGATCGATCTGGAGCCCGGCATCTGGGTGGTGCTGCCGCTGGCGGGCCTGCTGATGGGCGAAGCCGTGCTGGCGGCGCGCTGGCTGCGGCGGCTGGCACGCACGAGCCCGGCATGGTCGCCGGCGCCGGCTGGGGCCCAGACCGGTGACCAGACCGGTGCCCTGGCCCAGTCGGGCACGCTCGCTGACGCGGAGCCCGCCGGCATTTCGGCGGGTGTGGACGTCGAGCCGGCCGTGCCCCTGGCGGATGACGCGGGCCGGACGGCTGCGGCTGCCGAAATTGACAGGCCCGTGGGCCAGGTGGCGGCCGTGCCCGCCGACCGTGCCGCCGCGCCGTGGTTCGTCCAGGGCCTGCTGGGCCTGAGTGCCTGGCTGGCCAGTCTGCTGTTGCTCCTGTTCGTGGGCGTTTCCGGCGTCATCAACAGCGCGTCGGGCGCCCTGGTGGGCGGCCTGGTGCTGTGCGCCATCGGCGTGGCCATGGTGCGCGCCGCGGAGGGCCCGTTCTGGCGCCAGTGCGCCACCGCGCTGGCTTTCTGCGGCCAGATCCTGGTGATGGCCGGCCTGGCAGGCGCCCAGTCTCCCGCCGGCGCGGCGGTATTCGTGCTGGCGCTGGCCATCGTGATCTACCTGTTCGGGCCGGATGCCATCCTGCGCTTTCTCAGCGGCCTGACGATGGTGGTGGCGGTGTACCTGCTGACGGCGTTCGCCGTCGAGCGCGGCGATGCCTTCGACTCCCTGGTTAACGCGGCGCTGCGCTGGATCATGTACGACGAGCTGCGCGGCGTCGCCTTGTGGCTGCCCGCGACCTTGCTGACGGCGTGGGTGGCCGCGTTGGCGTTCCTCAGCAATCCACGCCTGTCGGCGCGCCGCCGTGACGCCTTGCTGCCGCTGGCCTGGTCGTTCGCGTTGTCCGCGCAGGCCGGCGTGGTGCTGGCGGCGGGCGCGCCCGTATGGCATCTGCCGGCGCTGTGGCGCGTGCATGCACCGTCGGTGATGTATCTGCTGTTCGCGGTGCTGCTGCCGGTGGTGGCCGCCATCGCGGTGCTGCATCCGCGCCGCGCCGTGCTCAACCGTGGCGTGCGTTACGGCGTGCCCTTGGGCCTGGCCGTGTTGGCGGGCTTCTGGCTGTCCTGGCCAGGGGTGGCCTATGCCCTGACCTGGCTGCTGTTGGGCTTCGGCCTGCGGCGCGCGCATTTGTTCCGCCTGGGTCAGGCCGCCGTGCTGTTGTCCCTGGTCTTCTATTACTACCGGCTCGACACGCCTTTGCTGTTCAAGGCCTCGTTGTTGGCCGGCGCCGGCGTCTTGCTGTTGTTGCTGCGGGTGGCCGTGTGGGCGGTGCCGCGTTTGCGGGGCGACGGGCCGCCGCGTGCGCCGCGGCCCGCGCAGGCGGCGCCATGGCGCGCGGGCCTGATCGCGGCTGGACTGCTGCTGTGCCTGGGGGTGGCCAACACGGCGATCTGGCAGCGCGAACAATTGCTGGCGCATGGGCAGGTGGTGCGCCTGGAACTGACGCCGCGCGATCCGCGCTCGCTGCTGCAGGGCGACTATATGGATCTACGCTTCGCCGCCGCGCAGGCGGTCGGGGACATGCAGGAGGGGTTGCCCGCCACGGACAACGTGCTCGATGCGCCCCGTGTCGATGCCTACCTGGTGCTGAAGCCGGACAATCAAGGCGTGGCGCGGCCGGTGCGCGTCCAGGCTGCCCCGCAGCCGCACGATGCGCAGGAGGTGGTGTTGCGCTACCGTCTGCGCGCCGCCGGCGTGCGCATCGTCACCAACGCGTATTTCTTTCCCGAAGGGCAAGGCGAACACTATGCCGCCGCCCGGTATGGCGAACTGCGGGTGGACGACAAGGGCACCGGTCTGCTGGTGCGCCTGCTCGGCGCGGACTTCCAGCCGCTTTGATCAGCGTATCCGCCAGCGCCTGACCCAGGCCGCGCAGGCCTCGCGCAGGAAAGCCGCGGGATCAGCGGCCGGCAGGGCCGTGAACCCGAGCGCCTGCCAGGCCTGGTTCAAGGTGGCGACAGGCTGTGCCAGATCCAGTGCCGGCGCGTGATTCTGCTTGGACAGCTTCAGGCCGCTGGCGGGGTCCAGGATCAGCGGCACGTGCATGACGCGCGGCGGGTTCAGTCCAAGCAGGCGGGCCAGCACTTGCTGGCGGGCCGTCGAGGTCAACAGGTCCGCGCCACGGACCACGTCGGTGACGCCCTGGGCGCCATCGTCGACCACCACCGCCAGTTGATAGGCCCACAGTCCGTCGGCGCGGCGCAGCACGAAGTCCCCGACGGCGTGCTCGACATCCTGGCGTTGCTGGCCCAGCCAGCGGTCCTCGAAGACGACGACGCCGGGCGGCACGCGCAGGCGCCACGCGCGCGCCGTGCGGCCGGGGGCCAGGCCATGGCGGCAGGTGCCCGCATAAGGCCGTTCGCCGTCCGCGGATGCGGGATCGGTCGGCATTGCCGCGCCGGCCTCGGCGATTTCCCGGCGCGTGCAGCCGCAGGGATAAACCAGGCCGCGCGCCGCCAGGTCGTCGAAGGCCTGTTGATAGATCGCATCGCGCGCGGATTGCCAGATCACGGCGCCGTCCCAATGCAGGCCCAAGGTTTCCAACTGGCCCATGATCACGCGGTCGGCGCCCGGTACGCTGCGCGGCTTGTCCACGTCCTCGATGCGCAGCAGCCAGCGGCCGCCGGCCGCGCGCGCGTCCAGATAACTGGCCAACGCGGCCACCAGGGAGCCCGCATGCAGCGGACCGCTGGGGCTGGGCGCGAAGCGGCCGACGTATTCGCCAGTGTCGGCGCGGCCGTCGGGCTGCGCGTGGGATTCAGCGCGAGGTCCAGCGTAGGTCATGGTGATGGGCAAAGGGTATGCAGGCGATACGCGACATTAAAACGCAAGCCGCCAAAAACAAACTGCCGAAATACAAAGCCGATAACAAAGCGCCGAAAACAAAGCGCTAAAAATAAACCACTGAAAACAAACCACCAAAAGCAAAACCGGCCCGTGGGGGCCGGTTTCGGTTGCGGAGGCAGCTGCCTCGCCGGTGCGTCTTAATGCAGGCGTCGCACGTCGCCGTCGTCGTCCAGCAACTCTTCGAGCACCAGATTATCGATGTCGGCTTCCTGGCTCCACAACACCATCAAGGCGGTGATCTTGAGCTTGGCCAGCGGCACGGGCGATTCAGGCGCGGCCAGGGCGCGATCGATGACGATCTCGCGCAGGGGGGCGGGCAGAACACCGGCGGTTTCCAGGAAGGTGATGAAGCCGATGGCTTCGGTACCCAGCTGGCGATACTCGCTGTCGGTGTAGATGCGCATGCCCGTGGCAGGCTGGGTGGCCAGGTCGACGCAACGTTCCGTCGTTTCCGCCAAGCCGTAGAGCCAGCCCAAGGCATCATCGATATCTTCGTGTTCGAAGCCTGCGGCCGCCAGGCGCTTAGCCAAGACATCCGCCGCGGGACAGGCTTGCGGCGTGTAGTAATTTTCGAAAAGGTATACCAGGATATCGAACATATGCGCCGTCTTCAGTCGTTGTATGCCCAGTCGGCCCGCTTATCGGCAAACCAGCAAACGTAAATTCACTTTACGCTTATTCATGCTGGGGGGCAA
Source organism: Bordetella sp. N (assembly GCF_001433395.1). Lineage (GTDB taxonomy): Bacteria > Pseudomonadota > Gammaproteobacteria > Burkholderiales > Burkholderiaceae_B > Bordetella_C. The sequence goes on from NZ_CP013111.1 coordinate 5,403,604, forward strand.
CCGGCGCTGCGGGGCCACAACACCGGGAATAAGCGCAGAATTACGGACCTTATCAGCGAACTTACGATTTTTTCAGAGAAAATTCAGAAAGTTGATTGTATTGGCAATAACACATTGCACTTTGACAAGGAGAGCACGCGTTGGAGAACACCGACATCGACATTCAGGGTACCGGCCTGCCCGCGCTGACCCTTCCGCCACCCGCCCGGCCCGGCATGGCGCTGGCCGAGGTGGACACACCCGCCCTGATACTGGACCTGGACGTTTTCGAGCGTAATCTGCGCACGATGCAGGACTGGACGCGCCGCCACGATATCGCCCTGCGGCCGCATGCCAAGGCGCACAAGTGCCCCGAAGTCTCGCTGCGCCAGATTGCCCTGGGCGCGCGCGGCATATGCGTGCAGAAGGTCAGCGAGGCGTTGCCGTTCGTGGCGGCCGGCATCGCGGACATCCATATCAGCAATGAAGTCGTCGGCGAGGCCAAACTGGCGCTGCTGGCGCAATTGGCGCGGCGCGCCCGCATCAGCGTCTGCGTCGACCACGCGGAAAACGTCGCCGCGATGTCGCGCGCGCTGGCGGCGCAGGACGCCCGCGTCGACGTGTTGGTGGAGATCGATGTCGGCCAGGGCCGCTGCGGCGTCGCGTCGCCCACCGCCGCGCTGGAGCTGGCGCGCCGTGTGGAAAGCCTGCCTGGCCTGCGTTTCGCCGGCATCCAGGCTTACCACGGGTCCCTGCAGCATCGCCGCGGTCACGCGGAACGCGCCCAGGCTTGCCTGGAGTCGGCAGCACGCGCGTGGCAGTGCGCCGAGGTTCTGCATGAGCACGGCTATGCCTGCCCCATCATTACCGGTGGCGGCACCGGCAGCGCGGAATTCGATGGGCCGGGGGACGTCTATACCGAGTTGCAGGCTGGCAGCTACGCGTTCATGGACGTCGACTACGGCGCCAATGAATGGGCCGGCGAACTGAAATTCGACAACAGCCTGTTCCTCTTGAGCACGGTGATGAGCGTGCCGACGTCAGACCGGGTGGTACTGGATGTGGGTCTGAAGTCGACCACCGTCGAGTGCGGCCTGCCGAAAGTGCATGAACGCGACAATCTTCTGTATGTCGCCGCCAACGACGAGCACGGTGTCGTACGCGTGGCCGCCGGCACCAAGGCGCCGGCGCTGGGCGAGAAACTGCGCCTGGTGCCGGCGCACGTCGATCCCACGTTCAACCTGCACAGCGAGCTGGTGGCGGTGCGGGGCGGCGTGGTCGAAGGGGTCTGGCCGATCGCCGCGCGCGGACTGAGCCGCTAGGCCACGGTCGTCGGCAGGACGTGCAAGTGTCGCGTCCCGCCGGCGTCGGCGCCCCTGCGCCGCAGCGGGCGCCGACGCGCACCTTATCCGTGCGCGGCGCTACTGCGTCATTCCCAGGAACTGCCGCAGTTCCGGCGTGCGGGGAGCGCCGAAAACTTCTTCCGGCGGCCCGATCTCATGCACCTTGCCTTCGTGCATGAAGACCACGCGATCGCAGACTTCCCGCGCGAAGCGCATTTCGTGCGTCACCATCAGCAGGGTCATGCCGTCGGCGGCCAGGCCGCGGACAACGGCCAGCACCTCGTTGACCAGTTCCGGATCCAGCGCGGAAGTGATTTCATCGCACAGCAGGGCGATGGGCTGCATCGCCAGCGCGCGGGCGATGGCCACGCGTTGCTGCTGGCCACCGGACAGCTGGTCGGGCCACGCATCGAATTTGTGACCCAGGCCGACCCGTTCAAGCATGGCGCGGGCCAGCGGCTCCGCCTCGGCTTCCGGCAGTTTGCGGGTGACCATGGGCGACAACATGACGTTGCGGCCCGCCGTCAGGTGGGGGAACAGATTGAACTGCTGGAAGATCATGCCGACCTTGAGCCGCAGCGCGCGCAGATGCAGATCGTCCGGCACCAGCTTGCTTTCGGCCACCATGATGGCGCCGCTGTCCAAGGTTTCCAGGCCATTGATGCAACGTAGCAGCGTGCTCTTGCCGGAGCCGCTCTTGCCGATGATGGCGATCACTTCGCCCGGATCGATGCGCAGCGTGACGCCCTTGAGCACTTCATTCGCGCCGAAACGCTTGCGGATGTCTTCAATGGCGATGAGGGGCATTGAGCCTCCTTTCCAGACGCAGGCTGGCGCGCGACAGCGGCCAGCAGAGTGCGAAGTAAATCAGTGCGGCCACGCCATACACCGTGAACGGATTGAACGTGGCGTTGGTGATGATGGTGCTGGCCTTGGACAACTCGGTGAAGCCGATGATGGAGGTCAGCGCGGTGCTCTTGACGATCTGCACCGCGAAGCCGACGGTGGGCGCCACCGCGATGCGCAGGGCCTGCGGCAGCACCACGTAACGCATCTGCTGCACATATCCCATGGCCAGGCTGGCCGACGCTTCCCATTGGCCGCGATTGATCGATTCGACGCAGCCCCGCCAGATCTCCGCCAGGAAGGCGGCCGACCAAAGAATCAGAGCGCTGCCCGCGGCTACCCAGGCCGGCACGTCGATACCGGCCAGCGACAGCCCGAAGAAGGTCAGGAACAGCTGCATGAGCAGCGGCGTGCCCTGGAACAATTCGATGAAGGCCCAGGCCAGGCGGCGCTGCCAGCGATGGCGCGACACGCGCATCATCAGCACGGCCATGCCCAGCAAGGCGCCGCCGGCGAACGCGACCACGGCCAGCACTACCGTCCAGCGTGCCGCCAGTAACAGGTTGCGGACGATGTCCCACAAGGTGAAGGCCATCATCGCGGCGCCCTCCTGAACATGCGCTGGCCCAGCAGGCGCAGCAACTGGCGCAACAGGATCGCCAGCAGCAGGTAGATCACCGTGGTGACGATGTACACCTCGAAGGCGCGGAAGTTGCGCGACTGGATGAAGTTGGCGGCGAAGGACAGGTCCTCGGCGGCGATCTGCGAACACACGGCCGAGCCCAGCATCACGATCACGATCTGCGACGACAGGGCCGGCCAGATGCGCGCCAGCGCCGGCTTGAGCACGATGTGGCGGAAGACCTCCAGGCGCGTCATGGCCAGGCTGGCGCCCGCTTCGTATTGGCCGCGCGGCGTGGCGGCGATGCCGGCACGGATGATCTCGGCGCTATAGGCGCCCAGGTTCACCGCCATGGCCAGGCAGGCCGCCTGCATCTCGCCCAGCTGCACACCCAGGGCCGGCAGGCCGAAGAAAATGAAGAACAGCTGGATCAGGAAAGGGGTGTTGCGGATCAACTCGACATAGGCGGTGACGAAGGGCCGCAGCGCGCGTGGCCCCTCCGTGCGTGCCCATGCCGCGGCGATGCCGATGGCCACGCCAGCCACCGCACCGACGGCAATCAGCTCCACCGTTACGCCCAGTCCCTTGACGAGCACGGGCGTATAGTCGGCGATCGACAGGAAGTCGAATTTATAAGCCATGAGCGCGGTCTTTACAGGCCGGCGGGCAGGTCGCTACCTAGCCATTTCTTGGAGATGGTGTTCAGCGAGCCGTCCTTCTTGGCGTCGGCGAGGATGGCATTGACCTTGGCTTGCAAGGCCGACTCACCCTTGTTCAGGCCGATGTAGCAGGGCGAATCCTTGATCAGGAATTTGGTCTCGGGCTTCTTGGGCGGATTCTTGGCCAGGATGGCCGCGGCCACCACGTTGCCGGTGGCGATCAATTGCACCTGGTTGGACAGGAAGGCGCTGATGGTGCCGTTGTTGTCCTCGTAACGCTTGATGGTCGCGTCGCTGGGCGCGATCTTGCTGAGCTCGATGTCCTCCACCGCGCCACGTGTCACGCCGATGGTCTTGCCCGCCAGATCCGCGGCCTTCGTTGCCTTGATATTGGCCGGTCCGAATACGCCGTTGAAGAACGGCGCATAGGCATCCGTGAAGTCGATGACCTTCTCGCGCTCGGCGTTCTTGCCCATGCTGGAGATCACCAGGTCGACCTTGTTGGTCTGCAGATAGGCGACTCGGTTGGCGCTGGTCACGGGCACCAGCTCCACCGGCACGCCCAGGCGGCTGGCGATCAGCTTGGCCGTGTCGATGTCGTAGCCGACCGGTTTGAGGTCCGTTCCCACGGAACCGAAAGGCGGAAAGTCCTGGGGCACGGCCACGCGCAGGCTGCCGTTCTTGATGATGTTGGCCAGCGCATCGGCATGGGCGGCCGGGGCGCCGGCGAGGATGGCGGCGGCGGATAGCGCCAGCAGCAGTTGACGACGGTTCATGCAGGACTCCCTACGGGGTAAGAAGGTGGACGATTTGCACACCAGAACGGTATACAAAACTGTCAATGCAAGATCCGTGCCATTTTTCGCCGCAGGCATGGCGGGGGGAGCGTGGGCGAGTGGCGGGGTGTGGCGGCCGCAACCGCGCCCAATGCGGCGCATGCGGATGCACCACGCTGGTTAGCGCGCACTGCCTTGGTGCGCGGCGTTCCGTTGACGGCGGTTCAGCTTAGCAGCGCGGCGATCAGCCCGTTCCGCGAAGACGGATCGTCGCGGAAGTTCAATGCCTGTTCGACGTGTTCAAGATGCCGGACCATCAGCGCGCAGGCGGCTTCGACGTCACCTTTGCGGGCCGCGCGCAGGAATTCGCGGTGCTCGTCCGACGAACACACGGCATCCATGGTCGATTGATAGAAGGCCGTGATGACCGAGCTGCGCGCGGACAATTCACGCAGCATCTCGGTAAGCACGGCGTTGCCGGCGACCTCGGCCAACAGCAGGTGAAAATCCGCGAGCAGATGATTGCGCAGCTGCACATCTTCACCGGCCGCGCTCTTGCGCTCGTTCTTGAGGTGTTGCTCGATGCGGCGGTAGTCGGCGGGCGTGGCACGTGCGATGAATTCCCGCACCATCGCCGTTTCCAGGATGCGGCGCACGGCGAAGATGTCGCGCGCTTCCTCGGCCGTGGGCTTGCTGACGAAAGCTCCCTTGTCCGGGATGGTGGTGATCAGCTTGTCCTTGGACAACATCAGGAGCGCCGCGCGTATTTTCGTCCGGCTGACGCCGTACGCGCGCGCCAATGCTTCCTCACGCAGCCGCGTCCCGGGCGGTAGCCTGTGGGTGGTGATGGCGTGGGCGATGTCGGCGGCGATATCTTCGCCGGTCTGTTCCGGAGTGGAGGTGGGCTCTTTCTTCATGACGGCCTGTTGCACGATGCGGTGTAAGTCTAACCACAAATTTTCCGCACCGGGATTGCATACAAAAATTACATGCACTAAATTCAGCGCATGCCTATCGAGACTGCCATGGACACCTCGGATACCCCTGATACCCCGGATCCCCTTTATGCCGCGCTTTCGTCGTTCATCGATCGCGGTCACGCTGCTCAAGTGGACTTCCTGCGTGAAGTCGTGCGCGTGCCGTCCGACAATCCCGCGGGCGATTGCGCGCCCTTGGGGCATCGCACTCAGGCGCTGCTTACTGCACTGGGTCTGGAGGTCGAGGCGCTGCCCGTGCCCGAGGCCCTGGTGCTGGCCAACGGCATGCAGTCGGCGATCAACCTGATCGTGCGCAAGCGCTTCGGCGAAGGCGGGCCCGTGATCGCGCTGAACGCGCATGGCGACGTGGTGCCGCCCGGCCAGGGCTGGACGCACGATCCCTACGGTGGCGATATCGAGCAGGACCCTGAACATGGCCCGGTCATGTATGGCCGCGGCGTGGCCGTGTCGAAATCGGATTTCGCCACGTATACCTGGGCCCTGCTGGCCTTGCTCGATGCGCAGCGTCAAGGTGCGTCGTTGCACGGCACGGTGGAGCTGCATCTGACGTTCGACGAGGAAGCGGGCGGCGAGATCGGCCCGGGCCATCTGCTCGCTGAAGGCTACAGCAAGCCGGATTACGCGATATCCGCGGGCTTCGCCTACGGCATTACGTCGGCGCATAACGGTTGCCTGCACGTGGAGGTCGCGGTGCGCGGGCAGCAGGCCCATGCGGCCATGCCCGCTACCGGCGTCGATGCCCTGGAAGCCGCCACGCATGTGCTGGGCCGGCTCTATGCTTTCCGCGCGGAACTGGCACGGCGCGTATCGGCCACGCCGGGCATCGGTTCACCGTCGTTGACGGTGGGCTTGATCGAAGGGGGCATCAATACCAACGTCGTGCCGGACCTGGTCACCTTCCGCATCGACCGCCGCATCATTCCCGAAGAAGCGGGCCACGATGTGGAAGGCGAGTTGCGCGCCCTGGTCGATGCCGCGGTGGCGCAGCGGCCTGGCGTGACGGCGAGCGTGCGGCGCATCATGCAGGCGCAGCCGCTGGTGCCGCTGGCGGGCTCCGACCGTCTGATCGACCCATTGCGTCGGCACGCACAAGCGATCATGGGCGATGCGATTCCCGTGCAGGGCGTGCCGCTTTATACCGACGCGCGCCACTACACGCAGCATGGCGTGCCCACCGTCCTGTACGGCGCCGGGCCGCGCACGCTGATGGAGGCGCGCGGGCACAACACGGACGAGAACCTGCGCTTGAATGACCTGCTCAAAGCCACCAAGGTGGTGGCGCTGACGCTGGCGGATCTGCTGCGGCCGTAAAGCCGCGGTCACGAAACCGCGTTCATGACGCCGCGGCCATCACGGCCGCGGTCATACCTCTGCAGCCATTACGCCGCGGCCAGTTCCAGCATGAACGCCTGCGTGGCTTGCGCCGCCAGCTGGGCATCCTCGATGGTGATGATCTCCAGCGGATTGTGGCTGATGCCGCCATTGCCGCAGCGCACGAACAGCATGCTCATCGACGTGGCCTGGCCGACCATCATGGCGTCGTGCCCCGCGCCCGAAGGCAGTTCGTAGACAGGCGCGCCCTGCGCGGCGATGGCCTTGGCCCACAAGGCCCGCTCGCCGGGCGCGCAAGCCGACGCGGTCTTGCGCATCACTTCTTCTGTTTCACAACGCACGCCACGGCGCTGGCAGATCTCCGCGATGCGGGCTTCGATGTCGGCCAGGGCGGCGTCGCGCATGCCGTCTTCCGGCGCGCGCAGGTCCAGCGACAGGCGGCATACGCCGGGCACCACGTTGACGGACCCGTTCACCACCTGCAAAGTGCCTACCGTGCCGACCAGGGCCGGGACGCTGGCGCAGCGCTGCTCGACGTACAGGATGATCTCGGCGGCGGCGCAGGCTGCGTCGTGGCGCATGGCCATGGGCGTGGTGCCGGCGTGGCTGGCCAGGCCGGTCAGGGTCAGGATGCGGCGCACGCCGCCATTGATGGCCGTGACCACGCCCAGCGGCAAGCCGCTGTCGAGCAGGACCGGGCCCTGTTCGATATGGACTTCGAAATAGTGTTTGATGCGGTCGACGTCGGTGGCGCAGTGTGCACTGCGAGCCGGGTCCAGGCCCGCGTTCGCGATGGCCGCGCGCATGGTGATGCCATCCGCGTCGGTCTTGTCCAGCACGGTCTCGTCGAAACGGCCGATGTAGGCGGACGAGCCCAGGAAGGTGCTGCCGAAGCGCAACCCTTCTTCTTCGGCGAAGGCGACCACTTCAAAGTCGTACGGCAGGCGCTGATCGCGCGCATGCAGGTCGGCGACGATGGCCATGGGCAGCAAGATGCCCAGCCGGCCGTCGTATTTGCCGCCGTCGCGCACGGTGTCGTAATGGCTGCCGGTGGAGACGATGCGTGGCCTGGCGACGGCCGGATCGGCGCGATACACGCCGATGACGTTGCCGATGGCGTCGTGGCGCACCTCGTCGAAACCGGACTCCCGCATCCATGCGTCCAGCTGCGCGGCCACCGCGCGATGGGCAGGGGTCATGTAGGCGCAGGTCAGCGCGCCGGCTTGATCGGTGTGCAGGGCCAACTGGTCGGACCAGGACATGATCCGTTGGCCTGGGGAGGGGGCGGTCGTAGGCGTCATTGCGCGGGGCGGCTTTGGGTAGTGAATACCCAAAGATTGTATACAAGCCGCCCCGGCCTGGGATGCCCCGCCCGAGCCCAGTGGTCTACCCTCAGTCCACCTGGGCGCCGGAAACGCGCACGGCCTCGCCCCACTTCTTCACTTCCGTGGCCATGAAGGCGCCCGTCTCGGTGGGGCTCATGGGCATCGGTTCGGCGCCGCGGTCGCGCAGGAACTGCGCCATTTCCTCGCTGTTCAGCACGCCCTGGATGCGCTTGTTGAGCTCCTCGACGATGGGCGCCGGCGTGCCCTTGGGCGCCAGCACGGCCGCCCAGCCGATCGCTTCGAAGTCGGGGTAGCCCGCTTCGGCGACGGTGGGAACGTCAGGCAGCTGGGGCAGGCGCTTGGCCGTGGTCACCGCCAGGGCAATGGCCTTGCCGCTCTTGACGTGCGGCAGGCCCGCCGTGACGGAGTCGACCATCAGGGGCACCTGGTTGCCCAGGAAGTCGGCCTGCGCGGGGCCGCTGCCCTTGTAGGGGATATGACGGATGTCGATCTTGGCGGCCGCCTTAAACATTTCGGCCGAAAGATGCTGGGTGCCGCCGATGCCGGCGCTGGCGTAGGCCAGCGCGCCCGGCTGGGCACGCGCCTTCTTGACCAGGTCCTGCATGCTCGTGATGCCGGATTGGGGATTGGCCAGGAACATCAGGGGCACCGAGAAGATGCCGGAGATGGGCGCGAAATCGTCCGACAGGCTGTAGTCGATCTTCTTGTACAGGGTCTGGTTGACCGCCGCGGCACTGCCGGCGATGACCAGGGTGTAGCCATCGGGCGCCGAACGGGCGGCCTGCGCCATGCCGATGTTGCTGCCGGCGCCGGCGCGGTTGTCGACGATGATGGTCTGCTTGAGTTGCGTGCCCAGCTTCTCGGCCAGTGCGCGCGCGAAGATGTCGGTCGCCTGCCCGGGCGGGAAGGGGACGATCAGGCGGATGGCGTGGTCGGGATATTCGGCATGCGCCGAAAAGGCGGCCGCGGCCAGCGTGGCGCCGGCAATGAGTTTTTTGAACATGATCGAGGTAAGGCTCAGGAAATTCGGGGATACGGCAGGGCCCAGTGTCTCGTGGCGGCGACGGTGGTGCCGGTCTGGGTATTTTTTGGCTCGGGTTCTGACGAAAGCGGTCGCTTTTGGCGAAAGTCGTCATCCCAGGGTGCTAAATTTAACCTTTTGCCCGCCGGATTGCCCGGCGGGGTGTCCTTTCCCTTCAGGAACCGTCATGGACTTCAACCAGTACAACGTCAACACCCTCATGGAAATCACTTCCCGCCCGGACCTGGTGTTCGTGCGCGGTCAAGGTTCCTGGTTGGAGGACAATACTGGTAAGCGATACCTGGATTTCATTCAGGGCTGGGCCGTGAACTGCCTGGGCCACAGCGCCCCGGAAATGGTGCGCGCCATCAATGAACAGGCCGGCAAGCTGCTCAATCCGTCGCCCGCCTACTTCAACGAACCCTCGCTGCAACTGGCCCAGCGCCTTACGCAGTCGTCCGTGTTCGACCGCGTGTTCTTCGCCAACAGCGGTGCCGAGGCCAACGAAGGCGCCATCAAGCTGGCGCGCAAATGGGGCCGGGTCAATCGCAACGGTGCCTACAAGATCATCACCATGGACCACAGCTTCCATGGCCGCACCATCGCCACGATGTCGGCGTCCGGCAAGCCGGGCTGGGACAAGATGTTCGCGCCCCAGGTCGACGGTTTCCCCAAGGCTGACCTGAACGACCTGGATTCGGTGCGCAAGCTGATCGACGCGCAGACCGTCGCCGTCATGCTGGAACCCATCCAGGGCGAAGGCGGTGTCATCCCCGCCACCAAGGAATTCATGCAAGGCCTGCGCAAGCTGGCTGACGAGCACGGCATCCTGCTAATCGTTGACGAAGTGCAGACCGGCATGGGCCGTACCGGCACCATGTACGCCTACCAGCAAGCCGGCATCACGCCGGACATCATGACCCTGGGCAAGGGCATCGGCGGCGGCGTGCCGCTGGCCGCGCTGCTGGCGCGCCAGGACGTCAGCGTGTTCTCGCACGGCGAGCAGGGCGGCACGTACAACGGCAACCCGTTGATGACGGCGGTGGGTGTGGCGGTGTTCGACGCGCTGGCCGCGCCGGGCTTCATGGAGTCCGTGCAAGCGCGCGGCCGCCAATTGTCGGAAGGCCTGCTGGCCCTGTCCGCCAAGTGGGGCATGCAAGGTGAACGCGGCGCCGGCCTGTTGCGCGCCTTGATCATGGACCGCGACGACGGTCCCGCCATCGTCGACGCGGCCCGCAAGCTGAATCCCGAAGGCCTGCTGCTGAACGCCCCGCGCGGCAACCTGCTGCGCTTCATGCCCGCGCTGAACGTGACCGAGCAGGAAATCGACAGCATGCTGAAGACGCTGGACAGCCTGATCACCGCCATCCGCAAGTAATCGGTCCCACCTGTCGCGCGCGCGGATGTCCCGCGCGCGACAGGCGAGCTGGAACGACATTGGCGCGCACAAGTAATCAAAAAGAAGCGCCTGGTTCTAAAGGTCTAATCCAACGCCCCACGCTACCTTGAATGTCCGGATCTACCGGACTGACAGCCCAAGCCCGGGCTGGGGGTAATCGTGGGGAGAGATCAATGCGTACAAGAATCTTGCGAAGCATCGTGATGGCGGGCAGCCTGCTCGCCACCATGACGGCCATGGCCGCCGGGCCGGCTGGCGCGCCATCAGCAACGACGAGTCAGAGCGGGGCAAAGCGCCCGGCCAGCGTGCCGGCGGATTACGTCAGGACCTCCAGGGGATATTTCCATCCGAGTTGCGTTCAGGCCGTGGGCGTCGGCGAACGCATTCTGGGCGGTGGAAAAATCGCCAAGGCAGATGGCACGACCCGGGAATACGCGGCATGCAAATTTCCCCGGTATCTGCTGGTGTCCGGGAAAAAGATCGAGGTGGGTGAAAAGCTGCCGAAAATCCGCAGCGAGATAAACGATCCTCCCCAAATGCTCGCGGACATGTACCTGGATCCCGCCAAGGGCGGCGTCTCGACCTTCGTCATGACCTGGACGGTGCCTCAGAATCCCAAGGTCGATAGTGGCCAATTTCTTGGATTCAACATGGCCGCTGTCCTGCCGGAAACGATCATGGAAATAGAGACGGCCTGGAATGGAGACGATGGGGCAGGAGGTTCAGTGGACAAAGGCTGGGTTCTTGCGCCTTGGGACTGCTGCGATGCAGGCACGATCTTTCGGGGTATCAAGATCCCGGTGAGCCCGGGAGACGAGGTCACGGGATACATCGTCTATATGGAAGATAAGAAGGAGTACAACGTGATCGCGATCGCCAATGGCAAGTCCAGCGCATTGAAGACGCCGCATTACGGCGACTTCGCGAATGAGGTCTGGGGCGGGGGGCTTGGCGTTGACAGCATCCAGGATTGCGTTAATGAGCTCCCGGCATCCCGGTCAGTGAATTTTTTCCTTGGGCAGTTGACGACCAACTCCGGCAAGGCAGTCACGGAGTCATTCGTTCCCTATTACGTTCCCGGCGCACGGCTGTGCCAAAGTTTCTTCGTGTCGATCAATCCGGCAGCGAAGGCAAATACGCTCAGCTATTGATACGCCGCGGGCCGGGCTTTGATCGCCCTGATCCGGCCCGGCACGCGCACAGGAAATCAAAAGGAAACGCTTAGTACTAAAGGTCTAATCCAGCGCCCCACGCTACCTTGAATGCCCGGGTCGACCGGACTGCCAGCCCATATGCGGGTTTGGAGGTAATCATGGGGAGAGATCAATGAGCACAAGAATCTTGCGAAGCATCGTGATGGCGGGCAGCCTGCTTGCCACCATGACGGCCATGGCCGCCGGGCCGGCTGGCGCGCCATCAGCAACGGCGAGTCAGAGCGGGGCAAAGCGGCCGGCCGGCGTGCCGGCGGATTACGTCAGGACCTCGATGGGATATTTCCATCCGAGCTGCATACAGACCGTGGGTGCCGGTGAGCGCATCCTGGGTGGCGGAAAGATCGCCAAGGCCGATGGCACGATCAGGGAATACGCGGCTTGCAAGTCGCCCAGGTATCTACTGACGTCCGGGAAGAAAATCGACGTGGGTGAAAAGGTGCGGAAGGTCCGCGACGAGACAGTCGTTTATGCGTCCATGCTCGCGGACATGTACCTGGATCCCGCCAAGGGAGGCGTCGAGACCTTCGCGATGACCTGGAAGGTCCCCAAGAATCCCACGGTCGATACTGGCCAATTCTTGAGCTTCAACATGTCCGCCGTTCTGAACGAGATATACATGCAAATCGAGACGGACTGGAATGGGGACGATGAGCAAGGAGGTAGCGTGAACAAAGGTTGGACCGCTTCGCCCTGGAACTGCTGCGACGATGGAACGATTTTCCGGGGTATCCCGATCCCGCTGCAGGCCGGCGACGAAGTCACGGGATACATCGTGTATATGCAGAGCTCGAGGGACTACAACGTACTTGTCATCGCCAATGGCAAGTCCAGCATATTGAAGACGCCGCACTACACCGATTTCGCAAACGAGGTCTGGGGCGGCGGATTCACTGGCGCTGGCGTCCAGGATTGCGACTCTCAACTTCCGGCATCCCGGTCAGTCGACTTCAGCCTTGGACAGCTGATGACCAACTCCGGCAAGTCGGTTACCGAGCAGTTCGTTCCTTACTACGATAAAAATCCCGCAGAGGCGTTGCAGTGCCCAGGTTTCAACATAACGATAAATCCGGCAACGAAGATAAATACCATCAGCTATTGATATCTGCGTGCCGCGCTTGATCGTGTCCGTGGTCGACGCGCATGCGGCGCGCACGTGACGGTGCATGCCTCTCAACGAGGCATGCACGCATCGGACTCAAGCTTCCTTCAGTGCGATGAGCTTCGCGCCTTCGACTACCTGGTCGCCGATGGCGTGGAAGATTTCGGCGACCTCGCCGTCGGCGCCGGCGGTGATGGTGTGTTCCATCTTCATCGCCTCCATGACCAGCAAAGGCTGACCCTTCTCCACCTTGTCGCCCGCGGCGACGTGGATCGCGATGATCTTGCCCGGCATCGGCGCGCTCATGTCGCCGGCGTGATCGCCGGCGTCCTCACCGGCATGGGCCAGGGGGTCATTGCGCGTCAGCACATGCGTGGCGCCGTCCAGGAAGACATACGCCGAGTCCCCTTCCAGCAGCACGTCGGCGGTGTAGTCCTGGCCACCCAGCTGGATGCGTACGCGCGCGCCCTTGCCGTGCCAGGCGAAGGCCTGCGTTGCCGCTGTTGCCTGTTCCGACGCATCGAATGTCCAACCGCTCTCCGTCCGCGCCACACGCACCGCGCGCGCCGACTCACCGTCCAGCCAGCTCAGCACGCGGCCATAGTCGCCGCCGACTCGCCAGCCATCGGTAGCGGCCCAGGGATCGGTCGCCGTGTGCGCGGCGGCATTGGCTTCCTGCGTCAAGCGGGCGGCCGTGGCCAGGGCCAGCACCGCCACGGGCGCGGCGGCCGGCGCCGGCAGCAAGGTCTCGCGGCGGCGTTCGATCAAGCCGGTATCCAGATCCGCCGTGGCGAAGGCCTCGTCGCGCATCAGCCGGCCAAGGAAAGCCGCGTTGGTGTGCACGCCAACCACGCGCGTCTGCGCCAGCGCCTGGATCATGCGGGCACGCGCCTCGTCCCGATCGGCGCCATGCACGATGAGCTTGGCGATCATGGGATCGTAGTAAGGCGTGATGGCGTCACCCGCCCGCACGCCGCCGTCGACGCGCACATCGCCGCGCGTGAAGGCCGCATGCGTGGGCAGTGCCAGATGCGCCAAGGTGCCAATGGACGGCAGGAAACCGTTGTCCGGATTCTCCGCGTACAGGCGCGCTTCGATGGCGTGGCCATGGATGGCCAGGTCCTCCTGCCGTGCCGGCAGCGGCGCCCCGGCCGCCACGCGCAACTGCCATTCGACCAGGTCCTGGCCGGTGATGGCCTCCGTCACGGGATGCTCCACCTGCAGGCGCGTGTTCATCTCCATGAAGTAGAAGCGGCCGTCGGGTTCGGCGATGAACTCCACCGTGCCGGCGCCGACGTAGCCCACCGCGCGCGCCGCGGCCACCGCGGCGGCGCCCATCTCGGCGCGGCGCTGCGGTGTCATGCCGGGCGCGGGGGCTTCCTCGATGACCTTCTGGTGACGGCGCTGCACCGAGCAATCACGCTCGAACAGATAGACGCATTGCCCCTGCGTGTCGGCAAAGACCTGGATCTCGATATGGCGCGGCTTCTGCAGATAGCGTTCGATCAGCACGCGATCGTCGCCGAAGCTGGCGGCCGCCTCGCGTCTGCACGACGCCAGGGCCTCCGCGAACTGCGCGGATTGCTCCACCACGCGCATGCCCTTGCCGCCGCCGCCCGCGCTGGCCTTGATCAGTACCGGATAGCCGATGGTGTCCGCCTGCTTGTGCAGGAAATCGGCGTCCTGGTTGTCGCCGTGATAACCGGGCACCAGCGGCACGCCGGCCTTCTCCATCAGCGACTTGGCGGCCGACTTGCTGCCCATGGCGGCAATGGCATCCGGCGGCGGGCCGACGAAGACCAGGCCGGCCGCCGCGGCCTTGCGCGCGAACTCGGCGTTCTCGGACAGAAAGCCATAACCCGGGTGGATGGCCTGCGCGCCGGTATCGAGCGCGGCCTGCAAGATGGCGTCGCCGCGCAGATAGCTGGCGCGCGGCTCGGGGCCGCCGATGTGGACGGCCTGGTCACACACCGCGACGTGGCGGGCGTGCGCGTCGGCATCGGAATAGACCGCCACCGTGCGTATGCCCAGCCGGCGCGCCGTGGCGGCGATGCGGCAGGCAATTTCGCCACGGTTGGCGATTAGCAGGGTCGAGAACATACGTACTCCTGTCCGCGGTTGCGGTCGTGCTGTGTAGGGTGGGAGATCCGGCGTGGTGTCAGGCAGGCATTTAGAACACTACATCCGGAACACGCCGAAGCGCGTATCCTCGATGGGCGCGTTGAGCGCGGCGGACAGCCCCAGCGCCAGCACGCGGCGGGTGTCCGACGGCGCGATGATGCCGTCGTCCCACAGCCTTGCGGTGGCGTGCAGGGGATGTCCTTCCTGTTCGTACTGCTCGCGGATGGGCGCCTTGAAGGCCTCTTCCTCGGCCGCGGCCCAGCTGCCGCCGCGCGCCTGGATGCCATCGCGTTTGACGGTGGCCAGCACGCTGGCCGCCTGCTCGCCCCCCATCACGGAAATACGGGCATTGGGCCACATGAACAGCAGACGCGGCGAGTACGCGCGGCCGCACATGCCGTAGTTGCCGGCGCCGAAGGACCCGCCGATCAGCACGGTGAACTTCGGCACGGCGGCGGTGGCGACGGCGGTGACCATCTTGGCGCCGTGGCGCGCGATGCCTTCGTTCTCGTACTTGCGGCCGACCATGAAGCCGGTGATGTTCTGCAGGAACACCAGCGGGATCTTGCGTTGCGCGCACAGCTCGATGAAGTGGGCGCCTTTCTGCGCCGACTCGGAAAACAGGATGCCGTTGTTGGCGACGATGCCCACGGGCATGCCATGGATGTGGGCGAAGCCGGTGATCAGCGTGGCGCCGAAGCGGGCCTTGAATTCTTCGAAGGCGGAGTCGTCGACGATGCGGGCGATGACTTCGCGGACGTCGTAAGGCTTGCGCGTGTCAGCGGGAATGATGCCGTCCAGCTCGGCCGGGTCGTAGCGCGGCGGCAGCACCGGGGCCAGTGCCAGGTCGGGCTGCTTGCGCCGGTTCAGCCGTGCCACCGCGTCGCGCGCCAGGCGCAGGGCGTGATGGTCGTTGTTGGCCAGATGGTCGGCCACGCCGGACAGGCGCGTATGCACGTCACCGCCGCCCAGGTCTTCGGCGCTGACCTCTTCGCCCGTCGCCGCCTTCACCAGCGGCGGCCCGCCCAGGAAGATGGTGCCCTGGTCGCGCACGATGATGGATTCGTCGCTCATGGCGGGCACGTAGGCGCCGCCGGCGGTGCAGGACCCCATCACCACCGCGATCTGCGCGATGCCTTGCGCGGACATCTGCGCCTGGTTGTAGAAGATGCGGCCGAAGTGGTCGCGGTCGGGAAACACGTCGTCCTGGCGGGGCAGGTTGGCGCCGCCGGAATCGACCAGGTACACGCAGGGCAGGCGGTTCTGCGCGGCGATCTCCTGTGCGCGCAGATGCTTCTTCACCGTGATGGGGTAGTAGGTGCCGCCCTTCACGGTGGGATCGTTGCAGACGATGACGCACTCGATGCCGGCGATGCGGCCGATGCCGGTGATCAGGCCGGCGCCCGGCGCCTCGTTCTCGTACATGCCGTGCGCCGCCAGCGGCGACAGCTCCAGAAAAGGCGTGCCCGGATCGAGCAATTGTTCCACCCGGTCACGCGGCAGCAATTTGCCGCGCGCCACGTGTCTGGCGCGCGCCTGCTCGCCGCCGCCCAGGGCCGTGCGGGCCATGTGCTCGCGCACGGTGTCCAGTTGCGCGCGCATGGCGGCGGCATTGTCGGCGTATTCCTGCGAGCGCGGATTGATGCGCGATTCAATGATGGGCATGGTGGCTGGGCCCTGCAAGCGTGACATGGACCGGCACGCCACTCAGGCGTGCTGGAAGAGGGGAAGGAATGAGGCGGCGAGGACGGCGCCGCGGCCTGGCGTGGCAGCTGCCGGGGCGGCCGCCATGCTCGGCGGTCGCCCCGGCGCGCCGGCATCACACCATTTCGATGGCCATCGCCACGGCTTCGCCGCCGCCGATGCACAAGGACGCCACGCCGCGCTTGCCGCCTTGCTTGCGCAAGGCGCCGATCAGCGTGGTCACCAGGCGGGCGCCCGACGCGCCGATGGGGTGGCCCAGCGCGGTGGCGCCGCCGTGGACGTTGACCTTGTCGTGCGGCAGGTCGAATTCCTTCATCGCGGCCATGGTGACCACGGCGAAGGCTTCGTTGATTTCATACAGGTCGACGTCGCTGGCTTTCCAGCCGGTCTTCTTGAACAGATTGCGCAACGCGCCCACCGGCGCGGTGGTGAACCACTCCGGCTCTTGCGAGTGCTGGGCATGGCCGACGATGCGCGCCAGCGGCTTGAGGCCAAGCTTCTCGGCGGTGGAGGCACGCATCAGCACCATCGCGGCGGCGCCATCCGAGATCGACGCGGACGTGGCGGCCGTCACGGTGCCGTCCTTCTTGAACGCGGGCTTGAGCGTGGGAATCTTCTCCGGCATGGCCTTGGTGGGCGCTTCGTCGATGTCGATCACGGTGTCGCCCTTGCGGCCGGCCACGGTGACGGGGGTGATTTCCCACTTGAAGCTGCCGTCCTCGGTGGCCGCGCGGGCGCGCCGCAGCGATTCCGTGGAGAAGGCGTCCTGCTGTTCACGCGTGAATTCATACTTGCCGGCGCAAGACTCGGCGAAAACGCCCATGGCCGTGCCCTTTTGGTAGGCGTCTTCCAGACCATCCAGCGCCATGTGGTCATAGACCGTCGAATGGCCATAGCGATAGCCCTGGCGGCCCTTGAGCATCAGGTAGGGGGCATTGCTCATGCTTTCCTGGCCGCCCGCCACGATGACGTCGGCCGAGCCGGCCAGCAGCAGGTCGTGGCCCAGCATGGCGGCCTTCAGGCCCGAGCCGCACACTTTGTGGATGGTCGAGCAAGCCACGTTCTTGGGCAGGCCGGCGCCCAGGGCGGCCTGGCGCGCGGGCGCCTGGCCCTGGCCGGCTTGCAGCACGTTGCCCATGATGACTTCGTCGACCTGCTCAGGCTTGATGCCCGCGCGTTCGACGGCGGCCTTGATGGTCGCCGCGCCCAGCTCGTGCGCGGCCAGGCCGGACAGGCTGCCGAGCATGCCGCCCATGGGCGTGCGGGCGACGGATACGATGACGACGGGATCGGACATGATGGACTCCTGACTAAGCGGTTTCGTTGAACAGTTCGCGGCCGATCAGCATGCGGCGGATTTCACTGGTGCCGGCGCCGATTTCGTATAGTTTCGCATCGCGCCACAGACGGCCGGTGGGGAATTCGTTGATGTAGCCGTTGCCACCGAGGATTTGTACGCTTTCCCCGGCCATCCAGGTGGCTTTTTCGGCGGTATAGAGGATGAGGGCCGCGCAATCCTTGCGCACCTGGCGCACGTGGCCCGTGCCCAGGCGGTCCAGATTGCGCCCGACCGCGTAGCAGAAGGCGCGGCTGGCCTGCAAGGTCGTGTACAGATCGGCCACCTTGCCCTGGATCAGCTGGAATTCACCGATGGCCTGGCCGAACTGCTTGCGTTCGTGGATATAGGGCACCACCACGTCCATCACCGCCTGCATGATGCCCAGGGGGCCGCCGGACAGCACCGCGCGCTCGTAGTCCAGGCCGCTCATCAGCACCTTGACGCCGCCGTTGACTTCGCCCAGCACGTTTTCCGCCGGGATTTCGCAATCCTGGAACACCAGCTCGCCTGTATGGCTGCCGCGCATGCCCAGCTTGTCCAGCTTCTGCGCGACCGAGAAGCCGGGGCAATCCTTTTCCACCAGAAAGGCGGTGATGCCGCGCTGGTGCGCTTCCGGATCGGTCTTGGCGTAGACCACCAGCACGTCGGCGTCGGGGCCGTTGGTGATCCACATCTTGGTGCCGTTGAGGACGTAGCGATCGCCCTTCTTGTCGGCGCGCAGGCGCATGCTGACCACGTCGGAGCCGGCACCCGGCTCGCTCATGGCCAGGGCGCCGATGTATTCACCGGAAATCAGCTTGGGCAGATAGCGGGCTTTTTGCGCGGCGTTGCCGTTGCGGTGGATCTGGTTGACGCACAGGTTGGAATGCGCGCCGTAGGACAGACCCACGGAGGCGCTGGCGCGCGAGATTTCTTCCATGGCGATCATGTGGGCCAGGTAGCCCATGCCGGTGCCGCCGTATTCCTCGGACACCGTCATGCCCAGCACCCCAAGGTCGCCGAACTTGCGCCACAAGTCCATCGGGAATTGGTCGCTGCGGTCGATCTCGGCGGCGCGCGGCGCGATTTCCGCCTGGGCAAACGTGCGCAGGGCATCGCGCAGCATCTCCAGGTCTTCGCCCAGATCGAAATTCAAACCAGGAAGGTCCATGTGTCTGTCTCCGAAATATCCGCCCGCGGGTGCATGCCCGAGATGCGACGCCGCGCGTGGCGACGATGATGATCGTTTTTTGAAAACTGGGCCAACCGACAGGCATGATGCGCCACGCCGTGGACGGCGGCAATGCTGCGGTGCTTATATTACGTTTACGTAAACGTAATATCAAGCCGGGATGAATCGGGGTTAGCACCAGCGCCGGCCCCCAGCCCCGGACGCGGCCGGGCCTATGCCTGGGCGTCCAGCAGCTCGCGGCAGGCTTGCTCCTGGGTGGCGATTTCCGCCAGGGTTTCGTCGATGTCGCGCCGCTGGCCTTCCAGCTGCTCCCGATGGCGTTGCAGGACGCTCAGGTACTCGCGCAATTGCGGCGCGCTGTCGCCGGGGCCGTCGTACATGTCGATCAGGGTGCGGATCTCGGCCAGCTGCAGGCCCAGGCGCTTGCCGCGCAAGGCCAGCTTGAGGCGGGCGCGGTCGCGCGCGCCGTAGACGCGATTGCGGCCGTCGCGGGCAGGGCTGACGATGCCCTGGTCTTCATAGAAGCGGATGGTGCGCGGCGTGATGTCGAATTCGCGCGCGAGTTCCGAGATGGTCCAGGAGGTGGTCATGGGCATTTGGCAGCTTACGTAAACGTAACTTATGATGGCCCGAGGAGGACGTCAAGCACGGCGCGCCGCGCATTTCAAACGGCGCCCGGCATGTTGCGCCGCGGTGTTTCGTCCAGAGCAGGCCTTTAGACGTGGAGAGCGCGGCCATGAATCCCGATGAGCACAAGTTGACCTACCCCTGGGGCGATACCTTGCCCGAGCCAGGAAAGGCGATAGACGTCGCCGACGGTGTACGGTGGGTGCGCCTGCCCTTGCCCTTCGCCCTGGACCACATCAACGTGTGGCTGCTGCGCGATGAGATCGACGGGCGCGCGGGCTGGACCGTGGTCGATTGCGGGGTCAGCCGCGACAACGTCAAGGCCTTGTGGGAAGCGGTCTTCGAGAACGCGCTGGATGGCCTGCCCGTGCTGCGCGTCCTGGTCACCCATATGCACCCCGACCATATCGGGCTGGCGGACTGGCTGTGCCAGCGTTGGAACGCGCCGCTGTGGATGACCATGACCGACTACGCCCTGGCCTGCCTGTGGTCGCGCTCGCATGGATCCGGCGCGGGCGGCGAAGCGGCGGCCAAACATTTCTCGCGGCATGGCCTGACCGACCCCGCCGCGCTGGAAAAGCTGCGCGAACGCGTCGGCTACTACCCCAATCTGGTGCCGTCGGTGCCGGAGAGTTTCGTCCGCATCATGCACGGTGACCAGGTGCGTATCGGCGGGCGCGACTGGCGCGTCATCGTCGGCCACGGCCACGCGCCGGAGCATGCTTCGTTCTACAGCGAGCAAGCCGGTGTCGTGATTTCCGGCGACATGGTGCTGCCGCGCATTTCGACCAACGTCAGCGTGTTCGACCACGAGCCGCAGGCGGACCCGCTGAAGCGCTATCTGGACTCCCTGGGCGGCTATGAAGGCATACCGGAAGAAACCCTGGTGCTGCCGTCGCATGGCCGTCCCTTCAAGGGTCTGCACGAGCGCATC
This sequence comes from Bordetella sp. N, assembly GCF_001433395.1. Taxonomy (GTDB): domain Bacteria; phylum Pseudomonadota; class Gammaproteobacteria; order Burkholderiales; family Burkholderiaceae_B; genus Bordetella_C. Next base: position 5,424,134 of record NZ_CP013111.1, read on the forward strand.
GGGCAGCAGCGGCGCCACCATGCGGACCGCCTGGCCGAGGTCCTGCAGGCCTGCGCGGAACCGCGCAGCACGGCGGACATCGTGCCCATCATGTTCAAGCGGCCGCTGGACCTGCACCAGATGACCTTCGCCATGGGCGAGGCGCTGGCGCATCTGCACACGCTGTATTACCAGGGCAAGCTGACGCGCCGCGTCGATGCTGACGGCATCGTGCGCTTCCAGGCCGCGGCCTGATGTCCTGATGCCTTGAGGTCCTGATGCCGACCGCGGCCGCGGCTTTTGGCCCGGTCCCCGATCAGTGGGTACTATAGGCGGCTGATCTCAAGCTCCGCCAACGAAACGCTACATAAACGCCATGGCTTCCTCGTCTTCCAAGCATCTACAAACGCTGTTGCAACACGTCGGCACCGCCGACTTCGATCCGGCCACCGGATCGGCGCCCGTGGCGCTGCCTTCGATGCGGACCAGCACGGTGCGCTTCCGCGACCTGTCGGCCCTGGAGGACGCCCAGCGGCGTAAAGGGATGGGCGAGCGCGCGGTGACCTATGGCCGCATGGGCATGGACACCCACATCGCGCTGGAAGACGCGTTCAAGCAGCTCGAAGGCGGCGAGCAGGCGTTCCTGGCCCCATCGGGCCTGTCGGCCATCACCCTGACCTTTCTGACGTTCCTGTCGGCCGGCGACCATGCGCTGGTGTCGGACAACGTCTACGGGCCCGTGCGCTTGCTGGATACGGAAGTGCTGCGCCGCATGGGCATCGAAATCACCTACTTTGCGCCCAACCGCGAAGAGATCGACAGCCTGGTGCGCCCCAATACCAAGCTGCTGTACGTGGAATCGCCCGGATCGCTGTTGTTCGAGATGCTGGATCTGCCGGCGCTGGCGCGCCAGGCGCAGCGCCACAAGCTGGTGCTGGCCGTGGACAACACCTGGGGCTCCGGCTACATCTATCAGCCGCTGAAGCTGGGTGCGCACGTATCCGTGGTCGCCGGCACCAAGTATGTGGCCGGGCACTCCGACCTGATGCTGGGCGCCGTGGTGGCCAGCGATGCGGAGATCGGCCTGCGCCTGAACAAGACCCAGTACGCCATGGGCTATTCCATCAGCGCCGATGATGCCTGGCTGGCCCTGCGCGGCGTGCGCACCCTGCCCGTGCGCATGGCGCAGCACGCGCGCCATGCGATGCAGGTCTGCAGCTGGTTGCAGTCGCGCGCGGAAGTGGCGCGCATCTACCACCCGGCCTGGCCGTCCGACGCTGGCCATGCCTTGTGGCAGCGCGACTGCACGGGTTCGAACGGCATGCTGGCGGTCGCCTTGAAAATGACGCCAGCCCAGGCACGCCGCTTCGTCGAAGCCTTGCGGTTGTTCGGCATCGGCTTTTCCTGGGGCGGCTATGAGAGCCTGGTGCAATTGGTCGACGCGGGTTCGCTGAAGTCGCATCGCTATTGGGATCAGGACAACGCCACCCTGGTGCGCCTGCATATCGGCCTGGAAGCGCCGGAAGACATCATTGCCGACCTGGCCCAGGCGATGGAGGCGGCGCAGGGCTGATCCCGTCCGTGCACGAACGTCGCAAGCATGAAAAAAGCGGGGCGCACACACAGTGCGCCCCGCTTTGCTTTACCTTGCTCCGGGCTGCTTACTTGCCGCGCGCCATCGGGATCAGCTTGTCCACTTCGGCCAGTGCGCCCTCGTAGCTGTTGCCGGCCAGCACCGGCGACGTCAGGAACTTGCCGCCGACGCCGAAGGAGGGCGTGCCGTCGATGTGATAAGCCTCGGCCAGCTGATTCGCGCGTTGCACTTCCGTGCCCACCGTGAACGAATCGAACACCGAATCGAACTTGGCGCGATCCACGCCTTGCTCGGCGGCCCAGTCGCCAATCGCCTTCTTGTCATACAGACGCTTGTGATCGACGTGCAGGGCGGCGAAGAACTTGGGGTGCAGGTCGGCACGGCCCAGGGCTTCCAGGGTGTAGAACAGCTGTTGCATCGGCTTCATGGCCGCATTGAAGGCCACCGGCACCTGCTTGAGCACCACGTCCGAGGGCGCCTTCTTCACCCAGTCCAGCACCATGGGTTCCATGGCGTTGCAGTGGGGGCAGCTATAAGCAAAGAACTCAAGTACTTCGATCTTCCCCGGGGTGTCCGACGGCAGCGGCGGATTGACCAGCACGTAGGCCTGGCTGCTCTGGGCGTGGCTGAGCGGAGCGAACAACGTGGTGGCCGCGAATGCGGTGGCGGCCAGCAGGCGGGTGAGCAGTTTGGACATGTCAGTGGGTTCCGGGGAGTGATTGAATCAACGTAGAGACAGTGAATCGCGGCTGGAGTTCCTGGCCTTGGGAGGCAAGGCCAGGCAGCGCCCTTATTGGCGCAACACCGCCACTTCGATCTTGCTTTCGCCCAGGCGTGCGCGCGCACGGTTCATTTCGTCCAGCCCCTTGAAAGGGCCGACCCGTACGCGGTTCAAGGGCTTGCCGTTGACCTCGGCGCGCTGCACGGCCACCGGCAGGCCCAGCATGATGATGCGGGCCTTCATGGCCTCCGCCTCGTCCGAGCCGCGATACGCGCCCGCCTGCAGGTAATAGTCGCCCTTGCCGTCCTTCGATTCCTTGGCCGCCGCCGTGGGCGCATTGCTGGCCACGGCCGTCGGCGGTTTGGTCGCGGGCTTTTCCGCCGCCTTGTCGCGCGGCTTGTCGGCCGGTTTCTCAGGTGCCGCCGGCTTGTCCGCGCCACTGCGCGCGGCCAGCTCGTTGTTGGACGGCAAGGTGGCGATCAACGCCCCCAGGTCGTCCGGCTGCTTCGAGTTGGACGGCGCGGCTTGCGGGTTCGACTGCGCGCCCGGCACCGGCGCCGGCGCGGTGGCCGTGGGGCCGCTGGGCGCCGTGCCCGCGGCGCCGTCGCGCCCATACAGGCCGGCATTGGGATCGGGCGCGTTGCGCACGTCCGGCAGGGGCTTCTCGTTGGCCTCGCGGGTGGCGCGGTCGACGAAAGGCACGGGCGCCCGCGTCACGTAGAAGGCCACGCCGGCGGCGACGACCAGACCGATCAGGAGACCGGTCAGGACGCCGTACAGGGTGCTGCCGCGTTCGGATTTGCGCTTGGGCGCGGGTTTGCGTTTGGTGGTGGCCATCTGGGTTTACATGCGCTCGGGCGCGGACACGCCCAGCAGGGCCAGCCCGTTCGCGAGCACCTGGGCCGTGGTCGCGGCCAGGCGCAGGCGGGCCCGCTTCAGGTCCGCATCGTCGACCAGCACGTGCTCGGCGTTGTACCAGGCGTGGAAGTCGGCGGCGCAGTCGCGCAGCCAGAACGCGATGTGGTGCGGCGCCAGTTCCTGCGCGGCCAGCTTGACCATCTGGGGCAGCTCGGCCAGGCGCTGCATCAGCGCGAACTCGGACGGCGCGGTCAGGCGCGCCGCGTCGGCCTGGGCGATGGCCTCGGCGCTTTCACCGGACTTCGCCACCATCGAATGGATACGGGCGTGCGCGTACTGGATGTAGTAGACCGGGTTCTCGTCGCTTTGCGAGCGGGCCAGGTCGACGTCGAAGACGAATTCGGTATCGGCGCGGCGCTGGATCAGGAAGTAGCGCACGGCATCGCGGCCCACCCAGTCGATCAGGTCGCGCATGGTGACGTAGCTGCCGGCGCGCTTGGAGATCTTGACCTCTTCGCCGCCGCGCATCACCTTGACCATCTTGTGCAGCACATAGGCCGGATAGTCTTTCGGGATGCCGATTTCCAGCGCCTGCAGACCGGCGCGCACGCGTGCCACGGTGCCGTGGTGATCGCTGCCCTGGATGTTGACGGCACGGTGGTAGCCACGCTCCCACTTGGTCACGTGATAGGCCACGTCCGGCACGAAGTAGGTGTAGCCGCCTTCGCTCTTGCGCATGACGCGGTCTTTGTCGTCGCCGGTGCCCAGTTCGGTGGTGCGCAGCCACAGCGCGCCTTCATGTTCATAGGTGTGGCCGGCGGCGACCAGCTTTTCCACGGTCTGCTCGACGCGCCCGGAGGTATAGAGCGAGCTTTCCAGGAAATAGTTGTCGAACTTCAGGTCGAAGGCCTGCAGGTCCAGGTCCTGTTCGCGGCGCAGGTAGGCCACCGCGAACTGGCGGATATCGTCCAGGTCGTCGATGTTGCCCGAGCCGACGGTTTCAGTGCCGTCGCTGGCTTTCACGGCGGTGCCACCGACGTAGTCGCGCGCGATGTCGGCGATGTAGTCGCCCTTGTAGCCATCGGCGGGATAGCCGCTGTCTTCCGGGCCGATGCCGCGGGCGCGCGCCTGCACGCTGATGGCCAGGTTGTGGATCTGGTTGCCGGCGTCGTTGTAATAGAACTCGCGCAGCACGTCGTGGCCGCTGGCGTCATAGAGACGGCAGATGGCATCGCCCAAGGCGGCCTGGCGGGCATGGCCCACGTGCAGGGGGCCGGTGGGGTTGGCCGACACGAACTCGACCAGGATCTTGTCGCCGTTGCGGGGCGCGCGGCCGTAGTCGGCGCCCTGGGCGGCGACGGCGGCCAGCACGGCCTGGCGGGCGGCGGCGGTATAGCGCAGATTGATGAATCCGGGTCCCGCCACTTCAGCGCTGTCGATCAATTCGCGCGCGGCCGGGTCGCCCAGCAGGGCATCGACGATGGCCTGGGCCAATTCCCGCGGGTTTCGCTTCGCCGGCTTGGCCACCTGCATGGCGACATTGGTCGCCACATCCCCGTGCGCGGCGACCTTGGGACGTTCCAGCAGGATGTTGGGCTGTACGTCGGGCAGCAGGCCGGCGACGGCGGATTGAATCAGGGAGACAAGCTGTTGTTGTTGCTCGGGGAGCATGGGGACTCGGAAAGAATGAAAAATATCGAAAAGAAAGGGCCGGGCAGGCAAGTCACGGCCCTCCTGATCATAACAGGAGGGAGGCCCACCCCCAGGCGCTTCGCGCCCCCCCTCGAGGGGGCAGCACTGGCGGACCGGCAAAGCCGGCTCCGCTGTGCTCCCGATCCGCAGGAGGCCGGCGCCGTATTGGAAATTTCACCTGGGCGGGATTTTGGGGTAGTGTTGATCAACCGCCGCGCTGGGCGCGGCACTCTCTGGAAATGCCATGCTGATCACGTTTCGCTCGAAAGCCGGTGCCGAAGTCCTGATGTTGTCCGAGCACGCCGGCCCCTTGCTGCGCGCCGCCGGCAAGTCTTTCCCGGAACAGGTCCCCGAACGCGGCGTATTCACGCCGGAGCAACTGCAGGCCGCCATCGCCGGCATCGAAAAAGCCGTGGCCCAGGCGCCCACCCCCAAGGAAGAGGACGACGACGGCGATAAGCCCCCCGTCCACCCGGTCTCCCGGGCCGTCGGCCTGCAACAACGCGCGTTTCCCCTGCTGGACCTGATGAAAAAATCCCAGGCCAAGGGCGCCACCCTGTCCTGGGAGGCCGCCTCACCCTGGTAAGGCCAGCCACCGCCAAAGCTGACGGCGCTGGTCCAACAAGAACGATGCACCACGATTCGGGGAGTCCCCTCATGCGCTGCGATCTGACGCTTATCTTCACCCCTCGCCAAAGCCTGGACCTGACCATACAGGTCGAGCCGACCCCGCAGCTGGCCAGCCAGGCGCGCGAGTGGTTCGAACAGACCTGGACGGCCCTGGGTTGCGAGCCCCTGCGTCCCAGCGGCAAGGTGCTGCTGCTGGACAAGATCATGGGGGTGGCGGACGCGCTGGGCTATGCGGTGCTAGCCAGCGATCAATCGCGCGCGGATGAATACGCCCGCCAGACCGCCCTGGCGCTAGGCAAACCGCGCATCACAGTGGACCTGCCGGGCTTGTCGGTCGGCTACTAAGGCGCGGCCGCGGCAATCCCACCAGGGCTTACCGCGTCAAACGCTCGTGTATCCAGGCCCCGATGCTCAGGGTCTTGTGATCGTCGCCGCGCCGGCCGATAGCCTGCAGGCCGACCGGCAGGCCATGCGGCCCCTGCGCGAAAGGCAGGTGCACGCAGGGCACGCCGAACAGGGTCCAGACACGTCCGAACAGCGGATCCCCGGTGCCCAGGTCAGCCAGGGGCGCTTCGCCCGCCACGCTGGGCGTCAGCAGCACATCGAATTCTTCGAACCAGCGATTCGCCCGTTCATAGCGCTCGGCCGCCACCGCCAGCTTGGCGCGATAGTCCTCGTCCGTGATGCCGGCGCCGGCTTCCAGCAGGTCCAGCAGGCGCGGGCTCATCTGCCCCTGGAAGTCCTTGCGTTCGCGCGCCAGCGCGTGGTCGGCCTCATAGGCCATGATGTCGGACTGCAATTGCACCAGCGAGCAGTAGTCCGGCGGCAACTCCACGTCCCGTACCACGGCGCCCGCGCGCGCCAGCGTGTCGGCCGCGTGGGTATAGGCTTCCTTGGTCTCCGGCAACACGTGGCGCCACTGCAGCGTGCGGTACATGCCGATGCGCGGCTTGCCGGGAAAATCCAGCTTCATCAGGGTGGGGTCGTTCATCAGCACCGACGCCACCAGGCCTGCGTCCGGCACCGTGCGGGCAAAGCACCCCACCGTATCCAGGGACGTGGCCAGCGGCTTGACACCGTCACGCGGCACCGAGCCGAACGTGGGCTTGAAACCCACCACGCCGCAATAAGATGCCGGCCGCACGATGGAGGCCGCGGTCTGCGTGCCCAGCGCGAAGGGCACCATGAAGTCGGCCACCGCCGCGGCGGAGCCGCTGGATGAACCGCCCGGCGTGTAGGCGGGGTCGACCGGATTGCGCGTGACGGGGGTCTTGTAGGCCGCGAATTCCGTGGTCACCGTCTTGCCGGCCACCAGCGCGCCGGCGTCGCGGCATAGCTTCACCACGGCCGCGTCGGCTTCGGGTTGGTGGTCCTTGTAGATCGACGACCCATAGGCGGTCGGCAGATCGCTGGTATCCATCAGGTCTTTGACGCCGAAAGGCAGACCATGCAGCGGTCCACGGATCGGGCCGTTGTCGAGCGCTTCGGCTTGCGCCAACGCCGCATCCTTGTTCAGCGCGGCCCACGCGTGAATCGTGTCCTCGCGCTGTTCGATGCGCGCGAAGCAGGCCCGCAGCAGCTGCGCGGCAGTCAGTTCACGACGTTGCAGCAGCCGAGCGGCCTCCAGCGCGCTCAATTCATTAAGAACGATAGCCATACAAAAACCTTTCCCCAAAAACAGATCCGCCGGCCGGCCCGGTGTGGGGGGCGAGCACATGGTCTGTCGCTGATGTTCTTCTTCGCAGCAACCATTGTGCCAGTCCCGGCCACTCACCGAATCCGTGTATCCCCCAAGAGACGCTGCTGCAATGCACACGAATTCGGCCGATACGACCGCGGGCCAGGCGTCCCTTGCAAGGTGCGCCGCTATAACCGGCCCAGCCGAAGCGTACCCCATCCCCCTGCAATGCCTCTGTCACATGCGACGCCTAAAGTTCCACCCTGTTGAAAACGTTTTCAACACCGTTTCAACTTCTGCCCCCAGCCATGGACGTCCGGCGTGCCGCATAAAAACCTTCAACGACTTTCGATCATCGATATTGCCCGTGACGCCGGCGTCTCCCCGGCAACCGTGTCGCGGGCCTTCAATCGTCCCGATCTGTTGAAGGCGGACACCTTGCAGCGCATCAAAGCGGTGGCCGATGAACACGGCTTTCGCCCCAATCGCGTCGGCAGCAGCCTGCGCTCGGGCAGCACGCGCACCCTGGGCCTGGTGCTGCCCACCTTGCGCAACCCCGTCTTCGCGGAATGTTTCGAAGGCGCCGAGCAGTATGCCCATGCGCATGGCTACAGCGTGATGGTGGCCTCGACCAGCTACGCGCCGGCCACCGAAGCCGCGGCGGTGCAGAGCCTGATCGATCATCAGGTGGAGGGGCTCATCCTGACGGTGGGCAATCCCGCCCGCAGCAGCACCCTGCGCACCCTGACCGCCCAGGGCCTGCCTTACGTGCTGGCCTATAACGAATCGGCGACCCATCCCTTCGTCTCGGTCGACAACGGCGCCGCCGCCAGCGACATGGTGAGCCTGCTGGCCGCGCGCGGCCATCGCCGCATCGCCATCATCAGCGGCCCGCTGACCGCGTCCGACCGCGCGCGCCGCCGCCTGGCGGGCGCGCGCAGCCAGGCGCGCAAGCTGGGCCTGGACGATGTGGCGCACCTGCCCATGGCTTCGCACACGGAAGCCGACAGCGAGCAATTGCGCGCACTGCTGGACGCGCCCCAGGCTCCCACGGCGCTGTTCTGTTCCAACGACCTGCTGGCGGCGTCGGTCATCTCCCGCCTGCGCGGACTGGGCCTGTCCGTGCCGGCCGATATCTCGGTGTGCGGCTTCGACGGCATGACCTTCGCCGCGCTGATGGTGCCGCCGCTCACCACCATAGAACAACCCAGCCATGACATCGGCGCGCGTGCCTGCGCCAGTCTGCTGGCCTGCTTGCAGGGTGAGACGCCGCCATCGTTACGGCTGGCGCATCGCCTGATTTCCGGCGGCACGGTTGCCGCCGCCACTTCCGCTGCTTCCTGAAGAGGATTCCTCTCATGTTCCGCTCTATTTCCCACGTGCTGCGTGGCGCCATCCTGGCGCTGGGCCTCGCCGGCGGGGCCGCGCAGGCCCAGCAAACGGCCGTCTGCTACAACTGTCCGCCCGAATGGGCCGATTGGGCCACCGAGCTCAAGGCCATCAAGGACAAGACCGGCATCCAGGTGCCCGGCGACAACAAGAACTCGGGCCAGGCGCTGGCCTCGATGGCGGCCGAACGCGCCAAGCCGGTGGCCGACGTCGTCTACTACGGCGTGACCTTCGGCATCCAGGCCGACAAGGACACGCTGATCCAGGCTTACAAGCCGGCCCATTGGGACGACATCCCCGCCGGCATGAAAGACCCGAACGGCAAGTGGTTCGCCATCCACTCCGGCACCCTGGGCCTGATGGTCAACGTCGACGCGCTGCACGGCAAGCCCGTGCCCAAGTCCTGGAAAGACCTGCTCAAGCCCGAATACCGCGGCATGGTCGGCTACCTGGACCCCGCGTCGGCCTTCGTCGGCTATGTCGGCGCCGTCGCCGTCAACCAGGCGCTGGGCGGCACGCTGGACAACTTCGGTCCCGGCCTCGACTGGTTCAAGAAAATGCGCGCCAACGAACCCATCGTGCCCAAGCAGACCGCTTATGCACGCGTACTGTCGGGTGAAATCCCGATTCTCATCGACTACGACTTCAACGCCTACCGCGCCAAGTACAAGGACGGCGCCAACGTGGAATTCGTGATCCCGGCCGAAGGGACCATCGCCGTGCCCTACGTGATGAGCCTGGTGGCCAACGCGCCGCATGAAGCCAACGGCAAGAAGGTGCTGGACTTCACCCTGTCCGACGAAGGCCAGGCGATCTGGGCCAATGCCTTCCTGCGTCCGGTGCGCGCCAATGCGGTGTCGCCCGAAGCCCAGAAGAAATTCCTGCCGGCTTCGGAATACGCCCGCGCCACCGCGGTGGACTACGGCAAGATGGCTGACGTGCAGCGCGCGTTCTCCGCGCAGTACAGCAAGGAAGTGAACTGACATGAGCCGTCGCGGCTGGATCGGATTCGCGGCGCCGGCCGCGGCGCTCTTCGTGGCTTTCTGGTTGTTTCCCATGGCGCGCCTGGCGCTGATGGGGTTCGGCGGCCAGGGGAGTGACGGGGCTACCCCGGCGCCCTCGGCCTACTGGATCGTGCTGACGCACGCGCAGTACTGGCGCAGCATGTTGAACACCACGCTGCTGTCCTTGGCGGCCACCTTGGCCACCCTGGTCATCGCGCTGCCGGTGGGACGTTTTCTGGCACGCCATCCAAGCTTCTTCGGACGTGGTTTGCTGGTCGGCCTGCTGATGTTCCCCCTGGCGTTTCCCGGCGTGGTCGTCGGCTTCCTGGTCATCCTGGTGGCCGGCCGCCAAGGCCTGCTGGCCAGCGTGACGCGGGCCATGACGGGTTCGCCGCTGGTGTTCGCCTACGGCATGGCGGGGCTGTTCCTCGGTTATCTGTATTTCTCATTGCCGCGCACCATAGGCATGGTGACGGCGGCCGCGCAGCAACTCGACCAGGGTTTGCTGGAAGCGGCGCGCACCTTGGGCGCCAGCGCGCCGCGGCGTTTCATCGACATCGAATTACCTGCCCTGGCGCCGGCGCTGATGGCGGCGGGCGCGATGTGTTTCGCCACCAGCATGGGCGCGTTCGGCACGGTCTTCACGCTAGGGACGCAGATCGACGTGTTGCCCACCACCATCTATAACGAGTTCACCAACTACGCCAACATTCCCGTGGCCGCCGCGCTGTCGGTGGTGCTGGGCCTGGTGACCTGGGTCGTGCTGTACGCGGCACATTCGCTGGGCGGTGGCCGTGCGGGAGCGGGAGCATGATGCGCGCTTCTGCAGCAGCACCCAAGCGCGGCGGCAAGCTCGAATTCCGCCTGGGCCTGACTGCCACGCTGGTGGTCGCGGCCTTCCTGATCGGGCCCGTGGTGCTGTCCATCCTGGCGGGTCTGACCAAAAACTACTTCGTGGGCCTGTCCAGCGGCCTGACCCTGCGCTGGGTGGCGCAGGTCTGGGACCTGTACTCCGCCACCATCTGGCGCTCGCTGGGCATCGCCCTGGCGACGCTGGCGGTCTGTTTGCTGGTGGGCGTGCCGGCGGCGTGGGCACTTCAACTCAAACGCGGCCGCGTGGCGCGTGCCTTCGAGGAGTTGCTGACCCTGCCGGTGGCCGTGCCCGGCCTGGCGACCGCGCTGGCATTGATCGTGTCCTGGGGCACGGTCGGCGACTTGCGCAGCAGCGTGACGTTCATCGTCATCGGCCACGTGCTGTTCACGCTGCCCTTCATGGTGCGCGCGGCCGCGGCCAGCATGGCCATGGGGGGCCTGGCCGTCCTGGACGAGGCGGCCGCCACCCTGGGCGCGTCGCGCCTGCACCGCTTCCTGCACATCGTCGTGCCCAATGCCGCGCCCGGCATCCTGACCGGCGCCCTGACCGTGCTGACCCTGTCGGTCGGCGAATTCAACCTGACCTGGCTGCTGCATACCCCCTTGACGCAGACCCTGCCCGTCGGCCTGGCCGACAGCTACGCATCGATGCGGCTGGAAGTGGCCTCGGCCTACACCCTGGTCTTCCTGCTCATGCTGCTGCCGCTGCTGCTGGGCCTGCAATGGCTGGCGGCACGTACCGCCTCTTCGAGATTATCTTCATGAAGCACCCCGTCACCATCACGCTGGAACAATGCGCCAAGACCTGGCCTGACGGCTCGCACGCGCTGCATCCCATGGACCTGCGCATCGAGGGCGGCCGTACCCTGGCCCTGCTGGGTCCTTCGGGCTGTGGCAAGACCACGCTGCTGCGCCTGATATGCGGCCTGGAAAGCGCCGATGCCGGCACGCGCATCCTGTTCGACGACGAGGACGTCAGCGCGCAGCCGCCCGAAGCGCGCGGCGTCGGCGTGGTGTTCCAGAACTACGCCTTGTTCCCCAATATGACCGTGGCGCAGAACATCGCCTACGGCCTGCGCATACGCAAATGGTCCAAGGCGGCACGCCAGGAGCGCGTCCGCCAGATGCTGGCGCTGGTGCGCCTGGAAGCCCTGGCCGAACGCCGCATCGCGCAGCTGTCCGGCGGCCAGCGCCAACGCGTGGCGCTGGCGCGCGCCTTGGCGATCGAGCCGCGCGTGCTGCTGCTGGATGAACCGCTCACGGCGCTGGACGCCAAGCTGCGTGAACGCCTGCGCGTGGAGTTGGCGCAGATGCTGCGCGAGCTGCACATCACCACCGTCATCGTCACGCATGACCAGGATGAAGCCATGATGCTGGGCGACCGCATCGCCGTGATGTCGGCGGGCCGCCTGGAACAGGTGGGCGATGCCGAAACGCTGTATCGACAGCCCGCCACGCCCTTCGTCGGCGAGTTCCTGGGCACGCTCTGTAAAGTGCGCGGGCGGCTGGAGCATGGCGTGTTGGGCAGCGGCGACGAGACATTCGCCTTCCGCCCGCACGAGGTGGAACTGCTCCCCGCCTTGCCGTCCTCGCAACAGGCCCGGGTCACGTCGCGCTTTTTCCTTGGTGCCACCTTGCGCCTGCAACTGGAGCTGGACGACGGCCAGGCCTTCCCCGTCATCCTGCCCGCCGACAGCGATCACCGCGTGGGCGAAGCGGTGTCCTTGCGCCTGCTCCGTCCGCTGCCCGCCTGAACCCCATTCAGTCTCACATTCCCCAGGAACCTCATGCTGATCGCCCAGATTACCGACCTGCACATTCGTCTGCCAGGCCAGAAGGCCTACCGCATCGTCGAAACCGACGCCTATCTGCCGCCGGCCGTGCAGGCGCTCAACAGCCTCGATCCCGCGCCCGACCTGGTGGTGATCAGCGGCGACCTGACCGACTTCGGCAGGCCTGCCGAATACGCGCATCTGAAGAAAATGCTGGATGGCCTGCGCATGCCTTACGTGCTGCTGCCCGGCAACCACGACGAGCGCGGCATGCTGCGCGAAATCTTCGCGGAACACACCTATCTGGGCGGGGTGGACGTGAGCGGCTTCATTCAGTACACGGTGGAAGATTTCCCCGTGCGGGTGCTGGCCCTGGATACCGTGGTGCCGGAACAAAGCCACGGTTCGCTGTGCGAGCAACGTCTGGGCTGGCTGGCGGACCGCCTGAATGAACAGCCGGACCGGCCGACGGTGATCGTCATGCACCATCCCCCTTTCGAAACCGGCATCGCCCATATGGACGCCATCGGCCTGTTGAGCGGCACCGAAAGGCTGGCCGAGATCGTCGGCGCGCATCCCAACGTCGAGCGCATCCTGTGCGGCCACCTGCACCGCAGCATTTTCCGACGCTTTGCGGGCACCATCGCATCGACCTGCCCGAGCCCGGCGCACCAGGTCGCGCTGGACTTGCGGCCGGACGGCCCGTCGGCTTTCGTGATGGAGCCGCCCGGCTTCCATCTGCACGAATGGCGCAACGGCGCGCTCGTCAGCCACGTTGCCTTCATTGGCGATTACGCGGGACCCTATCCTTTCCACGAGGGCGGCGCCCTCATCGATGAGTGACGTCGTCGATGAAGTAGTGGGGACAGTGCCATGATTCGGTCATGTTCGCAGCGCAAAATGAAAAGGATTTCATTTGCCCGCACAATAGCCATGAAAAACAAACAGAGCGAGGGGACATGGCCGCGATAGTTCTGGATAAGCTGACCAAGCAGTACGCCGACGCGGCGGCCATCAGCAATGTGGCCTTCACCGTGCCGGCCGGCAGTTTCACCGTGCTGCTGGGCCCGTCAGGCTGCGGCAAGTCGACCACCCTGCGCATGATCGCCGGACTGGATACGCCCACCTCGGGGCGCATCCACATCGGCGACCGCGACGTGACCGATCTGCCGCCGGCCAAGCGCCGCGTGGCGATGGTGTTCCAGTCGTATGCCTTGTTCCCGCATCTGTCGGTGCGCGAGAACATCCTGTTCGGCCTGCGCGTTCGCAAGGAGCCGGCCGCCGATTACCAGCGCCGCCTGGACCGCGTCGCGGGCCTGCTGGGCCTTGGCCATCTGCTGGATCGCAAGCCGTCGCAATTGTCGGGCGGCCAGCAGCAGCGCGTGGCCCTGGGACGCGCGGTGATCTCCGAAGCGCCGGTGTGCCTGATGGACGAACCGCTGTCCAATCTGGATGCGCAACTGCGCCATGAGATGCGCCGCGAGATTCGCGCCCTGCAGCAACAGCTGAACATGACCATGGTGTACGTCACGCACGACCAGACCGAGGCCATGAGCATGGCCGACCAGGTGGTGCTGCTGCGCAATGGGGTGATCGAGCAATGCGATACGCCGGACCGGCTGTACGCGCGTCCCGCCACCGAGTTCGCCGCGCGCTTCATCGGCACGCCGCCGATGAACCTCATCACCCTGGACAGCGTCGCGGGCGCCCTGGTGCCGGCCGGCACCGGCGGCCCGGCGGTGCCCATGGCGCCCGCCGGCGCGTGCAAGCTGGGCGTGCGGCCCGAGCACATCCGTCTGGCGAATGACGACGTCGGCCACGTGGCCATCGTGCAGAGCGTCGAATACTTCGGCGCCGACTCCATCGTCACCTGCAGCGTGGGCAGCAGCAGCGGTATCGCGGTGCGCGTCACCGGCCATCTGCACGCCACGCCCGGCGCGGTGCTGCACCTGCAATGGGATACCCGGCATCAGCACTTTTTCGATGCCAGCGCCGTGGCGCTGGCTTCCCATCCGTAGCCTCATCCGTAGCCCCATCGTTTGCCCATTAGCGAGATCTTTCCACCATGCGACGTACCGTACTGAAAAGCCTGGCCGCCGTGATCGCCGGCGCCACCCTGTCCCTGCCCGCCTACGCCCAGAACAAGCCGGTCGAAGTGGAGTTCTACTACCCGGTCGCGGTGGGCGGTCCCATCACCAAGATCATCGACACCATGGTGTCGGACTTCGAGAAGGAAAACGCCGGCATCAAGATCAAGCCCGTATATGCCGGCTCCTACCAGGACTCCATCGCCAAGGCGCTGACCGCGCTGAAGGGCGGCAACCCGCCGCAGCTGGCGGTGCTGTTGTCCACCGACATGTTCACGCTGATCGATGAGGACGCCATCGTCCCCATCGACGGCCTGGCCAAGGACGAGGCCGGCAAGCAATGGCTGGGCGGCTTCTACGACGCCTTCATGCAGAACAGCCGCACTGGCGGCCATGTGTGGGGCGTACCCTTCCAGCGTTCCACCATCGTCATGTACTACAACAAGACCATGTTCAAGGAAGCCGGGCTGGATCCCGAGCATCCGCCCGCCACCTGGCAGGAACTGGTCGAGTTTTCCAAGAAGCTGACCAAGAAGGATGCGTCCGGCAACGTCACGCAGTGGGGCCTGGAGATTCCGTCGGGCGGCAGCTTCGCGTACTGGCTGTTCCAGGCGCTGACCACGCCCAACGACGCCATCCTGATGAACGATGCCGGCAACCAGGTCATGCTGGACAAGCCCGCCGTCGTCGAAGCCGCGCAGTTCTGGCGCGACCTTGCCGCCAAGCATGGTGTCATGCCCACCGGCACCATCGACTGGGGCACCACGCCCAAGGACTTCCTGGAAAAGAAGGCCGCCATCATCTGGACCACCACCGGCAACCTGACCAACATCCGCAGCAACGCCAGCTTCCCCTTCGGCGTGGCCATGATGCCCAAGCAGAAGCGTGGCGGCAGCCCGACCGGCGGCGGCAACTTCTACGTCTTCAAGAGCGCCACCCCCGCGCAGCAGGAAGCCGCGGTGAAGTTCGCCCGTTGGGCCACGGCGCCGGAACGCGCGGCCGACTGGAGCATCGCTACCGGCTACGTGGCGGTGACCCCGGCTGCATGGCAGACCGACAAGATGAAGAAGTACGCGCAGGAAGTGCCCGCCGCCGCGGTGGCGCGCGACCAGCTGGACGTCAGCGTGGCTGAATTCTCGACGCATGAGAACCAGCGCGTGACCAAGGTGCTGAACGATGCGCTGCAAGCAGCCCTGACCGGCGCCAAGACGCCGCAACAGGCGCTGACCGACGCGCAACGTGAAGCGGACCGCGTGCTGCGTTCATACAAGTAAAGGTGACCCCGCGATGAACAGGACCCTGAACGCCGTCTACGCCTGGCTGCTGTTGCTGCCGGCCATGGTCCTGCTCGTCGCGTTCACTCACTATCCGGCGCTGGCGACCCTGTGGCACAGCTTTTTCTCCACGCCCAAGGGCCGCCGCCCGGCGGTATTCGTCGGCATGGAGAATTACCAGGTGATGCTGCAGGACCCCGTCTTCTGGCGGGCCCTGATCAACAACCTGTGGTTTGCCCTGGGCACCGTGCCGGTGGCCGTGGGCATCGCGCTGCTGATGGCCCTGTGGGTCAACCGCGGCCTGGCCGGGCGCGGGTTCCTGCGCCTGTCCTACTTCACGCCCACGGTGCTGCCCATGGTGGCCGTGGCGAATATCTGGCTGTTCTTCTACACCCCGCAGTACGGCTTGCTGGCGCAGATTCTGCAGTGGTTCGGCCTGACGGGCCCCAACTGGCTGGGCACGCGCGAAACCGCCTTGCCGGCGTTGATGATGGTGTCGGTCTGGAAGGAAGCCGGTTTCTTCATGATCTTCTACCTGGCGGCCCTGCAAGGCGTGTCGCCTTCGCTGCGCGAGGCCGCCATGCTGGAAGGCGCGTCGCGCTGGCAGTACTTCCGCCGCGTGCTGTGGCCGCTGCTCATGCCGACCACGCTGTTCGTCCTGATCAATGCGCTGATCAATGCCTTCCGGCTGATCGACCACGTGGTGGTGATGACGCATGGCGGCCCTGACAACGCCAGCACTCTGTTGCTGTTCTACATCTACCAGATCGGCTTCAGTTTCTGGGACACCGCGTACGCCGCGACACTGACCGTGGTGCTGCTGCTGGTCCTGGGCATCATCGCGGCGATCAAGTTCCGCTGGCTGGACAAGAGGACCCACTACCAATGAGCGCCAGTGTGAAACCCCGCGCCAGCAGCGGCGCAAGACCCGTTCAGCGGTCGGATGCGAAACCGCGCGAAGCCGGCGCCTGGCTGGACACGATCGGGGCGTGGCTGCTGGGCATCATCTGGATCCTGCCGCTGCTGTATGCGGTGTGGGCGGCGGTGCATCCGCCGGCCTATGCCACGCGCTTCGACCTGTTCGCGCCGTGGACCCTGGAAAACTTCGCGCGCGCCTGGGAGGCGGCGCCATTCCCGCGCTACTACCTGAATACCTTCATGCTGGTGACCATGGTGCTGGTCGCGCAACTGGTCCTGTCGACCATGGCCGGCTATGCCTTCGCCCGCCTGGAATTCCGCGGCCGCGAGTTTCTGTTTCTGCTGGTGCTGTTGCAGCTGATGGTGATGCCCGACGTGCTCATCGTGGAAAACTACCGCACCATGAGCTGGCTGGGCGTGCGCGACACGGTGTTCGCCATCGCCCTGCCGTACTTCGCGTCGGCGTTCGGCATCTTCCTGCTGCGCCAGACCTTCAAGACCATACCGCGCGAGCTGGAGGAAGCCGCGCGCGTGGAAGGCGCCAGCGCCTTGCAGGTCTTGCTCAAGGTCTACGTGCCGCTGGGCAAGCCCACCTATATCGCCTATGGCCTGGTGTCGGTCAGCTACCACTGGAACAACTTCCTGTGGCCGCTGATCATCACCAACTCGGTCGAGGCGCGCCCGCTGACCGTGGGCCTGCAAGTCTTCTCGTCGACTGATCAGGGTATAGACTGGTCGGTCATCACCGCGGCCACCCTGCTGTCCGCGGCGCCCCTGCTGGTGGCGTTCCTGTTGTTCCAGCGGCAGTTCGTCCAATCCTTCCTGCGCGCCGGCATACGCTGAGCGCGGCCATGCAAAAGGGCTGTTGCCACGGATAGGTGGCAACAGCCCTTTGGTCCTGCTGTCCGCGCGGGATCGATCCGCGCGGACGCCGGGACATCAAGCCGAGACGGCTTCGTCCGCCGGGACGACGACCTGGTCCGGGTTGGCGCTCAGGTGCCGGTTCACGGCGCTGAGCAGCGCATGGAAGGACGCGGTCACGATATCGCGGTCGATGCCCACGCCGAAGCCCGTCGGCGCATCGCCGATCCGCACTTCCACGTAGCTGGCGGCACGCGTGTCGGCGCCGGCGCCGATGGCGTGCTCGTGGTAGTCCATGACCTTCACGGGCATGCCCAGCGCGGCCACGAACGCGGAGATCGCGCCATTGCCCTCGCCGACGATGGTGCGGCGCGTGCCGTTTACTTCGACTTCGGCTTCGACACGGAAATCACGGCCTTCGCCCGCGCCGGGGTCGCCCACGATGCGGTGGCGGATCAGCTTCCACGGGGAGTGCTGTTCCAGGTATTCCTTCTTGAAGATGCCGTGCACCGCATCGGCCGTCACTTCGCTGCCGGTCTCGTCGGTCACGCGCTGGATGGCGCGGCTGAATTCGATCTGCAGACGGCGCGGCAAGGCCAGGCCATGTTCCTGCTCGAGCAGGTAGGACACGCCGCCCTTGCCCGACTGGCTGTTGACGCGGATCACGGCGTCGTAGCTGCGGCCGAGATCGGCCGGGTCGATGGGCAGGTAAGGCACTTCCCAGACCGCGTCGGCCTTCTGCTGCGCCAGGCCCTTCTTGATGGCGTCCTGGTGCGAACCGGAGAAGGCCGTGAAGACCAGGTCACCCGCATAGGGATGGCGCGGATGCACGGGCAACTGGTTGCAGTACTCGGCGCAGCGGCGCACTTCGTCGATGTCGGAGAAATCCAGGCCCGGGTGCACGCCCTGCGTGTAGAGATTCAAGGCCAGGGTCACCAGGTCGACGTTGCCGGTGCGTTCGCCGCTGCCGAACAGGCAGCCTTCGATGCGGTCGGCGCCTGCCATGACGGCGAATTCGGCGGCGGCCACGGCGGTGCCGCGGTCATTGTGCGGGTGGACGCTCAGCACGATGCTGTCGCGGCGCGCCAGGTTCTTGTGCATCCATTCGATCTGGTCGGCGTACAGATTGGGCGACGTCGCCTCGATGGTGGCCGGCAGGTTGAGGATCATCTTGTTGTCCGGCGTCGGTTGCCAGACATCGGCCACGGCGTTGGACACTTCGAGCGCGAAATCCGGCTCGGTGGTGCTGAACACTTCGGGCGAGTATTGATAGGCCCACTGCGTCTGCGGATACTTCTTCATGGCCTGCTTGATCAAGGCCGTGCCGGTGGTGGCGATTTCCTTGATCTGTTCGCGGGTCATGTTGAACACGACCTTGCGGAAAGCCGGCGCGACGGCGTTGTACAGATGAATGATGGCGCGGCGGGCGCCGGCGGCGGCTTCGGCGGTGCGCGTGATCAGTTCTTCCCGCGACTGCGTCAACACGATGATGGTGACGTCTTCGGGGATGCGCTTTTCTTCGATCAGCTTGCGCACGAAGTCGAAGTCGGTCTGCGACGCGGACGGAAAGCCAACCTCGATTTCCTTGAAGCCGATCTTCACCAGCTGTTCAAAGAAGCGCACCTTGCGCTCGACGCTCATCGGTTCGATCAGGGACTGGTTGCCGTCGCGCAGGTCGGTGCTCATCCAGATCGGCGGCTGCGTGATACGGCGGCTGGGCCAGGTGCGTTCGGAGAAATCCTTGGCGAACGGGGCGAACGGTACGTACTTGGTGGCGGGGTTGGCGAGCATCATGGTCAGGGCACCTTTACGGGTGGGCGCGGTTCGGCGGCGCCGCCGGACGGTGCTCAGGGCCAAGGCACGAGGTGGCCTGCACGAGCTTCCTGTACGGCGGTACCGGCATCAACCGGCGAATACTAAGGACGAAAAAAGACGGGGGTAAGACGAGGTGGCGCTGAGGGCTGCCGAACTGCCACGGGACGCTAGGCCCGGCAACCGATCGTTAGGGTTAGCGCTAGCGATAGCGCGCTCACGGCTAGGGAGCCGCGGGCGGACTGGGGGGCCGACACAGCCGGGAGGCTGGTGGTAAAGGACGAATCAGCGCGCACGCCGACCGCCGGGGCGCTGTTGCGTCCGGTAGTCATCGCGAAGGAAGTGCGCGTGTGGGCCATGGGCTGATCGATAAAGTAAGCCGCTAGTCGAACACAAAATCGGGCGTGGCGCAAGTCCAGGGCGTCCCGGCGGGAGCAATTTCCCATGCCTTGCCGCAAAAAACGAAACCGCCTGCGAAGAGGCGGTTTACGGAGGGCTGGGTGAGCAGTGGTGCGCCCTTGCTTTATTTGCTGGGCCCGATACGGGGTTCAACGTGGACGCCGCGGGTCGGGGCCGGACGGTCGTCCAGGCCGGGATCCTGCCGGCCGACGTCACGGTAATCACGGGCGCCGACGCGGGGCAGGCGGTCATCCAGCACGGGTGCTTGCGCGCGCAGCGGCCCCGGACCGGTACCCGGCAGGGGCGGCAGCCCCAGCATGGCTTCCTGCTCGCGCACCATGGCGATCTTGTCGATACGGCCATGGCGGGTTTCGCTGAGCACGCGTTGCAGGTCGCCCACGGTGAAGGGCTCGTCACGGCTGCCCCAACACCAGCGCACCACGTCGACGACGTCCTCGGACAATTGCGGCACCAGGTCGGCAAAGGTGTCGGCCGGGACCACGCGGGCGCGGGCGGCTTCGATATTGCCGCGCAGCCAGCTGCGCACGATGAAGAAGACGATAAGGAACCAGATGGCCGCGACGCCCCACCAGAGATACGGGTTGAGGCGGTTCAACAGGTCTATGCTTTGCTGTCCCAGCGGCTGCAGGGCGCCATAGTTGATGGTTTTCCCGAAGTCGGTAATCTGGCCGGCGCCGTAGAGCCAAATGGCGGCTGCCACTATGATGACGACGGCCCGCAGCACCAGGCGGGGTGTGGCCAGTCTGAGCAAGGTCTGACGGATCAGACGGCAGTCCTGACGGATGCGATCGGGTGAGGTCGTATTCATGCAAAATATTGTACCTATGACTCCGCACCTATTTATCGAACGGCATCTCCTAGAAACATATTTATGACGCGGCATAGTCTCGAACTTCGTCCAGGCCAGCATTTGACGCTGACGCCCCAGTTGCAACAGTCCATCCGGATGCTGCAATTGTCGACGCTCGACCTGGAAACCGAGATTTCCCAGGCTTTGGCGGAAAACCCCCTGCTGGAACGCGACGAGGACGTGCGTTCGGACGAAACCGATCCCAATCGCGAAGCCTCGGCCCAGGATGACGATCCCGCGCCCGATCGCGAAACGCCGCTGGACGAAATGCCCGGCTCCAAGGGCGTCTACAACGACGAGGACAACGACCTGCCCGAAGCGGCGCGGCCCGATACCCTGCGTGAGCACCTGCTGGGCCAGCTGGCCCTGACCCGCGCCAGCGTGCGCGACGTCACCCTGACGACGCTCCTGATCGATGAACTCGACGAGAACGGCTACCTGGGGTCGCCGCTGGAGGAGATCCTGCAATGGCTGCCGGAAGACGCCGAGGCCGACATCGATGAACTGCGCGCCGCCCAGCGGCTGCTGCAGTCTTTCGACCCCCCCGGCATCGGCGCCCGCGACATGGCTGAATGCCTGACCTTGCAATTGCGCCAGCCGGACATCAGCCGCCTGCCCGAGGCGGCCGAGCCCCTGGTGCTGGCCTGTGCGCGCGAAATCTGCGCCCACCATCTGGCGCTGCTGGCGGCCGGCAATCCGGCCCGCCTGCGCGAAGCCCTGCATTGCGACGATGCCAGGCTGCGCGCCGCGCGCGCCCTGATCCTGAAGCTGGACCCCCGGCCTGGCCGCGCCTGGACGGTGGGCGCGGCGGACTACGCCGTGCCGGACGTCATCGTGCGCAAGGCCCGCAAGGGTTGGCAGGTGGTGCTGAACAGCGCCGCCATGCCGCGCCTGCGCATCAACGGCCTGTATGCCCAGATGCTGGGCAACCAGAAAGAGTCGAACCACGCCGGCCTGCACGCCCAGCTGCAGCAGGCGCGCTGGATGATCCGCAACGTCGAACAGCGCTGCGACACCATCCTGCGGGTGTCCCAGGCCATCGTGAACCACCAGGCGGCCTTCTTCAGCCAGGGCCCATCGGCGATGCGGCCGTTGATCCTGAAGGAAATCGCGGGCGAACTGGGCCTGCATGAATCGACGATTTCCCGCGCCACCACGCAGAAATTCATGCTCACGCCCTTCGGCACCCTGGAACTCAAGCACTTCTTCGGCGCGGGCGTGGCCACGGAAACGGGCGATTCGGCGTCCGCTACCGCCGTGCAGGCGCATATCCGCCGCATGGTGTCAGAGGAAAATCGCGCCAAACCGCTCTCGGACAATCAGCTGATGCTGAAACTGGCCGAAGAGGGGATCGTCATCGCCCGCCGTACCGTGGCCAAATACCGGGAAGCGCTGCGGATTGCCCCGGCGTCGGTGCGCAAGGCCCAGGCAACGTTGCGCTGAAAGCACGTCCCTTTTTGCGCGAGAACCGCCCCCGATTTATTTCGCGAACGTCCCCGTTTTTCGCACTTGCATGAAGCTGGATAAGCATTAATAATTATTCTCATGTACATTTGCGTATGTAATGCAGTCACCGAACGTCAAGTCCGTTCCTGTGTGGACGCGGGCGCTACGTCTCTGGATGACCTGGAATTCGAGCTGGGCGTGGCTTCGTGCTGCGGTTCGTGCGCGGCCACCGCGGCGGAATACCTGCCGGGCGGACGCTGCTCCAGCGTTTGTCATGTGCAATCGGTTGCCGTCCCCTCGCGCGGACGCCTTCCCGGTGCCGCGGTCGCGCTAGCCGACCAGGGCGGTCATGCCGCCAATTCCTTCCCCATTCCCGTCATCGCCGCCGCCTGACCCCGTGTCGGGGCATCCCCACGATCATTTACGCCAGGCGCCCCGCATGCGCTGGGCGCCGGTCGCCCTGTTCTGTGTGCTGTGGAGTTCCGCCTTCGCCGGCGCCAAGTTCGGTCTGCGCGACTGCCCGCCGCTGACCCTGCTGACCATCCGCTTCTTCCTGGCCGCCGCCGCCTTGCTGGCGCTGGCCGCCTGGAACGGCAGCCTGCGGCGGCCCGGCTGGCGCGAGCTGGGTACCCTTTTCGTGCTGGGCGTCTTGAACAACGCGCTGTACCTGGGCTTGAGCTGGACCGGCATGCTGACCGTGTCCTCGGCGTTCACGGCCGTCCTGATCAGCACCAACCCCCTGCTGATCGGCGTGCTCGCCGGCCCGATACTTGGCGAACGCCTGACCGGGCGCAAGTTCGTGGGCCTGTTGCTGGGCCTGGCGGGGGTAGCCCTGGTGCTGCGTTCACGCCTGGGCGGCATGCACGAAGATCCCCATGGCGTGTGGCTGGTGGTGGGCGGCCTGTTCGCCCTGGTGGCGGCCACGTTGCTGTACAAGCGCCTGCCGCCGGTGAGCGGACTCTGGCAGGCCACGGGCCTGCAGGCGCTGGCGGGAGCGGTGGCCTTGCTGCCCTTTGCGCTGCTGTATGAAAGTGGCCAGCCGATCAACTGGTCGGCGAACCTGTTCTGGAGCCTGATGTATATGGTTTTCGCCGTGTCGGTCGGCGGTTATGGCCTCTGGTTCCATATTCTTCGCGGTTCCAGCGCAACAGCAGCCAGTGCGTTGCATTTTCTTATGCCGCCGCTCGGGCTGTTATTTGGCTGGCTTGCGCTCGGCGAACACGTCGCGGCGATGGACTTATTGGGCATTTTGCCGATTGCCGCGGGCATCTGGCTGGCGACGCGCAACCCCGTGAATAAAGGGGTTTTGGGCTGATTTTCGCGTCATTTAGGGTGCGAATTGATCCAGATTCATTCTCATTTCTTTCCTGCTTACGCTTTCGTATAGCGGTCGCAAAGCCATTTACGACGTGAGAGAAAAGGGGTATTCGCGAAGCCATACCGATGGTAGTCTGCGGGCAATCGAAGCAAGGAGTTCCATCATGAAAGGCGATAAAACCGTCATCCAGTTCCTCAACAAACAGCTCACCAACGAGTTGACGGCGATCAATCAGTATTTCCTGCATGCCCGCATGCTGCGCCATTGGGGTCTGAACAAGCTGGGCAAGCACGAGTACGAAGAGTCGATCGGCGAAATGAAGCATGCCGACCGTCTGATCGAACGCATTTTCATGCTCGACGGCCTGCCCAATCTGCAAGACCTGCACAAGCTGCTGATCGGCGAGGACGTGCCGGAACTGCTGGCCTGTGACCTGAAGCTGGAAACCGCTGCCCAAGGCACGGTCAAGGACGCCATCGCTTACTGTGAGTCGGTGCGTGACTACGTGTCGCGCGATCTGTTCCAGGACATCCTGGACGACACCGAAGAACACATCGACTACCTGGAAACCCAGATCGGCCTGATCGATCAGGTGGGTCTGCAGAACTATCTGCAAAGCCAGATGGAAGTCGACGGCTGATAGCGGCCCGGGAAGACAAGCAGGTAAAAAAAAGCGCCGGAAGACCGGCGCTTTTTTTGTTGGACGTTATTTTTACTGGACCTTGTTCGGGCATTCGGCGATGGTGCCCCAGGCCTGGTTGGGTCCGCAGTACTTGTTGCGGGCATTCCAGGAGCAGGTGGGGCGATCGAAGAAGCCCGCCGACGCGCACTGCGCCAGTTCCTGCTTGAGGGCGTCCTGCCAGCCCCTGGCACCCGCGCTGTTATTGGCCATGGCCTGCTGCTGGCGCGGCGTGGGCATGTCGATGGCCTGCACCATGGTCGACTGGGTCACGTTGCGGGAGGCCTGGATCTGGGCGTACTGCTGGGCCGCCTGCTGGGTTTGCGCCTGCTGCGTGGCCAGGTCCAGGGTGCTGACGTCGTTGCCGGTGGGCACGGGGACGTTGGTCTCGGCCGCGATCTGGCGCGCCTGATCCATGGTGATGGAGTCGCGCGACAGCTGCACCAGCGGGTCATGCACGGTGTCGAACAGGGACACGGTGTTGACCTGCCAATCGGTATCAGCCGGCTTTTCCGGGACGCCCAGGGTGCCATCCACCCGCGGTTGCGGCGGCTGGGCCATATAGGGGCGGCCGTTTGCATCCAGAATGGCTTCGTCCGCCCCGCCGTTTTGACCGGGGGCGGGTGCGGCCGGGGGCGCGTGCGCCACCAGCCAATCGCCGAACTGGATTCCGCCCCACGCCGACGCGCCCAGCGCTACCAGCAGTGTTGCGAACAATACTCGCCAAGACATTCCTAACCTCTCGGGTCTCAAGGGACAGTAATCGTATCAGGACTGGACTTTGTCGCCGAAGACACGGCCCCCGTGCTCACGCATGGCATGGAATTTCACATCTGGATATAACTCTTCCGCCACCCGTAACTGGGCGGACGAGCTCACCAGGAAGGCCGCCGCGTCGACCACATCATAGGCGATGTGGGCGGCATTGGCATCCATGAACTTGCGCAGCGCCTTGGGGTCTTCCGACGTAATCCAGCGTGCCATGGTGTAGCGCGAAGGCATGAGCCGGGCGTCGGCGTTGTACTCGGCCTTCAGGCGATGGGCCACCACTTCGAACTGCAACTGGCCAACCGCGCCCAGCAGCATGGCGCCGCCGGCGGCCACGGGCCGGAAGACCTGGATCGCGCCTTCCTCGCCCAGCTGGATCAAGCCGGTACGCAGCTGCTTGGTCCGCAGCGGGTCTTTCACTTCCACGGCCTGGAACAGTTCCGGGGCGAAGAACGGCAGCCCTGTGAACTGCAGTTGCTCGCCTTCGGTCAACACGTCGCCCAGCTGCAGGACGCCGTGGTTGGGGATGCCGATCACGTCGCCCGCGTAGGCTTCGTCCAGCAGCTCGCGCCGTTGCGACAGGAAGGACACCACGTTATTGGGCCGCATTTCCTTGTTCGTGCGGCTGACCTTCAGGCGCATGCCACGCTCGAAACGGCCGGAACACACCCGCACGAAGGCCACGCGGTCGCGGTGGGCCGGGTCCATATTGGCCTGCACCTTGAACACGACGCCGCTGAAGCGCGGTTCCTCGGGCTTGACCTCGCGCTGCAGTGACTGGCGCGAGCCAGGGCGCGGCGCCATGTCGACCAGGGCGTCCAGCACTTCCTGCACACCGAAGTTGTTGATGGCCGAGCCGAAGAACACCGGCGTCTGCCGGCCCGCCAGGAACTCCGCTTCGTCGAAGGGCGGCGAGGCTTCGTTGATCAATTCGATTTCGCCGTTGGCCTGGTCGAAAGCACTGCCGAAGCGTTGGGCGATTTCCGGATTGGCCAGGCCCTGGATGAAGTCGTCGTCGCCGCCGCGGCGCTCCTGGCCCGGGCGGAAGATGCGCATGCGGTCTTCGCGGATGTCGAACACCCCGCCGAAGGCCTTGCCCATGCCCACCGGCCACGAGAACGGCACCGTGTCCATGCCCAGGTGCGACTCGATCTCGGCCAGCAGGTCCAGGGGCTCGCGCACTTCGCGGTCCATCTTGTTGATGAACGTGATGATGGGCGTGTTGCGCGCACGGCAGACCGCCAGCAGGCGCTTGGTCTGCGGCTCCACGCCGTTGGCGGCGTCGATCACCATCAGGGCGGCATCCACCGCCGTCAACACGCGATAGGTATCTTCCGAGAAGTCCTGGTGGCCCGGGGTGTCGAGCAGATTGATGACGCAGTCGCGATACTCCATCTGCATCACCGACGAGGCCACCGAGATGCCGCGCTGCTTTTCGATTTCCATCCAGTCCGAGGACGCATGGCGGCTGGCCTTGCGGGCCTTGACGCTGCCGGCGATCTGGATCGCGCCTGCGAACAGCAACAGCTTTTCGGTCAGCGTGGTCTTGCCCGCGTCAGGGTGGGAAATGATGGCGAATGTGCGGCGGCGCGCGACTTCTTGTTGGATATTCATCTAGGCATTCTCTACGTAGCGATGCGAAGCGGCCGGATCAGCTGGCGCGCCGGAACGTCGCCAGGAACAGGCCCGCGGCGATGAACAGCGAGCCGAAAGCGCGGTTCATCCAGCGGATGTGGCGCGGGCTTCGCAGCAGCCGCAGCACGCGCGCGGCCAACAGGGTGTAAACCGCCATGGCGACCAGGTCGGTGAAGGCCAAGGTCGCCGCGATGGCGGAATACTGCGGCGTCAGGGCGTGCGCCGTATCGATGAACTGCGGCACCACGGCCAGCAGGAAAACCGTGCCTTTGGGATTGCTGGCGTTGACCAGGAACCCGCGCACCACCAGGGAGCGCACGGAAGCTTTGGCCGGCTCGCCCTTGTCCACCGTGACCGGCGCGGCGTCGGTGCGGAACTGGCGCCAGCCCAGGTAGATCAGGTAGCCCACGCCCAGGTACTTGACGACGGCGAAGGCCAGCTCCGACGTGGCGAGCACCGCGCCCAGCCCCACGCCGACCACCACGAACTGGAACAGGATGCCGCTGATCAGGCCGACCGTATTCCAATAGCCGCGGGCAAAGCCGTACTTCAGTCCGGAGGACATCGCGGAAATGGCACCCGCCCCGGGCGAAAAGGAAATCGCCCAGGATGCGAGAAAGAAGGTCAGCCAGGTGGACAGCGTCACGTTACTTGGACAGCAGGGCGGGACGGCGGGCGCCATCCGAACGGCGGGCCGTGGGCGCGGCCGGGCGGTTTTCAGCCTGGCGTGCCGGCGCCGGACGGCGACCTTCGCCGCCGTTGCGCGGCGCGCCGGCATTGGCGCCGCCGTTACCGTTGGCGGCACGGCCTTCCGCGCCGTTGCGGCCCGCACCGCTGCGGGGTGCCTGGCCACTACGGGCGCCGGCGCCTGCCGCACCCGCGGGGCGGCCCTGGCCTTGGCCATTACCACCACGAGCACCGCCACCGCCGTTGGCCGAACGGCCCTGGCCCTGGCCAGCACGGCCACCGCCATTGGAGGAACGGTTGCCGTTACGGCCCGAGCCGTTGCGGAAGCCACGGTTGTCGCGTTCGTCGTCCTCGTCGTCGCGCTCATGCGTGGGGCCGCCGACGGGCGGCGTCCAGCCTTGGATCTCGATGCGATCGATGGGCTTGCGGATCAGTTTCTCGATGGCGCGCAGCAGCTTCACTTCGCTGGGGTCGACCAGGGAGATGGCGGCGCCCGTCGCGCCCGCGCGGCCGGTGCGGCCGATGCGGTGCACGTAGTCTTCGGGCACGTTGGGCAATTCGAAATTGACGACCTGCGGCAGCTGGTCGATGTCCAGGCCGCGCGCGGCGATGTCGGTGGCGACCAGCACGGTGACGCTGCTGTCCTTGAAGCCGGCCAGCGCACGCGTGCGCGCGCCCTGGCTCTTGTTGCCGTGGATGGCGGCGGCGCTGAGGCCGTCCTTCACCAGCTTTTCGGCCAGGCGGTTGGCGCCGTGCTTGGTGCGCGTGAACACCAGCACCTGGTGCCAGCCGCTTTCACGGATGATGTGGCTGATCAGGTCACGCTTGTGATGCTGTTCGCACAGATGCATGGTCTGCTTGACCAGCTCGGTAGCGGTGTTGCGCGGCGTCACCGAGACTTCGCCCGGATTGTTCAGGACACCGCGCGCCAGGGTGCGGATCTCGTCCGAGAACGTGGCCGAGAACAGCAGGTTCTGGCGCTTGGCCGGCAACAGGGCCAGCACCTTGCGGATGTCGCGGATGAAGCCCATGTCCAGCATGCGGTCGGCTTCGTCCAGCACCAGGATTTCCACGCCCGACAGGTCGACCGTCTTCTGGCCGGCGTGATCGAGCAGGCGGCCCGGCGTGGCGACCAGGATGTCCAGCGGCTTGCGCAGCGCGTTGATTTGCGGATTGATGTTGACGCCGCCGAACATCACCATGGACTTCAGCGAGCTGTATTTACCGTAGGTCTGCACCGACTCTTCAACCTGTGCGGTCAGTTCACGCGTGGGCGTCAGGATCAGGCAGCGCGGGCGGCCGGGTTTGCGCACGGCGGCGGGCGCCTGCATCAGGCGGTGCAGGATGGGCAGCGTGAAGCCCGCGGTCTTGCCGGTGCCGGTCTGAGCCGCGGCCAGCAGGTCGCCGCCTTGCAGGACCAGCGGAATGGCTTGGGCCTGGATGGGCGTGGGGGCCGTGTAGCCGGTTTCGGCAATGGCGCGCAACAGGGAATCGGCCAGCCCGAGGTCGGCGAAGGTGGTATTGGCAGTCAAGTACAACTCCAGCGGCAGCCTGTCGCTCAGTTGAGAGACTCCAATCAAGGCGGACGGAAACAGGAGAAAAGGATGGCCCGGCGGGCCAGTCACGGCGGCGAACGCCACGCATGGGATGTGTGCCGATTGGCATTGCACACGGCGCGCATTGTAGCTGAACACGGGGCCAGGGAATGGTCGTGCATGGAGGGCGCTGTAACGCCTGCTTCTCGATTTCCCGGATTGACGAAACGCGATGAAATGCAGGCCAGTTCGGTAGCGTTCAGTAACCGTTTGCTGATATTGAGTACCGTTTACATCGTGCAGCCGCATTTGTAACACCTATAATCCCGCCCTTAAATCAACCGGGAAGTGGAAGCCTCATGAAAAAGTCGCTAGGTATCGTAGTTGGCGTGATTGTGGTTGCTGGTGTCGCCTGGGTAGGCGCGTCGTGGTACACGGGCAAGCGTGTGGAAGCGGTGGTGCGCCAGGGTGTGGATGAAGGGAACGCCAAGATCCAGGCCTTCATGCCGAACGCCAAGATGAAGATCGAGGTCGTGTCCCTGGAACGGCACGTGTTCTCGTCCGACATCCAATACAGCCTGACGCTCGAAGGCGTGGCCGCCGAAAAGGGCAAGCCCGCGAAGGACGTCGCTTTCCTGCTGCATGACCATATCGAACACGGTCCCTTCCCGCTGGCCCGCCTGAAGAGCGGCGCCCTGGCGCCCGTCATGGCCACCAGCGCTTTCGAACTGGTCAACAACGAAACGGTGAAGAGCTGGTTCGAGCTGACCAAGGGCACGGCGCCCCTGTCCGGCAATGCCACCGTCCATTACAACCGCGACGTCGCTGGCAACCTGGTGTTGCAGCCGGTCGACGTCCTGCGTCCCGACGGTGACCTGAAGTTCTCTGGGATGAACCTGCAGGTGGCGGTGGCTTATGCCACCAAGGCCGCCAAGGTTTCCGGCAGCATCGACAGCATCAGCCTTGACATCAAGGACCCCAAGGAGCCGGGCAAGGTGCAACTCACCGGCCTGACCTTGAGCAGCGACATGCACCAGGGCCAGGCTGGCCTGCAGGTGGGCACCAACCAGCTGGCGGTCAAGCAGATGAGCATTCTGCACAACACCAGCCCGGCCATCCTGCTAAATAACTACACGCAGAACGCCGAGTTGACCGAAGGCGCCAACGGCCTGGCCGCGCGCGTCATGTACGACGTGGGCATGCTCAACCTGGGTGGCCAGGACGTCGCCGGCGTGCGTGTCGGCTTCGGCGCGCGCAATCTGGCGGCCGATGCGGTCAAGACCCTGGTCGAGCTGTATGGCAATGTGCTGACGCGCACCATGAAGCAGAAGCCGGGCGAGGATCCGGAACAGGCGCTGGACCTGCCGCCCGCGGATCGCGAAAAAGCCATGGCGGCGGGCAAGGCCCTGCTGGCGGGCAAGCCCACCTTCTTCATCGATCCCATCCTGGTTCACAACGCCAAGGGCGAGTCGCGCTTCGACATGACCCTGGACTTGGGCGATCCCGGCTCCACGGACCAGCCGATCGACCAGATGATCACCAACCTGCTGCAAAAGCTGGACGCCAAGCTGACCGTGTCGACGCCGATGGTGACCAGCATCCTGGCCCAGCAGATGCAGCAGCACGGTGGCCTGGATGCCGCCACCGCGCAAAAGCAGGCTGATGCAACGACCCAGGCGATGGCGCAGATGGCCGTGGCCACCGGTTACCTGAGCAAGGACGGCGCCAACGTGGTCGGCACACTCAACTATGCCGACAAGGTCGTGAATCTGAACGGCAAGAAAATGCCCCTGGACGAGTTCGCCATGATGGTGATGGGCATGGCCATGGGCATGCATCCGCAAGACGGCATGGACGAAGAAGATTCGGACCAGCCGGACGGCGATGAAGGCGACGAGCCGCAAGACGGCGTCGCGCCCGATGCCGGTGCGGCCGCCGTGCCCGCGCCTCCGGCCCGTCGCAAGTAAGCAAGTAGACAAGTAAGCAGGGTCTGACGAGCCGCGGCCGGGTACGCCGCGGCCAGTTCTGAAAAGCAAAGGCCGGGAGCGATCCCGGCCTTTGCTTTTGCCGATGGCGATTCAGGCCGCGGCGGTGCCGGCGACGCGCGCGCCCAGGCTGCGCACCGCGGCGGCGCGGCGTGGGCTGTCCTCGTGCTTGCCGTTCAAGGCCGACCACTCCGGGCGACTGCGCGCTTCCTTGAGTTCGGCCGGCAACGCGCCCTTGCGCCAGGCCCGGTCACCCGTGTCAGCGCGCGCTTGAACGGTGTCCGGCATGTCGTCGCCCGCGCTGCGCGGATCGGCTTCCGCGGCGCCCCCGGCCAGGCGCAGGGGATCGCGCGCGGCATGGCCGCGCCGGTCCAGCGCTTCGATCAACTGGCTGGCGCGCAGGCCCAGCAGGCGCAGCACGGCGTCGTCCACGCTCAGTTCGCGGTAACCGCGCAGCTTGCCGAGTACGCGTTGCCCGTAGCGCTCCACGCTTTGCCACAGGCCGCCGCCGGCCGCGCCGATCAGTGCCGCCGTGCCAAGACTGACGCCGGCCAGCATCACATCGACCGCCGCGCCGGCCATGGCGCCTGCCGCCACGCCCACGCCCAGGCTGATGCCGGCGTCCTTCAACGCCTGGGGATGGAATAGATCCATGTCCCAACGCGCGCCCGCCAGCGGCAGCGGTTCAGCGGCGTAATCTTCGTTGCGAAAGTTGTAGAGGGCCAGCAGTGCGTCGATGCAAGCCTGTTCGCGTTGCCGCGCGCGCGCTTGCAGGTCCTGGCCCGCGGCGCGCAAGGCGTCGTCGTCGGCCGCGCTGCTCAGGCGCAGGGCCGCGATGTCCAACAGCATGCCGGCGGCCAGGCGCCCGGCGGCCACCCGTCGTTCCTGGCGCTGCTGCATCAGGTGATCGGCGAGGGCCTGCAAAGTGGCCGCGTGGGCGTCCAGCAGCATGGCCAGGCGGCCATAGAGTTGTCGCTCGCCGTCCAGCGGCGGCGCCACCGTGTCGAATTCGACCAGGGCGTGCAGCCCCAGCCTGGCCATGGACTCGCGCCATTGCTGCGTCCGATGCGCGGGCGCGCGCACGAAGTTCAGCACGGGCAACAGGGGTTTGCCGCAAGCGGCAAGCAAGGCCAGTTCGTCCTGATGCTTGGCCAACACGGGGTCGCGTGCGTCGATGACGTAGAGCGCGGCATCGCAGTCCAGCATCTTGGTCAGCACGCGCGCTTCCTGCTCGAAGCGGCCCTGTGCTTCCGGCGCATCCAGGAAGCGGCGGATGCGGGCGGGACCGTCCAGCCGCTCCGTGCCCGCCAGGCGCTCGACATAATCCAGCAAGGCGACGCTGTCTTCCATGCCCGGCGTGTCGTACCACGCCAGCACCGGGCGGCCATCCAAGCGCAGTTGGGCCCCCTGCACGCGGCGCGTCGTGCCGGGCGCATCGGCCACGTCGCCGAAGCCGGCGTCGCGGGTCAGGGTGCGAAGCAGCGACGTCTTGCCCGTGTTGGTGTGGCCGACCAGCGCTATATGCAGGGGACGGGGAAGCGGACCGTCGTGCAGGGCACCGCGCGGACGCTCGTCGGACGTATCAGTCATGGTCTGCCTCCAGCCAGCGCAGCGCCGGTTCCGCGGCGCGCATCACCTCTTCATCCGCCACGCCCGCCGCGCGCAGCTGATCGCGCCAGGCTTCGAGACGCGTCGGCGCCGCTTCGGACGCGTCGAACGCCGCGGACGGCCCGCCATTGCCCAACAGCCAGAAGCGGGTCTCTTGCGCCAGCGCGGACAGTTCCGTGATCAAGGCCAGGGCGCCGCGATCCGGCGTCTGGCGGGTATCGCACACGATCAGCAGGCGCGGCGCGGGTCTGGCCGCCAGCGTATCCAGCAAGCGCCGCCGCTGGTCGCGCGTGTCCAGATTGCCGCCGTCGGCCAGCGCCGGCGGCAACGGAACGGGCGGCCAGGGCAGATCCGGCGGCAGTTCCAGCCCGACCAGGGTGGGCGCCACGCCCACGGCGGCGGCGTTCGCATGGCCGATGCGCGGCCCTTGCTGGGCCAGCGCGGGCGCATCGTCGTCCAGCGTGTCGGCGGGCGGCGCCAGGCGCGCTGCCAGACCGGCATAACCTGGCAGATCCGGGTCCAGTCGCAAGCCGGCCAGGGTCCGCCGCAGCATGACGGCGCTGAGCAGGAAGGCGAGCAGGCGCGGCAGGATGCCGTAGGTCACCAGCGCGCCGATCAGCCACATCGACCATTGCGCCTGGGCCACCGCGGGCAGGTCACGCGTGCCGTCGCTGGCGGCCACCAAGGCGGCGTCCGGCACACTGAAACCCAGGTGTGCCGGCAGCCAGCCCAGCACGTCCGTCAGGTGCACGAAGGTTTGCGGGTCCAGCAAGGTGGTGGCCCAGATGAAGCGATAGCTGGCGGTGGACAGCACCAGCAGCAAGGTGGCCAGGGCGGTGGTCAACGCCAGCAGCCAGACCAGATGGCTGACCGCGCCGAACAACCACCGCAGGCCGCCCGCGCGTGCCAGCAGGCCAAGCAAGGCCTGTGCGGCGAGCCCCGCGTCCGGGCCGCGGGCCAGGCGGCGGCTGGCCCACAGCCAAAGCCGCGCCAGGCCCTGGGCCGCGCCGCGCGGCGCCACGGCGCTGGCGCACAACCAGAATAGAAACGTCAGCGCGTGCAGGCCCAGCAGGGCGCCGACCGCGTGCAATACGTTGACCGCGCGGCTGCCGTCGCCCAGGGCCCCCATGGCGGCGCCGATGCCGGCCAGCAGGCCCAGGCCCAGCAGCACCACGACGCCGATGGTCGCGGCGCGGCGCCAGGCGCTCAGGCTCGTGTCCAGTCCGGTCTGCCGTCCCAGCAGCTCGGCCCGCAACAGGATGCGTTGTTCCAGGGGCACGGGCGCCAGGCGCGCCTGGCGCACGGCCTGGACGTCGTCCAGCGGGCCCCAGTGCTCTTCACGCAGGCGCAGCGTTTCCGCCAGCCACAGGGCGTCCAGCTCCCCGGCGGCCGGGGTAGGCAGGGATGTCGTCTTCGTGTTCAAGATGCTCCACAAACGCAAGGGGACAAAGCGCGCAATGGGGCATTCTAGCGTCGGTCGCGGCGCCGTTCGCCCAGGGGCGTAACCTTCCTGAGCGTAAAAAGGAGGGGGAATGGCGAATATTGTTGACAGTTGATCGAAGATATCGTAGTATTGCCTAGTTCGTCGTGTATGAACGCCGCAGCGAGCTGGCATCCAGCCGGCAGCTGGCATGGTGATTTCCCGTCCTCAATAAGAAAACACGGAAATCCGCCAGCGCCGACATCGCTGTTACAAGACGCCGCGAAGACGTCCGCTAGCGCAACCCCTCAAGCGCCAAGCAATCGCCCCTGTTGTCGTCCTACGAAATCATGCCCTCGGTACGCTTAGCGACCGCCGGTCATCGGCTTGGCCTTTCCGGAATCATTCCGTCAGTCCAAAACCCCGCCGATGTTGGCTCTTGTTGCGTTTGTGTCCCTTTGCATTGTTTTTACCCTGCAATGATCCCTCATCCTTACGGGCGAGGTCTTTAGGCCATCCGCAGCAATGTTCCCGTCACGGAACTGGGACAACATATGGCATTCGCCGCAACCAAGCCATGACACGAGTCTGGCACGAGTGGCGAACGAAACGCGGATTCGCAACGGTCAGCCTTACCCGGCGAACCGCAAAATGCCCGCCGAATGCGGGCCATAACAACACATAGATAGATTGGAGTACCCAACAATGAACAATTCGATTCAACCCCGCCTGACCCGCCGTGCCACGCACGTGCTGGACGACACCCCCATCCATGTGGGCGACATCGTTCATCTGCAACCGGAAGACGGCCCCGGCATCACCGCTCGCGTGATCTACAACACGCCGTTCAACGGCGCCACGACCTACACCACGGACCTGGTGCCGTGCGTGGCGGAAAACGGCCGCGTGCGCAAGCAGCGTTTCCGCTTTCGTCATGAGCACGTTCACCGCATCGAATCGATCCGCGGTTGAGCGCGGCCGGCAACCATTGCCGGTCGCCGCTGTCGGGTTTTGTCGGTCCCTGTGTTCGTCCCCGTTGTTTGTCCGTATTGTCGGCGCTGCGTGACTAAAGTTTCCGAGCGCCGCTGCTTTTTCCCCCTCCGCGTTTCCCTTAAGCTTTCAACACTGGCGCTGTCATCGCTGACATAGCGCCAGCCGCGATTGCACTGCGCGATGCGCGGCATGTCTGGCGGGATTCTCCCGCCCTGTTTTCCCTTCCACCTCAAGAATCGATAGGCACGCCTGCCTCGGCTCGCGTGCATTGCCCATGCTGTTGCCCATCCTGCTTCTATCCGCCGCCGGCTTCACGGTGCTCACCACCGAGTTCGTCATCATCGGCCTGCTGCCCGCCCTCGCCCGCGACCTCGGTATCGAAGTCGCCCAGGCAGGCTTGCTGGTGACGTTGTTCGCCTTCACTGTCGCCGCGACGGGTCCGTTTTCCACCGCGCTGATGGCGGCGTTGCCGCGCAAACGCGTGTTCGTGGGGGCCCTGGCCCTGTTCGGCGTGGCGAACGTGGTGGCCGCGTGGGCGCCGAATATCTACGTGATGGCCGTGGCGCGCTTCGTGCCGGCCCTGGCCTTGCCGGTGTTCTGGTCCTTGTCCAGCGACACCGCCATCAGCCTGGTGGGGCCGGCCAAGGCGGGCCGCGCGGTATCGCTGGTGGCGTTCGGCATCGTGGTGGCGACCGTCCTGGGGATACCCATCGGTGTGCTGATCGCGGATGCATTCGGCTGGCGCGCGGCCTTTGGCGTCCTCGCCGTGCTGGCCTTCGCCAAGGCCGGCCTGCTGCAGCGCTTCATGCCTGTGGTGCCGGGCAGCGCGCACGCCGGCTCGCTGGCCACGCAGCTGCGCAGCTTGCGCGATCCCCTGCTGGTTGGTCACGTCGTGCTGTCCCTGCTGGTCTTCACCGGCATGTTCACCGCCTACACCTATCTGGCCGACATGCTGGAGCGCCTGGCCGGTTTCAACGGACAGGTGGTGGGCTGGTCCATGATGGCCTTCGGCGCCGTCGGCCTGATCGGCAATACGCTGGGCGGGCGCATGGTCGATCGCAATCCCATCGGCGCCACGGCGCTCTTCAGCGTCATCATGGCGGTGGGCCTGCTGGTCATCGTGCCCGTGATCCACACGCCAGTGTGGTTGGCGGTCGCCCTGGCCTTATGGGGTATCGCGCAGTCGGCCCTGTTCATCGTGTGCCACGCGCGCGTGATGAAGGCCGCGCCGCATGCGGCGGCGTTCGCGGCATCCCTGAACATTTCCGGTGCCAATATCGGCATCGGCGTGGGCGCCGCCCTGGGCGGCCGTGTCATCAACACGTATGGCCTGGGTGCGCTGGGTTGGGCGGCGACGGCGGTGCTGGTGTTGAGCCTTGCAGTGGCGTTGTGGTTGATGCGCGCGACGCGTCGCGCGGTATCGGCTCAGGCGGCACAGATGGCTCAGGCGGCACAGATGGCGCGGTCGACAGCACATCAGGACGCGGCCGCTGCGCTTGCGTGCAACGAAGAGGCCTGCGCCGCGGCGGGAGGCTGATCACCTGCGTCGCGGCAGACCCGCGTCGCAGGCGGCCAGCGTTGCGAATCGCTGATTATTTGCGCTGCCAGGCCGCCAGCACGGCCGGCAATTCGCGCATGTCGCGCAGCACATGGGCCACGCCCACGTCGAGCAGGTCCTGCGCATCGCTATGGGCCGGGCCGCCAGGGCTGTAGCCGAACACGGTGGCGCCCGCGGCCACGCCGGCGCGGGCGCCCGTGACGGAGTCTTCCACCACGGCACAGCGCGCCGGATCCACGTCCAGGACGCGCGCGGCAGCCAGATAGACATCCGGCCAGGGCTTGTTGCGGGGTTGTTCCTGTCCGCTGACGACCCGGTCGCCGAACGGAATGTCCAGGCCGACCTTGGTCAGCATCAGGCGCAGCTTGTTGCTGTCCGCGCCGGATGCGACCGCGATGCGGCCATTGACGGCGGCATGCACCGCGTTGACCGCTTCGATCGCGCCGGGGATCGGCAGCATCTCCGTTTCCAGCGCCGCATTGCGGCGCGCGCGGAAACGTTCTATCCAGGCGTCGTCGATCAGATGGCCGGTTTCGGCCTTGATGCGCGGCGCCTCGTCCATCACCGTCTTGCCGACGAATATGTCCAGGGTCTCTTCCAGGCTGAGCCGCCAGCCCATCTCACCGAGCATGGTGGCAAGGGTGCGGTTGGTGATCAGTTCGGAATCGACCAGCACGCCGTCGCAATCGAACAGGACGGCATCGAAGGGGAAGTGGGACATGGGATATCTGCGAGGCGTCAGGGCGGGCCGGTGGTGGCTGGCCTTGATGCCCGAAATGATTGGTGCCGGCTAGAGGAATCGAACCCCCGACCTTCGCATTACAAGTGCGCTGCTCTACCAACTGAGCTAAGCCGGCCTTGGGCGGTCCGCCGCTGGGGCGGACCGCATGGGACGCGTATTGTAAACGTCTCTGGACGCTTGCGGCCCGGATCGGGCCGCCAAGGCCATCGTGCCTACTTGACGATGGTCAGGCGCGGCCGTGGCGGCGGATCGTCGCTGGGCGGTCCGTCGTCGCGCGAGTCGGACTGGCCGGCAGGCGCGTCCGGCGCGGCGTCTTCACCTTCCGTGGCCGGTTCGTCGGTCTGGACTTCGAAGCCCATGCCGGCGCCCGTCTCGCGCGCATAGATGGCGCTGACGGCCCCGATGGGGACCGATACGTCTTCCACGATGCCGCTGAAGCGGGCCTGGAACTCGATGAGATCGTTGCCCAGCCGCAGCTGATTGGTGGCCAGGTTGCCGATATTCAGCGTGATCTGGCCATCGCGGACATGCGCCGGCGGCACCATGGTGCGGGCATTCACCTGCACCACGATGTACGGGGTGTAGCCGTTATCCGTGCACCACTCGTGGAGGGCACGGATCAGATACGGTTTGGTCGACGATTCACCCATGCCGGTCCTTAGCGCCGCATCACTTTTTCAGACGGGGTCAGCGCTTCGATGTAGGCCGGACGCGAGAAGATGCGCTCGGCGTACTTCTGCAGCGGCGCCGCGTTCTTGGGCAGTTCGATGCCGTAGTGATCCAGGCGCCACAGCAAGGGGGCGACGGCCACGTCCAGCATGGAGAACTCGTCACCCAGCATGTACTTGTTCTTCAACAGCATCGGCGCCAGTTGGGCCAGGCGGTCGCGAATGTTCTGGCGCGCGCGCTCCAGACGCTTTTCGTCCGGCTTGCTGGTGCGGTCTTCGAGTTCCGACACGTGCACGAACAGTTCCTTTTCGAAGTTGAACAGGAACAGGCGGGTGCGCGCGCGCATGACCGGATCAGCCGGCATCAATTGCGGGTGCGGGAAGCGCTCGTCGATGTACTCGTTGATGATGTTCGATTCGTACAGCACCAGGTCGCGTTCGACCAGGATGGGTACCTGGCCATAGGGATTCATGACCGAGATATCTTCGGGCTTGTTGTACAGATCGATGTCCCGGATTTCAAAATCCATGCCTTTTTCGAACAGCACAAAACGGCAGCGTTGCGAAAACGGACACGTGGTTCCGGAATAAAGCACCATCATGGCGATAAGTCCTTGTATGAAAAGCGAAAGGCCAGCGCCGCCAATCTAGCAGGCGCTGGCCCCAATTGCCAGGGGGGCAGCAAGGGCGATGCTGCCCACGGAGGCTCCAGGAGCCCCGCCAGCCCCCGGCGGGGCAAGCTGGTTTACCGGACGTGCTTCCAGTAGGAAGCATTAAGGCGCATGGCCACGACCAGGAAAAGACCCAGGAAGAGCAATACCCAGACGCCCAATTCCTTGCGGAACTGAGCGACAGGCTCGGCCATCCAGGTCAGGAATGCACTGAGGTCGGCGACATCATTGTCGAACTGGGCGGTAGACGCCGGGTTCAGGGCTTTGAATGTCGCGGTGACGCTTTCACTGCCATGGAAACGCTCAACCGCCTCTTTCTTGACGGTGGCATAACCCTGCGCATCATAAACGGTGGTTGCGCGCTCCCAGCCGGGTTCGCCCCCCTTGCCTTCGACTTCGTGCATGGCCACCGTTGTCAACTCGCGCGGACCCTGGCGTTCCCAGAGCACGTGCGGCATGCTTACATTAGGGTACACCAGGTTGTTCCAACCGGTCGGCCGGCTGGTATCGCGGTAGAAGGAACGCAGATAGGTGTAAATATAATCGGTTCCGGGCGCGCCTGCAGTCTGGGACTTGGCCCGGGCGATCACCGACAGGTCCGGCGGGATGGTGCCGAACCACTTTTTGGCGTCCTTGGGCGGCATGGCGACCGTCATCAGGTCGCCCACCTTCTCGCCCGTGAACATCAGGTTCTTGGTGATCTGCTCATCAGTCAGGCCGATGTCGCGCAGCTTGTTATAGCGCATCGAACCTGCCGCATGGCAGTTCAGGCAGTAGTTGACGAAGAGTTTCGCCCCATTCTGCAGGGCGGCCATGTCATTGGAACGGTCCGGCGCCCGATCCAGGGGATATCCACCTTCCGCCGCCAGCGCGGCCGTACACGCGAGCATCAACGCCGCGGCACCGATCAGCTTCTTGATCATGATCATTCCGTTTCCAGGTCCTGGGGCTTAGTGGGCGTGAAAGACGACGCGGTCAGGCACAGGCTTGAACGTGCCCAGACGGCTCCAGACCGGCATCAACAGGAAGAATGCCAGGTAGTAGAGCGTGCCGATTTGCGATGTCAGGTTCAGCGCTGGCGACGGCGGCTGCGTGCCGACATAGCCGAGGACCACGAAATTGACCATGAAAATGCCGTAAAGCACCTTGTGCCAGCTTGGACGGTAACGGATCGACTTGACCGGGGAACGGTCCAGCCAGGGCAGGAAGAACAGGATCACCACGGTACCGCCCATGGCCACCACGCCCCAGAACTTGGCGTCGAGGGCACGCAGCAGCACCGCCACGACCACCAGGATGGCCGGCACCACCAGACGCCAGATACCCTTGAAATTGCCCTTGAGGAACAGGACGATGGCGCCCAGCACCGCCGCCCCCGCCAGCACCCAGGTGAAGTCGTCGGTAGTGGCGCGCAGCATGGAATAGAAGGGCGTGAAGTACCACACCGGCGCGATGTGCGGCGGCGTCTTCAGCGAGTCGGCGGGAATGAAGTTGTTGTATTCGAGGAAGTAGCCGCCCATCTCCGGACCGAAGAACACGATGGCCGCGAAGACGATGAGGAAGCCCGCCACGCCGACGATGTCATGCACCGTGTAGTAGGGATGGAAAGGCACGCCGTCCAGGGGCCGCCCGTAGCGGTCCTTCGGGCCCTGCTTGATCTCCACGCCGTCCGGGTTGTTCGACCCCACTTCGTGCAAGGCCACCAGATGCGCCGCCACCAGGCCCACCAGCACCAGCGGGATGGCGATGACGTGGAAGGCGAAGAAGCGGTTCAGGGTGGCATCCGACACGACGTAGTCGCCGCGGATGAAGATGGCCAGGTCCGGTCCGATGAAGGGGATGGCGGAGAACAGGTTCACGATCACCTGCGCGCCCCAGTACGACATCTGGCCCCAGGGCAGCAGATAGCCGAAGAAGGCCTCGCCCATCAGACAGAGGAAGATCGCCACGCCGAAGATCCAGACCAGTTCGCGCGGCTTGCGGTACGAGCCGTAGAACAGCCCGCGCAGCATGTGCAGGTAGACCACCACGAAGAACATCGACGCGCCGGTCGAGTGCATGTAGCGGATCAGCCAGCCGCCCGGCACTTCCCGCATGATGTACTCGACGGACTGGAACGCGCGTTCCGCATCGGGCTTGTAGTGCATCACCAGGAAGATGCCGGTGGTGATCTGGATCACCAGCACCAGCAACGCGAGCGAACCGAAGAAGTACCAGAAGTTGAAATTCTTCGGGGCGTAGTACTCGGAAAGATGTGCCTTCCAGGTTGCGGTGGCAGGAAAGCGCCTGTCCACCCAACCCAGCAAACCTGTAGTCTCGACCTGTTTCTCGCCAGCCATGAAGCAGCTCCTTTGCTATACGTGGCGTATCAATCTTGTGCGCATGAACCCGCCTCCGCTACGGAGGGCACGGGTTTTACGCCTTGTTGTCTTCGTCGACGCCAATGACGATGCGGGCGTCGCTCAAATACTGATACGGAGGAACTTCGAGGTTGTCCGGCGCGGGCTTGTTCTTGAACACGCGGCCAGCGAGGTCGAAGGTGGAGCCGTGGCAGGGGCAGAGAAAACCGCCCTCCCAGTTGGAAGGCAGGCCGCCCGCGCCGCCGGTCTCGAAGTGCGCGGTTGGCGAACAGCCCAGGTGCGTGCAGATGCCGACGCAGACGAACAGCTCGGCCTTGCGTGAGCGGAATTCGTTTTCGGCGTACTTGGGCGTGTAGCCCGGCCGCTTGGATTCGGGATCGGCAACGAGCGGATCGTTGACCTTGAGGCCGGCAAGCTGTTCTTTCGAACGATGAATGATCCAGACCGGTTTGCCACGCCACTCGACCGTTATCATTTGGCCGACGGGAATATTCGACACGTCGACTTCGACGGGCGCGCCGGCCGCACGGGCCTTGGCGGAGGGGGCAAAGGTACTGACAAAGGGCACGGCGGTTGCTACCCCAGCAACGCCTCCCAGAGCACAGGCGGTTGTTACCCAAAAACGTCTTGACGGGTCCGGCGGCAGATTGGTGGGTACTGCGCCTTCTTCGTCTCCATGCACCATCGTGTTCTGACTCATCTTCCATCCTTGTTATGCGACCGCTGCCCGTCGGGACAACGGTGTGTAGCATTCCCCCTTAAAAGGGGTGTGGATATGTGGCTGGCCATTTTTGTAACAATGTAGCAACCGCGTATTATAGCCTTAGCCCAATCAAGGGCGTATCACAGACAGGAGTAGATATGAGCAAAGCGACCGGATTTCTGAAGGACTTCCGCAACTTCGCCGTCAAGGGCAATGCCGTTGACCTCGCCGTTGGTGTCATCATCGGTGCGGCTTTTGGCAGGATCGTCGACTCCCTTGTGAAAGACATCGTGATGCCCCTGATCAATTTCATTCTGGGCGGCTCGGTCGATTTTTCCAACAAATTCATCGTCCTGCACATGCCGGAAGGCTATACGGGTCCGATGACCTACGCGGAAATCCTCAAGGCCGGCGGCAACGTCTTCGCCTGGGGTAACTTCGTCACCATCCTGATCAACTTCATCCTGCTCGCGTTCATCATCTTCCTGATGGTCAAGGCGATTGCCGGTGCGCGTTCCAAGCTGGATGCCGCGCCTGGCGGCCCCACCGCCGACCAGAAGCTGCTGACGGAAATCCGCGACCTGCTCAAGGCCCAGCAAGCACAAGGGCTGCAATCGCCGGCCGCGCCGCTGCAGCAGCCGCCGCGCACGCCGGGCGTGTGATCGCTCAGACCGGGTTGTCGATATCGACGAAGTCGACGCGGATGCCGAACTGGCGCGCGACGGCTTCGCCCAGCGCTTGCACGCCGTAGCGCTCGGTGGCGTGGTGGCCGGCACTGATGAAGGTGGTGCCCGTCTCGCGCGCGGTGTGCGTGCTGGGCTCGGAGATCTCGCCCGTGATGTAGACCGTCGCGCCGGCATCCAGGGCTTCCGTGTACATGCCCTGGGCGCCGCCGGTGCACCAGGCAACACGGCCGACCGCTTGATCCGGGTCGCCGATCACCGTGGGTTGGCGTTGCAGACGCTGCGCGATCCGCGTCGACAGTTCACCCACCGTGGCGATGCCGGGCGCGCTGCCCAGCCAGATCAGGTTGTCGCGGCCACAGGTGCGCGGCACGCCATTGGCGTCGGCATCCGGCTCCAGGCCCAGCACGCGGGCCAGCTGCGCGTTGTTGCCCAGTTGCGGGTGCGCGTCCAGCGGCAGGTGGTAGGCAAACACGTTGAGGTCGTGCGCCAGGGTCAGCGCCAGCCGCGTGCGGCGCGGGCCGCGCACGCGCGCGTCCTCG
This sequence comes from Bordetella sp. N, assembly GCF_001433395.1. Taxonomy (GTDB): domain Bacteria; phylum Pseudomonadota; class Gammaproteobacteria; order Burkholderiales; family Burkholderiaceae_B; genus Bordetella_C. The sequence goes on from NZ_CP013111.1 coordinate 5,466,547, forward strand.
TTGCGCCAGAACCAGCCGTGGTGCACCAGCAACGCATCGGCGCCGCGTTCGATGGCAACGCGCAGCAAGGCCTCGGTGGCGGTGACTCCCGCGATAATATGGCCCACCGATGCCTTGCCTTCCACTTGCAACCCGTTGGGGGCGTAATCCTTGAAGCGCGCCGGTTGCAACGTCTGGTCCAGCCAAGCGGCCAGTTCGTGGGTGTCGATTCTATTCATTGCCTTGCCTTCCTAGAAACATGCGCCGACTTTGGCTGATATTCGCCCAGGCCGTCACGGTCAGTCTTGCCATTCTATTCGTGGTGTCCGCCCTGCGCCCCGATTGGGTGAGCCTGGGCGGCCGCGGCGCGTCCACGCAGCCGGCCCAGGCGCCGGAGACCTCGACGGCGCCGGAACCGGTGCGGGCCGCGCCGCTGCTGTCCTTCTCCAGCGCCGTGGCGCGGGCGGCGCCGGCCGTGGTGAACGTGTACACGGCAAAACACGTCGATGTGCCGCTGATCCCCCAGCCCAACGATCCCATCCTGCGCGACTTGCTGGGCCAACTACCCGGGTCGGCGCGACGCCATGAGTCGACCAGCCTGGGGTCTGGCGTCATCGTGCGCGCCGGCTATGTGCTGACCAACTATCACGTGGTGGAGGCCGCCGACGCCATCGAGGTGGCCCTGGCCGACGGCCGCGAAACCGCCGCGCAGGTGGTCGGGGCGGACCCCGACACCGATCTGGCCGTGCTCAAGCTGCCCGCCCAATTCGGCGAGACCCCCGTGGCCACCCTGGGCACGGATATCGGGCTGAAGGTGGGCGACGTGGTGCTGGCCATCGGCAACCCCTTCGGCGTGGGGCAGACCACCACGCAAGGGATCATTTCGGCCCTGGGGCGCAATCGCCTGGGCCTGAACTCGTATGAGAATTTCATCCAGACGGATGCCGCCATCAATCCGGGCAATTCGGGCGGCGCGCTGATCGACGCGGCGGGCAATGTGGTCGGCATCAATACCGCCATCTACTCGCAGTCGGGCGGATCGCTGGGCATCGGTTTCGCCGTGCCCATCGAAATGGCGCGCGCGGTCATGGACGAGATCATCCGCACCGGCCAGGTCAAGCGCGGCTGGCTGGGGGTGGAACCGCAGGACCTGACACCGGATCTGGCGAAGGCCTTCCGCCTGGCCAGCAACAGCGGCGTCATCATCGCCGGCGTCATGCGTGACGGACCGGCCGGACGGGGCGGCCTGAAGGTGGGCGACATCGTGCGCAGCCTGGACGGCAACGACGTGCAGAACACGGCTTCCATGCTGGCCATGGTCGCCCTGCTGCCGCCGGGTCAGGAAGTGACGGTGACCGTGTTGCGCAATGGCCGCCTGATGAACCTGAAGGTCAAGATTGGCGTGCGGCCTCAACGGCCGAAGTAGGCGCCCCGCCCTGTGGTGGTCCCGCTGGTTCCGCCTGTACGCCCGCCGGCAACCGCCCCTGGGCAACCAGGCGCACCACGGCGACGATCTTGCGCCGTTCGGCCGCGGTCAGCGTGGCCATGAGCCGTTTCATTTCTGCCTCGTCGTATTCCCCGCGCCGTCCGGAACGGGGCGGGCGCACCTGCGGAATGGCGGGCGCGCGCACCCGCGCCGCCGATTCATCGCCGCGCAGCCAGTCGGGGCTGACGGACAACGCATAAGCCAGTTTGCCGACCGTGAGCGTGGACGGCACGTAGCCCGGCCGGTCGGCCAGGATGCGGTGGATGGAGGTTTGCGGCACGCCGGACAGGCGGGCCAGGTGACGTTGGCTGCGTATGCCGCGCCAGCGCATCAACGAGGAAAGGCGGTCAGTGATGGTCATGCAGCTACTGTACGGACCCGTACAGCAGCCGACAACGGTGAATCAGTCCTGTTTTTGCATCCGCATTCGGACCTAAGAGTAGGAATAATCCGATTGATTCCGCGCGGGCGTGGCCTGCGCGATCAAGCGGCGCGCGGACCAACGCCATGGCGCCGATCCGTGGCAGCTGGACGCTGCTATTCCTTTTCCACCAAGGCGTTTTCGGTGTCGCCTGCTTTTTTCGGCGTGACCATGCGGGCGCAGATCAGGCCCAGCTCGAACAGCAGGCACAGCGGCACCGCCAGCAGGAATTGGCTGACCACGTCCGGTGGCGTCACCACGGCGGCGATGACGAAGGCGCCGACCACCACATAGCCGCGCGCGGCGGCCAGCTTCTTGACTTCGACGACGCCGAAGCGCACCAGCAGCACCACCACCACAGGTACTTCGAAAGTGATGCCGAAGGCCAGGAACATGGTCATCACGAAGCCGAGGTAGGCCTCGATATCGGGCGCCGTCGTGATCGAGGTGGGCGCGATATTGGCGATGAAGTGGAAGATGGTGTGGAACACCACGAAATAGCAGAACGCCATCCCGGCGATGAACAGCACCGTGGTCGAGATGATCAACGGCAGCGCCAGGCGTTTCTCGTGCTTGTACAGGCCGGGGGCCACGAAGGCCCAGGCCTGCCACAGGACCACCGGCAGGGCGATGACGAAGGCCGCCATCATGGTCACCTTCAGGGGCACCATGAAAGGCGTGATCACGCCGATGGCGATCATGTGCGTGCCTTCCGGCAACGACGACAACATCGGCCGCGCCAGCAGGTCATAGATCTTCGCGGTGCCCGGATACAGGAACAGCACGACGAAAACGGCCAGCACCGCGAGCACCGCGCGGATCAGGCGCGCGCGCAGCTCGATCAGGTGGGACATGAAGCTGTCTTCCTGTCCTTCTTCTTGTGGGACTTCCTGGCTCACGTGGGCGTACCGGTGGACGGTTGAACAGGCGCCGTCGCCGTGGCGGGGCTGGCGGGGGTTGCGGGTGCTGCTGCGGTCGCAGGCGCACCAGCCGGCGCGGCTACCGCGGCGGCGACGCGCGGCTTGCCCGCGACTTCGGCCGGAATGGTCAGGCCGGGCGCGGCCTCTGCTGTATGTGCGATGGCGGTAGCGGGCAAGGCACCCGTTTCCACCCTGGAGCCGGCCGCGGGGTCGGTACCGACGATGGCGCCGGCGCCGGCCACGGCGGGTTCTGCCAGAGGTTCGGAGGTGGCTGCCGCCGCGGTTTCGACCGGACTTGCAACAGGGCTCGCCGCAGAGGCTTCCGCCGGGGTTTCCAGATGGGCCGGCTGGCCGTCTTCGTCCACCACGGGGGTCGACAGCGACAAGGCGCCGCTGGCGGCCTTGGCGGCATCATCCAGTTCCTGGCGCAGCGCCTGAGCCGGCTCACGCAAGGATTCGGTGGTATCGCTTATCGACGTCTTGACGGTCGTCGCGGCGTCTTCCATCTCGCTCTTGAACTTGCGCAGTTCGTCGAGTTCGATTTCGCGGCGGATGTCGCCCTTGACGTCATTGACGTAGCGTTGCGCGCGGCCGAGCAGATGGCCGACCGTGCGGGCGACCTTGGGCAAGCGTTCGGGACCGATGACGATCAGCGCGATTACGCCGATCACCGCCAGCTCCCCCATACTCATATCAAACATACGACGGCCGTAGTGGGATTAGGCACCCGACGGCGGCCGCGCTGCGGCCAGCCGCGCATGGCGCGGGCTGCGGATCAGGAGTGGGTCTTTTCCTTGGCCTGCACGTCGATGGTGTCTCCACCGACACGTTGCTGCACCGTGGGTTCGGCGTCGGCACGTTCGCGGTCGCCGTTGGCGTCCTTCATGCCTTCCTTGAAGCCCTTGACGGCGCCACCCAGGTCGCCACCGATGTTGCGCAGCTTCTTAGTGCCAAAAATCATCGCCACGACGACGAGGACGATCAACCAATGCCAAATGCTGAGACTGCCCATGACGGTTCTCCGTAATCAAGCGTTCGGGGCTGCACGACCCGCCCAGGGTCGCGAACCGCCAATAATATGTAAATGCAGATGCGGCACTTCCTGTCCGCCTTCGACGCCGGAATTGACGACGATGCGGAAACCGCCCTGCGGGCCCGGATTGCAACCGTTTTCGGCCGCCAAACGAGGCGCCAAGACCATCATTCTACCCAACCAGGCCGCATCCTCGGGCATAACGTCCTGCATGGACGCTATATGACGGCGCGGGATGAGCAGCAGATGTACTGGCGCCGCGGGATTGATGTCGTGGAAGGCGACAAAGTCATCGTCTTCGTAGACCTTCCTGGCCGGAATCTCGCCACGGCCGATCTTGCAGAAGATACAGTTTTCGCTCATGAGACCTCGATAGGGGATGGCGGCCGGAAACGGATTTCAGGACGCCGGCCGGCTGGCTTTTTCGGCCAGGCCGGACATGCCCTCGCGGCGGGCCAGTTCGGCCAGCACGTCTTCGGGGCGCAGATTGTAGTGAGCCAAGGCGACAAGACAATGAAACCACAGGTCGGCGGTTTCATAGATGATCTTGTCCGCCACGCCATCCTTGGCGGCCATGACCAGTTCCGTGGCCTCTTCGCCGATCTTCTTCAGGAAGGCGTCCGGGCCGCGCGCCAGCAGCTTGGCCGAGTAGGAAGCCGCCGGGTCGCCGCCGTTTTGCGGCAGGCGGGTTTCCAGCATGTCGGCGATGCGCGCCAGCACGTCGGCGCCCTTTGCTTCCGCGTTCTGCTGGGTGCTCATTTGTAGATCAGCTCCGGATCCTTGAGTACCGGATCCACGGTGGTCCAGCCGGCCTGCGCGCCCTCGCCGTCCAGGCGGCGGTAGAAACAGCTGGCGCGGCCCGTGTGGCAGGCGATGCCGCCCTGCTGCTCTACCTTGAGCAGCACCACGTCGCCGTCGCAGTCCAGGCGCAGCTCCCGCACCAGTTGCGCGTGACCGGACTCTTCGCCCTTGCGCCACAGGCGCTTGCGCGAACGCGACCAGTACACGGCGCGGCCGGTGGCGGCCGTTTCGGCCAGCGATTCGCTATTCATCCACGCCACCATCAGGATCTGGCCGTTTTCGGCATCCTGGGCAATGGCGGGTATCAGGCCGTTTTCGTCGAACTCGACGTCGGCCAGCCAGGCAAGAGTGTTATCCATCATGCGTCCAATCGTACAGCAATGCCCTGATCGGCCATGAAACGTTTGCATTCGCCCACGGTGTGCTCACCGTAGTGGAAGATGCTGGCGGCCAGGACCGCGCTGGCGCGGCCGGTGGTGACGCCGTCGGCCAGGTGCTGCAGGTTGCCCACGCCGCCGGAGGCGATCACGGGCACCGGCACCGCGTCGGAGACGGCACGGGTCAGTTCCAGGTCGAAGCCGGACTTGGTGCCGTCGCGGTCCATGCTGGTCAGCAGGATTTCGCCGGCGCCATATTGCGCCATGCGGCGCGCCCATTGCACGGCATCGATGCCGGTGGCCTTGCGGCCGCCATGGGTGAACACTTCCCAGCGGGGTTCCGCGCCCGGCTCGGAAACGCGGCGGGCGTCGATGGCCACCACGATGCACTGCGAGCCGTGGAAGTCGGACGCCGCGCGCACCAGTTCCGGATTGGCCACGGCCGCGCTGTTGATGCTGATCTTGTCCGCGCCGGCGTTGAGCAGGCGCTGGATGTCGGACACCTGGCGCACGCCGCCGCCCACGGTCAGCGGAATGAAGACCTGCGAGGCCACCTGTTCGATGATGGACAGGATCAGGTCGCGGCCGTCGCTGGTGGCGGTGATGTCGAGGAACGTGAGTTCGTCGGCGCCCTGGTCGTCATAGCGGCGCGCGATCTCCACGGGGTCGCCCGCGTCGATCAGGTTGACGAAATTCACGCCCTTGACCACGCGCCCGGCGGTCACGTCCAGGCAGGGAATGATGCGCCGCGTCAGGGCGTTGCCGTCCTTGCTTGCCGCGGTGCTGGTTACGCTGGCTGTCATTGCTGGCCTAGTTCGTCGGCGCGCGACTGCGCCACCTGGAAATCAAGCGCGCCTTCATAGATGCTGCGGCCCAGGATGGCGCCTTCCACACCCTCTTCCTCGACGGCGCACAGGGCTTCGATGTCCTGGATGCCGGCGATGCCGCCAGAGGCATAGATGGGGATGCGCACGTGTTGCGCAAGGCGTACCGTGGCTTCGACGTTGACGCCGGACAGCATGCCGTCGCGGCCGATGTCGGTGTAGATGATGGCTTCGCAGCCGTAGTCTTCGAACTTGCTGGCCAGGTCCAGGACGTCGTGGCGGGTCAGCTTGCTCCAGCCGTCGGTGGCGACCTTGCCGTCGCGCGCGTCCAGGCCGACGATGATGCTGCCGGGGAACGCGCCGCAGGCGTCATGCAGGAAGCCGGGGTTCTTGACCGCGGCGGTGCCGATGATGACGTAGGAGATGCCGTTGTCGAGATAGCGCTCGATGGTGTCGAGGTCGCGGATGCCGCCCCCGATCTGCACCGGGATCTCGTCGCCGACGGCGTCGACGATGGCCTTGATGACGGCCTCGTTGCGCGGCTTGCCGGCGACGGCGCCGTTCAAGTCGACCAGATGCAGGCGGCGCGCGCCCTGTTCCAGCCAGTGGGTGGCCATGGCGGCGGGGTCTTCAGAGAACACCGTTGCATCGTCCAGGTCGCCCTGGCGCAGGCGGACACAGCGCCCGTCTTTAAGGTCGATGGCGGGGATCAGCAGCATGATTGATAGCGCGTAAGAAATCTTCGTTGGTCGGAAAAGCAGGGAGCTGCTTGGACAAGCAATGGTGCCGCCAGGGGCGGCATCCAGGCAATCAGGGGCGCCAGTCTACAAAATTGCGGTACATCCGCAAACCGTGTTCGGCACTCTTTTCGGGGTGGAACTGCACCGCGAAAATGTTATCCGCGGCTACTGCGCAGGTAAAGGAACCGCCGTAATCGCTTTCCCCAACAATAATCGAAGGATCGGCGGGCACGGCGTAATAACTATGCACGAAATAGAAGTGCGTATGGTCCGGAATGCCTGCCCAAATGGGATGAGATCCCGACTGGCGGACTTGGTTCCAGCCCATATGCGGGACTTTGAGCAATTCCTGCTGCGGTTGTGTCGCGTGCTCATCATAAGCGCCGACGGGCGCGGCGTACTGGGGGCCGCTAAAACGGTGTACCACGCCGGGGAAGATGCCCAGGCAGATGGTGGGGCCTTCCTCGCTGGTGTCGAACAGCATCTGCTCGCCCACGCACACCGCCAGCAGCGGCTTGCTGCGCGCGGCGCGCATGACGGCTTCGCGCAGGCCGGATTCGTTGAGCGTGCGCATGCAGTCGGGCATGGCGCCCTGGCCCGGGAACACCACGCGGTCGGCCGCGTCGATGTCGGCGGCCTGGTTGCAGATACGGATGTCGGCATCGGGCGCGGCGTGCGCAACGGCACGCGCCACCGAGTGGAAATTGCCCATGCCGTAGTCGACGATAGCGATGGAAGTCACGAAAGTATGCCCGATAGCCTGATTACAGAACGCCCTTGGTGGACGGCACCACGCCTTGGCTGCGCGGGTCGCGCTCGATCGCCATGCGCAGGGCGCGGCCACAGGCCTTGAAAACGGTTTCGCACTGGTGGTGCGCGTTCTGGCCGCGCAGATTGTCCACGTGCAGGGTGATCAGGGCGTGGTTGACCAGGCCCTGGAAAAACTCGCGCGTCAGGTCGACGTCGAACTTGCCGATGTGCGAACGGGTGAAGGGCACGTGGAATTCCAGGCCGGGACGGCCGGAGAAGTCCACCACCACGCGCGACAGGGCTTCGTCCAGCGGCACGTAGGCGTGACCGTAGCGCATGATGCCTTTCTTGTCGCCGATGGCGGCCGCGATGGCCTGGCCCAGCGTGATGCCGACGTCTTCCACCGAATGGTGGTCATCGATGTGCAGGTCGCCGTCGCACTTCACTTCCAGATCGATCAAGCCGTGGCGGGCGATCTGATCCAGCATGTGATCGAGGAAGGGCACACCCGTGTCTATCGTCTGGCGGCCGGTGCCGTCCAGGTTGATCGCCACGCGGATACGCGTTTCGTTGGTGTTGCGGGTGATGTCAGCGGTACGCATGGTGTACTCGTCAAGAACGTTCGAGGATTTCCCGCAGCGCCGCCAGCAGGGCCGCGTTTTCAGCAGGGGTCCCGATGGAGATGCGCAGGCAGTTATTCAACAATGGATCGCTGCCGCCGAATGCACGGACCCATATTTTGCGCGATTTCAGCGCCTGATGCACGGCATCCGCTCTTAACTTCCCCGAAAAGCGCAGCAAGAGGAAGTTGGCGGCGGACGGGTGGACGACGACGCCGGGCAATTCGGCCAGGGCTTTTGCCAGCGGCTCGCGGTCGGCGCGCAGTTGCGCCGCCTGGCCATCCAGCACGTCCTTGTGGCGCAGCACGGCCAGCAATACCGCCTGGGTCAGCACGTCCACGTTATAAGGCGGACGCACCTTGTCGAACTCGCCGATCCAGGCGGCGGGTCCGGCCAGATAGCCGAAGCGCAGGCCGGCCAGCCCCAGCTTGGAGACCGTGCGCAGCACCACCGCATTGGGCAGTTCGGCCGCCAGCGGCATCCAGGTGTGGTCGGCGAAGGGCTGATAAGCCTCGTCGATGACCACCAGGCCGGGCGCGGCATCGAGGATGGCCTGCACGGCGGCGGTCGGCCACATGCCGCCCGTGGGATTGTTGGGCAGGGCCAGGAAGATGACCTTGGGCCGGTGCGTGGCGATGGCCGCCAGCATGGCGGGCAGATCCAGCTCCAGGCCGGCGGTCAGCGGCACGCCGACATAACGGGCATGGTTGAAGCGCGCCGCCATTTCGAAAATGACGAAGGAAGGCGCGGGCGCCAGCACCACGTCGCCGGGCTCGCAGCAGGCCTGGACGATCAGGTTGATCAGTTCATCCGAGCCATTGCCGAACAGCAAGCCGGCCGTCGCGGGGATATCGAAGGCCTGGCGCACGGCCCGGTGCAGGGCCGCCGCATCGTCCGGGTAGCGGTTCAGCGCGGTGGCGCGCACGGCCGCGGCGATGTCGTCGCGGACAGCGTCCGGCAGGCCGTACGGATTTTCCATGGCATCCAGCTTGATGCCGCCGTCCGCATGGCCGATGGAATAGGCCGCCATGGCCCGGATGTCGCGGCGCACGGTGGCCGCCACCCGGTCGGGCGCTGGCGCCTGGCCGGATTGAAGCGGGGTGTCGCCGTGCGAGACCTGGTTCATTTGTCGTCGAGCCGGTACTCGGCGCTGCCGGCGTGGGCCTGCAAGCCCTCGCCGTAGGCCAGTTCGGCGGCGATGCGGCCCAGGGTCTGGGCACCCGCGCGCGAGACCTGGATCAGGCTGGAGCGCTTCTGGAAGTCGTACACACCCAGCGGCGACGAGAAACGGGCGGTGCGCGAGGTCGGCAGCACGTGGTTGGGACCGGCGCAGTAGTCGCCCAGCGATTCCGAGCTGTAGCGGCCCATGAAGATGGCGCCGGCGTGGCGGATGCGGTCGGCCCACTGCTCGGGGTCGGCCGTGGAGATTTCCAGGTGTTCCGGCGCGATGTCGTTGGCGATGGCGCAGGCTTCTTCCAGGTCGCGCACGAGGATCAGCGCGCCGCGATTGGCCAGGCTGGTGCGCAGGATGTCGGCGCGCGGCATGGTCGGCAGCAGGCGTTCGATGGCGGCAGCCACCTGGTCCAGATAGGCGGCGTCCGGACAGAGCAGGATGGCCTGGGCCAGCTCGTCGTGCTCGGCCTGCGAGAACAGGTCCATGGCGATCCAGTCCGCCGGCGTCTGGCCGTCGCAGATGATCAGGATTTCGCTGGGGCCGGCGATCATGTCGATGCCCACCGTGCCGTAGACACGGCGCTTGGCGGCCGCCACATAGGCGTTGCCGGGGCCGACGATCTTGTCGACCTGGGGAATCAGGGCCGTGCCGTAGGCCAGCGCGCCCACGGCCTGGGCGCCGCCGATGGCGTAGGCGCGATCGACGCCGGCGATGGCGGCGGCGGCCAGCACCATGGGATTGCGCACGCCGTCCGGCGTGGGCGTGACCATGATCAGTTCCGGCACGCCGGCGACCTTGGCCGGAATCGCGTTCATCAGCACCGACGACGGATACGCCGCCTTGCCGCCCGGCACGTACAGGCCGACGCGGTCCAGCGGGGTGATCTTCTGGCCCAGCACGGTGCCGTCGGCTTCGGTGTAGGTCCAGGTCTCGCCGCGCTGGCGCTCGTGATAGGCGCGCACGCGGGCGGCGGCGGCTTCCAGGGCCTCGCGTTGCGCGGTGGGCAGGGACGTGAGGGCAGCGTGCCAGCTGTCCTTGGGGATTTCCAGGGCGGCCATGCTGTCGGCCTGCACGCGGTCGAAGCGGCGGGTGTATTCCAGCACGGCGTCGTCACCCCGCGTGCGCACGGCATGGAGGATGTCCGCGGCGGCGCGGTCGATGGATTCGTCTTCCGTGGCCTCGAAGGCCAACAGGGTGCGCAGCGCGGAGGCGAAGCCCGGATCGCGGGCGTCGAGGCGGTTGATCAGTGCCATGGTGTTCATCCCATTCCGGGGCCGGCTGACGGGCGGCGGTCCCGGGTAAAAAATATCATCAAGCCACCGGAGTGGCGCTGGCCTTCTGGAAAGCGTCCAGCAGCGGTTGCAGGCGGTCGCCACGCGTCTTCAGCGCGGCCTGGTTGACCACCAGGCGCGAGGAAATATGCATGATGTCCTCGACCGCGACCAGGTTGTTGGCGCGCAGCGTACCGCCCGAGGACACCAGGTCGACGATGGCGTCGGCCAGGCCCACCAGGGGCGCCAGTTCCATCGAGCCATACAGCTTGATCAGGTCCACGTGCATGCCCTTGGCGGCGAAGTGCTCGCGCGCCGCCGTCACGTACTTGGTGGCCACGCGCAGGCGTGCGCCCTGGTGCACGGCCTTGGCGTAATCGAAGCCCGTGGGCACCGCCACGCACAGGCGGCACTTGGCGATGTTCAGGTCGATGGGCTGATACAGGCCGCCCGGATGTTCGGCGGAATGCTCGATCAGCACGTCCTTGCCGGCGATGCCCAGGTCGGCGGCGCCGTACTGCACGTAGGTCGGCACGTCCGAGGCGCGGACGATGATCAGGCGCAGGCCGGGATCGCTGGTCGGAATGATCAGCTTGCGCGAGTTCTCGGGATTCTCCGTGACCTCGACGCCGGCGGCAGCCAGCAGCGGCAGCGTTTCCTCGAAAATGCGGCCTTTGGAAAGGGCCAGCGTCAGCGGCGCGTCCTGGCGGCCGTTCTGGGGGATGGAGCTCATGCGGTTTCCTTGCCGTATCGAGTCTTTATTGGGGGCGTCGCGCCGGCGCACAAGGCGCGTGGCGCGCGCGTCAGCGTCCCGCCTGGTATTCCGTGGGGGTCAGGGTGCGCATGGACAGCGCATGGATCTCCGCCTTCATGCGCTCGCCCAAAGCGGCGTACACCAGTTGATGGCGGGCGATGGGACGCTTGCCTTCGAAGGCGGCGCTGACGATGACGGCATCGAAATGCGAGCCGTCGCCCTGCACGTCGATATGCTCACAGGACAGGCCGTCGAGTATGTATTGTCGGACTTGTTCGGGAGTGGGAAGCATGATCTTCAATTCCGGAGTTTGTAGCCGCTGGCCAGCAGGCGTATCGCATAACCGGCCAATGCCAGGAACACCACGCTTACCACTGCCAGGCTGCGCCAGGGCGACACGTCGGAAACCGAGAAGAAGCCGTAGCGGAAGCCGTCGATGGTATAGAACAGCGGGTTCCAATGCGAAACGCCCTGCCAAAAGGCCGGTAGCGTATGAATGGAGTAGAACACGCCGGACAGGAAGGTCGCCGGCATGATGAGGAAATTCTGGAAGGCCGCCAACTGGTCGAATTTCTCCGAATACAGGCCGGCCACCAGGCCCAGGCTGCCCATGATGCCGCAGGCGAGCACGGCGAACACCAGCACCCACAGCGGATGGGCGGGGTGCATCGGGGTGAAGAACAGCGCCACCACCCAGACGCACACGCCCACGGTCAGGCCGCGCACGACGGCGGCGGAAACGTAGGCCAGGAACAGATCCCGGTACGACAGCGGGGGCAGCAGGATGAAGACCAGGTTGCCCGTGATGCGGCTCTGGATCAGGGACGATGAGGGATTGGCGAAGGCATTCTGCAGCATGCTCATCATCATCAGGCCCGGGATCAGGAAGGACGTGTACGGCACCGTGCCGTAGACCTGGACCTTGTCCTGCAGCACCTGGGCGAACACCACCAGATACAGCAAGGCCGTGATGACGGGCGCGGCGATGGTCTGGAACGCCACTTTCCAGAAGCGCAGCAATTCCTTGCGCAGCAGCGTGGGCAGGCCGGAGCCGGCGTTCGTATCGGGCGCCACCAGGGGCAGCGCGCGCGGTTCGAGGGGCGGGGTCACGATACGACCTCCGTCAGGCGGTTGTCTTCGTCTTGCGTGCCGTCGACGGGCTCATCTTCCGCGTGCATGATGCGCACGAAGGCATCTTCTAGGTCGACCCCGCCGACGCGGGCCAGCAGCGCCTGCGTGGTGTCCAGCGCGACGATGCGGCCGCCCTTGAGCATGGCGATGCGGTTGCACAGCGTTTCCGCTTCTTCCAGGTAGTGCGTGGTCAGCAAGATGGTATGGCCGGCCTTGTTCAGGCGGACGATGAATTCCCACAGGGTGCGGCGCAAGTCGACGTCGACGCCCGCGGTGGGTTCGTCCAGCACGATGACCGGGGGCCGGTGCACCAGCGCCTGGGCCACCAGCACGCGCCGCTTCATGCCGCCCGACAGCGCGCGCATATTGGCGTCGGCCTTGTCGGCCAGCCCCAGGTTGAAGAGGATTTCGTCGATCCAGTCGTCATTGCGGCGCAAGCCGAAATAACCGGATTGGATGCGCAGGGTTTCGCGCACCGTGAAGAAGGGGTCGTAGACCAGTTCCTGCGGCACCACCCCCAGCGAGCGGCGGGCCATGCGGTAGTCGCTCACCACGTCGTGGCCACAGACGCTGGCGCTGCCGCTGGTGGCGCGGGCCAGGCCGGCCAGGATGGAGATCATGGTGGTCTTGCCGGCCCCATTGGGGCCCAGCAGGCCGAAGAATTCACCGTGCTCGATGGTCAGGCTGACATTGCGCAGCGCCTGAAAACCCGGCTTGGCTGGCTTACCCAGCCATTTTTTCCACCCGGGGCTGCGCGGGGTGTAGATTTTCGAGACGTTTTCGAGGGAAACGGCAGACATGAGACGGCAAAGGGCGCGTAAAAGAGCGAATCACGCATTATACGGTCGCCGCCCGCCGGGGCAGGCGACCATATGTGTCCCTATTATTGATTGCGCTGGTTCAGCGCCTTGATCAGGCCGTCGATGCCGTTCTGGTTGATCTGCTGCGTGAACTGGTTGCGGTAGTTCTGGATCAGCCAGATGCCTTCCACGTTCAGGTCATAGATCTTCCAGCCGCTGGCGGTCTTTTCCAGGCGGTAGTCGACACCGGTGTTCTGGCCATTGGACTGGCTGATGCTGGTACGCACCACCACGTCGTCGGCCTTGGCGTCGCCGCGGAAGGGCAGCGTCTTGACGGTGGTCTGACCGTCCACGCGGGTGAGCGCGCCGGCGTAGGTGCGCACCAGGGTGCCGCGGAAGGCCTCGGCCAGCGCCTTCTGTTGCGCCGGGGTGGCCGTGCGCCAGTTGCGGCCGGCGCTCAGGCGGGTGGTCTTCTCGAAATCCACGTAAGGCAGGATCTGTTGCGTCACCACCTGGTTGACCTTTGCGGTATCGCCGGCCTTGACGCCGCCGCCCGCCTTCAGGGCATTCAAGGTGTCGTCGGCGACTTGCTGGATGAATTGGTCAGGCGCGCCGCTGGCGTTCGGGGCCGCGTGGGCCGCCTGGTTGGCGGCCAGGCCGAGCAGGCCCGCCAGGGCCAGGCGTTGCAACAGGGAAATAGCGGGAAACCGCATGGGGACTCCTTCTGAATACGGAATGACGCGGCACACCGGCAAACGGCGTGCCGCGCAAGATGGGTGTCAGCGCTTGGCCGGCGATACGGTGCCCGACTGATTGGCGCCCGGGGCGGGTACCGTCGGGGCCGACGTCGCGGGCGCCGTGGACTTGTCGCCCGCCGCGTCGTCGTCATCGCCGTAGTCGGGCAGGTTGTCCTGCGACTTCTGGCCCATGACCATGGCGTTACGGCGTTGCAGATACGCGTCGCGCACGAAGCTGTAGGGATCCAGGGCGATACGGTCGACCGTGTCGGTGGCGTCCAGCAGGCTGGCGCGGCGGTCGACGATCTGCAGGCCGTACAGCGAATTGCGTACGCGCACGTTATCGATGGCGCCCACGCTGGTGTAGGTGTTGCCGAAGAAGTCACCCGTCAGGCCGACCCCGTCACGCACCGAACTGGGGCCCCAGAACGGCAGCACCAGGTAAGGTCCCTGGCCGAAGCCCCAGACACCCAGGGTGGTGCCGAAGTCGTTGGGGATGCGCGGCTGGCCATTGGCCGTGGCGACGTCGATACACCCGCCCACGCCCAAGGTGGTGTTGAACAGGAAGCGGCCCATCGTGTTGATGGCATCCAGGCCACGGCCCTGCAACATGCTGTTGGCGGCGGCCCAGACGTCGGCCACGTTGTTGAACATATTGTGGACGCAGGTACGTACCGGCTGCGGCGTCACGTAGGTATAGCCCACGGAGATCGGCCGCAGGAAGTTGCGGTCGACCGCGTCGTTGAACGAGTACACGCCGCGGTTGAAGCCTTCCCACGGGTCGCGCGGATCGGGTTGCTGCACGGACGCGCAGCCGGCCAGGGTCACGGCGGCGGCGGCCAGCGAGGCAGCGCGGGTCAAGCCGGACCAGGAAATGGGATTAAGGCGCCAACGACGAATATTCATTTTTTTGCTTGGTATCTGTTCAGGCTTCTCGGAGGAGACGCCACGTCGACCGCGACGTGGGACGTCACGGAAGTGCTCAATTCTTTGGGGCCGCGTCCCCGGCCGGTGCGGAGCCCTGCTTTTCCGCCGTTCCGTACAAGAACTGGCTGATCAGGTTTTCCAACACGACGGCGCTTTGTGTATAGCGGATTTTTCCGCCATCGGCAAAATTATCTTCTTCGGTGCCGGCGGTGACACCGACATACTGTTCGCCCAGCAGGCCCGAGGTCAGGATGGCGACCGAGGAGTCCTTGGGGAACTGGTAGCGGCTGTCCACCTGCAGGGTGACGACCGCCTGAAACAGTTTGTCGTCGAAGCCGATCTTGGCGACGCGGCCAACCACGACGCCGGCGCTCTTGACCGCCGCCCTTTCCTTCAGGCCGCCGATGTTGTCGAAGTTGGCGCTGACGGTGTACGTCGGCGCAAAGGAGAATGTGCTCAGGTTGCCGGCGCGCAGGGCCAGGAACACCAGGGCGGCGGCTCCCAGCAGCACGAACAGGCCTACCCAGAAATCGGTTTTTTCGCGTGACATAAGTATCCGTCAGGTATGCGTATCAGTATTCAGCAGAAGTAAATCGGTTGCCTATGCGCCAAAGGCCTGGTGGCCAGGCGTCAATTGCCAAACATCAGCGCGGTCAGCAGGAAATCCAGGGCCAGCACGGCCAGCGAGCCCACCACCACGGTGCGCGTGGTGGCGCGCGCCACGCCTTCCGGCGTCGGCCTGGCTTGCCAGCCTTCGTAAAGCGCGACCAGGGTCACCGTGATGCCGAACACCACGCTCTTGATCACGCCGTTGAGAACGTCGCTCCAGACGTCCACGCCGCCTTGCATCTGCGACCAGAACGCGCCGGCGTCGACACCGATGAGCATCACGCCGACGACCCAGCCCCCCATGATGCCCACCATGGAAAACACCGCGGCCAGCACCGGCATGGCGATGATGCCGCCCCACAGGCGGGGCACCAGCACCCGGCGCATCGGGTCGACGGCCATCACTTCCATGGCCGACAACTGCTCACCGGCTTTCATCAAGCCGATCTCCGCCGTCAGCGACGTGCCCGCGCGGCCGGCGAACAGCAGGGCCGTGACTACCGGGCCCAGTTCGCGCACCAGCGACAGCGCCACCAGCAGGCCCAGCGATTCCTCGGAGCCGTAGCGGCGCAGGGTGTAGTAGCCCTGCAGGCCCAGCACGAAGCCGACGAACATGCCGGATACCGCAATGATCAGCAGCGAATAATTGCCGATGAAATGGATCTGCTGCGATACCAGGCGCGGCCGGCGCAGGATGATGCCGCTGCGGCCCAGCAGGGCCAGGAAGAAGCGGGTGAAATAGCCGAGGCCGCCGATGGTGCCGCGGACACTGCCGCCGAGGCGGGAAATCGGGCCAGGGCGGCTCGTTTGACTGCTGTCCGTCATGGCTTGTTGCCCTCCTGGCGCGCCAGCCAGCGCGTGAAGGCCGGGGTTTCGGGATAGTCGAAGGCGACGGGACCGTCGGGCGCGCCGTCCAGAAACTGGCGCACGTAGGGGTCCTGGGAGGCGTTCAGCTCCGCCGGCGTGCCGGCGGCGGCCTGGCGGCCCCGGCCGACCAGGTAGACCCGGTCGGCGATTGAAAAGGATTCCTGCACGTCATGCGTGATCAGCACCGATGCGCAGCCCAGGCGGTCGGCCAGGCTGCGGATCAGGCGGGCGGTGATGCCCATGGAAATCGGATCGAGGCCGGCGAACGGTTCGTCATAAAGAATCAGTTCGGGCTCCAGCACGACGGCGCGCGCCAGTGCCACGCGGCGCGCCATGCCGCCGGAAATTTCCGCCACCTTCAGATGCGCCGCGGCGCGCAGGCCGACGGCCTGCAATTTATCGAGCACGCGGCTGACGATGTCGGCTTCACCCAGCTGCGTGTGTTCACGCAGCGGAAAGGCGACGTTTTCAAAAACGTTCAGGTCGGTGAACAGCGCGCCCTGCTGGAACAGCACGCCCATGCGCTTGCGCAAGCCTTGCAGCTGGGCCGGCGTGGCCTGGGCCAGGTCCTGGCCGAACGCGCGCACGGAGCCGGCGCGGGCAATCAGTTGCCCGGTGGCTGCCCGCAACATCGTGGTCTTGCCTGAGCCGGAGCCGCCCATGACGGCCACCACCTGGCCCGGCGCCACCGTCATGGTGATGCCGACAAGGACAGTGAATTCGCCGTATCCCAAGGAAACTTCGTCGAATTGCAGCGCAGCGTCGGTAGGGTTTGCTGGAAGGTCGGACATAAAGGTGAAGGCCAGAGGGCGGATTCATTCCGTCCCCCGAATTCTGGACCGCACATTGTATAGCCTGAGCATGAGGGGGGCCTCCCGACGACTCTGAGGGCCCATGCGATTTTTCCCGCCACCCTGAAAACGCCGGCCAAAACGCGCTTGATTGTCCGAGGGGCTTGATTAAACCCTGGTTTCAGTCGGCATCGTCGTCGAATTGGGTATAAATTCGTGGCAATTTCGCGACATTGGATAGCGGACGTAACCGGCGGATTTTGCGCGGCGATTGCGCATCGCCGTGTCAGCACAGCGGCGCACCAGCGCATCAGCGCATCAGAGGATCAGCGCAGGACCAGGCAGAAGACCAGGGCGCCGGCGCCCATCAACAGGAAAGGGCTGATGCGCGTATAGATCAGCAGCACCGTGGCCACGGCCGCCACGCCCCATGCCCAGGGCCCGCCTTCCGCGGCTCGAAGGATGGTGCACGAGGCCGCCAGGATCATGCCGGCCGCCACCGGCGCCAGGCCGCGCTCGATGGCTCGGGTCCACAGGCTGTGTTTGTAGCGCGCCCAGACGCGGGCCAGGCCATAAACCAAAACACTGCTGGGCACGAAGATGGCGACGGACGCCATCAGCGCGCCGAGCACGCCGGCCACCTGCCAGCCGACCAGGGTGACCAGGATGGACCCTGGACCCGGGGTCACCCGGGACAAGGCGAACAGGTCGAGGAACTGGTTGTCGTTCATCCAGCCGTAGACATTGACCGCCTGGCGGTGGATGTCCGCCACCACGCTTTGGCCCCCGCCCACGGTCAGGAAGGAAAGCGGCGAAAAAACCGCCAGCAGATCGAGCAGATGAGCTGGCATCACGGTTTCCATCCACGCGCCGACGGGTCCTGGGCTTCCGCTTCGACCTGCAACCGTGCTTCGGCTTCGTCTTCGGTCTCGCCGACGGCCGCGCGATCCAGCTGGGTACCGCCAGCCCGGCGCAGGCGCAGCCAGGCCAGGAAAATGGATAAGGGCGCCATCGTCCCGACTACCCACAGCAAGGGCCATTGCGCCAGGAAGATGCCGGCGAAGGTCGCCACCATGATGACGATGGGCGCGGCGCCGACCGCGGCCCGGTAAGCTGCTCGCAAGCCCATCTGCAGGGACAGGCCGACGGCCGCCGCGGCCACCCCGGCCAACAGCCGGTGCGCCAGGGGCGCATGCGCCACCTCGCCGAAGGCGGCGGCCACCACGATGGCCACGATCATGGCCGGCACCACCATGCCCAGCGCGCCGACGAGCGCGCCGCGGCTGCCGCGCAGTTGATAACCGATCCAGATCGCCAGGTTGACCACGTTGACGCCGGGAAAGGCCTGCGCCAGCGACAGGCCGCTGAGGAATTGCTCTTCCGACAGCCAGCGCCGCCGCTGGACGAATTCGCGCAGCATCCAGCCGCTGAGTCCCCCGCCGAAGCTGGTCAGGCTGATTTTGCTGAATGCCGTGAAAATCTGCCCCAAGGTGGGCGGCGCATCGAGTGCGAGGGGCGGCGGGGAAACGGTGGCGGGGGATCGCACGGGAGCACCGGGGGAAGAAGGGCGCCGGCGCGGCCGGCAAATATATACCTGGCACGCGCGGCTGAAATGCCTGGCTCAAACGCGTACCGATATTGGCGCCGATCTTACCCAAAACAGTTGTCTAAAGACTTAATTGGAGGATGCTTATCCGCAAACGCAGGATTTGCGCCACGGCCGCGCAGAGGCCTCAAGAAGAAGAACCCGCCGGACATGACATCCGGCGGGTTCTGATCTGGTGAGCATGCTCGGGGTGTCGAGCAGGCTCTGTGCCTTAACGCGGCAGGTCGCTGTCACCCATCAGGAAGGCATCGACGGAGCGCGCGCATTGGCGGCCTTCGCGGATGGCCCAGACCACCAGCGACTGCCCGCGACGCATATCGCCCGCGGCGAAGATCTTGTCCACGCTGGTGCGATAGTCGTCCGTGTTGGCGCGCACGTTGCCGCGGCTGTCGCGGTCCACGCCGAAGGCATCCAGCACCTTCTGCACGGGCGACACGAAGCCCATGGCCAGGAACACCAGGTCGGCCTTCATTTCGAATTCCGAGCCTTCCACTTCCTGCATCTTCATCTGGCCCGTGGCTTCGTCCTTGACCCACTCGACGCGGGCGGCGACCAGCTTCTTCACCACGCCGTTTTCGCCTTGCAGCGACTTGGTGGTGACGGCCCAGTCGCGGTCGCAGCCTTCTTCGTGCGAAGACGACGTGCGCAGCTTGACCGGCCAGTAAGGCCAGGTCATCGGCCGGTTTTCCGATTCGGGCGGTTGCGGCATCAGTTCGAACTGGGTGACCGACGCGGCGCCGTGGCGGTTGCTGGTGCCCACGCAATCGGAGCCGGTGTCGCCACCGCCGATGACGATGACGTGCTTGCCCTTGGCCAGGGTCTGGTTGGCCAGACGGTCGCCCGCCACGGCCTTGTTCTGCTGGCGCAGGAAGTCCATGGCGAAGTAGACGCCTTCCATCTCACGGCCAGGCACCGGCAGATCGCGCGGCGCTTCCGAACCGCCGGTCATGACCACGGCGTCGAACTCTTCCTTCAGCGACTCCGGCGTGCGGGTGGTCAGGCCATCGGCAGCGTCAGCGGGGTCGCCGACATACGTCGACGGGCAGAACTCCACGCCTTCGGCTTCCATCTGCGACATGCGGCGGTCGATCTGCGACTTCTCCAGCTTGAAGTCGGGGATGCCGTAGCGCAGCAGGCCGCCGATGCGGTCGCTCTTTTCAAAGACCGTCACGGCATGGCCGGCGCGCGCCAGTTGCTGCGCGCAAGCCAGTCCCGACGGACCCGAACCGATGACGGCAACCTTCTTGCCGGTCTTGCGCACGGGCAGCTGCGGCGTGACCCAGCCTTCTTCCCAGCCTTTGTCGATGATGGCGTGCTCGATCGACTTGATGCCCACCGCGTCGTCGTTGATGTTCAACGTACAGGCAGCCTCGCAAGGCGCCGGGCAGATGCGGCCGGTGAACTCGGGGAAGTTGTTGGTGGAGTGCAGCACGTCCAGCGCCTTGCGCCATTGCTGCCGGTACACCAGGTCGTTCCAGTCCGGGATGATGTTGTTGACGGGGCAACCGTTATTGCAGAACGGGATGCCGCAGTCCATGCAGCGGGCAGCCTGCTGCTTGGCCTGGTCGTCGTCCAGGTGCAGCACGAACTCGCGCCAGTTCTTCAGGCGCGCGGTCGGCGCCGCGTAGGCCTCGTTCAGGCGCTGGAATTCCAGAAAGCCGGTGATTTTTCCCATGGTAGTGCTAAGTCCTATACCTGTTGGCGGGGCGGGCGGTATGTGTATGTGCGGTTGCGATCAGGCGGCCATCTTGCGAGGATTGGCCGCACGCCACATTTCACCCAGCGCGCGCTTGTAATCAGTCGGCATGACCTTGACGAACTTGCCGCGCGAAGCTTCCCAGTCGCCCAGGATTTCGCGGGCGCGGTAGCTGCCGGTGTAGCGGAAGTGTTCTTCCACCAGGCGGCGCAGGATGGCTTCGTCGGTTTGCCGTTCATGGCCGCGCTGCGCGCTGTGCCAGACGTCGATGTTGTTCAGCGCTTCCTGCTCGCTGTGCGGCAGGACGCTGTCCAGTTCGACCATGGACAGGTTGCAACGGTGGCGGAAGCTGCGGTCCGGATCCCAGACGTAGGCCACGCCGCCGGACATGCCCGCGGCGAAGTTACGGCCCGTGCCGCCGAGCACGACCACGGTGCCGCCGGTCATGTATTCGCAACCATGGTCGCCGGTACCTTCGACCACTGCCGCGGCGCCGGAGTTGCGCACCGCGAAGCGTTCACCCGCGACGCCGTTGAAGAAAGCCTCACCCGCCAGCGCGCCGTACATGACGGTGTTGCCGACGATGATGTGGTCCGGGCCGAAGCCGCGGAAGTCGTTGGGCGAGCGCACGATGATGCGGCCACCCGAGAGTCCCTTGCCGACGTAGTCGTTGCCTTCGCCCACCAGGTCCATGGTGATGCCGTGGGCCAGGAACGCGCCGAAGCTCTGGCCGGCGGTGCCGTTGCACTGGATATGGATGGTGTCGTCCGGCAGGCCTTCGTGGCCATAACGCGAGGCCACCGCGCCCGACAGCATGGCGCCGATGGTGCGGTTGCGGTTACGCACGGGAACGATGAATGACACCTTCTCGCCACGTTCAATGGCCGGACGGCTGCGTTCGATCAGTTGATGATCCAGGGCCGCGGCCAGGCCGTGATCCTGTTCTTCGACCTGGCGCACCGGACCGTCGGTGGCCGGCTGGTAGAACACGCGGCTGAAGTCCAGGCCGCTGGCTTTCCAGTGGCCGATGCCGGCGCGGGTGTCGAGCAGGTCGGCGCGGCCGATCAGCTCGTCGAAGCGGCGGATGCCCAGCTGGGCCATGATTTCGCGCACTTCCTCGGCGATGAAGAAGAAGTAGTTGACGACGTGCTCGGGCTTGCCCTGGAACTTGGCGCGCAGGACGGGGTCCTGGGTGGCCACGCCCACCGGGCAGGTGTTCAGATGGCACTTGCGCATCATGATGCAGCCTTCCACGACCAGCGGCGCGGTGGCGAAGCCGAACTCGTCGGCGCCCAGCAGCGCGCCGATGACGACGTCGCGGCCGGTCTTCATCTGGCCGTCGGCCTGCACGCGGATGCGGCTGCGCAGGCGGTTCAGCACCAGGGTCTGCTGGGTTTCAGCCAGGCCCAGTTCCCACGGCGTGCCGACCTGCTTGATCGACGACACCGGCGATGCGCCCGTGCCGCCGTCATGGCCGGCGATCACCACGTGGTCGGCCTTGGCCTTGGCGACACCCGCGGCCACCGTGCCCACACCCACTTCGGACACCAGCTTGACCGAGATCGAGGACTTGCTGTTGACGTTCTTCAGGTCGTGGATCAGCTGGGCCAGATCTTCGATCGAGTAGATGTCGTGGTGCGGCGGGGGTGAAATCAGGCCCACGCCAGGCACCGAGTAGCGCAGCTTGGCGATGTATTCCGACACCTTGTGGCCGGGCAGCTGGCCGCCTTCGCCGGGCTTGGCGCCCTGGGCCATCTTGATCTGGATCTGGTCGGCGCTGGACAGGTACTCGGCGCTGACGCCGAAACGGCCCGAAGCCACCTGCTTGATCTTGGAGCGCAGCGAGTCGCCCGCGGTCAGCGGCACGTCGGCCGCGATGCGGTCCTCGCCCAGGATGGTGGCGAGCGTGTCGCCGTCCTTGACGATGCTCTTGCCGCCGTTGCGCATTTCACCGCGGTAACGCAGTTCGTCTTCGCCGCCTTCGCCGGTGTTGGACTTGCCGCCGATACGGTTCATCGCCACCGCCAGCACCGAGTGGGCTTCGGTGGAGATCGAACCCAGCGACATGGCGCCGGTGGCGAAGCGCTTGACGATGTCCTTGGCCGATTCGACTTCGTCCAGCGAGATGGCGCGGGTGGGATCGAAGCGGAACTCGAACAGGCCGCGCAGGGTCATGTGGCGACGGCTCTGGTCGTTGATGATCTGCGCGTATTCCTTATACGTGCGGTAGTTGTTGGCACGCGTGGCGTGCTGCAGCTTGGCGATGGAATCCGGCGTCCACATATGCTCTTCGCCGCGCACGCGGTAGGCGTATTCGCCGCCCGCTTCCAGGTCGTTGGCCAGCACGGGGTCGCTGCTGAAAGCGGCGCGATGCAGGCGCAGGGCTTCCTCGGCGACCTCGAAGATGCCGATGCCTTCGACGTTGCTGGACGTACCGGTGAAGTACTTGTTGACCAGCCCCGACTGCAGGCCCACGGCTTCGAAGATCTGCGCGCCGGTGTAGGACATATAGGTCGAGATGCCCATCTTGGACATGACCTTGTTCAGGCCCTTGCCGATGGCCTTGACGAAGTTCTTGACCGCCTTTTCCGGGTCGTCCATCTGTTCCAGCGCTTCCAGCGCCAGATACGGGTGGATGGCTTCGGCGCCGTAGCCGCCCAGCAGGGCGAAATGGTGCACTTCGCGCGCCGAACCGGTTTCCACCACCAGACCGGTGTTGGTACGCAGGCCGGCGCGGATCAGGTGCTGGTGCACCGCCGACGTGGCCAGCAGGGCCGGAATGGCGACGCGGTCGTTATCGACCAGGCGGTCGGACACGATCAGGATGTTGAAGCCGCTGCGCACCGCATCCACGGCGCGCGCGCACAGGGCCGCCACGCGGGCTTCGATGCCCTCGCGACCCCAGGCGGCCGGATAGGTGATGTCCAGTTCCTGGCTGCGGAATTTCTTGCCGGTGACCTGTTCGATGTCGCGGATCTGCGCCATGGCGGCGCCGTCCAGCACCGGCTGCGCCACTTCAAGGCGCAGCGGCGGGTTGACGTTGTTGATGTCCAGCAGATTGGGCTTGGGGCCGATGAAGGACACCAGCGACATCACCATCTGTTCACGGATGGGGTCGATGGGCGGGTTGGTGACTTGAGCGAACAGCTGGCGGAAATAGCTGTAGAAGGCCTTGGGCCGGTTCGACAGCACGGCCAGCGGCGCGTCGTTGCCCATGGAGCCGATGGCTTCTTCGCCGCTGGTCGCCATGGGTTCGAGAATGAACTTGTAGTCTTCCTGGGTCCAGCCGAAGGCCTGCTGGCGGTCCAGCAGCGACGAGGCCGACCGCGTCGGGGTGTTGACGGTCTTGGGAGCCGGCAGCGATTCCAGCTTGACGCGCAGGCGTTCGATCCACTGGCGGTAGGGACGCGAGTTGGACAGTTGCGACTTGATTTCGGCGTCGTCGATGATGCGGCCTTGTTCCAGGTCGATCAGGAACATCTTGCCGGGCTGCAGGCGCCACTTCTTGACGATGCGGTTTTCCGGAATGGGCAGGGTGCCGGATTCCGACGCCAGGATGACCATGTCGTCATCGGTGACCAGGTAGCGCGCCGGGCGCAGGCCGTTGCGGTCCAGGGTGGCGCCGATCTGGCGGCCGTCCGTGAAGGCCACGGCGGCGGGGCCGTCCCAGGGTTCCATCATGGCGGCGTGGTATTCGTAGAAAGCGCGCCGGCTTTCGTCCATCTGCGTGTGCTGTTCCCAGGCTTCCGGGATCATCATCATCATGGCGTGGGCCAGGGAATAGCCGGAGTTGACCAGCAGTTCCAGGCAGTTGTCGAACGTTGCCGTATCCGACTGGCCTTCGTAGACGATGGGGTACAGCTTGGGCAGGTCGTCGCCCAGCACCGCCGACTGCATCATGCCTTCACGGGCGCGCAGCCAGTTGAAGTTGCCCTTCACCGTGTTGATTTCGCCGTTGTGGGCGATCATGCGGTAGGGGTGGGCCAGCGGCCAGGCGGGGAAGGTATTGGTCGAGAAGCGCTGGTGCACCAGGGCGACCGCGGAAATCGTGCGCGTGTCGGCCAGGTCGCGGTAATAGCGGCCAACCTGGTCGGCCAGCAGCAGGCCCTTGTAGACGACGGTACGCACCGACGCCGAAGGCACGAAATATTCCTTGCCGTGGGCCAGACGCATGTTCTGGATGGCGTGGCTGGCGGTCTTGCGGATGACGTACAGCTTGCGTTCCAGTGCGTCCGGCACCATCACGTCGGCGCCGCGGCCGATGAACAGCTGGCGGATCACGGGTTCCAGGCCACGCACGGCGGGCGACATGGGCATGTCCACGTCCACCGGCACGTCGCGCCAGCCCAACAACACTTGACCCTCGGCGCGCACGGCGCGTTCCAGTTCCTGTTCACAGGCCAGGCGCGACGCGGTTTCCTTGGGCAGGAAGACCATGGCGACGCCATATTCGCCCGGCGGCGGCAGGGTCACGCCTTGCTGGGCCATTTCCTCGCGGTACAGCGCGTCGGGGATCTGGATCAGGATGCCGGCGCCGTCGCCCATCAGCTTGTCCGCGCCCACGGCACCCCGGTGATCGAGGTTCTCCAGGATCTTCAAGCCTTGCTGAATGATGGCGTGGCTCTTGCGGCCTTTGATGTGGGCCACGAAGCCGACGCCGCAGGCGTCGTGCTCGTTGTTCGGGTGGTACAGACCCTGGGGGGCGGGCATGCCGATGCGCGACGCGTCGATGGGCTGTGCCGGCGGACAGGAGGAAGAGGTCATAGAGGCGGACATATAGCGCTCCAGGGCGTGGGGCTGCTGAAAATAAGAAATCTACGGGCGTAATGTTGCAACGCGAGTCGCGACGATACTGCGCTGCAACGACGCTCGCAAGGGAAATAAATAGGGTGCGTCCCTAAATCATTTCAGAGGATGTGTAATTTGAGATAAACGGGGACGGATAAACTAAGCTATCAGCCTGTCCCTTTGAAAAGACTCAATAAAAAAACCGGGACGGACCCGGTTTTTTCGATTTTTACCCCGGTGGGGGATGTCTCAAGGTGTTTCGGTAGGAACCGGCTCCGCGGGCTTCTTGCGCGGGCGTCCACGCTGGCCCGGGGTGACGCGGCGGCTGGCGGTATGCGACAGGGAGGCGATGAAGGACGGGCCACCCAGGGCCCACTGGCCCTGCACCGCCTGGTCGACGCGCTGGATCTGCTCTTGCGACAGACCTTCCTGCAGGCGGCGGCGGTAGTTGGCCTGGCGGTCGAACGGCGTGTTGCCACAGGACCAATAGTCCGCGTGGTCCGACATCCAGGCAGCCTGGGTCGCCGCCGTGCCGGTGTGGCCGGCCGCCGAGGACCAGGGCCACAGTTCCGCATCATGGGTGGCGCCGCTGCGAACGGCGTAGGTTTCCAGCCAGACCAGGGCCGGCAGCACCCAGGCGCCGGGTTCGACCAGGGCCGAGCGGTAACGGCCCGCGAATACCCGGCCGCCGCGCAGGCGCGCAGCCAGGTTACGGCCCAGCGTCTGCATCAGGCGCGGCAATCCTTCCCCGTCCACGGGCGTGGCCAGCAGCAGGATGCGATCGCTGGCGAGCAGCCAGCCATGCAGCGCGACGCGATTCCGCGTGGCGGTCTCGCCGAGCCAGGTGGCGACCTGATTCAGAGTGTCCGCCGGCGCGGGCTGCGACGGCGCGGCCAGCGGGTGGATGAAATTGGCGAGGACAAGTTGAGGCAGTCCGGGAGCGTACAGTCGGGGCAGGCGTGCCATAGGGTCTCAAATCTTGAGCATGCGGCGCGCAAAAGAGCGCATTGGCAATAAATGGTACCGCGTAAAAGCCGCCGCGCAATACCAAGTACATCCAAGATTACCCGACTCCCCGCCGTTGCGGCACCCCTGCCCGACCGTGGGATTGTGTCGAACTGTCCCCGTCCGCTCAGGCAACACAGGCGCGGGTTAACATTTCCAGGCTACGTATCCCTCGTTTTTGCCGTCTTCTTGGTCCCTTTCGCGTTCATTACAGGAGTTTCCCTATGGCTGGTCTGGAGCTGATTTCCCAGCATCGTTGCTTCGGTGGCTGGCAGCGCTATTACCGCCACGATTCCGCCGAGATCGGTCTGCCCATGCGCTTTTCGGTTTTCGTGCCGGCGCAGGCGGAACAGGGACGTGTGCCTGCCCTGTTCTACCTGGCGGGCCTGACCTGCACCGAAGAAACGTTCATGATCAAGGGCGGCGCGCAGCGCCTGGCCGCCGAGCTGGGCCTGCTGCTGGTCAGCCCGGACACCAGTCCGCGGGGCGCTGGCGTCCCCGGCGAGGACGACAACTGGGATTTCGGCACGGGCGCCGGGTTTTACCTGGACGCTACGCAGGCGCCCTGGAGCCAGCACTACCGCATGTACAGCTACGTCACGGAAGAGCTGTACGGGATCGTGACCGGCGAGCTGCCGGGCGATGCCACCCGCACCGGCATCTTCGGCCATTCGATGGGCGGTCATGGCGCCCTCGTGCTGGCCTTGCGCAATCCCGCCAAATTCCGCTCGGTGTCGGCGTTCGCGCCGGTGGCGGCGCCCAGCCAGTGTCCCTGGGGTCACAAGGCCTTCGGTAACTATTTGGGACCGGACCGCGCCGCCTGGGCGGCCTATGACGCCACCGAATTGATGCGCCAGGCGCAGGCGCCCTTCCCGGGCGGCATCCTGGTGGACCAGGGCCTGGCCGATAGTTTCCTGGCCGAACAGCTGTACCCGGACGCCTTCGAAGCCGCCTGCGTACAGGCACGCCAGCCCCTGGATCTCCGCCGCCACGAGGGCTACGACCACGGCTACTACTTCATCTCCACTTTCATGGAAGACCACCTGCGCTTCCACGCCAAGAGGCTGACCTGAGCTGTTACGCCTTGTCTATATCGAAACAGAAGGCCTGGCCGCACAGGGTTGACGAGGTCGATATACTGAAACTGTCGAAAGCCCTAGCGGGGTAGCGGATTGGCTGTGGCTCCTTTCCTGTGGATTCTTGTTCCGGCCCTGGTGGCCTTGCTGATCGGTGCCGGCCTGTTCCTGGGCCGGGGCGGTCCGCGCGACATCAACGGGCGCAAGCAGTTCCGTCTGCGGCCGCTGCGCCGGCTGGTCGGGCTGCTGATCCTGGCCCTGGCGATGGTGTCCGGCCTGCTCGGCGGGTCGCTGTACCAGTTCCACCGCCTGACGACGGATCAACCCGTGGCAAGCATCAGCCTGGAACAACAGGGCGAGCGCCAGTATCTGATTACCTGCCAGCTGGAAGGCCAGCCTCCGCGCCAGTTCCGGGTGCAGGGCGACCAGTGGCAGATCGACGCCCGCGTGGTGCGATGGCAGTTGCCGGCGCTGTTGGCCGGGGTGCCGCCGCTCTACCGTATGGACCGGCTGTCCGGACGCTACGAGGATCCGGTGGCGGAACAGTCTCAGCCGCGCACGGTCTATCCTCTGGGCGATACCCGGGCGCCGGACCTGGCGACGCTGAAGCGCAGCTTCCCCACCTGGTTGCCCTTCGTGGATGTCCAGTTCGGCAGCGGCGCCTATATGCCCATGTTCGACGGCGCCCGCTACCGGGTGTTCCTCGATCCCCGGGGGGCGCTGTTCGTCCGCCCCGACGGCCAGGCCACTACCGACGGGCTGAAACAGCGCGGCTGGTAGGCCTATTTCCCTATTCGCTGACAGGGATCAGGGTCATATAAGCCATAGTCGGGAACTATGACCATAATGCGTCTGTCCAATTAGCACTCACGCACATCGAGTGCTAAGATCAGTTCCACTTTATTCAGGTTTCCTGGAGAAAACTCACCATGAAACAAGCAAATTCTTCGTTGACCGTCTCTGGTAACGCGCTCTCCCTGGCCATCGGCAACCCCGGTGCGCTGGGTACGATCGACGCGTATATCTCCACCGTCAACCGTCTGCCGGTGCTGACCGCTGAGCAGGAAACTTCGCTCGGCCGTCGTCTGCGCGACAACGAAGATCTGGGCGCCGCCCGCGAGCTGGTGCTGTCGCACCTGCGCCTGGTGGTGTCCGTCGCACGCCAGTATCTGGGCTATGGCCTGCCGCATGCCGACCTGATCCAGGAAGGCAACGTGGGGCTGATGAAGGCCGTCAAGCGTTTCGATCCCGAGCGCGGCGTGCGCCTGGTGTCCTTTGCCGTGCACTGGATCAAGGCCGAGATTCACGAGTACATCGTGAAGAACTGGCGCCTGGTCAAGGTGGCGACCACCAAAGCCCAGCGCAAGCTGTTCTTCAACCTGCGCAGCATGCGTCCGGATGGCAAGACGCTGGACACCCATCAGGTCGACGAGATCGCGAGCAAATTGAACGTGCGCCGCGAAGACGTCAGCGAGATGGAAGTGCGCATGTCCGGTCGCGAACTCTCCCTGGAAAACCAGGACGAGGACGACGACAGCTACGCGCCCATCGCCTATCTGTCCGACGAAGGCCGGCAGGAGCCGACGCGGGTGCTCGAGCGCAAGGCGCGTGAGGATCTGCAGGGCGAAGGCCTGAAGGGCGCGATGGACAAGCTGGACGAACGCTCGCGCCGCATCATTCAGGCGCGCTGGCTGCAGGACGACGGCGGTTCCACGCTGCACGAACTGGCCGCGGAGTTCGGCGTGTCGGCCGAGCGCATCCGCCAGATCGAGGCGGCGGCGCTGAAGAAGATGCGTGGTTCGTTGGCGGCGTAAATCGGTCGCTGGGGTAACGCTCGGATACAACTCACCAGGAAAAAACATAATCCTGGCGAAACTAAATCCCCGCCAACGTACCTAATCAATTCGGGCTGCATGCTGAACGCAATGCCAGTACTGCGGCCTCACCTGTCTCGGCTTCTCCTCTTTCCCCTCCCCTATGAGACAGGTGGTTCACGGGGCACCTACGCGGTGCCCCGTTTTTTATTGGCGCGCGCCGACGGAAACTCGCCCGCGCTAAGCCGCCTGGTCCGCCTCGAACTGCGCCCATCCCTGCAACATCGCTTCCCACGCCCTGGCATCCAGCCGCCGTACGCCGGTGGCGACCGAGCCATCGGGATACAGCTTCAGCCAACGGTAGCCGGGCGCGCTGGTGTCCAGGCGATGGCGGCCGTCACGGATGGTGAATTGAAAGCACGTCGACGGCGTCGCCAGCAGCCGCATATTGCCGCGCCGACGATCGAATTCCTGATGCACATGGCCCCATAGCAGCAAGCGGATATTGCGCCAGCGCCCAAGGTGGCGGAACAGCTCGGTGGCGTTGTCCAGCATCATGGTGTCGTGCCAGTCCGGCGTCATGGGAACGGCGTTGTGATGCAGGGCCACCAGCACCGGCCGCGGTCCCGCGCTGGCGGCCGCCGTATCCAGCAACTCAAGTTGCTGCCGGTCCAGATGCCCGCCGTTGGAGCCCGCCACCGTGGAGTTCAAGGTGATGACCCGCCATGCGCCGACATCGGTGACCGGCTTGGCCCAGTTGCCCAAGGCGCGCGCCAGCACGGCGGGGGCATCATGGTTGCCGGGCAGGCAACGCACGGGCAGGCCCAGTTCACCGACCATGCGGGCGAAGCGGCGGTAAGACGCGTCGCTGCCGTCCTGGGAAAGATCCCCCGTCGCCAGCACGAGATCCGCGTCGCAATGCTCCCGGTGGATCTGGTCGACCACGGCGCGCAGGCTGGCTTCGGTATCGACGCCCAGCATCAGGCCCGGATTCGCGCACAGATGCGCATCGCTCAGATGAATGACAAGGATGGGTCGGTCGGCGTGAGCCGCCGGGCCGGGCGCAGGGGCAGGCTCGGCGGTGGGGCCGGTGGACGCGGGGGGATGAACTGGTGGCAAAGGCGACTCCGGCAACTTATACGGGTAGCGCAATGCGTACTGCACGAATCACGCTGCTCCTCACCTTAGCGAAATTCGGTCGCGGGCGGCATCGTCCATGAATCCATTCGGGTAACGAAAAGTGCTTTCAGATTCCCTTCCAAAGCCCCACAGGGCGCCCTGGCAGGCGCGGACGTGTAAAAAAGTCCGCTATTCTCTACGGTTAACGGGATAGAGGCGGCGGGATAAAAAGATATGGATGTGGGAATACTTGTTTTCGGCTTGTCGACACTGCTGACGCTGGTGTGCTTCATGCCGCCGCTGGCGGGGCGGCTGAAACTGCCCTATTCGGTGCTGCTGGCCATCGTCGGCTGCCTGCTGGGCCTGGGCATGCACATGCATGGCTGGGCGCCGCCGGTGCTGTCCGACATGCTGGACTCGATCGAAAAGTTCGAGATCTCGTCGGAAACTTTCCTTACCGTTTTCCTGCCCGTCCTGCTGTTCGAAACCGCGCTGTCGATGAACGTCCGGCGTCTGTTGGACGATATCGGGCCCATCCTGATGATGGCCATCGTCGCGGTGCTGGTCTGCACGGTGGTGGTCGGCTACACGCTGCATTGGTTGTCGCCGTACGGTCTGGTCGCCTGCCTGCTGCTGGGCGCCATCGTCGCCACCACCGATCCGGCCGCGGTGGTCAGCATCTTCCGCGACCTGGGCGCGCCGAAGCGCCTGACCACCCTGGTGGAAGGGGAAAGCCTGTTCAACGACGCCGCGTCCATCGCCTTGTACTCGGTGCTGGTGGGCATCATGACGGGGCAGAGCAAGCTGTCGGTCGGCAACGTGTTCACCGACTTCGTCGTCCACTTCGTGGGCGGCGGACTGGCGGGGTATTTCATGGGGCGCCTGGCCTGCGTGCTGTTCGCCTGGCTGCGCGGCTTCCCGGCGGCGGAAATCACGCTGACCCTGACCCTGGCCTATCTCACCTTCTACGTGTCCGAACACTATCTGGGCGTGTCCGGCGTGGTCGGCACCGTGATCGCCGGCCTGGTGGTCGGGTCGACGGGCCGCACCCGCATGGCGCCGACCACCTTCGAATACCTGACCAGCGCGTGGGCGCAATTCGGCTTCTGGGCCAATTCCCTGATCTTCCTGTTCGCCGCCATGCTGATTCCGCGCATCATGGAAGAAGCCACCGGCGCGGACTTGTGGCTGATCCTGGTGTTGTTCGTCGCCACGCTGGTGGCTCGCGGGATCGTGGTGTTCGGCATGCTGCCTCTGCTCAAGCTGACGCGGCTGCGCACCAGGGTCAGCCGGGCCTACAAGACCGTGATGCTGTGGGGCGGCTTGCGCGGCGCGGTGTCGCTGGCCCTGGCGCTGGCGGTGACCGAGCGGGAGGACGTGCCGGAAGCGGCGCGCCAGTTCGTCGCGGTGGCGACCACCGGCTTCGTGCTGCTGACGCTGTTCGTCAACGGCATCAGCCTGCGGCCCTTGATGCGCCTGCTGCGGCTGAATGAGCTGTCCCAGATGGAACGCACCATCCGCAACCAGGCGGTGATGGTGGCGCTGGAGGACCTGCAGGGCAAGACCGAGGAAGTGGCCAGCGCGGATCACATCGGGCCGGAAGTGCGCGAGCGCATCCGCACGGTGTTCGACAACAGCCTTCAGGCGATCCGCGACGGCGAGGTCAGCAGCATGTCGCTGGACGCCCGGGTGTCGGTGGGCCTGGCCATCCTGGCGCGCCGCGAAGAGGAAATGTTCTTCGACGTGTTGAAGGCGCAGATCGTCGACTGGCGTCTGGCCGAATCCCTGCTGGCGCGCTCTGAACGCCTGGAAGACGCCGTCCGCGCGGGCGGCCTGGGCGGGTTCGAGAACGGCATCGCGGCGGATGTGCGTTATTCAAAAGCCTTCCGCGTGGCGCTGCGCATGCACTATCTGTTCGGCTTCCAGCGCTGGCTGGCGTCCGAACTGGGCCAGCGGTTTGCCGCCTTGATGTGCAAGCGCACCGTGGCGCAAAGGTTGATCGCGTTCGCCGGCCAGCAGATCAAGCCGCTGTTGGGCGAGGAAACCGCCGAAGTGCTGGTGCGGGCGCACCAGCGCCGCCTGGACGCTATCGAAAACGCGCTGCAGGCGCTCAATCTGCAATATCCGTCTTACGCCTTGTGGTTGCAGGAGAGCTATCTGGGCCGCGTGGCGCGGCAGCTGGAGCGCATGCGTTATCGCGAGATGCTGGGCCAGTCGCTGATCAGTGGCGAAGTCTATGCCGATCTGGTGCAGAAGCTGGAACACCGCTGGGCCCACATCGACCGTCATCCGCCGCTGGATATCGAGATGAGCGCCACCGAACTGGTCAAGCGGGTGCCCCTGTTCGAGCAGCTCAGCGCGGATTCCCTGCGCGCCATCTGCAAGCTTCTGAAGCCGCGTTTGACCTTGCCGGACCAGCTGGTGCTGGGACATGGACGCAATGTCGACGAAATGTGCTTCGTCGCGTCGGGCGCGGTGACGGTGCATCTGCCTGACCACACGACGGTGGAACTGGGCAGCGGCGAGTTCTTCGGCGAGCTGGCCCTGCTGGGCGAGCAGGTCATGATGCCGGAGGTCACCTCCCTGGGCTACAGCAAACTGCTGATGATGTCGGCGCGCGACTTCCGCGCCCTGCTGGCGCGCGATCCCGGCCTGCGTGAAGGGATAGAGACCGTGGCGCGTCAGCGCATGCGGGCGATCGAGGTGTGGCGGCAGTTCTCGTCCGCCAACGCGCCTACTCCGCCTGCCACGCCCACCCAGCCGACTCAGCCCTAGCCCTCGTCGCAGTCGCAGGCGGGGGCTAAGCCGGGGTCTTGGCTGGGGTCTACGCCAGATTCACCGGCCGGCCAGCTCGTCGGCGATCACCAGGGCGGCTTCCAGGGTGAATTCGCCTGCCGCCACCATCTCCAGGGCGCGGGCGGGTTCGACGGTGGCGATCTCCATGACCTCGCCGTCGCGATTGGCCGGCCGCACATGCGCCGGCAGCACGCAACGGCTGACCAGCAGGTCTTCCACCTGATAGCCCTCCGGCAGGCGGCGGTGCATGCGCAACACTGTGCGCATGGGCTCGCGCGCCTGGATGTCGGGCGCGTCCAGCCCCGCTTCTTCGCCGCATTCGCGCACCAGCGCCAGGTCCAGGTCCTCGCCGCTGCCGGCCAGGCCGCCCACCAAGGTATCCCACATGCCGGGATCGGTGGATTTGCTCAAGGCCCGGCGCGCGATCCACAGGCGGCCGTCGGGGGTCCAGGCATTCAAATGCACGGCGCGCGTCAGCAGGCCCAGGGGACGCACCGCGGCGCGCTCGATGGCGCCGACCGGGCGGCCGGTCTGGTCCAGCACATCCAGCAATTCATCGCGCCAGCCCCGCAGGCAGTTGGCGTCGCGCAGCGTCTGGGCGACCTGGGCCAGTAACGGGTTGACGGCGGGCTCCCGGCCCGGCTCGCTGCCCGCATCCGCCTCCGGGTTTACACCCAGCCAAAGGGCGTCCTTCTCCACCTTTACCCCGGCCAGATGCCGCAGTGCATCACAGGCGGCCAGGGTGGCCAGGCCACAGGGGACGCCGGCCACGAAGACGGGGCGGGACAGCTCCTGTGCCGGCTCCACGGCGCGCTCTTGCAGCAAGGCATAAAGCTCGCGTGCGTGCGCGGCCAGGGCGGGCCAGCGAGTCCCTGTCGACGCGGGGTCGGCAAGGGGGCGGACGGCATCGTCCGAGAGCGGGGGGAGCGTGGATTTTTGCTGCATGGCGGCGATTCTAGTGCAGGGATGGCGGGCCGTGCTGATGGGTAGCCAGCAATTACACGGAGTGACGTGTCCGTTATAATCCGCCCGTTTCTTTGTGATTCGAGCAGGATCGAAGGGGAGGCATTCGCCCCCTCAGAATCCGCCAACCAATAATTACGCGTTTCCGTGTCTGTCCACGGTGTAACCGCGGTTGGGTAGGGCCTCACGCGTACTGCAAAAAGGGTCAGCATGAAGAAGTGGTGGAGAGGGTTACCCGGCGCCTGTGGCATGCTGGTTGGCGGCGGGGCCCGGGCGCAGGTCGTCGATATGCCCGGAGGACCGAAGGTCAATCAGCTGAATCTGCACGAAGGCGTCACGCAGATTGCACATAATGTGATGTGGCTGCACTGGATGATGCTCACCATTTGCGTGGTGATCTTCCTTGGCGTCTTTGGCGTCATGTTTTATTCCATTTGGGCGCACCGCAAATCTAAGGGCGCCGTACCCGCCACCTTCCACGAACACGTCGGTGTCGAAGTCGCGTGGACGGTCATTCCCTTCCTTATCGTCATCGCCATGGCGCTGCCGGCCACCAAGGCCGTGGTCGCCATGAAAGATACGTCCAGTCCGGATGTCACCATCAAGGTCACCGGCTACCAGTGGAAGTGGGGTTACGAGTATCTCGACGGCGCCGCCAACGGGGTCAAGTTCTACTCCAACCTGTCCACGCCGCGGGCGCAGATCGAAAACCGCGAGCCCAAGGGCGAGTTCTACCTGATGGAAGTCGACAACCCCATGGTGGTGCCGGTCGACCAGAAGGTGCGCGTGATCACCACGGCGGTGGACGTCATCCACTCCTGGATGATTCCGGATTTCGGCGTCAAGCAGGACGCCATTCCCGGCTTCCTGCGCGACACCTGGTTCCGCGCGGAAAAGGTCGGCACCTATCGGGGCCAGTGCGCCGAGCTCTGTGGCAAGGACCACGCCTTCATGCCCATCGTGGTGACGGTGCTGTCCAAGGACGACTACGCCAAGTGGGTCGACGACCAAAAGAAGAAGATGGCGGCGCAGGCTGACGATCCCAACAAGGATTGGACCGAGCCCGAGCTGATCGCCCGGGGCGAGAAGGTGTTCGGCGCGAATTGCGTGGTCTGTCACCAGGCCAACGGCAAGGGCGTGCCCGGTTCCTTCCCGGCCCTGGACGGCGATCACATCGTGCTGGGTCCCAAGGCTGAACAGATCAAGACGGTGCTGCTGGGCCACCCCGGGACGGCCATGCCGGCCTTCGGCGGACAGCTGAACGACGTCGAGATCGCGTCGGTGATCACGTATACGCGCCATGCCTGGGACAACAAGGGCAAGGGCCAGGATCCGACCATCAAGCCGGCCGACGTCAAAGGGGCGCGCTAAGCGCGCCGGAGGCGGCGGCCCGCGGGCCGCCGCGCTAGCAACCGAGCATATAACCCGGTCCCGCTGAAACGGAGCCGGTGCCAAGCGGCAAGGAGTCCATCATGAGCAGCGTCACTGTCGACCACGTCTCGCCGGGCCATGGTCACGATGACCATCACCACGCCATGCCCACGGGCTGGCGGCGCTGGTTGTTCGCCACCAATCACAAAGACATCGGGACGATGTATCTCATCTTCTCGTTCGTCATGCTGCTGGAGGGCGGTACGCTGGCCCTGCTGCTGCGCACCGAATTGTTCGAGCCGGGGCTGCAGTTCTTCCGCCCCGAGCTGTTCAACCAGTTCACCACCATGCACGGCCTGGTGATGGTGTTCGGCGCCATCATGCCGGCCTTCGTCGGATTCGCGAACTGGATGATTCCCCTGCAGGTGGGCGCGTCGGACATGGCCTTCGCGCGGATGAACAACTTCAGCTTCTGGCTGTTGCCGGTGGCCGCGCTGATCCTTACCGCGTCCTTCTTCGCGCCGGGCGGCGCCACCGCCGCCGGCTGGACCCTGTACGCGCCGCTGTCGCTGCAGATGGGACCGGGGATGGACATGGCCATCTTCGCCATGCACATCATGGGCGCGTCGTCCATCATGGGCGCCATCAACGTCATCGTGACCATCCTGAACATGCGCGCGCCCGGCATGACCCTGATGAAGATGCCGCTGTTCTGCTGGACCTGGCTGATCACCGCCTTCCTGCTGATCGCCGTGATGCCGGTGCTGGCCGCCGCCATCACCATGGTGCTGACCGACCGCCATTTCGGTACCGGCTTCTTCAACGCGGCCGCCGGCGGCGATCCCGTGCTGTACCAGCACGTGTTCTGGTTCTTCGGGCACCCCGAGGTCTACATCATGATCCTGCCGGCGTTCGGCATCGTGTCGGCCGTGGTGCCGGCCTTTGCCCGCAAGCGCCTGTTCGGCTATGCGTCGATGGTGTACGCCACCGCCGCCATCGCGGTGCTGTCCTTCATCGTGTGGGCGCACCACATGTTCACCACGGGCATGCCGGTGACCGGCCAGCTCTACTTCATGTACGCCACCATGCTGATCTCCATCCCGACCGGGGTGAAGGTGTTCAACTGGGTGGCCACCATGTGGCGCGGCTCGATGACGTTCGAGACGCCCATGCTGTTCGCCATCGGCTTCATCTTCGTGTTCACCATCGGCGGCTTCACCGGGTTGATCCTGTCGGTGGCGCCCATCGATATCCAGGTGCAGGACACGTATTACGTGGTGGCCCACTTCCATTACGTGCTGGTGGCCGGTTCGCTGTTCGGCCTGTTCTCCGGCGCCTATTACTGGGTGCCCAAGTGGACCGGCTACATGTACAGCGAGAAGCTGGGCAAGTGGCACTTCTGGATGTCGCTGCTGTCGTTCAACCTGACCTTCTTCCCCATGCACTTCCTGGGGTTGGCCGGCATGCCGCGCCGTTATGCCGATTACGCCGCGCAGTTCACCACCTTCCATCAGATCGCCACCATCGGCGCCTTCTGGTTCGGCCTGTCGCAGCTGATCTTCCTGTACGCCATCCTGCGCTGCTTCGCCGGCAAGGGCGAGCGCGCGTCCGCCAAGCCCTGGGAAGGGGCGGAAGGCCTGGAGTGGACGGTGCCGTCGCCGGCGCCCTTCCACACCTTCGTGGAACCGCCGGAGGTCAAGTAAGCCATGACACCCGAACAACGCCGCCGCAACAAGGCTGTAGGAATGGCGCTGCTGGCCGTGGTGCTGGTGATCTTTGTCTGGGCGCTGTTCAAGGGCAGCAGCCTGTTCGCGCCGCTTGCCCGCGGCGGCGTGTGAGCCAGGCCATGACCGCCATGGACCATGACCATGACCAAGTCGAGAGCGGCGCCACGCAGCGCAAGCTGTCTTTCCTGCAGACCCTGAAGGCCGTGGCCTGGGGGTTGCTGGGAATCCGCAAGGGTTCCGGTTATCGCGATGACATGGCCAGGCTCAATCCGGTCCACCTGGTGGTTGCCGCCGTGCTGGCGGGCGCTTTGTTTGTGATCTTGCTGATTTCCATCGTGCGCTGGGCGGTTGCCAGCCTCAGCTGAAAAAGTATTCGAACATCCGTACCTGGGAGAACACCATGAGTGCAGGTCACTCGGTTGAAGCGAAAGAGGCACCTTATTACTACGTGCCGGCGGACTCCGGCCATCCGGTGCGCAGCGCGCTGGCCTTGCTGGTCACCGCCCTGGGCGCGGCGGCGTGGATCAATGGTGTCGACATCGGCAAGTGGATGGTGCTGGTCGGTTTGCTCAGTCTGGTCACGGTGCTGTACTTCTGGTTCGGCGACGCCATCAGCGAGTCGGAAGGCGGCCTGAACAGCAAGCGGGTGGACGTGTCCTACCGCTGGGGCATGAGTTGGTTCATCTTCTCGGAAGTGATGTTCTTCGCCGGCTTCTTCGGCGCGCTGTGGTACGTGCGCACCATCACCACGCCGTGGTTGGGCGACCTCGATCACAAGCTGCTGCTGTGGCCGGACTTCACCGCCCAATGGCCCAATTTCGGGCCGGCCGGCGTGGTCGAGCACTTCCAGACCGTGGGGCCGTTCTGGTTGCCCACCATCAACACCGCGCTGTTGCTGAGTTCCGGCGTGACCCTGACCATCGCCCACCATGCGCTGCGCGAGAATCACCGCGGCAAGACCATCTTCTGGCTGGCCTGCACCATCCTGCTGGGCTTCATCTTCGTGGCCTGCCAGGCCATGGAATACCACCACGCCTATACCGAGTTGAACCTGCGCTTCAATTCCGGCGCGTATGGGTCGCTGTTCTTCATGCTGACCGGCTTCCACGGCTTCCATGTGATCATGGGCGCCACCATGCTCACCGTCATCCTGGTGCGTTTGCTGCGCGGCCATTTCACCGCCGATCACCACTTCGGCTTCGAAGGCGCCGCCTGGTATTGGCACTTTGTCGACGTGGTGTGGCTGGGGCTGTATTTGTTCGTGTACTGGCTGTAGGAAAGCCTTATCGGATGCCGGTGCTCTGGATCCAGCCCAGCTGGTGCGCCAGCAGCACGAACAGGAACAAGGCCACCGACAGGCCGATGCGCACGGTCAGCGCATTGACCGTGCGGTTGGTCTTGCCCTTGTCTTTCATCAGGTAGACCAGGGCGGAGCCCAGGCTCACCAGGATGCCGATGAAGGCGACGACGACAAGCACACGCATGGCAGGTCTCCCCGGGCACGGACGCCCCGAATTGGAATTGTTGTAGATGCACATGGTACGTCCTCACAGCACCGCACGCACCTTGGCCGCTCTGCTGTTGTTGGCCATCGCGGTGTTCGTGCTGGCCTCCCTGGGACGCTGGCAACTGCATCGGGCCGCCGAACGCCTGGCCATATTGCAGACCATAGAAAGCGGGCGGGCGCAGGCCCCGCTGGTGCTGACGCCCGCGACACCTCCCGCGCAGTTGCAGCCGTGGCGGCCGGCGCAGGCCAGCGGCCGCTATCGGGATGACCTGACGGTGGTGCTCGATAATCGCAACCGTGACGGCCTGCCGGGCTATTGGATCGCCACGCCCCTGCTGCTGGACGACAGCAATCCTCCAAGCGCCGTGCTGGTGCTGCGGGGATGGATGCCGCGGGCGGCGCCGGGCCAGCCCGCCGCCGTGGCGCCGCCCGCGCCCGTGGCCAGCCAGTCGGTGACCGGCGAGCTGGTGGAGCGCGTGCCGCGCCTGTTCGAAATCTGGCATTTCGGGAACGATCCTGAAGATGGCTTGCCCAAGCGTTTGCCGGTGGACGGGGGCAAGCCGCCCACGGTGCAGAATCTGGATCTGACGGCGTATGCCGGCGCCACGGGGCTGCGGCTGTTGCCCGCCGTGCTGGAGCAGCGCGGTGAGGTTGGCGACACGCTCAAGCGGGATTGGCCGCAGCCGTCGGTGGATTTCAACCAGAACCGCGGGTATGCGCTGCAGTGGTTCGGGTTCGCGACCATCGCGGGCATTGCTTTCCTGGTTGTGGCCTGGCGCGCGCTGCGCCGCCGGCGTGAACCTTAAACTGACAACCGACCGGTCCCGTCGCGGGGATGCCGGCAGGCGAAAATGACAGGGATCTGTTTGTGACGATGACCTCTATGAACGCTGGCGATGTTCCCGTGGCCGCGCGCCGACGCAGCCGATGGACCGTGCTGGCGGTCTTCCTGGTGTCGCTGGCGCCGGTGCTGGCCGCCGTGGTCTTCTATCTGAACCCGCAATGGTGGCCGCGCGACGGCAGCAACTACGGCACCTTGATCGAGCCGCAGCGCGACCTGCCCACGCCCGCGCAACTGCCCCTCGCCACCCTGGACGGCCAGCCTTACGACCTGCGCCAGCTGCGCGGCAAGTGGTTGCTGATGGCCGCCGATGGCGGCGCCTGCCCGGAATCCTGCGCGCGCAAGCTCTTCATCATCCGCAACAGCCACGCCAGCCAGGGCAAGAATGTCGACCGCGTGGCCCGGGTCTGGTTCATCACCGACGACGCGCCGGTACCGCAGAAGGTGCTGGACGCGTATGTGGGTACGATCATGGTGCGCGCGCGGCCCGAGCAGCTGGCGCCGTTTCTGCTGGGGGCGGGCGCTCCGGCCGCCGACGCGCTGGCCGCGCCGATGTGGCTGACGGATCCGCTGGGCCATCTGATGCTGCAGTTTCCGGCGGATGCCGACCCGGTCAAGGTCCGCAGCGACCTCAGCAAGCTGATTTACAACTCGCGCATCGGCTAGTATGCCGACCACGCCGCAACTTGAAGTGACTACCGAAGTGAATGCCGCAGGCCTGGACACTATCGTCCTCCGTTATCGCAAACTGGTTTTCTTTACCTGGTTCCTTACCCTCGACCTGATCATGTTCGGGGCTTTCGTGCGCCTGACCGATTCCGGCCTGGGCTGTCCCGATTGGCCGGGCTGCTACGGCAGCGCGTCGCCGCTGGGCTCGTTGACCGACATCCATCAGGCCAATCAGGCCATGCCTTTCGGCGCGGTGTCGCTGTCCAAGGCCTGGATCGAAATGATCCATCGCTATGCCGGCTCGCTGCTGGGCATGCTGATCATCGGCATCGTCTACATGGCGTTCCGCTACCGCGGCCGCCTGGGACGTTCGCCCTTGCTGGCCGTGGCCGCGCTGGTCATCGTCTGCGTGCAGGGGGCGTTCGGCGCCTGGACCGTCACGCATCAGCTGATGCCCGCCGTCGTCACCGCGCACCTGGTGTTCGGCATGCTCACCTTGACCATGATGACCTGGCTGGCGGCGCGCGAGCGGCCCTACCAGTCCCTGTCGGCCGCCGCGGCGCGCTGGCGCGGCTGGATGAGCGGGGGCCTGCTGCTGCTGTTCGTGCAGATCACCCTGGGCGGCTGGGTCAGTACCAACTATGCCGCGCTGGCCTGCATGGATTTCCCCATGTGTCAGGGGCATTGGCTGCCGCCCATGGACTTCGCGGGCGGGTTCTCCGTGTTCCGCGCGCTGGGGGAGTTGCCCTCGGGCGAGATGATTTCCCAGTATGCCCTGACCGCCATTCATTGGGTCCACCGGAATTTCGCCTTCGTGGTGTTCGTATACCTGGGCATCCTGGCCAGCCGCATGCGGGCCGAGCCCGGCCTGCGCGGGCCGGCCACGCTGATGCTGGCCCTGCTGGCGGCGCAGTTGCTGACGGGCCTGACCACCATCTTCTTCGAATGGCCCCTGCTGATCGCGGTGCTGCACAACGGCGGCGCCGCCGGTCTGGTCCTGGCCGGCGTGACCTTGCGGGTGCGCCTGGCCACCGCCGGGCGCGCGGCGCTACGCAGTGCGTAAAACGATGATCGCTTCTACTAAAGAACCATGTTTTAAATCGCAGGCACAGCGGAGCCGGCTTTGCCGGTCCGCCAGTGCCGCCCCTTGAGGGCGCGCGCGCGCAGCGCGCACGGGTGGGCTCTCCTTCCGGTCCGCCAGTGCCGCCCCCTGGGGGGCCGCGCTCCGCGCGGTACGGGGGGCCCGCTCCCTGAGACAATTTGTCCAACGTAAACAGGGGTTTGTAATGCGTCCCTATAATCCGTTCGGGCCCTTTGCGGAGTTAGAATAGCGCCACCATGACCAGTCTTGCCGCTCCAGACCAGGGATTGCTCCGCCAATACCTGGTGCTTACCAAACCCCGTGTCACCCAACTCGCCGTGTTCTGTGCCGTCATCGGCATGTTCCTGGCGACGCCCGGCTTGCCCGATCTGAAGCGTGTGGCTTTCGCCACCCTCGGTATCTGGCTGCTCGCCGCAGCTGCTTTCGCCATCAATTGCCTGATCGAGCAGGAAGTCGACGCGCGCATGACGCGCACGGCGCGCCGCCCCACCGCGCGCGGCACCATCCTGCCCCAGCAGGTGTTGATGCTGTCCGGCCTGCTGGGCGGTATCGGCATGCTGGTGCTGTACAACCTGGTCAATCCCTTGACCATGTGGCTGACCTTCGCCACCTTCGTCGGCTACGCCGTCATCTACACCGTCATCCTGAAGCCGCGCACGCCGCAGAACATCGTGATCGGTGGTTTGTCCGGCGCCATGCCGCCCGCGCTGGGCTGGGCCGCCATCGCCAACGCGGTGCCGGCGGAAGCCTGGGCGCTGGTGTTGATCATCTTCATCTGGACGCCGCCGCACTTCTGGGCGCTGGCCCTGTATCGCGCCAAGGATTATGAAAAATCCGGTCTGCCGATGTTGCCGATCACGCACGGTCCCGAATACACCCGCCTGCAGATCCTGCTGTATAGCTGCGCCCTGCTGGCTTGTACGCTGATTCCCTTCGCCCTGCGCATGAGCG
The DNA here is from genome assembly GCF_001433395.1 of Bordetella sp. N. GTDB lineage: Bacteria > Pseudomonadota > Gammaproteobacteria > Burkholderiales > Burkholderiaceae_B > Bordetella_C. The sequence continues at coordinate 5,508,590 of NZ_CP013111.1, forward strand.
GCCTGCTCTATCTGGTCACCGCGCTGGTGCTGGGCGGCATCTTCCTGAACTACGCCTGGCGCCTGTATCGCAATTACAGCGATGCCTTGTCGCGGTCGATGTTCCGCTATTCCATCCTGTATCTGGCGCTGTTGTTCGGCGCCCTGTTGATCGATCACTGGCTCGGCCTGCTGCTGATGTAAGCGCCAGCGGCGCGCTCTGCGCGCCACGGCCGGGGCCTCACCGGAGACTTCCCCCCATGTCCATCGTTCCCGCCCGTCGCGCCACGTTGCGCGTTCTTGGTGGTGCTGCCCTGGTGGCTGCCTTGCCGGTCGCGCTGTCGGCCTGCAAGGACCAGCCCGCGTTCAAGGGCAGCAGCCTGGCGGGCACGCATCTGGGCAAGGACGTGGCCATGGTCGACCAGGACGGCAAACCGCGCGCGATGCGCGACTTCGCCGGCAAGGTGGTGGTGGCTTTCTTCGGTTATACGCATTGCCCCGACGTCTGCCCGACGTCGCTGGCCGAGCTGGCCCAGGTCATGCAGACCCTGGGCGCGGACGCCGCCAAGGTCCAGGTGGTGATGATCACGGTCGACCCCGAACGCGACACCCCGGACGTGATGAAGCAGTACGTCACCACCTTCAATCCCGCCTTCGTGGGTTTCACCGGGGACCTGGCGCAACTGAAGGCAGCGGCCACGTCGTTCAAGGCCTACTACGCCAAAGTGCCGACCAAGGATGGCTCGGACTACAGCATGGACCACAGCGCGGCTTTCTATCTGCTCGACCAGAAGGGCGAGGCGCAGGTGCTGGTCAATAACAATGCCGGCGCCGATGCGCTGGTGCACGACATCAAGCTGTTGCTTGCTTGATGCGGCCTGGCTGAAAGTCTTTATCTGAAGTGGCGGGCGTTTAAGGATGGGCCGCCTGGCCTCAGGGATGAGCCGTTTGCAGCCACGCGGCGTAGGCCGAGCGGCCATCGTCATTCAGATCGCTGACGCGCAACTCGCGCAAGCCCGCGAATATCAACAATGCATAGGGCGTCGCCAGCGCGGCGGCCTCATGGCATAGCCGTGCCTCTTCGCCCGTCGACGGCGAGCGCGAGCGCCAGTAGTTGATGGCCTGTTCCAGCTGAGTGATCGAGATCGGCGTGGTGTCATCCATCGGGCCATTCTCCCAGTTCAATCCATGGCGCGGCTATGGCCGCCAGGGTCTCGTCACAGCTGTTTCCTGAATCCCTGGATAGCCTTGCAACTCTTGCAAACCGTCACCTTGCTCATGCGTTGTAAGCGGATACCGATGCTATACATCCGCCATGGACGGCTTTGCAAGGAAAATGACATGAATAACGCCACCTCTCAATCAGAATCGCGCCGCGGCCTGCATCCTTTGGTAGCGACCGCGGCGGTTTGCGTCATCGTGTTGTGCGGCGTGGCCGTGGCCGCGATCGGCGGCTGGTTGCCGACGTCGAGTGGCCGTCAGGAAGGCGCTGGCCAGCCTGCCGCGCAGATGGCCGATCAAGGCGCCAACAACGGCGCCCTCGCGCAGAACGATCCCGCCAACGCCAATCTGGCGCCTGTGCCCGGACAGGCGCAACAAGGCGCCGCGCAGCCGCAGGCCGGCGCGGCGCGGCAGGCGCAATCCAATGTGCCGCAGCAGAACGTGCCGCAGCAGTCGCAACCCCAGGCGCAGCAGCAAGGCGTGCCGCCCGCGGCGCAGAATGACGCGGCTCAATGCCCGCAATGCGGCACCGTCGTGTCGATGGGACAAGTGCAGGTGCCGGTGCAGGATCGCAGCAATCACATCGTCGGCACGGTGGCGGGTGGCGTGGTCGGCGGCGTGGTGGGCAACCAGTTCGGCGGCGGTGGCGGCAAGACCGCGCTGACCGTTTTGGGAGCCGTCGGTGGGGCTTTGGCAGGCAGGGAAATCGAGCGTAATATCAACCAGAAGACCGTGACGCGTTATCAGCTGGTTGCCCGCACCAATGATGGCCGCACGCACACTTTCCGCAGTGATACGCCGTTCCAGTATTCGACGGGCCAAGCCATACGCGTGGAAAACAACCAGTTGTTGCCGCGTTGAGCGCCGCCATCATGGCGCGTGGCGGACCGGCGTGTACGCGGAATGGTCAGGCCCCCACGAGAGAGACTGAATGACCGATCCGCAAAACAACCCCTTCATCCTCCCCGGCCTGGGGCAGTCCGGCGACGCGGCCGGCAACCCCCTGCTCGCCAGCATGGAAATGATGCGCAAAGCCTGGGCCGGATTGATGGGGCCGGGCGGTCTGGCGCAAGTCATGCCCCTGGCGCCGCCCTTGAATGTGGAAGACCTCGAGCGCCGCATCACGGAGTTGCGCAGCGTCGAAAGCTGGCTGCGCCTGAACCTGTCGATGTTGAGCAGCACCATCCAGGGCCTGGAGGTGCAGCGCTCCACCATCAATACCTTGCGGTCTTTTGTCGATACCGTCAGCAGCCAGACGGCGGCCGGCACGCAGTGGGGCGATGCCTCGCCGCTGGAAGTCGTGCTGGGCCTGAAGCCGGGGCCGCAAGGCTGGGCCCCCGGAATGTCCAAGGCCAAGGATGCGGCTCCGGCGGACAAGGCTCCCCCGCCGCCGCCCGCTTCGGCTTATGCCGCGGGTCCGCGCGTCGAGGACGAGGAAGAAGAACCCGAAGAGGAATTGCCGGACACACCGCCGGATCACGCGCGTGACGCGCGGGCCGCCAGTGCTGGCGCCGGCATCGGTTCTGGCGCGGCGGCGGGCAGTGCGACTGCGGGCGCCGCTCCGGGTGCAAATGAAACCGCCGATGAAAAACTGGCCGCGGCCGCCGACAAGCTGGCCGAGTCCGGCGCCGCCGCGGAGTCCGGCGTTGGTGCGACGCCCGGGATACCTGGAATGCCGGGGATGCCGGGAATGCCGTCCTTCCTGGGCGGCGCCGCGCAATCGGCATCGGAAGCCTGGTGGAATCTGTTGCAGCAGCAATTCGGCCAACTGGCCAGCGCGACCGCGGCGTCCATGCCGGGCGCGAACGCCTATTCGGGCGCTCAGCCGCAAGAGGCGGCGCCCGCCGGTGCTGTCGACGGTGTAGGCCTGGGCAAGGCGAAGCCGCCCGCGCAGAAATCCGCGCCCGCGAAGAAAGCCGCCAAGGCCGCTGCCGCGAAGACCGGCAAGGCCGGCGCCACCAAAGCAGGCGGCACCAAGGCCGGCGGCGCCAAAGCAGGCGGTGGCAGCAAAGCCGCCGCCGTCAGCGGCACGAAGGCGCGGACGTCCACGCAGGCTGCCGGCAAGGCCGCCACATCGGCCGCGCGCCCCGCCGCCAGGAAGCCCCTGGCGAAAGGCGCGGCCGACGGCAAGCCCCGTAATGCAGTCCGGTCGGCGCGCTCGCGTCGTCCTCTTCCGTAAAATGTCACCCCATTCGGGCCAGGTCCTGGCCCTACACCCGCCCCCGCGCTTGCCGCGCGGGGCGCTATTGCGAACACTCTCCACATGCTGAATATCGTCATTCTGGCCGCCGGCCTGGGTAAACGCATGCAGTCGGACCTGCCCAAGGTGCTGCACACTCTGGCCGGACGGCCCATGCTCGATCATGTCCTGGACAGCGCCCGGCGCCTGGAACCGGCACGCATCGTGGTCGTGATCGGCCACGGCGCCGACCGCGTGCGCGCCGCCTACGCCGGTCAGGACGACCTGCAGTTCGCCCTGCAACAACCGCAACATGGCACCGGCCATGCAGTGGCCCAGGCCGCGCCGCTGTTGCTGGAAGGCGATGCGGACGATGCCACGCTGGTGCTCTATGGCGACGTGCCCATGGTCCAGCCCGACACCTTGCGCCGCCTGCTGGAAGCGCGCGGCGCGGGCATGGCCGTGCTTACCGAAACCCTGGCCGATCCCACCGGATACGGCCGCATCGTGCGTAATTCGCAGGACCAGGTGACGCGCATCGTCGAACACAAGGATGCCAGCGAGCAGGAGCGCGCCATCCGCGAGGTCAACACCGGCATCCTCGCCGCGCCCACCGCGAAGCTCAAGGACTGGCTGACCCGCATCGACAACAACAACGCGCAGGGCGAGTACTACCTGACCGACACCGTCGGGCTGGCCGTGGTCGACGGCGTGCCCGTCGGCGCCGCGCAGCCGGCCGCGAGCTGGGAGACCCTGGGCGTCAACAGCCGGGTGCAGCAAGCCGAGCTGGAGCGCATCTGGCAGCGCGAACAGGCGCGTCGCCTGCTGGAAGCCGGCGTCACCCTGGCGGACCCGGCCCGTTTCGACCTGCGCGGCAGCATGAAAGTGGGCCGCGATGTCTTCATCGACGTCGGTTGCGTGTTCGAAGGCCAGGTCGAACTGGCCGATGGCGTGCGCATCGGACCGCATTGCGTGCTGCGTGACGTCAAGCTGGGCGCCGGCACGCAGGTCGAGGCTTTCAGCCATCTGCAAAAGGCCCAGGTGGGCGCCGATGCCCGTATCGGGCCTTATGCGCGCCTGCGTCCGGGCGCCGAGCTGGCGGACCGCACTCACATCGGCAACTTCGTCGAAGTGAAGAACGCGGTGATCGGCGTCGACAGCAAGGCCAATCACCTGACCTATATCGGCGACGCCGACATCGGCGCGCGCGTCAACGTCGGCGCGGGCACCATCACCTGCAACTACGATGGCGTGAACAAGCATCGCACCATCATCGAAGACGATGTCTTCGTCGGTTCCGACACGCAGCTGGTCGCGCCCATCCGCGTGGGTCGCGGGGCCACCTTGGGCGCCGGCACCACCTTGACGCGCGATGCGCCCGCCGACCAGCTGACCGTGTCGCGTGCGCGCCAGGCTTCCATTCCCGGTTGGACCCGCCCGGTCAAGAAAAAGCCATGACCGATACGACCAAACCCTCCGCGGGCACGGCGCCGGACGCCGCCCCCGGAGGTCCCGCCGCGGCCGCCGTGCAGGACGGCCTGCCGACGCCGCGGCGCTACTGGGCCGCCAGTGTGATCATGCTGGGCATCAGCCTGGCGGTGCTGGACAGCACCATCGCCAACGTCGCCTTGCCGACCATTTCGCATGACCTGGGCATCGATCCCGCGGACTCCGTGTGGATCGTCAATGCCTACAGCGTGGCCCTGGTGGTCATGCTTTTGCCTTTGTCGTCCTTGGCCGAACGGGTGGGCTTCCGCCGCATGTTCACCATGGGCCTGGGCTTGTTCACCGTGGCGTCGCTGGGCTGCGCCTTGGCCGATTCCCTGTTTACCCTGACCCTGGCGCGCATCTTCCAGGGCGTGGGCGCGGCGTCCCTGATGTGCATGTTCGGCGGCCTGGTGCGCCACATCTATCCGCACGCCAAGCTGGGGCGGGGCATCAGCGTCAACGCCACCACGGTGGCCATCATGTCGGTGCTGGGCCCGACCCTGGGCTCGGCCATCCTGTCGGTGGCAGCCTGGCCCTGGATCTTCGCGGTGAATGTGCCCCTGGGCATCCTGGGCATGTTCTGGGTGCGCTTCCTGCCGGACGTGCCGCGCACCGATACCCCCTTCGACGCGATCAGCGCCCTGCTGAACATGCTCACTTTGGGCGTCTTCATCATCGGCGTCGACAAGCTGGTGGCGGATCCGGTCAAGGGTGTGGGCCTGATCGCCATTTCCCTGGTGGCCGGCTATTTCCTGGTGCGGCGCGCGTCGCGTCAGACCGCGCCGCTGGCGCCGGTCGACCTGCTGCGCCTGCAGCCGATCGCCTATGCCGTGGCGGCGTCGGCCTGCACCTTCGCGGCGCAGATGGCGTCCTACGTGTCCTTGCCCTTCTTCTTCCAGACGGTGCTGGGCCGGCCGGCGCTGCAGGTGGGCATGCTGATGGCCGCCTGGCCCATCGGCACGGCCATCATCGCGCCGCTGGCGGGGCGCCTGTCGGACCGTTATTCGGCGGCCACGCTCAGCGGTGTCGGGGCGGCGGCCATGGGCATCGGGCTTTTGGTGATGACGCTGTTGCCGCATGACGTGGGCAATACCGCCATCATGGTGACCATGTTCGTGTGCGGCATGGGCTTCGGCTTTTTCCAGACCCCCAACAACCGGTCCATGATCGGTTCGGCGCCCCGTTCACGCAGTGGCGCGATTGGCGGCCTGCAGGCGACCACCCGGGTTTTCGGCCAAAGCTGCGGCACCGCGCTGGTGGCCACTGCGTTCGGTCTGACCGCCACGCATGGCCAGTCGCTGGCCCTGATATTGGGGGCCGTGTGCGCCGCCGCGGCGGTCCTGGTCAATACCGTGCGGTTCAAGGCGGTGCCGGCGGGCGCCAGGTCCTAGGGCCTGTTCGCGGCTTTAACCTGTCCTGGGTTTACCTATAATCCTGGGAATTGGGCGCGTGCCTGGTCACGCGCCATGTTTTCTAGGGCGAATGCGATGAAGATTACCGTGGTGGGTACCGGCTATGTGGGCCTGGTGTCGGGTGCCTGTCTGGCTGAGATGGGCAACGATGTGATGTGCCTGGACGTGAACAGCGCCAAGGTGGCCTTTCTGCGCGAAGGCGGCATCCCCATCTACGAACCGGGCCTGGAAGAGCTGGTCCACCGCAACGTCCAGGCTGGACGGCTGCACTTCACCGACGACGTCGCCGTCAGCGTGGCGCATGGGGACGTGCAATTCATCGCCGTCGGCACGCCGCCGGGGGAAGACGGCTCGGCTGACCTGCAATACGTGCTGGCCGCCGCCCGCGGCATCGCGCGCCACATGACCGGCCGCAAGATCCTCGTCGACAAATCGACCGTGCCGGTCGGCACCGCGGACAAAGTCCGTGCCGCCGTCAGCGAAGTGCTGGCGGAGCGTGGCGTGGATCTGCCCTTCAGCGTGGCGTCGAATCCCGAGTTCCTCAAGGAAGGCGCCGCCATCCATGATTTCATGAGCCCGGATCGCGTCGTCGTCGGCGCCGACGATGATTACACCGTCGGTGTCATGCGCCGTATCTATGAACCTTTCCAGCGTACGCACGATCGCCTGATGGTGATGGACGTGCGCTCCGCCGAGCTGACCAAGTACGCGGCCAACGCCATGCTGGCCACGCGCATCTCCTTCATGAACGAGATGGCGAACCTGGCGGAAACCGTTGGCGCCGACATCGAGCAGGTGCGTCGCGGCATTGGCGCCGACCCGCGTATCGGCTATCAATTCCTGTATCCGGGCGCCGGTTACGGCGGTTCCTGCTTCCCCAAGGACGTGCAGGCATTGAGCCGCATGGCCGCCGAGCATCAGCTGCCGATGCGGGTGATCGAGGCCGTCGAGGCCGCCAACGACGAACAGAAATTCCGCCTGGCCCGCAAGATCGTGCGCCGCTATGGCGAGGACCTGACGGGCCGCAGCTTCGCCCTGTGGGGCCTGGCGTTCAAGCCCAATACCGACGACATGCGCGAGGCGCCCAGCCTGACCGTGATCGAGGAACTGACGCGGCGTGGCGCCACCATTCTTGCGTTCGACCCGGTAGCCATGGAAGAGGCCGCCAAGGTGCTGGCCGACAACAAGCGCGTCACCTTCGTCAGCGATATGTATGACGCCCTGGCTGGCGCCGACGGCCTGGTGCTGGTGACGGAATGGAAAGTGTTCCGCGCGCCGGATTTCGAACGCGTGTTGGCGTTGTTGAAGACGCCGCTGATTCTCGACGGGCGTAATCAATACAACGCGGCGGATCTCAAGGCCATGGGCTTTGAGTACGAGGGCATTGGCCGCGCATGAAAATCCTGCAGCTGAATTTCGAGAAAGGCTGGCGCGGCGGCGAGCGGCAAACGCTCTACTGCATGATGGCCTTCCGGGATGCGGGGCACGAGGTGGAGCTGCTGGCCCGGGCCGGCGCGCCGCTGGCGCAGCGTGCCGCCGAGCAGGGATTCACGGTACATGCCGTGGCTGGCGTGCCGGGCCAGATCGGCTTCCTGGCCAGCCGTGGCAGGCAGTACGACATCATCCACGCGCAGACCGCCAATACGGTGACCTGGGCCGTGCTGACCAAGCCCATGCATCGGCGGCCAGTGGTTTTTTCGCGGCGCACCTCCTTCGTGGTCAAACCCAACGAGGAATGGAAAACCGGCTTCAAGTGGCGCCACGTCGACCTGTTCGTGGCCATCAGCGACATGGCGGCGACCGAGCCGCGCCGGCTGGGCCTGGCGCCCGTGATCATCCGCAGCGCGGTGGCGCCGGTGCCGCCCGATGCGCAGAACCAGGCGCGGCTGGCGTCCGAGTTCAAGGTGCCGGGCAAGAAGATCATCGCCACGTCTGCTGCCTTGATCCATGACAAGGATCCGCTGACCATGATTCGCGCCGTGGCCGAATTGGCGCGGACGCGGCTGGACTTCCTGTTCGTGCATTTCGGCGCGGGCGGCAACGAAGAGGCCCAGGCGCGCGCGCTGGTGGCCGAGCTGGGGGTGCAGGACGTCTACCTGTTCGCGGGCTTCCGCAAAGGGGTGGAGGACTTCTATCCCTGCATGGACGTCTTCGCCATGACCTCGCGCGAGGAAGCGCTGGGCAGCAGCGTGTTCGATGCGTTTCTGCAGCGTGTGCCGGTGGTGTCGACGGATGCCGGCGGCCTGAAGGAAAGCCTGGCGGACGGGCGCGGCATTCTCTGCGCGGTGGAAGATCACCATGCGATGGCGCAGGGCATGGCCGCCTTGCTGGATGATGCCGGCTTGCGGCAGGCGCTGACCGAACGCGCCTATGACTACGTGCGGGTCGAGCACGACGTCGGCATCATGGGCAATCGCTATCTGGAACAGTTCGAGCGGCTCTTGCGCGAGCGGGGCGAAAGCGCGCGGCTGGGGCACTGATCGCAGCGACGGTGCGCGGCGCTGCCGCCGCCGTCGGGGTCTGCATGCCTTGTGGTCCTGGCGGGTGCTTACAGCTCCTGCGGCGGCAGCGCGATGCGCGTTTCGAATTTTGACCGGTGGACGGAGAAGAACGTCCGCACATTGCGCACATTGGCCTGCGCGGTGAAGGCCCGATGCACCAGCGCGTGATAGGCGGGCATGTCCCGCACCTGCGCGATCAACACGAAATCCGGGCCGGGCGACACGCGGTGGCATTGCAGGATGGCGGGCTCGTCCTGGACCAGTGCCTCGAATTCCGCCAGTTTTTCCGCGGCCTGGACGTCCAGGGTGACCTCCACGATGGCCGTCAGCGTGCTGCCCAGGCGCGCGGGGTCCAGGATCGCCACCTGTTTTTCCACGATGCCCGATTCCACCAGGCGCCGCACCCGGCGCAGACAGGTTGGCGGCGACGCGTGCACGACTTCGGCCAGTTCCTGATTGTTCAGCGAAGCGTCCTCTTGTAACTGCGCAAGGATGCGTCGGTCGAGATCGTCCAGAAGGATGGTATCAATGGTGACCATGGGTTAATTTTGGAAGAAATATTCCATAGGTGGCGCTCATATGGAATGAAATTTCACTCCGGTAGGGTATTTGAATATTAATTCATTTTAAACCGAATAAAGAAATCTTATTTCTTTGACTGGCTTCCACAATGGCGCATCTTTTCTCACTCCCCCCGGAGCCAAATCATGTGTGGAATCGTCGGTGCCGTCGCTCAACGCGACATTACTCCCGTTCTGGTCGAGGGCCTGCGTCGCCTTGAGTACCGGGGTTATGACTCCTGCGGGGTCGCGGTGTATGCCGACGGCGAGCTGCGCCGCACGCGCAGCACCGAGCGTGTTTCCGAGCTGGCGGCGCTGGTCGAGCAAGACCACGTGACGGGCTATACCGGCATTTCCCACACTCGCTGGGCCACCCATGGCGCGCCGGCCACGCACAATGCCCACCCGCACTTTTCGTCGCACGGCAAGGACAAGCCGCGCATCGCGCTGGTTCACAACGGCATCATCGAGAACCATGATGAGTTGCGCGCTGAACTGCAGGCGGCCGGCTATGTCTTCGAAAGCCAGACCGATACCGAAGTCATCGCGCATCTGGTGAATCATCTTTATTCCGGCGATCTGCTGGAGGCTGTCCAGCAGGCAACCCGTCGTCTGCTCGGCGCCTTCGCCATTGCCGTGTTCTGCCGGGACGAGCCTCATCGTGTGGTGGGTGCGCGCCAGGGTTCGCCGCTGGTCGTGGGCCTGGGCAAGAATGAAAACTTCCTGGCGTCCGATGCCTTGGCCCTGGCCGGCACCACGGACCAGATCATCTATCTGGAAGATGGCGACGTCGTCGACCTGCAGTTGTCGCGGGTGTGGATCACCGATGAACAGGGCCGTCCTGTCGAGCGCCAGGTCAACACCGTGCAGGTGCATACCGGCGCCGCCGACCTGGGCCCGTATCGCCATTTCATGCAGAAGGAAATCTTCGAGCAGCCGCGTGCCGTGGGCGACACCCTGCAGGACATCGAGAGCATCACGCCCGAGCTGTTCGGCGATGATGCGTACAAGATTTTCAAGGAAGCGGATTCGCTGTTGATCCTGGCGTGCGGCACCAGCTATTACTCCGGCCTGACGGCCAAGTATTGGATCGAGTCCATCGCCAAGATTCCGGTCAACGTCGAGATCGCCAGCGAGTATCGCTATCGCGACAGCGTGCCGAATCCGCGTTCGCTGGTCGTGACGATTTCGCAGTCGGGCGAGACGGCCGACACCCTGGCCGCGCTCAAGCATGCGCGCAGCCTGGGGATGGAGAATACGCTGACCATTTGCAATGTGCAGACCAGCGCCATGGTGCGGGAATGCAAGCTGGCCTTCATCACGCGTGCCGGTGTGGAGATCGGCGTGGCGTCGACCAAGGCCTTCACCACCCAGTTGGCGGCGTTGTTCATGCTGACCCTGGCGTTGGCGCAGGTGCATGGCCGCATCACCGATGAAGAGGAAGCTGAACATCTGAAGGCGCTGCGCCATCTGCCGGCGGCCATCAGTTCCGTGCTGGCTCTTGAGCCGCAGATCATTTCCTGGGCCGAGCGTTTCGCGACCAAGGAAAACGCCTTGTTCCTGGGCCGCGGCATGCATTATCCGGTGGCGCTGGAAGGCGCGTTGAAGCTGAAGGAAATCAGCTACATCCATGCCGAAGCCTATCCGGCGGGGGAACTGAAGCATGGCCCGCTGGCCCTGGTCACCGACCAGATGCCGGTGGTCACCATCGCGCCGAAGGATGCCCTGTTGGAGAAGCTGAAATCCAATATGCAGGAAGTGCGCGCGCGCGGCGGCGAGTTGTATGTGTTCGCTGATGCCGACAGCCAGATCGTGCGCGACCCCGGCATGCATGTGATCCGCATGCCGGAACACTACGGCAAGCTGTCGCCCATCCTGCACACCGTACCTTTGCAGCTGCTGGCGTATCACACGGCCTGCGCACGCGGCACGGATGTGGATAAGCCGCGGAACCTGGCTAAGAGTGTGACGGTAGAGTGAGGTTGGCGAGGGGATGGGAATTGCAGCGCATTGACCTGTCCCCAGAGTGTGCCGAAAAGCCTCTTAAGGCTATGAATTTAAAGGTTTATATCACAAATATGATTTGTGATATAAACCGGTCAGCTCATTCCAGCGGGCGTATCAGCAGGCCCCCGGTCAGACCTTCACGCATCGAACCCGTAAAGCTTCCCCGGGTTATCGACCAGGATGCGCTTCCGCACATCCGCGTCCGGTACCCAGTCGCAGAAACGGTCGATGAGATGCCCATCGTCCGGCACCGCGGATGGCGCGAACAGTGCGGGATGCGGCCAGTTGGTGCCGAATACCAGGCGGTCGGGCCGCGTCTCGACCAGGGCTGCGACGATGGGCGCCATGTCGTCGTAGCCGGGGGCGCCGCTGTCCGAACGGCGGTACCAGCTGGAGATCTTGGTCCAGCAGTCATCCCGCTCACGCAGTATGCGCAGCAGCACCTGAAAACCCGGATGGTTCACGCCCTGTCCGCCGCGGACGGCGCCCAGGTGGTCGAACACCAGCGGCGCGGGTGAGCGCAGCAACGTGTTCTCCAGCGGCACCAGTTCCGCGATGTCGGCGACATGGACCTGCACATGCCAGCCGAAAGGCCGGATGCGCTGCGCCATGTCGTCCAGCCCCTGCGTGCCGCCGTAGCCTTTCACATGCGTGGAAAGGCGCACGCCGCGCATGCCGCCGGCGTGCAGCTTTTCCAATTCCGCCGCCGTCACGTCCGCCGCGACACCCGCGACGCCACGCGCGCGGTGCTGTCCCAGCGCCTGGATCACGTCCAAGGTCAGGGAATTGTCCGTGCCGTAGACGCTGGCGCTGACCTGGACGGTGCGCTGGATGCCGACCTGCTCGCACATCGCAAGATAGTCTTCGAGCGTGGCCGGCGCCGGCGTGTAGGAGCGCTGCGCGTTCAAGGGATAGCGCGTGAAATCCTGGTAGACGTGGCAGTGGCAGTCCGTGGCCCCGGCCGGCAGCCGCTGCTGCGGCCGCGTGGTCTGGGGCTGCGGTGAAAGGCAAACCGGTGCGCCGGCGCCGTCGGTATTTTGCATCGCTAGTCTCGCTTTTCTTGTCTGATGTTCAGGTGATACGAAGCGGGATCATTCCACCGGCGCGATGCCGGCATCCTTGATCACGCCGTCCCACTTTGCCGTCTCGTCGCGCAGAATGCGGTCGAAGTCCGCGCCCGAACCCAGCAGCACATCCGAACCCAGGTCACGGAACTGTTTCTGGACGTCCGGCTGCTTCAGCACTTCCTGAAGCGCCGCGTTGACCTTGGCGATGACGGGGGCGGGCGTGCCCTTCGGGAACAGCAGCCCCGTGGTCGTGCTGGCCTCGAAGCCGGGCAGGCCGGATTCGGCCAAGGTCGGCAGCTCCGGCATGATATTGGTGCGCTGCGCCGTCGTGACACCAAGCGCGCGCAGCTTGCCAGCCTTGATCTGCGTCAGCGTGGAGGCCAGCTGGTCGAAGGTCAGGTCCACATGGCCGCCCAGCAGGTCGGCCACGGCCAGGCTGCTGCCCTTATAGGGTACGTGCAGGAACTTGGTGCCGCTGAGCTTCTGGAACAACTCGCCGGTCAGGTGCGCGGCGGTGCCCACGCCCGCCGACGCCATCGTCAGCTTGCCGGGATTCTTCTTGGCATACGCGATGAAGTCTTTCAGGTTCTGCGGGGGCAGACCGGTGCGCACCGCCAGCACCAGCGGAGCACGAGCCAGGGGGCCGGCGCCGGCGAAGTCCTTGGTGGGCTGGAGCGGCGTGCCGGGATGCAGCGCGCGGGCAGGCGCCAGCGCGCCGGTGGATCCCAGCAGGGCAGTATAGCCATCGGCATCCGAGCGTGCGACGAATTCGGAACCCGTCAGGCCGGCGGCGCCCGCGCGGTTCTCGACGATGACGGTGGCGCCCAGGCGCTGTCCCAGGCCGGCCGAGATGATGCGCGCGGTCGCATCGATGTTGCCGCCCGGGGGGAAGGGAACGATCAGGCGCAGGGGTTTATCTGGATATTCGGCGTGGGCGGCCGGGACGGCGAGGGCGGCCACGGCGGCAAAGGTACAGGTGAGCAGCTGAGCGAGCAGCTTGGTTGGCAGCTTCATGTTGTCTCCATCGGATTTATAGGTATGGGCGCGGTCCTGTGTGGACCGTGCCTTGGCGTAATACCGCCATGGTCCGGGAACCAGGCGGTCGCCTACCGACAACAACGAGACTGCCGCCGGCACCCCAAGATGACACGGGATGACTGGGAGTCTAAGTAAATCGCCCCCGCGGCCATAGCCATTTTTTCTTAGGAGCGAGTGAAAAAAATTTGATGTGTGCTGCTTTGCGCGGAGCGGTTGCGCGGCAGGCATTGAGCCCGCTTCGTCGTTCGCGGATCGTTCAGGCCATGCTCAAACACCGCCATGGGCGGCGATGTTGCGATACTGGCCTTTGAAGTACAACAGGGGCTGCGTCGCGCCAACGGTTTGCAGGTCCAGGGCTTTCACTTCACCGATCACGATCAGGTGATCCCCCGCGGCGTGTTCGGCGTAGATCTCGCAATCGAGCCAGTGCAGGCTGCCGGTAATGATGGGATTACCCAGCGGCGATTCCTGCCATTCGATTTCGTGCCACTTGTCCGTGCCGCGTCGCGCGAACTGGTTGGAAACCTTGATTTGCTCTTCGGACAGGATATTCACCGCGAAGCGCTTTGCCCGGCGAATCTTGGGATAGCTGGCCGACCCGGCCATCACGCTGAATGACACCAGCGGCGGATTCAAGGACACGCTGTAGAACGACTGGCAGGTGAAGCCGATCGGCTCGCCGTCGATGTGCGTCGTGATTACGGTGATACCGGATGCGTAATGCCCGAGCGCTTCGCGCAAGCGCAATGGCTCGATGGCAGTACTGGGGAGGGACATGGCAGATGCTAAATACGGGTTGCAGCGCCGAAGCCGGCCGTCGCAATTTGCTTGCAACGGCCGTTTTCACAACGGGATCAGTTCGAGAGTTCTTTCCGGATGATTTCCGCACCCGCGCTCAAGGCGCTCAGCTTGCCCCGGGCGACTTCGCGCGACAGGGGCGCCATGCCGCAATTGGTGCACGGGTAGAGCTTGTCCGCATCGACGAACTGGAGCGCCTTCCGCAGGGTATTGGCGACTTCCTCGGGCGTTTCGACGGTGTTGGTGGCCACGTCGATGGCGCCGACCATCACTTTCTTGCCCCGGATCAGTTCGATGAGGTCCATCGGAACGTGCGAGTTATGGCACTCCAGGGAAACCATGCCGATGCTGGATTTCTGCAGCTTGGGGAAGGCTTCTTCGTATTGCCGCCACTCCGAGCCCAGCGTCTTCTTCCAATCCGTATTGGCCTTGATGCCGTAGCCGTAGCAGATATGGACGGCCGTTTCGCACTTCAGGCCTTCGATGGCCCGTTCCAAGGTGGCGACGCCCCAATCGTTCACTTCATCGAAGAAGACATTGAAGGCGGGTTCGTCGAACTGGATGATGTCGACGCCGGCGGCTTCCAGCTCCTTGGCTTCCTGGTTGAGAATCTTGGCGAATTCCCAAGCGAGTTTTTCGCGGCTCTTGTAGTGATCGTCGTAGAGCGTATCGATCATCGTCATGGGACCCGGCAGGGCCCATTTGATCGGCTGCCTGGTTTGCTGGCGCAAGAACTTGGCGTCGTCCACGAAGACCGGCTTCTGGCGTTCTACGGCACCCACGACGGTCGGCACGCTGGCGTCGTAGCGATCACGAATCCGGACGGTCTTGCGGTTTTCGAAATCGACGCCGTTCAGGTGTTCGATGAACGTGGTCACGAAATGCTGGCGCGTCTGTTCGCCATCGCTGACGATGTCGATACCGGCGTGTTGTTGTTCCTGCAGGGACAAGCGCAGGGCATCGCGTTTGCCTTCGACCAGGCCGTCATCCTGCAATTTCCAGGGCGACCAGAGGGTTTCCGGCTGCGCGAGCCAGGAGGGTTTCGGCAAGCTGCCGGCGGTTGAAGTGGGAAGCAGTTTTTTCATGAAGATGACCTGGCGGTTCTACTAAATCAGATATGGGTGGTTGCGGACCATTGCTCAAGAATCGCCCGGTACGGCTTGATGAATTGTTCCTCGGCAAACTTGCCCTGCTCGACGGCCAGCCGGCTGCGCTCTTCCCGGTCGTAGACGATGCGGGTCAGGGAGTAATCCTGGTGCTGCAAGCTAGGCTGGTAGGATTTGCCCGCGGCGGAATTGGCGTTGTAGATCTCCGGCCGATAGATCTTCTGGAAGGTATCCATCGTGCTGATGGTGCTGATGAGTTCCAGATTGGTGTAGTCAGCCAGCAGATCGCCGGTGAAATAGAAAGCCAAAGGCGCGGCGCTGTTGGGCGGCATGAAGTAACGCACCTTCAGGCCCATTTTCTTGAAATATTCGTCGGTCAACGAATACTCGTCCTGTTGGTACTCGACGCCCAGCACGGGGTGCTGGTTTTCAGTGCGCTGATAGACCTTGCTGCTCGAAACGCTCAGGCAGATGACGGGCGGCTTGTTGAAGTGTTCTTTGTAGGCTTTCGAGTTGACGAAGCTCTTGAACAGATTGCCGTGCAGGTCGCCGAAATTGGGCGGCGTGCTGAACTTGGGCTGGTCCTTGTTGTGCTCCAGCAGCAGTACGCTGAAGTCATAATCGCGCACGTAGGACGAGAAATTATTTCCCACGATGCCCTGAGTTCGTTCGCCGGTCTTGCGATCGATAATATTGGTCTTCAATATTTCAATCAAAGGCAGGGCGTTGGCGCTGCTGGTGCCGTCGATATTCAATTCGACGGAAATAATCTCAAGCTGGACGTTATAACGGTCGCCTTTGGGGTTGTCCCAATGCGCCAGGGCATTGAAACGGTTGTCTATCATCTTGAGCGTATTGCGCAGATTCTCCTGCCGGCTCGTGCCCCGCGCCAGGTTGGCGAAATTGGTCGTGACGCGCGTGTTCTCTGACGGACGGTAGTCCTCATCAAAGAATATGCTCTTGATAGCGAACGTAAAATCTTTGTTCATTATGATCTGGCACCCAAATATCTGAGATAAACCGCGTGTTTATTCCCAGGTGCAATACCGCCGGATCTTTTTTTCTATTCTCGATCCGACTGTCTTGACAGTCTCGACATTAGGGTTCAGATTCTATGTCATTCGATAGATGAATAATAATGAATTGATTTCCATCGAATTATTAATCTGGCTCATAGTTGTCCTGCCTGGTTGCAGGGACGTGATCGTGGGATCACGTGGGTTTGCTCATGAACAGCTTCACGGAAGCGCCATGCAGCAGGATGGACGCCGCCACCACGGACAAGGTGATTGTCACTAACCGCCGGCCGAAGTCGGGATCAATCCCATGCCGGATGGCGAAGAAAAGATAGAAAACCGAGCCTATCCCCCGTATGCCAAACCAGGCCAGTGACGCGCGCTGCCGCTTCCGGCAGCCGCTGCCGATGGTTCCAAGAAACACTGCCACCGGGCGCACGAAGACGAACAGCACCGGAACGAACCACCAGGTCAGGTCCCGGATTTGGATGTACGCCAACATCGCGCCAACCAGCAGCACCAGGGCCAATTCCGCAAAACGCTCCAGTTGCGCATTGAATGCGCGTACGGTGCGGGCCATCGTCGCGCTTGCGTGATGCGAATGTATGCCCAGTACCGCGTCGCCGTGGCCTTCCGCCTTAGGCGACGATCCCAACGAAATGCTGTCGCGCTGCGGCGCTTCATCCACTCGCTGCAGCGCAAGACCCGCGGCGAACACGGCCAGGAATCCCGATGCTACGCAAAGCTGCGCCATGCCATATGCAAGAGCGATGAGACCCAGGGTCAGAAATTCATCATGCCCCACCGCTGCGGCATGCCGCGTTCGCATGTAGATGACAACGCGGCCGATCGCCAGGCCCAGCATCGCACCTATCGCCAGTCCCCCGATGGTTCCCCACATCAGGTCCACCACGATCCAGCGCCACCCGCCGTCGCCAAGGTCGTAATGCCCCATGAGCCCCAATCCAAGCAAGACGAAGGGGAAGGCCGTGCCATCGTTCAAGCCACCTTCGCCCGACAAGGCAAAGCGTATCCAGGTAGGCTCGGGGCCGCGTTCGGTCTGTATGCCGGAAGCCAGCACTGGATCGGTCGGTGCGAGGATGGCGCCGAGCAGTACCCCTTCCCCTGGCGACATTCCTAGACCCCACACCGCCAAGGCCGCGATCAATGTCACCGAGATCACCATCGACACCAGCGCGAGACGTATGGGCAAGACCCAACGGCGGTCTCGCAGCGGTATGCCCATACGCAGGCCCACGGTGAACAGCGAAATGAGCACGGCGATTTCTGCCAGCAGTTCAAGCGTGGCGGTCTGTCTCAGGGGATCGAGATCTATTAGCCCGGTAATTCCTGGGCCCACCAGGGCGCCCAGGAAAAGATAGGCCATAGCGCCGCTCATCGACAGACGAGCAAGGAGCGTGCTGCTCAAGACGATGAAGATGAGCAAGCTGCCAACGGCGAGAAACCATGCAGGTTCGGACATGTCGAGGGCCAGGGGGAAGGGCACACCATATCATGGCGCCCCAGTCCGCAACGCTTTGGCATAGGTTCCACTGGAGACCAGCGCGACAAGATTAAGTGTTTCATTTGACGGCTATGCCAGCCACCCTTTGAAGCGCACCGTGGTGAGGTGGCATTCCGCCATGATCTCTACAAAAGGTTAACCCCATGACTTTTCCCAATCGTCGCAATGATTCGTCCACCTCCTCAATCGGCCAGCAGCGGAAAAAGGGGGCTCAAATGCATGATCAGGATGAGGACCAGGATGAGGACCAGGATCAATCTCGTGATGTTCAAGCTGAACAGTCGAACGAAGACATCGCGCGCAAGCAGGCAGAAGAGCAAGACATTCGCCAGTAATTGCGAGGGCGCGGGGTAGTACGTCGAGTGCGCGGCTGGAGCCTGCGGTAGCAGATGCAGGATGCAAGCAGCAGGGCCGTATCCGGCGCGTCGAGCGCCGGAAAGCATTCCGCGCCGGATCAGCGAGCTGGGGTTTCACGTTCTCTGCCCATCCACATCTCACCGGCAGGGAGGGCGGATCTTTTTCCTCCAAGGCATACATGCATCCCGATTTTGAGCAATTGATGAGTCAGGCCACCAGCCTCACACGCGCAGGAAAACTCACTGAAGCGACGCTGGCTATTCAAGCGGCGTTGCGCGGCACGTCAACGCGCCCCGGAACGGATACTTTCAAGGACGACTCCGACGTCATCGATGTCGATTTTCGGGAGGTCCCGGGTAGCGGAAGAACACTTCCCCTCAGCTTGCCCGATCCTGAAGAACGCGCCACGCCTGCATGCCCAGCCGCAACGTCAGGCGAGTCGTTCATCGAAGGTGTCTTCCGTCATCCAGCAGGACAGCGCAGCTACAAGCTCTACGTTCCGCCCGGCGGCAGAGAACGTTCTCTGCCGCTGGTGGTCATGCTCCACGGTTGCACACAGGGAGCCGATGACTTCGCGGTCGGTACCGCCATGAACAATGCGGCTCGGGAGCAGGGCTTCCACGTCCTGTATCCAATGCAGTCGAGCAAGGCCAACCCACAGAGATGCTGGAACTGGTTCAAGCGCAATCATCAGCAGGAGGGCCGGGGCGAACCAGCCATCCTGGCAGGCATGACGCGCGAAATCATCACGACGCTTGGGGTCGACGTTCAGCGCGTTTATGTGGCCGGTCTGTCGGCGGGCGGCGCGATGGCGGCGATCCTGGTTCGTGCTTTCCCCAATCTTTATGCGGCGCTTGGCGTGCATTCGGGTCTCGCCCCTGGAGCGGCATCGGATCTGCCGTCTGCCTTGTCGGCGATGAAGGGCACGCATTCCGCGGAACCCACACACATTGGGCCCGCGGTGCCTGCCATCGTGTTCCATGGGGACCGTGATACGACTGTGCATCCCAAGAATGCCGAGCGTGTGATGCACGCCTGCCTGGGCACTACCGCGCACGTCGAGAAGATGAGCATGGAAGGGCATGATGGCAAGCGCGACAGTTCCAGATACCTTTATCGTGATGACACGGGCAAGGTGGTGGGAGAACGCTGGGAGGTACATGGTGGGGGGCATGCCTGGGCTGGCGGCAACGCGGCGGGTTCCTACACTGATAGTCACGGTCCTGACGCTACCACCGAAATGCTGCGGTTCTTTTTCGCTCGCACCTTGGACAGAAAGGCGTAAGAACCTGCGATGCGCGGGCACGCCTTCTGCGTCAATGATTGAAGCGCCATCCTGGCGCGCCAACCTCAGGAGCACAGCATGACAGCAAAGACTCTGCAGGATCTTTTCATCCACGCGCTATCCGATGTTTACAGCGCTGAGAAGCAACTCACGAAAGCCCTGCCAAAGATGGCTCGCGCGTCCAGCAATCCGGACCTGGCGGCTGCCTTCCAGACTCATCTGGAAGAGACACAGGGCCAGATAGAACGCATCGACCAGGTCGTCGAAAAAGAAGGCTTGAAACTGAAGCGCATCAAGTGCGCGGCGATGGAAGGCCTGGTCGAAGAGGGTCAGGAAATCGTCGACGAAATCGAGAAAGGACCCGTTCGCGATGCGGGGTTGATCGGCGCCGCCCAGAAGGTGGAACACTATGAGATAGCAACGTACGGGACCTTGTGCGCGCTCGCCAAACACCTGGGCTTCACGGTCTCGGCGAAGCTCCTCCACGACACCTTGCTTGAAGAGAAAGCCACCGATGAGAAGCTCTCCAAGTTTGCCCAGCAGGACGTGAATCTGGCCGCAAAAGCGGCCAGCAAGTAGCGGGGGCGTTTACGAGGGCCTCGCGGCGTTCGCGATCGCCCCGCGACCTGGCCGCTTACCACCGATAGCTCAACGTCCCCACCACCGCGCGCCGGTTGCCGTAGAACACCGACTGGTCGTAGAACCCCGGCGTGAAATAGCGCTTGTTGAACAGGTTGGTTGCGCTGAGCGATGCGCGCAGTCCTTTCAGATCTGAACTCAGCTGTCCCAGGTCGTAGCGCAGAACGGCGTCGACCAGGGTGTAGCCGCCTATCTTGACGGTGTTGGGGCTGTTGTAGGAAGACCCGACGTAGCGCACGCCGGCGCCGACGCCCACGCCCGCCAGCGGGCCGGTGCGCTGGGTGTAGTCGACGAACAGGCCGGCCATGTGGCGCGGTACCGACGCGGGACGCAGGCCCTTCTTGCTGACGCCGGTGGCCAGATTGGCATTGTCCTTGGTGATCTCGGAATCGAGATAGGTATACGACGCCGCCACATTCAAACCCGAGGTCAGCGCCGTCTTGGCTTCCAGCTCCAAGCCCCGCGAGCGCACTTCGCCGTCCTGCACCGAATACCCCGAATACAGCGGGTCGGCAGTAGTGACGTTCTGCTGCGTCAACTGGAACAAGGACGCGGTGTAAGTGCTGTCCGACCCCGGCGGCTGATACTTCAAGCCCAGCTCATATTGCTTGCCCTTGGTCGGATCGAAATTGCCGCCGCCCCGAGACGGGGCCAGGGTGCCGGAAGCCGGTTGGAAGGACGTGGAATAACTGGCGTAAGGCGCGACGCCGTTATCGAGCAGATAGGTCAGCCCGGTCCGCCCGGTGAAGGCTTCCGAGTTGACCTTGCTGCTCGTGTCCGACAGATAGTCGGATTCCTTGTTGGTGGCCCAGTCATAGCGGCCACCCAAGGTCAGGATCCAGCGCTCGTAACGCAACTGATCCTGCGCATACAGGCCCGTCTGGTACACCTGGCTCTTGCCATCCACCGTCTTGAAGCTGTTCCACGTGGTGGTGTTGGTATAGACCGGATTGAAGATGTCGATCGTGCCGTTGGTGCCGTTGGTGCGCGATTCGCGGCCGGAGTAATAGCCGTAGTCCACGCCGGTCAACACGGTGTGCTGTAGCGCGCCCGTCGTCAGGCGGCCTTCAACGCTGGTATCGATCAGGAAGGTATCGGTGCCTTTCGGCCGGTCCTGCATGCCGAAGGTGTAATAGCGGCCATCGGTAAGCTGCGCGCTATTGCGCGCGCCGCTGGAGATGTAGTCCACGTTGGCATGCATATACCGGGCCTTTTGGCGCACGGTCCACTTGTCCGAGGCGCGGTGTTCGACGTCGTAGCCGATCGAGGTGTTCTCGACCGTGTAATGCGTCAGGTCGGGCTGGCCCAGGAAGACGTCCGACGGGAAGCGGCCGGCGGGATTGTCTTTTACCGTGCCGGTCAGCGGCAGACTCTGCTCCGAACCGCCGCGTTTGGACTTTTGATAGCTGGCATAGACGGTGACGCTGGTCCTGTCGGTGGGACGCCACGTCAGGGACGGCGCCAGGTAAACGCGGTCATCGGGCGAATGGTCCACCTGCGTGCCGCTCTCGCGCCCCACGCCAGTGATGCGGTACAGCCATTTGCCGTCTTCATCCAAAGGCCCGGAAAAGTCGAACGCGGCCTGGCGCCGGTTGAAATTGCCGCCCTGCAATTCGATTTCATGCAGCGGTGTTTCGGTGGGGCGCTTGGTCGTCATGTCGACCAGTCCGCCCGGCGCGATCTGGCCATACAGCACGGACGACGGACCCTTGATGACGTCGATGCGTTCCAGGCCGTAGGTCTCGATATCGATGTCGTATTGATTGAATCCGGCCCGCAGACCGTCGCGGTACGTGGAAAACAGGTTGAAGGCGCGGAAGCCGCGCAGGTAGATGTCGGGCGCGCCCTGGCCGCCCGGGTAATCGATGGCGCGGATGCCCGGCGTGTAGGCCACGGCCGAGTTGAAGTTCTGCACTCCGCGACTATCCATTTCGTCCCGCGTGACAACGCTGATGGCCTGCGGGATTTCGATCAAGGGTGTGTTGGTCTTGGTGCCGCCTGACGAACGCAGCGCCACGAAACCATCGTCCGCCGGCGCGCTGGTCGAACCGATCACCGCAACGTTGGGCAGCGTGGTGACGGGTCCGGCCGCCGGCAAGGCGCGCAGTGTGTAAGCGCCCTGCGCGCCGCGCACGGCCTCCAGACCGCTGCCCGCCAACGCGGCCGCGAAGCCCGCGTCCACCGAATAGGCGCCATGCACGCCGGCCGAGGTCAATCCGCGCGTCTGCGCGCCGTCGAAGGACAGCGCCACGCCGGCCGCGCTGGCGTATTGGCTGATCACCTGGGCCAAGGGGCCTGCCGCGATGTCGAAACGGCGGGCGGCGTTGTCGGACGCCGTGGTGGCGGATTGCGCGTGCAGCAGCGGCGGCGCCATCATGGCCGATGCCATGAAAATCAGCGCCAGGCGGGATGACAGAACGCGTGGCCGCAAGCGCGGAACAGGGGCAGCGGGAACAGACCGGTTGGACGACATGGAGTCTCTCAGGGGAACGTGAAATGAGGGTTCTGCCTGGGAGGACGGACGAGCCGGCTCAAAGACGCAACTTCTTCAAAAATATTTTCAGCGCGGTATTCGACACCGGCATCTGGTCGGATCAACGGGCGACAAGGCGGGTCCAGTGGCCGAGCACCCGCGTGGTCTTCACCGGGAAACTCTGCGTCAGTGACGCCAGCGCCTGATCGGTATTCCGCAATGGGAACGATCCAGACACCAGCAGTCCCGCGATGTCGGCATCGCATCCCAGTCCGCCGCGCCGGTATCTTCCCAGCTCGGTCGCCAGTTGTCCGAGAGGCATGTCCAGCACCACCAGATTGCCGGTGGTCCAGGACGCGGTGGCGACATCGTTGGCCTGCAGGGGTTCGATCGAGTCGTGGTTGAAGCGTGCCTGCTGGCCCGCGACCAGGGTCATCGTGTCGTGCCCTTCGGCGGGCGCGATGCGAACGGCCTTCTCCAGCACGGCCACGCGGGTCCAGCCATCTTCGGTCTTGACCGTGAAGCGCGTACCCAGCGCGGTGGCCGTGCCCTGGCGCGTGCGCACGATGAAGGGGCGCGGCGTGGGAGCGGGATCGGGGTGGGTGACCACCATGATGGCGCCGGACCGCAGGTCCAGGATGCGCGCCTGTGCGTCGAACGAGACGTCGACCGCGGTGTCCGTGTCCAGCAGCATCGATGAGCCATCGGCCAGCTGGATGTTGCGTTGTTCACCCACGGCGCTGTGGTAATCGGCGGTCCATACGCGCCAGGGCAAGGCGCGCCACCCCAGCCACGTCGCGGCGCCGGCGCTGGCGAGCAGCCCCACGCTGCCCAGCACGGCGCGGCGCGACACTTTGGTCGCCGCCAGGGTGGGCCGGGCGATATTGCCCGGTACGCGGCCCATCTGACGACAGACCTGTTCGACCTTGTCCCAGGCGGCGCGGTTCGCGGTGTCGCTGGCGAGCCACAGGCTCCAGGCGTGACGGTCTTCCGCGGTGGCGCTTTCCGAGCCCAGGCGCACGTACCAGGTGGCGGCTTCGTTGGTGGCGCGCAGGGCTTGTGCGCCGGGTTTGGTCTTCGTGTCCGCGGGCATCACGGGCTCAGGGCAACAGCAGGCAGCAGTGCGCCATCGCGCGCGCCAGATAATTGTCCACGGTGCGGCGCGATACGCCCAGGCGGCGCGCGATCTCCGCATAGGGCAGGTCTTCGCACTGCGCCATCAGGAAAGCCTGCTTGACCTTCAGGCCCAGCCCGTCGAGCATGGCGTCGATTTCCGTCAAGACGCTGCGCAGCACGGCCTGCGTTTCCAGCGACGGCACCTCTTGCGGCGGCAAGGCGGCCAAAACTTCCAGATATGTCCGCTCCAGGGTCTGACGCCGGAAGAAGTCGATCATCAGGCCCTTGGCGATCGCCGCCAGATAGGCCCGGGGTTCACGGATGTGCGCCACCGTGTCCGCGCTGGCGGCCTCGGCGCCCTGGCCGGTATGGGCCTTCAGCACCCGCACGAAGGTGTCCTGCACCAGATCGGCCGCATCGAATGGATCCCCCACGCGACGGCGCAGCCAGCCCTGCAGCCAGCGATGGTTATCGCTGTACAGGGTGTGCATCGACGATGCGGCGGCGGGGGGAGTGGCGGACACCAAGTGCTCCGGTCGAAAACTAATAATGAGAACCAATATCAATTGTCCAACACAGAGGCGGATCTTGGCAAGCCGCCGCGCCCCGATGTTCACGCGGCCGGTGTCCGGCTGTCCCGACCGGCGCGGTATGCTGCATGGCAGGCCGCATGGCGGCCTACATCCTTGGCTATCTTTCTGGCGAAACCATGTCCATTACCGAACGTTTGCGCGAACTTTCCATTGAACTGCCCGGCCTGCCCAAGCCCGGTGGCAGCTATGTGCCCTTCCGCCGCCATGGCGACCTCGTCTACCTGGCGGGTCAGACCAGTTCGCGCGACGGCAAGGCGGTCTACAGCGGCCCGCTGCAGGAACCGGAAGATGTCGAGCAAGGCTATGCCGCCGCGCGCCTCTGTGGCGTGAACCTGCTGGCCGCCCTGGCGCAGGCCTGCGATGGCGACCTGGACCGCGTCGGCGGCTGCCTCAAGGTCAACGGTTTCGTCCTGGCCGGGCCGGCCTTCGAATCCGTGCCGGCCGTGGTCAATGGCGCGTCCGACCTGTTCGTCGAAGTGTTCGGCGAAGCCGGGCGCCACGCACGCAGCGCCGTGGGTGTCGCGGTGCTGCCGCGCAACGCGTCGGTGGAAGTGGAAGCGATCTTCTTCCTGAAGTCCTGATCTTCGCTGCGCCCGCCCTCAGCCCCGATACCGCCCCGGCTTGTGCCAGGCGATCAGCATGGCATTCATCGCCAGCGTGCCGAGGGCGGACCAGAGTATCTTCGCGGCGGGCAGATACGCGGCCGCCACGCAGAACAAGGCCAGGTCGAACGCCAGCTGGGTCTTGCCCGCATTGATCCGATAGCGCTTCTGTATCCATAAGGTCAGGGTGCTGGTGCCGCCCAGCGACGCGTTGTGGCGGGCCAGGCACAGGATGCCCATGCCCAGGAAGGTGCCGCCCGCGATGGCCGCGAAGCCATTGTCGATGTTGGACACGTCCAGCGAACGGGTGATGATGCTGACGCCGACACCGATAGCCACGCTGACGAAGGCGCTCTTGATGCCGAAGCTTCTGCCCATCGCGTAGAGCGAGAAGGCGATAAAGGGGATGTTGATCAGGGGAACGAGCAGCGCCGTTGCGTGGCCCGTCAGCAGGGAGCCCAACAAGGCCATGCCGGCAATGCCGCCGGTAATCATGCCGCCCCGCGCCAGCAGGGCAATGCCCATGGCGGAGAACAGGATGCCGATGAACAGGCCGTAGGCGTCCTCCAGGCGGGTATGGAGGGGCGCGACGTCGGGCGCTACGGTATCGGCCGCGTGAAACGCAACCGGGGGCGCCAGGACGGGGCGCCGGAATAGTCGAGACATGAAGGGGTCTTCCCGAGGGGGGTAGGGGAAACAATTGCCCGCGATGGGCCGGTATGGCTTGTGGCCACCCGGCTTCGTCGGACAGGCATTATGTTGCCCTGCAGCAGCGCGCCGCGCAAGACCCCGCCAGGCGCCTCGGTGCCAAAAAGATCCCCCCGGGCACACAGCCTCGACCCGGCCAAACTAAAACCGCCGTTATTCCTTCTTGTACGACAGATAGTCCAGATGAATCCCGATATGGTCGGCGATATAACGGGCGTCGTGCCAGACCCCCCAGATGAAGGACGACGACCGGTTGGTCAGGTTGGGCAGCCCCAGGAAGTAGATGCCCTTCTCCGCCGAGATGCCCCGCTTGTGTATGGGATAACCCTTGTCGTCGAAGGTGTCGACCTCGATCCAGCTGAAGTCGACCTTGAAGCCCGTCGCCCAGAGTATGGTCTTGATGCCGGCCTTGGCCAGGTCCAGGTCAAGAATGGGATGCGTCAGGCACGCCGGATCTTCCAGCAGTTTCCAGGCGTCCGGCTCGGGCGGCAGGTCCAGGCTGTTCTGCTCGATGTAGGCGTCGGCTTCGCGCAGCACTTCGAAATAATCCTCGTCGCCCTGCTTCACGTCGCGCACCAGGTTGTCCTCGAAATGCATGACGCCATTCTCATAGGACTTGGTGATGCCGACCAGCTCGATGCCTTCGTGGGCCAGGCGCCGGAAGTCTATGGTCCTGCCGCCTTCGTAGCCGCTCACCGCGAACGCCACGTGCTCGCGCTTGGGCTTCTTCTTGACTTCATCCCACATGCCCAGCGCGCCCAGCCACCAGCAGTAGTCGCGGTCGCGATACGAACGCGGCGGGCGGTAGTGCTCGCCGACGGACAGATAGACCTTGCGGCCGGCCTTGCGCAATTCCTCGGCGATCTGCGAGCCCGACGCGCCCGCGCCCACCACCAGCACCGCGCCATCGGCCAGCTGGCCCGGGTTCTTGTATTCGGAAGAATGCAGCTGCAGGATGCCCGCGCTGTCGGGCACGACCTTGGGATAGCTGGGCACCTGGAAAGGACCCGTCGCCGCCACGACATGCAGCGCCTCGATGTCGCCTTCGGACGTGGTCACGGTGAAGCCCGGCCGCTTGACGTTGCGCTTGACGCGCAATACCGCGACACCCGTACGCACCGGAGCCTTGATCAGCTTCGCATAATCCTCGAAGTATTTGGCCATGCGCTCCTTGGCCGGGAAGATATCGGGGCCGACGTCATCGAACTTCAATCCAGGAAAGCGGTCATGCCAGGCGGGGCCGTTCGCCACCAGCGAATCCCAGCGCTCCGAACGCCAGCGTTCGGCGATGCGCTTGCGCTCCAGCACGATGTGCGGGATCCCCATCGCGCCCAGGTGCTCGCTCATCGCGATACCTGCCTGGCCAGCGCCGATCACCAACGTATTGGTTTTTTCAATTGACATTGCAAGATCCTGAAGAGTACCGGGGCCTGACGTGTCCCGAGTCCGATTGCGACGCAGTGTGATCCAGATCACCGGATTTGATAACTTCGTTTTTCAGACGGCTGACTTAGGAAAAAGCAAATGTCCAAGATGCCGTCGGCGCTTTCGTTTTTCCGATGGGGTGCATCGGTATCGACAACGCACCGGGGCCGGACTCTTACCGTATTCTTGAACCCGTCAAACGCAGATCGGACGCCGGTGCTATGCGGAATCGCCCCTTTTCTACCGAGACTTCCAGCGCCGTCAGCCTGGAAAGAGTGGTCAAGAAATATCGTGACCAGACTGTCTTGCACGAGGTCTCCCTCAAGGTCGAGCAGGGGGAGTTCCTGACCCTGCTGGGGCCGTCAGGCTGCGGTAAGACGACACTGCTGAATCTGATCGCCGGTTTCGCCGACGCGGACAACGGCGAGATCTTCATCGACGGCCAACCGGTGACCACGCTGCCGCCCTATCAACGGCAGATCGGCATCGTGTTCCAGAACTACGCGCTGTTCCCGCACATGACGGTGGAGCGCAATATCGGCTATGGCTTGCGCATGCGCCGGGTGCCGGCGGCGGAGATCACGCAACGGGTACGTGACGCCATGGCCCTGGTGAAGCTGGATGGCCTGGCCGACCGCAAGCCCCGTGAGCTGTCCGGCGGCCAGCAGCAGCGTGTGGCCTTGGCGCGTGCCCTGGTGATCCGGCCCAAGGTGCTGCTGCTTGACGAGCCTTTCTCCGCCCTGGACAAGGGCTTGCGCGGCGCCATGCAGGTGGAGATCCGCGACATCCAGCGCGAACTGGGCGTGACCACTCTCTTCGTCACGCACGACCAGGGCGAGGCCTTGAGCATGTCGGACCGCATCGCGGTAATGAGCCAAGGCGTCATCAGGCAGATCGCCACACCAGACGAGCTTTATCGCAACCCCCAGGATCCCTTCGTAGCGTCCTTCCTGGGCGACGTCAACATCCTGCCCGGTTACTTCCACGGCTCGGACTCGGACACCATTCAGCTGCGCCTGGGCGCCGGCCTGATGAGCGTACCGCGCGACCGCCTGGTCGGCGGTTCGCATGAAGGCCGCCGGCTGGATGTCTATGTGCGGCCGGAACACATCAAGCTGGAAAACCTGCATAGCGCGTCGGTGTTGAGCGGCACGGTGGTCAACCATGTGTTCCAGGGCGATCACGTCGACATGTACGTGGACGTCCACATTCCCGTGGCCGGCAAGCAGCGCGTGATGATACGCACCGCCGGGCTGGGCTGTTTACGCGACTGGCCCGTGGGCTCGGTCGCCGGACTGGCGTTCCCCGACCATGGGGTCAGCGTCTTCAACGCACAGTGAGAAAGACACCATGACGCATCCCCCTTCAGCGCATCTCCCTTCAGATATGCAGGCGATCATCGCGCGGGAACCCGGCGACGCAACAGTGTTGACCCTGGCCACGCGGCCGGTCCCTGTCCCCGGGCCTGGCGAAGTTCTGCTGCGCGTTCGTTCGGGGGGCATCAACCGTCCGGACATCATGCAAAGGCAGGGCCTGGCCAAACCGGCTCCGGGTGCGACCGATGTCCTTGGCCTGGAAGCTTGCGGCGAGGTCATCGCCTGCGGAGCCGGCGTGCCCGCGACCCTGCAGGGTCAACGCCTGATGAGCCTGCTGGCGGGCGGCGGCTATGCGCCCTACTGCGTGGCCCGCGTCGATCATTCCCTGCCGGTGCCTGACCGCCTGGATGACACCGAGGCCAGCGCGCTGCCCGAAGGCCTGTTCACGGTGTGGCACAACCTGTTCGAGCTGGGCCGCCTGCGCATGGGCGAGACCGTGCTCATCCACGGCGGTGGCGGCGGTATCGGTACCCTGGCGATCCAGATGGCGCGCGCGGCCGGCGCGCGCGTCATCGTGACGGACGGCGAGCGTGACCGCCTGCCCGCGCTGCGCGAGCTGGGCGCGTCCGAAGCGATCTGTTTCCATGACACCGATTTCGTCGAGGCCTGCAATACGCTTACCCAAGGCAAGGGTGTGAACGTCGTGCTGGATATCGTCGGTGGCGATTACGTGCGGCGCAATCTGCAGGCCCTGGCCTTCGGCGGCCGCCATGTCAGCCTGTCCTTCCTGCAAGGGTCCGCGGTCACCGTCGAATTGCTGACCCTGATGCAGAAGCAGCTAAGCCTGCATTCTTCCACCATGCGGCCGCAGACCGATGCCGAGAAGGCGCGCATGGCCGTCGCACTGGCGCGACACGTTCTGCCGCTGGTGGCGGACGGGCGCATCAAGCCCAGGATGTTCAAGAGCCTGCCGCTGGCGCAGGCCGTCGACGCCCATCAGCTGCTGGAAAGCGGCAAGGTGTTCGGGAAGCTGGTCCTGATTCCGCATTGATCCCGCATTGATCCCGCATTGATCCTGCATCGACCCCGCATTGATTCCTCGCGCCGGAGCCCGCATTGAAACTTCTCTATGCCCCTACTTCTCCCTTCGTCCGCAAGGTCATGGTCTGCGCGTTGATCACAGGCCTGGCCGACCGGATTCAATGGCTGGACAGCGCCGCGCATCCGATCAATCGCGATGCGCGTATCGCCGCTCACAATCCCCTGGCGAAAGTACCGACCCTGATCCTGGATGACGGCCCGGGGCTCGATGGCCCGGGGCTCGATGGCCCGGGGCTCGACGGCCCGGGGCGCGCCAGCCAGGCGCTCTACGACAGCCGCGTCATCTGCGAGTATCTGGCCGATCTGGCAGGCAATGCGCATCTGTTTCCCCCCGCGGGGGCGAAGCGCTGGACGGCCTTGACCCAGCAGGCCACGGGCGACGGGCTGCTCGATGCCGCATTGCTGGCGCGCTACGAGCACACCGCGCGTCCCGAGGACAAACAGTGGACCGCCTGGCGCGAAGCGCAGCTGGTCAAGGTCCAGGCGGCCCTGGCCACGATAGAAACACTGGCGCCCAGCCTTCAGTGTGTAGACCCCTCCATCGGCGATATCACGCTGGGGTGCGCGCTGGGCTATCTGGACTTCCGCTATCCCGAACTGGATTGGCGCGCCGATCATCCGCTGGCGGCCAAATGGTTCGCCGCATTCAACGCGCTGCCTGCCATGCAGGCAACCCTACCCCACGCCTGAGGCAAACGCGCCATGAGTCTACCCTCCGCCACCGTCTGGTTCCTCAACGGGCCGAATGCCAATCTCTATGGCCTGGATGCCAACAAGACCTACGGGTCCGAAAGCTTTCCCATGCTGCAGGAACGCTGCGAGAAGAAGGCCGCCGCGCTGAACCTGAAGCTGAACTTTGTCCAGTCCAACTACGAAGGCCAGCTGGTCGACTGGATCCAGCAGGCCCGCGGCGACGCCCAAGGCGTCATCATCAACGCCGCCGGCCTGACCTATTCGTCGGTGCCCATCCTGGATGCCCTGCTATCCTTCCCCGGGCGCATCATCGAAGTCCATATGAGCAATATCTGGCGCCGCGAAAGCTTCCGCCATCATTCGTATATTTCCAAGGCGGCCGATGGCGTCATCGCGGGCCTGGGCGCGGAAGGCTACGAACTGGCCATCGAGGCGATGGCGCGTTTGATACGCAAGCCTGCCTGAGCTCAGGAAGCTTAGGAAGCTCAAGAAGCTGAAGACGGTCAATAAGGTCCGGAAGGTCAACAGGGAAAACAGGATAAAGAGGCAATGAACGCCACCAGCAACGCGCAGCCTTCCGGAGTCCTGGTCTTCTACAGCGAGTTCGATGATTTCGCCACATGGCGCAAAGCCTTGAACGCGAAGCTGCCGCGGCTGGAAATACGGCATGCCAGCGACCTCGGCGATCCCGCCGAGGTCAGCTATGCCTTGGCGTGGAAACCCCCGGCGGGATTCTTCGACCGGATGTCCGGCCTGCGCCTGATCATCAACCTGGGGGCCGGTGTCGATTCTCTTGTCGGCCGTAGCGATCTGCCGGCAGGCATTCCCATCACCCGCATCACCGATCCCAATATGGCGCGGATGATGGCGGGCTATGTGCTGTTCGCCACCTTGCGCTACGCCCGCGACATTCCTTATTTCGAGCAGGCGCAGAAACGCGGCGAGTGGGCCTATCGCCATCCCCGCTCGCCCGAAGACGTGCGTGTGGCGGTGCTGGGTCTGGGCGAGCTGGGCGCGTACGCCGCCCGCGAGTTGCGCCGACAGGGCCTGACCGTGCTGGGCTGGTCGCGCACGCCGCGCCAGATCGAGGATATCGACTGCTACGCCGGCATGGAAACCCTGGACACGGTACTGGCGCAAGCCGACATCGTGGTGCTGATGTTGCCGTTGACGGAACAGACGCGCGGACTATTCGACCGGGAGAGATTGCTGCGCCTGCCACGCGGTGCGGCGCTGATCAATGTCGCCCGTGGCGCCCTGGTCGATCAGGCGGCGCTGACGGACCTGCTGCAATCGGGCCACCTGGGCGGCGCCACGCTGGATGTCTTCGAGCGCGAACCGCTGTCGGCGGAAGATCCGCTGTGGCGGATGGAGAATGTGCTGATCACGCCGCATCTGGCGTCGGTGGCCATCCCGTCTTCGGCGGCCACGCAGATCGCCGACAACATCCTGCGTGTGGACACGGGCCAGGCGCCCTTGAACGTCATCGATCCAGGCCGGGGCTACTGAAAGCCCGCGGCCTGTCTCACGGCCGCGCTTTCAGTGCCGCTCTTCGATATTGAGAATCCGCCCCAGCCCCAGGAAGCGATTGGCGAAGATCAGCAAGGCCGCGGTTGCCACGATATACACCACCGACAGCGCCGCCAAGGTCGGATCGGCGAACTCCCGGACGTAGTTGTACATGGACACCGGCAGGGTCTGCGTCGCCTGGGTGGTGACGAACAGGGACGCGGTGAATTCGCTGAAGGACATGATGGCGGCGAACAGCCAGCCGCCGAACAGCCCGGGCGCCAGCAGGGGCACGGTGATCGTGAACAGCACGCGCAAGGGCGACGCGCCCAGGCTGGCCGCGCTCTGCTCCAGGCGTTCGTCCAGATTCTCCATCGACACGTAAACGCTGCGCAGCACGAAGGGCAGCACCAGGATGACGTGGCACAGGATCACGATGGCGTAGCCGCGCTCGATACCGAACTGCGCTACGAGGATAAGCAGCCCCAGGCCCACGGTGAAGTGCGGAATCACCAGGGGCGAGAGCAGTATGGCCTGCAGCAGGTGCTTGCCGGGAAAGCTCATGCGCTTCACCGCGACAGCCAGCCCCGTGCCGATTACCAGCGCCAGCGACGATGCCCAGACCATCACCACCATGCTGGCGTGAAAGCCATCCTGGAAATCGGCATAGGTGAAGACGCGCTTGAACCAGCGCAATGACCAGGACTCAGGCGGAAAGGTCAGCAAGGCCTTGTCATTGAACGCGGCCAAGGTCACCACCACGACGGGCAGCAGCACGAAGCCGAGCAGCAGAGTGATAAGAACGGGCCCGCCGATGCGCAGCCACGCCGGTGTCGTGCTGCGCCGGGATCGCGGGGGACTGGCACGGCGCGCGTCGCCAGTGGCGGCGTCGGCGCCGTTGGGGCGGGCACTCAGCGTGCCGGCCCCCTGGGCGGCGGGAGTCGGAATCTTCATCTCAATGGCCTCCGATGGCTTTCATGCGGCGAGTGACTTGTCCCAGGAACATCAGCGCGACCCCGGTCAAGGCCAGGCCCACGATGCTCAGGCTGGCGGCCAGGGGGAAGTTCATGGACGCGAATCCCAATTGGTAGACCAGGGTGGACACGGTGGGAACACGGCCCCCGCCTATCATCTGGGGCGTGGCGAACGCGCTGAAGGTCCAGGCGAAGGCCGTGGTCACGCTGGCCAGGATGCCAGGCATGGACAAAGGCAGCGTGACGGTCAGGAAGGTGCGTACCGGCCCGGCGCCCAGGCTCTCCGCCGCCTTCTCGTAATCGCGGTCGATATGGGAAATGGCCGTGGCCAGCATCAGCACCACCACGGGGATGGTCACGTGGACCAGGGCGACCAGCACGCCAAGATGCGTGAACATCAGGGTCAGGGGCTGGTCGATGATGCCCAGCTTGCGCAACACCGTGTTGATGAAGCCATTGTTGCCCAGCACGATGATCCACGAATAGGTGCGCACGATCTCGCCCAGGAACAGCGGCGTGATCGACACGATCAGGATGAAGGACTTGATGAAGCGGTTGCGCACGCGAACCAGCGCATACGCCAGGGGATAGGCCACCAGGATCGAGAAGATGGTGGTTTCCACGCTAAGGCGCAGCGTGTTGACGAAGGCATCCAGGTAGATCGGCTTGCTAAGGCCGGAGAAGTTCGCCAGGGTCAGGCCGCCGACATCCAGCGAACCCGGAATGAAAGCCCGGACGCTGTATTGCAGTACCGCCGCCAATGCCACGCATATGCATAGCGCGACAAAGCTGGCGGGGGAGATCAGCCATCCCTTCAATTTGGAGCGTGCGTCCATGAGGTCGTCCATCCAAAGTCCACGGTCATCAGGAACGCGACGGCCATGCCTGGCGCAAAGCGCCGTGGCATAGCCGTCGCGCGACCGGCCTGCGGGGTGCTTAGACCGCAGGCCCGGCCGGCACTCAGTTCATCATGTTTTCAGTGAACCACTTGCGCCACTCGGCCGTCTTCTCCGCGCGCAGTTTGTCGTCGATGACGATGGCCTGGGTGTCCCATTGCTGTTTGGTGGTGAACACGCCAGGCAGGGCCGCGTCTTCCGCCGACACCTTGGCGTCGTCGATAACCGGGCTGGCCTTCTTGGCGGCGACGATCTTGCTTTGCACTTCGGGTGACAGGGCGATGTTGATGAACTTGTACGCCAGGTCGGTCTTGGTGCTGCCTTTCATGATGCCCATCGTGTCCACGCCCAGCACCGCGCCTTCCTTGGGCATGACCACCTTGATCGGCACGCCTTGACCGATCATGTAATAGGCATTCATGGACAGCAGGACTTGCACGGGCGTTTCGCCCGAGGCGATCAACTGCTGGCTGTTGGCGTCGTTGGTATAGAAGGCCTTGAAGTTCGGCTTCAAGGCTTTGAGCTTGTCCTCGCCTTTCTGCCAGGTGGCGGCGTCGCCGCCCGACAGCATCGCGGCGACGGTGATGATGTGGCTGGGATCGAAGTCAGGCGCCGACAGCTTGCTCTTCAGGGCCGGGTTCCACAGGTCGTTCCAGCTGTCGAACTTGATGTCTTTGGGCACCAGGTCCGGCCGGTAGCCGATGGTGTAGACATACGCCCAGCTGCCCACGTGGTAGGGGCTGATCTTGGCGCGATCGACCAGGTGCGAATAGTTGGGGATCTTGCCGGTATCGAGCTTCTCGTACAGATTGGCGCTCACATACAGCCAGCCGATGTGCGAGGTGGTGAAGGTGATGTCGCTTTCCGGCTTGCCTGCCAGCTTGGCCTTGTTCAGACGGTCTATGGTGCCGCCGGTGATGTACTTGACCGGCACGCCGGTCTGCTTCGTGAACTCCTTGCCTATGGTCTCGTCGATCAAGTCGCGGAAACTGCCGCCCCAGGTGCTGACTACCAATGCGTCCTCGGCATGCGCCGCGGCGGAGAATAAGGCGCCGGCAAGCATGCCGACCGAGAGTAGCTTTCTGATCATCACGAACCCCTTGTAGAACCATCGCTGGTGATTGAAGTGTGTGCAGCGTCGAGAAAATTCCTTAAGCGTTCGCAGGCCGGCGCGTCGAAGAAGGTCTTGGCCGGCCCGGTTTCGACGATCTCGCCCCGTTCCATGAAGACGCAGCGGTCCGCCACGCGGCGCGCGAAGCCCATTTCATGGGTGACGCAGATCATGGTGATGCCGGTCTGGGCCAGGTCTTCCATGATGCGCAGCACCGAGCCCACCGATTCCGGATCGAGGGCGGACGTCGGTTCGTCGAACAGCATGATGCGCGGCTTCAGGCACAGCGCCCGCGCGATCGCCACACGCTGTTGCTGGCCGCCCGACAACTGGATGGGATATTTGTGGGCCTGCTCCGCCACGTTGACCTTGGCCAGATATTCCTGCGCGATGGCCTCGGCTTCCTTCTGCGGAACCTTGAGGGCGAGCTTCAGCGCGAAGGTGCAGTTCGCCAACACGGTCATGTGCGGGAACAGGTTGAAGCTCTGGAACACCATGCCCAGTTCGCGGCGGACTTTTTCCACGTCCTCCTGGCGGCGCGTCAGCCTGATGCCGCTGACGTGTATGTCGCCGGCGTCGTGCTGCTCCAGATGATTGATGCAGCGTATCAAGGTCGATTTGCCCGAGCCAGAAGGGCCGCACAGCACCACGATCTCGCCGCTGGCCACTTCAAGATCAATGTCCCGCAAGGCGTGGAAGGTGCCGTAGAACTTGTTCAGGCCGGTGATCGACACCGCGGGCGCCAGGCCTTGCGTGGAGCGGGTTTGCGGCATGGCCAGGTCGGAGAGGATTGCGCTCATGATGAGGTCAGGCCCTGACGAGATAACGGTTGAACTTCCGATCCGCCATGGAGAAAGCCAGGCGAATCCCGTTGGTGATGCACCAGTAGATCGCGGCCGCCGTCATCAAGGGCGTGAAAGGGTCGTAGGTGTAGTCGAAGACGGTATTGGCGGCCGCGGTCAGGTCCACCAGGGTGATGGCGCTGACCGCCGCGGTGCTTTTCACCATGATCAGCAGTTCGTTCTGATACGCCCGCAGCACGTAGCGCGCGGCCATCGGCAGACGCAGGCGGAACAGGATCTGGCGCGGTTTCAGGCCCAGGGTCGCGGCCGCTTCCAGGGTGCCTTGCGGCACCGCCGCCAGTCCGCCCCGGATGATCTCGGCCATGAAGCCGGAGTGGGTCAGCGCCAGGCCGATCCACGCGCAGACGTAGGCGTTGGAGAACAGGTTCCAGAGGAAGGTTTCGCGCACGAGGGCGAACTGCGGCAGCCCGCTATAGATCAGATACAGCAGCACCAGGCTGGGCACGCCGCGGAAGAAGCCGATGTACGCGGCGGCCAGGACGGAACGGGGCCCGGGCCGGAAGCGCGCCAGGGCGATGGGCAAGGCCAGCAGCAGGCCGAAGACCAGCACGGGCAGCAGCACCGCGAAGGTGGTTGCGGTGCCGGCCAGCAGCTTCGGCAGGCTGTCCCAGGCGACTTGTGGGTCAAAGTGCATGGGACGCCCCCTTGGACACGACGGGGTGGAAGCCGCGTCCTGCCCAGTGCTCCACATTCCTGGCCACGTAGTACGTCAGCCAGGTCATCCCCAGGAAGAAGGCGGACGCCAGCAGGTAGTAGATGAAGGGTTCCTTGGTCACGCCGGACGCCAGCTTGGCGTAGGCCATGATCTCCTTCAGGCCGATCAGGGACACCAGGGCGGTGTCCTTGAGCACGACGATCCACATATTGGTCATGCCGGGCAGCGCCAGGCGCAGCATCTGCGGCAGGATCACGCGCAGCCAGATGGTGCCGCGCGGCACCAGTAGCACGCGCGCCGCTTCGAACTGCCCGTGCGGCACGTTCTGGATGGCGCTGCGTATCAGGTCGGCCAGATAGGCGCCGTAGACCATGCCCAGGGCGGTGACCGCCGCCATGAAGGGCGTGACCTCGATACGCGCGGCGAAACCGAAAGGCTCCAGCACGCTGCTGATGATGTCCGACCCGCCGTAATAGAACAGGAAGGCGACCAGCAGCGACGGCACGCCCGTGAAGATGGACGCGTAAGGCACCCAGATGAGCCTGGTCAGCAGGCGTGGACGCAAGGTGGCCAGGGCGAACACGGTGCCGATCGCCAGGGCCAATAGATAGGCGCACACCGCGACCTGGATCGTGGTGAGGGCGCCCATCCCTAGTTGTTGCACAAACCCCATCGACGGCATGGTGGTAGTCCCGGCAAACAGGTAAAGAGTTGGAAGATGCCCCGCCTTACTTGCAGGCGGCTTCCTCTGGCAGCAGCGCCACTTCCATATACTTCTTGCGCAAGGTGGTGAACGTGCAGTCCTTGATGATGGTGTCCAGGGTGGCGTTCATGCGATTGAGCAGCTCGGCGCTGTCCTTGCGCGCGATCCAGCTGGATCCGGCCTCGCCGCCACCGGTCCACAGGTCGCCGCCTGCGAATTTCCAGTTCTTGCCCTCGGGCTTGGAAAGGAATTCATTGGTCCAGCTGATCTTCGGGCCCAGGCTCATGTCCAGACGGCCGTTCGCCAGGTCCAGGCGGATCTGGTCGGGGTTGTCGTAGAACACGATCTGCACGGCATCGCCGAATTGCTCGGTCACATACTTGGCTTGCGCGGATCCGCGTTGCAGGCCGATGCGCACGCCCTTCAGGCCCGCCTTGGTGAACTCGTAGTTCTTGTTGGCCGGCACCACATAGGAATCGGGATTGAACAGGACGGGGCGGCCGAACAGCACCTTTTCCTTGCGCTCGGGCAGCGGCTTGGTCTGGCTGACCACGGCGTCCAGCTTCTTTTGCAGCAGGGCGGGGATCAAGCCCTTGAAGTCCATGACCACGATTTCGCAGTCGACATTCATGCGCTTGCACATTTCGCGCGCCAGGTCCGGTTCCAGGCCGGTCAGGCGGCCCGACGGGTCCACCATGCTGAAGGGTGGGTAGCTGCCTTCATTGCCCAGCACGAGTTTTTCCGCGTGGGCGGGCGCGAAGGCGCTCGCCAGCAATGAGACACTGGCCAGCGCGATGGCGGCGATGGTGCGATCAACAGTCATTCGGTATTCCCCTTGTATATGTTCGTAGCTTCCGACAGTCAGCCCCGCCGCCATCGGAAGGTCCCGCTTATCAGGTCAGGTCGGGTTCGCGATCCTTCCCTTGAAGAGTTCACCGTAGCCGGGCTTGGCGCCGGCGGCGCCGGTCAGTTCCAGGCAGTGCCAGAACGACGCCTGGATGGCGGAAATCACCGGCTTGCCGAGTTCCTTTTCCAGCGCCTCGATGGCGCCGACGGTCCTGAAATTCGTGCACGACACAAAGATGGCCGTCGCTTCCGGATGGTCCACGGACATTACGTGGTCGTAGACCTGTTCCAGCGACACTTCGGCCAGGGCGTGATCGTCGGAGATGCCCAGGTGGGCGCTCTTCACCACCTGGTGGCCGTTCTCTTCAAGGAAACGGATGGCGCGCTCGTGGATCTCCGGCAGGTAAGGCGTGGCCAGCGCCACCTTGCCGGCCTTCACCTGTTTCAGCGCGGCCAAGGTCGCCGTCGACGCGGTGGTGATCTTCGGTCCGGGCACCCATTGCTGCAGTTTCTTGATCAGCGCCTGGTCGTAGGCCGTTCCGTGCAGGAAGGACGCGCTGGTGCCGCCGAACAGCAAGACGTCGATGGGCGCCGCGCCGGCCATGCGGGCGGCTTGCTCCAGCTCCGGCGCGTTCATCATTTCCTCGATGCCCTGGACCGTGACCTTGGGCAGCTTGATGCGCGCGGTATGGGTCGATACGCCAGGGGCCGACATGGCCCACATTTCTTCTTCCATCACCACGCTGGACGCAATGTAGATCAAGCCTATGCGGGCCAGGTCGCCTGAACCGTCATAACGGAACGGGGGATAGGCTTTGGCGGGAGGGGAATTCGATGAGCTGTTCAACGCAGAGGCTCCATGGGGTGGGATCTGTGGCGGGCAGCCGCCCTGGGGTGGCGATAGTGTGTCCACGCGGCGCGGGCTGCGTCAACGCCAACCAATGATGAGAGAGACGACCTGAGCGACCAAGTCGCCTTTTCCTTATGCAGGGATCAAATTTCCCGATGGCTGGTGGCGGACGCCATCGGACGGGCCCGCGTCGGAATTTCCGAGACGGGACACCGGAAAAAACAAATAGGCGCGAGCGGGGGATGGACCGACCATCAGCGGGCGTTCAAAGGCCTTGCCGCCTGTGCTTCCTACCAGGGCCTCCGGATAAACCCCTAGTTCATCGAAGAGCCATGAAACACACCCGCATCCGCACCTTCAATACCAAAGCGACCTATCCCGAGCAGAGCCTGGACAACGATCTGTGCCAGGCGGTTGTCGCGCGTGGCAGCACCGTCTTCCTGCGCGGGCAGATCGGCCAGAATCTGGACACCTCCGAAAGCGTCTGCATCGGTGACGCCGCCGGCCAGGCCGAGCAGGCCATGAAGAACATCGACATGCTGCTGCGTGAAGCCGGCGGCGAGCTGGAGCATATCTGCAAGATCACGATCTACATCATCGATCCGCGCTACCGCGAGCCGGTCTACCGGGTGGTGGGCAAATGGCTCAAGGGGGTGTTCCCGGTGTCCACGGGCATCGTGGTGTCGGCCCTGGCGCGCCCGGAATGGGTGGTGGAGATCGACGCGACTGCGGTTATTCCCGATTGACTGAAACCGAGGCCAGGTAATGACTTTCTCGATCATTGCGCGTTGCCCGACGTCGGGCCAGTTCGGCGCGGCGGTATCGTCGTCATCGCCGGCCGTCGCGGCGCGCTGCATCCGTGCGCGCGCCGGTGTCGGCGCGGCCGTCAGCCAGAACATCACCGACCCCGCCCTGGGGCCCGCCATCCTCGACGCGCTGGCCGCAGGCCTTACGCCTGATGCCGCACTCGCGTCCCTGCAAGCGCGTCCCTATCTGAGTTATCGCCAGCTGATGGCCATCGACGCGACCCATGCGCCGGCGGTCTTCACCGGCTCGGACGCACTGGGCCGCCTGGCCAGCGCGAAGGGTGAGCATGCCAGCTGCGCCGGCAATATGCTGGCGACCCTGGACGTGCCGACCGCGATGCTGTCCGCGTTCGAGCGGGCTCAGGGTTCCTTGGCCGAACGCCTGATGCAGGCCCTGCTGGCTGGCCAGGCGGCCGGCGGCGAAGAAGGGCCTGTGCACTCCGCCGGGCTGTTGGTGGTGGGTGAGCTGGATTGGCCCATAGTCGACCTGCGCATGGATTGGGTGGAGTCTTGCCCGGTCGAAACCTTGTACGAAGCGTGGAAGGTGTATGAGCCGCAAGTGCAGGACTACATCACACGGGCGAGGAATCCGACGACGGCGCCCAGCTTCGGCGTGCCGGGCAACCTGTGAGCGTGGCGCGTGAGTTCGAAGCGCGAGGCCGACGTGCGAGAAAACCCGGGGGGCGGCGCGCCCCTTAATCGGGACATAGTGGATACACTTTGCCAGATCCCGTTCTCTCTCCCCGGACTATGCTCAATCGCATCTCGCTGCGACAGATGGAGTACTTCGTCGCCACGGCCAAGCACGGTAGTATCGCCGCGGCTTCCGCTCAAATCCATATCTCGGCGCCGTCGATTTCGGCGGCCATTGCTCACGTCGAAACGGAACTCGATGTGCAGCTGTTCGTGCGACATCCTTCCAAGGGACTGGCGCTTACCGTGCTTGGCCAACAGGTCATGCGCGAATGCGAGGACCTGCTTGAGCGTGCCTCCCGGCTCTACGAGATCGCCTCGGTTTCCAGCAATGCCATCCAGGGCACTTTGCGCGTGGGCTGCTTCCAGTCGCTGGCGGCCATGATCGCGCCGGAGGTCATCTTCGGTTTTTCGCGGGCGTTCGAGAAAGTCGACCTGCACATGGTCGAAGGCGACCAGCAATTGCTGATCGAGAAGCTGCATACGCTGGAGATCGACATCGCGCTGACCTATGACTTGCGTCTGGGCGACGAAATTTCGTTCGAAGCGCTTGCGCATCTGCCGCCGCACGTCGTGGTCAGCGAACTGCATCCTCTGGCGCAACAGATCGCCGTGACCCTGGATGAGCTGGCGCAACTGCCCATGGTCTTGCTGGACCTGCCCCTGAGCCGGGACTACTTCATGTCCCTGTTCGCCAAGCATGGCCTGGAACCCAATATCGTCGCCCGCTCCCGTTCCGAGGAAGTGGTGCGTTCCATGGTCGCCAACGGCATCGGCTATGCCTTGTTCAACGTGCGGCCGAAATCGACGCAGTCGCTGGACGGCAAGCGCCTGGTGCGATTGCGTCTGGTGGGCGAGCACCGGCCGATGCTGCTGGGGCTTACCACCTACAAACCCATGAAGCCGTCGCGCTTGACGGAAGTGTTCATGCAACGCTGCCGCGCGTATATCTCGGATCAATACATACCCGGCATGAGCGAGGGCAGCTTCTTCGATCCCTACGTTCCGCTGCCCGAGCCCTGAGGCCCTATTCCCATGAGCACACCCCTGCCCCAAACCAGCCTGGCGCTGCTGCGCGAACTGCTCGTCTTCCCTTCGGTGACGTTGACGCCTAACCAGGGTCTTATCGAGCGCGTGAAAGCGATCCTGGCCGAAGTCGGCATCGAGGCCCAGGTGGTCGCCGACCCTGACGACGCCAGCCGCTGCAATCTGTTCGCCACGGTCGGTCCCAAGGATGTGCCCGGTGTCGTCCTGTCCGGCCATACCGACGTGGTGCCCGTCGAGGGCCAACCCTGGACGGTCCCGCCCTTCGCCGCGACGGAGCGCGACGGCCGCGTCTATGGCCGCGGCAGCGCGGACATGAAGGGGTTCGTGGCCTGCGCCGTCATGGCCATGGTGCGCGCCGCGGACCTGCCCTTGAAGCGGCCACTGCATATCGCCTTGTCTTTCGACGAGGAGATCGGCTGCGTGGGGGTGCGCCACCTGATCCGCGCGCTGGAACACATGAAGCCCGCCCCCACCCTGTGCGTGGTGGGCGAACCCACGCTGATGAAGATCGGCACCGGCCACAAAGGCAAGGCGGCCTACCGGGCGCTGTGTTGCGGCCAGGCGGGTCATTCGGGGCTGGCGCCGCGTTTCTTCAATGCCATCCATACGGCGGCCGATCTGGTGTCGGCCTTGCGCGAGGTGCAGCGCGAACTGGCGGAGGACGGGCCCCGCGAAGAAGGCTATGCGATCCCTTACACGACGGTGCACGCCGGCACCATCAAGGGCGGCGCCGCGCTGAACATCGTCCCCGAGAAGTGCGAAGTCAGTTTCGAGATACGCAACGTGGCTGAAGATGACCCGACGCATATCCTCGCCCGGGTGCTGGCACGGACGCAGACGCGGATGCGGGAGTCTCAGGCTGAATTCCAGACCTTGCCGGACGCGCCGCCGCCCGCGGTGGAGCTGGTCAATGCCTATCCTGGCCTGACGACCGCCGACGATTCCCCTGGCGTGCAGCTGCTGTCTTCCTGGCTGCCCGAGGGCACCGGCCTGACCAAGGTGGCGTTCGGCACGGAGGGCGGCCTGTTCCAGCGCCAATGGCGCGACACGGCCGTGCTGGTGTGCGGCCCCGGCAGCATCGAGGTGGCCCACAAGGCCGATGAATACGTCGAAGTTGCCCAGCTCGACGCCTGCGACGCGATGCTGAAGAATTTGACGGCTTATCTGCTCTGAACGGCGCTGCTGCCCCCTTGACTCTGGCCCTGGCTGCACCATAAGCATGTTTGATGCTTCAAATCAGTTTTACTTCATCATGAGGGCCTGTCATTGACGGCGCGCGTGATGCAGCCATAGCCTTTGCGGTGTCAACCACCACGAGGCATGGCATCAAATGGAAACGCGGGTAGATGTTGCAGTCATCGGTCTGGGCGCCATGGGCAGCGCGACCCTGTACCAGCTTGCGAAGCGCGGCGTAAAGGCCGTCGGCATCGAGCGCTACACGGCGCCGCACACGCTGGGCTCCAGCCACGGCGAAACGCGAATCACCCGGCAGGCCGTCGGCGAGGGGCCGGACTACGTGCCGCTGGTGCTGGCATCGCACCGGATCTGGCGCGAACTGGAGGCCGCCACCGGAATGTCGCTGTTCAATAGCTGCGGCACGCTGATCATGTCGCCGCGCGATAACAAGGCGCTGCATCATGGGATGCCGGATTTCGTCGCGCGGTCGATCAGCAGCGCTGAAGCTTTCGATATTCCGCACGAGGTCATCGACAGCGCCGCCATTGCGCGGCGTTTTCCCCAATTTACCGGGCTGTCCGGGCGGGAATGGGCCTGCTTCGAGCCGGGCGGCGGTTATGTGCGCCCGGAGGCATGCATGGAAGCCCAGCTCATTCGCGCGCAAGCGCTGGGCGCGGAGATCCGCAGCAATACCGTGGTGCAGAGCGTCGAGCAGACAGCGGGCCAGGTGCGCATCGTCACCGATCAGGGCACGATAGTCGCCGACCAGGTCGTGGTGGCCGCCGGCAGCTGGTGCGCCAGCCTCCTCGGAGGGGCGTTCGAACGCCTTCTGACGGTCACTCGCCAACTGCTGCACTGGTACGAAATCGAAGACATGAGCGCCTGGCAGCCGGCCTCGTCCCCCGTGTTTATCTGGATGCACGGCGAGCAGGAAACCGACTATTTTTATGGCTTCCCGCCCGCAGCGGGAGATCCGCGCCTGAAAGTCGCGACGGAGCAGTACGCCACCAGTACGACGCCTTACACCATCAATCGCGAGGTCGCGCCGGAAGAATCCGCGGCGATGTACGAGGCCAATGTCCGCGGCCGTCTGGCGGGTGTTACCGCGCGCGTGGCGAAGGCGGCCGCCTGCCTTTATACCGTTACGCCCGACCGCCGCTTCATCATCGACCGCCATCCGGAGCATGACCGTATCACCGTCATCT
Source organism: Bordetella sp. N (assembly GCF_001433395.1). Lineage (GTDB taxonomy): Bacteria > Pseudomonadota > Gammaproteobacteria > Burkholderiales > Burkholderiaceae_B > Bordetella_C. The sequence goes on from NZ_CP013111.1 coordinate 5,552,128, forward strand.
CCGCCTGCTCGGGACACGGCTTCAAACATTCCGCCGGCATCGGCGAGGCGGTGGCGCAGCAGGTGGTGGAAAGCCGTAGCGATATCGATCTTGCGCCGTTCTCCATGGCGCGGTTCCAGTAAGCGAAGTCCAAGACTCGATTGAACCCGCGCGGCGCCGATGGGACCGCGCGGAGTACATAAAAGCGTGCAATCCAGGCGCATCCAATCTACAAGGGGTAGTGATGATGAAATCGTTCCTGCGCGGAGTTTTTGTTTCGATGGCACTCGCCGGTGTGCTCAATGCGGCCATGGCGGCGGAAGGCGTCGACGGTATCAAGAAGCGAGGCACCCTGGTTGTCGGGGTGAAGGCCGATTACAAGCCGTTCGGTTTCCGGTCGCCCGAAGGCGCGGTCATCGGCATAGAGCCCGACCTGGCCGCGGACCTGGCCAAGCGTCTGGGTGTGAAGCTTGAGCTCGTTCCCGTCGTGGCGTCGAACCGCATCGAATTCCTGCAGCAGGGAAAGATCGACGTCCTGCTGGCGACGATGTCCGACACGCCGGAGCGGCGCAAGGTCGTGCAGGCAATAGACCCGCCGTACTACTCCGACTTCGTCAATGTGCTGCTGCCGAAGTCGAGCAAGATAGGCGATTGGGCGGATCTCAAGGGCAAGACACTGTGCGCTACCTCGGGGTCCTGGTACAACAAGGATGTCGCCCGCACCTATGGTGCCGAACTCTCCGCGTTCGATGGATCTGAGAAGCCGCTGCTGGCGCTCAAGCAGGGCAATTGCGTGGGCTATGTCTACGACCAGACGTTCATCCAGGGCCGTCTGCTCGAAGCCGACTGGAGCGGCGCTTACGCCATGCCCTTGAAGGGCGTGTTGCCAACGCGCTGGATCATGGCCGTGGCACCGGGCAACGATACCTTGAAGACTTTCCTGGAAGGCGCCACCAAGGACTGGATGAAGAGCGGCCTGATCATGGCCGAGGAAAAGAAGTTCGGTATCACGCCGACCGAATACGCACGCGCGATGCATGACCAGATGGCGGCGCCCGCCAAGTGACTCCGCTCACCACGGCCGACCATCTGGGGATTGCCGCATGGACTTCATCGCAGGGTGGTTTCATCACCTGTACGAGACGACCGGGCTGAACTTCACGGTCTTCTACGACCCTTACGACTGGCATCGCTATCTGGGCGGGTTGGCGACCACGGTGCTGCTGTGCATCGTCACCATCGTTCTCAGTCTGGTGATCGGCGCGCTCGGCGCCTTGTTGCAGAGCGCGCCGTCACGTCTGGCGCGTAATGCGGTGCATGTGTTCGTCGTGGTGTTCCGCAATACGCCGCCGCTGGTGCAGATATTTTTCTTCTACTTCGGCATAGGCGCGATCCTGCCAGCCAGCCAGGGGGCCGATGGCATGCGGCTGCCCATCATCAGCAATGTGCAGTGGGCCATCATCTCCCTGTCGCTGTTCGCGGGCGCGTTCAATGTCGAGATCTTCCGCTCCGGCATCGAGGCCATTCCAAAGACCAGTGTCGAAGCCGCCGAGGCCCTGGGCTACACGCGTTTCAAAGCCTACGTCCACGTCATCCTGCCGCTGGCGCTGCGGGTGTGCCTGCCCGCCTTGAACAACAACCTGGTGAATCTCGTCAAGACCACGACGCTGGCCTATGCGATCGCGGTGCCTGAAACGCTTTACGAAGTGAAGCAGATCTGGGGGGAGTCGCAGAATGTACTGGAGATGATGCTGGTGTTGTTCATTACCTATGGCGTGCTGGTGGGCATCCTGGTCCTGATCATGCATGGATGGGAACGCATGCTGCGTATTCCGGGGTATGGGCGATGACGGCGCAAGACCTTAGCCATGGCACATGTGCCACCAAGCCAACCGCCGCCGTGGAATCAACGCCAACGCCGGCGCCGTTCGCCGTGCTGCTGCCGTTCGAAATCAAGCGCACCCGCTACGCTGCCGGTCCCGGCTCAATGCGCGTATTGCGCGTGGCAGGCGTGGCAGGCGTGCTGGTGGCCGGCTCGGCCTGGGCGCAGACCCACGCCGACCAGCTCCCGCCCCTGGACGTGATTCTTAAATGGTCGCCGCTGCTGTTGCAGGGCTTCGCCTTCAACATCCTGATTTCGCTGATCGCCATGCTGCTGGGCACCGTGGCCGGGCTGGGCCTGGGCGTAGGATTGTTGTCGAACAATCGGGCATTGCAGCGAGGGTCCTGGGTCACCACGCAATTTTTCCGCAACGCACCCTGGCTGGTGCTCCTGTTCTGCGTCATGTTCCTGGTGCCTTATCAGATCACGATAGCGGGATTGCGTATTCCCTTGCCCGACTGGATCAAGGCGACCGTGGGCTTCGCGCTGCCGGTGATGGCCAACGTCGCGGAGATCGTGCGCGGCGCGGTGCTGTCGGTACCGGTCACGCAATGGGAGGCGGCGGAGTCACTGGCTTTTTCACCCAGGCGGATCTTCTGGCGCATCATCCTGCCCCAGTGCGTGAAGCGCATGACGCCGCCCTGGATGAATCTGTACGCGCTGGTCACCATGGCGACGGTGGAGGCTTCCATCGTGGGCGTTTCGGAAATGCTCACGCTGACGGCCGACGTGCACTCGTCGGAGGGGAGCCGTCCCGCGCTGTTCGCGCCTTTGTATGGCTTCGCGCTGATATGCTTTTTCCTGTATTGCTACCCTATCGATCGGTTGACAGCCAGACTGGAGCGGCGTTTCCATGTTCATTGAACAGGCAGACCCAAGCATGGGCGAATCTTCCGTCGCGACCTTTCCCTGGACGCCAGACAAACCCATCGTCCAGTTGCTCGACGTGCGCAAATCATTCGGCGCGGTAGAGGTGCTGAAAGGCATCAGCCTGGACGTGATGAAGGGCGAGGTGGCGTGCATCATCGGGCCGTCCGGCTCCGGCAAGTCCACGCTCATACGCTGCATCAACGCGCTGGTTGCCCTGGATGGCGGCACATTGCGGGTGGGCGGCCTGGAAGTGACCGATCCCAAGCTCGACAAGCTGGCCTTGCGGCGCAAGGTGGGCATGGTCTTCCAGCAGTACAACCTGTTCCCTCACAAGACCGCGCTGCAGAATGTGATGATGGCGCCGGTGCAGGTGCTGGGCGAGCCGAAGCACGAGGTCGAGGCGCGGGCCAGGGCCCTTCTGGAGAAAGTGCGTTTGTCCGGCAAGGAAAACAGCTATCCGGGACAACTATCGGGTGGCCAGCAGCAGCGCGTGGCCATTGCCAGGTCATTGGCCATGCGGCCGGAGATCATGCTTTTCGATGAAGTGACCGCGGCGCTGGATCCTGAAATGGTGAAGGAAGTGCTGGTGACCATACGCGAACTGGCGGAAGAGGGCATGACCTGCCTGTTGGTGACGCACGAAATGGCGTTCGCGCGCGAAGTCGCCGACTATGTCCACTTCATGGATGGGGGCGTCGTGGTCGAGCATGCCACGCCCGCGGCATTCTTCACGGCGCCGCTCGATGAGCGAACCCGGCGCTTTCTGGCGCAGGTGTTGTAGCGTGGTGCACGCTGATGCAGGCCGCAAGGCGCGGATCGAGCTTTTCCAGGCGCGGGAGCAGTTCGGACGCCAGTAGCTCCCGGCATAAGTGCAGGGTGTCAGCGACGAAGCCTTCGTGTTGGTCAGCGCGCGCCAGCAGGTACAAGGTGCGCGATGCCTGCAGTTCGTCCACATACGAGAAGCTGACGCCGCGGCAAAGATGCTCCGCCTGCAGCACGCACAAGGGCGTGGTCAGCGCCCAGCCCAGGCCCTCGGACACCATGGCGGTGAGCGTGTCGGCGGTTTCGAATTCCAGCAGGCTGGGCGACTTGATCTGGTGCCGCCTGACGACTTCGTCGATCTGCTGGCCGATATGCGACTCGGCGTTGAAGCGGATCAGCGGCAAGCCCGCCGTCAGCTGGCGTAACGCGGCGACGGTGGCCTGGCCTTGATGAAATGGCGTGGGAACGATCGCGACGAATGATTCGGTGAACAAGGGATAGCTGGCGATGGCGGGGTTTTCGCCAAGGAATTCCGACGAGATGACCAGGTCTAGTTCGCGCGCCAGCAGCTGCTGGTCCAGCGCCGGCGTCAGGCCCGTGCGCACGGCCAGGCGGGTGGTCCTGGCGGCCAGCGCCCGGGCCAGGCGCGCGCCGCACGTTGCCGCGAAGGAATCGACCACGCCCAGGCGGATGCTGGGGTTTACGCCCTTGGCCCTTTCGGCGACGGCGTTGGCAAGGTCCAGTACGCCGTCGAGCAAGGCGACGCCCCGATCCGCCAGCACCTGGCCGGCGGGGGTCAGGGACAGAGGCCGTTCCGTGCGGTTGACCAGGATCGCGCCGAGCTGGTTTTCCAGACTTCGTATGGTCTGCGAGACGGCCGACTGGCTGATTTGCAGCCGCGTCGCGGCGGTCGACATATTGCGTTCCTGCGCGGCGATCAAGAAGACGCGCAATGCGTGCATGTCGATGAGCGGTAGCGGTTTCATGTATCGTGTGCGGGCGTCGGTGCCATGAGTTTTACCCGATAGTGATGGCGCTCGGGGTCCCTTCCAGGGTAAATCCCGGGTTTGCCGGCCTGAGCGCAGGCGGTTCGGGCGGTGCTGGAGCAGGATAGTCGCGGCCTTCCCGTGGCGGTAACGCTCGTTTGTCGTCCCACCTGGACGCTGGAACCCCATACACATGAATTCGGATGATCTGGCCGTTTTCGCGCTCGTCGCCGAGACGGGCAGTTTCTCCAGCGCCGCGCTGGCCGGCGGCGTGGACGCGTCCAGTGTCAGCCGGCGCATCACGCAGCTGGAAAAGACGCTGGGCGTGCGGCTGTTCCATCGCCACGGACGGGGTGTGTCGGTCACCGCGCAAGGCGCGGCACTGCTGACCTATGCGGAGCAGGTGCGCGATACGCTGGCCGCGGCGCAGACGGCCATCTCGACCCATGCGGGGCTGGGGCCGGCGCGTATCAATATCGCGGCGCAGCCGACCATCGCGCGCACGGTCTTTGGCGACCTGTTTCACGTGCTGCGCAAGCGGTTTCCGCACAGCCGGCTGCATTTCACCGAAGGCCTGGCCAACACGCTGCTGGCGAACCTGCAGGCGGGTGTTGCCGATGTCGCCATCCTGTACCGGCCCGAGCATCCCGGCAGCATGCTTTACGAGCCCCTGCTGCACGAAAGGCTGTATCTGGTGACGCCGGTGAACTATCCCATGACGCAGGAGCGCGTGGACCAGCGCGGGCTGGAAGGCGTGCCGTTGATCCTGCCCAGTACCCACCATGGCTTGCGCATGTTCGTCGAAGCCATGGCCGCGCGGCGTGGCCACAAGGTGGAACTGGCCCTGGAGAGCGACAGCTCCACGGCCATTACCGCCACGTTGGTGCACAAGGGGTGTGGGTGTACGGTGCTGCCGTTGGCGTCCGTGGCGGACGATATCGCCTTGGGGAAGTTGCGGGGCTTTCCCTTGCCTGGGGAGGACGCGGAGCGTTGTATCTGCCTGGTGCTGGGGCGGACGGAGCAGGAGCCTTCGACGCTTTGGTCCTTTAGTAGCGCGATAAGGGAAGTGGTGACCGGGTTGGTGGCCAGTGGGGAGTGGCCAGGCGCTCGCTTGGCGGTGGATTGACCACCGGCCTGCGTCCGCGCAGTTTTCAGAGAGATTTTTTAATGATGGGGGGCCCCCCATCGGCCCCCCTTTTGGCTATCGCCCCTGCTCGTGATGCCCAGGGCCGATGTCCATGAAGGGGGGCCACTGGCCCCCCTTCATTAACTACTGCTCTTTGCACGCGATGGCGGCCAGTTTCGGCGAGGATCCTCCCTTACACCTTTTCCAAACGCGCCGCAGGCGTGATCTGTAGCGGGTCGGTGACCAGTTCCAGCAGGGCCGGGCGGCCCGACGCGCGGGCGCGTTCGAACGCGGCGGGGAACTCGCTTTCGTGTTCGATGCGCTCGGCATAGGCACCGAAGGACTGCGCGAAGACCTGGAAGTCGGGGTTCATCAACGCGGTGCCGGAAACGCGCCCCGGGTACTCACGCTCCTGATGCATGCGGATGGTGCCCAGCATGCCGTTGTTGACCACCACCACGATGACCGCGGCGCCGAACTGCGCCGCCGTGGCCAGTTCCTGCGGGTACATCATGAAGCAGCCGTCACCGGCGAAACACACCACGGTGCTGTCGGGCCGCGCCAGCTTGGCGGCGATGGCGGCCGGCAGTCCGTAGCCCATCGCGCCGTTGGTCGGCGCCAGTTCCGTGCCCAGTTTCTTGTAGCGGAAGAAGCGATGCACCCATACCGTGTAGTTGCCCGCGCCGTTGGTGATGATGGCGTCGTCAGGCAGGGTGTTCGACAGATGCGCGACCACGGACGACAGTTCGACGCCGCGCTGCTCCGCGCCGCGCTTGACCGGGGCATTGTGGGCTTCATAGGCCGTGCGGGCGGCGCGGGTCCAGGCGTCCCACGGGCGTCCGCCGGCAGCCGTTTCCGGCAGCGTGGCGAAGGACGCCACCGCGTTGGCGACCGACGCGTTGACCGGCAGGTCGGCGCGGTACACGCGGCCGATCTCTTCGGGATCCGCATGCACGTGCACCAGCTGCTGGGTCGGTTGCGGGCTGCGCACCAGTTCATAGGCGCCCGACGTGACCTCGGACAGGCGGCTGCCCAGGACGATCAGCAGGTCGGCGTCGGCCAGGGTCTTGGACAGCGCGGGCGACGCGCCCAGGCCCAACTGGCCGACATAGAGGCTGTCGCGGTTATCCAGCACGTCCTGGCGGCGGAAGGACGCGGCCACCGGCAGGTTGTGCGCCGTGGCGAAACGGCGCAAGTCGGCTTGTGCCTGCGCGGTCCAGCCCGTGCCACCGACGATCACCAGCGGGCGCTGCGCCTTGGCCAACAGCGCGGCCAGCTCCTGGGCGGCCTGCGGCTCCGGCGCGGCTTCGGCAACGCGTACCGCCGGGATATCGGCGATCTCAGCCAGGCCGAACAGCACGTCCTCGGGCAGTGCGACCACGACCGGCCCCTTGCGGCCGGACATGGCCACGGCGAAGGCCCGGCTGACGATTTCGGGGATACGTTCGATGTGTTCGATTTCGGTGGCCCACTTGGCCAGGCCGCCGAACATCTGGCGGTAATCGACCTCCTGGAAGCCCTCGCGCTCCTTGGTGTTGGAAGCCACCTGGCCGACGAACAGGATCATCGGGGTCGAATCCTGGCGCGCCGTATGCACGCCGTTGGCGGCATGGGTGGCGCCGGGACCGCGCGTGACGAAAGCGATGCCGGGGCGGCCGGTCACCTTGCCGTAGCCATCCGCCATATTGGACGCCGCGCCTTCGTGGCGCGTGACGATGGTGCGGATGCTGGCGTGGTCCGCCAGGGCATCGAGTACGGGCAGATAGCTTTCGCCGGGCACGCAGTAGACCGTGTCGACCTGATTGCGGCGCAGGGCCTCGACGAGGATCTGGCCGCCGTTACGCGCGGCCTGGTTTTCGTTAGCAGTCATAGGGGGCTCTCAACATCGTGATTCTGAAAACGCATGCCGCGCTCAGGCGCCGCAGTATGTCAGAGGACCCTCGCGGCCAGATAGGGCGCCGGCGCAGACCTGCTTTTCGCTAAACGCAATGCAGGGCTTAAGTTTGGCCCTCGGGGTGCCGTTAAGCGTCACCCGGCGGAGCGTGGCGAGGCGCCAACGGTGCTGCAAAAAGAAAGGTTATGCTTTCGGCTTCTAGTCAGCTAACCGCGAATTAAGCCCGTAAAATGCAGCCCAAGCTGCCGGGTAGATAACGGCACAACGCTTTTACGTCTGCGATGTAAGTGGATCTCCTCACTCTTTATCTTCTAGCCATCGGAACCCTGTTAGCCAGCGCCGGCATGACGGTCTGGGAGGGCAAAACCAATCCCAAGCGCGGCAAGGAACTACGGATCCTGGCGGCGGGTTATGTCACGCTCGCGCTGGGCTGCGTGGCGGTGATGTTCCGCAAGGAACTGCCGGGCATCGGCGGCGCGCTGGTCTCCAATCTGCTGTTCCTCAGCGGCTATCTGCTCATCCTTAATGGCGTCGCCGCCCTCAGCGGGCGCCGGTACCGGGCTTTTTCGCTGGGGCTGCTGGCCATCATGGCCCTGATCTGGGTGGGGGGCGGCCCCCGCTGGCAGGACGTGGTGTGGGCCTATGTCAGCGCCTTCCCCATTGCCGTCGCCAGCGGCCTGACGATGCGCGAGATGCTCCGCTGTGAAGGCATGGAGCGCTTGCATGCGCGCCAGATCGTCGTGCTGGTGACGGGCATCCATACGGTGCTGTATCTGTTCAGGGCCATCATCCTGCCCTGGCTGGTGCTTGCCTACGGGCCGCTGGTCCAGCCCATCGCGGGCAAGATCACGCTCTATGAAGGTGTGCTGTACTCGGTGCTCCTGCCGATGACGCTGCTCAAGCTCATCCGCGAGGAAAGCCACGGCCATCTGTTGCGCGAGTCGCTCACCGACTATCTGACGCGCCTGGGCAACCGGCGCTGGTTCTTTGAAGAAGGCATGCGGGTCATCGGCCGGCGCGACGGGCGCGGGCCCGTGGCCGTGCTGGCCTTCGACCTGGACCAGTTCAAGGGCATCAACGATCTGTACGGCCACAAGACCGGCGACCAGGTCTTGAAGTCTTTTGCCGAAATCGCCCAGAGCGTGCTGGGCCACAAGATCGTGCTGGCGCGCATCGGCGGCGAGGAATTCGCCGCCTTGCTGGTGGGCCATGACGCCCTGCGCGCCGAATCCCTGGGCGAAACCGTTCGCCGGTATTTCGCCGAGACCATCTCCACCGGCGCCGCCGGCATGGGTTTGCGGGCCACGGTAAGCGTTGGCGTGGCCCGCTATGAAAACAAGGTGCCCGACCTGATCGACATCCTGGCCGCCGCCGACCAGGCCTTGTACTGCGCCAAGTCCCTGGGCGGCAACCGCCTGGAAGCGGCCTATTCAGGCACGGCCGTGGGCAAACCCGAAACCGTGGCCTGAAGCGGCCCCGGTCTTAGCTCAGCCCCAGCATGTCGGCCAGGCTGAGTTCGGTCTGGTCCTCGATCAGCTGGATATGGGATTCGAGATCGCGCAGGTGCGCGTCCATCTCGGCCACGGCTTCCTTGACCTTGCCCTGCTCCAGATAGTCCACCACGCGCGCGTGCTCGTCATGCTCGCAGGCGGCATTGCCGGGTGGCTGGAAAATCGCCACCACCAGCGCGCAGCGCGAGATGATTTCCGTCAGGTAGCGCGCCAGCAGCGGGTTGCCCGACAGCTCGCCCAGGGTCAGGTGAAACGTGCTGGCCAGGCGCGCCCATTCGGTTTGCGGGGCGCTGTGCATGGCCTGGTGTTCCTGGCGCAACTGCCGCCGCAGCATGGCGAAGTCGGCCTTGGTGGCGGACCTGGCCACCAGCGGCAGGATGGCGGCTTCAAGAACGCGCCTGGCCTCGAACAGTTTGTCGACTTCCTCGCGGGTGGGCATGGCCACGATGGCGCCGCGATTGGGGCGCAGCTCCACCACGTGATCATGGGCCAGCCTTTGCAGGGCTTTCTGCACGACCGTGCGGCCGACGCTGAACAGTTCGCACAGCGCCGCCTCGGGCAGCTTGGTGCCCGGAGTCAGCCGCTGGCTCATGACGCCGCTCACCACCGATTGGTAGATGCGCGTTTCGGCGTCTTCGGTGCTTTCTTCCGTGACCAGCGCCGCGGGCCGTACCTTGGGGCGGCCACGGACCGGCGCGGCCGTGGCGGAAGTCGGGTGTACTGCTTTTTTCATGCGTCAGTGCCCAGGGCGTGTAGCCGTTTGCCGATGGAAATGGCCAGCCGTATCAATTGCAGATCGCTGCCGGCGGGCCCCAGCAAGGATACGCCAGCCGGCAGTCCGTCGCCACCGATGAAGGGAATGTTCACCTGCGGCAAGCCCGCCAGGCCTGCGATCGACGTGATGCGGAAGGTCTGGGCGCGGATGCCGTCCACGGCGGCCGGGTCGGCCGTGCGCGCGATCGCCGCGCTGGAAGCCGACGGCAGCACGGCCACACGATCCTCGCCCAGCAGGGCGCGTACTTCCGCCCGCAAGCGGGCCTGCACGGCGGCAGCCTCGGCCACCTCGGCGTCGCTGACCTTGGCCGCCGCCTGCCAGCGTCCGGCGATGGCGGGGCCGAAGTCCGGCTGTGTCCGCGTGATCCAGTCCTGATGCGTGCGCCACGCATCGTGGGCCGACACGGTGATATAGGTACGGCGCCACGTCTCCAGGTCGGTGGTGGACGTCGGCGCCTGCGTCAAGGCCAGACCATCGGCCCGCAATGCTTCGCCCACGGACGCGATCAACGGCGCGAAGGCCGCATCGGCTTCGGCGCCGGCGTCGGTCAGCACGATGGCTTCGCGCCAGGCGATGTCATGGGCCGAATCCAGCAACACGGCGCCGACCCGTTCGAACACGTCGGCGCGCGCGGCGAGCCAGGTCATGGTGTCGAACATGGGCGACAGTGGCACCACGTGTTCAGCGCTCAACAGGCCATGCGTGGTGCGCAAGCCCCACAAGCCGCAATAGCTGGCGGGCACCCGCGTGGAGCCGCCAGTGTCCGTGCCCAGCGCGAAGTCGACCAGGCCTGCCGCCACCGCGGCGGCCGATCCGCTCGATGAGCCGCCCGGCACCCGGTCGGGCGCGCGCGTGTTGCGCGGCGTGCCGTAGTGCGCGTTCTCGCCCTGGATGCTGTAGGCCAGCTCGTCGGTGATCACCTTGCCGTGCAGCGTTGCGCCGGCCCGCATCAGGCTGGCCACCAGGGGATTGGTGTGGCTGGCGGGCGCGTGTGTGCGCAGCCAGTCAGGATTGCCCGCGCCCGTGGGGTGTCCCGCCACGTCGTAGAGATCCTTGGCGGCGAAGCCCAGTCCGTCGAGCGGGCCGGTGCCGGTGGGGGGCAGGCTGAAGTGTCCGTTCGGCACCCAGGCGCTGACGGTATCGTCGAAAGGCAGTGTCATCGCTTCAAGTTTCCATTCTGTGCCGCGGCGTGTTCGCAGATCGCGCCCGGCGTCGTGAACCAGACATCGCCGCTGTCGCGATGCGCGGCGATGTGCGCCAGGGCCCGGCGCAAGTGGCGCAGCCGATAGGGCTGGCCCACCAGATAGGGATGCAGGGCAATGCCCATGACCAGCGGCTGCCGTTGCGACTGTTCGAGCATCTCGTCGAAGTTGTCGATGATCAGCTGGGCGAAATCCTTGCCGTCCATATGGCGCGCCACGATCATGGGGATGTCGTTGACTTCCTGCGGATAGGGCACGGCCCACAAGGGCGTGCCGTCGCGCGTGCGCATCACGGTGGGCTGGTCGTCATGGGCCCAGTTGAGCGTGTAGCGATAGCCCGTCTCCGCCAGCAGGTCGGGTGTCAGCCGCGACTCGGCGATCCAGGGCGACAGCCAGCCGGCCGGGCGCTTGCCGCTGATGCGCTCCAGGGTGTCGGCGCAATGGACCAGCAGCGCGCGTTCTTTGGCTTCGTCGTAGCCGCCCTGGTGGACGGCATTGCTGTGGCCGTGCGCGATCAGTTCGTCGCCGCGCGCCACGCAGGCTTCGACCAGCTCGGGGCAATGGTCCAGCAAGGCGGTGTTGATGACCGCGCCGGTCGGCAGGCGCAAGCTGTCGAACAGCTCCAGGCAGCGCCAGGCGCCGACGCGATTGCCGTACTCGCGCCAGGTGTGATTGAGCACATCCGGTTCGCCCAGATGCACGCCCAGCCGGGCGCCCAGTCCCTCGCCGAAGGCGAAATGCTCGATGTTGTAGCCCAGGTATACGGCCAGCCTGGCGCCGTTGGGCCACACATAGTCAGGACGCTGGTGGATGGGTGAATAGTCGAAGCGGCCATGCGTGGCCAGCGGACTGAAGTCCGGTGTTGCGATGTCGCGCATTTCCAGGCTTCTCATTGTGCGTCCGCGCCCGTCGCCGGATCGGTGGGCAGCGGCGGCACCATGCCGGCCTGTATCAGCAACCACTCGGCGCTGTCGTTCCAGACATCCATCTGGGTGATGAGCCCGTGTTGCACCACGTAGCGGTCGACGTAGCGATTGCCTTCGAAGGGCGTGCCGTCCAGCCACTCGCCGTACAGGGTGCCGCGGTTGTAGACCACGGCATGCGCCGGCGTGGCGCCTGCCACGACCTCGGTGGCCTCGAAGCGCTTCTTCACCCAGGCATAGCGCGACTTGTTGAAGGCGGCGCATTCCGCCGGATCACGCATGGCGCGCCCGCCGGTGAAGCGGATGCGCAAGTCGGGCGCGACATAGCGCCGCGCGCCGTCGGGGTCCGGCTTCATCAATATGGTCAGGTAGGTGTCGACGATGGCGCCAGGATCGTCGGTACCGCTGCCTGTGTCCTGGATTGGTGCTTCATGCATCGTTTTCTCCCATTTTCTGCGCCACCTTGGTGCGCGCGTTGCGCCGCTTCGATCTGGCCGGGCAGGCCGTCTCCATCGTCCGGCCTCCCGTCGCACTGATTTTCTGCTGCATAAGTTCGATAAATTGCCGGCAATAAATATCTATCATTGACGACAAAAACATAGAGAGAGCAAAGCAAAGTCCGTGCCAGATTTGCGGCAAAGAAAACAAACTTGGCATGGGTTTTGCTTTGGGTTTCAAGGCAAACACCGATGCAAACATCCCTTTCATTCGCACGACGACACCCTCGGGAGAACTCCATGTCGCGTCTTTCTCGCCGCACCTTCGCCTGCTCCATCCTCGCCGTGGCCTGCGCCAGCCTGGGCGTCACCGCGCAGGCCGCCGAACCCATCAAGATCGGCCTCATCACTGCCTTGTCGGGGCAATCGGCCTTGGCCGGCGAAGCGATCACGCGCGGCATGCAGGTGGCCATCGACGAGATCAACGCCAAGGGCGGACTGCTGGGCGGCCGCAAGCTGGAACTGGTCCGCCGCGACGACGAAGCCAATCCCGCCAAGGGCGTGACGGCGGCGCGCGAACTGATCTACAAGGAAAAGGCCGCCGTGGTCTTCGGTGGCCTGGACACGCCGGTTTCCATGGCCATCGTGCCTCTGATGAATCAGGCCAAAGTGCCTTTCATGGGCCCGTGGGCCGCGGGCACGCCGATCACCAAGAACGGCGCGAATCCAAACTTCGTGTTCCGCGTGTCGGCGATGGACGAACAGGTCGACGCCGGCATGGTCGACTACGCCCAGAAGACCTTCAAGAGCGCCAAGTTCGGCCTGATCATGGTCAACAATCCCTGGGGTGAATCGAATCAGAAGGGCATCGTCGCCGCGCTGACCGCCAAGGGTCTGCAGCCGGTGGGCAGCGAGAAGTTCGACGACACCGCGGTCGACGTGGTGCCGCAACTCAGCCGCCTGAAGGCCGCCGGCGCCGATACGCTGCTGCTGGTCGGCAACGTGGGTCCCTCGGCCCAGGTGGTGAAGTCGCTCGACCGCATGTCCTGGAAAGTGCCGGTCGTGTCGCACTGGGGTCCCGCGGGTGGCCGCTTCACGGAACTGGCCGGCCCCAACGCCAAGGAAGTCCACTTCGTGCAGACCTACAGCTTCTTCGGCAAGCAGTCGCCGGTGGGCGAGAAGGTCATCGCCGCGATGAAGGCCAAGTATCCCGATGTGAAGGGCCCGGAGAACATCACGCCGGCCGTGGGCGTGGCCAACGCTTATGACGCCATGCAGCTGACGGCGCTGGCCATCGCCAAGGCCGGCTCCACTGACGGCGACGCCATCCGCCAGGGCTACGAGCAGATCGACAGCTACGACGGCCTGATCAAGTCGTACAAGCATCCCTACTCGCCCACGCAGCATGACGCGCTGGGCGCGCAGGACTACATCTGGGCGCAGTTCATCGACAACCGCATCCTGCCCGTCGGCATGACCAAGTAAGAGAAAAGGCGGACATTCCATGCAGTTGTTGGCAGCCCTCATCAGCGGCCTGGGCCTGGGCAGCATGTATGCCCTGACAGCCCTGGGCTTTCATGTCACCCATGCCGTCTCGGGGACGGTGAACTTCGCGCAAGGCAGCTCGATGATGCTCGGCGCGGTGCTGTGCTTCACCTTCGCGCAGACCCTGGGATGGGGCACGGCGCCGGCCATCGTGGCGGCGCTGGCTTGCTGCGCGCTGTATGGTTTGTTGGTCGAGTTCTTCGCGGTGCGGCCCTTCGCCTCGCGGGGTTCCAACGCCTGGCTGATGTCCACCGTGGCGCTGGGCATCGTGCTGGACAACGTGGTCATGCACACCTTCGGCAAGGAGCCGCGCAGTCTGCCTTCGCCGCTGGCGTTGTCGCCCATCGAAATCGGCGGCCTGGGCCTGGGCGTGTATCCGCTGCAAGTGCTGATTCCGCTGGTGGGCTTCGCGCTGGCAGCCGCGCTGCATCTGGTGGGGCGCCGCACGCGCTGGGGCACGGCCTTGCTGGCCGTGGCGCAGAATCGCGATGCCGCGCGTCTGATGGGCATACCCATCAGACGCGCGGTGGCCGCCGCCTTCGCGCTGTCCACCTTGCTGGCCGGCGTCGCGGGCATCCTGATCGCGCCGCTGTTCAACGTCAATGCCGACATGGGCACCTTGTTCGGCCTCAAGGCTTTTGCCGTGGCCATCCTGGGCGGCATCTCCAGCGCCTGGGGTGTCATGTTCGCCGGCTTGATCTTCGGCGTGGCGGAAGCCCTCGTCACGGTCACGCTGGGTTCCGGCTATACCCAGATCATCACCTTCCTCCTGGTCATCGTGGTGCTGGCGATGCGGCCCAACGGCCTGTTCGGCCGCGCGGAGGTCAAGAAAGTATGAAATCCAAATCTCTCCTGTTCGGCCTGGCCGCCGCGGCCACGGTGCTGGCGCTGGCGTTCACGCTGAACAGCTATTACGTCTTCGTGCTGGCCCAGATCGTCCTGCTGGCGCTGGTGGGCATCGGCCTCAACGTACTGCTCGGGCTGACCGGCCAGGTGTCCTTCGGTCACGTCGGCTTCTATGCCATCGGCGCCTATGCCGTGGCCGTCCTCACCACCAAGGCCGGGTGGAGCTTCTGGCCCGCCTGGGCCGTCGGCACTCTGCTTTCAGCCGCCCTGGGCGCCTTGCTGGCCTTGCCGGCATTGCGGGTCAAGGGGCCTTACCTGGCGATGCTCACCATTGCCTTCAGCTTCATCGTGCAGCATGCCGTCATCGAGATGGGCGGCATCACCGGCGGCCAGAGCGGCATCATGGGCGTGTTGCCGCCGCAACTGGTGGCGGGCTGGAGTCCGGAACAGACCATCACGGTGCTGGCCGTGCTCGCCACGGCGGTGGTGCTGGCCGGCTATGCGCGGCTGTCACGCGGCGCCTGGGGCGCCGCCATGCGCGCGGTCAAGGACAGCGAGACGGCCGCGCAGTCCATCGGCATCAATCCCCTGGTGATCAAGACCGTAGCGTTCACCTTGTCCGCCGCGGTGGCCGGGCTGGCTGGCGGTCTGTTCGGTCCGCTGTCGGGCTTCGTCACGCCGGACACCTTCAACTTCATGCAGTCCATCCTGTTCGTGCTGGTGGTGGTGCTGGGCGGCGCGGGTACGGTGGCCGGGCCGGTCATCGGCGCGCTGATCGTGGGCGCTTTGCCGGAAGTGCTGGCTTCGCTGGAAGACTATCGCCTGCTGTTCTTCGGCGCCTTGCTGTTGGTGGTGCTGTGGGTGGCGCCCGATGGCCTGGTGGGCTTGTGGCGCCAGGTGATGGGCCGCCTGAGCGCGGCGCGCGCCCGGCCCCTCAGTGTCAATGCGATCGCCAGTGCGATTGCCGAGGCGAATGCCGCAACCGCTACCGTTGCCGCTGCCGGCGCCCTGGATGTCGAACTGACTCAGCGTGCGCGCGCCATGCTGTCGGCGCGCGATCTGGGCATCACCTTCGGCGGCGTCCGTGCCGTCAGCGAGCTGTCCATGCAGGTGCCCGCTGGCGCGGTCACCAGTTTGATCGGCCCCAACGGCGCGGGCAAGACCACGGCGCTGAACATGTTGAGCGGCTTCTATCTGCCTTCGGCCGGCGACGTGCTGCTGGGCGAACGCGCGCTTACCGGGCAGTCGGCCTTCCGCATCGCGCGTGCAGGCGTGGCCCGCACGTATCAGACCTCGCAGCTGTTCGGATCGCTCAGCGTCGAGGACAACGTGGTGCTGGCCATGGGCCGTGGCCGCCTGGGCGGCTTGCTGGCGGCGCGTGCGCCGCAAGGCGAACAGTCCCTGGCGCGCGCCCGGGCCCTGCTGGCCTATTGCGGCTATCGTGGGGCGCCGAGCTTGCCGGCCGGCGACCTGGCGCACGTGGACCGCCGCCTGGTCGAGATCGCGCGGGCCCTGGCCACCGATCCCGACGTGCTGTTGCTGGACGAGCCCGCCGCCGGTCTTTCGCGGGAAGACAAGAGCATGCTGGCCGCGCTGCTGCGCCGCATCGCCGACGCGGGTATCGGCGTGGCCATCGTCGAGCACGACATGACCCTGGTGATGGCGATTTCCGATCAGCTGGTGGTGCTGGATGCGGGCCGTCGCCTGGCCGTGGGCACGCCCGCCGAGATCCAGAGCGATCCCGCCGTGAAGCAGGCCTATCTGGGCGAATCGCTGGACGGGCAGCTGGGTACGGGTCAGGCCGCCGCCGCGCCACGTACACCCGGCGCGGAATTGCTGGGGGTCGCCGACCTGGTGGCCGGGTACGGCGCGGAACCGGTACTGCATGGCATCAGCCTGCAAGTGCGCGAGGGCGAGATGGTGGCCCTGCTGGGGGCAAATGGCGCGGGCAAGTCCACTTTGATGCGGACCTTGTCGGGCCTGCATGCGAGCCAGTCCGGCGCCATGCACGTCGACGGCAACACCATCGAAGGCGCGCCTGCCGAGACCGTGGTGGGCATGGGTCTGGTGCTGGTCCCCGAGGGCCGTCAGGTCTTCCCCGAGCTGTCGGTGCTTGACAACCTGCGCCTGGGCGGCTTCCTGCATCAGGATGGCCTGGAGGCGCGTGTGCAGGACATGCTGGAACGCTTCCCGCGCCTGCGTGAACGCCTGCATCAGCGCGCCGGCCTGCTGTCCGGCGGCGAGCAGCAGATGCTGGCCGTGGCGCGCGGTTTGATGAGCCGTCCGCGGGTCTTGCTACTGGACGAACCGTCCCTGGGCCTGGCGCCCAAGGTCATCGCCGAGTTGTTCACGTCCCTGGACCGGTTGCGCGCGGAGAACATGACCATACTGCTGGTGGATCAGATGGCCGGCCTGGCTTTGGCGCTGGCCGACCGTGCCTACGTCCTGGAAAGCGGTCGTGTCGTGGCGCAAGGCACGTCGGCCGAGATCGCCGCCGACGACGCCTTGGCGAACGCCTATCTGCACGCCTGATCTGGGCGCCCGGCCTGCTGTTCGATGATCGCGGCCAGCCTTAGCACGGCGGCCGTGACGTCGGCTTCGGGGTAGCCGCCGAAGCCCAGGATCAAGCCCTGCCTGACGGGCGCGTCGGCCCCGCCGCCGGCATAGGTGGGCGACAGCGCCCTGGCGGAGATGCCTTGAGCGCCGGCCGCGCGCACGACGTCGACGTCACGCAGGCGGTCAGCCAGCCACAAGACCAGATGCATGCCCTGGTCGCCGGCCTGCAGCGTGGCCAGCCGCGCTGGCAGGTGCTTTTCCAGCAAGGCGATCAGGAAGGACCGGCTTTCCGCATAGGCGCTGCGCACGCGCCGGATGTGCCGGTCCAGATGCCCTTCCGCGATAAACGCGGCCAGCACATGCTGTTCGGCCGTCGGCGCCAGGCGGTCCATCAGGATGCGCGCCCCGCAGAACGCCGGTACCAGGTCTGGCGGCGCGATCAGATAGCCCAGGCGCAGGGACGGGAACAGGATCTTGCTGAACGTGCCCAGGTAGATGACGCGCTGGCTGTCCAGTCCCTGCAGCGCGGGGAAGGGATGGCCGGCATAACGCATTTCGCTGTCGTAATCGTCCTCGACGATCCAGGCGTTGCGCGCGCGCGCCCATTGGAGCAGCGCTTCGCGCCGCGCCATGCTCATGGGCATGCCCAGCGGATATTGGTGCGAAGGCGTGACGAAAGCCACGCGGGCATCGGGCGCCTTGCGCAAGCCTTCCTCCACCCGCATGCCTTCATCGTCCACGGGGATGCGCGCCACGCGCTCCGGAGGACCGTTGGCCGCCAGTATCGACGTGATGCCCAGATAGGCGGGGTCTTCCACCCAGGCCTGATCCTGCGTTTCCAGCAAGACCTGGCAGGCAAGATGCAGGCCCTGCTGCGTGCCGGCCGTGATGATGATCTGGTCGGCGTCGCAGCGGACCGAGCGGGCCCGTCTTGCATATTCCGCGATGGCCACGCGCAGCGCGCGCAGGCCTTGCGGGTCCGAATAGCCGGAAGGCGCGCCGCTGCGCGATGCGCGCACCCGGTTGCCGATCTTGCGCCAGGTATCGTCCGGCGCCGTCGCGCCCAGCGGCACGGAGACCGCGAAGGGCACATTGGGGACGGGCTGCATGGCCTGCGTGATGGCGGCGTAGCGCAGCGCCGGCGCGGGCAGTGGCCGCAGCGGTGGTAGCGGTGTAGAGGCCGCGCGAGACGTTTTGGTGGTGGGCGCCGCCGGGGCGGATCGGCCCGGGCGTTTCGCGGTGTCGGCCAGCGCGCTGGAAACCACCGTGCCCGCGCCGCTTCTGGCTTCCAGGAAGCCTTCGGCGACCAGTTGCTCGAACGCTTCCACCACCGTGCCGCGCGCCACGCCCAGGGCGGTGGCGAGCACGCGGGTGGAGGGCAAGGCTTCACCGGGGCGCATGGCGCCTTTACGTATGGCGGCGCGCAGTTGCAGCGCCAGTTGGCGGCCCAGCTGGCCGGCGCCGCGATCCAGCGGCGCCAATACCGGCAGTTCCACAGCCTTGACCGTTCTTCCCATGCGAGTGCCATCCAGCTACGGCCCGCGGCATGCGGGCGCTTCGGCGGCCGCTCATCCGTGGCGCCGCCGCTGCGGCAAGAGTAGCATTGGCGACGGGTCGCCCATCATGGGCATGTGGGTTGCTTTCCTGAACGTTTTCCCCGTCCAGCCAGGAGCGTGTCATGTCCGTGTCCCCCACCGATCATCCCTCTGCCCCCGCCCCGGATCAAGAGGCCACCACCGACGATATCAACCTTGCCAGGACGTCCGGCCCCATTGTCGTGATTACCGGTGCGTCCAGCGGCATCGGCTGCGCGACGGCGCTGGCTTTCGCGCGCGAGGGCGCCAGCGTGGTGCTGGCGGCGCGCGGCGCGGACGGCCTGGCGCGGGTGGCGGGTGCGTGCCGGCGTGCTGGAGGACAGGCGCTGGCGGTGCCTACCGATGTCACCGAGCCAGACCAGGTGCAGGCCCTGGCGGAGCGCACCCTGGAGGCATTCGGACGTATCGACGTGTGGATCAACAATGTCGGCGTGGGCGCGGTCGGACGCTTCGAAGAGGTGCCGCTGGAGGCCCACAAGCGGGTGATCGAGGCCAACCTGCTGGGGCACATCTATGGCTGCCATGCCGTGCTGCCTCACTTCCGCCAGCGCGGTCGCGGGGTGATCATCAATATGATCTCGATCGGGGCCTGGGCGCCGGCGCCCTATGCGGCGGCTTACGCTGCCAGCAAGTTCGGCCTGCGCGGTTTCTCCGAGTCCCTGCGCGCCGAGCTGGCCGACCTGCCGCGGGTGTCCGTGTGCGAGGTCTATCCCACCTTCGTCGATACCCCGGGCGTGGGCCATGGCGCCAACTATTCCGGCAAGCATCTGCGCCCGCCCCCACCCATGGTGGATCCGCGCGAGGTCGCGCAGGCCCTGGTCAAACTGGCGCATCATCCCCGGCCCTCGACCTTGCTGGGCAGCGTGGCCTGGCCGGTACGGCTGGCGCATACCGTGGCCCCCGACCTGTCAGCGGGGATGACCCGCCGGCTGATGGACGCCGGTTTCCGCCGGGCGGAGCCGCAGCCGCACAGCGCGGGCAATCTGTTCGAGCCGTCCATGGGCCACGCCATCGACGGCGGCTACCGGCGCAGTTCCATGAATCCCGATACCGCCAGGATCCTGAAACTCGGCGCGCTGGCCATCGCCGGCATAGCGCTGCTGCGATCTTTGTAAGCCGTTCGGCGGCCGCGCGGCGTGCCCAGAGTGGTCCAGCGAAAATGGTCCATAGCGGACCGGATACTGGTCCGCTACGGTGGCATGATGGCGTCTGGATGCTTCTGGAGCCGTTCGTGTACGTACCTGACCATTTCGCCGTGCAAGACCCTGCCGCCTTGCATGCCCTCATCCGCGGCTACCCGCTCGGCGCGCTGGTGACCTGTGGCGCGGGCGGCCTCGATGCAAACCATATTCCCTTCGAGCTGGACGTGGCGCCGGACGGCCAGGCCGTGCTGCAGGGTCATGTGGCGCGCAAGAATCCGGTGTGGCAAGAGGTCAAGGACGGTGACGACGTCCTGGTCATCTTCCGCGCCGAACATGCCTATATTTCACCGAACTGGTATCCGAGCAAGCACGAGCAGCACAAGCAGGTGCCGACGTGGAACTACGAGGTGGTCCATGCGCATGGCCGGATCCGCATCCGCGACGACGAGAAGTTCGTGCGTGGCGTGGTGGCCCGCCTGACGCGCGCCCATGAACAGCCACAGCCCAAGCCCTGGAAGATGACCGACAGTGCCCCTGATTTCATCGACGGCATGCTGCAGGCCATCGTCGGTATCCAGGTGGAAGTGACCAAGCTGGTCGGCAAGGCCAAGCTGAGTCAGAACAAGGAACGCCGCGATATCGAATCCGCCGGCCAGGCGCTGCGCGCCCAGGGCGATACCGGCATCGGCGACCGCATGCTGGCCTGTATTCCCGGGCAGCAGCCGGCCTGAGGTCGCGCCCACGTCCGACGCCCGCCGCCTGCGCGCTACGCGGCCTCCGGCGCCGTGGCCGGAAAGCGGATGACCAGATGAAGCCCGCGCGCCGCGGTCCTGTCGTCGATCACGGCGCCGTGCATGGCGGCAATGCGCGCGACCAGGGACAGCCCCAGGCCGGTGCCGCGCTCGCCGCTGCCCGCCACCCGGAAGAAAGGTTCGAAGATGCGCGCGCGATCCGGCGCCGCCACGCCGGGGCCGTCATCCGCGACTTCCAGGCAGGGCCGGCCGTCCTCGATGCGGCAGCTGACGGCGATATGCCCTTGCGCCGGGGTGTAGCGGATGGCGTTGTCGAGCAGATTGCTCAAGAGGATGCCCAGGCTGTCGACGTTGCCGCGCAGCGTGCAGGATTCGGCGTTCAAGGCGATGTGCTGCGCCTTGCGCTGTGCCGATCCTTCGAAATCCCGCACGATCAGGTCCGCCAGGTCGGCCAGGTCCAGCGTTTCCATGGGCCAGGCGTCATCGGTTTCCAGGCGGGCCTGATCGAGCAACTGTTCCACCAGGCGCGCCGCCCGTGCCGCCACGGTTTGCAGCTTCACGGCGGCCGCGTGCGACAGCGCGGCATCCTGCGCGCCCGCGGCCAGTTGCGCCTGGGCCTGGATGGCGGCCAGCGGCGTGCGCAGTTCGTGGGCGGCATCGGCGATCAGCCGCCAAGTCTGGTAGGTCTCGTCCAGCTCCTGCTGGCTCTTGGCTACCTGCACCTGCACGCTGCCGGTATCGTCGACCACCGTGTACACGCGCCAGTTCTGGCCGGCGAAATGGCTTTCATCGAAGCCGGGGGAGAAGTCCGGACGCATGGGCGCGTCGGGCGCGCTGGGGGAGCGCATCAGCAGCTTGCGCGTCCGCAGATTCCACACCTGGAAAGCCATGTCGTCGATGGGCTCCTTGTCGATGTCGGCCAGGTGGTAGGCGGGCACGGCGCCCTCGCCGGCCGTCAGCGTACTCGGCATGGAGGACACGATCAGGCGCCCGATACCACGCAGGCGGCTGTCCCAATACCCGGTTTCCGGCTGGCGCATATCCCAGGCGCGCGCCAGATACCAGACGCTGCCGAAGGCGGCGATGGTGATCAGCATCGCCGTGAGCAGGCGGATGCGCAGGCTGTTCATGCCGTTGCCGCCCCGATGCGATAGCCGAAGCCGTGCACCGTGTCGATCAAGCCATTGCCCAGCTTGCGACGCAGCTGATGGATGTACACGGCCACCGTATTGCTTTCGATGGTGCCATGCCGTCCGTAGACCGCGTCTTCCAGCTGTTCGCGCGTGACGATGTGGCCTTGCCGTTCCAGCAGGGCCACCAGGGTGCGGTATTCATGGATGCTGAGCTTGACGGGCGCGCCGTCGCGCGTCACGGCGCGGCGCGCGGGGTCGACGTGGACCTCGCCCACCTGCATCAGGGGCACGACGCGATGGCTGGCCCGGCGCGTGACCGCGCGCAGGCGGGCCAGCACTTCCTCGAAGGGGAAGGGTTTGACCAGATAGTCGTCGGCGCCCTCGTCCAGGCCCTTGATGCGATCGCTCAGGCGGTCGCGCGCGGACAGGATGATGACCGGTGTCGCGTCGTAACGTTCGCGCAGACCCCGCAGTATCGCCAGGCCGGACCCGAGCGGTAGTTGCAGGTCCAGCAGCACGGCATCGAAGGCATGGTCGGTCAGGGCGGCTCGCGCCTGGGCGGCGTCCGTGACCCAGTCCACCTGATAGGCGGCCTGGCGCAGGCTATCGCCCAGGGCTTCGCCCAGCATGGGATCGTCTTCGACTAGCAGCAGATGCAACGCATGTCCTTGGCGGTTTAAGGGGATAAGAAAGAGATTAATTGCCCGCGATTAAAAAACTTTTAAATCCGTTCCCCAAGAATCGCGTTCCGGAAGGCCGCCAAACCCGCGGCCATGGAAGACGGAGCGACATGATGGTAAGCGAAGCAGGGGCAGGACAATCGATGGTGCGCGGGGCGCGGTCCATGGCGCTGGCAGCGGCCTTGGCGGCTGCTTGCGGCGCCGCGCAAGCGGAGAACAGTATAGGGCTGGGCGTGGGCGCGGTGCCCGAGTACGAGGGATCGCACGACTATCACGCCGTGCCCGTGCCTCTGGTCAAGTACGAGTCCGGCGCGTTCTTCATCGACGGCGATGGCGGACTGCCGGTGCTGGGATTACGGACCCATCTCGCGCCAAACTGGCAGGCCGGTGTCTTCGCCGGCCTGCGCTTAGGTCGCGATGCGGACGATCACGACCGCCTGAACGGACTGGATGACATTGACCCGCACGGGACCGCCGGGGCGTTCCTGCGCTGGAATAACGATCGCTGGCATGTGGATCTGACGGCTACCCAGGCATTGCGTTCGGGCTATGGCACCCGCGCCGAACTGCGGGCATGGTATGAGGTATGGCGTTCGGGCCGCAGCCAGGTCCGCCTTGGCGCCGGTACGGCCTGGGGCAGCCACGACGATATGTCCACCTGGTTCAGCGTCGACAGCAGCGAGGCGGCCCGTAGCCAGGCGGCACGCAGCGATGGTGGCCTGCGGGCGTACTCGGCTGGCGCGGGTTTCCGCTCGGCCACGCTCAGCGCCACGTGGCGCTATGACCTGACGCCGCGCTGGACCATGGTGACGTCGGTGGGCGTGCGGACCTTGCTGGGCGATGCGCGCGACAGCCCCATCGTCGAACGTCGCACGTCGCCTTACGGTATGGTCGGCCTGAGCTATCGGTTCTGAGGCTAGCCAGCCGGCCGCCTCGGGCAGGGCGGCCGGCGGGGCGGACCGATTGAATGGGCTGGCTACTTGGCCTCCGCTTCGGCGCGGGCGATGGAGCCGACCATGTCGTACTCCTTGCCCACCCACTTCTGGCCAAGTTTCTCGATCGTGCCATCGGCCTTCATCTCGGCGATGGCCTTGCTGACGGCGTCACGGAGTTCGGGCTCGTCCTTGCGCATCGCGGCGGCCGAAAGCTGGTAGGTAAGCGGTTCGCCCACTTCCTTGATCGGCAGCTTGCGCTCCGTGGCATAGCGCAGGCCGCCGAAGTGCGAAATGATGACGGCGTCGATACGGCCGATGCCCAGGTCGGCGAAGATCAGGCTGCCGTTCTCATAGGTCTGGATGATGGCCTGCGGCAGGTGGGCGCGCGACCACGACTCGTTGGACGAGCCGGTACTGACGCCGATGCGCTTGCCGGTCAGGTCCTTGTCCCCGTGGATGTCCTTGTTGTCCTGGCGCACGAAAATTCGGAAGTCCTCGACGCCGTAGGGCGCGGAGAAATCCACTTGCAACATGCGTTCGGGTGTCGGCGTCAGGTCGTTCATGACCAGATCGTATTTGTCGGTCTTCAGGCCGGCCACGAAGTTCTTGAACGAGTCGGCCACGAACTCCACCTTGGGCACGCCCAGGCGGCGCGCCACCTCGCGCGCCATGTCGACGTCATAGCCATCCGGCTTGTTCTGGTCATTCAGGAACGACCAGGGCGGTGAACTCTGGGTGTTGGCGATGCGGATGACGCCATTGGCGTGGATGCGGTCCAACGCACCCGCGGCGTGCGCCGTGGCCGGCAGGAAAGCGCTGAAGGCGGTGCAGGCAAAGATGGCAATGATGGGAGTCAGGGACAGACGGATCTTTGGCAACATGATGGATTTCCCTTGATTGTGGTTTGTGGCGGTTTGAACTGCGGATTCAATCGCCGAGGCGACCGAGGAACTGGCGGCAGCGCTCGCTGGCCTGGGCGCCGAAGAATTCATCCGGCGGGCAATTGGCCAGGATGTGGCCGCCCTCCATGAACACCACGCGGTCGGCGGCTTCGCGAGCAAAGCGAGTCTCGTGCGTCACCACCAGCATGGTCATGCCTTCGGCGGCCAATTCACGCATGACCTGCAGGACGTCGTCGCGCAGTTCGGGGTCGAGCGCCGAAGTCGGCTCATCGAAGAAGATGACTTCCGGCGCCATGGCCAGCGCCCGGGCGATCGCCACGCGCTGCTTCTGGCCGCCGGACAGCTTGCCGGGATACTGGGCGGCCTTCTCGCTCAGGCCGACGCGGTCGAGCAGCCGCATGCCGGTCTGGATGGCCGAGTCGCGGGCCACGCCTTTGGCCAGCAGGCCTTCGATGACGTTCTGCAGCGCCGTCATGTGCGGGAAAAGGTTGAAGGACTGGAACACCATCGCCGTGCGGCGGCGGATCTGCTGCACGGCCTGGCGGCGGGCGCGATCGCCTGTGCCGCCATCGCAGGCGACGGCGATGCCGCAGATCTCAACATGGCCGTCGTCGGGCGTTTCCAGGAAATTCAGGGAACGGATGAGGGTCGTCTTGCCGGAGCCCGAGGGCCCCATGATGACGACGACTTCACCTTGCTGGACCTCGAGGTCGACACCACGCAAGACCTGGTTGGCGCCGAAGGACTTCTTCAGCCCGCGCACGCGTACGGTCTGGACGGTAGGGGAGCGATCGCCGTTCATTGATAGCGCCTCGACAGGTGGGCTTCGAGCAAGGTTTGCAGAATGGTCAGGAACTGGTTGATGAGCCAGTAGATGGCGCCGACCATGACGAACATTTCCATGTAGCGAAAGGTGGTGGCGCCGATCTGGTCGGCCACGCGTGTCATTTCGACGACCGTGATGGTGGAGGCCAGCGAGGTGTCCTTCATCAAGGCGATCAGGCGGCTGCCCAACGGCGGGATGGCGATGCGCAGCGCCTGCGGCAAGACGATGCGGCGCATGGTGCGGGTGTAGCTCATGCCCATCGACCAGGCGGCTTCCCACTGGCCCCGGTCCACGCCGGAAATGCCCGAGCGGAAATTCTCGCTGAGATAGGCGGCGGAGAACAGGGTCAAGGCCACCAGCGCCGCCGCCACCGGCCCCACCACGATGCCGTAGGTGGGCAGGCCGAAGTAGATCAGCAGGATCTGTATCAGCAAGGGCGTGCCGCGGAAGATCGACACGTAGGCGAAGGCGAACCAGCGTAACGGTCGAATGCCGGAGATGCGGGCGAGGGCGATCAGCATGCCCAGCACGCAGCCGCCGACGAACGACGTCAGCCCCAGGAACAGCGTCATGAGCAGCGCGGGACCCAGTAAGGGCGCGGCGCGCTGGAAGAGTTCCCACATGGTTTTATCCCCTTGTATTGTGGGTTTTGGAAATGCAGGCTGACGTCATCGCTGATGTCATCGATATGGCGGCGCCTGCCTTCAGGTGCTTCAAACGTGCCGTGCGTAAGCCTCCAGCGCGCCCTGCAGGTCCGCGCGCAATGCTTCACGGTTTTCAAGGCCGATGGACAAGCGGACCACGGGCTGATCGGTCCTCGCGTAGACGCGATTGGCCTGCAGCGGGGCCGGATAGTAGGCAGCCAGGCTGTGCGTGCCACCCCAGCTCGCGCCGATGGAGAAGTGCTCCAATGCGTCGAAGAACGCATGATGCGCGCGTTCGCTGGCGGGTTGCAGGACCATGGAAAACAGGCAGCCGTTGGTGCGCATGTCGCGCTTCCACAGGGCGTGGCCGGGGTCGGACTCCAGCGGCGGATAGAGCAGCTCGCTGACCTGGGGCTGCTGGTCCAGCCAGCGCGCGATCTCCAGGGTGGCGTCGCTTTGCGCGGCCAGGCGGACCTCCAGGGTTTCCATGCCGCGCATCACCAGGAAAGCGTCGTCGGGGCTGACCTGCAAGCCCATGATGCTCTGGGTTTCGCGCAGCACCTCGTAATGGCCACGGTCGTTCATGCTGATCGCGCCTACCAGCAGATCGGAATGGCCGCCCAGGAACTTGGTGGCCGCCTCCACGCAGAAATCCACGCCATGCTCCAGCGGCCGGAAACCCAGCGGGCTGGCCCAGGTGTTGTCGACCATGGTCAGCACGCCGCGCCTGCGCGCGACGGCGGCGATGGCGGGAACGTCCAGCATTTCCATCGTCACGGTGCCGGGCGACTCCATGCAGATCATGCGCGTGTTGGGCTTGATCAGCGACTCGATGTCGGCGCCGATGTCCGGCTTGTAGAACTCGACCTCCACGCCCATGCGTGCCAGGTAGTTCTGCGCATAGGTTTTCAGCGCGCCGTAGCAGGCGGCCGAGATCAGCAGGTGATCGCCGCCACGCACGAAGCCCATGACGCAACCCATCAGCGCCGCCTGGCCGCTAGGCGTCACCACGCAGTGCTTGCCGTGTTCCAGTTCAGCGATGCGCCGTTCCAGCTCCCGCGCCGTGGGCGTGCCGGTGATGCCGTAGCTGAAGCCGTCGGGCTGGCGTGTCTTGCGATTGGCGAAGTCCTGGAAATTGTCGAACACCACGGTCGAGCCCCGCATGACGGCAGGTGACAGGCTACGATACGGCTCATTAGGTGGAGTTATAGGTTTCATGATTTCTATTGGTGGACGCAAGGGTTATGGCGATTCGGACAGTTTCTGCCAATCGACCTATTCGTTCAATATGGGGAATCGTCTAGCTCGATAAGCGAGGCTTATAGATGGATATGCGCGAAATCCAGGTGTTCAGGGCGGTCATGCGGGCGGGGACGACCAGCAAGGCGGCTCATCTATTGGGTATTTCGCAGCCCGCCGTCAGTCAGGCCATCCGCCGCCTGGAGACCGCGGCGGAGTTGCGGCTGTTCGAGCGCGTGCGGGGCCGGCTGGTGCCCACGCAGGAAGCCAGCGCCCTGATCGAAGAGGTCGACCGGTGCTTCTCCGGTTTCGAGATGATCGAACATCGCATCCGCAGCCTGAAATCATTCGGACTGGGGCGCCTGGCGATAGGCGCGTTGCCGGCGCTGGGTACCGGCTTCATGCCGCGGGCCATCGCGCATTTCGAGCTGGCCACGCGACGCGTCCAGCTGTCCTTCCAGATATTGAGTTCGCGCGAGGTGTATCAGCGCGTGCTGGCGGGGCAGCTGGATTTCGGCTTGATGGCCGACGAGTTGGACGTCTCGGGCCTGGAGCATTCAGAGTTTCTGCGCGTGCCCGGAGTGGTCGCCATGGCAGCCACGCATCCCCTGGCGCGCAAGCCGGTGATCGAGCCGGCCGATCTTGCGGCCCATCCTTTCATCGCGCTCAATCCCGAGGACGCCAGCCGGCGCCGCCTGGAGGCCGTGCTGCACGAGCAGGGCCACGAGATCAGCCCCATCCTGGAGACGCCCTACTCCAACACCATCTGTGAGCTGGCCATGCGCGGGCAGGGCCTGGGCCTGGTGCATCCCGTGATGGGGCTGGACTATGTCCAGCGCGGCGTCGTGCTGCGACCTTTCGCCTTGGAGGTGTCATTCTGCACCTTACTAGTCTTTCGTCCGGGTAATCCCTTGTCGGAAAACGCCAAGGCCTTCTTGCGCAGCATGCGCATCCAGTTGGAGGCCGATCTGGCCCAGCTGGCGCCGGTGCTGCAGCGGTGAACAGCAGGTCGAATAGGCGGCCTTTTCCGGCCAGGCTATAAGCAGCACTTATTGAGCGAGTCAGTGCACCCGCTTGTCCGCGTTTCTTCGGCGGAGAAGAATGTCCGTCATTATTCAACGACGACGGTCAGTCGCCTCTTGGGGAAATAGCTCATGCTCTCGTGGAAATCATTCCTGGCGCTGGTGGCGCTGATAGTCCCGATCGGCGCTTGGGCAGCCGATGCAACCGCCGATGCTTCGCTCGAAAAGCTACTCAAGCGTGGTGTCGTGCGAGTGGCTAACACGCAGACGAGTCCACCCTGGAGCTTCTTGGGGATGGACAACCAGCCGGATGGCTACGATGTCGCCGTGGCGCGGGAAATGTTCAAGCGCATCGGCATTCCCAAGGTCGAGTTCATCGCGGACAAGTTCAAGAATTTTATCGAAGGCATCAATACGCAGAAGTACGACGTGGTAGTGAATAGCCTGGCAAAGACGCCTGATCGCGAGAAGGTGGTGGATTTCACCGTTCCGTATGCCGTCCAGGACTTTCGTATCTGGGTGGGGCAGAAAAACCAAAGCATTCATGACGCTGCGAGCTTGAAGGGCCACAGCGTGGGAGTCAGCGCGGGGACGTCAAATGAATTGTGGGCACGCCGAAATTTGCCGGACTCCGAAATTCGCACGTACGAGGGCGGCGGCTTCCTCTATAACGACCTGATCAGCGGCCGCCTTGAATCAGTCATCGATTCTTACGTCCACGGCAACAGCGTGCGTACGGTCAATAAGTTGCCGATCAAGCCCGTCGGCGAGCCGCTGGTCTATTCGCTGGGCGCGGCTGTCGTGCCCAAAGGCGCGGAGGGCTTGCGCAAAGCGATGGACAAGGCCCTGGAGGAAATGCGAGCGGACGGCACATTGCAAAGACTGGGGCACAAATACGTGGGTGAGGATTACGACATGGTCGGCAACATGAACAAGGCAAACAAAGCATGGTGAACCAGGGCAAGCAGGCGGAGCTGGCCAAGCCCAAGGCGGCCAACCCGATCAAGAGCGAAATCGATTTCGAAGCGGATGGCAAGCACATGGGCTATCTGCGCCTTCCGCATTCGGTTCATCGATCCGCTTATGGCTGGATACCCATTCCTGTTGCTTCCATCCGCAACGGCGATGGCCCCACCGTGATCGTCAGCGCGGGCACGCACGGCGACGAATTTGAAGGTCAGATTATCGTGTCGCGCCTGATCAAGGAGATTGAGCCCGCCATGCTGAACGGGCAACTGATCTTGCTGCCAATGGCCAACGCGCCGGCCGCCGAAGCGGGGACGCGTACTTCACCGATTGACGACGGCAACCTCAACCGGCTCTATCCAGGCGACGCGGCCGGCACGCCTTCACAGATCATCGCGCATTACATCGAGCACGTCTTGTTGGCCCGCGCGCAATATATGATAGATCTACATTCGGGCGGGTCGTCCTTGCAATACGACGGCGCCAACATGATGGGTCTGGAGCCGCGCGACGCCGAGGAAGAGGGGGTGGTCACCGGCCTGCTCAAAGCTTTTGGCCTTCCCAGAGCCTTTCTTTATCAACCGAATCCCGTCAACATCACGGCGGCGGCACGTCGCCAAGGGGCCATCTGTTTTCTCACGGAGCTGGGAGGCGGAGGTGGCGTCGATCCTGCTCTGGTCAAGCTGGGAATGCACGGCGTTCTGCATCTGCTGGGCCATATTGGCGTGCTGCATGGCGCTTTGGTGCCGGCAGGTCCGCCCAGTCAGGCACGCCTCATGGCCATCGATCGCAACGCACACTACGTTTATGCTTATGACAACGGCGTGCACGAGCCCTTGGTAAACCTGGGGGCCAAAGTGCGTAAGGGAGATGCCGCCGCGCTGATCCACTTCCCCGACACGCCGGGAAAAGAGCCCGTGACGGTTTATTTTCCGGGCGACGGTGAAGTGATCTGCAAGCGTGTACTGGCGCAGGTCAGGCGGGGCGACTGTATTTTCCAACTGGCCAGCGAGCGGAAGCACATCGGCCTTGCGCGTGGCGGGTAGTCACGCCAAGTTCAGGATTTGCGGCGGCGCGAGACGGGCATAGCGATGCTGGCGACAGGCTTGAGGGCCGGCGGCGCGTCGCCGGCGCAGGCACTGCAGCCGCCGCAGCTGGCCTGGGACGTCACGGCCCAGGATCGTGCCAGGCGTTGAAGACGCGTGGGCATGGCCGGGTGGGCCAGCGGCCGGGCCAGTCCGCGCCGGATGCCCGCCTTCACCCGCGGGAAGAAATGCGCCAACACGCCGGCGCTGCTCGCGACGACCGCGATGGCCACGACGGCGTATTGCCACAGTTGTCCGTTGCTTGTCATAGCAACCACCCCGCCACGCGATAGGTTATGAAGGTGGCCGCGTAAGCCAGCACGAACATATAGCCGAACGACAGCCACACCATGCGCCGGCTGCCGGTCTCGCGCTTGATGATCGCCAGGGTCGACATGCATTGCGGCGCGAAGGCGAACCAGACCATCAAGGCCAAGGCCGTGGCCGTGGAGAAGTTGCCGGCCAGCATGCTGCCCAGCGCGGCGTCCTGGCCTTCAGCCACGCTGTAGACGGTGCCCAGCGTCGCCACGGCCGACTCGCGCGCGGCGAACGCCGGAATCAAGGCCAACGTGATCTGCCAGTTGAAACCCAGCGGCGCGAACAAGGGCTGTATCCACTGGCCGATGATGCCGGCCAGGCTGTATTCGATGGCGGGCTCGGTGGCGTTGGCCGGCGCGCCAGGGAAGCTGGCGATGAACCACATGATGATGGTCAGGGCGAGCATGACACCCGTCAGCCGCTTCAGGAAGATCCAGATGCGCTCCCACAGGCCGATGCCGATATCGCGCCACTTGGGCAGGCGATAAGTCGGCAGCTCCATGAGCAGCGCCGATTCGTGCTGGCGGCGGCGCAAGCGCTTGCCGACGTAGGCCACGGCAAGCGCCGCCGCGATGCCGCCCGCATACAAGGTGAACAGCACCATGCCCTGCAGATTGAAGATGCCCAGCACCGGCCGCAAGGGCACGAAGGCGCTGATCAACAGCGCATAGACCGGCAGGCGCGCCGAGCAGGTCATCAGCGGCGCCACCAGGATGGTCACCAGGCGGTCGCGCCGGTCGGGAATGCTGCGCGCGCCGATGATGCTGGGGATGGCACAGGCAAAACTGGACAACAGCGGGATGAAGGCGCGGCCGCTCAGGCCCACCGACAACATGACGCGATCCAGCAGGAAGGCCGCGCGGGGCAGATACCCCGATTCCTCCAGCACCAGGATGAAGAAGAACAGGGTCAGGATCTGCGGCAGGAAGCCCAGCACCGTGCCGAGCCCCCCGAACAGGCCGTCACGCAGCAGGCCCCTCAGGGGACCATCGCCCATGTGCGACGTCAGCAACTCGCCCAGCGATCCCATGCCGTCGGCGATGGCATCGGTCATGGGCTTGCCGATGGCATAGACCGCCTGGAAGGTCAGGAACATGATCAGGGCCAGCAGCAGGAAGCCAAGCACCGGATGCAGGGCCCAGCGATCGACGCGATCGGTCAGGGTCGTGGTCGTTGCGGGCATGCGAACCGTATCGGCGAGCAGCGCGCGTACGTCGGCGTGCAGGTCACCACTGTCTTGCGTGCGCGTGGGCGCGGGCACGACGTCGTCGAGCCGCGCGATCAAATTGCCGACGCCATCGCGGCGCACGGCCACGGTTTCCACCACCGGCATGCCCAGGGCCTCGGACAGCCGCGCCATATCGATCTGGATGCCGCGGCGCTTGGCTTCATCCGCCATGTTCAGCGCCACGATCACCGGCAGGCCCAGGCGCCGCACTTCCAGCAACAGGCGCAGATGCAGACGCAGATTGGTGGCGTCGGCGACGAAGACGATGGCATCGGGCCTGGCTTCGCCCGGATAGTCGCCGCGCAGTACCGACGTGGTGATGCTCTCGTCGATGCTGGCGGAGGTGAAGCTGTACGTGCCGGGCAGATCCAGCAGCCGCACCGCGCGCCCTTGCGGCGTGGTGAAGCGGCCTTCCTTGCGGTCCACCGTCACACCCGCGTAATTGGCGACTTTCTGGTGCCCACCTGTCAGGCGATTGAACAGGGCCGTCTTGCCCGCGTTGGGATTGCCGACCAGGGCCAGCCGCAGTGTCGCGTCACTCATGATGCACCTGCGCACGCGTGACCATGACACGGTCGGCTTCGTTGCGGCGCAAGGCGAACCGCGTGGTGCCGATGGCGATCAACAGCGGGTCGCCCCCAAAAGGCCCTTTGGCCGCGAGTCGCACGGGTTCGCCGGCGACAAAGCCCAGGTCGCGCAGGCGCGCGGCGACAGGATCGGGGGTGGCAAGGTCGACGACGTGTTCGACCACCGCATGATCGTGCGTGGCCAGCTCGGAAAGGCGAAGGGAGGACATGCGGAAAACCGGAAAGCGAAAGGCGGAAAGCGAAAGAGAATCGTTCGTAGCATACACCGCCATGCGCCAATCTCGTCACCGTTTGCGGAAGGTCAATGCACGGGGCACCGCGATGTGCTTGGACAATATGTCCAATGACAATCTGTCCAATAGTCCGAATGACGCGTAGCAACATAGAATTTTGCCAAGCCCGCTGAAACGGCGCTTCTGCCGTTGACCATGCGCGGGTACCCACGTTGGCCCTGCTGTCATGACGTTTTCGCCTTCCGCTCTAGACCTGGCGCGTTTCCAGTTCGCGTTCACGGTGTCGTTTCATATCATCTTTCCCGCCATCAGCATCGGCCTTGCAAGCTTTCTCATGGTGCTCGAAGGTGCGTGGCTGAAGACCCGCCGCGACGTCTATCGAGAGATGTATTTCTTCTGGTCCAAGGTGTTCGCATTGTCCTTCGGACTGGGTGTCGTTTCCGGCGTGGTGATGAGCTATCAGTTCGGCACCAACTGGGCGGGCTTCGCGGATTACGCGGGCGCCGTCACCGGTCCTTTGCTGACCTATGAAGTGCTGACGGCCTTCTTCCTGGAAGCGGGCTTCCTGGGCATCATGCTGTTCGGCTGGCGCAAGGTAAGCCCCAAGGCGCACTTCGGCGCGACCATCATGGTGGCGCTCGGTACGCTGATCTCCATGTTCTGGATCCTGTCGTCGAACAGCTGGATGCAGACGCCCCAGGGCGTGAGCATCCAGGACGGACGCATCGTGCCGGAGGACTGGTGGCAGATCGTCTTCAATCCTTCCTTCCCGTATCGGCTTGCGCACATGGGCCTGGCGGCCTTCCTGGTGGCCGCGTTGATCGTGTGCGCCGGCTCGGCCTGGCATCTCTTGCGCAAAGGCGCGCGCGAATCCGTGCGCCGTGCGTTCTCGCTGTCGCTGTGGGCACTGCTGGTGCTGGCGCCCTTGCAGATCGTCGTTGGCGACGCGCACGGCTTGAATACCCTGAAGTACCAGCCGGCCAAGATCGCCGCCATCGAGGGACTGTGGGAGACGCATGAAGACGGCACGCCGCTGAACCTGTTCGGCATCCCGGACATGGCGCGCGAGGAAACCCGCTACGCACTCGAAGTGCCGCGTCTCGGCAGCCTGATCCTTACCCATAGCTGGGACGGCAAGATCGAAGGGCTGAAGTCCTTCGCGCCGGAAGATCGTCCCAATTCGACCATCGTGTTCTGGAGCTTCCGCATCATGGTCGGGCTGGGCATGCTGATGCTGTTGCTGGCCTTGCTCGGCGCGGTCCTGCGGCGCCGCCGCCGGCTGTACGAGGCGCGCTGGTTCCTGCGGTTCGCCGTGGCGATGGGGCCGTCCGGTCTGATCGCCTTGCTGGCGGGATGGGTGACCACCGAAGTCGGGCGCCAGCCCTGGGTCGTCTATGGCCTGATGCGCACGGCTGATGGGGTCGGCCCCGTCAGCGCGCAACAGCTGGGCACGTCGCTGCTGCTGTTCGTCGTGGTGTATTTCGCGGTGTTCGGCGGCGGCATCTATTACATGCTCAGGTTGCTGGGCAAAGGCCCGCAGCCCGTCGTGGATGGCGATCCTCGGCCGCTGCCGCCCCCGGCGCTGGAACACGATCCCCTGGCCGCGGCGCTGGGCCACAGGAATGCGACATCATGACTATCGACCTGCCTACCGTCTGGGCCCTCGTTATCGCGCTCGGCGTATTGATCTATGTGGTGCTCGATGGCTTTGACCTCGGCATCGGCCTGCTGTATCCGCTGTTCCCGCGCGAACATGACCGTCAACTGATGATGCACAGCGTGGCGCCCGTCTGGGACGGCAACGAAACCTGGATGGTGCTGGGTGGCGCTGGCCTGTATGCGGCCTTCCCGTCGGTGTATGGCGGGCTGCTGTCGGCGACCTATCTGCCGCTGGTCCTGATGTTGTGCGGCCTGATCTTCCGCGGCGCGGCGTTCGAGTTACGCGCGAAGGCGCAGCGCACGCGCCATGCGTGGGACGTGGCTTTCATGGGCGGTTCGGCGCTGGCCACGTTCTGCCAGGGCATGGTGCTGGGCACGCTGTTGCAGGGCATACCCATGAGCGCGGGCCGCTACGCCGGCAATGGCATGGAGTGGCTGTCGCCCTTCAGTCTGTTTTGCGGCCTTGGACTCTGCGTGACGTATGCGTGCCTGGGCTGCGGCTGGCTGATCGGAAAGACAGAGGGCGATCTGCAACGCAAGCTGTATGCCTTGATACGTCCCCTGGCCGTGCTGCTGCTCGGGGTCATCGCGGTGGTCACCGTATGGACGATGCTGGCGCAGCCGCAAGTGGCGGCCCGCTGGTTCGACAAGGACAATTTCTTCTACTTCCTGCCGGTGCCGGCCCTGCTGGTGCTGGCCGTCGCGATGATTTTCCGGGCGAGCAAGCGCGGCCTGGACCGGCAGCCCTTCGCCGGGGCGATCGCCATCGTGTTCCTGGGATTCAGCGGCTTGATGCTCAGTATCTTTCCTTACATCCTGCCTGGGTCGCTGGATATCTGGCAGGCCTCGTCGCCCCGTTCCAGTCAGGCCTTCGCCCTGGTCGGCGTGGTGCTGGTGCTGCCCGTCATCCTTGCTTATACCGCCCTGTCCTATTGGGTATTCCGGGGCAAGGTAAGCACGGACGGGGGGTATCACTGATGTCGGCCCGATGGCGCGGTGTTGCCTGGGCGATGGGCCTGTGGGCGGCCGGTGTCGCCGCCACCGGCGCGGTCGCCTTCATCTTCAAGCTGCTCATGCTGGGGGCGGTGCGAATTTAAGGCCTGGCGCGGCCCGGTGGAACAATCCTTGCTGAAAGGGGTCCCCCCAGACCAAGAAGCGAGGGAAAAATGAGAGATCTCATCAGTTGCGTGAAGGCGATGGCCGTGGGCGCCGTTGCCATGTATTACCTGGACCCGGATCTGGGCAGGCGCCGTCGGGCGGAGCTGAACGACAAGCTGCGTTCAACCTGCGACAGCATCACGGGTTGTGTGCGCTCCGAAGGCCGGCACGTCGCGCATCGCGTACGCGGCATCGCGAGGGAGGTCGAATCCAGCGTGACGGCCGCGGTGGTCGACGATTACACGCAGGTTGAGTGCATCCGCGCGGCCCTGGCAGGGCTGGTCTCCAAGCCGGACGCCATCGATGTTTCCGTCAATGAGGGCATCGCGTCACTGGCGGGCCGGGTGGCGGCGTCGGAACATGAGGGGCTGATCAGGGCAGTCAGCACGCTGCCCGGCGTGCGTTCCGTGGCCGACCTGCTCGACGTCTATGACGAGCCCGGCGGCGTGCCCACCCTGCAGGGCGGGTCTCCCTCCTGAGGCTTGCGGAAGGCCTGAATACGCCATTGACGGCTGACATCAAATTTCCTGATGTCAGCCGTCAAATAGCGTCGATATACACGAATGCGCCCCCTATTTAGACTCCCTGGAAATCTTTCCGATGGAGTCCGAGATGGATACGCAGACACTGGTCAAACCCGCCCCCGCAGCCGGCACCCCCGCCGCCGGTGCCTATCCCGACCGCGGACAGCCGGCGGCGTGGACGGCCCAGCAGGCCAACGACGATCGTTCCTGGGTGCTGCGCCTGGCGCCCCAGCATGTAGAGGCCCTGCATCGGGCCCTGGCGCACGCCAAGACCGTGGCCAAGCCCCTGCTGCAATGGAGCAAGGCCGACTTCCCGCTGGACGAACCCACCCAGGCCATTCTGCGCGAAGCCATCGCCACCACGCAGGGCCGCTGGGGCATGTGCCTGCTGAAAGGCTTTCCGGTCGACGTCTGGAGCGAAGAAGACACCCGTCTGGCCTATTGGGGCATCGGCCTCTATATGGGCGTGGGCCGGCCGCAGAACCGCGCCAGCGACGTGATGACTGACGTGCGCGATGCCGGCGGCTCCTACAAGACCAAGGGCGGCCGCGGCTACAACACCAACGCCGAGCTGGATTTCCACATGGACTCCTGCGACGTCGTGGCGCTGATGTGCCGCCGCACCGCCAAGTCGGGCGGCAGCAGCAAGGTCGTCAGCTCCATCGCCCTGCATGAAGAGATCGAGCGCCTGCGCCCCGACCTGCTCGCCGTGCTGCACCAGCCCTACTATCACAGCTACCAGGGCGCGCAGGATCCCAGCCAGCCGCCCTACTATCCGCTGTCCATCTTCGGTAATCACCCGACCCAGTTCGCCGCGCGCACCAATCGCAAAAACTCGGTGGCCGCGCAACGCGACTTCCCTGAGGTGCCGCGCTGGACGCAGGCGCAGACCGAGGCGCTGGACCTGCTCGACGAGCTGATGGCCGGCGACAAGCTCTGCTACAACATGGAGCTGGAACGCGGCGACCTGCAATTGCTGAACAGCTACGTCACCCTGCATTCGCGTACCGCCTTCGAGGACTACGAAGACGCCGATCGCAAGCGCCATCTGCTGCGCCTGTGGCTGGCGGTGCCGGTCTCGCAGGAGTTGCCCGCGGATTGGGACGTCTACTACATCGACGTGCGTGGCGGGTCGGTGCGGGGCGGCATGCGCGGGTCGGGTATCTCGCCGGAATTCCTTGAGTACGAGCACCGCCACGCGCAAGTATTGGGGATGCCGTCCGAGCCGTGGGCGCCCAAGGTGCTGAAGGCAGACGGGGTTCTGCCCGGCGGCCAGGTTTGAGCGGGAGGACGCGCACATCATGACGAATCGTTCCTCGCCCTCCACCGCAACGCCCACCTTGAAAGACCGCCTGCGCGAGTCCCGCCCCGTGCTGGCGCCCGGCGTCTACGACCCCCTTAGCGCGCTGCTCGCCGAGCAGGCCGGCTTCGAAGCGCTGTATCTGTCGGGCGGCGCGGTGGCCTACACGCAGCTGGGCCGCTCCGACGTGGGCCTGACCACCGCCAAGGAAGCGGTCGACGTGCTGGCCCGCATCACTGACCGGGTGTCCACGCCCATCATCGTCGACGGCGACACCGGCTTCGGCAACGCGCTGAATACGCAACGCACGGTGCGCGATTTCGAACGCGCCGGCGCCGCCATGATCCAGCTGGAAGACCAGACCTTCCCCAAGCGCTGCGGCCATCTGGAAAACAAGACCCTGGTGTCGACCGCGGAGATGTGCGGAAAGCTGCGGGCGGCGCTGGACGCGCGCCACGACGAGAATACGCTGATCATGGCGCGCACCGATGCGGTGGCCGTGGAAGGCCTGGACGCGGCGCTGGAGCGCGCGCAGGCCTACTTTGAATGCGGCGTGGATGCGCTGTTCGTCGAGGCCGTGCGCACCGAACAGGACATGGACAAGGCTTGCGGCCGCTTCGCCGACAAGATCCCCATGCTGGCCAATATGGTCGAAGGCGGCAAGACACCGGTGCAAGGCGTCGATGCCCTGGCGCGGCATGGCTACCGCCTGGTGATCTTCCCCGGCGGCACGGTGCGTTTCCTGGCGCGCCAGCTGCAGCAGTATTTCAGCAGCCTGAGCGGGACGGGATCGACGGCGGCGTTCAAGGAACAGATGCTGGATTTCGACGGCCTCAACGCGGTGATCGGCACGCCGGAACTCCTGGCGCTGGGACGCCGCTACGAAGGCTGATACCGACTTCAATCACTTCGCTTCATAGCGCAAGGGTGCCTGATCAGGCACCCTTTTTTATTGGCCTAGGGGCCCCGGGGAACGCGGCCACAACCGCGCATTAACCCGGATCGGGTTATCCACTACTTTTATCAAAACACGAATAATCCCGCGATAATTTTCGTTGGATTACGCGAAATCCATTCCCTA
Source organism: Bordetella sp. N (assembly GCF_001433395.1). Classification (GTDB taxonomy): domain Bacteria; phylum Pseudomonadota; class Gammaproteobacteria; order Burkholderiales; family Burkholderiaceae_B; genus Bordetella_C. Next base: position 5,590,431 of record NZ_CP013111.1, read on the forward strand.
TCATTTGCTCCATATCCCTTACGGAATCAAGGAGCAGCACGGTGTCAGCCTGGGCAATCGGTATCGATATCGGGGGCACGTTCACGGACGTGGTGGCCCTGAACTATGAAGGCGGCGCCCTGCGCACGCTTAAGGTGTTGACCACCCACGGCGACCCCGCGCAAGGCGTGGCCGACGGCGTGAAGACCCTGGTCGAGCAGTGCGCCATCCAGCCGCGCGACGTGCGCCGTGTGGTGCACGCCACCACTCTTTTCACCAACGCCCTGATCGAACGCCGCGGGGAACCGACCGGATTGCTGACGACGCAAGGCTTCCGCGACGTCCTCGAAATCGGCAACGAGCGCAAATACGATCTGTACGACCTGCACATCGAAGCCGCGCCCGCGCTGGTACAGCGCCGCTGGCGTGCCGAGATCGGCGCGCGCATGGATGCTTCCGGCAAGGAGCTGGCGCCGGTCGATGCGGATGATGTCTGCCGCGCGGTGCAGCCGCTGGTCGACGAAGGCGTTCGTTCGCTGGCGGTGTGCCTGCTGCACGCCTACGTGGATGCGCGCCACGAGGTGGCGGTGCGCGACATCCTGACCCGGCATTTCCCCGAGCTGGAAGTGACCCTGTCCAGCGACGTCGCGCCGGTGATCCGCGAATTCGAACGCATGTCCACCACCTGCGCCAACGCTTTCATCAAGCCACTGGCGAATCGCTACCTGACTTCCCTGCAGGAGCGCCTGGGCCAGCAGGGGTTGCCGACCGATGTGCTGATGATGCTGTCCAACGGCGGCCTGTGCCACGTCGACGAGGCGCGCCGCACGCCGATCGAGCTGCTGGAATCCGGCCCCGCCGCCGGCGCCATCTCCGCGTCGCATTACAGCCTGCGCGATTCGCTGTCCAATCTGCTGGCCTTCGACATGGGCGGCACCACCGCCAAGCTGTGCCTGGTCGAGAACGGCAATCCCGCCATAGCCTATGGTTTCGAAGCCGCGCGCCAGAAGCGCTTCGCGGAAGGCAGCGGCCTGCCCATCCGCATCACCACGGTCGACCTGATCGAGATCGGTGCGGGCGGCGGCAGCATCGCCCACCGCGATGCCCTGGGCCTGCTGAAAGTCGGTCCGCAGAGCGCGGGCTCCGAGCCGGGCCCGGCCTGCTACAACCGGGGCGGCACGGACGCCACGGTGACCGACGCCAATCTGGTGCTGGGCTATCTGAACCCGGACTACTTCGCCGGCGGCACCATGTCCATCGACGTCGACCAGGCACGCCGTGAGCTGGCCCGCGTGGGCGACTCCGTCGGCCGCGACGTGGTGGGCGCGGCGTGGGGCATCCACGACATCGTTGCCGAAAACATGGCGGGCGCTGCCCGCGTCCACGTGGCCGAGCGCGGCCGCGACCCCCGCGACTTCGTGTTGCTCTGCACGGGTGGCGGTGGTCCTTTGCATGGCTACTACGTCGCCCAGAAGATAGGCGTGCGCACCCTGGTGTGCCCGCCCGCGGCGGGCGTGGCGTCGGCCTACGGCCTGCTGGTGGCGCCGGCGCGCGCGGACCGCTCGCGCACGGTCAGCATGCGGCCCGGCACCGACTCCCTGCAAGTGCTGGAAAACGCCTATACCGAATTGGAAGGGCAGGTGCTGCAATCCCTGCAAGCGCTGGAAGCGACCTTCGGCCCGGTGCGGCTGTCGCGCTATGCCGACGGCCGCTTCGTCGGGCAGGGCTTCACCCTGACCGTGCCGCTGCCGCCGGGTCCGTACGGTGTTGAAACGGAGCAAGGCAAAGGCGACGGGGCGGACCAGCGCAAGGTGCTGCTGGCGGCCTTCGAAAGCGCCTATCGCGAAAAGTTTGGCCGTACGCCCCCCGATGTCCCCATCGAACTGCTCAATCTGCGTGTCTCCGGCGAAGCGCCGCCGCGCGAAGTACCCCGCGACGAAGGTGTCGCCGCGGGCAGCGCACCCGCGCCCAAGGCACGCCGCCAGGTCTATTTCCGCGAACAGGGCGATTACGTCGATACGCCGATCTACGACCGCAACAGCTTGCGCGCCGGCTTCCAGGCCGACGGTCCGCTGCTGGTCGAGGACGACGGTTCCACCCTGGTGGTGGGCCCGCGCGGACGGGTCAGCCAATCCGCCACCGGCAATCTGATCGTTGAAATCCTGGAGCAGGCATGACGCAGCAAACCCAACTGGCCAAGCTGGCCGACGATCCCATCTTCCTGGAAGTGTTCTGGGCCCGTATTCGTTCCATCGTCAACGAGGCCGCCAAGATGATCGTGCGCACCTCGTTCTCGACCCTGTCGACCGAGGCCAATGACTTTGCCGTGGTCCTGACGGATTCGAATGGCCGGTCCCTGTCGGAGAACAGCGGCAGCATCCCGTCCTTCATCGGCACCTTGCCCCGCACCGCGCAGGCCGCCATCGCGCACTTCGGCAAGGAGAACATGCGGCCCGGCGATGTGTTCATCACCAACAATCCGTGGATAGGCACCGGCCATCTGAACGATGTGACGATGATCAAGCCGCTGTTCCACCAGGGCCGCATCGTGGCCTTCGCGGCGTCCACGGCGCACGTGCCGGACATCGGCGGCAAGATCCGCTCGGTCGACACGCGCGAGCTGTTCGAGGAAGGCTTCCACATGCCCCTCATGCACTTCCTGCGCGAAGGGAAGGACGATCCCACCCTGCTGCAGCTGCTGCGCACCAATGTGCGCACGCCGGAGCAGACCGTGGGCGATATCTGGGCCCAGGTCGGCGCGCTGGAATTGATTGGCCGGCGCCTGGATGCCTTGCTGGGCGAGTACGGCATGGCCGAGATCGACCCGCTGGCGCACGCCCTGTTCGAGCGCAGCGAAGCCGCGATGCGCGCGGCCATCCAGGCTCTGCCCGATGGCACGTACCACTACGAGATGCAAACCGACGGGTTTGAAGAGCCGTTCCAGTACGTCATCGCGCTGACCATCGCCGGCGATACCATCACGTGCGACTACGCGGGCACGTCGCCGCAGCAGCCGCGCGGCATCAACTGCGTGCTGGCATACACCACGGCGATGTCGGCTTATGCCATCAAGGCCCTGCTGTTGCCGGACCTGCCCAATAACGATGGCCTGTTCCGTCCCATCGTGGTGTCCGCGCCGGAAGGCTCGTTGCTGAATCCGCGCCAGCCGGCGCCGGTGGGCGGCCGGTCCTGCACCGGCCATTACGTGCCGACGGTGGTCTTCGGCGCCATGGCGCAAGTGCTGCCGGAGTCCGTCATCGGCGGCGCCGGCTCGCCTTTGTGGGTGGCCAACTTCAGCGGCACTCGCGAAAACGGCAAGCCCTTCGCCACGGTGTTGTTCTACAACGGCGGCATGGGCGGGTCGGCGCGCAAGGATGGCGCATCCGTGATGGCCTGGCCCAGCAATATCTCGCCCACGCCGGTGGAGGTCGCCGAGCGTGAAGCGCCGCTGCTGTTCAAGTACAAGGCCCTGCGCGGCGACTCGGGCGGCGCGGGTCGTCATCGCGGCGGCCTGGGCGAGGAAGTGTGTTTCGTCAGCCGCCATGCCACGCCCATGTCGGTGATCTTCATGACGGAACGGACCCGGATACCCGCGCCCGGCATCGCGGGCGGCGCCGAAGGCGGTTGCGGTGAAGTGCTGATCAACGGCGTGGCCATCGACAACCGCAAGACGCACTGGATACAGCCGGGCGACGAGATCATCCTGCGCACGCCGGGGGGCGGCGGCTACGGACCGCCGCGCGAGCGTGAGAGCCGTCATGCTGAACATGATCAACGGCAGGGGTACACGGGGCGACAACAGGCATGATGTACCAGGGGGCGCGCAATCCTTGCGCGCCCTTTGTCGCATACATAAAGCGCGGAAGAACAACCACTCCGCATTCAGCAGTCGACTATGCAAGGGGAAATCCATGAAGCAATCCGCAGTCATGAAGTTGTTCACCAAGGGCGCGTTCGCGCTATCGGCCTTGATCTGTGCGGCGGCCGCCCATGCCGCCTATCCCGATCAACCCATCCGCATCATCGTGCCTTATCCGGCGGGCGGTTCCACCGACCTGACGGCGCGCCTGCTGGGCCAGAAGGTCGGCGAGCAGCTGGGGCAGACGGTCATCGTCGAGAACCGTCCCGGCGCCGGCAGCAACATCGGCACCAACTATGTCGCGAAGTCCAAGCCGGACGGCTACACCCTGATCCTGGCGACGTCGACGGCGCTGGCGGTCAATCCCAGCCTGTATTCCAATCTGCCTTACGATCCGCAGAAGGACCTGGCGCCCATCATCATGACCAGCACCATGCCTAACGTGGTGGTGGTCGGCGCGGGCAGCAAGGCGCACACGTTGAAGGATCTCAACACCCTCATCAAGGGGCCCGGCGGCCCGTTCAGCTATGCGTCCGCCGGCAACGGCACGCCGTCGCACCTGGGTGGTGAACTGTACAAGCGGGCGCTCAACGCATCGCTGGTGCATGTGCCCTACAAGGGCGGCGCGCCCGCGCTGACCGACCTGATCGGCGGCCAGACCACGTTCATGATCGCGGTGATGCCGGAAGCCATGCCCCTGGTCAAGGACGGCAAGCTGCGTGCGCTCGCCGTGACCACCAGGAATCGCCTGCCCGGCTATCCGGACCTGCCGACGGTGGCCGAAGCAGCCATTCCCGGCTATGAGCTGGTGGCGTGGTACGGCATCCTGGCGCCGGCCGGCACGCCGCCGGCGATCGTCGGCACCTTGAACAAGGCTTTCGACAAAGCCTTGAAAGAGCCTGACGTGATGAAGAAGATGCAGGAGATGGGCTTCGACATCACCGGCGGTGCGCCGGACGTGCTGGCGCAGCGCATGAAAGTCGAGACGCCGGTCTGGAAAGACGTGATCGAAAAAGCCGGCATCAAGATGGACTGATCAGCCCGGACGGCCCGGACGGCCCCAGCGGCGCGATGCGCGTGTGGGCCGGCACCGGCGTATCGCGCAGCACCTGGCGCAGCAGCGCCAGGAAAGCTTCCGCGCCCGGCGACAGAGAGCGCAGGCGGCGCGAGATCAGGCAGATCTCGCGCATCAGCTGCGGCGACTTCAAGGGCCGGAAGTGCAGCTTGTGCGCGTAGCCGTGCTGCGCCGTCAGGGCCGGCACCACCGAGTAGTTGCCCGGACTCTTCAGCAAGGAGAACAGCGACGTCGTGCTGGACGCCTCGTTGCGCTGGCCTTCCCGTTGCTTGAAGCCGCGCGCGTGCTTGCGCAGGAAGGAATCGATGCCGGTATCGGCGCTGAAGCCGACGTAGCCGGCCGGATCCAGGTCGGTCCATGCCAGCGGTCCGGTGGAACGCGCGAGCGGATCCTTGGCGTCCAGGATCACGCCGTAGCGGTCGGTCAACAGCGGCGTATAGAGCAGGTCTTCCAGGCCCCGATGACGCGAGGCCACGGCGAAGTCGATGGCGCCCTCGGCCACCAGCTGCTCGACCTGTTGCGCGCCGGCATCGCGTATCGACACGGTGATCTGCGGGAACTGCGCGCGAAACAGCTCGATGACCTTGTACAGGTAATAGTCGATCACGGACGCGGCGGCCGCGATGTGCAGGTGGCCGCGCTGCACGCTGGCGAAGGCCTTGAGGTCGGCGATGGACGCATCGAAGCGCTTGATCATCTGCTCGGCTTCGGCCAGGTAGCGTTCGGCCTCTTCCGTCATCGACACGCGGCGCGTGCTGCGATCGAACAGCTTGACGCCCACGGCTTCCTCGAATTGCTGGATCACGTGCGTCAGGGACGACTGCGTCATGAACAGCCGGGCGGCTGCCGCGGTGAAGGAGCCGCTGCGCGCGACCGCCACGAAGCAGCGCAGGTGCCGCAGGGAAACGTGGTTGGACATGGTCCATCCTTTATTCGGAAAACACGAAAAGAAGACAGAAATTATTCAATGGAAAGGATACATGCGCGGGCGTAAGCTTCAAAGACCTTACGTCCGCCAACCTCACCATTTCCCGCAAAAAAATGCCTCTACAACTTGCGCAACGCACGCATCGCATCAAGCCTTCCCCCAGTTCCATGGCCGGCCAACGGGCCCGCGAACTGCGTGCGCAGGGCCGTGACATCATCAGCCTGTCGGCTGGCGAACCGGATTTCGATACGCCGGACAATGTGGTCGAAGCGGCGATACGCGCGATGCGGGAATCGAAGACCAAGTACACCGACATCGGCGGCACGCCGGAGCTGAAGGCCGCCATCCGCGACAAGTTCAGCCGAGAGAATGAGCTGCAGTATGGGTCGCAGGAAGTGATGGCCGGCACCGGCGCCAAGCAGGTGATCTTCAACGCCCTGATGTGCACGGTGGAAGAAGGCTGCGAAGTGATCATCCCCGCGCCGTATTGGGTGTCCTATCCGGACATCGTGCTGTTGGCGGGCGGCAAGCCGGTCTTCGTGCAGGGCTCGCGCCAGCACGACCTGAAGTTGCAGCCCGATGCGCTGGAGCGCGCCATCACGCCCAACACGCGCTGGCTGATCCTCAACGCGCCGGGCAATCCCGGCGGCAGCGTCTATACCGAAGATGAATTGCGTGAGTTGGCCAAGGTGTTGTTGCGGCATCCGCAAGTGTGGATACTGACCGACGACATGTACGAGCACATCCTGTTCGACGAGCGCCGCTTCAAGACCATCGCGCAGGTCGAGCCGCGTTTGTATGAGCGCACCCTGACCGTCAACGGCGTGTCCAAGGCGTATGCGATGACGGGCTGGCGCATCGGCTATGCCGGCGGCCCGCGCGACCTGATCTTCGCCATGACCAAGATGCAGTCGCACAGCACGTCGAATCCCAGCTCCATCAGCCAGGCCGCGGCCACCGAAGCGTTGATGGGACCGCAGGATTTCATCAAGGAACGCGCTGCCATCTTCCAGCAGCGGCGGGATCGCGTCGTGGCCTTGCTCAATGAGTGTCCCGGTGTCAGCTGCGCATTGCCGCAGGGCGCGTTCTATGTGTACCCGTCTTGCGCGGAACTCATAGGCCGCCGCACACCGGCCGGCAAGGAACTGCGCACCGACGAGGATGTGATCCTCTATCTTCTGGACGAGGAGAACCTGGCGGTGCTGCAGGGCGCCGCCTATGGCACCTCGCCCCATTTCCGTATCTCCATCGCCTCTTCGATGGAGGTCCTGGAAGAAGGCTGCGCTCGCGTAAGGCGCGCGTGCGAAAAACTGGCGTAGTGCGAACGACGCACAGGGACCGCGGCGCCGCGGTCCTCTTCAGGGGATTCCTGCGGCGTCATCTGATCCTGGTAAACCCTGCACGCATAAAAACTAGCTTGTGAAGCTAGTTTAAGTATCCCAAGCGCCAGTCTGCCCGTCTTACGATCCTCTCACTTCTTGAGGAGCGGCATTGACGATGGCGAACAAGACTTGGCAGTTCGATGATTTCCAGACCGGGCATCGCTTTCCCCCGTCGCGCTACAGCATAGGCGCGGAGGACAGCGATGCCTTTTTGCGTACCTTCGCGCTGGGCCCCATCCGCGCCGAACCCCCGGCCGCCGCGCCGACAGCAGGGGAAAGCCGCCCGGTGCGCCCTGTCCACCCCACGCTGGTGGCCAGTTTCCAACCGCAGCATGCCGCCTTCGCGTGGCCCACGGGCGTGCTCCACGCCAGGGAGAAGGTGCGCCTGACCGCACCCGTCTATCCGGGCGAGGCGCTGGAAGCGACCGTTGGGGTCAAGACCAAATACGAAAAGAACGACCGCAAGTTCGTGGTGCTGGAGATCGTCGTCCGCAAGCTGGAAAACGGCGCCGACGCATTGACGGTGGAACGTACCCTGGTCTGGCCACAGTGAGGCGCGCCATGTATCCCAAGAAAAACGATCGTTATGTCGCCGCCATCGCTGGCGCTACGCAAAAGGACGTCAACGCTTTCGGCGCGCTGCATGGCACCACGGGCCGGACCCATACGGATCCGGAATACGCGCAGCAGCATTTCGGCGGCGTCATCGTGCAGGGCGCCTTGGTCATGGCGCCGGTGATGGATTTGTGCGATGCGATTCTCGGCGACGCCTGGTACCAGAACAGCGAAATCGAGACCAAGTTCGTCGCCTTCACCAGGCTGGGCGACGTGGTGACCGTGACGATAGACGTGCAGGAGAGCAGCCCGTCGGCTTTGCAGCTGGGCTACACATGCACGTTGCCCGACGGCAAGGTGGTGCAGGCGGGAACCATTACCCACACACCAGGGTGAGTTCCGACGCAGCAACCGGCAGGCGGCGTCAGACCGTCCGCCGTACCGACAACAAAAACACAAAACGAGGAGACAAGCATGAAGAAGATACTGATGGGCCTGGCACTAGCCGCCCTCACGGCGGCGGCCTCGGGCGCCGCGACGGCAGCCTACCCGGAGAAGCCCATACGCCTGATCGTTCCCGCTTCCGCGGGTGGCGCCGCCGATACGCTGGCGCGGATGATAGCCAAACGGCTGAACGAGAAGTTTCGCCAGCCGGTGGTCGTGGAGAACAAGCCAGGCGCGGCCGCCATCATCGGCATGACCGACATCGCCAAGGCCCAGCCCGACGGCTACACGCTTGGCATGACGTTCTCCGGCGCCATGTCGATCAATCCGTCGCTGTACGAGTCGCTGAGTTACGACCCGATCAAGGACTATTCGCCGATCGCCATGGTGGCGGTGTCGCCCTTGATCATCACGGCCAGCCCCAAGCTCGGGGTCAAGACCTTGGGCGGCCTGCTGGACATGGCGAAGAAGGAGCCCGGCAAGCTGACCTTCGCGTCCACGGGCACGGGCTCCACGCAACATCTGTCGATGGAATTGTTCAGGTCGACGGCGGGTGTGGACATGATGCACGTGCCGTACAAGGGCAGCGCCGCCGCCGTCATCGATGTGCAATCGGGATTGGTCTCCACGCTCAGCGACAACGCCATCACGCTGATTCCCTTCATCCAGTCGGGCCAGCTAGTGCCGCTGGCGGTGGAGACGGCTCAACGCATCCCCGCCTTGCCCAATGTGCCCACGGTGGCCGAACTGGGCTATCCGGGCTATCAGGCCGTCGGCTGGTACGGATTGCTCGCTCCCGCCGGCACGCCCGAACCCATCGTCAGCAAGCTCAATGGCGCGATCAACGAGATGCTGGATGAGCCGACGTTTACCCAGTGGCTGGGCCAGCAGGGCATGCAGCCGCAACGCGACACGCCGGAAGGATTCCGCCGCTATATCGCGCAGGAAAAGGACAAGTGGGCGCAAGTCATCAAGACCGCCAACGTGCCCCGCCAATCGGTGCGCTGAACACCGTCATCTCAGCACGTTCATCTCAAAACACGACAGGACCATCATGCCAGTTGTATCGACGTCCCTCAGCGGCGCAGTGCGCACCGTGCTCATCGATCATCCTCCCGTCAACGCCACGTCGGTCGACGTGCGCCGGGGGCTGTGCGCGGCGTTTGACGAAGCGGAAGCCGATCCGCGAACGCAGGCCATCGTGCTGGCCTGCGCCGGCACCACCTTCGTTGCGGGCGCCGACATCCGCGAGTTCGGCAAGCCGCCGCAAGATCCGCATCTGTCCGAGGTAATCGCCCGTATCGAGGCTTGCACGAAGCCGGTGGTGGCCGCCATCCAGGGGACCGCGCTGGGAGGCGGCCTGGAGCTGGCCCTGGGCTGCCACTACCGCGTGGCGAACGAGCGGGCCCGCATGGGGCTGCCCGAGTCCACCCTGGGTGTGATCCCGGGCGCGGGCGGCATCCCCCGCCTGGCGCGCTTGACGGGCTTGCCCAAGGCGCTGGACATGGCCACGACCGGCAAACCGGTGACGGCCGCCGCCGCCCGCGACATGGGGCTGGTGGACGCGTTGACGCCGGATGATCCGCTTGCCGCGGCACAGCGCTATGCGGAGGAGCTGCTGCGGCGCGGCGCGGAACCGCGCCGGACACGGGATCTGCCTCTGGCGGCGCCGCCGGCGGGGTATTTCGACGAGGTCCGCGCCAAGCTGGCCGTGAGTCATCGGGGGCAGGAAGCGCCCTTGGCTTGCGTCGATATCGCCGAGCAGTGCCTGACCCTGAGCTTCGATGACAGCGTGGCCTACGGCCGCGCGCGTTTCCGCGAGCGGGTGGCCGCGCCTCAAGCCGGCGCTTTGCGGCATGCGTTCTTCGCCGAACGCACGGCCAGCAAGCCTGCCGGATTGCCGGAGCCGGATGCGCCGATCCGCCGCGCCGGGGTCATCGGCGGCGGCACCATGGGTACCGGCATCGCCATGTGCTTCCTCAACGCGGGGATACCCGTCACCCTGGTCGAACAGAACGAGCAGGCCCTGGCGGCCTGCCTGGCCAATATCGGCAAGACCTACGAGTCGGATGTGGCCAAGGGCCGCATCGATGCGGCCACGCGCCAGCGCCGCCTGGATGTCCTGCGCGGGACCATGGCGTTCGCGGACCTGCGCGATTGCGATCTGGTGATCGAAGCCGTGTTCGAAGACCTGGCCGTCAAGCAACAGGTCTTCGCCAATATCGAAGCGAACGTGGCGCCCGGCACCCTCATTGCGTCCAACACGTCCTATCTGAATCTAGACACCCTGGCCGCGCCCATGAGGCATCCAGAGAACGTCGTGGGCATGCACTTCTTCAGCCCCGCGCACATCATGAAGCTGCTGGAGAATGTGCGCGGCGCGCGCAGCTCGCCGCAGGCGCTCGCGCGCATCCAGGCCCTGGGCAAGCGCCTGGGCAAGGTGGCGGTGATGGTGGGCGTGTCGGAAGGCTTCGTCGGCAACCGCATGCTCTCGCGGCGGGCGCGGGAGTGCTACTTCCTGCTGGAAGAAGGTGCCTTGCCGGAACAGATCGACCGCGTGCTCTACGAATTCGGTTTTCCCATGGGCCAGTTCCAGCTCAATGACCTGGCGGGGCTCGATGTGGCGTGGCGCGCACGCCAGGGCCGGCTCGATCGCCTGAGTGAGCGCGAGCGTGACAGCGGCGTTCTCGACGAGCTGGTGGTGAACAGGAAGCGGCTGGGACAGAAGAGCGGCGCGGGCTTCTACCGCTATGACGCGCAACGCAAGCGCACGGTCGATCCGGAGGTCTCCGCCTTGATCGAGCAGGATGCCGCGCGGCGGGGTTTTTCCCGCCGTGCCATCGGCGATGACGAGATCCGCGAGCGCTGCCTCTACGTGATGATCAACGAGGGCGCGCGCATCCTGGAGGAAGGGGTGGCGCGGCGGCCCGAGGAAATCGACGCCATCTGGACCAATGGCTACGGCTTTCCGCGCTATCGCGGCGGTCCCATGTACTACGCCGACCAGATCGGCCTGGCGTGCATCCTGGAGCGCATCGAAGCCTACGCCGCTCAGGTCGGCGCGCAGTACTGGACGCCGGCGCCGCTGCTGAAGCGGCTGGCTGAACAAGGCGCGGGTTTCTACACCGCCTGAGCCGGCGCCCGGCGGACCGCCGCCCGGCGAATCGCCGCTCGGCGGCCCGGCCGCGCACGCCACGCAATCAAACACGAGAGACCAGCCTCATGCCGAACCGAGAAGCACCGCAAGCATCACCGCCAGATACGCCGCGCGCACCGCCCTTGACCGGGATCAAGGTGCTGGACATGACCCGCATCATGGCAGGCCCCTGGTGCACGCAGAACCTGGCCGACCTGGGCGCGGACGTCTACAAGATCGAACGTCCAGGCAGCGGCGACGATACGCGCGGCTGGGGCCCGCCGAACCTGATGGACGCGCAAGGCCGGCGCACCCAGGAGTCGGCCTACTACCTGGCCGCCAACCGCAACAAGAAGTCCATCGCGCTGGACATCGCCAACCCTGAAGGCGCGCAGGCTTTGCGCGACCTGGCGCGGCACTGCGACATCTTCGTCGAGAACTTCAAGGTGGGTGGCCTGGCCAAGTATGGCCTGGACTATGCGGCGCTCAGGGAGATCAATCCGCGCCTGATCTACTGCTCCATCACCGGCTTCGGCCAGGATGGACCGTACGCGGGCAAGCCGGGCTACGACTTCGTGATCCAGGCCATGGGTGGCCTGATGAGCATCACGGGTGAGCGCGACGATCTGCCGGGCGGCGGGCCGCAGAAGGCGGGCAACGCCGCGTCCGACCTGATGGCGGGCATGTATGCCGGCACCGCCATCCTGGCCGCCCTGCATGAGCGCGCGCGCAGCGGGCAGGGCCAGCATATCGACATCTCCATGCTCGACTGCCAGGTGGCCGCTTTAGGCGTGCAGAACTTCAACTACTTCCTGTCGGGCGATGTGCCGCGCCGTGAAGGCAACGCGCACGTCAATCTGTCGCCGTATCAGGTCTTCGCCACGGCGGACGGCTATATCGTGCTGGGCGTGGGCAACGACGGCCAATACCAAAAATTCTGCCGCGCGGTCGGCCGCCACGACCTGGCCGTGGACCCGCGTTATCAGACCAACACCAGCCGCGTCATCCACAAACCCGAGTTGATCCCGGAGCTGGAGCGCCTGTTCCTGACGCGCGACCGCGCGACGTGGCGGCGCCTGCTGGACGACGCCGGCGTGCCCGTGGGCGTGATCAACGACGTGGCCCAGGTGCACGCGGACCCGCAGGTGATCGAACGCGGCTTGAAGTTCACCTTGCCGCATCCCATCGTCGGCAGCGTCCCGCAGGTACGCAGCCCCATGCGCCTGTCGGGCAGCCCGGTGAGCTATCGCAACGCGGCGCCGTTGCTGGGTGTGGATACTCAGGACATTCTTACGCGCGTGCTCGGCTACGACGGCGCGCGGATCGCGGCATTGATGGCGCCCCCCGTGGCGCAGGAGTCATCGTCATGACAGAGGTATCGGCGGCAGGCCAGGGTGTGGAGCGGCAATACGCCACCCATTTGGCGCAAGGGCGTTTCATGATCCAGCAATGCGCCGCGTGCGCGCGGCACGTCTTTCCGCCGCGCGAGCTGTGTCCGCATTGCGACGAAGACCAGCTGGCGTGGGTCGCGCCCAGCGGCCAGGGGACTGTGTACTCAACCACCACGGTGGCGCGCAAAGCGGAAGCCGGCGGCGACTACAACGTCGCGCTGATCGACCTGGCGGAGGGCGTACGCCTGATGACCTGCGTGGCCGGCATGGATCCGGCCACGGTGTGTATAGGAATGGCAGTGCGGACACAGGTCGGGGAAGGCAAGGATGGGCCGCGCGTGGTGTGCGTGGCGATAGCCGGGAGCCAAGGATGAACTACCGCCATCTACGCGGCAAGACCGCCATCGTAGGCGTGGGCCACGCCGGCCTGGGCGAAGCGCCTGGCTACAACGACATGGAACTGCTGACGCGCGCCGCCCATGCGGCGGTGAAGGATGCCGGCCTGCGCATGCAGGATATCGACGGCATCGCCACCAGCAGCGTGTCGGCCAGCATGTGGCTGATGTCCGTGGTCGAAACCCTGGGCGTGAGGCCAACCTATATCGACGGCACCTGCCTGGGGGGATCCAGCTTCATGTCCTACATCCTGGCGGCCGCGCACGCGCTGGAGTCGGGCCAGTGCAATGCCGTGCTGGTCTGCTACGGCAGCGCGCAACGCACTTCGGCTCTGGGCCGGGGCGTGATCACCAATGCGCGCAAGGTGCTGGACCCGCAGCCTTATGAAGCGCCCTACGAACCGATGAATCCGCCCAGTTCCTATGCGTTGGCGGCGCGGCGCCATATGCACGAGTTCGGCACGCGGCGCGAGCACCTGGCCGAAGTGGCCGTGGCGGCGCGCGCCTGGGCCCGCCTCAATCCCGAGGCCTACAGCCGTGATCCCTTGACGATAGAAGACGTGCTGGCCGCGCGCCGGGTGTCGGATCCGCTGACCGTGCGCGACTGCTGCCTGGTGACCGATGGCGGTGGCGCGTTCGTGATGACGCGCGCGGATCGTGCCGCCGCCTTGAAGCAGAAGCCGGCCTATATCCTGGGGAGCGCCACCGCCGTGTGGAACCGGCAGATATCCTGCATGGACGACCTGACGGTGACGGCGGCACGGCAGTCGGGCGCGCTGGCCTTCGACATGGCGGGCTGCAAACCCGCCGACATGGATGTGGTGCAGCTTTACGATGCCTTCACCATCAACACCATCCTGTTCCTCGAAGACCTGGGGTTTTGCGCCAAGGGCGAAGGGGGCGCTTTCGTCAGCGGCGGCGCCATCGCGCCAGGCGGACGGCTGGCCGTCAACACCAATGGCGGCGGCCTGTCCTGCGTCCACCCGGGCATGTACGGCGTGTTCCTGGTGATCGAAGCCGTGCGCCAGCTACGCGGGCAGGCCGGGGCACGGCAAGTGGCGGATGCGCATCTGGCCCTGGCCCATGGCAATGGCGGCACGCTGTCGAGCCAGTCCACGGTGATCCTGGGGACGGCGGATACCTTGTAGGAAGATGCTCACAGCCCGCGCACCATGTCATAAAGCTCATGCAACAGCGCCACGCGCGCCGACTGCCGGTTCCACAGCAGGCCCACGCTACGGAAGTGCTCATTGCCCGGCAGGGGGATCTTGCGCAGCTTGATGTCTTCCAGCAGTTCCCCCGCGCCATCGGGCACCAGGGCCACGCCCAGGCCGCGCGACACCAGCCGGGCGATGATTTCGATCGACGCCGTTTCGATACGGATCTTGGGATGGATGCTGTGCTGGCGGAAATACTGCGCGGCCAGCTGTCCGCCCCATAGCTTGCGGTCGTAGCAGATCAGCGGGTTGGCGCGCAGCAATTGATGCGGATCGCTTTCGGTCAGGCTGGCCGGCGCCAGCACCACCAGCGGCTCGTCACGCACGCGGCGCCATTCGAGATTCTTCGGCATCTGGAATTGCGGCTGCAGGATAAGCGCCGCGTCCATTTCACCGTCGCAGACCTGGGCGTACAACTGCACCGAATAGCCCTTGACCAGATTGATTTCCAGGTTGGGATGCCTGGCGACCAGGCGTTCCAGCAAAGGGGGAATCAAGGTGCTCATGGCCGAGTCGAAGGCGCCCAGCGACAGGCGGCCGACGACGATGGGACCCTGTCCCGCCATCTTCAGATTGCGCACTTCTTCCATGACGCGGCGTGCCTGCGCCAGGATCTGCTGGCCTTCAGCCGTGGCGGTGACGGAACGCCCCGAGCGCGTGAGCAGGCGATAGCCCAGCTCGTCCTCGACCTTCTTGATGCGCAGGTTGACCGCCGCGGGAGTCAGGCCGTTCATGCGCGCGACCTGCGCGATCGAACCCGCTTCCACTACCTGGATGAAGTCTTGCAGAAAGGCCGTGTCCATATCCGGGAGCTATGTGCCGGCGGCCAGGTGGCCGCCGACGTTTCATGTCACCCGAATGGTACAAAGAAAATCAACGCTCGCAATCAGGGTTGATCCAGGGGGCTGGGTTGCGCGTGGATCTGCAGCTTGTAGATCCAGACCGGCGGGCGCACTTCCAGCTTGCCGCCGTTGAAGTCCGGCGTCAGGCTTTGTTGCGATGCGGGAATCCACAGATAGCCGGCGCGGTCTATCCACATGGCGTCGGCCCACACCAGGCGGGGATCCTCGATGAGGACGCTTTGCTTGCCTTCGGGCGAGATGCGCAGGATGCGCTTCTTGTCGGTGTCGTTGACGTAGATATTGCCCTGCGCATCGATGGCGGTGCCGCCCGTGGTGGGCGTGTTGGCCCACTTCAGTTCGACGTGCGATTCCAGCTGCTTGGGCGTCACGGACGCGTCATTGAGCCAACGCGTGGCGATGCGCGCCATCGGTCCCGAAGCGGGCTGGTAGTACAGCCATTGGCCATCGGGCGAGACTTCCAGCTGGTCGGCATGGATGTACAGGGGCTGGCCCTTGGCATCCTTCAAGGTGCGGCCTTCCGCTTGCAACGGTGTCGACGCCATCACCGAAGGATGGCTGTCCAGGACGCGCCGCGGTACGCCGGTGCGCAGGTCCAACACGATCAGGCCAGGCGCGCCGGCGTCGGTCAGGTAGGCGAACGGACCGTTGAAACGGACGTCGTCGATAAAGGTGTAGGGATTGACGACAGGCGCCAGGTCATAGACCCGCAGCAGGGACCGCGTTTGCGGATCGAACTGGAACAGGCGGGCGCCGCCCTTGACGGCGGGTTTGCCGATGCCGGATGCACCGGCGTCGACGATCCAAAGCTTGCCGTCGGGCCCGATGCGCAGGGCATTCACATGGACGTAGCCGTTGCCGATGGGGCCGGCCACGGAGGCCAGCGCGACGTTCCAGTTGGCATCGGGGAAAGGAAAGGGCTGGCCTTGGGCGTCCAGCTCGGCCACCTGAGTGCCGGGGCCATCCGCCTGCGAGTAGCTGACGAACACGCGGCCTTCCGAGGTGGTGGTGACGCCGTTCCAGACGCGCTGGCCCTGGAACACGGGCACCAGCGGATCCTGGGCTTCCGGCTTGGACGCGCAGCCCTGGATGACGAATAGCGCCACGGTGGCCGCCGCGATGGTCGCGGCGCGGGACAGGTTTCTCGCTAAGCTCATGCTGATCTCCTTAACAGGTTCGGGGGGCACGCCGGGCCTGTCAGGAGTCAAGAGCGACGGGGCGTACCAATAGAAACGCCTCGCTGGATAGCAAATGGCGGACCCGCGGACGGGTCCTTAGGGATGGTGCTGGATGGATGATCAGCAGGGCGCGCGGCCACGCGGTGGTCGCGGCCGGGGCTTCGGCCCGGGGTTTCAGTCCGGGGATTCAGTCCGAGAAGTCAGCCCTTGACCAGCCCGCCGTCGACGATCAGATTCTGGCCGGTCACGGCCCGCGCCCACGGCGACAGGAAGAAGGCCACCACGTCGGCCAGTTCTTCCGGCGTGGTCACGCTGCGCAAAGGCGTCAGCCCGGCGATCAGGTCGAACACGGCCTCTGGCGTGGCCGCGCTGGCGTCGGTGACGCGCAGCAGGCCGCCCGACACCATGTTCACCGTGATGCCGTCCGGCCCCAGGTCATTGGCGGCCGTGCGCGTCAGGGACAGTAGCGCGGCCTTGGCGGCGGTGTAGTCGTGATACGGCACCACCGGATTCTGGAACAGGTTGGTGCCGATGTTGACGATGCGGCCGAAGCCCAGCGCGCGCATGGCGGGCACGGCCGCCTGCAGGGTATTGACGCAGCCCTTCAGCGCGCTATCGATCTGCTGCTGGAAACGGTCCCAGGCGATCTCGTCTATCTTCGGCCGGGCGTCGCCGTCGAAACGGAAATCGGCCAGGGCGTTGTTCACCACGGCCACGATGGGACGTTCCCATTGCGCCAGGGCCTGGTCGAACAGCGCGCGCACGGATCCCGCATCGGTGACGTCGGCTTGCAGCGCGATGACGCGCGGGCCCAGCTCCGCGGCCAGGGCTTGCGCCGCCGCCTCGCTGCGGTAGTAGTTGATCACCACGTAGGCGCCTTCGCGCGCCAGCGCGCGCGTGATGGACGCGCCCAGTCCGCGCGCGCCACCCGTGACGAGCACGCATTGTTCATTCAGCTTCATTCGGATTTCCTCATTCACCGCTTTTCGTTGGCGGCGGGCATTTCGTTAACTGCCACCTTGCGCACGAACTCATACACGCCGTGCAGATGTTCACGCATACAGGCCGCGGCGGTATCCGCGTCCCTGGCCGCGAGGGCGGCGCAGATGCGTTGATGCTGTTCCAGCACCAGCGACGCCTTGAGCTTCTGCTTCAAGGCCAGCCGCCGCACGCGGTCCACATGGATCTTCGATTGCTGGATCACGCGCCAGACGCGCGGTTTGCCGGCGATTTCGGCGATGCGGGCATGCATGGCTTCGTCGGCCTGGTAGAAGCGCACCATGTCGCCCGCGTCCTTGGCCTCCTGCTGCTCGCGCAGGATCATCGCCAGGGCATCGATGCCGGCCTGGTCGATATTGGCGGCGGCTTCGCGTATCAGCGCGCATTCCAGGTTTTCGCGGATGAAGGCGGCCTGGGTCACTTCATCGATGCGGATGGGGGCGATGAACGTGCCCACTTGCGGAAACACATCCACCAGGCCCTGCTCGCCCAGCTTGATCAGCACTTCACGGATCGGCGTGCGGCTGACCTCGAACATGGCGCCGACCTCCGCCTCGGAAATGCTGGCGCCTGGCGCAAGCTCACCCGACAGGATGCGTTCCAGCACCTGGTCGTAAAGAAGGTCCGAGAGAGGACGCCGCGAAGCGCGCTGATTGCGGATGGATTTCATAAGACGCTCGGTTGCCGGGTGGGTATTGTACGGGCAGCCTGCTTTACGTACACTAGTATACTAGTATTCAAATTAGATTCTTCCGAGACAGGCAGCTCCCCCATGAAAATCACGGACGTCCGCGTCACCCCCATCGCTTTCCGCGACCCTCCCGTCCTCAATGCTTCCGGCCTGCACGTGGCTTACGCCCTGCGCGCCATCATCGAGGTGGAAACCGACACCGGCCACGTCGGCCTGGGCGAGACGTATGGCGACCTGCCCATCCTGCAAAACCTGGAAAAGGTGCGCGCCGCGCTGGTCGGCTTGAGCCCCTTCGACATCAACGGCTTGAAGCGCGCCGTCCAGACCCACATCAAGACCGACCTCAGCCAGGGCTTCGCCAACCTGAATCCCGGCACGCATGCCGCCAAGGCCGGCACCAATGTGTTCGGCGCCTACGAGGTCGCCTTCCTGGATGCGCAGGCGCAGATCCTCGGCCTGCCCCTGGTCGACCTGCTGGGCGGCCGCTGCCGCGACGAAGTGGCGTACAGCGCCTACCTGTTCTTCAAGCAGGAAAAGCATCTGGACAATCCCTATCCGGCCGATGACTGGGGTCCCATCCTTACCGCCGAGCAGCTGGTGGAAAGCGCGCGGCGCATGATCAAGGAGTATGGCTTCAAGAGCATCAAGCTCAAGGCCGGCACCCTGGAGCCCGACTACGAGGCCGAATGCATTCTGGCCTTGCACAAGGCCTTCCCCGGCTATCCGCTGCGCATCGATCCCAATGCCAACTGGTCCATGGACACCGCGCGCCGCATCGCGTCCACGCTCAAGGGCGTGCTGGAGTACTACGAGGATCCGGTGCCGGGTCTGGAGCAGATGGCGCAGCTGCATCAGGAAACGGGCGTGAAGATGGCGACCAATATGGTCGTCACCAGCATGGACGAGTTCCGCGACAACGTGCGCCTGAACGGCGCCCAGGTCATCCTGTCCGACCATCACTTCTGGGGCGGCCTGCTGGCCACGCGCCAGTTGGCGCAGATGTGCGAGACCTTCGGCTATGAGTTGTCCATGCACTCGAACAGCCACCTGGGCATCAGCCTGATGGCCATGACGCACGTGGCCGCGTCCATCCCCAACCTGCACTTCGCCTGCGACACGCACTACCCCTGGAAGACCGAGGACCTGGTCGAAGGCGGTCCCGTGCCCTTCGTGGACGGTTGCGTGCGCCTGACCGACGCACCGGGCCTGGGCATCAAGCTGGACCAGGCCAGGCTGGCCGAGCTGCACCAGCAGTATCTCGATTGCGGTTTGCGCATCACGTCGGAGCAGGGCGCCTACATGCAACGCTACGACCCGTCTTTCCCCCTGCACAAGCCGCGTTTCTGAAGCGTGGCACGGCGCGCCGTCCCGGGTCGGACAGCGCGTCGCGCGGCACCGCGACCCACACATAACCATACCTATATCGATTTTTCATGGAGACAAACATGGATCTCACGTCCAAACGACCGGCGCGCCGTCGCGCCCTGTCCGCCCTGGGTCTGGCGACCCTCGCCACCCTGACGGCCTACGCCGGCCTGGGCGCCGCGCCGGCGCAAGCCGCCGATGATGCCGCCATCGCCAAGTGGCCCGAGAAGCCCATCCGCCTGATCGTGCCGTACCCGCCCGGAGGTGCTTCGGACGTGGTGGCGCGCCTGATGGCCAAGGAACTGAACGCGGTGTGGAAGCAGCCGGTGGTGGTGGAAAACCGCTCGGGCGCCAACGGCAATATCGGCGCCGCCATGACGGCCAAGGCCGCGCCCGACGGCTACACCATGCTGCTGATGGACCTGAGCAGCCTGACGAACTCGCCGGCGCTCTATCCGGACCTGAACTACAGCCCCACCAAGGACCTGGCGCCGATCACCATCGTCGAGTACTCGCCGCATCTGCTGGTAGTGCGCAAGGACCTGCCGGCCAACAATCTGGACGAGCTGATCGCCTATGGCAAGGCGCACCCGGGCAAGCTGAATTTCGGCGAGACGCAGGGTTCGATCACCCACCTGGGCGGCATCGTGCTGGCCAAGCAGGCCGGCATCGACATCAACTTCATCGGCTATAAGGGCGGCGCCCAGATCGCGTCCGACCTGGTCGGCGGCCAGATCGACATGACCCTCAACAGCTACCTGGCCACGCACGCGCTGGTCGAAGCCGGCAAGGTGAAGATGCTGGGGGTGGCCAGCCCGGGCAAATTCCCGCCTATCCCCGATACCCCGGTGCTGAAGGATCGCTTCCCGGACTTCGTGACCGGCAGCTGGCAGGGCCTGCTGACCACGGGCGGTACGCCGCCCGCGCTGGTCGAGAAGATCTACAAGGACGTCGCCGCCATCGTCGCCAAGCCGGAAATGCAGGCGAAGTTCGCCGAGCTGGGTGCCGTGCCGGTCCCCAGCACGCCCGTCGAATTCCAGAAATTCCTGGTCGAGAAGACCGACTTCTGGAGCAAGGTAATCAAGGAGAACAACATCTCGGTGAATTGATCACCCGCGTCGTTCTTCGGCGTCGTTAACCGGCGGCGCCCGCGCAGCTACTGCTCGGGCGTCGACTTGCGATAGATCAGCTGGCCGGGCAACAGGCGATGTTCATTGCTGCCCGTGTCGCGCAACAACAGCTCGATGGCGGCGGTGATCATGTCTTCGACCGGCTGGCGGATGGTCGTCATGTCGTAGGCCGCGTTGGACGCCACCGGGTGGTCGTCGAAGCCGAACACGCGCACGTCTTCGGGCACGCGCCGGCCCAGGGCATAGCGCAAGGCGTCGATGGCGCCCGACGCGATTTCATCGTCGGCGCAGAACAGGCCGTCGATCTGGGGATGGCGGGCCAGCAGCATCTGCGT
This sequence comes from Bordetella sp. N, assembly GCF_001433395.1. Taxonomy (GTDB): domain Bacteria; phylum Pseudomonadota; class Gammaproteobacteria; order Burkholderiales; family Burkholderiaceae_B; genus Bordetella_C. Next base: position 5,611,350 of record NZ_CP013111.1, read on the forward strand.
GGCCTCGTAACCCCAGCCATAGGTGAATTCCTTTTCCAGCGCGGGCACGTTGTCCATGCCCAGCTCGGCCAGCCGCTCCATGAAGCCGCTGCGGCGATCGCGATTGGTCGATACCGTGGACATGCCGCCTAGAAAGCCCAGGTGCCTGCTGCCCGCGCGCATCAGCACGTCTGCCGCCAGGCGGCCGCCGCCGATGTTGTCGGTGGATACCGAATGCCCTTTGGCCACCGCGGAGTAGCGGTTGAACATGACCACCGGCACGCCCTGCCGCACGCACAGGTCGGCACCCGATGAATTCAAGGACGCAGTGGTGATGATGACGCCGCGCACGCGGTATTGCAGCACCAGCGGCATCAGGTCGTCGACGGTCTGCGGCGGCGTGGCGTTGAACAGCAGGGCCTGCAGGCCCACCCGATGCAGCTCGCGCGTGATCAGTTCCAGCACCACCGGATACCAGGGGTTGGTGATGTTGGCCATCACGATGGCGATGATGTCGAACTTGCCGCTGCTGAGGCCGCGCGCCAGGGGATCGGGCTGGTAGTTGACCAGGTCGATCACCTTGAGGATCTTCTCGCGCACCTCTTCGGAGATGGCGCCCTTGCCCGACACGAAGCGCGAGACCGCGGCCTGCGATACTCCGGCGAATTTGGCGACGTCTTTCTGTGTGGGAGTTTTCTTTTTCACGCTGCTAGGTTCGATGTGACGCGCTATTCCCGGGCCCGCCGCGCATCGCTGGCTGACAGAAAGCGGCGCAGGCAGTTTTCGACGATGCGCGAAATGTCATTGTCGTAACCGCCCTTCCACAGGCTGCCCAGGAAAGTAATGGAGCCGGCCGCGAAAATGCCGCCACCGGTTTCAGCCAGACCGACGGCCATATGCGCCCGCACGCCTTCGTACTTGCGCGGCAGCGCGGCGGCTATGGTCCAGGTCAGGATCTCTTCGGGCACGATTTTAAAGCTAGGGCCGTGGCCGTCGGAAACGGCGACGATCTTCAGCCATGCGGGCGAACCCAGTTCGGGCACCACCTGGTCCAGCTCGAAGCCGGCCGCGCCGCCGCCGGACAGGCCATGGTCGCCGAAGCTGTCCGCCTTGACGCCTTCGAACAGCCACGCGACGTCGGCATCATGCGATTCCGGCGTGCGTTTATAACCGACGCCTTCGAAACCGCCCTGTACCGCGAAGCCCACGCCGCCGGTCACCTGGGGCGGGATGCCGTTACGGCGCCACATGCCGCCATAGCGGCCGTCGAACTGGTGGTAGTACTCGCCCGGCTCGGCGGCCCAGGCCCGGATCCCGCCTTCGGCGCGGCGGATTTCCAGCATGTGCGGCGCCGCGGCGGGACGCGCCACTTTCCAGTAGAAGCCGTTGGCGCCGAAATACATCAGGTGGCCGCCGTTTTCGCGGTAGGCGATCAGGGCCTCGATCATGCCGCGCGTGTGATATTCCGGATGGGAGCCCGTCAGCACCACGTCGTAGGGCGCCAGCGCGGCCAGGCCCTGGTCGTCCAGGTCTTCGTCGGTGATGACGTCATAGGCGATGCCGCGGTCCTTGAGCCAGCTGGTCAGGTGCGAGTCCGCCGGGAAGTGCCGCAGCCCCGATCCGCGCGGATCGGGGAAGGTCAGGTAGCCGGGCCGCATGGTGAGGATGGGCCGCAGCCGCGAGGACAGGCTGATGCCGGCACTGTCCCGATAGCGGTTGTAGGTCGACGCGCCGAACTGGGTGACGTTGTCCGGGTGGTTGGGATAGGCGTCCCAGGCGGTGATACGGTCGGCCAGCTCGCCCGCGTAGTTGCCACGCGCGTGGTTGGCATAGGCCTGGTAGGTCAGGGTGGACGCGAGGAACAGCACTTTCGCGCGCGGGCCGTCCTTGGCCGGCGTGACATAGAAAGGGATGGTGTCGATGCCGTCGGCATTGCGAATTTCCAGCCCATATACACCGGAAGGCAACCCTGGCGGAATGCGCAGGCTCAAGGCCTCGGGCCAGCCACAGTCGGCCAGGGCATCCGCGTGGAACCAGATGGCGGCGTACTCGTCGGGCGCCTGTCGCCAATCCAGTTGATCGCCCGTCCAGGCGGAGGACCGTACCGCCCGTACAGGCATGTTTTCAAGCACCAGCGCGGGCATGTCCGGGCGCAGGCCAGGAATGCGTTGCGCGTGCATGTCGCGGGCCAGATGCCATTCGGTCATCACGGTGTCCGTGCCGTCGGCTTTGCGAACCAGCAGCTGCGGGGCTTCGATCAGGCCGTTGTAGCCCAGCGCGGGATGGCCGCGCCACAAGGCGCCCAGGCTCAGGTGCGTGGGTGCCGCCATGGCTGCGCCCGCATCGAGCGTCGCCGTACGGGTCGGCAGCACGGGGCCCGCGCCAGGCGTGCCGACGGCGACGTTTTCGACGGCCAGCGTCAGGTGACCCTGGCGCGGCGCCAGCGTCAGGCTGACGGCCTGCCAACGATCTTGCGTGGCCGCCACGCCGCTGCGCAGGACGCGTGCGGTGGCCAGGTCCGCGCCCGGCAGCAGCACGACGAACTCGCCCTTGTCGATGGCCAGCGCCACGCCGCTGCTGGCGGTCGCATCTTGCAGGCTGGCCAGTACCTGCAGGGGATCGGAAACCAGCGTGGGACGGGTGCGCACGCGCAAGGTCAGCACGGCATCGGCCGCGATGCCCGTGCTTGCGCCCTGCAATGCCGCCCAGGCGCAGGCGCCGGAATGCACCGCGTGTTCACGCCCGGCATAACGCGGTTCGAGTGCGACATCCACCGGCTCCAGTTGCATGCCGGGCCCGGCCGGGTTGGGATCCGCGCAGTGGATGCGCAGCACCCGCGCGCTGAAGGGCTGGTCGCCCGTCGAGCTGATGCGGAAGGAAAGGTCCTGCCCGGGCGCCGCGCTGAGCGGCGTCACATAGCCGATGATGGGCGGTTGGGAGACGGCTGGCTTCATCGTGGTGTCCTTCAATGCACGGCGAGATATTGTTCGAGGCGGGCCGGTTCGGCGCGGCCCGTGGCGCTGGTGAAGGAATCGGCCACCGCGCCGTTTTCCAGCACCACCACGCGATCGGCGATGTCCAGGGCCATGTTCAGGTTCTGTTCCACCAGCAGGATGGTCAGGCCGTCGCCCTTGAGTTGCTTAAGCACGCTGGCCACTGCCTTGACCATGATAGGGGCCAGGCCCTGCGAGGGCTCGTCCAGCAGCAACAGCTTGGGGCCCATGGCCAGGCCGCGCGCCATCACCATCATCTGCTGCTGCCCGCCCGACAGTTCGCCGCCTTTTTTCTTCAGCAGCTCCTGTAGCAGCGGGAACAACTCCATCAGCCTTTCCAAGGTATACGGCGAGCCTGGACGATGACCCAGCATGATGTTCTCGCGCACGGTCAGCAACACGAAGGGGTCGCGCGTTTCCGGCACCAGGGTCAGGCCCAGGCGGGCGATCGCCTGCGGGCTCATGCGGGTGATGTCGCTGCCTGCATAGCGGATGCGGCCGCTGGCCGCGCCGTTCAAGCCCATGATGGACCGCAGCGTGGTGCTCTTGCCGGCGCCGTTACGGCCCAGCAGCGCTACCACTTCGCTTTCCGCGACATTGAAGGACACGTCGTGGATGGCCTGGCTGGGACCGTAGAACGTATTGATGGCATCGACTTCCAGCAGCATCTTCACAGTCCGAAATACGCGGCATGCACCGCCTGGTTATGGGAGATTTCTTCCGCGGTGCCCGCCGCGATCAGCGCACCGCGGTTCATCACGTGGATGCGGTCGGAGATTTCCATCACGACGTTCATCTTGTGCTCGATCATGATGATCGTGTAGTCCGGCTTGATGGCCGCGATGAAATCCTTGACGCGTTCGGTCTCCCGCTGCGACAGGCCGGCGGTAGGCTCGTCCAGCAGCAGGATGGACGGCCGTGTCGCCAGGGTGACGGCGATTTCCAGCAGGCGCTGGTCGCCGTAGGACACCGCAGCGGCCGGCGTGTGTTCGTATTGGCCCAGACCCAGCTTTTGCAGCAGCTCGCGCGCTTCCTGACGCAGGTCGTCGTAGCTGCTCACCCGGCGCCACCAGCCCATGCGTCCGCCATGGCGGGCCCGATACGCGGCCAGCCAGACGTTTTCCAGGAAGGTCAGTTCCAGATACACGCTGGAGATCTGATAGGACCGGCCCACGCCGCGCCGGGCGATCTGGTGCGGTTTCAGATGGGTGACCGATGCGCCATTCAGCAGGATCGCGCCGGCGCTCACCGGCAGATCGCGCGTCAGCAGGTTGAACAGCGTGGTCTTGCCCGCGCCGTTGGGACCCAGAATGCTGTGCAGCATGCCGGGTTCGAAACCTATGCTCAGGTCTTCGATGACGACGTTGGCGCCGAATTTCTTGGTGACGCCGCGTGCTTCGTAGGCGTAGGCCGCGGGGCTTGCCGCGTGGCTGGCGCCGGCGGCCGGTGTGGCCAGGGTGGCGGTATTCATCAGGCGCCTCCTTCCTTGCCGGCGACCGTGGGCGCGGCGGCTTCTGTCTTCGCACTGGCCCTTGCGGTGAACAGGCGCCGCAAGCGCTCGAACAACTCCATCACGCCGCCTTTAAGGAACAGCACTACCAGGATGATGAAAACGCCGAACAGCAGGGGCCAGCGCGCCCAGATCAGGCTGAAGAAACCCTGGAGCCAGATGAACACCGCGGCGCCGATCACCGGTCCGAACACCGACGACATGCCGCCGATGATCACCATGAACACCGCCGTGCCGGAGTTGGTCCACGAGATCGCGTCGATGGGCATGATGCGATAGAGCATGGCGAACAGGGCGCCCGCCACGCCCGAGGCCGCGCCGGCGATGACGAAGGCCAGCAGCTGGGCCCGATACACCGAGTAGCCCAGCGACGCCGTGCGGCGGGGATTCTGCCGGGCCGCATTCAGGATCAGGCCCAGGGGGCTGTGCATCAGCTGGTACAGCGCGGCGAACGCGGCCACGAACAGCACGGCGGCCAGCACGTAGAAATGCAGATGCTGCGACAGGTCAAGCGTACCGATACCCGGTATCGTGATGTCAGGCCGGCGGATGCCGCCCAGGCCATCCTCGCCGCCGGTCACGCTACGCCAGCTGTAGGCCAGGTAATAGATCATCTGGTTGAAGGCGAACGTGAGCATCATGAAGTAGATGCCGGTGCGCTTGATGCTCATCATGCCAACCACCAGCGCCGCCGCGGCGCTGCCGGCCGCGGCCAGCAGCAGCCCCGCCAGCAGCGGCACGTCGGTGTTGATGAAGACGTAGCCCGCGACATAGCCGCCCACGCCGAAGAAGGCGGCCTGGCCGAAGGAATAGAGGCCTGCCACGCCGACCAGCAGATAAGTGGCCAGCGCGAAGATGCCGTAGATGGCGATTTCCGTGGCGATATTGACCGGCATGCACAGGGGCGCGGCGACGGCGGCCAGCACCGCGACGGCCGACATCAGCCAGGTAGATGTGACGCGTCGCATCAGCGCTCTCCAAACAGCCCTTGCGGCCGGATCATCAGGGTGGCCACCATGGCGACATAGATAAGCACGGTGCTGGCGGCAGGGGCGAACACCGACGACACGCTCTGGATCAGCCCCACCAGGATGCCGGCGGCCAGCGCGCCATACAGCGACCCCAGGCCGCCGATGACCAGCACCACGAAAGCGATCGACAGCATTTCCGCGCCCATGGTGCTGTTGGCGCCCAGCAGGGGCAGCACCAAGCCGCCGGACAGGCCCGCCAGGCCGGCGCCCAGCGCAAAGCCCGTCGTCACCAGGCCCGCCACATTGATGCCCAGGCACTGCGCCATCTCCCGCTTGTCGATGCCCGCGCGGATCTGCGAGCCCAGGCGGGTACGCTCGATCATCAGCCACACCACGGCGATGGTCACCGCCGCCATGCAGCCGTTGAACACCAGGTACTTGGGCAGGTAGGTGAAGCCCAGGTCGAAAGCGCCCTGCAGCCACTCCGGCGCCGTCGCGCTAAGGCCCGACGTGCCCCAGATGATGATGATCAGCTGTTCCAGCACCAGGGCCACGCCGAACAGGAACAGCAGCTGGTAAAGGTAAGGGCCGCGCATCAGGCGCGCCACGCCCAGCTTTTCCACGGCGGCGCCCACCAGGGCCGGCACCAGGAAGGCGGCGAGCAGGGCCACGGCGAAGGGCAGCCCCAGCTGCAAGGCCGCGTAGCAGACGTAGGCCCCCAGCGCGTAGAACGCGCCGTGGGCGAAGTTCGGGACGTTGAGCAGCCCTTTGATGATGGACAGACCGAACGCGGTCAACGCGTAGATCATGCCTATCGCCAGCCCGTTCAGGACTTGCGCGGCTAACAGGGAAATCATGCTTGGCCTTATGTAATGATCAGGCCCGGTATCGGGAGCGATACCGGGCGAGTTCAGGCGGTGATCAGACCGTGCGCTTGCACTCGTTCAGTTCGGCCGGCTGGGGCTTGTCGCCCTGTGCCACGATGGTCGCCAGGTCGAACTCGTTCTTCATCGCGTCGGGCGCCTTGCACTGCACGACGTAGTAGGGCCGTACCGTCTGGTGCGTGCGCGCGTCGATGCTGGTGGGGCCGAAGATGCTGTCGAACTGCATGCCTTCGAGCGCCTTCATCACCGCCGCCACCTCCACGCTCTTGGCCTTGTCCATGGCCAGGAACAGCGTGCGCGTGGCGTCGTAGCCGTAGGCGGCCGCGTAGGACGGCACGTTCTTGTAGGCCTTCAGGTAGCGCTCGACGAAAGCCTTGTTCACCGGCGTGTCGATGTCCTGGTAGTAGTTCAGGCCCAGGATCATGCCGCTGCGCATGGCGGGCGAAAGCTCGCGCAGCTGTTCCACTTCCAGGGTCCAGGGGCCGACGATCTGCACGTTCTTCACGCCGAAGCTGTTGAACTGCCGCACGGCGGTAACCGCGTCGGCGCCGGCGGTCAGCAGGCAGATGATGTCCGGCTTCGTCGACAGCGCCTTGGTGAAGTATTGGGTGAACTGGCGCTCGCCGGACGGATGGTTGTCGTTGCCGACCAGTTGCAGCCCCAGTTCCTTGGCGGCGACCTGGGTGTAATGCAGCAGCGACTGGCCGAAGGCATAGTCGGCCGTGATGGTGTAGATCTTTTTCTTGTCCGGCAGGGTCTTGCTGACGTATTCCAGGGTGGCGCGCAGGGCGGTGTAGGCGTGCGCGGACCACTGGAAGGTGTAGGGGCTGCAACGCGATCCGGTGAAGTCCTCGGAACCGCCGGCGGCGTACTGGATCACCTGTTCCTGGCGCGCCACTTCCAGCTCGGCCAGGCCGACGGCGCTGGAGAAGTTGCCCAGGAAGTAGCGCAGCTTGTCCGAGCTGACAGCTTCGGTCAGTCGGCGCACGCCTACCGCGGGCTTGCCTTCGTCGTCGCGGACCAGCAGGTTGATCTTCTTGCCCAGGATGGCTTCCTGGCGTTCCTCGATGGCCAGCTTGGCGCCCTTGAGCACCAGGTCGCCGGCGTAGGCGAACGTGCCCGTTTGTTGCGACAGCACGCCCATGGTCAGCGTGTCGCCGGATTGTGCCCACGAAATTCCCGACAGGGACGAGCCCAGTGCGGCGACGCCCGCTTTCAGGACAGTGCGGCGATCGATTTTTTTGCCAGTCGTCATGGTGTTCCCCTTGCTTTGCGTTTTAGTGAGTGGCGTAGCCCAATTCGGTGCCGAATGACACCAGGCCTTGTTCCAGGCGATGCAACAGATCTTCCATCTCCGCTTCGGTGATGACCAGCGGCGGCGCGATCAACGTGGCGTTGTTCAGGGGCGCGATGCCGGCGGTGTAGACGATCAGGCCGGCGCGCAGGCAGTGCGCGGTGAACAAGGCGTTGGCGTTGAGCGCGGGATCGGGCGGTGTCTTCCTGACCGGATCCGTGACGAATTCGAAACCCCACAGCAGCCCGCGGCCACGCACGTCGGCCATCCAGGGGAAGCGTGCCGCCAGGGCGCGCAGGCCTGCTTCGAGCTGGCGCGCGCGCGGCGCGACGTTATCCAGCACCTTGTGGTCGCGCATGTAATTGACCACGGCCAGGCAGGTCGCGGCGCTCAATGGATTGGCGCTGAACGTATGGCCGAAGGGCACGGTCTTGCCGTTGTCGCCCATGCCCTGGACGATACGTTCGTGGAACAGCACCGCGCCCATGGGGGTGTAGCCCGACGTCATGCCCTTGCCGGTGGCGATCATGTCCGGCGCGATGCCGTCGTGGTCGCAGGCGAACCAGGTGCCGGTGCGGCCCATGCCGGTGATCACTTCATCGGAAATCAGCAGCACGTCGTGGCGGTCGCAGATCTGCCGCAACGCGCGCAGATAGCCCACGGGCGGCGTCAGCCCGCCGCCCGCCGCGCCCACCACCGGCTCGACGATGATGGCGGCCACCTTGTCGGCGCCGTATTCGCGCAGGATGCGGTCCCACACCATGGCGCCATGTTGCTCGGCATCGGTGCCGGACAGCGGGAAGCGGTAGGGGTAAGGCGGCGGCGCCACCGCGAAGGTGTGCAGCAGGTTGCCGTAGTCGGCCCGGCGCGCGTCGTGGCCGGACATGGACAGGGCGCCCATGGTCATGCCGTGATAGCTGATCGCGCGGCCCAGCACGTGAGTCTTGTTGGGTTGGCCCCGGTCGCGCCAGTACTGCTGTGCCGTGCGCAAGGCCAGTTCGGTGGCCTCGGAGCCGCTGTTGACGAAGAAGGCGTGGCTCATGCCGGCGGGCGCCAGGTCGACCAGGGTCTGGGCCAGGGCCTCGGCCGCGTCGCTGGTGAAGTGCGAGCGATAGGTGAAGCACACCTTTTCGGCCTGCGCGTGCATGGCATCCAGCACCTCGCGCACTCCGTGCCCGATCGACACCGTCATGGCGCCCCCGGAACCGTCCAGGTAGTCGCGGCCGTCGCGCCCATGGATGTAGACGCCTTTCGCGTGGTCGACCACGGGCAGCTTTGCGCTCAAGGGCTGTTTCAGCAGTACGTCGACATCCTTGGGATTGAATACGTATTCAGTCGTTGGCATGATTGTTGGCTCGATGGGTTTGCATTAAGGCGAAATCACCGAGCGAATAAGGGTTTTTACGGGGGATGCAACGAAGACGGGATAGGCGCCGAGACTGCTGGACGTCTATGAATACGAATTCTTGATCAAGTCGCCCCGGCGCTCCATCGGGGTTTTCCCAGGCATCCCTACGACGGGGGGGATGGCGGTGGAAGCCGAACACGCGGGGCGCGATAGGCCTGTGAGTCCGGCACGGGCAGGCCGGGCTTGACGGTGATGCAGAATGCGGCCCATTGCTCCTGGTTGAACATGGGCTTCGCGAACGTTTGAAAGCGCGGCTGTTGCGCGGGAGGGCGCAAGGGTGTGAGTTCCCGTGCCGCGGTGAGTATTTCCGCTGGATGGCTGACCTCCATCCAGCTGCAACTGCGAAACAGGCGCAGCCGATGCGCGGATGGCGCGCGCGGGGTGGTGCGTCGCGCTGCCGTCCCGCTCTCGGTAGTGCAGGGTTGGTTTGCGGGCGCTGCTGTATCTGGCCCCGCCGGCAGGGCATCCGGCAACGTGTCTTTGGCCTTGTGAGCAGCGGCCACGCCGATGCCGGAACTGAAGGGGTTTATCTGATCGCGCTCCAAAGGAAAGCGCCCGCGGCCGGCCGCGCAAGATATGCGCAACCGCGCGGGTCGCATGGGAAATTTCCTAAGTTGTCGCGATCGGCACTTGGGTTCCGTGCCGCGGGAAAATCAGAGGCTGTCCTTGACCAGGGCCGCCCATTCTTCGAAGGACTGGGCCGGCCAGCTGTTGCCGGGCTTCAGTCCTTGCACATCGTAGGGCCGCGGTCTGCCGCCGAACCAGTTGAACCAACCCTGTCCGGGAATCCGCAATAGCGGGACGTCGAATTCCTTGATATGGAATTCGGCATCCGCCGGAAAGTCGGCCCGCTGGGGCACACCGCGAATTACCATGCAAAGTCCTTTGCTAAAACGACCGGCCGGCCGTCTGCCGGAAGGTTAGCAAGAACTCCGTACCATCAGGGACACCGCGGAGCCGGGTCCCCCGGTCCGCCGGTGTCGCCCCCTTGGGGGGCCACGCGCAGCGTGGTACGGGGGGGCCTATTTCCTTGCCAGGGCGACCAGGCCGTGCGCGTCCTGCGCCTCGCCCAACTTCCAGCAAGCATCGATCAGCTTGCGCACCTGGTCCGCGCCCAGGATGGGATCGGCCTGGCTGCTGAACTTGGCTTCCAGGTCCTTGTCGGACATGGGGCGCTGCAGCGAACCGATGGCGTGCTCGACGAACACGTGGATCTTGCGGCCGTCCTTCAATGTGGCCACCGCATCCACCGCGGCTTCGTCGATGGTGTCGTCGATGGTGGCGACGACCTTGCGGCGCACGCCCACCACGTCTTCGCGGTTGACGATGTCATCGGCGTATTCGCTTTCCGACGCGCGGCCGAAGATCAGCCCGGCGGCGCAACCGTGGTAGACGCTGAACTTGCCTTGCAGGCCGTCGGCGGGTTCCTTCTTGCCGGTCAGTTCCAGCACCAGCGAGTGCACGCGCAAGTCGATGCGTTCCAGGTTCTCCGCCGTCACGCCTTGCTCGCGCAGCTGCACGCAAGCATCGATGCTGGGGTGGATCACGATGCCGCAGGCAAAGGGCTTGTAGGTGTTGAAGGAGATTTCGAAACGCTTGCCAAGCTCATCGGTGATCTCGTTCCAGTTGAACTTGGTCGACAGCACCTGGGCGAAGCCGCGCGGCGCTTCGATGGCGCGCTTGCTGGCGGTATAGCCTTCGCGCGCCAGCAGAGCCGACATCAGGCCGGCCGAGGCGGCGCCGCCAGGATGGAAGGGCTTGGTCATCGTGCCGAATTGCTCGCGCAGGCCAACCGGCTGCGATGCCGCGATGCCCAGCGCCATCTGCGTCTTGTCAGCGTCCAGGCCCAGCAGGCGGGCGCAGGCGGCAGCGGCGCCGAAGCCGCCGGTGGAACCGGTGATGTGCCAGCCGCGATCGTAGTGCTGCGGGTAGACCATGTTGCCGATGCGGCAAGACACATCGATGCCGATGATGATGGCGTCGATGATCTGGCGGCCGCTCGCGCCCGTCAGTTCGGCCAGCGCCAGCACCGCGGAGCAGACCGGGCCGGCGGGGTGGATGATGGTCTTGAGGTGCGTATCGTCGAAGTCGAAGGTATGCGACGTGATGCCGTTGATCAGCGCGGCGCTGGCGATGTCGACCTTCTCGCTGCGTCCCAGCACGCTGGCTTGCGCGGCGGGCTGCAGCACTTGCACGGCGCGCAGCGCGGCTTCGCCGGCTTCATGGTCGGCGGCGCCGACGGCGCAACCGAGCCAGTTCATGAAGGTGCGGTGCGCTTCGTGCTCGACGGCATCGTCCCAGCCGCGCGACGGATGGTTGACGACGTATTCGGCCAGGATGCGGGTGACCGGCGGGGCATTGTGATCAGCTTCGATCTTGGTGTTCAGGGCCATGTGTGTCTCTCGGGTGCAACGAAAATCGGATGAATCGGGATCGGAATCGGAATCGGGATCACGGGACACCGCGGCGCGGCGCCCCGTTCACTATCAGGCGTCGAGCTGGATGTTCTGCTCTTTCGCCAGCTTCGACCAACGCTCGTAATCCTTGCTCACGTAGGCGGCGAATTGCGCCGGCGACATGGGCATGGGAACGATGGCCTCGGTGTCCAGCGACTTGATCAGGGCGGGGTCTTTCAACACCTTGTTCAAGCCGGTATTCAGGGTCTGCACGACGCCGTTGTCCATGCCCGCCGGGCCGGAGACGCCATACCATTGCAACACATCATCGAAGCCGGACAAACCCAGCTCCTTGAACGTGGGCACGTCGGGGAAGGCCTTGTTGCGGGCATCGCCGGACAGGGCGATGGCGCGCACGGTGCCGGCGCGCAGATGCGGCACGGCGGCGGCCAGGCCGGGGAACATGAACTGGGTCTGTTGCGACAGCAGGTCGGTGAAGGCCGGCGCGATGCCCTTGTAGGCGATGTGCACCATGTGCGTGCCGGCCTGCTGTTGCAGCAGTTCCATCAGCAGGTGAGTCAGCGAGCCGGCGCCCGCGGAGCCGTAGTTCACGTTGCCCTGCGACTTGGCGTAGGCGATGAACTCCTTCAGGTTGTGTACGGGCAGCTTGCTGTTCACGACCAGCACATTGGGCGTGCCGCCGATCATGCCCACTGCCGTGAAGTCCTTGACGGGATCGTAGGGGACCTTGCGCGTGGCGGGCGCGGTACCCAGGGTGGCGACGTAACCCTGCATCAGCGTGTAGCCGTCCGGCTTGGAACGCATGGTCTTCTGGCACGCGATCACGCCGCCGCCACCGCTCTGGTTCTCCACGATGATCGTGGTGCCCAGTTCCTTGCCGACCGCGTTGGCGGTGGCGCGGCCGACATAGTCGCTGCCGCCGCCGGGGGCTACCGGCACGATGTAGGTGATCGGACGGTCAGGGAAAGCGGACGCGGCGAAGGACGGCAAGGCATACGGCAGGGCGATGGCGCCGGCGCCGGCGCCAAGCAGGAAGGAACGTCTTTTCATGGGTTTGTCTCCTCGGAAAATAGTTATAGGTATGGGCCCGGACGCCGCCCCGACTGCGGGGGCATGCGTCCTGGCTCAGGGTGGATCGTGCGTAGCCGATGGCATGGGGCGGGGGGAGGGCAGCGGAGCACGCATTGGGTAATTGGTCACATCACCGACAGGCGGTCGTGCGCGTTGATCACGTGTTTGGCCAGCAGGTCGGCATACTCGCCGGCGTGCTTGGGCGACGTCACCTTGCGCAAGGCGTCGACGATCTGGCGATGCTCGGTGTTGGAGCGCACACGGTGCGCTTCATTGGACAGGTTCTTCAGGCGCGCCAGATGCAGTTTCTGGATGACGTCGCGATAGGCCTTGGCGATCTCGCGATTGCCCGCGTATTCGATGAAGAGCCAGTGGAATTCCAGGTTCAGGCTGTAATAGCCCTGGGCGTTGCCTTCGCTGATGGCCGTATCCATGGCCGTCACGCAGGTGTCCAGTTCACGCACCAGTTCCTCGCGCTCGTCGTCGGGCAATTGCGCCGCCATGCGCCCTGCGTGGCCATCCAGCAAGGAACGGAACTGATAGAGGTCCTTGACCTCTTCGTCGCTCAGTTCGCGCACATAGACGCCGGAGTGCTTGCGCGACACCACCAGGCCCGCGCTTTCCAGTTCACGCAAGGCTTCACGCACCGGGACGCGCGAGACCTTCAACTGTTCGACCAGCTCCGATTCGCGCAGGGCCTGGCCAGGCATGTAGGCGCCCGACAGGATGCCGTTGAGCAATTGGTCGCGAACGAGTTTGCCGAGCGACGTGTTCTTGATGCCCTCGAACGTCGCCTGGCCGGTGCTTGGGGCGAGCCACTTCATGAAAAGACTCCTGCGGGGTGTTTCGTAGAATCGTATACGATTAGACGACTTCATCGGGAAAGCTGTCAATCGCGCCTAGGGAAAACCTTGAGTGTATTTTTTGGCGTGGCCTGTTGCCGCCAGCCATCGGCGGAGTTAGGCTATAAAAAACAACGAATTAAAGTTCGTATTCCGAATTAAGTGCTTTTTAGCAGCCCTGGATTCGGATCCGCGACGACGGAGACAGACATGAAGCGCACCGCGCTTTTTTTGGCCCCAGTTGTCAAACTAAAATTCGTATTCCGAACTTTTAGGATCGCGACGATGCAAGACGCCACCGCAAGCGCGGCTGACAAGAGCAGCAAGAACACCGTGCAATCCCTGGCCAAGGGCTTTCGGATTCTGGAAGCGTTCACCGCGCGCGAGCCCGAACTCACCATGGCCGACGTCGCGCGCCGCTGCGGCATGGACAACGCCACCGCCTTTCGCTTTCTCAATACCCTGGTCGACATCGGCTATGTCGAGCGCGTGCCGAACAGCCGTCTGTTCCGCTTGTCGTTCAAGGTGCTGGACCTGGGCTTCAATGCCATCGCCCGGTCCGACCTGCGGACACGCGCGCGGCCCATCCTGCGGCAGCTGGTGGGTGAGGTGAACGAGGCCGCTTCCATCGGCGTGCTCGAAGGCGCCGACGTGATCTATGCCGAACGCATCCAGGCGGGGCTGACCCGCCTGGGTGTCGACATCCGCATCGGCAGCAGGGTGCCGGCTTATTCAACTGCCGTCGGTCACGCCATCCTGGCCTGGCTGCCCGAGGAAACGCAGATACAGGTGCTGGAAGCGCAGCCGCGCGAGCGCCTGACCGATACCACCGTTACTGAATTGCCCGCCATCCTGGAGCGCCTGGCGGCCGTGCGCGCCTGCGGCTACGCGCTGTCCAACCAGGAAACCGTATCCGGCCTGTTCGTCATCGCCGCGCCGGTGCTGGACGCCGATGGCGTGCCGCTGGCTGCCCTCAGTGTCGCCGCGCCGGCCTTGAATACCTCGCTGTCCGCCTTCGAGGCCGCCACCGCGGTGCCGCTGGTCGCCGCGGCAGCGGAGTTGTCCAAGGCGCTGCAGACCACGGGTGGCTATACGTCGCCGCAGCCTCTGGCGCCGCGGCCGGCAGGCCGCGCGGCGCCCGTCGTACCTTGAACCGCGCAGCTTTCGCCAAGCCCGACACCGACACCGACACCGACTCCCATTCTTAGCTTCGCTTCTTACCCTCGCCCCAAGGTCCACCACGAGACCGGGCCATGCAACCCAGGAGACAGCAGTGCGTAACATCGATTTCAACGGCATCATCCCGGCCACCGCCGTGCCCTTCAATCAGGACTACAGCATCGACGAGCCCGAGCTGCAGCGCTTTTCCCGCTGGCTGGCAGGGCAGCCGGGCATCCACGCCCTGATGACCAATGGCCATACCGGCGAGGTCTTTTCGCTGACGGCGCGCGAGCGCGCGCACGTCACGCGGCTCACTGTCGAAGCCGCCGGCGACATCTGCCCGGTTATTTCTTCCATCGTCTGCGAAGGCATCAACGATGCCGTCGAGCAGGCCGGCATGGCCAAGGAGGCCGGCGCGCGCGGGCTGGACATCATGCCGCCGCATCACTGGCTGCGCTTCGGCTTCAAGCCGGAACACTGCCTGGACTACTTCACGGCCATCGGCAAGGCCACCGGCCTGCCGCTGATCGTGCATGTGTATCCCGCCTGGACCCGCGCGTCCTTCTCTTCCGACTTGCTGGCGGAGCTGGCGCGGTCGCCCCATGTGGCGGCCTTCAAGATCGGCACGCGCGAGATGAACAAATACGCGCGCGACCTGCAGGCCATCCGGGCGGCCGATCCGACCAAGGCCTTGCTGACCTGCCACGACGAATACCTGCTCGCGTCCATGGTGCAGGGCATAGACGGCGCGCTGGTGGGCTTCGCGTCCCTGGTGCCCGGCCTCATCCACGAATTGCTGGAAGCGGTCCGCGCCGGCGACCTGAAGCAGGCCATGGCGGTACAGGCGCGCATCACGCCCTTGAAGGACGCAGTCTATGGCGCGGGCGAGCCGACCGGCGAAGCCCACGGCCGGATGAAGGCCGCCATGGCGCGCGCCGGCATCATCCGCAACGCCACCGTGCGTCCGCCCACGCACGCGCCCAGCGAAAAGGAACTGCGCGCCATCGACGCGGCGCTGGTGGCGGCGGGGCTGACGGTCAAGGCAGCCGCTTGATCAACGCATGAAGGGTGCAGGGTCACGGCCGAGAACGCCATAAGGCACCGGCCCGATCCGCTGGATCAGGAGACAGAGATATGTGGAGCAATACGCAGCCACGGCTGCATAGCGTGGCACCGCCGGCGCCACGGCCGGCCTTGATTGAAATGCGCGCGGCGGCCAAGACCTACGAGACGCAGACAGGCGCGGTCCGGGCCCTGGATGGCGTGGACCTGGACATCGCCGATGGCGAATTCGTCAGCATCGTCGGCCCGTCGGGCTGCGGCAAGAGCACGCTGTTGCGCATGCTGGCCGGCCTGGATGATTGCGAGGAAGGCGAGCTGACCCTGGAGGGCAAGCGCATCGACGGTCCGTCGCGCGACGTGGGCGTGGTGTTCCAGGCGGCCAACCTGCTGCCCTGGCTGACGGTGCGCCAGAACGTCGAGCTGCCTACCCGGGTCGGCGGCAAACACGCACCGGGCGAGGTGCGGGTCGATGACCTGCTGGAGATGACGGGCCTGGCTGACTTCAGCGCCCGCTATCCCTATGAGTTGTCGGGCGGCATGCAGCAGCGCGCGGGCATCTGCCGCGCGCTGGTGCGCAATCCGCGCACCTTGCTGATGGATGAGCCATTCGGCGCGCTCGACGCCTTGACGCGCGAACGCATGAACCTGGAGCTGCAACGCATCTGGCAGGCCAATGGCAAGACCGTGATCCTGATCACGCACAGCATCTCCGAAGCCATCTTCCTGGCCGATCGCGTGGTGGTCATGTCGGCACGGCCTGGCCGCGTCTTGTGCGACCTGAAGGTGGACATCCCCCGTCCGCGCGGCTTCGACACCATCATCAGCCATCCGGAATACGCCCGTCTGGCGCGCGAAATCCGCGGCCTGCTCAATGCCCAGGGAGAGATCGAGTGAGCACGACCCTGCATCCCACGGCCGCTGCATCGGCCTCCCAGTCGGCCCCCCGCAACCTCAGCCGCCGCAAACCTCGCCGCGCCGTCAACACTTCCTGGATCACGCTGGCCGGGCTGGCGGTACTGATCGCGGCCTGGTGGTTGAGTGTGCGGCTGCTGCACGTGCCGTCCTACATCCTGCCCGAGCCGCTGGCGGTGGTGCGCGCCTTGTGGTCCGGGCTGGCGGTGGCGCCCGACAGCGCGACGGGCTACTACCTGCCTTTGTGGAGCACCTTCTGCAACGCCGCCATCGGCTTCGCCATCGGTACCGGCGCGGGCCTGGTGCTGGGTTCGCTGATGGCGGAAAGCCGCACCATCGAGCGCCTGCTTATGCCTTATGCGTTCGCGTTGCAGAGTCTGCCGAAAGTGGCCATCGCGCCCCTGATCGTGATCTGGCTGGGTTTCGGTGATGGCTCCAAGATCGCCATCGCCGCGCTGCTGTCCTTTTTCCCGATCCTGATCAACAGCTTCACCGGACTGCGGGCGGTCGAGCCGGAACGTATCGACCTGATGCGCTCCCTGTCGGCCAGCCGGCTGGAGACCTATCGCATCGTCAAGTTGCCCAACGCGGCGCCTTATATCTTCGCCGGTCTGGACATGGCGGTGGTGTATGCCTTGCTCGGCACCATCGTGGCCGAATTCCTTGGCGCGCAGCGGGGCATGGGCGTGGTCATTACCCAGGCCCAGGCCGTCACCGATGTGGCGGGCGTGTTCGCCGCGCTGGTCATCCTGGGCGCCATGGGCATTCTGCTGCATGCGCTGGTGCGCAGGCTGGAGAAGCGGGTGGTGCATTGGGCGGATCGCAACAAGCGTTAGGACACCAATAGAAGACCAGGCAAACAAGGAGAACAACATGCGGATGGAACGGAGACACTTTCTTTTCACGGCAGGCGCGATCGGCGCGGCACTGGCGGCCCGGCCGCGCGGCGCCTTCGCGGCGGATCTGCGCGCGGTCAAACTGGGCGTGGGGCTGAAGGCAATGAGTCCCATCGTCATCAACCTGGCCATCGGCGAGGTGCTGGGCTACGCGAAGGAAGAAGGGCTGGCCTTCAATGTGCTGGCCCTGGGCACCAACGGCAACGTCCAGGTGGCGGTGGATCGTGGCGATGTGGACGTGGGGGTCGGGGTGCCTTCTTTCGGCCTGCCGTTGTTGGCCAAGGGCGAGTGGAAGACGTCGAAGAATTTCTACCAATACACCTATCCCTACAAATGGGACATCGCCGTGGCGCCGGACGCCACGGTGACCAGCTATGAGCAGCTCAAGGGCAAGCGCATCGGGGTGTCGGACTTCGGCGCCACGGACTATCCGGTGACGCGCAATGTGATGCGTTCCCTGGGCATGGATCCGGACAAGGATTTCAAGTGGATCGCCGTGGGCAATGGCGTGCCGGCGGGCGTGGCCTTGCAACGCGGGGCCATCGACGCGCTGGCCTATTACGACACGGGCTTCGGGCAGATCGAGGCGGCGGGCATTCCGTTCAAGCTGGTGCCGCGGCCCGCCAAGCTGCCGCTGGTCGGCGGCCAGTTTCTGGAGACACGGGTGCAGACCCTGGAAAGCCAGCGTGCCATGGCGGTGGGGGTGGGCCGCACGGTGTGCAAGGCGTCGCAGTTTATCCTGGCCAATCCCAAGGCGGGGGCGCAGGCCTTCCTGCGCATGTATCCGGAAACCGCGCCGCGCGGCAGCAGCGAGGAAGCCGCCGTGGCCGCGATCCTGCAGGCGATCAGCCGTCGCATCAAGCTGTACGAGCCGCCCTATGCCGGGGCGAAGATGGGCAGCATCAATGTGCAGGAGTTGAAGACGGAAGCGGAGATGAATGATTTCAAGATCAGCGACTACGGGCCTTTCTATACGAATGCGCTGATCGATGACATCAACAACTTCGATCTGGCCAAGGTGCGGCAGCAGGCCAAGGACTACAAGTAATGGCCCTTGCGCTGGTGACCGGCGCGGCGTCCGGCATCGGCGCCGCCATCGCGGCCGCTTTGCGCGCCGCGGGCTGGGAGGTCGTGGGACTGGACCGCAGCCCTGCGCCGGCGCGCGATGGCGCGCCGGACGGCACGGCGGGCGCCGTGTACTCGCATCACATCCAGGTCGACCTGACGGATGACGACGCCCTACGCACCGTATTGCGTGATGTCGGCCCCGTCAGCGCCGTCGTCCACGCCGCGGGCTTCATGCGTACCGCGCCGCTGGGCCATCTGAACCCCGCGGATGGCGAGGCCATGTGGCGCATCCATGTGCGCGCGGCCGAAGTGCTGGTCGACGCCTTGGCGCCCACCTTGCCCGAAGGTGCCCGCATCGTCCTGGTAGGCAGCCGTACCGCCAATGGCGCGGCCGGCCGCAGCCAGTACGCCGCCACCAAGGCAGCCCTGATCGGCATGGCCCGCTCATGGGCCGCCGAGCTGGCGCCGCGCGGCATCACCGTCAACGTCATTGCGCCAGGCGCCACCGACACGCCCATGCTGCGCGACCCCGCGCGCGGCGGCACGCCCCCCCGGCTGCCACCCATGGGCCGCTACGTCCACCCCGACGAAATCGGCGCCGTCGCCGCGTTCCTGCTGGGACCCGGCGCCGGCGCGATCACGGGCCAGCAGATCATTGTCTGCGGCGGCGCTTCGCTGGCCTGATGCCACCCGCAACCCTACCGCGCAACCTTGCCCCGCGACCAAATATCGTGACGCCCCGCAACGGCCCGTAGCAACGCGCTGCGGGCGCGGCTCCGCCGCTACCACCGTACCCGGACCCCCACGCTGCCCATCAACCCGCGGCGGTAGTCGCCGCCGACGTCCTTCATATAATCCGCGGCGGCGTAGACGCTGACCGCGCGCGTCAAGTGCGCCGCCACGCCGGCCCCGAACTGCAAGGCCGTCGACCCGTAGGCCGTCGTCACGCTGTCCGCGCCGTCGTAGACCGTGCGATCGTGGCCCGCGAACTCGCGCCAAAGGTTGACCCGTAAATACGGCATCCAGCGCTGCCCCCCGCGCCCGTAGTCGCCGGCCAGCCGCGCGCCGACCCGCGCCGTGTAAGCATCGCCATTGCGGAAGGTCACCCGCGCGATATCGTCATCCAGTCCATCCAGCGACACGAACTGGGCGATGGCCTGCGCTTGCGGCTCCAGGGTCCAATGTTCGTTGATCCGCAGCGGATACCCTGTTTCCAGGGACAGCGTGGTCGCCGTGCCCTGCGTGCGTTCGTCCATGCCTTCATGCGAGCGCAGGTGGGCGTCCAGGTGCGTCGCCATCGCCACCGCGTCCGTGTACCACTGCGATTCCCCGATATGCGTCCAGTAGGCGCCCGCGCTGTAGCCGTCCAGATCCAGCGTGCCGGCACGCGTACGCGGCGTGCCCAGCGCCAGCCCGTGCACGTCGCCGTCCGCGTTGGCGTAGCCGAGGAACAGGCCCAGACGGTCCCGGCTGCCGTCCGCGTGCCGCCTGGCGTAGATGTCCTGCCCCACCTGGACGCCGCCTATGCTGCCGTCGAACGCCGTTTGCGTGTCGCCGCCATAGCGGCGATCGGTGCGCTCGCCGAAAACGCGGGCCCAACTACCAGGCAACCAGCCATAGGCGGGAGCAGCCGCGCCGCCGTCACGGGCATCGTCCGTAAGCCGCTGCTCGCCCTGCCGGTCGTGAAACGTACCCAACGTGAACAAAGCCAATTGTCGGGAGGTGGCGGCCACCGCGCCGTAGACCGGTACTTCCTCGCGGTAGATGGGCACCGACTCCGCGGCCGGCGCGGGCAGCGGCGCGGCGGTCAACACTGGCGTTTCTCCAGGCACGGCGGCGGCCACCACGGGCGCCGCAACCGGGGCGGTCGCCGCGGCTTGCGGATCTTCGGCCGGATCGGGCACCGCCGGCACCGTGGACCGCAGGTACCAGTTGTTCTCGCTGCCTGCCGTCACGCCGCCCTTGTACAGGAAGTACTCGTAGGGCCCGGCGCGCAAGGTGCCGGGCAGGGCGAAGGCGCCGTTGCTGCTGACCGTGCCGCCGGTCGCTTCGACCACCATGATGCCGTTGTGCTGCGAAGCCGCGCCCGCGCCGCCCAGGTTGGTGACGGCCAAGGTGCTGTTGCCGCTGATGCTGCCGCCCGCCACGATCAGCCGATCCGACGGCGCGTCGTCGGCGGCCAGCACGCTGTCCACCTTCAGCACGCCGGCGCGGCCCACGTAGTCGCCGGCGATGGTGAGCCGATTCTTGCCCTGGCCGCCGGTCAGGTCCAGCGTGCCGGCATTGGTCACCGTCACGCGCTGGCCGGCGGCCGCGGGCACGATGCCCGCCGCGATACCGGGCACGGCCAGCAGGCGGCTGCCCGCGTCCAGGTCCAGGGTGCCCGTGCCGGTGCCGGCGTCACCCAGCACCAGGTCGCCGTCCATGGTCAGCGTCGAACTGCGTAGCGCGACGGCCTCCCATTGGGTGTAGCGCGAGATGCCGGCCGTCTGTGCGTTTTGAAAGGTGAGGGTATCGATGCCGGTGCCGCCGCTGATGATCGTCGGCGTGGCCAGTTGGGCACTGGAAAGATTGCCGAGCACGGCCGTGTCGTCGTCCGGACCCATGTCGATGGCGCCATCGATCTCGCCACCGCCATTCCAGCTGAAGGTGTCGTTGCCTGTACTCATACGCACATCGCCGACGATGCGCCCGCCCGTGATGGTCACGCTGTCGGTGCCGCCGCTGACGCTGATGTTGCCGCCGATGAAGCCGTTGGACACGGTGATGGCGTCGTTGCCGAAGCCGGTGACCAGATTGCCTTGTATGGTGCCGCCGGACATGTCGAAGATGTTGTTGTCCAGCTTCATGTCGACCCGGCCTATGGTGCCACCGGTCATGGTGGCGACGTCGCCGTCTTCGAACGCGCCGATGATTCTGCCGCCGGACATGAAGAAGGTGTCACGGTTGTCCCCCTGTTGCAGGGACGTAATGGTGCCGCCCGTCATGCGGAAGTCGTCGGTGCCGCTGCCCTGGGACACGGCGCCGTTCACGGTCCCGCCGGTGATCTGGAAACGGTCGATGCCGGCGCCCTGGTCGATGCCGCCCGTCACCACGCCGCCGTTCATGGTGAAGCTGTCCGCGCCGGCGCCTGTCTGCACGCCCAGCGCGCCATTGCCGCTGATCAGGCCGCTGTTGACGATGGTGGTGTCGCCGCCGGTCATCACCACGCCCGGGCCCGCGGTGCCCGTGATGCGGCCGCTATTGGTCAGGCTGTTGCCGTTGCCGGTGGCCGCCAGGCCCGCGCTGCCGGTCAGGATGCCGAGGCTGTCGACCGAATTGCCGTCGCCAGTCAATTGCAGGGCCGGCGTGCCCGTTGCGCTGACCACGCCCGTGCACACGATGGCTTGCCCGCTGCCGGTCGCGGATGGCGGGCCGCCGCCGCTGGTACAGGCCGCATGGGCGTTCGGCGCCAGACAGGCCGCCAGTATCGCGCCGGCACAAAATACAGGCAGGCGGCTTGGGGTTGCTACGAGTGGACAGGGACGATGAACTGCGGGGCGTGCCAGCGTGCGCATGGTGTTTCCTTCCTCGGCTCCGCAAGACTATATATACGGCGTAATCCTCAGTGGCCGCCGGCGTTACATGACGACACCTCGATGGAGCCAACCTTGCATCTGCTTGCACACTTTGTCATCGGCGGCGCACAAACGTAGGCATGGCCGCAACAGTTCTGGCGGTTTGGGACAATGAACATGCCGCCCCAGCGCCGCTTCCTCCGGACTCTTTGACTTAGATCATGGTGTGCGGCGACCGTGCCGAGAACAATCTCCCTGTAACTACTCGGAGATCGTTTCATGCCCCCTGATCCACCGGCCGACTCACGCCGCACGGCCGGGTTCTGTCCGCGCTTGCGCGCATTCGGCCGCGCCCATCCCACCGCTCGTGAAATCGCGCTGGTGGTCATCGTCAAGCTGACCCTGCTGGTGGCGATACAAATTCTTTTCTTCTCGAATCCGCAGAAGAACGCCTCCTTCGGTCCCAACCAAGTCTCCGCCGCCCTGGTCGGATCCCCCACGCAACCCTCGGAGACCGGCCATGATCGATAGTCATGTCGTCGACCTGTCGCGCCTGCAATTCGCGGTAACCGCGCTGTACCACTTCATCTTCGTTCCTCTTACCCTGGGCTTGTCCTGGATCCTGGTGATCATGGAGTCCGTCTACGTCATGACGGGCAAGCAGATCTACAAGGACATGACCCGCTTCTGGGGCAAGCTGTTCGGCATCAACTTCGCCATGGGCGTGGCCACCGGCCTGACCATGGAATTCCAGTTCGGCACCAACTGGTCGTACTACTCGCACTACGTGGGCGACATCTTCGGCGTGCCGCTGGCCATCGAGGGCCTGATGGCCTTCTTCCTGGAGTCGACCTTCGTCGGTCTCTTCTTCTTCGGCTGGGACCGCCTGACCCGCGTGCAGCATCTGGTCGTCACCACGCTGGTCGCCGTGGGCTCCAACCTGTCCGCGCTGTGGATCCTGGTCGCCAACGGCTGGATGAATTTCCCCGCCGGCGCGCACTTCAACTATGAAAACATGCGCATGGAGCTGACCGATCTGTCGACGGTGCTGTTCAACCCGATCGCGCAAGTCAAGTTCGTGCACACGGTATCGGCCGGCTATGTGACCGCCGCCATGTTCGTTCTGGGAATATCGGCCTGGTATCTGCTGCGCAATCGGCACATCGCCTTCGCCAAGCGTTCCTTCGCCATCGCCGCCGGCTTCGGCCTGGCGTCCACCTTGTCGGTGATCGTGCTGGGCGATGAGTCGGGCTATACCACCGGCGAAGTCCAGCAGATGAAGCTGGCCGCCATCGAGTCCGAATGGGAAACCCAGGCGGCGCCGGCGTCCTTCACCCTGTTCGGCGTCCCCAACCAGGCCGAGCAACGCACCGACTATGCCGTGCGCATCCCCTATGCGCTGGGCCTGATCGCCACGCGCTCCGTCACCGAGCCGGTGGTGGGCATCAAGGACCTGGTGAAGGAAAACCGCGTTCGCATCGAAAACGGCATGCTGGCCTACGGCGCGCTGCGCGACCTGCGCTCGGGTGATACGTCCGACCAGACGCGTGAACGCTTCGCGGCGCATCAGAAGGACCTGGGCTATGGCCTGCTGTTGAAGCATTACACCGACAAGGTCGTCGACGCCACGCCGGCGCAGATCGATCGCGCCGCCGCCGATACGGTGCCGCCCGTGGCGCCCGTGTTCTGGTCCTTCCGCATCATGGTCGGCCTGGGCATCCTGTTCCTGGTGACCTTCCTGCTGGCTTTCTGGTTCAGCGCGCGCCGCCTGGTGGACCTGCCGCGCTACCGCTGGTTCCTGCGTTGCGCGGTATGGGCGATTCCCTTGCCCTGGCTGGCCGCCGAATTCGGCTGGGTCGTCGCCGAAGTGGGCCGGCAACCGTGGACCATCGCGGGCATCCTGCCCACGCGCCTGTCGGCGTCCACCTTGCAGCCCAGCGACCTGTATTTCAGCTTGGCCGGCTTCATCTTTTTCTACACCGGACTGCTCATCGTGGAAATGTTCCTGATGGTGCGCTATGCCCGCCGGGGCCCGGACTATCACCCAGAGCCACTGCGCGGACAAGGTCTGCCGCCCCTGGCCGGCAAGTCGGCCTGAGGAGACCGCCATGTTCGATTACACCGTTTTGCAAGTGATCTGGTGGGCGCTGATCGGCACCCTCTTGATCGGTTTCGCCCTGACCGACGGCTTCGACATGGGGGCCTGCGTGCTGCTGCCCTTCGTGGCGCGCAACGATACGGAGCGGCGCGTGGTCGTGAATGCCGTGGGCGCCACCTGGGAAGGCAATCAGGTCTGGTTCGTCACCGCCGGCGGGGCCACGTTCGCGGCCTGGCCGCGCGTGTACGCCACGGCCTTCTCGGGTTTCTATATCGCCCTGCTGCTGGTGCTGTTCGCGCTGTTCTTCCGGCCGGTAGGCTTCGATTACCGCGGCAAGGTGTCGGACCCGCGCTGGCGCGGTTTCTGGGACTGGGCGCTGTTCGGCGGCAGCCTGGTGCCGGCCCTGGTGTTCGGCGTGGCTTTCGGCAATCTGCTGCAAGGCGTGCCGTTCGAGTTCGACGCGGATCTGCGGTCTACCTACACGGGCAGCTTCTTCGCCTTGCTGAATCCTTTTGCCTTGCTGTGCGGTCTGGTCAGCCTGTGCATGCTGGTGACGCATGGCGCCGCGCTGCTGCAGCTGAAGACCGATGGCGCCGTGCGGGCGCGGGCGGCAAGCGCGCAGCGCTGGGCCGGCATGGTGGGCCTGGTTCTCTTCGCGTTGGCGGGTACCTGGGTGGCGACGGCGCTCGTGGGGTTCCACGTGGATGACAACGGGACCGCCGCTGCGGCGGCAGGCGCATGGATGAACAACTATGCGCGTTGGCCGGCCATGTGGATCGCACCGGTGCTGGGCCTGGCAGGTCTGTTGGGCGCGGCGCTGTGGTCCGGCCGGCATTCGGGTACGGCGGGATTCCTCAGCTCCAGCGTGGCCATCATCGGCATCATCCTGACCGCCGGCTTCTCGCTGTTCCCCTTCATCATGCCGTCTTCCACCGATACCGCGCACAGCCTGACCGTGTGGAACGCCACGTCCAGTCGCCTGACCCTGGAAATCATGTTGTTCGCCGTGATCGTGTTCCTGCCCCTCATCCTGGTTTACACGAGCTGGGTCTACAAGGTCATGTTCGGCCGCGTGACCAGTCATGCGATTGAAGCCGACCAGCACACGCTGTATTGAATCGAATCAACGGGAGAATGATATGTGGTATTTCACTTGGGTATTGGGCCTGGCCGCTGCCGTCTTCTTCGGCATCATGAACGCCATGTGGCTGGAGCCTCGTCTGAAAGACAACGAGTGATAGAGTCCCCCCGTACCGCGCGGAGCGCGGAAGGAGGGTCCACCCCCGGGGCGCTACGCGCCACCCCCTCAAGGGGGCGACACCTGCGGACCGGGGGACCCGGCTCCGCGGTGTCCCTGATCGGGCACCGCTGCGAGTTCTCAGGAGTGCTTCTTTCTTATTCCGGCAGCGCGTCGGCCACGCCCAGCTCGGTGGCGGCCTGGACCAGCCCGTCCCAGTTCTTGCCTTCATAAGCCACGCTGTCCGCATTGGCCTGGCGGCTCAACGCTTCATACTCGCCGGGATACTGGACGGCGTCGACGCCGGGCTGGGGCGGGCAGGTGACCAGATAGTCGATGTACGCAGCAGTTTCCTGCAGGTACCAGGCCTGGTCGGCGATGGCCTTGGGGTCCAGCAGCAGCGCGAACAGGTTGTTGGCGGTGGCGCCTTCCCGCGCGGGAATCTTGCGCACCGTGCCGCCGCCGGACAGGACGCCGGCCAGCAACTCGGCGGCCAGCCCCAGGGCATAGCCTTTATGCGCCCCAAAGGGCAATAGCGCCCCGGGCGGATCCTCGAACATGACGGCGGCGTCCGTGGTGGGCCGTCCCTGGCTGTCGATCAGCGCCCCGGCCGGCGCGGGCTGGCCCGTCGCCGCGAGCACGCGCGCCTTGTTCAATGAGATGGCGCTGGTGGCCATGTCCAGCACGAAGGGCGGGCGGTCATCCGGCAGCGGCACCGCGATGCAAAGGGGATTGGTGGTCATGCGCGCCGCGCCGCCGCCGAAGGGCGCGACAGTCGGCTTGCGATTGGTGACGTTGGTGAAAGCCAGCAGCACCAGGCCCGCGGCAGCGGCCATTTCGCCATAGTGGCCCAGACGCCCCAGATGATGGGTATTGCGCAGGGTGAAAATGCACTGCCCCTGCTGGCCGGCAGTGGCGATGGCCTGCTCGAAAACCGCCTTGCCGACATACTGGCCCAGGCCGTTGTGGCCGTCGTAGGCCTGCAGCGCGCCGCCGCCTTGCGGCCCGGTACCCGACATCAGCTCAGGCCGGCCGTCGCCATTGACCAGCCCCGCCTGCAGGGCCTTGCAATACGTCGGCAGGATGGACAGCCCATGGCTGGCGTAGCCGGCCTGGTCGGCGCCGACCAGATGATCGGCAACGGCGGCGGCGATATCGTCGGGCACGCCTTGAGCGGCCAGGAGGCGCTGCCCCAGACGCAGCGCGTGGGGGATGGAAACCTTCATGGCGTTCTCCTCAGATCCAGCCCAGCCAGCGCCAATAGGTCGCGGCGAACAGAAGCATCAGCAAGTAACCCACGATGGTGATCACGATGCCGACTTTGGCGAACTGCCTTGCGTTGAAGGTATCCGTCCCCAGGCACACCATGTTTTGGGGCGCGTTGATGGGAAGCAGAAAGCCATAGCTGACGGTGAAACCGAGCAGCATGGTCATGCCGGGCCGGCTGAATTCCCCTGGCAGGGTGGTCAGCACGGAGATAAGTATGGGCAGCATGGCCGACGTCAGCGCGGTGGCGCTGGCGAAGCCCAGGTGAACCACGATCAGGAAAGCGGCCAGGATGGCGAACACCGCCACCGCGCCCACGCTGTCCAGGCCGGTGTGCAAGACCACCTGTTCGCCCAGCCATTTGCCGGCCTGGGTGGTCAACAAGGTCGTGCCCAGGCTGATCCCCACGCCGAAGACGATCACCGTGCCCCATGGGATGCGCGATTGCACGTCTTTCCATGTCATCACGCCGAAGCGGGGCAGCATCAGCAGCACCAGGCCGAAGTAGGTGGTGGCCGTGGTGTCATAGCGATGCAGCCGTCCTTCGGTGGCCCATGCCAGCAGCAGCAGGATGGACACGCCCATCAGGCGCTTCTGCGGGCCGGTCATCGGGCCCAGTTCGGCGAGCAGGCGGTCGATGCTCTCGCGTCCGCCCGCGATCTCGTTGGCTTCCGGCGGCAACAGCTTGAGGATGGTGACGATCAGCACCACGGACATGATGATGGCCCACGGCGCGCCGGCGATCAGCCAGTCCGCCCAGGTCACGCGCTGGCCCAGCATCTTGTCCATGAAACCTATGGTCAGCAGGTTTTGCGCGGCGGCGGTCTGGATGCCGACGTTCCAGATGCTGACCGCCTGCGCCACCACGATCATGATGCCCGCGGCTACGTTGGAGCGCTTCTCCACCGCGAAGGCGGTGATGATGCCCATCATGATGGGCACCACCGCGGCGCTCCGGGCCGTGGCGCTGGGGACGACCAGGCTCAGGATGATGGTCACGGCAATGCAGCCGATCAGGACCCGCCGCGTGCTGGTGCCTATCTTGGACAAGGTCAGCAGGGCGATGCGGCGGTCCAGGCCGGTATGGGTCATCGCCGCCGCGATGAACAGCGCGCCGCCGACCAGGGCCAGGGCCGGGTTGGCGAAGCCGGTCAGCGCCATGCTGATGGCGGCGGAGGTGCCGTATTCGACCGCGGGGTTTTGAATATTGGGCGAAGTGCCTATCAGGAAGGCGATCAGCGCCGTGATGATGATCGCGCTGGCCTCATAGGACACCGCTTCGGTGATCCACACCACGACGGCGAACGCCAGGATGGCCAGCATCCGGTGGCCCGCCACCGGCAGGTCCGCCGGCAGTGGGACCAGCAGGACCACGATCAGGGCAATGACGCCGGCCACCAGTCCCAGCGGGATGGCGGCTTTTGGCTTGGTTGCGGGGAGCGCCGAGGGGGCGGATGAAGGCATCACAATCTCCAGTTACGGACTGCGCCCCGGATCGGCAGGATCAAGACGGCAGCCCAGCGGTGGAATGGCGAAGAATGGCCTTGCGTGACGACTCAGGGGCGGACCGGGATTGCGGCGGCTGGGCGGCGACGGGCGTGCTGGCGAGCCAGTCGCGCCGCGGCAGGAAGACTTCCGTCAAGCGTGCTTCTTCCGAGTGGGCCTCTGGGCGCCAATCATAGCGCCACTTCGCGATGGGTGGCATGGACATCAGGATCGATTCGGTGCGCCCGCGGCTTTGCAGGCCGAACAGGGTGCCGCGGTCGATGATCAGGTTGAATTCCACGTAGCGGCCGCGCCGGAATTGTTGGAAATCCCGTTCGCGTTCGCCATAAGGCATGTGCCGGCGGACGGTGACGATGGGCAGGTAGGCGGCCAGGAAGGCATCGCCCACCGCGCGGGTCATGGCGAAGTCCTGCTGGAAGCCAAGGTCGTTGAAATCGTCGAAGAAGACGCCGCCGATGCCCCGCGCCTCATTGCGATGGGGCAGGTAGAAGTAGTCATCGCACCAGGTCTTGAAGCTGGGATAGAGATCGTCGCCGAAGGGCTCCAGGGCGTCGCGGCAGGTGGCGTGGAAATGGCGCGCGTCGTTCTCGTTGCCGTAGACCGGCGTCAGGTCCATGCCGCCGCCGAACCAGTACACCGGCGCCTGATCCACAGCGCCGCCGGTGGCGACGAACAGGCGCACGTTCATGTGGACCGTGGGGCAATAGGGGTTGCGCGGGTGCAGGACCAGGGACACGCCCATGGCCTCGAAGCCGCGGCCCTTCAAGCCGGGGCGCTGGTCGACGATGGCGCGCGGCAGGGTGTCGCCCTGCACGTGCGAGAAATTGACCCCGCCGCGTTCAAAGAAATCGCCGTCCTCGATGACGCAGCTGCGGCCGTGGCCGCACAGGGGGTCGGTGGCCGGCCGGTGCCAGGGATCGACCATGAAGGCCTTGCCGTCAAAGCCCTCCAGCGCGGAGACGATGCGATGTTGCAGTTCCAGGAAATAGGTTTTGACGGCTTCGGTGTCGATGGCTTGGCTCATGGCGGCTCCCACGGCGTGCCCCGTCCTGTCGCTATCGGAGCGCTGACGGAGCACGCTGGCGGGGCGGAATTACCCCTTTGCGCCAGTCTATGCATCTGGCGCCAAGCCGCATTGACCTTCGTCAAAGCGCCCCCCCCGTACCCGCTTACGCGGGCCCCCCAGGGGGCGACACCGGCGGACCGGGGGACCCGGATCCGCGGTGTCTGCGATCGGGGGCGGTCGTTGCGTCAGGTGTGCTAGATCCTCTTACGTTGGCTTTTTCGGGATGTCATCTTATGTTCTCAAATGAAAATCGCTGAATGTCGTATGCTTTAGCCACGCACGGATGCCGGCCGCCGCCACAGAGAATGACGACGCAGGCATCCGTTTTTATTAATCCGCACTTCCTGGCTCGCTTCGTTTTCCATGCATCGTAGAAAATTGCTGAAGGCCTTCACGGCCTTGACCGCCGCCACCGGCTTGCCCGCCGGCGCGCTATTCGCCGCTTCCGCCTACGCACAGGACCCCAGCAAACCAGGGACAGGCGCGAAATTCGATTTCAAGCAACTGCAGACGCGCGCGCGCGACCTGGCTGGCGAGACCTTCATCGACGGCCGCCAGAAACTGCCCGAGACGTTGTCCAAGATGACGCCGCAGCAGTTCAATGCCATCCAGTACGACCCCAAGCATTCCCTGTGGCAGGACGTGCACGGCAAGCTCGACGTGCAGTTTTTCCACGTCGGCATGGATTTCCGCCAGCCGGTGCGCATGCACGCCATCGATCCCAAGACCTCGGTGGTACGGGAAGTGCCGTTCCGGCCGGAGCTGTTCAACTACGCCGACAGCGGCGTGGACGTCAGCCAGCTCAAGGGCGACCTGGGTTTTTCGGGCCTGAAAGTGTTCAAGGCGCCGAACATCGCCAAGTACGACATCGTGTCCTTCCTGGGCGCCAGCTATTTCCGCGCGGTGGACAACACCGGGCAA
The DNA here is from genome assembly GCF_001433395.1 of Bordetella sp. N. GTDB lineage: Bacteria > Pseudomonadota > Gammaproteobacteria > Burkholderiales > Burkholderiaceae_B > Bordetella_C. The sequence goes on from NZ_CP013111.1 coordinate 5,641,469, forward strand.
TACGGCCTGTCGGCGCGCGGCCTGGCGATCAACACCTACGCCGGCGTGCCCGAGGAATTCCCTCATTTCACCGAGTTCTGGTTCGAGACGCCGACGGCCAACGCCACCCGCTTCGTGCTGTACGCCTTGCTCGATTCGCTGAGCGCCACGGGCGCCTACCGCTTCGAGATCGATTGCCTGGCGGACCGCGTGGTGATGGACATCGACTCGTATATCTACGCGCGGCGCGACATCAAGCAACTGGGCATCACGCCGATGACCAGTATGTTCAGCTGCGGCGGCTATGAACGCCGCATGTGCGACACCATCCACCCCAACATCCATGATTCCGACCGCCTGTCGATGTGGCGCGGGGATGGCGAGTGGGTCTGCCGCCCCTTGAACAATCCCGAGCGCATCGCCTTCAGCACCTTCCAGGACGAAAACCCGCGCGGCTTCGGCCTGGTCCAGAGCAATCATGACTTCGCCACGTACCAGGACACCGTGGACTGGTACAGCCGTCGGCCCAGCCTGTGGGTGGAGCCCACCACGCAGTGGGGCAAGGGCACCGTGGACCTGATGGAGCTGCCCACCACGGGCGAGACCCTGGACAACATCGTGGCCTTCTGGAATCCGCAGGAGCCGGTCAAGGCGGGCGCGGAACTGCGCTTCGGCTACAAGCTGCACTGGGCCGCGCTGCCGCCGGTCAAGCCGACCCTGGCGCAAGTGCTGGCCACGCGGTCCGGCATGGGCGGTTTCCTGGAAGGCTGGGCGCCGGGCGAGCACTATCCCGACAAATGGGCGCGCCGCTTCGCCGTCGACTTCGTGGGCGGGCCCTTGCAAGGCATGGACAAGAACGAGCGTCTGGAGTCCGTGGTGACCGTCAGCCACGGCGAAGCCCGTGAGCAACAGATCTTCGCCTTGCATCCCGCCGTCGAGGGCTTCCGCGCGATGTTCGACTGGTATCCGACCAGCGATAGCGTCGATCCGGTCGAAATGCGCATGTTCATCCGCCGCATCAAGGACAAGAAGGTCTTGAGCGAAACCTGGCTGTATCAGTACTTCCCGCCGGCGCCGGACAAGCGCAAGTACCCGGCGTAAGCCGGGCGCCGCCGCAACGCCGCGGCAGCGGATGGGAAAGGCCCGCCTTCGGCGGGCCTTTTCATTTTCAAATGCCCAGCCAGGTCCGGCGCGCCTGTTCGTCGCCGGCCAGTTGCTGCATAGCCCCTTCGTAGCGGATACGGCCCTGGTCCAGGACATACGCCCGGTCCGCGACCAGGGCGGCGAAATGCAGGTTCTGCTCCGACAGCAGCACGCTGACCCCCTGGTCCTTGAGGGTCAGGATCATGGCGACCATCTGCTCGACCACCACCGGCGCCACGCCTTCCGACGGTTCGTCCAGCAGCACCAGATATGGGTTGCCCATGAGCGTGCGGGCCACCGTCAGCATCTGTTGCTCGCCCCCGCTCATCTGCCCGCCCGCGCGATCGCGCAGCGACGCCAGATGGGGAAAGCGGGCATACAGCTGCTCCGCGTCCCAGCCGGGCCCGGCCGTGCCGTCGGGCCAATGGCGCGGCGCCTGCCGGGCCAGGGCCAGATTCTCCGCGACCGTGAGGTCGGTGAAGATGCGGCGTTCTTCCGGCACGTAGCCCAGGCCCAGACGGGCGATCCGATGCGCGGCCTGCCTGCTGATGTCCTGGCCCATGAAGTCGACCTTGCCCTGGCTGGCGGGCAGCAGTCCCATCAGGGTCTTGATGGTGGTGGATTTGCCGGCGCCATTGCGTCCCATCAGGGCCACGACTTCACCCCGGCGGACCTCCAGATCGATGCCAAACAGCACCCGCGCCGCGCCATAGCCGCCATGCAGGTCGCGCACCCGCAGCAGCGGGGCGACCGAGCCAGTCACGTGCGCGCGACCCGGCGCGTTGTTGGAGACATCCCGCCGGTCGGGGTTTTCGGCCACATCATCCTGTGAGGCCTGCACCGCTGCCCCCGCGTCGCCGTCCGGCGCCCCTTCCTTGAAAGTCGTCCCGCTGCCGAAGTACACCGCCTGCGCCTGCGCATCATCCCGCACCTGTGCCGGCGTGCCCTGCGCGATCAGCTTGCCGCCGGCCAGCACCAGCAAACGGTCGGCATGGGCGAACACGACATCCATGCTGTGTTCGGTGAACAGCACGGCCATATCGCGTTCGCGCACCAGTCTTTGCGTCAACGCCATCAAGGCATGGCGTTCGGCCGGCGCCATGCCGGCCGTCGGTTCATCCATCAGCAGCAGGCGCGGCGCGCCGGCCAGGGCCATGGCCAGCTCCACCCGCTTGACGTCGCCATACGCCAGCTCGCTGCAAGGGCGCGCGGCCTGGGCCCGCATGCCCACCTGCTCCAGCAAGGCCAGGGCGTCGTCAGGGCGCGCCGCGCGGGCCGGCCGCCAACCGCGGAAGACCTTGCGATCGTGCGCCAGCAAGGCCATCTGCACGTTTTCCAGTACCGTCATGGCGGCGAACGTGGCCGCCACCTGAAACGTGCGCCCCACGCCCAGACGCGCGATCGCGCGGGGCGGCAAGCCGGTGATGGCGCGGCCATCCAGCCGCACCTGCCCCGCCGAGGGGCGCAACTGGCCGCCGATCATGTTGAAGGTGGTCGACTTGCCCGCCCCATTGGGGCCGATGAGGGCCAGCATCTCCCCCGCGTGCAGGTCGAAGCTGATCGCGTCGACCGCGCGCACTCCGCCGAACGAGCGCGCCAGGTCCCTCACTTCCAGCAGCGTCATGGCGTGGCCTCCACGCCTTTCTTGCCACGCGCGGCGCCCGTCAGGCGCGTCGCGTAGCCGGCGATGCCCCGCGGAAAGGCCAGCACCAGCAGCAGGATCGCCAGTCCCAGCAAGGCGCGCCAGTAATCCGTCGCGCGGATCGCCATGTCCTGCAGCACCGTGTAGACCGCCGCGCCCGTCAGCGGTCCGGCGAGCGTCTGCACGCCGCCCAGCAGCACCATCACCAGCGCATCGACCGACTTGCCTATGCCTGTCATGTCGGGGCCGATGCTGCCCTTGGAGAAAGCCGCCAGCGCGCCAGCCAGGCCGGCAAACGTGCCAGCCACCACGAAGGCCGTCCACTGCACGCGCTTGACGGCGATGCCGGCAGCTTCGGCCCGCAGCGGCGAATCGCGGCCGGCGCGCATGGCCAGGCCGAAGGGCGAGAACAGCAGGCGCCGCAGCACCACGGTGCTGCCGGCCACCAGGACCAGGGTCAGGTAGTAATACGCGTCACCGGCCAGGAAATCAGCGGGCCAGACGCCGACGATGCCGTTCGAGCCACCCGTGAAACCATCCCACTGGAACACCACGGACCAGACGATCTGGGCGAAAGCCAGGGTCAGCATGGCCAGGTATACGCCAGACAGGCGCACGCAGAACCAGCCGAACAGCAGCGCGCCCAGGCCGGCGACCAGGGGCGCCAGCGCCAGGGCCAAGGGCATGGGCAGGGCGGCCGCCTTGACCAGCAAGGCCGCGCCGTAAGCGCCCAGACCGAAATACGCGGCATGGCCGAAGGAATGCATCCCCGCGGGCCCCATGATGAAGTGCAGGCTCAAGGCATAGAGGGCCGCGATCAACACGTCCAGGGCCAGCACCGGCGCGTACGGAAACCAGGCTGTCAACAGCGGCAGCACGGCCAGGACCAGCAGGATGGCCAGGGCCAATCCCTTGACCAGCGGCGTGGCCGGCTGCAAAGGTGCCTCCGGTGGCGCCAGGTTGCGCGTGGCCCCCTGAGGCCGGCCGAACAGGCCCCAGGGCCGGAAGACCAGCACCAGCGCCATCACCGCGAATTCCGCGACCAGCGTCATCTTGGGAAAGACCAGGGCCACGCCCGCCACGTTGACCGTGCCCAGCCCGATGCACAAGGCCTTGATCTCCGCGATCAGCAGCGCGGCGGCATAGGCGCCGGGAATCGACCCCATGCCGCCTACCACCACGATGACGAAGGCTTCGCCGATCGCGCGCAGGTCCAGCCCCAGGCTGGCGGCCTCGCGCGGGAGTTGCACCGCGCCGCCCAGCCCTGCCAGCATGGCGCCCAGCGCGAAGACGCCGGTAAACAGCCAGGCCTGGTTGATACCCAGCGCGCCCAGCATCTCGCGGTCCTGGGTCGCGGCGCGGACCAGGGTGCCCCAGCGCGTACGGGTCAGCAGCAGCCACAGCAGCAGCAGGACCAGCGGCCCCAGCGCGATCAGTACCAGGTTGTAGACGGGGTAGAGACGGCCCAGCAGCGGGATGGCGCCGGTCAGGCCCGGCGCGCGGCGGCCCAGCAGATCCTCCGGTCCCCAGAGCCACAAGGTTGCGTCATTGATGATCAACACCAGGGCGAACGTCGCCAGCAACTGGAACAGCTCGGGTGCCCGATAGATCCGCCGCAGCAGGACCACTTCCAGCAGGGCGCCCACCGCGCCCACGGCCAGCGCGGCCAGCAGCACGCCGGTCCAGAAGCCCAGCGGAGTCGCGCCGATGCGCTCGACGATGGAGTAGGCCAGGTACAGGCCCACCATATAGAGCGATCCGTGCGCGAAGTTGACGATGCGGGTGACGCCGAAGATCAGCGACAGGCCCGCGGCGACGAGGAACAGCGAGGAAGCTTCGGCCAGGCCATTGAGCAACTGCGCCAGGAATCCCGTCAGATCCATGACCGGGCGATGAACATGATTTCCCCTAGATTTTTGTCGGCAACGCGCGGCTTTCGACACTGCCCAGGCGCGTTGCGTGCTGATGGACAAGTATACGGCCCCAGGTATCACGCCCCGGTCCCGACAACCCTGCTGCCTGTCAGGTTTGTAAAAGGACTAATTCTCGTTTGTATTAATATTCCTTAGGAGATTTCACATCCTCGCACCCACACTTTTTCCGGGAGCTTCCACGTCCATGCAGGCACTCACCTCGCATCTTTCCCTGGCCGGCGCACCGGGCGGCGGCCTTGCGCGTTGGCGCGGCGCCATTGCCCGTGGCAATCAGGCTTTCGAACAGGCGGACTATCGAGAGGCATTGGCGTTCTACCGGACGGCGCTGGCCCAGGCCGAGCAATTGCTGGGGGCTTGCGAGGATGTCGATGGCGCGCTCGCCGCGCTGGTGGTGGCGCATCACAACCTGGCCGATACCTGGCTGCGCCTGGGTAAGGATGAGGAGCGGGGTGAGCATCTGGCCGCCGCGCACGAGGTCCTTCACCGGCTGATGAGTGACGACACGATGCCGGCCAACTGGCGCGAGGCGGCCTTGCGGCACTGCCGCAATACCTTGGCTGAGTTGACCCGCTTCCTGGCGGTCTGCCCGGGCCATGCTCGGGCCCGTGCCGCCTATGCCTTGAACGCCGCGGCAGTCGCCGCGGGGACGGGGCCGCACTGAGTGGCGCAGTCTTTTTTGCTGAACCGTTTTTCGATCTGATTTTTACTGCCCGAACACACCGCTTCATTCCCGCGAACCCGCACTGGAGATTTGCCATGTCCTATACCTTGCCCAAGCTGCCCTACGCCTACGATGCGCTGGAACCGAACATCGACGCGCAGACCATGGAGATCCACTACACCAAGCACCACCAGACCTACATCAACAACGTGAATGCCGCGCTGGAGGGCGCGGGTCTGCCCTTTCCGCCCGTTGAAGAGCTGGTGGCCGGCATCGACAAGCTGCCGGAAGCCGTGCGTGGCGCGGTCCGCAACAATGGCGGCGGCCATGCCAACCACAGCCTGTTCTGGACGGTGATGTCGCCCAAGGGCGGCGGCAAGCCTTCGGGCAAGCTGGCGGCTGCCATCGACGCCGACGTCGGCGGTTTCGATGCCTTCAAGGAAGCCTTCACCAAGGCCGCCATTTCGCGCTTCGGCAGCGGCTGGGCCTGGCTCAGCGTGACGCCGCAGAAGAAGCTGGTGGTGGAAAGCACCGGCAACCAGGACAGCCCGCTGATGACCGGCAACACGCCGGTGCTGGGCCTGGACGTGTGGGAACACGCGTACTACCTGAAGTACCAGAACCGTCGTCCTGAATACATCAACGCGTTCTACAACGTGGTTGACTGGAACGAAGTCGCCCGTAGATACGAAGAAGCCGTGAAGTAGGTCCCCCTCGTACCGCGCGAAGCGCGGCCCCCCAGGGGGCGATACCAGCGGACTGGCAAAGCCAGCTCCGCGGTATCCGCGATAAAAAAAGGCCCGTGCTATGCACGGGCCTTTTCTTGGTTCTTATCCGCCGCAAGCGATCAGAGCAACGCCTGCAAGGTGCTCAACACATCGCTGGTCTGCGAACTGGCCGCCGAAGCCTGCACCGGCGCCGCCGCGGCGGTTTGCCCCAGTCCCACCGCCCCCGGCAATTGCCCGGTGGACGCCGCCTGCTTCAGGCGATCCTGCAATTGCTGGGTGATCTGGGCCTGTTCCTGCGGGCTCATCGCTTGGAACTGTTCCTTGGTAATGCCCATGCTCGACAGCATGGTGAAGAACATCTGTTGTGCCAGCGAAGACGACGTGTATTGACGCAGCTGATCCTCGGGCGTGGCGGCGGCAACGCTGGAATCGTCCAAGGTCGACGCGCTGGTCGAACCGATCGACATCGTGCCGATGCTGCTGGCGGATGCAGCCGTGGACGAGGACGCGGACACTTCGTCGGTATTGGCGGCGGTGGTCGATTGCACCTGCGTCTGCGCGCTTACGCCCAGCGCCTGGGACAGCTGCTGCTGGAAGCTGTCGCTGTTCTGCGCCTCGTCGGCACCGGTGATGCCGTGCTTGTGGCTGGAGAACAGATTCGCTTTAGGGATGATCAGGCCGAGATCGCTCATGGTGCCGCCTTGCGTGTCGCGCGCCGAGGGGGCGCTAGGTTGCCGTTATGGCCGCGATTATAGGGAGCGAACCAAGAAAAGTAGATGAAATTCGACCGCGCTTAGACTTGCGCTCGCTGACATTTTTGTAACGGCGACGTCCTGCTCAGCCCCTCCGCCGCGACGGGCGACCCGACCGCCGCGACGGCCCCGGCAGGGCCTGTACTATCCTTAAAGACGATCCCAGACCATCCCCCGCCCGCCGTCCATGCGCCTGCAACTCCTGTCCGACCTGCATCTGGAACATAACCACGACTTCGTGGCCACGCCCGCGCCGGGCGCGGACCTGTTGATACTCGCCGGCGATATCGGTTCCTGTCGGGGCAGCGAGCCGGCGGACATGGACACCCACGATTTCGCCCTGCGCCAGTTTTCGCCGCGGAACGGATGGCCAACGCCGGTGCTGTATCTGCCAGGCAATCATGAGTACGACCGGGTCGATTTCGATGCCGTCCATGCGCGCCTGCGCGCGCTGTGCGACGAGCTGGACATTCAATGGCTGGAACGCGAGACCCTGGTCGTGGACGGCGTGCGCTTCGTCGGCACTACCCTTTGGGCGGATTTCGACGCCCTGGCCACGCCCCGGGACACCATGAAGCAGGTGCTCGACAAACGCGGCAAGGCTTTTCGCGCGGCCGACTTCTACCTGGCCAAGGCCGCCACCGAGCGTGACGGCCAGCCCTTCATGGCCGAACAGATGCGCGCGCAGGCCCTGGCCTGCCAGGAATGGTTGCGTGCCGCCCTGGCGCAGCCGTTCGACGGCACCACCGTCGCCGTGACGCATTTCGCGCCCACGCTGGCCAGCGCCGACCCCCGCTATGGCGTGACGCCGGGCACCGCCGGCTTCTGCAACAGCCTGGACGAATTGCTGCCGCAGGCCGATCTGTGGCTGCACGGCCATCTGCATTGCGCCTTCGACTATGTGAAGGACGGCTGCCGCGTGGTCGCCAATCCGCTGGGCTATGAGGACAAGGGCGAGCAGGTGGGTTTCCAACCGCATTGCCTGATCGAAATTCCGGCCTCTTAGCAGCGCCGCGGTCCTCATACGCCGCTCAGGACCAGAGAAATCCGCAAGCACTGCCGACTGCTTGGTGAGTTTTCCTGATGATGTGGTCAAAAGAACTCGTCGTTCGTTCGGCCTGCTGCCGGTACGATAGACGGATTATTCGACTAATTAGGAGACTGAGCATGCGATCGTTCCTGCTGAACGGTGGCCGCGCCTTGCTGGCCGCCGTGGCAATGACCACGGCCCACACGGCACTGGCCGCGGAGTTCCCCGACAAACCCATCACCTTGATCGTCGGCAGTGCTCCAGGTGGATCGAACGATGTTTTCGCGCGCATGCTCGCCAGGCGGCTGGGCGATTCGATGAAGGCCACCATCGTGGTGGAGAACAAGCCCTCCGGCGGCGGCATTCTTGCCAACGTGCTGGTGGCCAAGGCGCCGGCTGACGGCTACACCCTGGCGGTGGTCTCGTCGACCTTCACCACCGGCGCCGCGGTGCGCGACAACCTTGGCTACGACCCGATCAAGAGCTTCACCCACGTCGCCATGCTGGCCAAGGGGCCGCTGCTGCTGACCGTGGGCAAGGACTCGCAGTTCAAGGACGTCCAGTCGCTGGTGGCCTATGCCAAGCAGCATCCGGACAAGCTGAATTACGGCTCGTCGGGGACGGGCAGCATCAACCAGTTCGCGTCGGAAATCTTCTGCGAAGCGGCCGGCATCAAGATGACGCACGTGCCCTACAAGGGCATGGGCCCGGCCACCAACGACCTGATGGGCGGGCAGATCCAGATGCTGGTCGCCAGCGCGCCTTCCATCCTGGGCCAGGTCAAGGGCGGCGCGGTGCGCGCGCTGGGCGTGACGGCGGCCGAGAAGTCGCCCATCGCGCCGGATCTGCCCGCGCTGGAGCAGGTCGGCTACAAAGGCAGTGCCGTGGACCTGTGGTGGGGCGTGATCGGCCCGGCCAATATGCCCAAGCCGGTGACCGACAAGCTCAACGCGGCCATCAACGTCGCCTTGAAGTCGCCCGAGATGAAGGAATTCTTCCTGAAGGAAGGCGCCGAGCCCGCGCCTGAGTCGCCCGCGCAATTCGGCACTTTCGTTTCCGAAGAGCTGACGCGCTGGAAGCAGATCGCGCAGGCCAAGGGCATCAAGGCGGACTGAGCCGCGTCCGCAACCAGTGGCCGCGCGGGTCGCGGCCACGCCTCATGCATGGAAGCACCGAAGGCATCATGGATACATCATCGTCGCCCGCCACCCTGCCTGTCGCCGCCAAGCCGGCCGCGCCGGCAGGGACACCCCGATCCCTGCGTCGCATTCTTTCGCTGGATGACCTGGAGCACTCGGCGCGCCGTTATCTGCCCGGGCCCATCTTCGCGTACGTGTCGGGCGGCTGTGAAAACAATCTCGCGCGCCATGACAACCGTGCGGTGTTCGACGAGTACCGCTTCGTCACCCGCATCCTCACCAGCACCTCCAAGCGCAGCCTGCGCACGCGCGTGCTGGGGGAAGACTGGGCCTTGCCCTTCGGCATCGCGCCGATGGGCATGAGCGCGCTGTCCGCGTATCAGGGCGATCTGGTGCAGACGCGCGCCGCGGCGCAAGCGGACATTCCGATGATCATGAGCGGATCTTCCCTGATCCCGCTGGAGCAGATCGTCCAGGCTTATCCCAGGGCCTGGTTCCAGGCATATGTGCCCGGCGAGCCGGCGCGCATCCTCGCCTTGATCGACCGGGTCGAGCGGGCGGGCTACGGCACCCTGGTCGTGACCGTCGACACGCCGGTCAGCGGCAATCGCGAGAACAATACCCGCGCCGGTTTCTCCTCGCCGCTGCGGCCCACCATGCGCCTGGCGTGGGATGGCGTGACGCATCCGCGCTGGCTGTTCGGCACCGCGCTGAAGACCCTGATGCGCCACGGCATGCCGCACTTCGAGAATTCGCAGGCCACGCGTGGCGCGCCCATGCTGTCGCGCAACGTCATGCGCGACTTCGGCGCGCGCGATCATCTGGACTGGAGCCACTTCGACCTGATCCGCCAGCGCTGGCGTGGCCGCCTGGTGATCAAGGGCGTACTGCATCCGCGCGACGCCGTGCTGGCGCGCGAGCATGGCGCCGACGCCATCATCGTGTCCAACCATGGCGGGCGTCAGCTGGATGGTGTGGCGTCCCCCATCCGGGTTTTGCCCGCCATCGTCGAAGCGCTGGGGCCGGACTATCCCGTCATGCTGGACAGCGGCATCCGCCGCGGCACCGATGTGCTGAAAGCGTTGGCGCTGGGCGCGCACTTCGTCTTCGTCGGCCGGCCCTTCAACTACGCGGGCGCCATTGCCGGGCAGGCTGGCGTGGCTCACGCCATCGAGATCCTGCGGCAGGAAGTGCATCGCAATATGGCCTTGCTGGGCATGAATACGCCGCGCGACCTGGATGCCAGTGAGCTGCTCACGGTGAAGTAGAGGGGCCCTCGGAGGAAATGCGTATTGTTCCTATCCGGGAAACAATTTGAGCTAATTTGCCCGATTGACCTTAACTTCTATCACCCCGATGTCGTAATCGAAACCGAATATCGGGAGTACGTAATGCTCAAGCAACTCAGCGTCCGGGTCATCCTGACCTCGGCCCTGGCCATTTTTTTCGTTCTGTTCGTCGCGCTCGGCGTGGGCGCCTACCTGCAGATCAATGACAACCGGCAAGCGATCAGCGTGCTGCTCGACACCAACGTGGTGCGGGCGGACGCGGCGCGCCAGATCGCGTCGGAGCTGCTGCGCGGGCGCCTGGCGGTCACCATCGCGCTGACGCAACTCAAGGACGGCGACAAGGCCACCGCGCAGCAGACCGCGGGCCGCAGCCAGGCCTATTCCAAGAGCGCCGACAAGTTGTCGGCCGCCTTGCAGGCGCGGCCGGATACCTCGGAGCAGGGCGCCCCGCTGTACCGGGACATGATGTCGTCCTACCAGGCTTACCGCAGCCAGGCCTATGAACCGCTGGTGGCCGCGGCCATGGCCGGTGACCTGGACGCGGCGCTGCGCCTGACCGAGCAGAAGGTCACGCCCATGGGCACCACCTTCACCAAGGCGATCAACGCCTATGCCGACTATGCGGCGCAGGTCGGCTCCACCATCGCCGCGGATGCTTCGCGCCATATCTCCACCACGTTGATGGTGGCGGCTTGCGCCGGTGTTTTCATCGTGCTGCTGATCGGCGGATTGTTCGTGATCTTCACCCGGACGGTGTTCAATCCCCTGCGCGAGGCGGGCCAGCTGTGCCATCGCATCGCCGAGGGCGACCTGACCAACCGCATCGATACGAGCGCCGGCACCGAGATCGGTCAGCTGCGGCGCGCGCTCAAGCATATGCAGGAAAGCCTGTCGCGCACGGTGGCCACGGTGCGCCAGAGCGTCAACGAGATCCACGGCGGCGCGCGCGAGATTTCCGCCGGCAACCACGACCTGTCCTCCCGCACGGAAGAACAGGCCGCTTCGCTGGAAGAAACCGCGGCCAGCATGGAGGAGCTGTCGTCCACCGTGCGGCAGAACGCCGACAACGCGCGCCAGGCCAACCAGATGGCGGTGGATGCGTCGGACGTGGCGCGGCGGGGCGGCACGGCCGTCGGCCAGGTGGTGGACACCATGCGCGATATTTCGGACAGCTCGCGCCGCATCGCCGAGATCGTCAGCGTGATCGACGGCATCGCCTTCCAGACCAACATCCTGGCCTTGAACGCGGCCGTGGAAGCGGCGCGCGCGGGCGAGCAGGGCAAGGGTTTTGCCGTGGTCGCCAGCGAAGTTCGTTCGCTAGCGCAGCGCAGTGGGCAGGCGGCCAAGGAGATCAAGACCCTGATCGACGACTCCAGCCATAAGGTGGCCATGGGCTCGAATCAGGTCGAGCATGCCGGCGCCACCATGCAGGAAATCGTCGGGTCGGTCCGTCGCGTGAGCGACATCGTCGGGGAAATCTCGGCGGCGTCGGAAGAACAGTCGCGCGGCATCCAGCAGGTCAACCAGGCCGTGACGCAGATGGACAGCACCACGCAGCAGAACGCGGCTTTGGTCGAAGAGGCCGCCGCGGCCGCCAATTCGCTGGAAGACCAGGCGCGCCGGCTGCAGGACGCCGTTGCCGTGTTCAAGCTGGCGACGCACGAGGTGATCGAGGTGGCGGCGGGGGCCTTGCCGGATGGCAGGGCCATGGCCTTGCCGGCTTGAGGACCTGAGGGCTCTGCGGCCCTGGGGCAGGTGGCTTTTATCCCACCCCGGGCTTGCGCCTCGCGATAGCGGATATGATGCGCTTACGTTAGACAGCCCCCGCGCCGTGCGCCGGGGGCTGCGCATCCTTAAGTAGTGCGTACGACGATGCCGGCCGCGGGGCCGGCATCGTCGCGCCGAATATCCATAATCAGACGAGGAGCCAGACATGAAAAAAACCTTCCAACGTATCGCCGGCATGGCTTTGCTGGCCGGACTGACCGCTGCCACGGGCGCCGCGTCGGCGGCCGACGCGGGCAACTGGCCGACGCGCCCGGTCACCATCGTGGTGCCCTACGCGCCGGGCGGCTTCGCGGATACGCGCGTGCGCGTCATCGCCCGCAAGCTGGAGCAGAAGCTGGGCCAGCCGGTGGTGGTGGAAAACAAGGCGGGGGCGGGCGGCGTGGTGGGCACCACCTTCATCGCGCGTGCCAAGCCGGATGGCTACACCCTGGGCACCGGCAATCTGGCGCCGCTGTCGGTCAATCCCACGCTGATGCAGGACATCCCCTACGACGCGGCCAAGGACCTGGCGCCCGTCATCCTCATCGAAAACAGCCCCCTGGTGCTCAGCGTCGGTCCGACCTTGAAGGTCAACGACGTGCAGCAGCTGATCGCGCTGGCCAAGAAGGAACCGGGCAAGCTGACGTTCGGTTCGTCGGGCGTCGGCGGCGCCCATCACCTGTCGGGCGAGATGTTCCGCGAGGCGGCGCATATCGACATCACCCATGTACCCTACAAAGGTGGCAGCCTGGCGGCGACCGACCTGATGGGCGGCCACATCACGATGATGTTCGAGATGGGCTATTCCGCCTTGCCGGCCATCCAGGGCAAGAAGATCCATCCGCTGGCGGTGACGTCGGCCAAGCGCCTGGCGGTCCTGCCGGACGTGCCGACGATGGCGGAAGCGGGCCTGCCGGGTTTCGAGTCCTATAACTGGCAGGGCATCATCGCGCCGGCGGGTACGCCCGAGGCCATCATCACCCGCCTGAACCGCGACCTCAACGACGTGCTGCGCGATCCGGAGATCGTCAAGGCGATCAACGATACCGGCAGCCAGGTCGGCGGCGGCACCCCGGAGGAATTCGGCGCCTTCATCCGCAGCGAAACGGCCAAGTGGGCCAAGGTGATCAAGGAAGGCAATATCACCATGCAGTGATGCGGGGGCGCGGGCAATTGTCGTTAATAGACACTTAATGATACGTTGCCTGCAAACTCTCCTATACTCGCGCCTTCTCAAAGCGCGAGATCCACATGAATAAGAAGCTATTCCAGGCGCGAGGCGCCCAACGCGTGGCCGGGTGTCTGGTTCTTGGCCTGTCGTTTTCTTTGCTTGGCGCGTGCGCGTCCCTGCGGGTGGAACGCACTCCGCTGGCGCCGGTGACCGCCCCCGCGCAGACGATGACGCTGAAGGCGCCCTTGTCCGGGATGCTTTCCAATCAAGACAGCTTCGGCGTGCCTGCCGGCTCGCGCTGGGTCCAGGCCGGCTCGGTGCCGCAAGGCGATGCCTATCGCCGGGATGACGCCTTGTTCATTCTGAGCGGCCGGCGCCAGCGCGAAGCCTATCTGGTGGTGCAAGGCGGCGAGCTCAAGGGTCTTTATTTCCCCGGCGAGGGCCTGTACACGGCCGCGCCCAACAGCACCCGTCTGGTACTGGAGTCGCAGTGATGGCACGTATCCTGAAGTTTCTGCTGCTGGGTGTCGTGGCGCTGCTGGCGGCTTGCGCGGGTCCTCAATATGGTGATGTCGCCCGCAATGCGCCGCCCTTGAAGCCGGGCGAGGGCCGGGTCTATGTGTTCATGCCGTATGGCGCGACCAACATCCAGCCCAAGATCCGCCTGAATCGCGAAGTCATCGGCCGCGTCAAGGCGGGCTCGTTCTTCTACGTCGACCGCCCGGCCGGCAATTATGTCGTGACCGATCTGCTGTGGACCAACGAAGGCCTGAGCTTCACCTTGCCGGCCGGCGAGACCCGCTACATCTCGATGACCACGCCCAGCCTGGGCAGCACCGGTTACGTCAAGGGCAACCTCATCCTGGTCGACCCGCCGTCCGAAGCCCAACGCCAGATGCTGCCCCTGCACTACGGCGGCGCGGCCCGTTAAGCAGGCAAGGGGAGGAAACCATGTTGCGCAATGTCCGGATTCTTCTGCTTCTGTGTCTTGCCAGCCTGCTGGCGGCCTGCGCCGGCCCGCGCTATGCCGAGGTGGCGCGCAACGCGCCCCTCAAGCCGGGCATGGGCCGGATCTTCATTTTCCCGACCACGTCCACCAGTTGTTCCTTCGTCTCGCGGGCTCAGCTGCGGGTGAACAACGAAGTCGTGGGCCGGGTAAAGCCGGATGTCTTTTATTACGTTGACCGTGCGCCAGGAAGTTACGTCGTCACGGATAAATACTGGACCGGCGATGGGGCCAGTTTCGCCTTGGCGGCGGGTGAAACCCGCTACGTGGACTATCACTTCCCGACCATGGGCAGCTCCGGCTGCGGCAAGCCCAGTTTCCGCTTCGTCGAATCGTCCGCGGAGGCAGAACGCCTGTTGTTGCCGATGTCTTATGGCGGTACATCCCGCTAAGATATTTGCCGAATTTTTGACGCACCTGCGTTTTATACTCGCGGGCACTTAGGAATTCGCTCAGGAGACGGCATGGGTTTGGCATGGGTTCGGGAAGCCGGGGACGCTTCCTCCTTGAAGCGTACGCTGGCCGCATGCGCGGCCGCGCTCGCCCTGGGGCTGCTGGCGGCATGTTCTTCCACGGAAAACGTCAAGGACGCCTACGTGCCGCTGTACAGCACGTCAGGCGGCGCGCTGGTGCGCATCCATCGGCCGCTGTCCTATGACGTGGAGAAGGTCGGCAAGATCAACATCGCGGAAGAATCCGCCTGGCGTCAGGTCGGCGCCATCCCGCAAGGCGACGTGTTCCGCCAGACCGGTACCCCCCTGTTGATCAGCGGCACGCGGGAAGCCATGCTGGTCATCTCCGCCGATCGCATCCAGGGCTTCTTCTTCGACGACGGCCGCTTCGTGCCGGTCGACAAGGGCGCGAGCGTCACCGTCGTCCGCCGCTGACCCTCGTCAGCAGGGCGCATCAGGCCCGGATGCGGCAGCGATCCGGGTTATCGTTGGGGTACGCTACGTCTCCCCATCATCCGGCGCCCGCCCACCCCCCTACGCATGCCCGCTACGCCGCTGCCATCCGGCCTGATCGTCATCCACAGCAACCTGTCCGAGTCGCTGCGTGAAGTGCTGGTCGGCTGGCTGGACCGCCATCCCCTGGGTCCGCTGGAACAGGAAGTGGTGCTGGTGCAAAGCAGCGGCATCGCCCAATGGCTGAAACTGGCCCTGGCGGCCGACGCCGCGGATGGCGGCAGCGGCATCGCGGCAGGACTGGATTTCCTGCTGCCCTCGCGTTTCCTGTGGCGCGCCTACCGTATCGTGCTGGGCACGCAGGCCGTCCCGGAAGTCTCCCCGTTCGACAAGCCGCGCCTGATGTGGCGCCTGCTGCGCCTGTTGCCGCAGGTGATGGACGAACCCGTCTACGCGCCCCTGCAGCGTTTTCTGCGCCGCGACGACGACTGCCGCAAACGCTATCAGCTGGCCGAACGCCTGGCCGACCTGTTCGACCAATACCAGGTCTATCGCGCGGACTGGCTGGACGCCTGGGCCGGCGGCCAGGATGTGCTGCCGCGCGATAGGGGTCCGGCACTGCCCCTGCCTGAAGCCCAGCGCTGGCAGGCCGCCTTGTGGCGCGCGCTGCTGGACGACGTGCTGGAGCAGGCCGCGCAGGAAGAACAAGCCGGCGCACCCTTCAACCCCAGCTACGTCGCGCCATCCTCCGATGGCCGCGCCGCCGTCCACGCCGCCTTCATGCGCCGCGCCGCCCACCTGGGCGACACCCCACCGCCCGACCTGCCGCGCCGGATCGTGGTGTTCGGCATCTCCACCTTGCCGCGCCAGTCCCTGGAAGTGCTGGCGGTGCTGGCCCGCTGGACCCAGGTGCTGATGTGCGTCAACAACCCCTGCGAGCACTATTGGGCGGACATCATCGAAGGCAAGGACCTGCTGCGCGCCAGCCACGCAAGGCAGGCCCGGCGCGCCGGCGCACCGGCCGTCATCGGCGAGGACGCCTTGCATCTGCACGCCCATCCCCTGCTGGCGGCCTGGGGCAAGCAGGGCCGCGATTTCATCGGCCTGCTGGACGAACACGACAGCCAGGAAGCGCGCGAAGCTTTCCTATCCCGCTATAGCGACTACACGCAGCGGCTGGACCTGTTCCAAGCCGTGGCGGATGAAGACAGCACGCTGCTGCGGCAGCTGCAGGACGACATCCGCGACCTGCGGCCCCTGAACGAAAGCCGAGCACTGTGGCCGCCCGTCGATCCGGCGCAAGACCCATCCATCCGCTTCCACGTCGCGCACAGCCGCCAACGCGAAGTGGAGATCCTGCACGACCAGCTGCTGGCCGCGTTCGACGAGGATCCCACCTTGCGCGCCCGCGACGTCATCGTGATGGTGCCGGATATCGAAGCTTACGCGCCGCACGTGCAGGCGGTCTTCGGCCTGCATGCGTTCGACGACAAGCGCGCCATTCCCTACACCCTGGCCGACCGCGGCAAGCGCCACGTCGATCCCTTGCTGCATGCGCTGGAACATCTGCTGCAGCTGCCCTACGCCCGCTTCGCCGTCAGCGACCTGATGGACCTGCTGGAAGTGCCCGCGCTCCGGCGCCGCTATGGCATCGCCGAAGACCAGCTGCCCCTGCTGCACAACTGGATGCGCGGCGCCAACATCCGTTGGGGCTTGCACGATGAACAGCGCCGGTCCCTGGGCTTGCCCGGCGCCAGCAGCGCGGCCGCGCCCAATACCTGGCTGTTCGGCCTGCGCCGCGTGCTGCTCGGCTATGCGGTGGGCGCGCGCGGCGGCGACTGGCAGGGCATCGAACCCTATGGCGACGTGGGCGGCCTGGACGCCGCCTTGCTGGGCAACCTGGCCGAACTGGTGGCGACGCTGGAAGGCTGGTGGCGTGAACTGGCGGAGCCGGCCAGCCCGGCGCGCTGGGGCGAACGATTGCGTGACCTGCTATTAGCCTTCTTCGAGGAAGACGATAGCGTCGATGGGCTGGTGCTGCGGCAGTTGCGCGGCCAGTTGCAGGACTGGCTGCAGATCTGCAAAGAAGCCAATGTGACCGAACCGCTACCTCTTGCGGTGGTGGGCGAACATTGGTTGTCGGCCATGGACGAAGGCGGACTGACACAGCGCTTCTTCGGCGGCGCGGTGACCTTCGCCACCCTGATGCCCATGCGCGCGATTCCCTTCCGCCATGTGTGCCTGCTGGGCATGAACGACGGCGACTATCCGCGCGTGCGCATCCCCATGGACTTCGACCTGATGGGACGTGACTACCGGCCGGGCGACCGCTCCCGGCGCGAAGACGACCGCTACCTGTTCCTCGAAGCGCTGCTGTCGGCACGCGATCGCCTGTACGTGTCATGGGTGGGCCGCAGCGTGCGTGACAACACGCCGCGTCCGCCGTCGGTGCTCGTGGGGCAGTTGCGCGACCATCTGGACGCGGGCTGGGAACTGGAGACTGGCTACGATGAAGAGGACGCCAGCCACGCTGACGGCGTGGCCGCGGCCCTGACCGTGGAGCACCGTTTGCAGCCTTTCAGCCCGGATTATTTCCCGGCCGATCCGCGCCGTTCCGCGCTGTTTACCTACGCACGGGAATGGGGGCAGGGCACCGAGCCCGATGCGCCATTCGATGACGCGTCCCTCGCCAGAATTGACCCTTTGCCGCCGCTCATGCGCGAGGAACCGCTGTCGCTGCGTGAACTGGCGGCTTTCCTGAAAGCCCCGGTCGAAGCATTTTTCCGCCAGCGTCTGCAGGTGAGCTTCAGTGCCGAAGACGTCGTGGCCGAAGACATCGAGCCCTTCGCGCCCGACGCGCTGGAACAATGGCAACTGCAGGACAGGCTGATCAAGGCACAGGCCCGCGCGCTGGAAGCCGGCGGGGGCTCCGCGCCGGCGCGCGATGACGTGCTGGCGGCCTGCATGCGGGCGGGCGAACTGCCCGCCGGCGCCTTCGGCGAATTGGCCGCGGCCGACCTGGCCGCGCCGCTGGACGACATGATGGAGCGCTATGCGGCCGCCCTGGCGCGCTGGCCCACCGCGATGGAAAGCGAATTGGCCATACGTTTCGTCGCGCCCACGCGCCCGGGGGCCGGCATCGAACTCGCGGGCGGGATCGTGGACCCCTCCCGCTTGAGCGTGGAAGATTATCTGGGCGGCCTGCGCGTCAGTGCCGGCGGCGCGCATTGCCGTCTGGTTCTGGAAAGCAGCAGTTTGATTCCCAAAGGCCGTTACCGCGCGGACAAGGTGATAGGGCACTGGGTGGCCCACGTCGCGGCGCAGTTGAGCGGAACGCCGGTGACCACGCTGGTGATCAGCAAGGCGGGTGACATCGAGTTCGCCCCCGTCGACGTGGAACGCGCGCGCGCCTGGCTGGCCCTGTGGCTGGCCGCGTGGGAAACCGGCATGCGGCGCCCGCTGCCGCTGGCCATCGTTGCGGCGTTCGAGTGGTTGACCCGCTTGCCGGAGGAAGCCGACCAGGGCGCCGTCGTGACGCAAGACCAGGACGGCGCGTTGCCCGGCCTGGCCCATGATCCGGATGATGCCTTGCCCGCGGCGGCACTCACCGGCGCCCGCGCCATCGCCTGGCAGCAGGCGCGCAAGGTCTACGAAGGCGCGCCCATGGCCGAAGGTGAAGTGGACCGCAGCGCCTATCTGCAAGCGGTCTATCCGGATTTCACCGCGTTGACGCAAGGCGGCGAATTCCAGGCCCTGGCGCGCGCGCTGCTGCGCCCCATGCGCGCCGCCCTGTACGCGGATGGCAAGCCGAAGAAGACGAACCGGTCTGGAGACGACAATGGCCAGGCCTGAACACGGCACTGATCGCGACACCGATCACGGCACCGATCACGACGCCCAGGCCGTCGAACTGGACGTGCTGCGCTTCCCCTTGCAGGGCAGCCGCCTGATCGAGGCCAGCGCCGGCACCGGCAAGACCTACACCATCGCCACCTTGTACGTGCGCCTGGTGCTGGGCCATGGCGGTGACGCGGGTCTGGGCAAGCCCCTGGTGCCGCCCGAAATCCTGGTGGTGACGTTCACCGATGCCGCCACCCAGGAATTGCGTGACCGTATCCGCGTGCGCCTGGCCGATGCGGCGCGGGCCTTCCTGGTGGACCCGGAACAGGTCGACATGGACGAAGACGGCGGCGACATCCTGCACGCGTTGCGCGCGGACTACCCTCCGGAAACCTGGGGCGCCTGCGCGCGCAAGCTGCAACTGGCCGTGGAGTGGATGGACGAAGCCGCCGTGTCCACCATCCACGGCTGGTGCAATCGTATGCTGCGCGAGCACGCTTTCGACAGCGACAGCCTGTTCCAGCAGACCTTGGAGCAGAACAGCGCGCCCTTGCTTGCCGAAGCCGCGCGCGACTACTGGCGCGTCTTCATCGCCGGACTGGACAGCGACGGCGCGCGCGAGCTGCGCGGCTGGTGGGCCAGCCCCGACGCCTTGCAGGCCGACGCGGCGCGTCTGTTCAGATATGCCCCGCAGCTGGAAGCGGACCCGCGTCAGACGCCGGATGCCGCCGGCGCGACACCCGACCGCACGCCGTCCGGCGATGGCACGCAAAGCGCGCAAGGTACGCCAGGCATGCTCCTGGCCACGGCGCGCACGACCCGTACCGCTGCACTGGCCGATCTGAAAGCCGCCTGGCCCGCGTGGATCACCGAGCTGCGTGATCTCTTCGATGCCGGGGTCGCGGCAAAAAAAGTGGACGGGCGCAAGTTCCAGCCGCGCTATTACAACGGCTGGCTGGACGCCTTGCAGACCTGGTGCGAGGACTGCGACAGCCTGCTGCCGGTGCTTTCCGACACGGCCTGGCAACGCCTGTCGCGAGAAGGCATGGACGAGGCCTGGAAGGGCGCGGCGCCCGAGCATCCCGCCTGCGTGGCGCTGGAACAATTGCGTGAGCAGGTCCTGGCCTTGCCCGCCGCGCGCAACGACATCCTGAAGCATGCGGCGGCCTGGATGCGGCAACGCTACGCACAAGAACAGGCCCGCCGCGCGCAGATGGACTTCGACGATCTGCTGGGCCAGCTCGATCGCGCGCTGGCCGGTCCCAATGGCGCCGTGCTGGCGACGGCCATGCGCCAGCAGTTTCCGGTCGCGCTCATCGATGAGTTCCAGGATACCGATCCGGTGCAGTACCGCATCTTCGACGCGGTCTACCGTCTGGCGGAAAACCCGACCGATTGCGCCCTGATCCTGATCGGCGATCCCAAGCAGGCCATCTACGGTTTCCGTGGCGCGGACATCTACACCTACCTGCGCGCCCGCGCCGCGGTGGACGGCCGGCTTTACGCCTTGAAGACCAACTACCGTTCCACCCACGGCATGGTGGCGGCGGCCAACCACTGCTTCGAGGTGGCGGAGCGTCACCCGGATGGTGACGGCGCGTTCCTGTTCCGCACGCCGCGCGGCAATCCGGTGCCGTTCACGGGCGCGCTGGCCAAGGGGCGCGCGGACCGCCTGGTGATCGAGGATGCCGACGCGCCGGCGCTGACCGCCTGGTGGCTGGCGGGCGGCGAGGACGGCGCCCCGGTGGGCATCGGCGCCTATCGCGAACAGATGGCCGCCGCGTGCGCGGGCGAGATCGCGCGTCTGATGACATTGGGCCAGCAGGGCCGCGCTGGCTTCGCCGCTGCGGCCGACACGCCGGGCGTCGCCACGCCGGATGCCGCGCGGTTCGGCGGCACGCCCGCAACCGCGGGTGCAGCGCTACGCCCGCTGCGTCCCGCCGACATGGCCGTGCTGGTCAACAGCGGCCGCGAAGCGCGGGTCATCCGCAAGGCCTTGGCGCAGCGCGGCGTGCGCAGTGTCTATCTTTCCGAAAACCAATCCGTCTATCTAAGCCCGCAAGCTGCCGACATCGAACACTGGCTGCGCGCCTGCGCTGAACCGGACGACCCGCGCCTGCTGCGCGCGGCGCTGGCCACGCCCACGCTGGGTTTGTCCTGGGCCGCGCTGGACAGCCTCAACAGCGACGAGTGGGAATGGGACCGTCGCGTCGATCAGTTCCGCGGCTATGGCCGCGACTGGCGCATGCTGGGCGTACTGCCCATGCTGCGGCGTCTGCTGGACGACTTCGACGTGCCGGCCCGCCAGCGTGCCGGCGGCACCGTCGCGGCCACCGCCGGCGAGCGCGCCCTGACGGACCTGCTGCACATCGCCGAACTGCTGCAGCAAGCCAGCGTGCAGATCGAAGGCGAGCACGCCTTGCTGCGCCATCTGGCCGAGATGCGCGCGGCCGCCGCTGAAGGCGAGGAAAACGATGCGCTGACCATCCGCCTGGAAAGCGACGCCGACCTGCTGCGCGTGGTGACGGTGCATAAATCCAAGGGCCTGGAATATCCCCTGGTGTTCCTGCCCTTCGCCATGGCCTTCCGGCCCGTGGGCGTGGACGACCTGCCGCTGGCCTGGCACGACGCCGACGGCGACGTACAAGTCACCCTGGAACCCGACGAAGGCGCGCGGGCGCGTGCCGATCGCGAGCGCCTGGGCGAGGACCTGCGCAAGTTCTACGTGGCGCTCACGCGCGCCCGCTACGCCACCTGGCTGGGGTGCGCGCCCATTGCCAATGCGCAAGCCAGCGCGCTGGGCTATCTGTTGAAGCAGGGCCAACCGCTGAGCGCGGCGGCCTTCGACAAAGAGCTGGAAGGGTGGCGCGGCGATCATCCGTATATCGCCGTGGCACCCGCGCCCACCGCGCGCGATGCCGTCGGCAGCGCCGTCTACCGTGCCGCCGGCGCGGCCACGCAGGACGGGCGCGCCCGCGAGATGTCGCGCGGCGTGCGCGAGCACTGGTGGGTGGCCAGCTATTCGGCCTTGCGCACCGTGGACGACGGCCCCTGGGAAGAACCCGCCACCGCGGCCGAGGATGTCTATGTGGAAGCCGCGGCGGGCCCGCTGTCGACGGATGGCGATGCCTCCATCGACGCGATCACGTCCCTGGACCTGCCCGCCGAGTTGCCCGGCGCCGGGGCCGGCAGGTCCGGCGCCGCGACCGTGCAGCTGAGCCTGGGCAATGCGGGCCCCTTGCACGGCTTCCCCGCCGGCGCCGAGGCCGGCACCTTCTTCCACGAGTTGCTCGAATGGGCCGCCGCCCAAGGCTTCGGCCCGGCCGCGGTCGGATCCGACGCGCTGCTGGAAGCCGTGACTCGCCGCTGCCAGGAGCGCGGCTGGGAAGAATGGGCCGCCCCGCTGGCCGATTGGTTGCGGCATTTTCTCCTGCTGCCCCTGCGTCTGCCGCCGCAACCCGAGCAGGATGCCACCCCCGGCCCCGTCGCCCTGGCCGATCTCGATCCCCGTGCCTGCGTTTCGGAAATGGAGTTCTGGTTCGCCGCGCATGACGTGTTGGCCACGCGCATCGACCGCCTGGTGTGCGAACACGTGCATCCACGCCAGAAGCGCGCCGCGCTGGCGCCGGCGCGCTTGAACGGCATGCTCAAAGGCTTCATCGACCTGGTCTTCGAATACCAGGGGCGCTATTACGTGGCCGACTACAAATCCAACCGCCTGGGCCCCGACGACGCGGCCTACGATGCCAAAGCCATGACCGGCGCCATCCTCGATCACCGCTACGAACTGCAATACGTGCTCTATCTGCTGGCCCTGCATCGCCTGCTGCGCGCGCGCCTGCCCGACTACGACTACGACCGCCACATCGGCGGCGCCGTGTATCTGTTCCTGCGGGGCAGCCATGCGCCCGGCGGCGGCGTCTACGTGGATCGTCCCGCGCGCGCCTTGATCGAAGCGTTGGACGCCCTGTTCACCGGCGCCGCGCGGCGCGGGACGGATCCGGAACGGGAGGCCGCATGAGCACGATCTCCGCCGCTGGCGCCCGCCGCCGCCTTGCCGCGCCCCTGGACGATGCGACGCGGCTGCGGGCCGCCTTGCAGGATTGGGTGGACCGGCGTTGGCTGCGCCGGCTCGATGTGGTGTTCGCCGATTTCCTCTGGCGCGAAGTCCCCGACGTCTCGCCGCGCCTGATTCTGGCGGCCGTGCTGGCCAGCCATCAACTGGGTCATGGGCACGCCTGCCTGGACCTGGTGGCAGCGTTGGAGGATCCCGCCCTGACCCTGGCCCTGCCGCCGGAAGATGCGCCCCTGGCCGCCCGGCAGTTGCCGCCGGCCTTCCATCCCGCGCAGTTGCTCGACCCCCTGACCCTCGACGATTGGCTGGCGGCGCTGGACGATCCGCGCCTGGTCGGCGCCGGCCCTGGCCGGACGCCACTGGTACTGGCCGGCGGCGCGCGGCCGCGTCTTTATCTGCGGCGCTGCTGGCAGTACGAGCAGGACATCAAGCAGGGCATCACCCAACGGCTGCAACGCAATGCGGCGCTGCAAGCGGCCCTGCCCGTGCAGCGCCTGCGTCTATACCTGGATGCGCTGTTCGAGGACGCGCAGGCCGGCGCCGATGGCGTCGACTGGCAGAAGGTCGCGTGCGCGACGGCTGCCGGCAGCGCACTTACCATCATCACGGGTGGCCCCGGCACGGGTAAGACCACCACCGTGGTCAAGGTGCTGGCCATCTTGCAGGCGCTTGCGCTGGATGCGGCCGACACGCCCTTGCGCATTCGCCTGGCCGCGCCCACGGGCAAGGCGGCCGCCCGCCTTGGCGAGTCGATTTCCGGCGCCGTGCAACGCCTGGCGGCGCTGAACGGCTTGCCGCGGTCCGATGCCGTGCGCGGCGCCATCCCGACCAAGGTGAGCACCCTGCATCGCCTGCTCGGCAGCCGTCCCGGCACCCGCCAGTTCCGCCATGACCGTGATAACCGTCTGGCTCTGGACGTCCTGGTCATCGACGAAGCTTCGATGGTCGACCTGGAAACCATGGCCGCCGTGCTGGACGCGCTGCCGCCGTCCGGCCGCCTGATCCTGCTGGGCGACCAGGACCAGCTGGCTTCGGTCGAAGCCGGCGCGGTGCTGGCGGATCTTTGCGTGCATGCGCGGGAAGGCCGCTATACCCCGGCCACGGCCGCCTGGCTCTCTGAGGTCAGCGGCCAGCAACTGCCCATGCAACGCATCGACACTGAGGGCGCCGCGCTGGACCAGGCCGTGGTGATGCTGCGCCACAGCCATCGCTTCGCCGCCGACAGCGGTATCGGCCGCCTGGCCGCCACGATCAACGATGGCGATGTCCTGGCCACGCGGATGTTCTGGCAGGTGCCGGCGGCCGGCGTGCGCAAATTCGTCGGTGCTGCCTGCGAAGCCGCTTTCTCGACGCTGGTGCTGCAAGGCGAGGGCGACGGCGACGGCGAGGATGGCTACGCCGGCTATCTGGCCATTCTGCGCCAGGGACCGGCGGATACGGATCCGCACACGCTGGACGCCTGGGCCGCCGCCATCCTCAAGCAGCATCAACGCTTCCAGTTGCTGGCTACCCTGCGCAATGGCGAATGGGGCGTGGAAGGCCTGAACCGGCGCGTGGCCCGCCTGCTGTTCGACCAGGGGCTGATCGCCCAGGCCGACGGCTGGTATGCCGGTCGCCCGGTCCTGGTCACGCATAACGACTATGCCCTGGGACTGATGAACGGCGACATCGGCATCACGCTGGCCCTGCCCGGCGCTGACGGGCAGGCCGACACCTTGCGCGTGGCCTTTGCCAGCAGCGACGGCAGCGGTCGCATCAAATGGGTACCCCCCAGCCGCCTGCCATCGGTGGACACGGTCTATGCGCTGACGGTGCATAAGTCCCAGGGCTCGGAATTCGAGCATGCGGTGGTGGTGCTGCCGGAGCGCGTCAGCCCCATCCTCACGCGCGAACTGCTTTACACCGGCATCACCCGTGCGCGCAGCCGCCTGACCCTGCTCAGCCCGGGGGGCGACAGCGTGCTGGAGCAGGGCATCCTGCGCCAGGTGCGCCGCGCCAGCGGCCTGTTCCCGGAACGCGCGGATATTGCGGGGGTCGCGGACACTGGCGGCGTTGCTGACGTTGCCGGCGGCGCGCTCAGCGATCCGGCGCCAGGTACAGACTTTCCTTGATCTCTTCCATCACCACGTAGCTGCGCGACTCGGCCGAGTTGGGCAGCCGCCGCAGCATTTCACCCAGCAGATGGCGGTAGGCCGCCATTTCGCTGAGGCGCGCCTTGACCAGATAGTCGAAGTCGCCCGACACCAGGTGGCATTCCATGATCTCGGGAATGTGCATCAGCTCCTTGCGCACTTTCTCGAACACGTCGCCGGACTTGGCCGACAGCTTGATCTCCAGGAACACCAGCAGCCCGCGTCCCAGGGCATTCGGATTGACCCGCGCGTGGTAGCCGGTGATCACGCCTTCGCGTTCCAGGCGCCGCACCCGCTCGGTGCAGGGAGTGGCCGACAGCCCGACCTGCTCGGCCAGTTCGGTCATGGACAGGCGGCCCGAGCGTTGCAGGATATCGAGGATTTTTAGATCGGTGCGGTCGAGGTCGCGCATTTCACTGTCCAGGGCATGAAAGAGGGATGGGTAGCGGAGGTCTTACCTGTCAGGACGGCTTATTTCAGTGAAATTCACTGCCTGTATCTGCTTAGACTACGTGTTTCTCCTTCTCCTTTCAACGGGTGCCCGCTATGCGTGTCCTGGTTCTCGGTGGTGGCGTCATAGGTACCACCACGGCCTACTATCTGGCGCGTCAAGGCGCGTCCGTCACCCTGGTCGAGCGCCAATCCGGTCCCGCCCAGGAAACCAGCTACGGCAACGCGGGCCAGGTGTCGCCCGGCTATTCGACACCGTGGGCCGCGCCCGGCATACCGCTCAAGGCACTCAAGTGGATGTTCCAGCGCCACGCGCCCCTGGCCATCCGCCCCGACTGGACCATGGATCAACTGCGCTGGATGCGCGCCATGCTGGCCAATTGCTCGCCGGAGCGCTACGCCATCAATAAAGAGCGCATGCTGCGCCTGTCCGAGTACAGCCGCGACTGCCTGCGCGCGCTGCGCCAGGACACCGGCATCCACTACGAGCAACGCACCGGCGGCACCCTGCAGCTGTTCCGCAGCGAAGCGCAGATGCAGGCCGCGCGGCGCGACATCGCCGTGTTGGAAGAGAACCGCGTCCCCTACGAATTGCTCACCGCCGCCGAGCTGCATCAGGTCGAACCTGCGTTGGCCGGCGCGCAAGGACGCCTGGCGGGCGGTCTGCGCCTGCCCAACGACGAAACCGGCGATTGCCGCCTGTTCACCGTTCGCCTGGCGGAGATTGCCGAACGGCAGGGCGTGCGGTTCCGCTACAACGCCGATATCCGCGCAATCGAAGCGCGCGACGGCCGCATCGTCGGTGTCCGCGTCGGTGACGACCTGCTGGAAGCGGACCGCTATGTGGTCGCGCTGGGCAGCTACAGCCCGCGCCTGCTCAAGCCGCTGGGCCTGCACCTGCCGGTCTATCCGGTCAAAGGCTACTCGCTGACCATCCCCATCACCGACGCGGCCAAGGCGCCGGTATCGACCGTGCTGGATGAAACCTACAAGGTTGCCGTCACGCGTTTCGACGACCGTATCCGGGTGGGCGGCATGGCCGAGCTGGGCGGCTTCGACCTGCGCCTGAACCCCCGCCGGCGCGAAACCCTGGAACTGGTGGTCAACGATCTTTATCCCGGCAGCGGCGACGTGCCGCGCGCCGAGTTCTGGACCGGCCTGCGCCCGATGACACCCGACAGCACGCCCGTGGTGGGCGCCACGCCTTTCCATAATCTGTTCTTGAACACCGGCCACGGCACCCTGGGCTGGACCATGTCCTGCGGATCGGGCAGGCTGCTGGCCGACATCATCACCGGGCAACCGCCGGAGATTTCCCTGTCAGGCCTGGATATCTCGCGTTATGGCGTTGCCCGCCACGCGCCGGCGACCGAGGCGCTGGCCTGATTCCTGGCCACCGGCAGGCCTTGCAGCACGGCCAGCAGGGCGGACGTGGAGTAGGGCTTTTCCAGCAGTTCGAAGTCCTGTACGCCTTCCTCGGCCAGCACATGGCTGTAGCCGCTGGTCAGCACGATGCGCAGACCCGGCCACCGCTGGCGGATGACGGCGCCCAGTTCGATGCCGCTCATGCCGGGCATGACCACGTCCGAGAACACCAGGTCGAACTCGCCTGACTGGGCGGTCAGCGTTTCCAGCGCGGCGCCCGCGTCCGTCACCCAGGTGACGTCGACACCCAGCTCGGCGAGCAGATTGTTGGCGAAACTGCCCACTGCCTCGTTGTCTTCCACCAGCAGGACCTTGTGCGCCACCAGGGCCGGCTCGGCTGTGATGGGGGACACTGCCGGGCTGATCTGCTGCATGGTGGATTGCGCGCGGGGGAAATACAGGGTGAACGTGGTGCCCACACCCATTTCCGTCTGCACGTCGACCTCGCCGCCGGATTGCTTGGCGAAACCGTAAGCCTGGCTCAAGCCCAGGCCGGTGCCCTGGTTCACGGCCTTGGTGGTGAAGAAAGGCTCGAAGATGCGCGACAGCACGTCGGGGGGAATGCCGCTGCCGGTATCCGTGACGGACACCGCGACGAAAGCGCCCGACGCCCCGGCGTGGTTGCGCACCGCCGGCAGCTGGTCGGTATTGCGCGCGCCGATGCGCAGCACGCCGCCGCGCGGCATGGCGTCGCGCGCGTTGATGACCATGTTCAGCACCGCGGTTTCGAACTGGCTGGGGTCGGCGCGGACCAGGTCCAGGCCCTCGGGCAGGTCGAACTCCACCCGGATGGGCGAACCCACCGACGTCAGGATGATGTGTTCCATCCCGCGCAGGCGTACCGTCGCATCGAAGTTTTCCGGCCGCAGCGGCTGTTTGCGGGCGAAGGCCAGCAGCTGGCGGGTCAATTCACCGGCGCGCGTGGCGGTATCGACGATCGCGGCCAGGAAGCGGTCGCGCTTTTCCGGCGCCAGGTCCGGACGGCGCAGCAGCTCGGCCGATGAACGGATCACCGTCAGCAGGTTGTTGAAGTCGTGCGCCACGCCGCCCGTTAGGCGGCCGATGGCTTCCATCTTCTGGGCCTGGTTCAGGGCGTCGCGGCTGCGGTCCAGCTCCAGTTGGGCTTCGCGTCGTTCCGTGACGTCGCGGGTGATCTTGGCGTAGCCGAGGAAATTGCCGTTTTCGTCGTGGATGGGATCGATGACCACCATGGCCCAGAAGTGCTGGCCGCCTTTCCGTACGCGCCAGCCTTCATGCTGGTACTTGCCCTTGACGCGCGCGGTTTCCAGCGCCCGCCAGGGTTCGCCGTTTTCCTTGTCTTCTTCCGTGTAGAACATGGAGAAGTGGCGGCCCAGGACTTCTTCTTCGGTATAGCCCTTGATGGTTTCCGCGCCGGTGTTCCAGTTGGTGATGCAGCCGTTGGGATCCAGCATGTAGATCGCGTAGTCGCTGACCCCCTGCACCAGCAGGCGGAAGCGCTGCTCGCTGGCGTAAAGCGCGTCGCGGGCGGCTTTCTTGTCGCTGATGTCGCGGGTGACCTTGGCGTAGCCGATGATGCTGCCGTCGGCCGCGCGCACGGGGTCGATGACCACGCTGCACCAGAAGCGGCTGCCGTCCTTGCGGATGCGCCAGCCTTCGGCTTCGAAGCTGCCGTGTTCCGCGGCGGTGCGCAGGGCTCTGGCGGGCAGGCCGCTGGCGCGGTCTTCTTCCGTGTAGAAGCGGGAGAAGTGCTGACCGATGATTTCGTTGGCCTTGTAGCCCTTGAACCGCTCCGCGCCGGGGTTCCAGCTGCTGACATAGCCGTTGGCGTCGAGCAGGTAGATGGCGTAGTCGCGGATCGCGTCGACGAGCATCGACGTGCGCCGGTCGTCGCTGGTCTGCAAAGTGGGGATGGCCGGTGGCGGTACGTGTTCGGTCATGGTCTTTCTAATGGGCAGCCATCTGCCGCCGGAAAGTCTAGCTCAATCCGGTGAGTTTGCCGTACTCATCCAGGGAAAACCTGCACGATTTATGCAATAAATAGACAGTTATTGCACAGATGATCCGATGGATAGTGTGGGCGCCAGCCCGGCGAGGAATGATGGGGGATCGGGGATCCCCCATCATTCCTCCACCGGCCGCCACATGGGCGCTAGCCAAAAGCGGGGGCGTTGGGGGATCGGGGATCCCCCATCATTCCTGCACCGGCCGCCACATGGGCGCTAGCCAAAAGCGGGGGCGTTGGGGGATCGGGGATCCCCCATCATTCCTGCACCGGCCGCCACATGGGCGCTAGCCAAAAGCGGGGGCGTCGGGGGATCGGGGATCCCCCAACATTCCCCCCACCGGCAGCTACATGGGCGCCAGCCCAAAGAGGGTGCAATGGGTGGATCGGGGATCCCCCAACATTCCCCCACCGGCAGCCACTTGGGCGCCAGCCCAAAAAGGGGGCGATGGGGGTCTCCCCCATTATTTAAAAAAATCTTCACCAGCAATCACGGCAGCGCCACCTTCCCGGCAATGTACTGCCGCAGCCACGCATGCCCACTGTCATCCTGATACCGCTCATGCCAATACAAGGACACCGACAACGGCGGCAGCTTCAAGGGTGGCTCCAATAGCACCAGTCCGCTCCGCGCCGCCGTCGCCCGCGCAATACTCAAGGGCATGGTCGCGATCAGATCAGACGCCGCCACCACATATGGACAGACCATATAGCTGGACAAGGTAGCCGTCACCGTCCGCTTGCGCTGAAGACTCTGCAGCAGCCGATCGATAGCCCCGCTGAAATACCCAGTATGCGCCGCAAGATCCACATGGCTATAGCGCAGATACGCATCCAGGTCCCACGCCCGCCGCAGGCAGGGATGCTGTTCCCGCACGATACAAACGGCCGGCTCTTCGTATAGAAAGCGCGCCCGCAGATTAGGCGAGGGATCCGGAAAATACCCCGCCAGCAATTCAACGTGATTCGTGTCCAGCATGCTCATGCCATGCAGCAGCCGCGCCGGCATCACCCGCAGATGAATATTCGGCGCGTCCCGCGTCAGGCCCGGCAGCACCCGCGGCAGCAGGGTGAACTGCATATAGTCCGTCGCATACAGCGACACCGTGCGGGTCGACCGCCGCGGGTCGAAGTCCTCTTCATCGCCCGCCGCCGTCACCCGCCGCCACCGGCTCAACAGCGGCTGGAATTCCTGCAACAGGTCCAGCCCGCGCGGCGTCGGCTGCCACACCGTGTTCTCCCGCACCAGCAGGGGATCGTTGAACAGCTTGCGCAGGCGTCCCAGGGCCGCGCTCATGGCAGGCTGGCTGATGCCCACCTGCTCGGCCGCGCGCGACACGCTGCGGCAGGTCATCAGGGCATCGAAGTGGGTCAGCAGATTGAGGTCAGGATGCTTCATGCGAGGCGCGGGGGAGCCTAAGGGTAAACGCGGGCACTAAACCGTCGCTCAGAGGGCGCCACGGCCCGGCATAGATGACGTTTATATGACTATAGATGCAAAACGCAGACACCTGATCGCCCGCGAACCTAGGATGTTCCCCAAGGGTGCTGACTAGCCAGGCCCTGTCGAAAAACGCCGGGACCATGGGGTCACCGTGCCACGACCTTCAAGGGGAATACCGATGAATGCAGGTTTTATCCGACGGTGTGGCGCAGTTGCCGTCGGCGCCGCCCTGGTGCTATCCGCCACGTCCGCCCTGGCCGCCTGGCCAACTGACAAAGTCATCCGCCTGGTGGTGCCCTTCGCCGCCGGCGGGTCCACCGACCTGGTCGCCCGCAAGCTGGCCGAGGGCCTGAGCAAGCAGCTGAGCGCCAACGTGATCGTGGAAAACCGGCCCGGCGCCGGCGGTACCGTGGGCACCGACTACGTCGCGCGCCAGCCGGCCGACGGCTACACCATCCTGATGGGCTCCGTCAGCACGCATGGCAGCGCGCCCTGTATCTATCCCAAGCTGCCCTACAACGCAGGCAAGGACTTCACGCCGCTGGCCGTCGTGGCGACCATTCCCAACGTCATTGTCATCAACAAGGATGTGCCCGCGCAGAACCTGGGTGAATTCGTCCAGTTGCTGAAGAAGGATCCGGAGAAATACACCTACGCGTCCAATGGTCCGGGCACGTCCAACCACCTTGCTTCCGCGCTGTTTACCAACACCGCCGGAGTCAAGATGACGCACGTTCCCTACCGCGGTTCGGGCCCGGCCCTGATCGATCTGCTGGGTGGCCAGGTCAACATGATGATGGACGTGGTGATGACGTCCTATCCCTACATCAAGGAAGGCAAGATCCGCGCGCTGGCGGTGACGTCGTCGCAACGCAGCAAGCTGCTGCCCAATGTGCCCACCGTCGCCGAGTCCGGTTATCCGGGCTTCGAGGCCATCGTCTGGTTCGGCATGCTGGCGCCCGCGCATCTGCCTACCGACATCCGCGACCGTCTGAGCAAGGCCATCGTGGACGTACAGAATGGTCCGTCCCTCAAGCCCTATCTGGAAGAACAGGGCGCCGAAGTTTCCAGCATCGCCAATGACGCTTTCGCCACCATGATCAAGAGCGAAACCGACAAGTGGTGCAAGGTCGTCAAGCAGGCCGACATCCGTCTCGATTGATTCCTGCGCGCCGCGTTCAGTGACGTTGTCCGGGCTCAGGCCCCGGCGACGGCGGCGCGCATCCTTACCCCGATATCCAAAACTCAGGATGACAACGATATGTACCGCATCGGCATAGACGTCGGAGGCACGTTTACCGACTTCACCATGATCGACGAAAGCGGCGGCACGGCGGGCGCCGGTCGCGTTCATTTCCACAAAGTCCCTTCCACGCCGCACGATCCTTCGCAGGCTATCGCCACCGGCATCGAAGGCATGCTGCGCGAGCATGGCGTGCAACCATCGCAGGTGTCGCATGTGGGCCATGGCACCACCGTGGCGACCAATCTGATCATCGAGCGCAAGGGCGCCGCGGTGGGCCTGATCACCACGCGCGGTTTCCGCGACGTGCTGGAGATCGGCCGCCAGACCCGCCCGCATCTGTACGACTACAGCGTCGGCAAGCCGCCCGTCGCCGTGCCGCGCCAGTTTCGCGTCGAAGTCGCCGAACGCGTCGAGGCCAGCGGCCGCGTGCGCGAACCCCTGGACGAATCGGCCGTGCGCGAAGCAGCAAGGCATTTCGCCGCGCATGGCATCGGCGCCGTGACCATCTGCTTCCTGCATTCCTACCGCAATCCCGAGCACGAACTGCGCGCCCGCCAGATCGTCGCGGAAGAAATGCCGGACGCGTACATCAGTCTTTCCAGCGAAGTGCTGCCCGAGTTCCGCGAGTACGAGCGCTTGTCCACCACCGTGCTCAATGCCGCCGTGGGCCCTCGCATGGCGCGCTACCTGGAATTGTTCCTGCAGCGCGTGCAGGAGCTGGGCATTGCCCAGGAACCGCACACCGTGCACTCCAACGGCGGCCTGATGTCCATCGCCAGCGTGCGCCAGTTCCCCGTGCGCACCTGCCTGTCCGGGCCGGCCGCCGGCGTGGTCGGCGCGGCGGCGGTGGGTCGCGTGATCGGCAGTCCGAATCTGGTGACCTTCGACGTCGGCGGCACCAGCACCGACGTTTCCCTGATCTGCGAGGGCAAGCCGCTGTTCACGTCGCATCGCCAGGTGGCGGGCTATCCGGTCAAGACACCGATGGTCGACATCCACGTGATCGGCGCGGGCGGCGGCAGCATCGCCTGGATGGACGACGCCGGCGCCTTGAAGGTCGGCCCGCATAGCGCCGGCGCCGTGCCGGGCCCCGTGGGCTACGGCCGCGGCGGCGTCGAGCCGACCATTACCGATGCCGAGATCGCCTTGCAGCGCCTGAATCCGGTGTCGCTGCTGAATGGCCGCATGCCTGTCTTCGCCAAGGAGGCGCGCGCCGTCATCGAGGAAAAGGTGGGCAAGCCCCTCAACCTGGGCGTGGAAGCCGCGGCGGAAGGCATCTTGCGTATCGCTACCGCCAACATGAGCCGCGCCATCCGCGCCGTGTCGACCGAACGCGGCCACGACCTGTCCAACTTCGCCTTGTTCGCCTTCGGCGGCGCCGGCCCGCTGCACGCGGTGGAAGTCGCCGAAGAGTGCGGCATCCCGCGCGTCATCGTGCCGCAGGAGCCGGGCACCATGTGCGCCCGTGGCATCCTGCTCAGCGACATCTCCTTCGACTTCGTGCGCAGCGAGATCACCCTGGCCAAGCCCGAAGGCTGGGCCAAGGTCGCCGCCATCTTCGATACGCTGCGTGACCAGGCCCAGACCTGGCTGGCCACCGAAGGCGTGGCCGAAGCGCTGCGCGCGACGCATTGCGCCATCGACGCCCGCTACGAAGGCCAGAACTTCGAAGTGCAGGTGCCCCTGGAAGACATCGGCGCGACGGGGCTGGACGCCTTCATCACCGCCTTCGGCCAGGCCCATGAGCGCGAGTACGGCTACAACGTGGACGACCGCGCCATCCAGATCATCAACTGCCGCGTGCAGGCCGTGGGCCAGGTCATCAAGGCCCCGCTGGCCCGCCGGACCATCGAAGGCACGGTCGACGGCGCCCGCATCGGCGAGCGTTCCAGCTACTTCGGCGCCGAGCACGGCTGGGTCGACACGCCTGTCTACGACCGCAACCGCCTGCCCACGGGCGTGGCTTTCCGGGGCCCGGCCCTGGTCGAGGAAATGAGCTCCACCACCATCATCGGCGTCGGCCATCATGCCATCGTCGACGACTACGGCAACCTGATCATCACCCTGCGAGGCTAGGACCATGACCACGATCCAACGCTCTGACGACGATCTGGCCGATCCTATCGGCATGGAAGTCTTCTGCAACCGGCTGCTGTCGATTACGGAAGACATGAACAACACGCTGGTGCGAGCTTCGTTCTCCACCAACATCAAGGAACGCAAGGATTGCTCGGTGGCGCTGTTCGACGCCGCCGGCCGCCTGGTGGCGCAGGGCACGCAGATTCCTCTGCACCTGGGCTCGCTGGACGGCGCCATGCGCGCCATTCTTGAGCATTTCCCGGTGGAGAAGATCGTCGATGGCGACATCTTCATCTGCAACGATCCCTATCTGGCCAACGGCAGCCATCTGCCGGACATCAACATCGTCACGCCGGTGTTCTGGGAAGGCACGCTGCGCTTCTTCGCGGCGAACATCGCCCACCATTCCGACGTGGGCGGCCCGGTGCCCGGTTCCATCGCCGGCGGCCTGGGTTCCATCTTCGCGGAAGGCATCCGGATTCCGGTCAGCCGCATCGCGCGCGCCGGCCAGATGGACGATGACCTGCTCAACCTGATCTGCGCCAACACGCGCGATCCCGAGGAACGCCTGCTGGACCTGCGCGTGCAGATGGCCACCAACCGGCGCGGTTCCGCCGCCGTGCAGGGCCTGATCCGCCAGATGGGCCTGGACGCCGTACTGCGCTCGGTGGATGACGTCATCCGCTACACGCGCCGCCGCCTGCTCAATCGCATCGCCGAGCTGAAGCAGGGCAGCTACACGTTCAGCAGCGACCTGGACGACGATGGCATGGGCGGCGACCCCGTGCGCATCCAGGTGACCCTGACGGTGAAGGCACAGGGCCTGCATTTCGATTTCGCCGGCTCGGGCAAGCAGGCGCGCGGCGCCATGAACCTGCCCGTCAACGCCTTGCGGGCGTCGGTGTATTACGCGGTCAAGGCCCTGCTGGATCCGGACATCGCCCCCAACGCCGGGCTGTTCGAGCCCATCACGGTGGAGGCTCCGCTGGGCACCATCACCAATCCGGAGCACCCGGCCGCCGTCGGCGCGCGTTCGATCACCGCGCAGAAGGTTGCCGGCGCCATCTTCGGCGCGTTCCGTGGCCTGCTGCCGCCCGAGAAGATCATGGCGTCCAGCAACGATTGCTGCCCGGCCATCGTGTTCTCCGGCAAGTGGAGCACCCGGCCCGGCGAGTTCGTCTATCTTGAAACCCTGGGTGGTGGTTCTGGCGCGCGCTACGACACCGACGGCATGGATGCCATCCACGTGCATATGACGAATACCTCCAATCTGCCTGTGGAGGCCCTGGAAAACGAATATCCGCTGCTGATGGATGAATACGCCCTGATCGCCGATTCGGGTGGCGCGGGCCGCACGCGCGGAGGCATGTCCATCGCCAAGCAGATTCGTGCGCTGGTGCCGGGCATCGTGTTCTCGGCGCGCTCGGACAGCCATACAGTAGGTGTGGCGACGGGCGTGGACGGCGGCGCCAATGGCCGGCGCGCGCGTCTGCTGCGTAATTTCGGCACGCCCAAGCAGGAGGAACTGTTCTCCAAGACGGCCAACATTACCCTGCAGGCCGACGAAAGCGTGCGTATCGAAACGCCTGGGGGCGGCGGCTATGGCGTGCCGGAGTCACGTGCTGAACGCGCCCTGCAGCGCGACCTGCTCGACGGCAAGGTCACGCTGGCGGCCGCGCAGTCCGCCTACGGCGCCAGCGTCGAGGCGCTGGCCGCGGTGGCGGCGATCAACAAGCCCGCTGGCGGCAAGGGCTAGGCAGCCGCAGCGCTGAACCGCCGGACCGCCGTGCCGCTTGATCGCGGCCGGCGACCAGCGGCTGACCGTTGGCGCTCAGTCGACGATGAACAGCTTGGCGCCTTCGGCGGTCGACGAACGGTGGGCTTCCGCCTGGTCGGCTACCTGGTAGCTCATGCCAGGTAGAAGCGTGAAGCGGCGGCCGTCTTCCAGTTCGGTGTCCAGGCGGCCCTCCAGGCACAGCAGGATGTGCCCCTTGCTGCACCAGTGGTCGGCCAGATAGCCGGGCGTGTACTCCACCATCCGCACGCGGATGGTGCCGAACTGCCGCGTGCGCCATAGCGCATGGCCGGTGTCGCCGGCATGCTGCGTGGGTTCGATGGTGGACCAGTCGGTGGTGCCGAAGGGAATGTCGTCGATCTTCATGGTTGGCCAGGTCTGCTCGTCACGGGCCGCGGGGAACCGTCGCGGATATTGGTCGGGAATCGCGGTCGGGGATAGCGCTCGCGGAAATCAGTCGCGGAAATTGTCGAACTGCAGCGGCAGTTCCACGTCGGTTTTCTTCAGCAGCTGGATGGCCGATTGCAGGTCATCGCGCTTCTTGCCGGTCACGCGCAGCTTGTCGCCGTTGATCTGCGTTTCCACCTTCAGCTTGGCGTTCTTGATGGCGGCGATCAGCTTCTTCGACACCGCCTGCTCGATCCCCTGCTTGAGGGTGATCTTCTGGCGTGCGCCGCCCAGGTTGACGTTGGCATCGGCCACGTCGATGCAGCGCGGGTCGATGCCACGCGCCGTCAGGCGGCCGCGCAGGATGTCCAGCATCTGCTTGAGCTGGAATTCGGACGGCGCGACCTGCGTGACGACGAACTCTTCCAGTTCGTACTTGGCGTCGGTGCCCTTGAAATCGAAGCGGGTGGCCAGTTCACGGTTGGCCTGGTCGATGGCGTTGCTCAATTCGTGTTTGTTGACTTCGGAGACGACGTCGAAAGAAGGCATGATGGTGTCCTGTGCAAATAGTTGTAGCGGTGGCCGGCCAGGCCTGGCGCACATGGCGCCTGGATGAGCACCGGCGGCGGTCAGGCGTGATTTTCCCACGGCTGGAGCCGGCCTGCGATCGCGTTATGCTAACTCCCCTGTACCGGTGAAGGAATAACCCATGCAAGCAGGCGATCAGCCCCGTTCCAAGGCGGTGGCGCTAAGGCGACGCGCGCAACGCGCCATCGCGCTGTTCGAGGCGTTCAAGGGCTGTGCGGCGCTGGCCGCCAGCATCGGCCTGCTCAGCCTGCTGCATCACGATCTGCGCCAGATGACGATCGATCTGATCGGCCACTTCGGCCTGGATCCCGGCGGCCGCTATCCTCATACCCTGCTGCAATACGCGGATCTCCTGCAGGACACCAGCGTGCGCGTGCTGGTCAGCCTGGCCAGCGCCTACGTGATCGTGCGCCTGGTCGAGGCCTATGGCCTGTGGCATGACCGGGTCTGGGGCGAATGGCTGGGCGCGCTGTCCGGCGCCATCTACATTCCATTCGAAGTGCGCCATTTTCTGCACAGGCCGTCGGCGCTTTCCGCCCTGGTGGTGCTGGCCAACGTGCTTATCGTGCTGTTCCTGGCGACGCAGCTATGGCGCCGCCGCACGGCGCGGGTGCCCGCGTAGGGGCTGTGCTGCTCAGTGCGTGCGGCCGCGCACTTCCACGCGCTGGCTCCATTCCATCGCCGTCTTGACCACCAGGGTGATCAGGGCCATGCAGGCCAGCAAGGCCGCGGCGGTGAAGGCCCCCACGGTCTTGTAGTCGTCGTTGAGCTGTTCGATCAGCAAGGGCAGGGTCACCGTCTTGCCGCGGATCGCCCCGGACACGACCGATACCGCGCCGAATTCGCCCACCGCGCGGGCATTGGTGATCACGGTGCCGTAGAGCAGCGCCCACTTGATGTTCGGCAGCGTGATGTGGCGAAAGATCTGCCAGCCGCGCGCGCCCAGGGTCAGCGCGGCGTACTCCTCGTCGCTGCCTTGCGTCTGCATCAGGGGGATCAGGATGCGCGCGACGAAGGGCGAGGTCACGAACACCGTCACCATCACGATGCCGGGCCAGGCGAACATCAGCTGGATATCGTGCCTGCTCAACCAGCCGCCCACGGCGCTCTCCGCGCCATAGATCACCAGATAGCACAGGCCCGCCACCACCGGCGAAGTCGCGTAAGGGATGTCGATCAGGGTGGTCAGGATCGAGCGCCCACGGAATTCATAGCGCGTGACGCACCAGGCCAGCAGGATGCCGAACACGATGTTGATCGGCACCGTCAGCACGGCGGCCAGCAGGGTCAGCAGGATGGCATGCTGCATGTCGGGGTCGACCAGGTTGTCGACCAGCATGGACCAGCCGCCCGACAGGGCCCGGGCGAAGATCAATATCAGCGGCAACAGCAGCAGCAGGACCGCGCCCGCCACGCCGACGGCGATGAGCGTCCACTGACGCCAGTTCTTGGGTTTGCGCATCAGAGCCATCCTTAGCGGCCCGGCCGCTGCCAGGGCAGCAGGCGGTTTTGCAGGATCTGCAGGGAGAACAGCAGCAGCAGCGACGCCGCCAGCACCACGGTGGCGATGGCGGAAGCGGCCGGATAATCGAATTCGGACAGGCGCACGAAGATCATCAGCGACGTGATCTCCGTTTTCAGGGGGATGTTGCCGGCGATCATCACCACCGCGCCGAACTCGCCCAGGCTGCGGATGAAGGCTTGCGAAGCGCCGGTGAACAGGGCCGGCACCAGGGCCGGCAGCAGCACCTTCAGGAAGGTCTGGCGGTCGTTGGCGCCCAGCGTGTGGGCGGCTTCCTCGTATTCAGGCCCGATCTCGGCCAGCACCGGCTGCACCGAGCGCACCACGAAGGGCAGGCTGGTAAAGATCATGGCGATGGTCAGGCCGGGAAAGGCATAGCTGATCTTGTAAGGGGCGAACCACTGGCCGACCCAGCCGCCCTGCGCCAGCAGCACCGACAGCGTCAGGCCGGCCACGGCGGTCGGCAGGGCGAACGGCAGGTCCACCAGGGCGTCGATGAAGAGCCGGCCGGGAAAGCGGTAGCGCTCCAGGATCCAGGCCAGCAGCAGGCCGAACACCAGCACCACCAGCGTCGAGATGGCCGCGCCTTCCAGGGTGACGCGGTAGCTGGCCACCACGCGGGGGTCGCTGATGGCGCGCCAGTACTGGGCCAGGCTCATCTCGCTGGTGTAGGCGAACAGCGCGGCGATGGGGAACAGAATCACCAGCGAGATATACAGGCTGCTCACGCCGAAGCTCAGGCCGAAGCCGGGCAGCGTGGGTTTTTGCAGGAAGAATTTCGGCATGGGCCTGGGGGTTGATCAAAAGCCAAACGGCCGCCTCGGAGGCGGCCGGTGTGAACGGCGTGGGCGGTCAGGGCTATCCGGGACGGGCCACATGCCCCGGATCCTGCCGGCCTGCGATGTTACTTGCCGGCCAGCAACTGATCCAGCACGCCGTTGGCCGAGAAGTGTACCTTCGTGATGCTGTCCCAGGTGCCCAGCACGTCTGTCGGGTTGATCAGGCGGATTTCGGGGAACTGCGCGGCGTTGGCCTTGACGACTTGCGGGTCACGGACGCGGTAGTAGAAACCGGCCAGCAGCGCCTGGATTTCCGGCGTGTACTGGAACTTCAGGTAGCTCTCCGCCAGCTTCTCCGTGCCCTTTTCCTTGGCGACCTTGGACACGACGGCGATGGGGAACTCGGCCAGCACGCTGACGGGCGGGACCACGACCTCGAAGCCCTGGGCCTTGAACTCATCGCTCTTGGCGATGTTGTTCACTTCGGATTCGAAGGTCAGCACGGCGTCGCCCTGGTTGTTCTGGGCAAAAGCCACCGTGGCGCCGCGGCCACCCGTGGGGAAGCTCTCGACGTTGTGCAGCAGCTTGCCGACGAAGGCGCGGGTCTTGGCGTCGTCGCCCTTGAACTTCTCGTTGGCGTAGAGCCAGGCGCCCAGGTAAGTGTAGCGCGCGTTGCCCGACGTCTTGGGATTCGGGAACACCACCTTCACATCGTCACGCACCAGGTCGTCCCAGGTCTTGATGTGCTTGGGATTGCCCTTGCGGACCAGGAAGGCGATGGTGCTGTAGTACGGCGAGCTGTTGTTGGGGAAGGCCTGCTGCCAGTTCTTGTCGACCAGGCCGCGCTGGGCCAGGATGTCCACGTCCGGCACCTGGTTGAAGGTGACCACGTCGGCCTTCAGGCCCTGGATAATGGACTGGGCCTGGCGCGACGTGCCGCCGAACGACTGCTCGATCTTGACCTTGGTGTCGTTGCTCTTGTTCCAGCTCTCCTCGAACTTGGGATTGATCGCAGTGAACAATTCGCGCGCCACGTCGTAGGAGGAGTTCAACAGAACCTGCGGCTGCTGGGCCTGGGCGGCGGCACCGGCAAGCAGGGAGGCGGCGGCGAAGGAGGCGGCGAAAAGACGGCTGATCAAGGAGGGCTCCACGAAAAACGGGATGGTTCGACAGCGCGTGGGAGCCGGGCCGGTGGGCCGCTGAATTCCCGCTTAAGCGTATCGCGCTGTAACGGGAGGATGATGCCGGGGAGTCTTACTAACGCAAAAGAATAAATATTCTTTTATATATTATTTTTGGAAATATAAGAGTCTGGTGCGTTCCGCTTGCGCGGGGAGAGATGATCATGTGTGGCCGGCGGTGCCGGCCACACATCTTCGGAAGAGGGGGCCCGTGGGCGCGCTGGGCGTCGTGGACGTAAGGCCTGGGCACGCGCCCGGCGTCTTCGAAAAGGGAAAACCAGGCGCGCGCAAGCGCGCCTTGGTCAAACTGCGCCCGCGGGCTTGCCGGGCAGGTTTGCCCGGATCAGCAGGCCGGCTACGGAGTCGGTGGGCGGGATGTTCGGCAGGGTGTCGTTGGGCCCATACCACTGTGCATCGACGATTTCAGTGCCGTCGACCGTGATGTCGCCGTCCAGATACTCGGCCGTGAACGCCAGCATCAGGGAATGCGGGAAGGGCCAGGACTGGCTCTGGAAATAGCGCAGCTGATGCACCCGCAGGCCGACCTCTTCCTGGACTTCCCGGTGCACCGTCTCTTCCAGCGATTCGCCCGCTTCGACGAAACCCGCCAGCGCGCTATACCGCGCCGCCGCGAAATTGGCATTGCGCGCCAGCAGGATGCTGTCGCCTTTCTTGATCAAAACCATCATCGCGGGAGAAATCCGCGGATAGTTGCTGTGTCCGCAATTGGGACACTTCAGGCAGAACTCATGCGCCACCCGTTCCGTGGGCGTCGCGCAGACCCCGCAGAAGCGATGGGTGCGCGCCCACTCGGCTACCTGGAAGGCACGCCCGGCGAGCACACCTGCCGGAGCCGCCAATTCCCCCATCACTTCGCGCAGCCGGCGAAACACATAGCCGGGAGGCGGCGTGGTGTCGCGGCTCAGGGCCAGGGACAGGAAGGCCTTATCCAGATGGGTGCCGACGGTCTGCCAGGCGGCGGAGGCATCGGCCAGATGATGACGAATGTCGTCCAGGGGCAGTACAGCCCCGTCTTCACGCACCAGCAGTTCCCCGCCCCGGAAGGCGAAGAGATGCGCGCCGGTGGCAGCGGTAGCGGGGCTGGAGGTGACCATCAGCCGGCCAGCGCCTTTTCGATTTCCGCGTGGAAAGCCTTGGGATCGTAGTCGCCCAGGTAACGCTTGACGATGCGGCCCTGCTTGTCGATCAGGAAGGCGGTGGGGGTCAGGCGGACGTCGCCGAACGCGCGCGCCACGTCGCCCTTGCTATCCAGGGCCACCGTGAACGGCAGCTTGCGCGTCTGCGCATAGTTCAGCACGTAGTTGGGCGGGTCGTAGTTCATCGCCACCGCGACGGTCTGGAAGCCTTGCGCCGAGTACTTGTTGTAGTCGGCGATGGTGTCCGGCATCTGCTTGATACAGGTCACGCAATCGGTCGCCCAGAATTTGACCAGCACTACCTTGCCGCGCAAATCCTGCAGGGTCAGCTTCTGGCCGTCGATGGACGCGAAGGCCACGTTGGGAGCGGCCTGGGCGGGACGCCAGACGAACCAGGACGCAATGCCTGCCGCGACAACGAGCGCGAAAGCGAAGACGAGTTTTTTCATTTGATCGGTAGAGATTCCACTGCGCTGCCGCCGGCCGCGCCCGAGGTGCTGTCCGCGCCCGGGGCGTTCACGACCGGTGCCGAATTGGGCGACTTGGTGCTCGTGCCGGTCGGATCGCTATAGGAACCCGACAGACGCACCGCCTCTTCCCGGCTGATGGTATTGAAGAGTTTTACCACTTTGTGCACGCCGCTGACGTCGGCAGCCGCGTTCGCCGCGTATTCTCCCTCGACCTGGGTGACTTTGCCCTGAAGGAAGACCACGCTGCGGTCAGTGGTAACCGAGATCGAACCGGACGGGACGAACTTGGTATTGAGCAGAGCCGTGCGCACCTTGGAGCTGAGCCAGGTGTCGTTGGAGCGGGTGCCGAAGCTGGCGGGCTGGCCCACCACCATTTCGTTGTAGACCGTCTTGACCTTTTCCTGGGTCTTCGCCAGCGTGGTGGCTTCGGTCTTGACCGCCTCGGTGGGCGCGTCGCCGGTCAGCAGCACCTGGCCTTCGTAGACATTGGCGTCGATACGCACGGTATCGCCGAACTTCTGCGAAATCGCGTGTTGGACCTTGAACCCGAGGTTGTTGTCGTCCAGCTGCACGCCGGAGCTGCGGCGGTCTGTCGCCACGACGGCGGTGCCGGCGGCGGCGCCGCCCACCAGGACCGGTGCGATGCAGGCCGACAGCGTCAGGGTGGTGCCGATCAGGCTGAGGGCCAGCAGGGCGGTGCGGGTGGTGTTTCGGGTCATTATTCGGGGTCTCCCAGCAGCAAAGCGTCGATACCGTCGCAGAGTGCGTGCAGCATCAGTCCATGGACCTCTTGGATGCGCATGGTGCGGTCGTGCGGCACGCAGATATGGATGTCGTGATCGGTCATGAGTTCCCCGACGGTGCCGCCGCCCTTGCCGGTGAGGGCAATGACGTGGACTTCGCGTTCATGGGCGGCTTCGATGGCGCGCACCACGTTGGGGGAATTGCCACTGGTTGAAATGGCCACCAGCACGTCGCCGGGCTGGCCCAGGGCGCTGACCTGGCGTTCGTAGATTTCCTCGAAACCGTAGTCGTTGCCGACGGCGGTGAGGATGGCGGTATCGGTTGTCAGCGCCACGGCGGCCAGCGGCAGGCGGTCGCGTTCGAAGCGGCCTACCAGTTCGGCGACCAGGTGCTGGGCGTCGGCGGCAGAGCCGCCATTGCCGCAAGCCAGGATCTTGCCGTTATTGGCGATGGCGCTGAACAGCATGTCGGCCGCGGCGGCGAGCAGGGGCGCCAGCGCGTCGCGGCTCTGTTCGTGTACGGCCACGGCGTCATCGAAATGCGCGGTCATGCGGGCGGTCATATCCATCATGGCGGCGATTATCTCATGGGGACGCGATCCTTTTTTCTAACCATGCGTGACGATTTTCGTCGTAGATCGGCTTGCTTCGTCCGGCGGGTGGGCGGGCTGGCGTTTCGCGCGAGCGCTGGCCGTCAGCCGGGTTGGCAACGAGGGCCGTGGCCTGTCGGCCGCGCTGCTTGCCAGGGGCGATCCGGCCGGGGGCTACTCGCCGGAGAACGCGTTGCGTAGCCAGGTGGCGCCCGTGGGGCCGTAGGCCACCACGTCGAAGCGGACTGGGGGCAGGGTGCGGGCCCAATGACGTTGCGCCAACGTTGGCAGCAACTGGGCGGCTGCGCGACGCAAACGGGCCTGTTTGCCGCTGTCCACACTCGCAGCAGCGCCGCCGTAGCCGGTATGCTTCCGGGCCCGGACTTCGACCAGCACCAGGATGTTGCCATCGCGCATGGCCAGATCGATCTCGCCCGCTTGGCAATGCAGGTTACGTCCCAACGGTTCCAGGCCGGCCTTGGTCAACATGGCCAGGGCCTGGTCTTCGTATCGATCCCCGTGACGCTGGCTCGGCGACCGCCGCGTAGGCACGTCCGCTTCCTTGTCCTGCCCACCTCTTGCCGCTTCCCTCTCCCGCCGCCGCAAGCGCTGCTTCCGCAACCGACAAGCCTTCCGCTGGGCTGCAGCCGCTATGGCAAAGGCCATTTTCAACGTTACGTCAGCTTCGGGGCTCGTTCTCGGTCCACCCGAGAAGTATCCGCCTTCTTGGCCCAAGGCCCAGTTACCACCCGATTGCCGCTCCCGCGGCTCGCCGTCGCCGGGGTCGCTGGGGGCGACAGCCCCCAGCACCCTTTCCGCCCGGGGGCGATTGGGGGCGGTAGCCCCCAGCTTATCTCCCCGTCCTGGGGGCAGGGTCTTGTCACTCAACATACAGAAATCCATCCAAAACCCAGATCGGACTAAACTGTGGCCAAATCCTGGAGACAAGTTCCCCACCATGAACGCATCCGCCGCAAACGTGCCGGGCCAGGAAGCCTGGACACGTATCGCCGATCGAGTCGCCGGCCAACAGTGGCCGGCATCCACCTTATATGTCGTCGCCACGCCTATCGGTAACCTCGGCGACCTGACCCTGCGCGCCTGGCAAGCCCTCGTCCGCGCCGACGTCATCGCCGCCGAGGACACCCGCGAAAGCCGTGTCCTGCTGGACGCCTGGGGCATCGCCACGCCCATGATGTCGGCCCATCGCCACAACGAAGCCGAAGCCGCCGGCGCCATCGTCGCCCGCCTGGAACAAGGCCAGCGCGTCGCCCTGATCTCGGACGCCGGCGCGCCCGCCGTCAGCGATCCCGGCGCCCGCGTCGTGCGCGCCGCCCGCGCCGCCGGCTTCGCGGTCGTCCCCGTCCCCGGCCCCAGCGCGGTCATCACCGCGCTCATGGGCAGCGGCGTCACCACTGACGAAAAC
Source organism: Bordetella sp. N (assembly GCF_001433395.1). GTDB lineage: Bacteria > Pseudomonadota > Gammaproteobacteria > Burkholderiales > Burkholderiaceae_B > Bordetella_C. The sequence goes on from NZ_CP013111.1 coordinate 5,685,928, forward strand.
CCCGCCTACGCCTTCGCCGGCTTCCCGCCGACCAAGAGCATGGCGCGCGTGCGCTGGCTCGAACGCTGGTCCGCGCTGCCCGCCCCCGTCGTGCTGTACGAATCGCCGCATCGCGTGGCCGCCACCTTGCAGGACATGCTGGCGGTCTGCGGCCCCAGACGCGAAGTGACCGTGGCGCGCGAGCTGACCAAGCGCTTCGAAGAAATCGCCACCATGCCCCTGGGCGAAGTCGCCAACTGGCTGACCGCGCAAGCGCATCGCACCCAGGGCGAATTCGTGCTGATCCTGCATTCCACCGGCGTCGACCCGAACTCCGACGACGATGCCGCGACGGACGCCTTGCTGGATGCCCTGCTCGACGCCCTGTCGGTCCGTGACGCCGCCCGTGTCGCGGCGCGCATCACCGGCCTGCCGCGCGACGTCCTTTACAGCCGCGCGCTCGAACGCAAACAGCGCGAAGAGCAGACGGTCTGACCACGCCGGTCACCGTCCGTGCAGCCAGAAAGAATAGCGTCCCCATGTCCGCCACCATCGATACCGATATCTATGCCATCGTCCCCACGCTCGTGGGGCCGATGCGGCTGGTCGCGCGCGACGAACAATTGATCGGGGCCTGGTTCATGGACCCGGGCGACACGGCTGCCGCCGGCTATGGGCCGTCCTATCATCCGGACAAAGAAGTGGAAACGCCGGACCATCCGTTCCTGCGGATGGCCGCCACGCAATTGACCGATTGGTTCGCCGGCACGCGGCGCGATTTTGAGCTGGCCTTGGCGCCGCGCGGAACACCGTTCCAGCAGCAAGTGTGGCAAGCCCTGTGTGAATTGCCCTTCGGCACGCTGGAAAGCTATGGCGAACTGGCCCGCGTGGTCGGGCGTCCGGCGGCGGTGCGGGCCGTGGCCCAGGCCGTGGGGCGCAATCCCATCGCGGTCATCATTCCCTGCCACCGTATCGTCGGCAGTGACACGTCCCTGACCGGTTTCGGTGGCGGCCTGGCCCGCAAGCGCACCTTGCTTGCGCACGAAGGCCACACCTATGGCCGCCTGACGGCAAACACCCGACGCCAGAATACCGACCCCGCACAAGGCACCTTGGCCTGGTAGCGGGTCAGGCCAAACTCAACTTACCGAGTGATGATGCTGGGCAGGATGCCCGTGCGATCGGCCACCGATTGCATCGCGGCTTCGGCGGCATTGCGGTCGCTGTAGGGCCCCACATGAACACGAAACAGATTGCCGGTCTGCGCCACTTGCGCCTGCGGCAAGCCGGCCGCCGCCAACGGGCCGTTGACCCGTGACACCAGCGACTGCGCATTGCCCGCCTGGCTGAACGCCCCAAGCTGCAAATACACACTGCCGGCCGTCGCCGCGCCGCTGCGCGCCAACGCCGGCGGGGGAATGACAGGCGGCGCCGCCCGTGCGCTGGCCGGCGCGAGGGGCGCGTTCGGCGCCAGCGGCACCGGCACCGATGCGGACGGCTCCAGCACCGGCGCGTCGCCCTCGGCCGCAACGGTCGGCGCACTGGCCGCTGACGCCGTGCCACCCGCTGCCGCGGCGGCGGCCAGGCGGCGGGCCTCATCCGGCAGGATGCGTTCTACTGTCACTTCGCCGCTGCCAGGCCCGATGATGCCCAGCTTGTAAGCCGCCACATACGACAGGTCCATGATGCGGTTGTCGTGGAAAGGCCCGCGGTCGTTGACCCGCACGATGACGCTGCGGCCATTGATGGCGCTGGTCACCCGTGCGTAGCTTGGAATCGGCAATGTCGGATGCGCCGCCGTCATGGCGTACATATCGTAGGGTTCGCCGATGGACGTCGAGTTGCCGTGGAATTTCTTGCCGTACCAGGACGCGATGCCGCGCTGCTTGAACGCGCTGTCCGTGGTGTCCGGCACATAGCGTTTGCCGAAAACCACATAGGGCCGATTCGCGCCGCTGGCGTAGGCCTCCACGCGCGGTACCGCGTCAGGGATGGCTTCGATATTGGCAGGGATGTCGCTGCCGGGACCGTCGTCCTTGTAATAGCCGCCGCCCCGCTTGCCGCCCGTACTGGAACAGCCCGCCACCAGGACGGTGACCATCAATGCAGTGGCTAAGGTGTAGATGCAACGCGGAAAGCGAAAGGTCATGCGTGTTCTTCGGGCAATTGTCGGCGGTGTCTCACTAGTAGAGGGACATGGTCGCTGAAACGTTCCTTCAGCTGCTCGACAATATAAACCGAACGGTGCTGACCACCGGTGCAACCGATTCCTACAGTTAGATAGCTGCGTGTGTCTTGCGCATAGCGCGGCAACCACTTGTGGATGAAGCCGCTGATGTCTTCGATCATCTGGCCCACCGCTTCGAAGCTGGCCAGATAGGCCGCCACCGGCGCGTCGCGGCCCGTCAGCGGACGCAAGGTGGGGTCGTAGTAGGGATTGGGCAGGCAGCGGACGTCGAAGACCAGGTCGGCATCGCGCGGCACGCCATGCTTGAACGCGAAGGACTCGAACGTCAGAAGAATGGCCTGGCGATCGGCCTGCACGAGGTCGCGGATCCACGCGCGCAGCTGGCCCGGGGTCAGGGACGACGTGTCGATCACGTGTTCCTGGTCGCGCAGGGGCGCCAACAGCTCGCGTTCCAGCTCGATGCAATCCAGCAGCGACGGCGTCTTGCCGTTGCGTTCCAGACGCTGCGTCAGCGGATGACGCCGGCGCGATTCAGAATAGCGCTGCACCAGGGTGTCCGTATTGGCGTCGAGGAACACGACGCGCAGACTGGTGCCCACATTGCGCAGCGAGGCGATGGCGGCGGGTAGCTCCGCCAGCTCGCCGGGCGAGCGCACATCGATGGCGACAGCCACCCTGTCCATGCGGTCATTGCGCGCGGTGGCAATGAATTCCGCGAGGAAGCGTACGGGCAGGTTGTCGACGCACGTGTATCCGGAGTCTTCCAGCAGTCGCAGGGCGACGGATTTGCCGGAGCCGGATATGCCGGTAATTAAGACGACTCTCAACATAGTGGTTACGATTGTTGCACGAAAACGCCGGGGAAATATGGCTGGTCTTATAGAAGCGGCCGTGGCAGCGGTGATTGCGCGCTTCTGCTATGGTCTTGCCTGGCCTACGCCTGTTCGAGTTTGTTGCGTCGCACTGCCCTTCCAATAACGATATAGGTGCGTGATCGTGCTGTCGACCTGGAGTTTTCCATTCCCGGCGGGTGATATCCGCCCTCATCCTGTGCGGCCGCGCGCGATCGCCGTGGCGCTGGCGGGGCTTCTGCTGGCCTGTCCGCTGGCCGTGCCCATGGACGCGGGGGCGCAGTCGCCGCAATCTGCGGCACGGGCCGCCCCGGCATCGGCAATATCACCGGCAGGCGCCGCCGGTTCCAGCCTGTCGCCGCAACCGGCGGCATCCCCGGCAGCGCCGACCGTTTCCGGCAATACGCTGGAGCCGGGCACCATGCAGGCGCGCCTGGCGGCCTGTACGGCCTGTCATGGCGAGCAGGGCCGGGCCGGCGCGGACGGCTATTACCCGCGGCTGGCGGGCAAGCCCCAGGACTACCTGTATCACCAATTGCTGAATTTCCGCGATGGCCGGCGCCAGTACCAGCCGATGGCGCATCTGCTGCGCGATCTGCCCGACGCCTATCTGCGCGACATCGCCGCATGGTTCGCCGACCAGCATCCGCCGTATCCCGCGCCCGCCACGTCTTCCGCCGATGCGGCCCAGATGGCGCGCGGCAGCCAGCTGGTCCATCAAGGCGACAAGACTCGCGGCCTGCCTGCATGCAGCGCCTGTCACGGCGCAGCGCTGAGCGGCGTATTGCCGGCCATACCCGGCCTGCTGGGCCTGCCGCGCGATTACATCGGCGCCCAGATAGGCAGCTGGCAGAGCGGCCTGCGCCATGCTGCCGCGCCCGACTGCATGGCCGACATCGCGCGCCGCCTGCAACCCGAAGACGTCGCCGCCGTGGCCGCATGGCTGTCGGCGCAGCCCGTGCCACAAAGGACCGCGACGTCCAGCGGCAACGGACCGGTGGTCAGCATGCCGGCACCGAGTAATGCCACCGTGGTTGGCAGTGCGGCGGCACCGATAAACGCCGCCGTGACTGGCAGCGCGCCGGTCGCGGACTACACCCCGGCACCCGCCGGCAGCCTGACCTTGCCGGTCCAGTGCGGCAGCCAGGAGGGCGCGCGATGAGTCGCAAAGGATGGCGTCGAGGAATTCAGCGCGGAGTGGTGATTCTGCTGTTGTTGGTAGTCGTGGCGGTTGGGCTGTTGTATTGGATGGGTACGCGGGAGGACGAGCCCGTGGCAACAGCGGGGACCGCGCCAGGTACGCCGGCATCGACGACCGCGTCGGCGAACGCGCCGGACCAGGCCCGGCAAGTGGTCTATGGCGCCTACCTCGCCCGCGTGGGCGATTGCGCGGCCTGCCATACCGTCCGGGGCGGCAAGCCATACGCCGGCGGCGCGGCGATCCCCACGCCCTTCGGCACGCTGTACGGCCCCAACATCACGCCCGATCCGCAGACAGGCATAGGCAAATGGACCGCCGATGATTTCTGGCGCGCCCTGCATCATGGCAAACGGCCCGATGGCCAGCTGCTGTATCCGGCCTTCCCCTACACGGAGTACACCCACGTCACGCGCGCCGATGCCGACGCCTTGTACGCCTACTTGCGCAGCCTGCCCGCCGTGCCCCAGGAAAGCCGCCCGCACGAACTGGACTTCCCCTACAACCAACGCCCGCTGCTGGCCTTCTGGCGCGCGCTGCACTTCAAAGCCGCCACGCCACTGGACGCCGACGTGACGGCTGGCGGCAACGCCACATCCGCCAACGCCGCAGCCGGCGGCTCCGTAACGTCGGTGGATACCGCTTCCGCCGACCCGGCCGCCAGCATCGCGCGCGGCCGTTATCTGGTCGCGGGCCTGGGCCATTGCGTGGCCTGCCACGCACCCCGCAACGCGTTGGGCGCCACCACGGGCGAGGGCCTGCCGGGCGGGGACATCCCGGGCCTGGGCTGGTACGGCCCGTCCTTGCACGCAGGGGCCGCGAAAGACGGCTCGACACCGGGCCTGGCGCAGTGGACCGCCGCCGACATCGCGGCCTTGCTGCGCGACGGCGCCGCGCGCCATGGCAGCGCCAGCGGCCCCATGGCCGAAGTCGTCACCGGCGGTACGCAGTACCTGACCGCGCCGGATGCCCTGGCCATCGCCAATTACCTGAAATCCCTGCCAGCCACACCCGTAGTAGCCGCAACGCCGCCGAGCCGGGCCACGCTGCAACGGGGTGAAAAACTCTATGGGACGCATTGCGTCGCCTGCCACCAAAGTCAGGGCGAAGGCCGGCCGCCGGCATGGCCGCCGCTGGCGGGCAATATCAGCGTCACGGCGCCGTCGCCGCGCAATGTCATACGTATCGTGTTGGAGGGAGGCTTCGCGCCGGCCACCGCGGCGAACCCGCAGCCGCATGGCATGCCGCCATTCGGCCAGGTGCTCAATGATGACGACGTCGCGGCCGTAGTCAGCTACATCCGCAACCAGTGGGGCAATCAGGAGGGCGCCGCGACTGCCTTGCAGGTCAAACAGGCCCGCTAAGCATCACTTGCTGCTTTGAAGAATCGCCATGGCCTGGCGTTCCATGAATTCGCCCAGCGTATCGATGCCGCGCAGTTTCAGGATGGTATTGCGCACGGCCGCCTCCACCAGCACCGCCAGGTTACGGCCGGCGGCCACTTGCAGCATGACCTTGCGGATCGGCAGGCCCAGCATGTCCTGGGTAATGTCCTGCAGCGGCAACCGCTCGAATTTGTCCTGCGCCGTGGCGCGCACCAGATGCACGATCAGCTTCAGACGCATTTTGCGGCGCACCGAGGTCTCGCCGAAGATGGTGCGGATATCCAGCAGCCCCAGCCCCCGCACTTCCAGCAGGTTCTGCAGCAAGGAAGGACAGTGGCCTTCGATCATGTTCGGCGCGGTGCGTGACAGCTCCACCGCGTCATCGGCGACCAGGCCATGGCCGCGCGAAATCAGTTCCAGCGCCAGTTCGCTCTTGCCCAGACCCGACTCGCCGGTGATCAGCACGCCCAATCCCAGCACGTCGAGAAACACGCCATGCACCGTGGTGGTCGGCGCCAGTTTCTTGCCAAGATAGATGCGCAACAGGTCGATCAGCTGCGCCGCAGCCACCGGGGTGCCCAGCAAGGGCACCTGATGCTGCTCGCATTGGTCGATCAGGTCCTGCGGCGCGGACAGGCCGTCGGCCAGCAGGATGGCCGGCACGCCGCCGATCAACAGCTCGTCCATGTGGTGCATGCGACGGCGCAGATCGAAGCGCGAGTAGTACGCCAGCTCTTCCTGGCCGAACACCTGGATGCGCGAGGGGTGGATCAGGTTCAAGTGGCCGACCAGGTCGGCCGCCGCCATGCCGTCATCGGGAATCACGCGCTCGGCGGCGCCTTGTCCCGCGATCCAATTGAAAGGGATTTTGTCGGCGTTGTCGTCGACCAGTTCCTGGACAGTGAGCAGCATGGCGTTATCGGATGGGTCAGAGTTTGCCCGTCGTCAGCATGCGATGCACTGCAGCCGGATCGGTTTCGGTATGGAGCGCTTCGCGCAGCGGCTTATTGGACATCAAATGCGCCAATTCCGCGAGTATGTCCAGATGCTGTTGCGTGGCCGCCTCGGGCACCAGCAGCACCAGCAGCAGGGTCACGGGCTGGCCGTCCGGCGAATCGAAGGCCACGGGCTGCGCCAGGCGGATGAACGCGGCCACCGCCTGATCCAGGCTTTTGACGCGCCCATGCGGCACGGCAACGCCCTGGCCCAAGCCGGTCGACCCCAAGCGCTCGCGCGCGAACAGGCTGTCGAAGACAGTGGAACGCGCCAGGCCGTTATTGTTTTCGAATAGCAGGCCCGCTTGTTCGAATGCGCGCTTCTTACTGGTAGCCAGCAAATCCAGCACGACATTGCCCGCGGGCAGAATACGGGACAAATGGTTCATTTTGCGGATTATAGGGGTGATTGCGGCGGTGCAAAAATGCTCAGGCGCAGACAGGCATCCTACGCTGTGTGGCGGAGGCGCATCGAGGCTATTTTGGGGGATCTTGCGGAAGGGCTGTGCGAGGTCTGTCAGGCACCGATGCCCCGGACTGCAAACGCGGGGTCATCGGCGACTTGCTCGGATCGCAGGCTTTGCACCTGCGTACGCGTCGATGGCTTACACCACTCGGCGCGCGAAAGTCAGACTACGAGTGTTTGTGAGGCGCTGTGCGGTGACTCAAGCCGCTATGGGTTGCCGCTTCACAGACTCGTTATCGTGGCTTTGCACTTTGTCCTTGTGCTTGATGACCTGACGGTCGATTTTGTCGGCTAACAAGTCGATGGCCGCATACAGGTTTTCGTCCTGGGCCTCGCAGTGGATGTCCTTGCCGCGTAGGCGCATGGTGATTTCGGCGCAGTGGCGCAGGGGCTCAACCGAAAGCATGACTTGGGTATCGATGACGTGATCGAAATGCCGGAGTACTCGCGCCAGCTTGTTGACTACATATTCCCGGAGTGCCGGGGTGACGTCGAGGTGACGACCGCAGATGCTCAGATTCATAGTGCAATCTCCTTCTGCCAAAAAAATACAGTTGTGCGCATGATTGCGCGTTAATCCGTAAAGAATCCCCCCTGGAAAGTAGTGGTCCGTAATTCTAGTGTAATGACTCTGGGTCTTAATTCAAGACCCCCAGTGGCCTAATCAACGCGCTTTTACAAGCCACTGCGCGATTTACATCCAGATATTCGGCATCTCGTTACATGCGGAAGTGTTCGCCCAGGTAGACGCGGCGCACGGCGGGGTCGGTGATGATCTCGTCGGGATGCCCATCGGTCAGCACCTTGCCCTCGCTGATGATGTAGGCCCGATCGCAGATGCCCAGGGTTTCGCGCACGTTGTGGTCAGTGATCAGCACACCGATGCCGCGGCTCTTGAGGAAGCGCACGATACGCTGGATCTCGATCACCGCGATGGGGTCCACGCCGGCGAAAGGCTCGTCCAGCAGAATGAAGCGGGGGCTGGTGGCCAGGGCTCGCGCGATTTCCACCCGGCGCCGTTCGCCGCCCGACAGGGAAATGGCCGTATTTTTACGAATATGGCCGATCTGCAGCTCTTCGAGCAGCAATTCCAGGTTTTCGTTGATCTTGGCGTTGGAGATCGTGCGCCCGTTGGCATCGACCTGCAATTCCAGCACGGCGCGGATGTTCTGCTCTACCGTCAGGCGGCGAAACACCGACGCGTCCTGGGGCAGGTAGGACACGCCCAGGCGGGCGCGCTTGTGGATGGGCAGCGCGGTGATGTTCAGATCTTCGATTTCGATCCGACCCGCATCGGCGGGCACCAGGCCCACGATCATGTAGAAGCTGGTGGTCTTGCCGGCGCCGTTGGGGCCCAGCAGGCCCACCACTTCGCCGCTCGATACCGACAGCGACACATCCTGCACCACGGTGCGGCCGTTATACGTCTTGCGCAGACCGGTGGCCCGAAGCTGGCTGGGCGGTCCTACCGGTTTGGCGGGCTTGCTGGAGGTGGCGTCTGTGATCATCGTGAACGGAGTAGGGGACGTGCGGCCCGCGCGCGGTCTGAAGGCGGACCGTGGCGGACGAAGGGACGATTGGGGCCTGTGATGCGCAAGGCGTGACGCGCTGGCGTCACGCCGCACACCTCAAGGGGTGTTCTTGGCCGGCGGTGCCGACGGCAAGGGCGCTTTGGCGGCCTGGGCGCGACGGCATTCCTCGATGGCGACATCGGTGCGCGAGCGCGGTTCCACGATGGAGCGCACGCGTCCGCCCGGCGCCGACGAGCCCGGGCCACCCATGGCTTCATAGGTGCCGGCCTTGTCGTTATACCGGACCCGTTGCCCACGGATGGTGTCGAACTGTTTGCCACAGATATAGCGGGTGACAACGGCCTGGCCGATCAGGTCGAACTGGCTCTTGGGGCCGTCATATTCCGCGCGCTGGCCGACACCTTCGATGAGCTCGAAGTTTTCGGGGCGTTCCTGGCGGATGTTGACCAGCTTGCTGGGGCTGTTCATGGTGGCGACACCGAACTGGCCGCCCTGGGCATCTTCATGAAGCTCCATCTTGTCGGACTTCATGGTGAGCAGGCCGCGCGTCATGATGACATTGCCGGTGAAGACGCTGGTCTTCTTTGTGTCGTCGTAATGCAGGGTGTCGGACAGGACCTGGGTGTTGGGCTCTTCTTCCGGCGTGGCCGGTTTCGAACTCTTTTTGGCGGGCGCGGCGGCCGGTGCGGGCTTGACGATGGGATCGGGCGGCGCGGTTTGCGCGGACACGCAGCTGGCGGCGCTCGCGAGCAGCACGCCGGTCAGCCACATGGAAAGGGTAAACGGTCGATTATGGATCATGGTTTCTTATTTCCGGTCGGTTCGGTGGCAGCCGGCGCACGCGTGGTCGCGTTCACCTTGCCTTGGGCCGAGTCCGGCTTCGCCCCCGTGCCTGACGCGGCACTCGAATCACCGGACTTCTTCCCAGAGTTGCTGGACGACGAGCCTGAGCGCGTGTCACTGTTATTGATCTCTACGTTGCTGGCCGAAAAGACCTCTAGTTGGCTGGTCTTGTTGTTGTATTTCATGCCGACGCCGTGCATGGTCGACTGTCCGCGCGTGACCAGCGCGGGCAGGTCGGTGTACATGACGTCGTCGTCCGGCAGGATGATCAGCTTCTCGCTGTGCACATCCATGGGCGGCGTCTTTTCATCCGGCTTGCGGTGCAGATGCGCATCCTTTTCCATCACGATGCGCTTGCCGCCTTCGTACATGGTGCCGGTTTGCGACGTGCCGATGGTGACCGGCGTGCCGGGCCGCAGGCCGACCGCGCGCGGCATGGTGACGACATAGGAGTCGTCGTCCGGATAGTGTTCGCCGTAGTCGCCTTCCAGCCGGTTGATGGGCTTGCCGTCCACGTCGGTGCGCACCATGGTGAAGTTGCGCGACCACGAGTCCATTTCATGGGTGTAGCGGCGCGGCGGGTCGTTTTGCACGGCCCGTTGCGTGTAGTCGGCCGCCCACCACGTGCCGACGACGAGCGACAGCAAGAGGAACAGCGCGATGAGCGATGGGAAACGTTCTTTCATTCCTGCCTGTATCTTTATTGGATGACGCCGGGGCCCAGCAGGCCGGGCGTGGACAACAGTGCCCCCAGCCGTCCTTGTGCCGCCAGCAGCAGATCACAACATTCGCGCACCGCGCCACTGCCGCCGGGCTGGGTGGATACCCAGTGCGCCCCTTGCGAGACGTAGATGGGGGCGTTCGGCACGCTGGCGGCGAAACCCGCGCGCTGCATGGCCGGCAGGTCGATGATGTCGTCGCCCATGAAGCCGGTCTGGTCCAGGGCCACGCCATGCCGTTGCGCCAGTTCGCTCAGGGCCTTGCCCTTGTCGCGCACGCCCTGCATGACGTCGGCGATGCCCAGTTCGGCCGCGCGGCGGTCCACGATGGGACCGGACCGGCCGGTGATCAGCGCCACGGCGACGCCGCCTTCGGCCAGCAGGCGCAGGCCGTGGCCGTCGAGGACGTGGAAGCGCTTGAGCATTTCGCCGCTTTCGCCGTAATAAAGGCTGCCGTCGGTCAGCACGCCGTCGACGTCGAACACCATCAGGCGCACGGCGGTCGCGCGTTCTTTGACTTGGGGCGCGACGCGCGCCAGGACCAGGGCTTCGGCCGGATGCGGCAGGGCTTTTGCAGTCGCCATCATGTTCATACCACCTTTGCCGCCATCAAATCGTGCATATGTAGCGCGCCCAGCAAGGCGCCGTTGTCGTCCAGGACCAGCATCTGGTTCAGACGCAGGGTGTCCATCTGTTCCGCCGCCACCACGGCGAGGGCATCCGCCTGCACCGTGCGCGGTGAACGCGTCATGCCCTCGGTTATGGTCAGACCGCGGATGTCGCCGCGGCGTTCAATCAATCGCCGCAAATCGCCGTCAGTGAAAATGCCGACCGGATGGCGATTCTCGTCGATCACGACGGTCATGCCCATACCCTTGGCCGACATTTCCTCCAGCGCCCGCGATAACGTTGCATCGACGCTTACGGTGGGCAGGGCTCCGCCCTGGCGCATGACGTCGCGCACGTGCGTCAGCAGGCGCCGGCCCAGCGCGCCGCCCGGGTGGGAGCGGGCGAAGTCTTCCGGCCCGAAACCGCGCGCTTCCAGGCAGGCGACCGCCAGCGCGTCGCCCATCGCCAGGGCCGCCGTGGTGCTGGCCGTGGGCGCCAGGTTCATGGGGCAGGCTTCCTGCGCCACGCTGACGTCCAGATGGATATCGGCCAGCTTGGCCAGTTCGGAGGACGGCTTGCCCGTCATCGCCAGGATGCGCGAGCCCAGGCGGCGCGCCACCGGTGCGATGGTCAGCAGTTCCGAGCCCGAGCCCGAATAGGAGATGGCCAGCAGGATGTCATCGGCGGTGAGCATGCCCAGGTCGCCATGCGCGGCTTCGCCGGCGTGCATGAAGAAGGCCGGCGTGCCGGTCGACGCCAGTGTGGCAGCGACCTTGCTGGCCACGTGGCCGGTCTTGCCGATGCCCGTCACCACGACGCGGCCGCGACAGTGCAGCAGCATGTCGACCGCTTGCGCGAAGGTGTCGTCCAGGCGTGCTTCGAGGTCGCGCAAGGCTTGCGCTTCAATGGCCAGCGTGCGGCGGGCCGAGGCCAGGGTTGCCTCTGGGGTCGTTGCGGGGATTGCGTTCATCGGGCGATTTTAATCGCAGCGGAGCAAGTTGCCCGCAGGTGGCGCGCTATGGCATCCTGGCGACTCGTTTTGCGATTCATTTGCGCCCACCGGGACCCCATTTTTCCCGGAAACCCGGGCGCCATGCTTTATTTCCTTACATTTCATCAGGTTATCCATGTCTACGATTCCGGCGCCCGTCCTGGGCACGCCTTTGTCCCCCGTTGCCACCCGTGTCATGCTGCTCGGAGCCGGCGAATTGGGCAAGGAAGTCGTCATTGCCCTGCAGCGCCTGGGCGTGGAAGTCATCGCGGTCGACCGCTATGCGGACGCGCCGGGGCATCAGGTGGCTCACCGTGCCCACGTGGTCTCCATGACCGATCGTGCCGCCCTGCGGGCCATCATCGAGCAGGAGAAGCCTGATGTCATCGTGCCGGAGATCGAGGCCATCGCCACCGATCTGCTGGTCGAGCTGGAAGCCGCCGGGACCGTGCGCGTGACCCCCACGGCGCGTGCCGCCCAGTTGACCATGAACCGCGAAGGCATCCGCCGGCTGGCGGCCGAAACGCTGGGCCTGCCGACCTCGCCTTACAAATTCGTCGATACCGAGGACGAGCTGCGGGCCGCCATCGACGGCGGCATCGGCTATCCCTGCGTCATCAAGCCGGTCATGTCCTCGTCGGGCAAGGGCCAGTCGGTGCTGAAGGGGCCGGACGACGTCGCGAACGCCTGGCGCTATTGCCAGGAGGGCGGCCGCGTGGGCGCCGGCCGTGCCATCGTCGAGGGCTTCATCCGCTTCGACTACGAAATCACCCTGCTGACCGTGCGTTCGCGCGGCGCGTCGGGGAATGTCGAGACCGGTTTCTGCGCGCCGATCGGCCACAAGCAGGTGGACGGCGACTATGTCGAGAGCTGGCAGCCGCATCCGATGTCGGCCAAGGCGCTGGAAAGCGCGCGTGACATCGCCCTGAAGGTGACCGGCGAGCTGGGCGGCCTGGGCATCTTCGGCGTCGAGCTGTTCGTGGCGGGCGACCAGGTCTGGTTCTCCGAGGTCAGCCCGCGCCCGCATGACACGGGCATGGTGACCATGATCACCCAGGCGCAGAACGAATTCGAACTGCATGCCCGCGCCTTGCTGGGCCTGCCGGTCGACCCGTCCCTGCGCCAGCCGGGCGCCAGCAGCGTCATCTACGGCGGGGTCGACACCCAGGCGGTGACCTTCCACGGTGTCGCCGACGCCTTGAGCGAGCCGGGCACCGACCTGCGTCTGTTCGGCAAGCCCGAGTCCTTCGTGAAGCGCCGCATGGGCGTGGCCCTGGCCACCGCCGACGATGTCGACACTGCCCGCGCCAAGGCCCTGCGGGCCTCCGGCAAGGTCCGCGTACAGGCATCGAAGTAAGGCTGGTGCAAGGGCTTTTTTCGCGGCGCGGCCGGCGCTGGTTGACCGCTTTCGCCGTGCTGTGCGGGGTGGCCGCGGCCGCCTGGTACGGCTGGCACACGCGCTGGCTGGCGCGGCAGGGCTTCGTGCTCCAGCGCGAAATCGCGCAGGCGCGGTCCGGGACGGGGGCGCCCGACCTGGGCACGACCCTGATGCTGGATCGCTATGTGGCCGACATCCAGGCCTTGCGCGTGGGCGACGAGGCCAATATGTCCTCGGTGACGTACGACGCGCAGCGGCACATCCTGGTGAGCATCACCAATCGCCAGCCCCATTTGCTGGAATTGTCCCTCGATGGCGTCTTGCAGCGGCGGGTTCCGCTGTCCGGTTTTGGCGACCCCGAGGCCGTCGAATACCTGGTGCCGGGCCGCTACATGATCGCCGAGGAGCGGCGCCGGCGCGTCACCGAAGTGACGCTCGACGCGGGCACCGACCAGGTGGTGTTCGACACTGGCGCCCAGCGCCATCTGACGCTGGGGCCGCCGGACGACGACAACCGGGGTTTCGAGGCGCTGGCCTACGACGCCGGCCGACAGCGTCTGTACATCGGCAAGGAAAACGATCCCGTCCGTATTTTCGAGGTCGAGGGGCTGTTCGCGCCGACGGGGCAGCCCTTGAACGTCAACGTCCACGTGGATCCGGCACGCGACCGGCGCCTGTTCCTCACCGATATTTCCGGCATGGTCCACGACAGCCGGACGGGCCACCTGCTGGTCCTGTCCGATGAGTCCAAGCTGGTCATCGAGCTGGACGCGGCCGGGCAGCCCGTGGGGATGATGAGCCTGCGCGCCGGCCAGCATGGTCTGCTCAAGGACATCCCGCAGGCCGAAGGCATCGCCCTGGATGACGCGGGCAATCTCTATATCGTCAGCGAGCCGAATCTCTTCTATCGCTTCCGACAAGGAAAAGTCGCCGGCTAGCTTGCAGGGCCATGGCGCATCCATAAAAAAGCCTCCCACAGGGAGGCTTTTTGCTTGCGGCCGTGCTTCAGGGCGCCACCGGCGCCCTGAATACTTACTTTGCTTCCTTGACCGACATCGCCAGGGTGAACTGGTCGCGGCGGCCTTCGTAGGTGAGGCCCTTGCGGAAGGCCCAGATCGAGCTTTCGAAGTGCAGCGGGATCAGCGCCAGATCGTCGAGGGCGATCTTGGTGGCCTGTTCATACAGGGCGCGGCGCTTGGCCGGGTCCACGGTGACCGACCCCGGGATGTACAGCTTGTCGAAGGCCGGGTTGGAATAACCACCGTAGTTGCTGGTGCCGAAGGACTTGGGGGCGTCGGTGGAGACCACCCACAGCTGGAACAATCCCGACGCTTCGCCCACTTCCGACGGCCAGCCGCCCAGCGAGAAGCTGAACTCACGCTTGGCGCGCTTGGGGAAGTAGATGGAAGCGGTCATTGCGTCCACATTGGTCTTGATGCCCACCCGCGACAGGTACTGGGCGACAGCCTGCATGATCTGGCCGTCGTTGATGTAGCGGTCATTGGTGCCGGACACGGTCAGTTCGAAACCGTTCGGATAACCCGCTTCGGCCAGCAGCTTCTTGGCGCCTTCGGGGTCGTACTTGATTTCGGGGGCCTTGGCCATGCCGCCGAACATGCCGTCGGGCATGAACTGGTAGGCCGGGGTGGCCAGGCCGTCCATGATGCGGGCGTCGATGGTCTTGCGGTCGATGGCCATGGAGATGGCGCGGCGCACGCGCACGTCCTGCAGCGGATTCTTGCCGTCCGCCGCCTTCACGAAGGGGCTGGGCGAGCGGGCGACGTCGGGCTGGAAGAACACCAGGCGGGTCGACGGCGTGGCGACGTAGCCGAACTTGGGATTGTCCTTGAGGCGTTGCAAGTCACGGGCGGCCGGGTTCTCGACCACGTCGAAATCGCCCGACAGCAGGCCCGTCAGGCGCGGGCCGGCATTGGGCACCGGCACCATCTTGACCTCTTTCCAGGCCGGCTTGGTGCCCCAGTAGCCCTCGTTGCGCTGCAGCTCCACGCCGGTGCCCTTGGTCCAGGATTTCTGCACATAGGGGCCGGTGCCGATGGCGTCCTTGCCATTGTTGAAGTCGGCATTGGTCGGCCAGGGGCCGGTGACGCCGCAACCATGTTCGGGATCGAAGGACAGCTTGCCGTGCGGCACGATGCCGTTCCAGATGATGGACAGCGAGCGTGCCAGTTCCTGCGGCATGACGGGCAGGGGCTCACGAGTCTTGATGATGACCGTGTGTGCGTCGGGGGTCTGCACGTCCGCGAACAGCTTGGTGAACGTGGCGTAGGAGTCGGAGATGTTGGTCTTGTTGTTCAGCGTGCGGCAGATGGTGAACAGCACGTCTTCCGACGTGAAGGGCTTGCCGTTGGAGAACTTCACGCCGTCGCGCAGCTTGATTTCCCAGGTCAGGTCGTCGGTATTCTTCCACGACGTGGCCAGACGGGGCACCAGGTTCATGTTGGCGTCGCGCCCGATCAGCATCTCGTACACATGCGCCGCCAGGGCTTCGTTGGCGGTGTTCTTGTGATAGTGCGGATCGGCTGAAGTGGCTTCCGCCGAAATGGCGATCTTCAGCGACTGGGCCTGCGCGGGGAGCGCCGCGGCGATGCCGACGGCGGCGAACAGCCCCAGGGTAAGACGAGACAGCATGGAAAACTCCGGAAAGACGTGCGGCCATGGCGGCTTGGGCCACGGCTATGCACCGTTTAGGACGGGGCGATTATCCGGATGGGGGGGAAATGCTGTCAATTCGCTGTTACCCGCAGGCGTGTCCAAATGGACGCGGGGGGCGAATGAGGGGAGGGAAGTCTGCGGCCGGGGCGGTTCGCAAGGCGCGTCCAAAGGACGGGGCGAACCGCGGCGGTCGCGGGCTTTTTACTTGAACGGTGGCGAAAGCGGCTACATCTTCCGGCGAATTCGCCAGAAACTGCCGCGAATTCGCCGGTGCTTGCTGCCACCGATATTGCTACTACGTACTGCTGGGTCTTGCACTCGACTGCGTATTGCGACTGCTATTTACTGCTACCGCGGGTACTGCGTGCTGCGTCTCGCTACTGCTACTTCGGAACTGCGCACTGCTACTACCTACTGCTACAGGCTTACTGCAGGGGCTTGCCACAGGGGCTTCGACTTGCTGGTACTGCGAACTACGGGTGCTGCAATCACTCAACTTGCTTTGCTGCTTACTGCTTTGCTACCTACTGCTTTGCTGCTTGCTGCTTACCACTGCGAACCGGAGAAGCGGTTGCTGGTGGCGCGGGCTTGGTTCATGGTTTCTTGAACTTCGTCGATGAAGTTGAAGAAGGCACCGACGGCGCGCTTGATGGCGGCGAAGGGATGGGCGGCGGATTGTTGGTTCATGCTGGCTTCCAGGATGTCGCGTTCGAGGGCGTCGGTCAGGCGGGCTTGGTTCAGGGCAATGTTCGTCATGGTCTTTCTCCGGGGTACTGCGTGTTTTGCTGCATCAGTGAAAACGATTATAGGGAATACCCTATGTGCAACGCAACATGAATTTAGGGGTAAACCCTAGATATGTTGTAAACAGGCATAACAGGGGGCGGTTCTCCTATGGAGAGGGCGGTGGGTGGGCAGCTACAGCTGCCCGCCTTTATTGGTGGAGGGCGGGCTCGGCCGCGCATCGCGGGGCGTGGACACTGGCCAAGCCGGGCCGCTCCGGAGCAAAGCCGCATGGACTCAAAAAATTACTTACCGTCCAGACGGTAAGTAATTAGAATGCTTGGCATGAGCACGATTTCTTCATCGCCTTCCACGCAGGCAGCACCCGCGACCCCTGACTCGTCCGACGCACACCGCCCGCGTGGCCGGGCGGGCAGGCCGCCCTCGATGCCGGCGCCGCGCGCCAGCATCCTGGCCGAGGCGGCCCGGCTGTTCGCCGACGGCGGCTATGAGAACAGCTCCATGGCCGACGTGGCGGCGCGGCTGGGGATGTCCAAGGCGGCCATCTATCACTACTTCCGCACCAAGCAGGACATCTACGACGCCATCATCATCGAGACCCTGACGGCGCTGGGACAGGCGGTGGCCGACGCCGTGGCGACCGCCGGCGACCCGGCCGCCAGGCTGCGCGCCTTCATGCTGGCCCACGCCCGCTACCTGGAAGCCCATCACGCCAAATTCGTCGCCATGTTGATCGGCTACTCGGGCATGAGCCCGGTCTACCGCGACGATGCGGCCCGCCTGCGCGACGACTACGAACACCTGCTGCGGGGACTCATCACCACCGGCGTGGCCCAGGGCGCCTTCCGCGCCATCGACCCGGCCGCCACCGGGCGCGCCATCCTGTCCATGCTCAATTGGATGGCCCGTTGGTACAAACCGGGCCAGGGCCAGACCGCCGAAGCGGTGGCCGACGGCTATTACGACCTGCTGCTGGGCGGCCTGCACCGGCCGGACAACGTCCCGCCAGCGCGCGAGGACAACGCCCCGCCCGGCACGCAGACCTGAATCCGGCAGCCCGGAATCGACCGCCGACCCCGGCTCCGATCCCCAGGGCCCCCCCAAACGCCAATCAAGACACCCGTATCTCGGAAATACCCCAGGAGACTCACCATGGCCCTCGACCAAGAAACCCTGACCCTCTTGCTGGACGCGGTGCGCCGCTTCGTCGACGAGCGTCTGATCCCCGCCGAGCAGGAGGTCGCCGAAACCGGCGAGATTCCGGCGGCCATCGTCCAGGAAATGCGCGAGCTGGGCCTGTTCGGTCTGTCGATCGCCCCCGAATACGGCGGCCTGGGTCTGAACATGGAAGAAGAAGTCCTGGTGGCCATGGCGCTGGGCCATACGTCGCCCGCCTTCCGCTCCCTGGCCGGCACCAACATCGGCATCGGCTCGCAGTCCATCGTGATGGCCGGCAGCGACGAACAGCGCAACCACTACCTGCCCAAGCTGGCCAGCGGTGAAATCATCGGTTCCTTCGCCCTGACCGAGCCCGAGGCCGGTTCCGACGCCATGTCCTTGCGCACCTTCGCGCAACGCGACGGCGATCACTACATCCTCAACGGCACCAAGCGCTTCATCACCAACGCCCCCATCGCCGGCCTGTTCTCGGTGATGGCGCGCACCAGCCAGGAACGCAAGTCCGACGCGATCTCCTGCTTCCTGGTCGAAGCCGGCACGCCCGGGCTGACCCTGGGCAAGCCCGACAAGAAAATGGGCCAGGCCGGCGCGCTGACCAGCGACGTGATCTTCGACAACTGCCGCGTGCCCGCGTCCGCGCTGCTGGGTGGACAGGAAGGCACGGGCTTCCGCACCGCCATGCGCGTGCTGGACAAAGGCCGGCTGCATATCTCGGCGCTCAGCGTCGGCACGGCCCAGCGCCTGATCGCCGATGCGGTGCGCTACGCGGCCGAGCGCAAGCAGTTCGGCAAGCCCATCGCCGAGTTCCAGCTCATCCAGGCCATGATCGCGGACAGCCAGGCGGAGGCCTATGCCGCCCGCTGCATGGTCATGGACGCCGCGCGCAAGCGCGACCGGGGCGAGAACACCACGCTGGAGGCGTCCTGCTGCAAGCTGTACGCCACCGAGATGGTCGGCCGCGTGGCGGACCGCGCGGTGCAGATCCATGGCGGCGCGGGCTACGTGTCGGAATACGCCGTCGAGCGCTTCT
Organism: Bordetella sp. N; assembly: GCF_001433395.1. Lineage (GTDB taxonomy): Bacteria > Pseudomonadota > Gammaproteobacteria > Burkholderiales > Burkholderiaceae_B > Bordetella_C. The sequence continues at coordinate 5,704,688 of NZ_CP013111.1, forward strand.
ATCGCGACGTGCGCCTGTTCCGTCTCTACGAGGGCACCACCCAGATCCAGCAGCTGGTGATCGCGCGCGAAACCATGAAGGCGCACGGCTACTGAGCACCGCCCGGGGCGCAAGCCCCGCGTTTGTGGGGCAAAATGTGCCCACTCCCTTAACCGCCAACTCTCGGTTTTATGTCGACTCGTCCTGCTCCCCTGACCGGTATTCGCGTTCTAGACCTGACCCGCGTGCTCGCGGGCCCCTGGTGCACTCAAAATCTGGCTGACCTCGGCGCGGAGGTCGTGAAGATCGAACGTCCCGGTGCGGGCGACGACACGCGCGCCTGGGGGCCTCCGTATCTGAAGGACCAGGACGGCAACGACACGACCGAGGCGGCCTATTACCTGTCCGCCAACCGCAACAAGAAGTCCGTCGCGCTGGACATCGCCACGCCGCGCGGCGCCGAGCTGGTACGCGAGCTGGCGCGCCAGAGCGACATCCTGGTGGAAAACTTCAAGGTGGGCGGCCTGCGCAAGTACGGCCTCGACTACGAAAGCCTGAGCAAGGAAAACCCCGGCCTCATCTACTGCTCCATCACGGGCTTCGGCCAGACGGGGCCGTACGCCACGCGTCCCGGCTACGACTTCATGATCCAGGGCATGGGCGGCCTGATGAGCATCACCGGCGAACGCGACGACGCCCCGGGTGGCGGCCCGCAGAAGGCGGGCGTGGCGGTGGCGGACCTGATGACCGGCATGTATTCGACCGTCGGCATCCTGGCGGCCCTGCACGAGCGCGGCCGCAGCGGCCTGGGCCAGCACATCGACATGGCGCTGCTGGATTGCCAGGTCGCCATGATGGCCAACCAGAACCTCAACTACATGACCTCGGGCAAGGCGCCGCGCCGCGCCGGCAACGCGCACCAGAACCTGGTGCCCTACCAGGTCTTCGCGGTCAGCGACGGCCACATGATCGTGGCGGTGGGCAATGACAGTCAGTTCCGCGCCTATTGCCGCGTCATCGGCATGCCGGAGCTTTCCGAAGATCCGCGCTTCAACACCAATCCCAAGCGCGTGCTGAATCGCGAGGAGCTGGTGCCGCTGCTGGTCGAGCGCATGGCGCAAGGCGAACGCGACCATTGGCTGGCCGAGCTGGAGCGCGCAGGCGTGCCCGCCGGTCCCATCAATACCCTGGATCAGGTGTATGAAGACCCGCAGGTGGTCTTCCGCCAGATGAAGCGGGAATTGCCGCATCCGGTGGCAGGCACGGTGCCGGTGGCGGGCAGCCCGCTGCGCCTGTCGGGCAGCCCGGTCGAGTACCGGCACGCGCCGCCCATGCTGGGCGAGCACACCGCGCAAGTGTTGCGCGATCGCCTGGGCCTGTCCGACGCCGACATCGAGGCGCTGGCCTCCGGTCATTGAATCGTCGCGGCGGCAACGCACAATCCATTCAAGGCGATGAGCGCGTGGCGTGGCCGCGCCGGCACGTCGCACGCAGGGTCGACGCCGGTGTCATCCAGACACCGGCCTGGAATTTCGTAGCAAAGTTGGAGACAGAAAAATGAAGCCGATCGAAACCTTGGGCATCGTGGGCGCCGGCGCGATGGGACGCGGCATCGCGCAGATCGCCGCCCAGGCGGGCCTGCGCGTGAAGTTGTTCGATACCAGCGCCGAGGCCGTGCAAGCGGCGCGCGCCAACTTGCAGCAGACGTGGGACAAGCTGGTGCAGAAGGGCAAGCTGGAAGCCGCCGCCGCGGACGCCGCCTTGGGGCAGATCGTTGCCTGCGCGGCGCTTGAGGACCTGGCGGACTGCCAGCTGGTGGTCGAAGCCATCGTCGAGCGCCTGGACATCAAGCGGGAAGTCTTCGGCAAGCTGGAAGCGGTGGTGGCGGATGACTGCATCCTGGCCTCCAATACGTCTTCGCTGTCGATCACGGCGATTGCCGCGGGCTGCCGCCTGCCGGGCCGGGTGGCCGGCTTCCATTTCTTCAATCCCGTGCCCTTGATGAAGGTGGTCGAGGTCATCGACGGCCTGCGTGGTGACGCCGCGGCCGGCGACGCCTTGATGGAATTGGCGCGCCGCATGGGCCATACGCCGGTACGCGCGCGCGACATGCCGGGCTTCATCGTCAACCATGCCGGCCGTGGCCTGAACACGGAAGGCTTGCGTATCGCCCAGGAAGCGGTGGCATCGTTCGACCAGGTCGACGCCATCATGCGCGAGCAGGCAGGTTTCCGCATGGGGCCTTTCGAGCTGATGGACCTGACCGCGCTGGATGTCTCGCATCCGGTGATGGAGTCGATCTACCGGCAGTTCTTCGATGAAGCGCGTTTTCGGCCGTCGCCCCTGACCACCGTGCGCCTGGCTGGCGGACTGGTCGGCCGCAAGGCGGGGGAAGGTTTCTATCGCTATGTCGACGGACAGAAGCAGCTGGCGGCCGAAGCCGCCGCGCCCGCCTTGCCGGGCAGCCTCAAGGTGTGGGTCAGTCATGTGCATCCGCAAGGCCAGGCTTGCGCGCAGGACCTGCTGAAGCAACTGAAGGCCGGTGCCTTGCAGCTGGGCTTCGAGCTGTCCACCGCCAGTGAAGCGCCCGACGATGCCTTGATCGTCGTCACACCGTACGGCGAGGACGTTTCCACTGCCGTGTTCACGCAGGGCCTGGACCCGGCTCGCACGGTGGGCATCGATACGCTGAATGGCCTGAAGGGCGGGCAACGCCGCACCCTGATGGTGTCGCCGGCCACCGAGCCCCGCTGGCGCGACGCGGCGCATGCCCTGTTCGCGGCGGATGGCGCGGCTGTCAGCGTGGTGCAGGATTCGCCGGGCTTCGTGGCGCAGCGGGTGGTGGCGTGCATCGTCAACATCGCGGCGGATATTGCCCAGCAGCGCATCGCCACGCCGGAAGATATCGACCAGGCCGTGCGTCTGGGGCTGGGCTATCCCATGGGCCCGCTGGCCCTGGGCGACGCGCTGGGCGGGGCGCGTATTTTGGAGATCCTGCGCAATATGCAGCGTGTGACCGGCGATCCGCGTTATCGCCCCAGCCTGTGGCTGCAGCGACGCGTGCAGCTGGGACTGTCCTTGCGGGCGAATAGCCTGGCTTGAACGAGATTGACGGGGGCCTTGCCGGCGTTTTACGGAGCTCTACCGGCGCTTGATCCGGGTCACCCCGCGCTAAAGCGCATTCAGGCCCCCGGAAGCAAGAAGCGCCCCCTTGGGGGCGCTTCTTTTCTCATACCGTTCGCGCTTAAGGACTGGCCTTAGAGCACCACCAGATTATCTCGGTGCACCAGCTCCGGATCGGTCATGCTGCCGAGGATGGCGGCAATCTGCGTCGACGGCTGTCGCATGATGCGCCGCGCTTCGGCCGAAGAATAATTCACCAGTCCACGCGCGCATTCGCGTCCATCCTGGCCGATGCAGGCGATCACGTCGCCGCGCTCGAAATCGCCCTGGACGTCCACCACGCCTATCGGCAGCAGGCTCTTGCCTTCGTTCATCAGCGCGTGCACCGCGCCTTCATCCAGCACCACGTGGCCGCGCAGGCGCAGATGGTCGGCCATCCACTGCTTGCGCGCCGACCACACCGGCAATACCGCGCGCAGCTCGCTGCCTATGCATTCTCCCTGCGACAGGCGCACCAGCACGTCGCGTTCGCGGCCGGACGCGATGACCGTATGCGCGCCGCTATGCGCCGCGCGCTTGGCGGCCAGGATCTTGGTGAGCATGCCGCCCGTGCCGATGCCGCTGCCGGCGCCGCCGGCCATGGCTTCGAGCTCGGGGTCGCCCGCCTGGGCATGGCCCACGAAGCGTGCGTCGGGATTCTTGCGGGGATCGGATTCGTAAAGACCGCGCTGGTCCGTCAGGATGATCAGCGAATCGGCTTCGATGAGATTGGTGACCAGCGCGCCCAGCGTGTCGTTGTCGCCGAAACGGATTTCGTCCGTGACCACGGTGTCGTTCTCGTTGACGATGGGCACCACGCCCAGGCGCAGCAGCGCGAACAGCGTGGAGCGCGCGTTCAGGTAGCGGCGGCGGTCGGACAGGTCTTCATGGGTCAGCAGCACTTGCGCCGTGCGCAGGCCGTGTTCGGCGAACGCCGCTTCGTAGGCCTGGGCCAGGCCCATCTGCCCGACGGCCGCGGCGGCCTGCAGTTCGTGCATCACCGACGGCCGCTTGCGCCAACCCAGCCGGGCCATGCCTTCGGCGATGGCGCCGCTGGAAACCAGCACGATCTGCTTGCCCTGCTGGCGCAGGGAAGCGATCTGCGCCGCCCAGTGGGCGACGGCGGCGCGGTCCAGCCCGCGGCCTTCATTGGTGACCAGGGAGGAACCGACTTTGGCCACCAGCCGGTTGGCGGCGGCGACGACTGAAACAGCGTCTTGGGTGTTTTGCTTGGCAGCGGTCATGGCGCGGGCCGGGGCTTACGTTGCTACGGTGACGGAACGGAATTATGGCTTATTCGTCACCGCTGCGCGGCGTGGCATCGGGGGAGGGCGCGGCCAGCTGGCGGCTGTCGTCCCAGCGCGGGTCTTCGTACACGTAGGTGCCGGCAGCCTGGTCTTCGCTGATGTGGTCCTTGCGCTGTTCGGCGTCCAGGTAGTCCTGCAGGGCCCAGATCAGGTCCTGCGTGCCCTCACCGGTCAGGCCGGAAACCGTGTGCACGGGGCCGGTCCACTCGAACGCTTCGCAGAAGCGCTTTTGCAGCTCGGCGGCGTCTTCGGCCACCATGTCCAGCTTGTTCAGCACCAGCCAGCGCGGCTTGGCGGCCAGGTCGGCGTCGTAGCGGCGCAGTTCCTCGACGATGGCGCGCGCGTCGGTCACGGCTTGCGGGATGGGATCGGTGTCCAGGTCGGGCGAGGACACGTCCACCAGGTGCAGCAGCACGCGGGTGCGCGCCAGGTGGCGCAGGAACAGATGGCCCAGGCCGGCGCCTTCCGACGCGCCTTCGATCAGGCCGGGGATGTCCGCCACCACGAAGCTGCGCGACGGCGACGTGCGCACCACACCCAGGTTGGGGTGCAGGGTGGTGAAGGGATAGTCGGCGATCTTGGGACGCGCGTTGGAGATCTTGCTGATCAGGGTCGACTTGCCGGCGTTGGGCAGGCCCAGCAGGCCGACGTCGGCCAGCACCTTCAGTTCCATGCGCAGGCGGCGTTGCTCGCCTTCCTTGCCCGGCGTCCATTGCTTGGGCGCGCGGTTGACGCTGGATTTGAAGTGCAGGTTGCCCATGCCGCCCGAGCCGCCGGCCGCCAGCACCACTTCCTGCTCATGGCGGTTCAGGTCGAACAGCTGGTCGCCGGTGTCGGCGTCGTGAATGATGGTGCCCACGGGCACGCGCAGCACGATGTCCGCCGCGGCGGCGCCGTACTGGTCCGAGCCACGGCCGTTTTCGCCGTTGCGGGCGCGATGCAGGCGGGCGTAGCGGAAGTCGATCAGGGTGTTGATGTTGCGGTCGGCGATGGCAATGATGCTGCCGCCACGGCCGCCGTCACCGCCGTCCGGTCCGCCTTTGGGAATGAATTTTTCGCGGCGAAAGCTCGCCACGCCATTGCCGCCTTTGCCAGCAATGACTTCTATGGTGGCTTCATCGACGAATTTCATGATGGGGACCGGATAATTATTTGGGTGAAAAACAGATACGTGCGCCGTTGCGCCACGTACTAATAAAAAGGCCCTGTCGCACGCGACAGGGCCTTCTGAGGCTAGGCCGTCAAGACCGTGCGGAAAACAGCTTCCGAACGATTTACTCGGCAGCGACGATCGAAACCGTCGACTTGTTGCCGGCGCCCTTAACGGCGAACTTGACCTTGCCATCGACTAACGCGTACAGCGTGTGGTCCTTGCCCATGCCGACGTTCACGCCAGCGTGGACACGCGTGCCGCGCTGACGAACGATGATCGAGCCAGCCGGAATCAGTTGACCGCCGTAGGCTTTGACGCCCAGGCGCTTCGATTCTGAGTCACGGCCGTTCCGCGTAGAGCCGCCGCCCTTTTTCTGTGCCATTTTTTTAGCTCCTGCTAAATAAAAGGTTTACCGGATCAGTGCATTAAGCCGTGATGGCTTCGATGCGGATCTCGGTATAGTTTTGACGGTGGCCTTGATGCTTTTGGTAGTGCTTGCGACGACGCATCTTGAAGATCGTGACCTTGTCGTGCCGGCCATGCGCAAGAACCGTAACCTTGACCAGAGCGCCAGCGACGAGGGGCGTACCAACTTTCAGTTGGTCGCCTTCGCCCACGGACAGCACTTGATCCAGGTTGATTTCTTGCCCAATGTCAGCAGGTATCTGTTCTACCTTGAGTTTTTGGCCGGCGGCAACACGATACTGCTTGCCACCGGTTTTTATGACCGCGTACATGGGTTAATTCCTTGGATGAGTTCTGTAAAGAACGAGAAAAACTTTCGGCTGAACATTCAGTACTTGCGGACGCGCCTTGCAGACGCAATTCGCCCCGCGTACGGACAGCCGAATCGAGGATTCTAGCCCGTCGGCTTGGTAAAGTCAAAAAACTTGCGTTGGCTCAACGGGTTACGTGTCTCCGGCCGGCAACGGCGGGGTTCCCGGGGGCGGCCGTCGGCGGGGCGGAAGCGTCCGGGCGAGCGGTGGTGGCGAGGCCGGCTGGCGGCGGATGGCGCGGGAAGGGTTACCTATGCCTGCCGAGCTTGTCCAACCCCGTATAATCGCGGCATTCCCCGGGGCGGGTAAGCCCCCGCGGGGCACAAGTTACACGGGCCATCGGCTCGCTCAGACTGCCGGAAACGTTTTGAATCTCCCCGCTCTTATCGCCCCTATCGCCGACGACATGACTTCGGTCGACGCCGTCATCCGCGGCCGCCTGGACTCCGAAGTCGTGCTCATCCGCACGATAGGCGATTACATCATTGGTGCTGGTGGCAAGCGCATGCGGCCGGCGTTGCTCCTGATGGTCGCCCGCGCCCTCGGTTACGAGGGGACGCACCATCACACCCTGGCCGCCGTCGTCGAATTCATCCACACCGCCACTTTGTTGCATGACGACGTCGTGGACGAGTCGGACCTGCGCCGTGGCCGCCAGACCGCCAACGCCGTGTTCGGCAATGCCGCCAGTGTGCTGGTTGGCGACTATCTGTATTCGCGCGCCTTCGAAATGATGGTGGATGTCGACTCGATGCGCGTGATGGCCATCCTGTCGCAGGCCACCACCGTGATCGCCGAAGGCGAGGTGCTGCAGCTGCTCAACGTGCACGATCCTGACGTGTCGCAGGAGCGCTATCTGCAGGTGGTGCGCTACAAGACCGCCAAGCTGTTCGAAGCCGCGGCTCAGGTCGGCGCTGTCCTGGCTGGCGCCACGCCGGAGCAGGAAGAAGCCGCCGCGGCTTATGGCCGCCACATCGGCACGGCCTTCCAGCTGGTCGATGACGTGCTGGATTACAGTGGCGATGCGCAGGCCCTGGGCAAGAACGTCGGCGACGATTTGCGCGAAGGCAAGCCCACCTTGCCTTTGATCCGCGTGATGGAGGTGGGCACGCCGGCGCAGCGCCAGTTGATACGCGATGCCATCGAAACCGGCGACGCCGATTTCGCCGCCGTGGCCGCCGCCATCAACGATACGGACGCGTTGGCGCATGCGCGCGAAGCCGCTCGTGTCGAGGCTGAACGGGCCCGTGTAGCGTTGGCGGATTATCCCGTTTCCACTTATCGGGAAAGTCTGTTAAACTTCTGCGCTTTCGCGGTAAACAGAGATCGGTAACGCTCTGGCAGCCAAAACGAGGTCACAAGGCTCTTGCCTGAGTGTCTTGGTCAAAGGTCTTGCACCAAGCGAAGAAAGAGTAAGTAGCAAGCACGGGGCGTAGCTCAGCCTGGTAGAGTACTGCGTTCGGGACGCAGGAGTCGGAGGTTCGAATCCTCTCGCCCCGACCATTAAGTTGGTCGAATTCCAGGAAGCCAGATCAGTCAACACTGATCTGGCTTTTTTCATTGGCGTTTCGCTTTTGAACGCGATCGCGTGCGCGCGACATGCGCAAAAAAGCCGCGCGCAGATATCTGCGCGCGGCTCCGCGGTAAGGCAGGAAAAAACGCTTTGCTCGAGACGCCGGTCCCTGTTCGGCTACCGCTACCCAACACCGCGCGCGCGACCAGCCGGGCTGGTTGTCACTCCCCGGATCGAACGGAAGACGATCCGGACAGGCGGGCCGCGCGGCGGCGCCGGGGCGCTACTTAAAAGCGATGGCGAATACCCGTGGCCACGACCGTGTCGGTCACGCCGTCATGGAAGGCGTAGTTGTTCGCATACGAGGCATACGCGTACAGATTGGTGCGCTTGGACAGGTTGTACGTGATGCCGGCGGCATAGACGTTGAAGGTCTTGTCGTCGCCCGTCAGCTTGCTGTTGTTGGGATCGGCACGCTGCCAGGATCCGAACACCGACGTGACGGCGCCAACCGGCACGGTCACGCCCAACAGGGTCGACGTGGCGGTGAAGCCGTTGGCATTGCGATACGTGCCGAAGTCCTTGTAATCCGCGCTGGGGGACTCGGCCAACGATTGGCCGATGAACCAGCCGTCACGCGTCTGGCTGACCGCCGCCGAGACCTTGACCACTTCGAAGTCGTAGTAGCCGCCCAAGGCATATTGCGTGGGACGCGCCGAGTTCTTGCCGCCGACCGCATTGTCAGCAGGGTTCAGGCGGTCATACGACGCGGCCAGGAACAGAGGGCCGTTGCTATACGACAGGCCAGTGGTGATTTCGCGATTGTTGCTGCCGGTGCTGAACTTGCCCGAGCCATCGGTCTGCGTGTCGTCGGCATTGAAGGAATAACCCAGGCCGAACTTGAAACCGCCCACGGTGGGGGTCTGATACAGCACCAGATTGTCCACGCGCATCGTGTTCATGGCGCCGAACGTGGTGCCCATGTTGGCCGAGTTGTAGCTGATGCCGAACGGATCGATCTGGCCGAACAGCTTGGACGCCATATTGGTCTGGCGGCCGAATTCCAGGCGGCCCCACGAACGCGAATCCAGGCCCAAGGTGGCCTGACGGCCGAACAGGCGGCTGTTCTGCGCCATCTTGCCGTTGTTGGCGGTGAAGCCGTTTTCCAGCGTGAAGACAGCGGACAATCCATCGCCCAGGTCTTCCGTGCCGCGCAGGCCCCAGCGCGAACCGCTGGACGTGCCGGACATTTCGCCGAAGCGCGAGGCATGGCCGCCGTCGCCCTTGATGCGCTCGTAGCCGACGCCAAGGTCGATGAGGCCGTACAGAGTGACGGAGGTTTCCGCGTGCGCAACACCGGCGCATGCCGCCGTGAGGGCTACGGCGAGTAGGGTCTTTTTCATGCTTTTCTCAAGATCGAAGGAAAGGACGACGCTGCGATATCCGTGCAAGGAATCGAGCACGGACCGAAGTTTCAATTCATTTCGATTCAAGAAAAAGCATGAATTCGGCGAACTCCATCCCGCCAATGGCAGGATCGCGCGCTTTCCGCTTATTTAGGCGGGTAATCCAGCTTGGGCGGGTAATCCAGTTCGCCGAACGTGTACTGGCCATTGGCCTTGGCTTGCGCCAGTTCCTGCTCGACCTGCGCACGGGTCTTGCCGGCGGCGGGCGCGGTTTGAGACTGCGCTTGCGAAGCAGCAGCAGTCGTCGACGTGCCGGCGGGCGGCAACGGCACCACTTGCGCGGGTGCATCCGGGGCCTGCGGCGGGGTAAATGCAAAGGCGGTCGACGCGCTCGCCAGCAGGGCGGCGGCCAGGATGCTGGCGTAAGCGTTAGGGGATAGGGCCGAGCGGGCGATCTTCATATTGTTGTCCTGATGCGGGCGCTAACCGAAGGCAGGCTTCGGAGCGCATGAGACCGCTTTCTGGCGCAGCGCGCCGGGGCATGGGTCCCAGATTGGTCACGAATTATCGGCCGCCAACGCGTCAGTAAAAACCCTTATTACTGCGAACACATTCTCATGAGTGCACGCAATAAAGCGCGGCTCGCGGCCTAAAATTTTGACCATAAGTTGACAAGCCGGTCCCCCCCGCCGGTACGAGACGAGCATTATGGATTTGCATTTAAACGACATCGCGCTGTACGTCGAAGTGGCGCGGCGCAAGAACTTCAGCCGCGCGGCGGAAGTATTGAACATGCCGGCCTCCACCCTGTCGCGCCGAGTCGGTGAACTGGAAAAGCACGTAGGCATGCGGCTGCTCAATCGCAGCACGCGCCGTATCGACCTCACTGAAGCCGGCCAGATCTACTACGAACGCTGCCGCCATCTGGTGGAACGCGCCCGCGTGGCGCATGAACAACTCACCGATATGGCCAGCGCACCCAAAGGCTTGCTGCGCATTTCCATGCAAAGCAGCCTGGCCCATCTGTTCCTGCCGGTGGCCATGGCCGCCTTCACTCAGAAGTTTCCCAACATCGAATGCGAGTTCGATGTCAGCTCCGCGCCCATCGATCCCATCAGCAATCCCTACGACGTGGTGTTGCGCTTCGGCAAGCAACCCGACTCGGGTTTGATCGCGCGCCAGCTATTGAGCATGACCTGCGAGATGTACGCGATGCCATCCTATCTGGCGCAGCATGGCGTGCCGCGCACGCCACAGGACCTGGCCACGCATGAATGCCTGCGCTCACTCATCGACGAACGTCATTCGGCGTGGGAGCTGCGGCGCGGCAAGGAAGTGGAAGTGGTGCAGGTGTCGGGCCATATGTCGGCCAATCAAAGCAGCCTGCTCTATCGCCTGGCCGTATCCGGGCTGGGCATCGTGGCCTTGCCGGTGTTCGACCGCGTCCGCACCGCCGTGCGGGAAAGCGGACTCGTGCGCGTGCTGCCGGACTGGCAGCTGGCGCCGCTGCCGCTGTACGCGTTGTTGCCCTCGCGCGTGCTGCCCGCCAAGACCCAGGCCTTCCTGAGCTTCATCGAGCCGCGCTTGAATCTGGGCTTGTCCCTGGCCGAAAGCGATAACGCCAGCCTGGACGAAAAAAGCCGCGAGCAGATCATGCCCGCGGCCCGCGGTGAAGAAGGAACCAACGCTTTGCTGGAGACCCTGGTCCCTGCCGATCATCGCTAACCGAGCCCAGCGCGGCCAGTCGGGCTGGTTGTCACTCTCCAAACCGAACGGAGACAGTTTGGATTGCCTGGCCGCGCATAGGCCGGTGTCCTGCCTGAAACCTGCTTAGAACTGGTGACGCAGGCCGATGGCGAACGCGGTGTCGGTCACGCCGTCGTGGAAGGCGTAGTTGTCACCGTAGGACGCGTAGGCGTACACGTTGGTGCGCTTCGAGAAGGCATACGTGGCGCCCAGGGCGTAGACGTTGAACGTCTTGTCGTCGCCGGTCAGCTTGTCGCTGTTCGGCTTGGCGCGCTGCCAGGAACCGAACAACGCGGTCGACGAACCCATCGGCACGGTCAGGCCGACCATGGTCGACGTGGCCTTGAAGCCGTCGGCCAGCTTGTAAGTGCCCAGGTCGCTGTAGCCGTTGCCGGGCGAGGTGGCGAGCGACTGGCCGATGAACCAGCCGTCGCGCGTCTGGCTGACGGCAGCGTGCAGCTTCAGCACTTCGAAATCGTAGTAACCGCCCAGGGCCCATTGCGACAGCTTGGCCGTGTTCTGGCCGCCGACGGCGTTGTCGGTCGGGTTCATGCGGTCATACGAAGCGGCCAGGTAGACGGGGCCGTTGGCGTAGGACAGGCCGGTGGTGATCGACCGGTTGTTGTCCGACGTGCGGAAGCCGTTGCCGTCCGTGCGGGTGTCGTCGGCGTTGAAGGAATAGCCGGCGCCGAACTTGAAGCCGCCCAGGTTGGGGGTTTGATACAGGACCAGGTTGTCCAGGCGCATCGTGTTCAGCGCGCTGAAAGTCGTGCCCATATTGGCCGAGTTGAAGTTCGTGGCGAAAGGATCGACCGCCGTGAACATCTTCGTTGCCATATTGGTCTGACGGCCGAATTCGATGCGGCCCCAGCTCTTCGAATCCAGGCCCAGGGTGGCTTGGCGGCCGAACATGCGGCTGCTCTGTTGCAGCTTGCCGTCAACGGGACCGAAGCCGTTTTCCAGGACGAAGACAGCCGACAGGCCGTCGCCCAGGTCTTCCGTGCCCTTGAGGCCCCAACGCGAACCGTTCTGGTTGTTCTGGACTTCGGCGAAGCGCGAAGCGTGGAAGCCGTCGCCCTTGATGCGTTCGTAGCCGACGCCAACGTCGATCAGGCCATACAGGGTGACGTTCGTGTCCGCATGGGCCACACCGGCACATGCCGCCGTCAGGGCCACGGCGAGAAGTTTCTTGTTCATGGGTTTCCAGGATTCTGAATTTGAAAATACGCCTCGATTTCTGTGTCGGACGACACGGAGACGGGCGCAAGTTTCAATTCATTTCCAATTGGGATAAACCCTGCGCGATGGAGAGTCACGTTCCATCAGTGGTGAACGTTTGTCATTTTTCTGCCATGCGCGCCGCAAGTCCTGCTTGAAGGTCCCACTGAGATAAAACTTTCATGTGCATGCGCCATCATGGCGGCCACAAGAAAAGCGCCTATGAATGCGCTATGCGTGGGGCCTCAAAGCACTCACCAGGTTTTAGAGCATCATGGATTTGCATTTGAATGACATCGCGCTGTATGTGGAAGTGGCGCGACGAGGAAACATCAGCCGGGCCGCGCGCGTCTTGAACATGCCGGCGTCGACGCTGACACGGCGGGTCGACGGGCTGGAACGCCAACTGGGCATGCGTCTGTTGAGCCGCAACCGCCAGGGCGTGGTACTGACCGAAGCGGGCCAGCTGTATTACGAGCGCTGCCAACCGCTGATCGAGCGGGCGCGCATGGCGCATATGGCCTTGCACGATACCGCCAGCATTCCGCGCGGCAAGCTGCGCATCTCCATCCATAGCAGTCTGGCGGATCTGTTCCTGCCCGCCGTGATGGAGGAGTTCATCCGCCAGTACCCATTGATCGAATGTGAGTTCGACGTCAGCGCCGCCGCGGTCGATCTTGCGCGCGATCCTTGCGACCTGGCGCTGCGCTTCGGCCGCCAACCGGATTCCAACCTGATCTCGCGCCGCCTGGGCAGCGTGGCATGGGAGCTGTACGCCATGCCTGCCTATCTGGCGCGGCATGGTGCGCCGACGGCGCCGGGTGATCTGCGCGAGCATCAGTGCGTGCGCGGGCTGCTGCACGAACTGCATTCGTGCTGGGAGTTACGGCAGGGTACGCAGGTGCAGCGTATCGAGGTGTCCGGCAAGATGGCGGCCAATCAGTTGCGGCTGCTGTTCGGCCTGGCGGCCGCGGGCCTGGGCATCGTGGCCTTGCCGGTGCTGGACGAAGTGGGCGAGTGGATGGCCGGCAGCGGCCTGGTGCGCGTTTTGCCTGAATGGCAGCTGACGCCGGTGCCGCTTTATGCGCTGCTGCCGTCGCGCGACCTGCCCGTGCGGGCGCGGGTGTTCCTCGATTTCATCGAGCCGCGCTTGCGCAAGGGCATGGCTGAAGCCGCTGCTTAACGCGCCTGCGCGGCGTGCTCGCGCAGCACTTCCATGGCGGCCTGCACGCCGCCCGCGCGATGCGGGACGCCGGCCAGGGCCAGGCCCATTTCGACACCCGCCAAGGTGCCCATCAGGCTCAGGTCGTTGAAGTCGCCCAGATGCCCGATGCGGAAGACCTTGCCGCTCAGCTTGCCCAGGCCCTGGCCCAGCGACATGTCGAAGCGCTCCAGCACGATGGCGCGGAACGCATCCGCGTCATGGCCTTCGGGCATGCGCACGGTCGTCAGCACCGGGCTGTACTCGGCCGGATCCACGCAGTTGTTTTCCAGTCCCCAGGCGGCGACGGCGGCACGGGCCGCGGCGCCGTGCCGGATGTGGCGCGCATACACCTGGTCCAGACCGGCTTCGCGCAACATGTCGCAGGCTTCCGACAGGCCATACATCAGGTTGGTGGCGGGCGTGTAGGGCCAGCTGCCTTTCTGGTTGGCCAGGATGATGTCCTGCCAGTTCCAATAGCTGCGCGGCATGCCGCCCCGCTCGGACGCGGCCAGCGCCTTGGCGCTGATGGCATTGAAGGACAGGCCGGCGGGCAGCATCATGCCCTTCTGCGAACCCGAGATGGTCACGTCCACGCCCCAGTCGTCATGGCGATATTCGACCGCGCCGAGCGAGGACACGGTATCGACCATCAGCAAGGCGGGGTGGCCGGCACGGTCCATGGCCTGGCGCACGGCGAGGACATCGGAAAGCACGCCGGTCGACGTTTCGTTATGCACGATGCACACGGCCTTGAGCTTGTGCTCAGGGTCCTCGCGCAGTCTTTGCTCGATCACCTTGGCATCGACGCCATGACGCCAATCGCTGGGCAGGGTCTCCGTGACCAGCCCCAGCTTGCGTGCCAGGTTCTGCCACAGCGCGGCGAACTGGCCGGTTTCGTACATCAGCACCTGGTCGCCCGGCGCCATGGTGTTGACCAGGGCCGCTTCCCACGCGCCCGTGCCGGAGGCGGGATAGACCATCACCGGCTGGGTGGTGCCGAACAACTCCCCCAGATCCGCCAGGATCTTGCGGGCCAGCACCTGGAACTGCGGACCGCGGTGGTCGATGGTCGGGTAGTCCATGGCGCGCAGCACGCGGTCAGGAACGTTGCTGGGGCCGGGAATCTGCAGGAAGTGCCTGCCGCCGCGGTAGGGGGCGCGGAAAGTCATGAGGGGTATCCTTTTTTGCATGCAATTTTGCTGCTGCGATGCTAATGGAACGTCGCCGTCCCGACATGCGGGTTTTCCCTAGTGTCCATAAGAAGGGCCGGCGGCGCTGCCGGATGTTCGTACGGTCCTTTTTGTCGGTAAAGTTCGATTCGTGTTCTGTTCCGTCCCCACTCGTACTGCTCTCTCGATGCCTGTCGACCCTGTCACGCCGCCGAATACCAGTCTGGACCGCCTGCCGGCGGGCCCGTCGGTGCTGCATGACACCGTGGTCGGACAGCTGCGCGCCTTGATCGTCGAAGGCCGCGTGGCGCCGGGACAGCGCTTGAATGAACGCATCCTGTGCGAGCAATTGAAGGTGTCGCGCACGCCATTGCGCGAGGCCTACAAGGTCCTGGCGGCGGAGGGACTGGTACGGCTGCTGCCCAACCGGGGCGCGGAAGTGCTGCGCCTGACCGAGGCGGAAGTCATCGAGCTGTTCGAACTGATCGCTGGATTAGAGGCCATGTCGGGCGAGCTGGCCTGTCAGCGTATCGACGCCGCGCGATTGGCCGCGATCGGCGCGTTGCAGCGCGAGATGCAGGCCTGTCATGCGCGGCGCGATCTTGCCGCGTATTTCGATCTCAACCGGCGCATCCACGAAGCCATCTGCGCGGCGGCCGGCAACAGCATGCTGGCCGAGACCTACAAGCGGGTCAATATGCGCTGCCAATCGCTGCGCTACCGATCCAATTTCGATCAGGATAAATGGGATGCCGCCATGGCCGAGCATGCCGCGATGCTGGAGTCGCTGGAGCAGCGCGACGGCGCGCGCATGCGGGCCCTGATGACCGCGCATCTGGCCGCCAAGCGCGACGCCGTGCTCAAGGCCATGCGGGCCGAGCAGCCGCAAGGCCCGGCCCAGCGCCGCGCGGCGCGGTCTTCGGTGACCCTGGCCGCGGCGCTGGCGGATTGAGAGTCGCGTAATATCGGATCATCGCGTCGCATGCATGCGCCGCGTTCAGTTTTCCGCGCCTGGTTTCCGCATTTCGGCCGCGCGTCCTGCTTCGCGCGTTTTGCTTCCGCCTCTGCTGCCCTTGCCATGTCCGACATCCATTTCTACGAACCCTCCGCCGGCCATGGCCTGGCGCACGATCCCCTCAATGCCATCGTGGCCCCGCGCCCGATCGGCTGGGTCTCGACCCAGGCGGCCGATGGCGTCTTGAACCTGGCGCCGTACAGTTTCTTCAATCTGTTCAACTACAAGCCGCCTATCGTCGGCTTCTGCAGCCTGCGCCGCAAAGACTCTTTGACCAACGTGGAAGCCACCGGTGAGTTCGTGTGGAATCTGGCCACGCGGTCCCTGGCCGATGCCATGAACATGACCTGCGCGCCGGCGCCTGCCGACGTGGACGAGTTCAAGCTGGCCGGGCTGACACCCGAGCCCTCGCGTCTGGTGAAAGTGCCGCGCGTGAAGGAAACGCCGGTGGCCTTCGAGTGCAAGCTGACCCAGATCGTGCGCCTGCAAGGCAAGGGCGGTGAAGACCTGGACGCCTGGCTGGTGCTGGGCGAGGCCGTCGGCATCCACATTCGCCGTGACCTGATCAAGGACGGCGTGTACGACACCGCGGCCGGCGAACCCATCATGCGTGGCGGCGGCCCGACGTCGTACTTCAGCATCCGGCACGACAACGAATTCCACATGGACCGGCCCAACTGGCCTTGATCCGGGCGGCCCGCGCCGAGTGCTTGGCCGAGCGGCTTCGAAGCTCAAAGTTCTACGGCGGTTGGAAGTCAACGCCGCCGGACCATACCCGCATGTTGCGAAAACTCGTTCGCAGCCTGTAGAGGAGAGGTAGCACATGTAGGGTGTAATCACTGTTGTTGGCGATTCAGCTTCCCGTCATACGGGGGTATGGCGCTTGCCCTCGCACCTCGGATGAAAAAATCTGATGAGCACGGGAATGGCTGACCAAACCGAGCAGGACCACAAGTCGAGTGAAGAGCAGGCGCCGGATGACGACGGCGGGCGCAAAGCGCAGCACAAGCGGAAGGCGCGCGACGACGACAAGGACGATGACGAGAAGGACGACGAGGACGGTGCCGAAGAGGGCGATGACAAGGACGGCAAGGACGACAGGAAGAAGCGCAGCAAGAAGCCGCTGATCATTCTTGGCATCGTCGCCCTGATCCTGGTGATCGGCGGCGTGGTGTGGTGGTTCCTCACCCGCAACCAGGTGAGCACCGACGATGCCTTCGTCGAAGGCAATGCCGTCACCATCGCACCGAAGGTGGGCGGCTATGTGGTGGAGCTCAACGTCAATGACAACACGCGGGTCAAGAAGGGCGACCTGCTGCTGCGCATCGATCCGCGCGACTACATCGCCGCGCGCGACCAGGCGGTGGCGCAGCGCGCGCTGGCCGCCGCACAACTGAATCAAGCCCGCACCCAGCTGGCGCTGGCGCGCGTGCAATATCCCGCGCAGCTGGCGCAGGCCCGCGCGCAGGAGAAGTCAGCGCAAGCCAACCTGAGCAATGCCCAGGCCGCCTATCGCCGTCAACGCACGGTCGATCCCCGTGCCACCAGTCAGCAGAACGTCGATACGGCCACGGCCCAGCAACGCAGCGCCCAGGCCGAAGTGGCCAATGCGCAGGCCCAGGTGCAGGCCGCGGACGTGGTGCAGCAGCAGGTCGACCAGGCACAAGCCGCGGTGGAAGCGCGCGCGGCGCAGCTCAAGGCGGCTGACGCGCAGGTAGAGCAGGCGGAGCTGAACCTTTCCTACACGGACGTACGCGCGCCCAGCGACGGCTGGGTCACGCGGCGCAATGTAAATCAGGGCTCGCTGCTGCAGGCGGGCATGACCGTATTCGCGCTGGTGCCGCCCGTGGTCTGGGTGACCGCGAACTTCAAGGAAACCCAGCTGGACCGCATGCGCGCGGGCAATGCCGTCGACATCGACGTGGATGCCTATCCGGACCTGAAGCTGCATGGCCATGTGGACAGCATCCAGCTGGGCACGGGGTCGCGCTTTTCGGCCTTCCCGGCGGAGAACGCCACGGGTAATTTCGTCAAGATCGTGCAGCGGGTGCCGGTCAAGATCGTCATCGACAGCGGCATGGATCCCAATTTCCCGCTGCCCCTGGGCTTGTCGGTGGTGCCCACGGTGGCGCTGCAATGAGCACCGCCGCGGCCCACGCATCGGACAACTGGAAGCCGCAGGCCAATCCCTGGACCATCGCCGTCGTCGTGACGATGGCGGCGTTCATGGAGGTACTGGACACTACCATCGTCAACGTCTCGCTGCCGCATATCGCCGGCACCATGTCGGCCAGCTACGACGAGGCCACCTGGACCCTGACGTCGTATCTGGTCGCCAACGGCGTGGTCCTGCCCATCTCCGGCTTCCTGTCGCGCACCTTGGGCCGCAAGCGCTACTTCCTGATCTGCATCATCGCCTTCACGGCTTGCTCCCTGTTGTGCGGGCTGGCGACCAACCTGGGCGAGCTGATCGTGTTCCGCATGCTGCAAGGCTTCTTCGGCGGCGGCCTGCAGCCTTGCCAGCAGTCGATCATCCTTGACACGTTTCCCCCTTCGCAGCGGGGCAAGGCGTTTTCCGTATCGGCGGTGGCCATCGTGGTGGCGCCGGTGCTCGGGCCTACCCTGGGCGGCTGGCTCACCGACAATTTTTCCTGGCGCTGGGTGTTCCTGATCAACGTGCCGATCGGCGTGCTGACCACGTTGGCGGTGATGCAGGTAGTGGAAGATCCGCCCTGGCAGAAGCCGGTGTCCAAACGCAAACGCCATATCGATTTGCCCGGTATCGGCCTGATCGCGCTGGGCCTCGGTTGCCTGCAAGTGATGCTGGACCGTGGCGAGGACGAGGATTGGTTCAGTTCGCCCTTCATCTGCACGTTCGGGGTTCTGGCCGTCGTCGGGCTGGTGGGCGCGGTGCTCTGGCTGCTCTATGCGAAGCGACCGGTGGTCGACCTGCGGGTGATGAAGGACCGTAATTTTTCCCTGGGTTGCGTCACTATCGCGGCCTTCGCGGCCGTGCTGTATGGAAGTTCGGTGCTGATACCGCAGCTGGCGCAACAACAGTTGGGCTATACAGCGACCCTGGCGGGGCTGGTGCTTTCACCGGGTGCCTTGCTGATCGTGTGCACCATTCCTGTCGTCGGCAAGATCATGCCCAAGGTGGAGACCCGGCATCTGATCGCGTTCGGGTTTCTGCTGCTGGGGACGGCGTTGCTGTACTCGCGGCATCTGGTGCCTGACATCGACTTTCGCACGCTGATGTTCATGCGCATGGCGCAGTCCTTCGGTCTGGCCTTCCTGTTCGTGCCCACCAGCACCCTGGCCTATGTCACCTTGCCCAAGTCATTGAATGACGATGCCGCCGCCTTGTTCACCATGTTCCGCAATGTGGCGGGGTCGATCGGCATCTCGCTGGCGACGGCGGGCATACGGGAGCGTATGCAGGTACGCATGGCGAATATGTCGGAGCATATGTCGACGTTCTCCCAGCAATACCAGGAAAGCGTGCAGCGTATCGGCCAGGCCTTGCGCGACTACACCGGCGCCGTCGGCGATCAGACCCAGGCGGCCAGCGGGCATATGTACCAGACCTTCGTCTCGCAGGCGACCATTCTTGCTTACATCGATATCTTCGCGATATGCGGCATCTTCGCTTTGTGTTTCATTCCCCTGACTTTTCTGTTTTCATCCACGCGTGCCGCGGGCGGCGGGGGAGGGCATTGATGATGACGCGCCCTGCCATGAACGCTTTGACCGTGGCGCGCCGTCCAGGCGGTGCCGGATTGCTGCGTGGACTGCGGTTGCTGGGGCTGACCGGCGCGGCGCTGCTGTGCGCGGCCTGCACCGTGGGTCCCGATTTCAAGTCGCCCGAAGCCAACGTGCCGGCGGACTATGCCGACCGTCAGCGCGCGCCCGCCGCGTCGACAACGCCGGGCGCGCCGGCGGCATCGGTGGCGTCGGTCACGGAAAGCACGGACCCGGATCCGCAGTGGTGGCATGGTTTCAACGATCCCGTGCTGGATTCGCTCATCGACCGCGCCGTCGCCGGCAATCTGACCCTGCAGCAGGCGGTGCTGCGCATCGTCTCGGCGCGCCAGCAGGCGCGTGCGGCTGGTGCCCGCGGCTTGCCGCAGATCAATGGCACGGGCAGTTATAGCTACGAGAAGCTGGGCCTGAAGGGCATTCTGGAATCGCGCGGCATTCCCGGCAAAGTGGACAGACTGGGCGCGTCGGACTCGCCTTTGAACGACATTTCGCCCGATGCCGGTTCGCAGGCCAGCAGTGCCGGCAAGCAGTTTCTGGCGGAGGCCGACAAGCCCGTGAATCTGTACATGCTGGGGGTCGATGCCAGTTGGGAGCTTGACCTGTTCGGCCGCGTGCGGCGGGGTGTCGAGGCCGCCAATGCGCAGACCGAGTCTGCGCTGGAAGATCGCAACGATGCCCTGGTGTCCCTGGAAGCCGAAGTGGCGCGCACGTATGCGATGCTGCGTGGTGCGCAATGGCTGGACCGCATCGCTCGCGATGAAGTGCGGGTGTCACAGGACACGCTGGACCTGACCCGCAGCCGGCAGCAATCCGGCTTGGCCAGCCAGACCGATGTCGAACGCGCCGACGCGCAGCTGGGCGCCGTCGCCGCGCAGTTGCCGCAATTCGAGCAGCAGGCGGCGCAGGCCTTGAATGGTTTGGCGGTGTTGCTGGGCCAGCCGCCTGGCTCGCTGGATGCCGAGCTGTCCGGGCCGGGCGCCGTACCGCCGGTGCCGCCGGTCGTGCCGGTGGGTTTGCCGGCCAGCCTGGCGCGGCGGCGTCCGGATATCCGGCGTGCGGAGGCCGACCTGCATGCCGCCACGGCGCAGGTGGGCGAGTCCATTGCCGAGCTGTTTCCGGACCTGTCGCTGACGGGGCAGTTCGGTTTCCGCGCCACGCAGGCCAGCTATCTGACGCGTTGGGCCAGTCATTTCTATTCCATCGGCCCGCAGGTCAGCTTGCCGATATTCCAGGGTGGCGCCTTGCGAGCGCAGGTGGCCATTGCCAAGGCGGAGCAGGCGGCCAGCGTTCTGAATTACCGTCAGACCGTGCTGTCGGCCTTGCGCGACGTGGATGACGCCTTGGTGCGCTATCGCACCGACCAGGCACGCCAGGTCACCTTGCAGCGCGTGGCCGACGCCAACGCCCGCGCCTTCGACCTGGCGCGCGATGGCTACCGCAGCGGCCTGAACAGCTTCATCGACGTGCTCGACACCGAGCGCCAGCTCAGCGACAGCCGCGTCCAGCTGGCGCAGCAGACCGTCCAGGTCACCACCGACCTGGTGGCCCTGTACAAGTCCCTGGGCGGCGGCTGGCAAGCCCGCGAAATCGACCCCGCCCGCATCGGCGACGCCGCGAGCGAGACGGAGAAAGCCATCCTCAAGTCTGGCGACACCGGCTCAAGTCCTGCCGGCACGGGGTCTGGACGCTAGACCTGGTTACGGAGTGGCTGTTACAAAGGCGGATGAGGGAGGTCGATGGGGCACTCCCATCACCTGAAAAACATCCTCGCCGGAGGCGACACGTCATGCGCTTGGTTTGCTGGAACATCCAATGGGGCCGCGGGTGCGATGGGCGGGTGGACCTTGCGCGGATCGTGAGTGAAGCCAGGCGGCTGGCGGATTTTGATGTGTTGTGCTTGCAAGAGGTCAGCCGGGGGTTCGACGCGCGCTCGGATGCGGGCGACGGCGCGGGGCTGCCGGGCGGCACGGGAACGGATCAGTTCGCGGAACTGGCCGCGCTATTGCCCGGCTATACGGTGATCGAGGGTGTGGCCGTGGATCTGCCGGCCGCGGTAGAAGGCGCGCCGCGCCGGCACTTCGGCAATGCCATCATCACACGGCTGCCCGTGCACCAGGTCTGGCGGCACAGCTTGCCCTGGCCCGCCGATCCCAACGTACCATCGATGCCGCGCATCGCGCTGGAAGCCGTTATCGAAGGCGACAAGGGACCGCTGCGGGTCATCACCACGCACCTGGAGTACTACTCCGAAATGCAACGGCTGGCCCAGGTGGAGGCACTGCGCATCATGCACGCCGAAGCCTGCGCGCACGCCCGCCGGCCCGCGCCACTGGAAAAACCCGGTACGCCATTCGCGGCCACGGGCAGGCCGACGGCCGCAATCATCTGCGGGGACTTCAACAGCGCGGCGGGTGACAGCGCCTACATGCGCATGGTAGCGCCCATGCCCGCCACGGCCGGCGCGCCGGACTTTTTCGACGCGTGGCTGCTGCAACATCCCGGCCCGGTGACGGGCCCCGAACGCGCACCGACGACGGGTGTCTACGACCACGAGCAATGGGCGGACGGACCCTTTCCCTGCGATTTCTTTTTCGTCAGCGCCGATCTGGCGGAGCGCGTAGCGCGTTGCGAAGTCGATTTGCAGAGCGACGCGTCGGACCATCAACCCATGTTGCTGGAATTGCACTGAATGCGGGACAGGGAAGCGGCAACACCCGCGCGCGGCAAGTGGCGCCGGCGGGTCCTGGGAACGCTGGCGACGATCGCATTGTTGGGCGTGATCGCCGTGCTGGCGGGCTGGGGTTATCTGCGCGCCAGCCTGCCGCGGCTTGATGGCACGGTCGCCGCGACGGGGTTGGCCGCGTCCGCGCGCATCGAACGCGATGCGGAAGGCGTGGTGACGATAACGGCGGCGAATCGCGTGGACCTTGCCTATGCCACGGGCTATGCGCATGGGCAGGACCGCCTGTTCCAGATGGACCTGTTGCGCCGCGTTGCCGCCGGGGAGCTGGCGGCCCTGGTGGGCCCGGACGCCGTGCCGCTGGCCGGCGCAATCGCCTGCACCGGTTCCGCGCGCGTGCGGAAGTGGCTTACGCAGGTTTAGATGCCGGCTCGCGGGCCTTGTTGCAGCGTTACGCCGACGGGGTCAATGCGGCCATGAACGCGACGCGCGCGCGGCCCTTCGAATATGCGTTGTTGCACAGCAAGCCCGATCCCTGGCGGCCGGAAGATACCTTGCTGGTGGTCGATGCGATGTACCTGGATCTGCAGTCCAGCGAGATATCGCGAGTCTTGGGGCGGGGCATGTTGCGCGACACGCTGCCCCCGGATCTGGTGGCGTTTTTGACGCCGGCTGCCAGTGATATCGATGCGCCGCTGGATCATGTTGCGATGAATGTGCCGGCATTGACGGTGCCGGCTACGCGGCCGGATTGGCTGGATGGGCCCGTGACCATGGGACGCGCGGCTGAGGCTGTGCCGGCGGCCGTCGCGTCGGGCCCCGTTACATCGGGCGCCGTCACGTCGGGCGCCCCCGCGCCAACTGGCGTGGCAAGCGTTGCGTCCAGGCCCGGGCGTGGCGCATCGTTATTCGGATCGACGGTGGCGCAAGCCATGCAACAAGGCCTGGACCCTGACGCCAAGGTCGGCAGCAACAGCTTCGCCGTGGATGGCAAGCATGGTGTGGATGGTCGTGCCATGGTCGCCAACGATATGCACTTAGGGCTGGGCCTGCCCAATATCTGGTATCGCCTGACCTTGGTGCTGCAAGGCGCGGACGGCAAGACGACGCGGCGGGTGTCCGGCGTCAGCCTGCCCGGTGCGCCCCTGGTGGTGGCGGGCAGCAATGGCGACGTGGCCTGGGGCTATACCAACAGCTACGGTCATTACGTCGACCTGGTGCGCGTGGAGCGCGATCCGGATGACCCGCGCCGTTATCGTGGCGCCGACGGGGAATGGCAGCTGGCCGAGGAGCATGTGGAAACCATCGCCGTGCGTGGCGGCGAGGCCATGCGCCTGAACGTGCGCGAGACGCCTTGGGGGCCTTTGTTCCGCAGCGGCGACGCATCTTATGCGATCCGCTGGGTGGCCTACCTGCCCGATGCCGCCGACCTTGGCCTGATGGCCATGGAGCAGGCCCGCGACCTGCCTTCCGCGCTGGCCGTGGCTCAGCGCGCCGGCGTGCCCACGCAGAACATCCTGATCGCCGACCGCCATGGCCGCATAGGCTGGACCCTGGCCGGCCCGCTGCCCGCGTCCGTCCTGGACCCGCAGGGCTTTCCGGTGCCGGCGGCGGAGCTTGGCGCGCGGGCCCCCGCGGCCGGGGCATCCGCCGCGCGGGACACGTCGGCGTTGCCCGACGCATCCGCAGCGCGCGCTACGTCGGCGTCGTCCGACGTGGCACCGACGCCCAGCGCGCCCGCCTTCCACCGCCTGGCGCCAGCCGACTACCCAGTCCTGCTCGATCCGGCGGCAGGCCGTCTGTGGACGGCCAATAGCACGCAGTTGGGCGATGCCGCCATGCAGGCGCGCATCGGTGACGGCGGGGCCGATGTCGGTACCCGCAGCCGCCAGATCCGCGACGATCTGCTCGCGCGTTCGAGCAGCCAGGAAAGCGATCTGCTGGCGGTGCAGCTGGACGACCGCGCACAGTGGATGCAACCGTGGCGTGACCTGCTGCTCAAATCGCTGGATGCCGACGCGGTGGCCGGGCAGCCGCGTCGCGCGGAAATGGCGCGCCTGGTGGCCGCCTGGAACGGCCGCGCCGATGTCGACGCCGTCGGCTACACGCTGGTCCGTGATTTCCGCGACGCCTTGTACCAGGCCTGGTTCGGCGGCCTCGAACTTCGCCTCGGTGGCCGTACCGCCGTGGATCGGCAGGCCGGCCGCCTGGCCTGGCCACTGTCGCTGGGCCGTGCATCCTCGCGCCTGGAGGCCGTCATGCAAACACTGGCGCGCGAACACGCATGGGTGCCGCAACGTTACGCCGACTGGCGGGCCTTCATGCTGGCCATGGCCGATGAGGTAATCGAGCGGGCCGATGAAAGCGGCGGCCTGGCCCAGGCACGCTGGGGCGAGCGCAACCGACTGGCGTTGGCGCATCCCTTCGCCCGGCTGCTGCCCCCAGCGCTGGCGGGCTGGTTACGAGGGCCTGCCACGCCCATGCCCGGCGACCTTCATCTGCCGCGCGTGCAGCGTCCCAACTTCGGCGCGTCCGAACGCTTCGTCGTATCGCCAGGCCGCGAGGAGCAGGGCATCCTGCACATGCCGGGCGGTGCGTCCGGCCATCCGCTGTCGCCGTATTTCCTGGCCGGCAACGCCGCCTGGGTCGAAGGCAAGGCCACGCCCTTCCTGCCCGGTCAGGCAGTGCACAAGCTTGATCTGAAACCTATGAAATAACGCGACGTGGCGTGGTGCGCATGGCTGCACCGCGCCAGGCGCGCGCGTCTCAGCGCGATGACGCAGGCCGCAACCGCGGCCCCGCGCCCAGCGGGGGGCACGCGGGGGGCACCAGCCCCCCGCTTATAAGCCCCCATCTCTCATCCGATACCAAGTCACCACCGCGTTCACATACAGCCTGCGCAAGCCATACAAGGGAAACGCCTTGATCGGCGCCACCGGCACCGGCAGCTCTGACGCATTGCCGGTCGCCACATACGCCGCCATGGCCCGCCCCATGGCCGTCTGCAACCCCACCCCGCGCCCCTGGCAGCCGATGTCGATCAACAACCCGGGTTCCGGCTCATGCAGATGCGGCAGGTAATCACGCGTAATCGCAACCCGCCCGCACCAGCGGAATTCATAAGGCACGCCCGCCACCTGCGGGTACATCTTCAGCATCACCCGTTCAAGATGGGCCCAGTCCGCCTGCCCGTGCGGCTCGCGGAAAGGCCCCCGGCCGCCCATCAACAGCCGCCCCTGATGATCCAGGCGGAAATACAGCAATAGATTGCGGGTGTCCGAGGACACCTGCCCGTCCGGCAGGATGCCTGCACGAATGGAAGCCGGCAGCGGCGCCGTCGCCACCTGGAAGGTATTCGCGTCGATGATGCTGGGCTGCAAGCCCGGCCACAGGTCGGCCCCATAGGCGTTGGTGCACATGACCACCCGCGCGGCCGTCACCGTGGCGCCGGCCGTGGTGGTGGCCACCCAGTCCGAACCGCTGCGCTGCAAGCGCTCCACCGGCGTATCGGTATAAAGCCGCACGCCCGCGGCTAGCGCCGCCCGCGCCAGTCCGCGCACATAACTCAACGGCTGGATGGCGCCAGCGCGCGGATCGAGCCAGCCGCCCAGATAACGATCGGTCCCGAGCAACTGCGCGGCCTCGCCCGCATCCAGCGTGCGCGCCGCGACGCCGTGACGGCGCCATTGCTCGGCCCGCTGCTGCGCCACTTCCAAGGCCTTGGGCGTATGCGCCCCCTGGATCCAGCCCTGGCGCACATGCGGAACGTCCATGCCATGCCGCGCGATCAGGTCGAACACCAGGTCCGCGGTGGTGCCGGCAAAGCGGATCAGGTTGGCGCCCCGTTCCGCCCCATACATGCGCAGCAAATCATCGGGATCATGCTTGAGCCCCGGGATCACCTGCCCACCATTGCGCCCCGACCCGCCGAAGCCGATCTCACGCGCCTCCAGCAGCACCACGTCGACACGCCGCAGGGCCAGATGCAGCGCGGTACTCAGTCCGGCATAGCCACCGCCGATGACCAGCACGTCGGCGCGTTGCGACGCATCGATCGCCACGGTGGGCGGCGCCGCTGCCGCCGTAGCGGCCCACAGCGAAGGAGCAAGCGGGAACATGTCATGCCGCATGACGGGGCGATCCTCACATGGGGTGCAGTACGCGTCGCAGGAAATCCTGCGTGCGCGGATGGCGGGGTTGGTTCAGCACATCCAGGGCGGGGCCCTGTTCGACGATCACGCCGCCGTCGAAGAACAACACGCGGTCGGCCACTTCACGCGCGAAACTCATCTCGTGGGTGACCACCACCATGGTCATGCCCGCTTCCGCGAGCTTGCGCATGACCCCCAGCACGTCACCGACCAGTTCGGGATCGAGCGCCGAGGTCGGCTCGTCGAACAGGATGGCCTTGGGCTGCATGGCCAGCGCGCGGGCGATGGCCACGCGTTGCTGCTGGCCGCCGGACAACTGCGCGGGATGCGCGTTCTCCTTGTCGGCCAGGCCCACGCTGGCCAGCAGGGCGCGCCCGCGCTCGGTGGCGGCGGCGCGCGGCTCGTGCTGGACGTAGATGGGACCCTCGATGACGTTTTCCAGCGCCGTGCGATGGGGGAACAAATTGAAGCGCTGGAACACCATGGCCACCTGGGTGCGGATGGCCGCGATCGATGCCGCGCGCGTATCCACGCGCTGGCCGTCGATGGTGATGTCGCCTTCGTCGTAGCGTTCCAGCCCGTTGATGCAACGCAGGATGGTGGACTTGCCCGAGCCGGACGGTCCGACCACGCAGACCACCTCGCCCTTGCTGATGTGAGCATCCACGCCTTTGAGCACTTCCAGTTCGCCGAAGCGCTTGCGCACGCCGTGCAGTTGTATCATCGCCGGGCGCTCCTTTTTTCCAGATGCCGCACCAGCAGGATCAGCGGCACGCACATCACCAGGTACATGATGGCGACCAGGCTGAACACGGTGGCGTTCTTGAATGTGGATACCGCGATCAGCTTGCCTTGCAAGGCAAGCTCCGCCACCGTGATGGTGGATGCCTGGGACGAGTCCTTGAGCATCATGATCATGATGTTGCCGTAAGGCGGCAGGATGATGCGCACCGCCTGCGGCAGGATGACCCGCCGCATGGTCAGGCTCCAGCTCATGCCCATGGCCATGGCGGCTTCGATCTGCCCTTGGTCGATGGCCTGGATGCCCGCCCGGAAATTCTCCGCCTGATAGGCGGAATAGGCGATGCCCAGCCCGATGATGGCGGCCTGCATGGCCGTCAGGGCGATGCCCACATCCGGCATGACGAAGTAGATGTAGAACAGCAGGACGATGATGGGTATGCCGCGCAGCAGATTGATCATCAGCCCGCTGAAGCGCACCAGCACCGTGATGCCCGAGACCCGCATCAGGGCCCAGACCATCCCCAGCACCGTGGAAAACGCCAGTGAGCCCAGGGTCACCAGGACGGTGAGCTTGGCGCCTTGCAGCAGGATGGGGAGGTATTGTTGGGCGTCGCTGAAGAACTCATGCACCCCCCAGCCCCCACTTCTTCAGGATGCGGTCGATGCTGCCGTCGGCCTTCAGCTTGGCCAGGGCGGCGTTGATCTTGTTCAGCAGTTCGGTGTCGTCCTTGCGCGTCGCCAGGCCCAGGCTGCCGACCACGGTGGGCTCATAGCTGGACACCATGTGCAGATTGGGAAAGCCGCCTTGCGCGATCGTGTACGCCGCGATGGGGTAGTCCATGAAGCCGCCCTGGATGCGGCCCGCGTTGGCGTCGCGCATCATGTCCGGCGGACTGTCGTACAGCTTCACTTCCTTGAAGACGCCGCTCTTCTGCACCGGTTCCACGAATGCCGTGCCCACCTGCACGCCTACCGTCATGTCCTTCATGTCGGCGAAGGTCTTGTAGGCCTTGCTGTCGCTCTTGGGCACCATCAAGCCCTCGCCGTAGCGGTAGACCGGCTCGGAGAAACTCACTACCTGCTGGCGCTGCGGCGTGATGAACATGGCCGCCGAGATGATGTCGATACGCTTGGACGTCAGCGATCCGATCAGGGCGGAGAAGGTCATGGGTTCGATCTGCACCTCGAAACCCGCTTCCTTGCCGACGGCCTTGACGACGTCGACCATTACGCCTTCGATGGAGTTGGTCTTGGTGTCGAGGAAGGTGAAGGGACTGCCGGTGGGCGTCGATCCCACTTTGAGTACGGTCTGCGCCTGGGCGCCGGCGGCGCTCAGGGATAAAGCGGCGAACATCGAGACGAACAGCTTTCTGGCTTGCATATCCTTGTCCTTCTTCGTCGAGTGGGCGCGGCGTTGGACCAGGTCGCGGGCGTAAACGCCGCTCCATGCTATGCGTGGGTGTTCGTCGGGGACAACCTAGGGACTTCCCGCCCGCGATGGCGGCGGGCGAGGGGCCTTGCCGGGCTTATTGCACGGTCACTTCGTAAGCCGAGAAGCGCGTGAACGGCTGGGTCGCCGTGGCGCGTATGCCCCAGTTGCCGCCGTTGGCCAGGTTGTAGGTGATGTCGGACGCTTCGCCGACCTTGTTGCCTTGCGCGTCGAGCAAGGTGAACACGATGGCCGCACTGTTCAACTGATGCCCGGTGCCGTTATGCAAGGTGCCGGTGATCATGGTCTGGCCGGTGGTGTTATCGCGCATGGCCTGCAGGGCGTCGATGGTCACGCCTTGCGGCAGCGATTGTGCGCCGGCCAGGCCGGCGGCGCAGGAAAGGAGGAGGGTGGCGAGCAGACGTTTCATGGCGGCTTCCGGTTCGTTTGAATTCCGTGGGGCGGAATCAGACAGTATCCACCCTCGCGGTCCGCGGACCTGTCGGCCGAATGGCCGACAGGTCGGGCCTGATGAGCACGTAGCGTGCCGCCGGGGTCGTCGCCGGCGTCTTTACGCGAAGTTCAGCGGCAGGCCGGTGATGGTGCGCAATTCGTCTTCGCTGATGCCGCCGAAACGGTCGATGACGTACACGCCGTCGGCGCGCAGGTCGAACACGGCGACATCGGTATAGACACGGGACACGCAGCGCACGCCGGTCAGCGGATAGCTGCATTGCTCGACCAGCTTGCTTTGGCCTTCGCGCGTGGTCAGTTCCATCATCACGAACACCTGCTTGGCGCCGATGGCCAGGTCCATGGCGCCGCCGACGGCGGGAATCGCGTCCGGCGCGCCCGTGTGCCAGTTGGCCAGGTCGCCCTTCGTCGACACCTGGAAGGCGCCCAGCACGCAGATGTCCAGGTGGCCGCCGCGCATCATGGCGAAGGAGTCGGCGTGATGGAAAAAGGCGGTGCCCGGCACTTGCGTCACGGCCTGCTTGCCGGCGTTGATCAGGTCATAGTCCTCTTCGCCCTTGGCGGGCGCGGGGCCCATGCCCAGCATGCCGTTTTCGGTATGCAGCACGATTTCGCGGTCGGCCGGCAGGTGGTTGGCGACCAGGGTCGGCAGGCCGATGCCGAGGTTGACGTAGGCGCCTTCCTGGATGTCCTGGGCGACGCGCGCGGCGATCTGGTCACGGGTCAGTTTGCTGCTCATGCTTGCTCCTTGCCGGCGGGCGCGGCATCGATCCCCACCACGCGCTGCACGAATATTCCGGGGGTGACGATGGCTTCGGGGTCCAGCTGGCCCAGCTCGACGATGTCATTGACCTGGGCCACGGCGACGCGCGCGGCGGTCGCCATGATGGGGCCGAAGTTGCGCGCGGTCTTGCGATAGACCAGATTGCCCCAGCGGTCGGCCTGCAACGCCTTGATCAAGGCGTAGTCGGCGTGCAGCGGCGCTTCCAGCACGTAATGGCGGCCGTTGATTTCGCGGGTTTCCTTGCCTTCGGCCAGCGGGGTGCCGTAGCCGGTGGGCGAGAAGAAGCCGCCGATGCCGGCGCCGGCGGCGCGGATGCGTTCGGCCAGGTTGCCTTGCGGCACCAGTTCCAGCTCGATCTTGCCGGCGCGGTACAGGCCGTCGAAGATCTGCGAATCGGTCTGGCGCGGGAACGAGCAAATGATTTTGCGCACGCGGTTGGCGCCGAGCAGGGCGGCAAGACCGGTGGTGCCGTTGCCGGCGTTGTTGTTGATGATGACCAGATCTTTGGCGCCTTGCGCCAACAGGGCATCGATCAATTCCATGGGCTGGCCGGCCGGGCCGAAGCCGCCGATCATGATGGTCGCGCCGTCCGGCACGTCGGCCACGGCCGCGGCCGCGCTATCAACGATTTTCGAGATCATCGCTATCCTGCTTGTCCAAGAGGAGAAATAAAGCTGTCGATCCGAAAGCCGCTATCAGCTGTCTCGTACGAATTTGAGTTGTTCTAATAGCGAACTTTGGTTCTATAATCGAACATCTTCCCCGGCCGTCCACCCAGTGTCAAGAAAGTGTCCTCAGGGTGAACACATCGCGCCGTATCTGCATATCCCTGAGCTTCGCCCATGACCGATCCGGATTCCCCGCAGCAGCCCAGCGATTCCTACGTGCAGTCCTTTGCCCGTGGGTTGGCGGTGATCCGGGCGTTCGGACCCGAGTCCCCGCAAATGACCTTGAGCGAAGTAGCCGCGCGCACCGGACTGACGCGGGCCGGCGCCCGGCGCATCCTGCTGACCTTGGAGCATCTGGGCTATGTGCGCATCGACGATCGCCGTTTCACCCTGACGCCGCGCATCCTGGACCTGGGCTACGCCTATCTGTCGGCCACGCCGCTGTGGAACCTGGCCCTGCCCTATATGGAAGCGGTGGCGCAGACCACCCGTGAATCCTGTTCGGTGGCGGTGTTGGACGGGGCGGACATCGTCTACATCCTGCGGCTGGCGGCGCACAAGGTAATGAGCATCAACCTGTCGGTGGGCAGCCGCCTGCCGGCCTGGGTGACGTCGATGGGCCGGGTGTTGCTGGGCGGCCTGGACGACGAGGAACTGGATCGCCTGCTGGCGGGGACGCCGCGCGGGGCCTATACCAGCGAAACCGTCACGGATGCCGACGCGCTCAAGCGCGTCATCGCGCAAGTGCGCGAGCAGGGTTACGCCTGCGTGGAGCGGGAACTGGAACCGGGCCTGCAATCGGTGGCGGTGCCGGTGATCGATCGCAGCGGCAAGGTCATCGCCGCCATGAATGTCAGCGGCCATGCCAGCCGTTACACGCGCGACGAGATGCTGGCGGCTTTCCTGCCTCCGTTGCGGCTGGCGGCTGAGCAGATCAACCTGGCGTTGCGGCGGCGCTGAAGCCTGGCCACGAGCCTGGTCATAGCCCTGCCTGAAACCTTGCCTGACTGGCGCCGGCCGCCACACAGGCGGTAAAGTGCCTGCTTGTTCCGTATCCCTACGTCTTGCCCCCAATGCTCAATCATCAACGTCGCGCCCTGGTTCTCTTTTCCGGCGGCCAGGATTCCACCACCTGCCTGGCCTGGGCCCTGGAGCGTTATGCGCATGTCGAGACGGTGGCTTTCGATTATGGCCAGCGCCATCGCATCGAGCTGGATGCCCGCCTGCAAGTGCTGGCCCAGTTCCGTGCCCGCCTGCCCAAACTGGCTGAGCGCCTGGGCGAGGACCACTTGCTGGATCTGTCCGTGCTGGGCCAGGTGGCCGACACCGCCTTGACCAGCGACCGCGCGATCGAGATGCAGGCCAATGGGCTGCCCAACACCTTCGTGCCGGGCCGCAACCTGCTGTTCCTGACCCTGGCGGCCGCCTTGGGTTACCGGCGCCAGCTGGACGTCCTGGTGGGCGGCATGTGCGAAACCGATTTCTCCGGCTATCCGGATTGCCGAGATGACACCATCAAGGCGCAGCAGGTGGCCTTGGGCCTGGGGCTGGGCAGCCGCCTGACCATCGAGACGCCCCTGATGTGGCTGGACAAGGCCCAGACCTGGGAGCTGGCGCAGCAACTGGGCGGTGACGCGCTGGTCGAAACCATCGTCGAGGAAAGCCACACCTGCTATCTGGGCGAGCGCGGCGCGCGCCATGCCTGGGGCTATGGCTGCGGCGCGTGCCCCGCTTGCGTGTTGCGCAAGGCTGGCTGGGAACGCTGGCAGGCCGGCAAGCCGGCGGACGCCGCGCTAGCTTGATGCAGCCCTGCCGGACGCCGGTCCGGGCGGCGGCTCTGCCGCGCGCTCGGTCCTAAGGCCGCGTCTTGGGGGCAGGCGCTTCGCTGTCGCCGACGCCCAGGGCCCTTTGCATCAGCACGGTATCGCGCCACTCGCCGTGCTTGTGGCCGACCGAGCGCAGCGTGCCGACTGGATGGAATCCGCAGCGGGCATGCAAGGCCAGCGATGCCGCGTTGGCGCTGTCGCCGACCACGGCCAGCATCTGCCGCCAGCCCCGTTCGGTACAACGCGCGATCAGGCCATCCAGCAGCTTCCCGCCGATGCCGCGTCCCGCCAGCCCGGGCTGGATGTACACCGAGTCCTCGCACGTATTCCCGTAGGCCGGCCGCGGCCGGTACAAGGTCGCGTAGGCATACCCCGCCACGGCCCCATCCAGCTCCGCCACCAGATACGGCAGCCCCGCTGCCAGCACCGCCGCATGGCGCTGCAACAACTCTTCCACCGTCGGCGGCGTCAATTCGAACGACGCCGTGCCATGCAGCACGTGATGTTCGTAGATAGCCTGGATGGCGGCAAAATCGCCGGCGGCGGCGTCGCGAATGATGAGCTGGGGAGTAACGTGGGGAGCCATGGCTGTTGCGTTGCAATAAGAGAATCAAGGCTGCCAGTGTGCGCCACGGCAGGCCATCAATACAGCGGGTAGGCATTATGCGATGTCTAAGGAAAACCTTGGATTCCCCGCCAGATTGCACGGCCAGGAAGCCACCGCCCGCCCAAGCCGTTATGATGTGGGGTTTCCCCCCTGGCAAGACCGAGAAAAATCATGCCGCACTATCGTTCCCGCACCTCTACCCACGGCCGTAACATGGCCGGCGCGCGCGCTCTGTGGCGCGCCACCGGCATGAAGGACGGCGACTTCGGTAAACCCATCATCGCGGTGGTCAATTCCTTTACCCAGTTCGTACCCGGCCACGTGCACCTGCGCGACCTGGGCGCGCTGGTCGCCCGCCAGATCGAAGAGTCCGGCGCCAACGCCAAGGAATTCAACACCATCGCGGTCGACGACGGCATCGCCATGGGCCACGGCGGCATGCTGTACTCGCTGCCGTCGCGCGAGCTGATCGCCGACTCGGTCGAATACATGGTCAACGCGCACTGCGCCGACGCCATGGTCTGTATCTCGAACTGCGACAAGATCACCCCGGGGATGTTGATGGCCGCCATGCGCCTGAACATCCCGGTGGTCTTCGTTTCCGGCGGCCCGATGGAAGCAGGCAAGGTCAAGGCTCCGACCGAAGCCAAGATCTCCGCCAAGATCGACCTGGTCGACGCCATGATCAAGGCCGCCGACCCCACCGTGTCGGACGCCGACGTGGCCGAGATCGAACGCAGCGCCTGCCCCACCTGCGGTTCCTGTTCCGGCATGTTCACCGCCAACTCGATGAACTGTCTGACAGAAGCCCTGGGCCTGGCCTTGCCGGGCAACGGCACCATCGTCGCCACGCACGCCTGGCGCAAGGGCTTGTTCGAAGAAGCCGGCCGCCTGATCGTCGATCTGTGCCGCCGCTACTACGAAGAGGACGACGAATCGGTCCTGCCCCGCAACATCGCCACCCGCGCCGCCTTTGAGAACGCCATGACCCTGGATGTGGCCATGGGCGGTTCCACCAACACGGTGCTGCACTTGCTGGCGGCCGGACAGGAAGGCGGCGTCGACTTCAACATGGCCGACATCGACCGCATCTCGCGCAAGGCGCCCTGCCTGTGCAAGGCGGCTCCCGCGACCGACAAGTACCACATCGAAGACATCCACCGCGCCGGCGGCGTGATCGGCATCCTGGCCGAGCTCGGCCGCGGCGGCCTGCTCGACCTGTCGGCCGGGAACGTCCACAGCGGCACCCTGGGCAACGCCATCGCCAAGTGGGACATCCAGGCCGAAGGCAACGAGCAAGCGAAGAAGTTCTTCCGTGCCGCGCCTGGCGGCGTGCCCACGCAAGTGGCTTTCAGCCAGGACGCGACGTACCTGACGCTGGATAACGACCGCAAGACCGGCGGTATCCGCGACATCGAAAACGCCTACTCCAAGGACGGCGGCCTGGCCGTGCTGTACGGCAACCTGGCCGAGAAGGGTTGCATCGTGAAGACCGCCGGCGTCGATGAGAGCCAGCTGGTGTTCAACGGCCGTGCCCGCGTGTTCCAGAGCCAGGACGATGCCGTCGAAGGCATCCTGGGCGACAAGGTGCAACCCGGTGACGTGGTGGTGATCCGCTACGAAGGCCCGAAGGGCGGCCCCGGCATGCAGGAAATGCTGTATCCCACGTCCTATCTGAAGTCCAAGGGCCTGGGCAAGGTGTGCGCGCTGTTCACCGATGGCCGTTTCTCGGGCGGTTCGTCCGGCCTGGTGATCGGCCATGCGTCGCCGGAAGCGGCCGAAGGCGGCAATATCGCCCTGGTCAAGGACGGCGACGCCATCAACATCGATATCCCGAAGCGTTTGATCCACCTGGATATCAGCGATGCCGAACTGGCCAAGCGCCGCGGCGAGATGGAAGCATTGGGCGACGACGCCTGGCAGCCGGTGGGCCGCGAACGCGTCGTGTCGCAGGCACTGCAAGCCTACGCCGCCTTGGCGACGTCGGCCGACCGCGGCGCCGTGCGCGACATCACGCAACTGCGCCGCAAGTAAGCACCCCGCGCGGCACCTAGTGCCGCGCGTTTGCCGGCACCATGAAAAAAAGCCACGTCCCCGGACGTGGCTTTTCTCTTTCTACATGCGGTAGCGCAGGGTCGCGTAGACCGCGCGCGGATCGCCGTAGTAGCAGCTCACCGTGTCGCAAGACGCCTTGTACTTGCGGTCGAACAGATTGGTCGCGTTGATCTGCAGGCTGACGCGTTTGTTGATGTCGTACTTGGCCGATGCGTCGAACACCGCGTGGCCGCCGATCGACACGTCATTGGCGCTGTCGCCGAAGGTCTGGCCGACGTAACGCACGCCAGCGCCCAGGGTCAGGTTGCCGCGCCAGCCGTCGCCCGGAATCGTGTAGTCCAGCCACGCCGATGCCAGATGATTGGGCACATGGTCCGGCCGATTGCCGGTATTGCCGTCCAGGCCATCGCGCAGGATGCGGCCGTGCCAGTAGGAATAGGCCAGTGACGCGTTCAGGCGTTCGGCCAGGGCGAACTTGCCTTCCAGTTCAAGGCCGCGCACGCCCACCTTGCCGATCTGGCGCTGTTCGGTTTCTGTGATGGAGTCCGGCACATTGGTCTGCTTCAGGTCGAACACCGACGCGGTGAACAAGGCGTCCGTGCCGGCCGGCTGCCACTTCATGCCGGCTTCGTATTGCGTGCCGTCCTGGGGCTTCAACGAGCCGCCCACCGTATAGCCGTTGGCCGTCGGCGCCACCAGCGGCTGGAAGGACTCCGAATAGTTCACGTAAGTGGCCAGCCCTTCGGTCCACTTGTAGGTCAGGCCGATGCGCCGGGTGAACGCGGACGCGGTGTCGTTGTCCTGCGTGCCGGTGTCGTAGTAGATGGCCTTGGTGTTCACATGGTCCTGGCGCACGCCCAGCGTGAGTATCCACGCACGGTAGGTCAGCTGCTCCTGCCCGTATACGCCCAGCGCCTGCTGTTTCACCCGCCAGTTGACGTAGGGGTCGAGCGAGATGCTGGAACGGCCGGTGTAGACGGGGTGGTAGATGTCTATGCCAGGCGCCGTGCCCAGCAGGATGTTCTCGTGCGTGTTGTCGTCGGTGTAGTCGAAGCCGGCCAGCGTCTTGCTTTCCAGGGACTTCCAGCGGGTGTCGTACTGAACCTGATTGTCGATGGTGTAGCGGTCGCTCTTCCCGGCGACGGAGAATGCCGTGCGATCCGCGGTGGGATCGAGGTCGGCGCCGTAGACGTCCCGGTAGTCCAGGTCGATGTGGGTATAGCGCGCGTTGGAGCGCACCGTCCAGCCGTTGCCGAACTTGTGCTCGAACAGCCAGCCGACATCCGACTGGCGGGTGTTGAATTGGTGGAAGCTGGGTTCGCCCAGGAATTTATTGAGGCTGATGTCCGCGTCGGCGGGGAAGGAACGCGCCGTCGAGCTTTCCCGCTTGCTGTAGTCGGCGAGCAGGGTCAGCGTGGTGTTGGCGTCTGGACTATAGGTCAGCGCGGGGGCGATGTAGAGCCGGTTGTCCTTGGTGTAGTCATACCCGTAATCGGCGTTCTGCCACATGCCGGTCAGGCGATATTTCCATTTGCCCGCTTCGTCGACCGGGCCGCCGACATCGAAGCCCGCTTCATTGTGGCCCGCGCCCTGCGTGGTGTAGAGCTCGGCCAGCGGTTCGTCGGTCGGACGCTTGGTGATGGCGTTGACCAGGCCGCCCGGCGCGTTCAGGCCGAACAAGGTGGAGGTCGAGCCTTTCAGCACGTCCACCCGTTCCAGCCCATACGGTTCGACGCGGCTGGCGGTGAACCAGGCCGGCACGCGCGCGGGCAGGCCGTCGCGGTAGGTGCCCAGGGTGGTTTCGTCGAAGCCGCGGATGCGGAAATAGTCGTAGCGGTCGTCGGCGCCGTACTCGTCGACAGCGACGCTGGACGTGTAGGCGATGGCCTGCTGCAGGTTCTGCACCCCGCGCGTATCCATTTCCTGCCGTGTGATCACCGACACGGACGCGGGGACGTCGATGATGGGCGTATCGGTTTTGGTGCCGACCGCCGTGGCGGTGGCAACGAAGCCGGTGCTGTCGCCGGTGGCGCGGCCCGTGACGGACACCGTCGGCAGCGTGGCCTCGCCGGTGGCGGGCGGACGGGGCGCGGGCCGCAGTACGTAGCCGCCGGCCGCCTGGGGAGCGGCTTCGATGCCGCTGCCCGCCAGCAGGCGATCCAGGCCGTTGAGGGCGGAGTAGCGGCCCTGCAAGCCTTGCGTGGAGGAGGCCTTGATCAGGGCCACGTCGTACGACAGGTTGACGCGCGCGATCCGCGCGTAATGCGTGAGCGCCGTGTCGAGGGGGCCGGCGGGAATGTCGAAGGACAGCAGCGCGGCGGCGGTGTTCGGGGCTGTCTGGCTGGCCTGGGCGATGGCCGTCCCTGCATTGCGCCCGGCTTGGGTGGCGGGCGCGGCCTGGGCGTGCGCGGCCAGCGGCACGGCAGCGGCGCCCAGGGTCAGGCATGCGGCAGCCCGCAGTGTCAGCGCCATGGGCAAACCGGCGGGGCGTGTCGCGCGAGCGGCGGCGTGACGCGAAGGACGTTGCAAAGTCATGTTTCTCTTCTCGGAGGCGGGGGGTCCAGGGGGAAGAGGGCAGCAAAAGCGGCGCTCTTTCCTCTATGCCGGACGAGATTCGAAATCCCCTCACGCCGGTTCAGGCGGCGGCGGGCTCCACCGAGATCCAGAAGCGGGCGCGCGTCGTTATCCGCAGGGCGTGCGTCCTGGCCAGGAAGCGCAAGGCTTCCTCAGTGTCGTGCACCTGGTAGATGCCGGAGACCTTCACGGCAGCGATGCGGGGATCGCAGGCGATACGGCCGACGCGGTAGCGGGACAATTCCGCCAGCAGGTCATCCAGGCGGGCGTCCTCGGCGACGATGACGCCCTGGGCCCAGCTGTCGTCACGCAAGCCACTGGCCGGCGCGGGCACGGCGCCGGCGCGGTCGAAGCGCCAACGTTGGCCCGCCTCGGCGAGGATGGCGCGGTCACCGCCCCCCGGATGCACGCGCACGGCGCCTTCCTGCACGCTGAGCCGCGCGCCATCGTCATCTAGGCGAACGTCGAAGCGGGTGCCCAGCGCCTGCAACGAACCATAGGGCGTGCGCACCCAGAAGGGCCGGTGCGCAGGTACATCCGCGCCCGTCGCCACCAGGACCTCACCACGCCGCAGGACCACCTCGCGCTGCTCGCGAGCGAAGGCAGTGCTGATGGCGCTATCCGTATTCAGGACGATCTGCGTGCCGTCTTCCAGGGTCAAGGTCCGCTGGTCACCGACACCCGTGCTGACGTCGGCAAGCAGACGCTGCCAGGGCGCTCGGTCATATGTGACCTTGCCGGCCAGGGCGGCCACGCCGCCCGCCGCCAGCCAGGCCAGCATCCGGCGCCGGCCCGG
This sequence comes from Bordetella sp. N, assembly GCF_001433395.1. GTDB lineage: Bacteria > Pseudomonadota > Gammaproteobacteria > Burkholderiales > Burkholderiaceae_B > Bordetella_C. The sequence continues at coordinate 5,742,886 of NZ_CP013111.1, forward strand.
GGCCCGGGCCGCGGTGGCGGCATCGGCGCGCCGCAGCGTATCGGCCACCAGTGCATTGGGCGTCCGGCCCGCGTCCGTGGCCAGCGCCTGCACGCGTTGCCACGCGGCGGCATGGGCTGGGGCAGCCTCACGCCAGGTATCGAAAGCCCGCCGCGTCTCCGCGCTCGGCGCATTGAAATGCAGTTTGACGGCCCAGGCGATTGCCGCATTCACGGCGTCCTCGGGAATACACATATTGCCGCCCGCGCTGGCCAGGGCCCGGTCCACACTCATGCTTCGAAGCGCGCCGCGTAGCAAAGGCGCAGCGCGGCGGCCAGGTCGCGTTCGACCGTCGCCAGCGACACGCCCAGGCGTTCGACGATCGCCGGGCACGACATGCCTTCCAGACGCGCCCACATGAATACCTGGCGCGCGCGTTGAGGCAGCCGGGCGAGCGCATAGTCGATGGCGGCCAGTGTCTGGAACAGACACAGGCGCTCTTCCGGCGACGGCGTTTCAGGTTCGGGCAGCAGGGCCAGGGCTTCCAGCCAGGCGCGCTCCAGTTCGCGGCGGCGCCAGAGATCGACCAGCAAGCCCTTGGCGATGGCGGTCAGGAACGCACGCGGCTGGCGCATCGACACGGGTTCGGGTTTGGTCAGCACCCGGACGAAGGTGTCCTGCGCCAGATCCGCCGCGTCGAAGGCGTTGTTGTCCAGGCGCCGCTGCAACCATCCTTGCAGCCAGCCGTGATGCTCGCGGTAAAGCGTCTGCAAGGCGTGCTGCACACGGTGCTCGGTGGCGGAGAGGGCACCGGGCCCGGCCTCTTGCATGGACATGACGGAAGGACGCAAGGAAAAATCGCCAACTGGAGAATAAGAACGATTTTTATTTATATATCGATCTGACCCCATGGCGCAACGACGCGAGCGCGTCGGGCGGCGATTTCTTCATGTTCTTTCCACTTTCCTTGCAGGAAAGCGACACCGCAACGGCCTGGCCCGGTGATCCGGCGGCCGGCGCTCCGGCGGCCGGCAACCCGGCGGTCCGCGCTCGGGTCCCGGCCTGGCCAGGCCTGCTGCTGTCAGCGGTGGCCCCCTTCCATCTCGCGGCGCAGCTGCACCACCGGAGAATCAGCGTCGTATTCCACATCGGACCAGCGCAGGGCCTGGGTGGCACGCACGCCCACCTTGAGCTTGACGTCATGGGCCAGGCCCAGGGGCAGGTAGCCGCCCTCGACGGAGTCCTTGGCCGGCATCAAGCGGCCGTACACGGTGTAGCCGCCTTCGCCATCCAGCACCGTGCCGGCGGGCAGTTCGCGCTTGGCGGTGGCGATGACATCGCCATGCCAGCCGCTTGGCGATCCCGTGGGCTCGCGCCGCAGGGCGGCGCTGGCCACGCTGATGCCCAGCTCCATCCCCATCAGGTGATAGGGCTTGTACATGGCGGAGTAGTTGCCGCTGGGATCGGTGACCACGCCGTATTCCTTGAAGCAACGGCGCACGTAGTCGCTGTCGGCCGCCAGGGTGACGAAGACGCCCCAGCGCAGATCCCGGTAGACCGGCCGGCCGTCGCGTTCGATCGACGACACGGTTTCCACCTGGCCCCGGTGATGCAGCATGCCGCCGTCGTCGCGCGGCCGCATCACGCGGGCCAGGTCGTCGACGCCGCAGGGCGGGAAGTGCAGGCCGGACGGCGCCGGCAGCAGGCCCGTGGCATTGGACACCGCCGCCATCTCGATGGCGCTCTTGGTGCCGTCGAGAAAGCTGTTGAACATCTGCGCGTTGAAGTCGCCCGCCGCGACCATTTCCGGCGTGAAGCCGTAGTAGGGCCAGACGGTGTCGGGGGTGGACGTGTGGAACGCCGGCAGGTACTTGGTGCCCTTGCCGGCGGCGATGACCTCGAAACCGCTGGCCCGTGCCCAGTCGACCATTTCGCAGATCAGGGCGGGCTGGTCGCCATAGGCCAGGGAATAGACGATGCCGGCTTCGCGAGCCTTGCGGGCCAGCAGCGGCCCCGCCAGCGCGTCGGCTTCGACGTTGACCATGATGATGTGCTTGCCGTGCTCGCAGCAGGCCAGGACGTGGCGGATGCCGGCCGCGGCGTTGCCGGTGGCGTCGATCACCACGTCGATGTCGCCATGGGCGATCACGCGTTCGGTCTCGTCGGTGCAGAACACGCCGCCGTTGCGGCGCGCGTCGCCGACGGACTTGGCCTGCAGCGCGGCCGCCGGCCAGCCTACCTTGGTCAAGGCCGCGCGGGCCGCGTCGGGCTTGAGGTCGGCGACTGCCACCAGGCGCATGCCGGGCGTGCGGTGGGCCTGGCTGAGAAACATAGAGCCGAACTTGCCGGCGCCGATAAGGGCGACGCCGATGGGTTTCTCTTCCGATTCGCGCTGCTTGAGCATGCGATACAGGTTCATGATTTCGTCTTCCCCACGAATGACGCGACAGGATCCGGGTCAGTGCCGGCCCCTGCGCCCAGACAGAATAGCCCGTCTGCGACGCCGTTCATATGTCAATAAGCAAAAGACATGTGGCGGCGCGGGTACACCGGCGCGGCCGGGCGGCGGCCGTCTTACCGGTCCGAGCGGTAAAGCTCGCCGCCGAGCACGTTGCGCCAATTGGCCCAGGTCATGCGGGGCCGTCCCGTTTCCTGGCGGTTGTAGGGGGCGTCGAAAATGATGTGGCGCCAGTGGGGGCGGGTCGCGCCGGTGATGGCGGGCCGGTCATCGACCAGGATGTCGCCGTGGACGAGGGTCTTGTCGCGAGTCAGGATCAGGCGTTCGGTCCATTCCCGCCCCAGGTGGCGGTCGACCCAGTGGTATTTCTCGGCCACGTTGTTTTCATACTGGCGCAAGGGTGAGCTGCAGATCCGCACATCCAGGCCCAGTTCCAGCAGTTCCCGCGCGGCTTCGATGGCGCCGGGGACTGGCGGCAGATTGCGGATGAAGCCCGGCTCGGTGTAGATGGCCTCGGCGCGGATGCGCAATTCCGGCGGATAGTCTTCCAGGATATGGAAGGACTTGCGATCCTCGTATTCGATGGGCGGAATATAGGGATAGCGCTGGCGCCAGGCGTCCAGGAAGGCGTGTTCGAAATCGGCCAGCACGCCGTCTTGATCGAGCAGGATCAACATACTTTGCAGGGCAGTCCGTACGTAAGGGGGATTAGCCCGTCCGGGGGATCTGGACCGGCAAGGGTCGATGATAACGCCCCCGTCGGGGAGGACCGTTTTCAGCGGCCGGCGATGCGGCGGTTGGCGATCCGGCCGCTAACAGATCAGCGGCTGCTGGCCTTGACCTCGTAGCGTGACTGGCCGTCCTGGATGGATTGCACGAGTACGCAGCGGTCGTAGCGCCAGTCCAGCGCGGGCGGCGCGGGTGGCAGCGCCGTCGCCAGCGCCTTGGTATCGACATTGCGCAGCAAGGTGACATGCGGACGGAAGGGGTGGTCGGGCCGCAGCTTGCCCAGCGCCGCCAGGTCGCGCCACAGGCCTGCCACCTGCTCAGAAAGCGCCGGTGCGCCATCGGCGGGGCCGGCCCAGACGATGCCTTGCCGCGCGAACACGCCGTAGCGGTCCAGGCGCAGATGTCCGGGCGCGAACGGTCGTTCTTTCGTCAGACGGATCAAGGGATCGACGAGATCGGCGGGGACCTGGCCGAGGAACGCCAGTGTCAGGTGCAAGGTGTCGGGCCGCATCACCCGGCCCCCGCAGACGGCGTGCGCCTGCGCGCACCAGTCCGTCAGCGCCCGCAGCGTGGCGGCATCCGGCCACAACGCGAAGAAGAGCCGGACGTTCCGGACCGCGGCTTGGTCCGTCGCTGGCCGCGGCCGCGACGGGGCGTCCGGTCCATGGCGGCCCGGTCCCGCGGCCGACGCGGGCCGATCGTCTCTCGGTCCATTCATGGGGCATCTCCGCAATATAGGAAAAGGCCCATCGTCACAGGACGATGGGCCTTCCATGATGCACCTAAATGGACCGGGGCGACGCCCCGCCCCGCTTAGCGCGCGGCGACCGGCGTGGTGGCCGGGGTGGCCGCCTTTTCCGGCGCGGCCACCGGCGTGATCTGCCCGGTCTCGCTGACCTGCGGCGTGGGCAGGTCCCAGCCGCCGCCCAGCGCACGGATCAGGTTGACGGTCGAAAGCGCCCGCGCCCCATCCAGCTGGGCCGAGATGCGTTGCTGCGCCAGCACCGTGCGGTCCGAATCGATCACGTCCAGATAGCTGATCGAACCTTCCTTGTACTGCGTGTGCGACAGCTGCGCCGCCCGCGACGAGGCTTGCACAGCCCGGTCCTGCGCGCCGATCTGGTCATCCAGGATGCGCAGGTTGGCCAGGTTGTCCTCCACTTCACGGAAGGCGCCCAGCACGCTCTGGCGGTAGTTGGCCACGTCTTCTTCATAGACCGCGCGGGCGCGGTCCACGCCGGCCTGGCGGCGGCCGGCGTCGAAGATGGGCAGGCTCAACATCGCGCCGGTCAACGGACCCAGCAGGAAGGTCCGGCTGGACCACTGGAACAGATGGCCCAGCTGCGACGACTCGTAGCCCGCATAGCCCGTGATGTCCAGCTGCGGGAAGAAGGCCGCGCGCGCCGCGCCGATGCGGTCATTGGCCGCGGCCATCGCGCGCTCGGCGGCGGCGATGTCGGGACGGCGTTCGAGCAAGCCCGACGGCAGGCCGGCCGGCACGCGCAGGTCGATGCGCGCCAGCGGCGTGGCCGGCAGGGTGAACTCGGACGGCGCCAGGCCCAGCAGCACGGCCAGCGCGTGTTCGGCGCCGGCGCGGTTGCGGTCGATGCCCAGGGCTTCCGACTGCGCCGAGGCCAGTTCCGAACGCGCCCGCGCCACGTCCAGTTCGCTGATGTCGCCTTCCTTATAGCGGCGCTCGACCAGCTTCAGGGTCTGCTCGCGCAGGTCCAGGGTCTGCACATAGACCTGGCGCTCGGCGTCCAGCTGGCGGACCTGGAAGTAGTTCTGCGCCACATCGGCCTGCAAGGCCAGCTGCACCGAACGCAGCAGCGCTTCGCTCTGTTGCGCGTCGGCCGTGGCGGCATCGACGTTGGCCGACACGCGGCCCCACAGGTCGGCCTCGTAGGACACCCCCGCCTGCGCGCGCCACAAGGTGGTGGACGTGGCCGAGCCGTTATCAGGCAGCCCTTGCGAGGCCGGCGACGCGCGCTGGCGCGTCGGCCCGAAGTTGGCCGTGACTTCCGGGAACAGGCTGGCGCGCGTCTGCTGTTGCAGGGCGCGGGCCTGGGCCAGGCGGGCGGCGGCGGCCCGCAGGTTCTGGTTGGCCGCCTGCGCCTGGTTTTCCAGACGGTTCAGCTGGTCATCCTTGAACAATTCCCACCAGGCGCCGCGCAATTGGTCTTCGGCGGGCTGGGCGGTTTTCCACTGGCCGGCCTGGTCGGCCGGCAGGGCTTCCTTGAACGCCGCCGATGCGGGGGCGGCCGGACGCTCGTAGGTGGGCGTCACCGAGCAGCCCGCCAGGATCAGCGTCGTCAGCAAGGACATAGAAAAGCGTTTCAGGTGCTTCATGTCATTCATCCAGATATCAATGTTCGGCGGCAACGACCGGCACGCCGGGCTTGGCTGCGCCTTCATCGCCATGCGCCGTCGCCGGGGCCTCATGCTTGGACGCCGAGTGCAGCGGGCGCGGATTCAGCATGCGCAGCACCACGTAGAACACCGGCGTCAGGAACAGGCCGAACAGCGTCACGCCCAACATGCCGAAGAACACCGCCACGCCCATGGCATGCCGCATCTCCGAGCCCGCGCCGGTGGAGAACACCAGCGGCACCACACCCATGATGAAAGCGATCGACGTCATCAGGATGGGACGCAGCCGCAGACGGCTGGCCTCGATCGCGGCCTTCAGGGGCTTGTGGCCCTGCAGTTCCAGTTCGCGAGCGAATTCCACGATCAGGATGGCGTTCTTCGCTGACAACCCCACCAGCACCATCAAGCCGATCTGCGTGAAGATGTTGTTGTCGCCCTGGGTCAGGTAAACACCAGTCAATGCCGCCAGGATGCTCATGGGCACGATCAGGATCACCGCCAGCGGCAGGGTCAGGCTTTCGTACATGGCCGCCAGCACCAGGAACACCAGCAGCACGCTGATCGGGAAGACCCAGATGCCGGCGTTACCCGCCAGTTCCTGCTGATACGTCAGGTCAGTCCACTCGAACTTGATGCCGCGCGGCAGCGTCGCCGCGGCAACACGCTCGGCCGCTTCCTTGGCCTGGTCGGACGAGTAGCCCGGGGCCGGACCGCCGTTGATGTCGGCGGCGGTATAGCCGTTGTAGCGCACCACCATTTCCGGACCGTAAGTCTCCGACACCTGCACCAGCGAAGACAGGGGCACCATCTCGCCGGCGGCATTGCGCGTCTTCAGCAGACCGATGTCCTCGGCGTGGGCGCGGAAGGGCGCGTCGGCCTGGGCGCGGACCTGGAACACACGGCCGAAGCGGTTGAAGTCATTGACGTACAGCGAACCCAGGTAGACCTGCATGGTGTCGAACACGTCGGTCACCTGCACGCCCAGCTGCTTGGCCTTGACGCGGTCCAGCTTCACGTCGAGCTGCGGCACGTTGATCTGGTAGTTCGAGAAGGAACGTCCCAGCTCGGGCTGCTTGGCGGCCTCCGCCGTGAAAGCCTGCACGGCACGGTCGAGCGCTTCATAGCCCAGCGCGGCGCGGTCTTCGATCTGCAGCTTGAAACCGCCCAGGGTACCCAGGCCCATCACCGGCGGCGGCGGGAACACGGCGATGAAGGCCGTCTTCAAACCGGCGAACTTCTGGTTCAGCGAAGCGGCGATCTTGTCCGCGCTGAGTCCAGCGGCATTGCGTTCCTCGAAGGACTTCAAGGTGACGAACACGATGCCGGCGCTGGAGCTGTTGGTGAAGCCGTTGATCGACAGGCCGGGGAAGGACACGGCGTGGTCGACGCCGGGTTCCTTCAGGGCGATGTCGCCCATCTGCCGGATGACTTCTTCGGTGCGGTCCAGCGACGCGCCGTTGGGCAGCTGCGCGAAACCCACCAGGTACTGCTTGTCCTGGGCCGGCACGAAGCCGCCGGGGACCAGGTAGGAAATGCCCACCGTACCAGCCAGCAGCAGCACATAGACAAGCAGGCTGGCGGACTTGCGCTTGATCACGCCCCCCACGCCCACCGAATAGCGGTCCGACGCGCGGTTGAACATGTTGTTGAACCGGCGGAAGAAACCGCCCAGCACCTTGTTCATGACGCGTTGCACGGCGTCCGGCTTGGCGTGGTGATCCTTCAGCAGCAATGCGGACAGGGCCGGCGACAGGGTCAGCGAATTGAAGGCCGAGATCACGGTGGAGATCGTGATCGTCATGGCGAACTGCTTGTAGAACTGGCCGGTCAGGCCCGTCATGAAGGCCAGCGGCACGAACACGGCCGCCAGGGTCAGGGCGATGGCGATGATGGGGCCGCTCACTTCCCGCATGGCGCGGTAAGTGGCTTCACGTGGCGACAGTCCGGACGAGATGTTCCGTTCGACGTTTTCCACCACCACGATCGCGTCGTCCACCACGATCCCGATGGCCAGCACCATGCCGAACAGCGACAGCGCGTTGACCGAATAGCCGAACAACAGCAGCAGCGAGAACGTCCCGATGATGGACACCGGCACCGCCAGCAGCGGAATCAGCGAAGCGCGCCAGGTCTGCAGGAACACGATCACCACGATCACCACCAGCGCGATGGCTTCCAGCAGCGTGTGGATAACCGCTTCGATACTGGAACGGACGAACTGGGTGGGGTCGTACACCACGTCAAACTTGACCGAGGGCGGGAAGTCCTTGGACAGGTCGGCCATGGCGTCGCGCACCTGCTTGGACACGTCCAGCGCGTTGGCACCGGGCGCCTGCATGATGCCCAGGGCGACCGCCGGCTTGTTGTCGAGCAGGGAACGCAGGCCGTATTCGGCCGCGTCCAGTTCCACCCGCGCCACGTCGCCCAGATGGGTCACGCCGCCGTTGGCCGACGTCTTCAGCACGATGTCGCGGAATTCTTCTTCGCTTTGCAGACGGCCCTGGGTGTTCACGTTCAGCTGCAGCGGCACGTCGGACAAAGACGGCGACGAGCCGATCACGCCGGCGGCCACCTGCACGTTCTGCTCGCGGATGGCGCGCACCACGTCGGAGGCGGTCATGCCATGCTCGGCGACCTTCTGCGGATCGAGCCAGATGCGCATGGAGTAGTCGCCCGAACCCCACAACTGCACGTCGCCCACGCCGGTGATGCGCGACAGGCGGTCCTTGACGTTGAGCACCGCGTAGTTGCGCAGGTAGGTCATGTCATAGCGGTTGTCCGGCGAGGTCAAGTGCACCACCAGGGTCAGGGTGGGCGAGCTCTTGGCCGTGGTCACGCCCAGGCGCTGCACGTCGTCGGGCAGGCGCGGCAGCGCTTGCGACACGCGGTTCTGCACCAGCTGCTGGGCCTTGTCCGGGTCCACGCCCAGACGGAAATACACCGTCAGGGTCATGTTGCCGTCGCTGTTGGCCTGGGCCTGCATGTACAGCATGTTTTCCACGCCGTTGATCTGCTCTTCCAGCGGCGCGGCGACGGTCTCGGCGATCACCTTGGGGTTGGCGCCCGGATACTGCGCGTGCACCACCACCGACGGCGGTACCACTTCCGGGTATTCCGAGATCGGCAGCTGGAACATGGCCAGCAGGCCGCCCAGCAGGATGAGCACCGACAGTACGCCCGCGAAGATCGGGCGGTCGATGAAGAATTTGGAGATATTCATGATTCGGCTCTTGGTTCGACTCGATGCTATCGGCGCGCGGAGTCCGCGCCCCGGTCAGCCGGAGCGCGTTATTCGTGGTCGATTCGAAGCGATGCTTGAATGGGGGAGGCGACCTCAGGCCGGGTTGGGCGCCGCGGCCTTGTTGCCAGGCTTGATGTCCGCCTTGGCCGCCGCCGTATTGCCTTCCGGCGCCTGACGTTGGCCGACCGTGGGCCAGTTGCCCGCCATCTGCACCACGTGCGGCTCCACCGCGTCGCCAGGACGGATGCGCTGCAAGCCGTTGACGACGATGCGTTCGCCGGCCTTCAGACCGCTGTCCACCACGCGCAGGCCGCCTTGGCTGGCGCCCAGCCGAACCTCGCGATACTGCGCGTGGTTCTTGTCGTCCAGCACCATGACGAAGCGCTTGTTCTGGTCGGTGCCCAGGGCTTTTTCGTCGATCAGCACTGCATCGCGGGGCGCGCCGCCACCCAGGCGGATGCGGGCATAGAGGCCCGGCACCAGGCTGCCATCGCGGTTGTCGAAGGTGGCGCGCACGCGGATCGTGCCGGTCGTCGTATCCAGGCGGTTGTCCACGTACTGCACCGTGCCCTGACGCGAGTAGCCGTCTTCATTGGCCAGGCCCAGGTCCACCGGCACCGGTGCGCCCTTGCCGGTACGCGCCGGATTGACGTACTTCAGGAAAGTCTGCTCGTCGACGTCGAAGGACGCGTACATGCGGTCGACCGACACCAGGGTGGTCAGCGCGACGGATGCCGCGCCGGCGGCCACCAGGTTGCCTTCCGTCACTTCGGCCTTGGACACCTGGCCGGAGACAGGCGCCAGGATGTGGGTGTAGCCGAGGTTCAGGCGGGCGATTTCCAGCGCCGCTTGCGCCGCCTTCAGGTTGGCGGAGGCTTCGCGGGCGTCGTTCTGCTTCTGCTCCAGGTCGCGGCGGGCGATGGCGTTGTCGGCGATCAGGCGGTTGGCGCGCGCCATGTCGGACGCGGTATAGGCCACCCGGGCCTGGGCGCCGGCCAAATTCGCTTCGGCGCGCGACACTTCGGCCTGGTAGGGCAGGGGATCGATGGTGAACAGCTCGTCGCCCTTGCGCACCAGGGTGCCGTCCTTGAAGCGCACGGCGACCAGGGTGCCGGAGACGCGCGGGCGGATTTCGACGCGGTCGACGGCTTCCAGGCGGCCGGAATAGCTCTGCCAGTCGGTGATCTGGCGTTGCATCACCTCGGCGACGTCGACGGGGGTGGCTTGGGGAGCGGCCGCGGCCGTTGCAGGAGTACCACCATGGCCACGCAGGACGGCGACACCGCCGGCTACGAGGATGACGGCGGCCAGCGTGCCTGCCAGGGCAAAGCGATTGCGCGATTTGGTCATTACAGTTCCTTGAGCGGAATGCGTACGGCCAGGGATCAGTCTTTCCGCTTGGCGCTTGGCGCCGGATCACGCGCGGCGGACGCATAGAGGCGTCCGGGCCCGGCTGCGAGCCTGGCCTGCGCTAAATATTGTGTTTCTGGCCACGTCGGGACGTGGTGCCGGCGGCCCGGTCCTTGACGAAAACCGGCGTCGCGCGGGGCGAGGCGTGATCGAGATGATGAGCGGAGCGGCCCGCCGTGGCTGCGGCGGCCGCCTGATCCCTAACCGTTTGTTAGTTGGGATGGCGGCATTCTGGCTGTTTTGTTCCCGCGAATAAATATCTCTACCTAAACAACACTATTCGATGCGGGCGAACAATAATTTGTTCATAATCTCGCCATACCCCCCAACCCGAGGTACGCCATGGACCGTTTTCAGGCCATGCAGGTGTTCACCAGGGTCGTCGACGCCAATAGCTTCACCCGGGCCGCCGACCATCTGGGCCTGCCCCGCACTACCGTCACCACCATCATCCAGAATCTTGAGAAGCTGCTCAACGTGCGGCTGCTCAACCGTACCACGCGCCGCCTGAGCCTGACGCCGGACGGCGCCGCGTATTACGAGCGCTGCATCCGCATCCTGGCCGACGTCGACGAGGCCGAGGCGGCATTCCAGGATGCCTCGCGGCGCCCGCGCGGCAAACTGCGCATCGACACGCCAGCCGCCATCGGCCGGCTGATCCTGATTCCGTCCTTGTGCGAATTCCACGAGCGCTATCCGGACATCGAACTGTACATCGGCATGGGCGACCGGCCCGTGGACCTGGTGCAGGAAGCGGTGGACTGCGTCATTCGGGTCGGTGAACTGCAGGATTCCAGCCTGGTGGCGCGCCGTATCGGCATGTTCGAAGGCATCAGCTGCGCGTCGCCCAGCTATATCGAACGGCATGGCGCGCCCACCACCCTGGAAGAATTGGCCGAGCACAAGTCGGTCAATTATTTCTCCAGCCTGACCGGCCGGTCCTTCGACTGGGACTTCATGGTCGAAGGCCAGAAGGTCGAAGTGAAGATGGAAGGCGTGGTGTCGGTCAACGACGCCGACGCCTACATGGCTTGCGGGCTGCAGGGTTTCGGCTTGATCCAGCCGCCGCGCTATATGGCCTTGCCCTACCTGCAAAGTGGCGAACTGGTCGAGATCCTGTCCGACTGGAAGCCCAAGTCCATGCCGATTTCCGTGGTGTATCCGCACAATCGGCACCTGTCGCCGAAGGTGCGTGCGTTCACCGACTGGGCGGCGGAGATCTTCGGCCGCTGCCCGCTGTTGAGCGGCCGCGGCGACGCCGTGGACAGCACCTGCACGTGGGCGGGCGAACAATTGCACCGCCCCGGCATGGCCAAGGGCACCGGCAAGATCCCGGCTCCCGCGGTGACCCAGGGCAAGGCCGACCCGCTGCCGCTGGCCGCCCATGTGGCAGACGTGGGCGATCGCGTCCAGACCGTGCGGGCCTGAGCATGCGGGGTCACGCGTGCCTTGGGCTGATCCCGGCGTGAGTCCTTCATGAAAGGCTCGCGCCAGTCCCTGACGTCGCTGCGCATCTTCACGGCGTCGGCCCGGCATCTGAATTTCAGCCGGGCCGCGGAGGAACTCAGTCTTACCCAGAGCGCTGTCAGCAAGCATATCCAGGCCCTGGAATCGCGGCTGGGGGTCAGCCTGTTCAAGCGCCTGTCGGCGGGCCTGCGCCTGACCTACGCGGGCGCCCTGTACCTGGAACGGGTGTCCGCCGCCCTGCGCCTGCTCGACGAAGCCGATGCCCTGGTGGCCCACCCGGATGCCCGTGTGGCCTTGAATATCGCGGTTTCGCCGTCGTTCGCCCAGTTCTGCCTGATCCCCGGCTTGCGCGAGTTCTTCGAAGCGCATCCCGAAATCCGTATCAATGTGCGGCCGCGCCTGGTGCATGGGCGCGAAAAGGCAGAGCGCTTCGACGCGGAAATCCAGCTGCATACCGGCCATATGGCGGGCATGTCGGCGCAATATCTGTGCGGGCGGGAAATGGCGCTGGTGGGCGCCACGTCGTTGTTCGAGCGCAACCCGGTGCACGGGTTTGATGACCTGGCCAATGTGCCCCTGCTCAAACGCGCCCAGCGCGGCTACGGCTGGGATGAGTGGAAAAGCGAGGTGGCGTCCATGTGGCCAGGCCCGTCCGCCACCGCCCCCGAGTACGAAGGTTTCTCGGTGCTGTTGCCGGCGGTGCTGAATGGCCTGGGCGCCGCCATCACGCCCCTGTGCATGGTGCTGGATCCCCTGCGCGAAGGCGTGCTGCAACGGCCGCTGGGCGAAATCGTCGACGGCCGCTACGGCTATTACCTGATGCGGCCCCGGCCCGATGTGGGCGGCCCGGCGCTGCATGCGTTCTGCGAATGGATCCAGGCGCGCGCCAACCGGATCAACTCGGAAGTGGACGCGCTGCGCAAATAAAGAGCAATTGTTGCGCCGGTATTCCGAATTGGAATACTGCATGCCGATACGTCGCTTTTCGGAAATTTGCGCTGGAGGCAAAATTCAAGACTGTTTCCATAAGTTTCCGAGTCTTGCCATGATCTCCTTGCGTCCCATCAAGTCCATCAAGACCCTTCTTGGCGCCGTCTCCGTCGCGCTGACCTGCGCCGCGCCCGCCGCCATGGCCGCCTATCCCGAGCAACCCGTCCGCATCATCGTGCCGTACACGGCAGGTGGCAGCTCGGACGTGATCGCCCGCGCCATCAGCGACGAATTGACCGCCGAACTCGGCCAATCGGTAATCGTGGAAAACCGCGCCGGCGCGGGTTCCATGATCGGCACCGCCTACGTCGCCAATGAAAAGCCGGACGGCTACACCCTGCTGCTGGCCGACGTGCCCTTCACCATCGTGCCGGCCCTGTACGGTGACCGCGTCAAGTACGACGCCGCCAAGGATTTCGCGCCGATCTCCCTGCTGGGCCTGTCGCCCATGTACCTGTTCGTCAACCCCGGCTTCAAGGCGCAGACGGTGGCTGAACTGGTCGAAATGGCCAAGGCCAAGCCCGGCACGGTGTCGATCGGCTCCGGCGGCAATGGCTCGCTGACCCACCTGATGGCCGAACTGCTGATGTTGAACAGCGGCACCAAGCTGGTCCACATCCCCTACAAGGGTGCGTCGGCGGCCGTCAATGACCTGGCCGGCGGCCAGATCGAAACCAGCTTCACCACCATGCCCTCGGCCAGCGCCCTGTACCAGGGTGGCAAGATCCGCCCCCTGGCCGTGTCCAGCCCGAAGCGCCAGGCCGATACGCCCAACGTTCCCACCTTCGAAGAAGCCGGCGTGCCCAATATGACGGTGCAAAGCTGGTGGGGCCTGGTCGCTCCGGCCAAGACGCCCGCACCCGTGCTGGAGCGTTTGAACGCCGCCATGGCAAAGGTCATGCAGTCGCAGAAGGTGAAGACCCGTCTGAACAGCGTGGGCGTGAACCTGCCCGCCGACACCAGCGCCAAGGCCTTGCAGTCCTTCCTGACCGAAGACTTCGCCCGTTGGGCGGACGTGGTCAAGCGCGCTGACGTCAAGTTCGAGTAATTCACATTAGAAAAGAGGAGGCCGGGATGGAAGCCTGGTTGTCGACGGCCGGCGCTGATGCGGCGCTGATGGATGATTTCAACGCGATTTGCGCCTTCGGTGGCCGCCTTTCCGGCACTGGCCAGGATACCGCGGCGATCGCCTGGGCACTGGAGCGCATGCGTGCCACCGGTGGCACCGTGCGCAAGGTGCAAGTGCCGTACGACGGCTGGCGCGCCGGCCGCGCCGAGTTGCAGTTGCTGGGCGCCGAGCCGCGTACCCTGGCTTGCCGCGCGCTGCTGCGTTCTGCCTCGACGCCGGACGAAGGCCTGGTTGGCGAAGTGCTGGATCTGGGCCAGGGACGCGTGGAAGATTTTGAACGTGCCGGGGAAGCGGTGCGGGGCAAGATCGTGCTGGTGCGCCATGAGTATCCTTTCTCGACCACGCATTTGCACCGTCGTCGCAAGTACGACCAGGCGGTGGCGCGTGGGGCCATCGGCTTCCTCATCGCCAATCCCTTGCCCGGCCGCGGCGTGCTGTCGGGTTCGTCGGGACGCCCGCGCGGCGCTGCCGGCATCCCGGCTGCCTATATCGACTTCGAAGGCAGCCAGGCCCTGGCCGCTGCCGCCGCCGCGGGGCAGTGCCAGGTGCGCCTGGTGCTGACCGGCGAGGAACTGGAGAATGCGCTGGCGGACCTGGCCATTCTCGACATTCCTGGTGGCACCGACAGCCGCGTTGTCATCAGCGCGCACATGGACGGTCACGACCTGGGCACCAGTGCCCTGGACAACGCCACCGGCGTCGCGGTCGCCCTGGCCGCCGCGCGTGCGCTGGCGCCGCGTATTTCGGCCCGGACGCATGGCCTGCGGGTCTGTTTCTTCACGGCCGAAGAGTGGGCGTTGACCGGGTCGGCGCGTTATCTGGACGACATGGATCCGGCTGAGCGCGCGACGATGAAGCTGAACGTCAACCTGGACACGGTGGCCGGCCACAGCGAACTGACGGCGATGATCAGCGAGTATCCGGCGCTGGCGCCGTTCGTCACGGCCGCCGCCGCGGATGCCGACACCACGGTGGATACGTATCTGCCTTTCATGTCGAATTCGGATCACGCCAACTTCGCGCGCCACGGTATTCCGGCGCTGCGTTTGACGGCGGGTTTCAATCGGCCGGATTCGAATGTGAACAACATCCTGGCCGCCGGCGACGTTCCCGCCGTGGTCGATGAAGCCGACCTGCGCAACGCGCTGCGGGCTACGTGTGCCATGGCATGGCGGGGCTTGTCGATGTCGCAGGAAGCGCTGAACGCACTGACCGTGGACAGCAAATGGACGGCTGCCAAGTGAATGGGGATGTAGAAGGGGGTTCCCCCCTTCACCCCGATCCCTTCGGGTGGATGGGCCGGGGCTCCCTGCTTCATCCCGATCCCTTTGCGTGGATGGAAAGGGGTTCCCTCGTTCATCCCGATCCCTTCGGCTTGATGAACGGAGCGGCGGCGTCCACTGTGATCCCGGTGCGTGGATTGACCGGCCCCCTGCGAATCGGGGGGTGAAGGGGGGCTCCCCCCTCTTTAATAAATAGTCGTAAGTCCGAATTTTTCGGAAATTTCCTACGCCAGTTGTAATGGAGGAGATCGTTCTAGTCCGAATCATTCGAACTAGAATCATCGGCTTTCCATTCCACCGGCCAGGACTCACACGCCATGATGCACATCTCCTTCTCCCAAGGCTGCCACCCCCTCTGGGTTGCGGCGACGAAGAGGAGGATGAAGTGCTGCGGGTCAAACGTTCCAGCACGGAAGCCTTGCTGGCGCAGCTCGTCTCCTGCCGGGCGGCCATGCATCCCTATGACCCCGGCAGCTCGACCCAAGACGTGTCCGGCTGCATAGCGGCCATCCCCGATTCCATGCTGCGGGCCTGAAGGCCTGACGACCCCTGTCGTCACTCAATGACTCGCGGACATGAAAAAAGCGCCCGCCGGAATGACCCGGCGGGCGCTTTTCTTACTGCTTCAGGCTTACAGATCCAGCTTGTTGATCTTCGTGCCTTCAACCGTCAGGTTGGCCATCAACCCGGCGTTGGTCAGCACGAAAGCCACCACCGCCTGGCGGGCGGTGTTGGTATCGACGGCGCCGTTGGCACCGATCTTGGCCAGCGCCACCGAGGCGTCGGCGCCGGCGGTCCAGCCGCTGCTGGCGCGGAATTTATCCAGTTCGTTCTGCGTCATGAACATGATCACGACAGCCTTGGATTGCGCGCCGGCCTGCAAGCCGAAGGAGCCGGTGGTCGTGCTGTAGTAGCCGGACGGCGTGCCGCCGACCTTCAGGACGCCTTGACCGTATTCAGCACCGAACATGAAGCCGGCGGCCAGCACGTTCGGGAACACCAGGATGCCCTTGGCGCGGCTGCCCATTTCACGGGAGCCGGGAACCGAGCTATAGAGTCGATTCAGGGTGGTATCGGCGCCGCTGTTCAATTCCTGGCGCTTGTTGGTATTGCTGCCGCCGGCTTGGTTGCCGGTGGTGGTGCAGGCGGCGAGAGCGGCCGTCATGATCAGGGCAGCGGGAATGGTCACGAATTTGCGGCGGTTCATCATTGTTATCTCCGGCTAAATGGAAAAGCGGCGGATGTCGCCCCGGTTGGCACGGTTGCTCAATCGACGGGAGGAAAAGCGACATTCGCTGCCTAGAGGCAACTGCCGTGCCTGACCTCATCAGTAACCCCCGTCGCTCCTTGAAATTGCTCGCTTTTCCGGTAACTCAGCGCCGTTCCACCGGTACCGCGTGGGCCTTCCAGATCCGGTCGCAGTACTCCCCGATGGCTCGATCCGAGGAAAATTTTCCCGATCGCGCGGTATTCAGGATCGACATGCGGGTCCAGTCCTGGGTATCGCGGTAGGCCTGATCCACCCTGCTATGGCAGGCGGCATACGAATCGTAGTCCGCCAACAGCATGTAAGGGTCGTGATTCAGCAGGTCGTTCATCAGCGGTTCGAACAAGGCGGTGTCGCCGCGCGAGAAGAAGCCCGACCGGATCAGTTCGATCACCGCGTGCAATTCGCTGTCGCGGCGCAGGAAGTCCAGCGGCCGGTAGCCTTCGCGCCGCAGCGTATAGACTTCTTCGGCGGTCAGGCCGAACAGGAAGAACACGTCTTCGCCGACCTCGTCGCGGATCTCGATATTGGCCCCGTCCATGGTGCCGATGGTCAAGGCGCCGTTCATGGCGAACTTCATATTGCCGGTGCCCGAGGCTTCCTTGCCGGCCAGCGATATCTGTTCCGACAGTTCCGCCGCCGGATAGACGCATTGGCCTACCGTGACGCTGAAGTTGGGAATGAAAACCACTTTCAGGCGATCGCGCACATCCGGGTCGTTGTTGATGACATCGCCGATGGCCGTGATCAGCTTGATCATCAATTTGGCGCGTACGTATCCCGGCGCGGCCTTGCCGCCGAAGATGAAGGTACGCGGCGTGATGTCCAGGTTGCGCTGCGATTTCACGCGGTGATACAGGGCCGCGATGTGCAGCGCCGACAGATGCTGGCGCTTGTATTCGTGGATGCGCTTGACCTGCACGTCGAACATGGAGTCCGGGTCGACCTTGATGCCGGTCTTGCGCAGCAGCAGCGACGACAGGTCTATCTTGTTGGCGCGCTTGACCGCGCGCCACTCGGCCGCGAAGGCGGCGTCGTCGGCGTACGGTTCCAGGGCCCGGATGCGTGACCAGTCCTTCACCCATTCTTCACCGATGCAGCGGGTGATCAGCTTGCCCATGCGGGGGTTGCTTTGCGCCACCCAGCGCCGCGGCGTGACGCCGTTGGTCATGCTGGTGAACTTCTCCGGCCACATGGCGTAGAAATCCTTGAGCAGGTCGCGCTTCAACAATTCGGAATGCAGGTCGGCCACGCCGTTGATGGCATGGCTGCCGACGCAGGCCAGGTGCGCCATGCGGACATAGCGTTCGCCGGACTCGTCGATCAACGACAGGCGGGCAATGCGGGTTTCGTCGCCAAAGAAGTGGATGCGTGCCTCGTTGAGGAAACGGGCATTGATCTCGTAGATGATTTCCAGATGACGAGGCAGCACCCGGCCGAACAAATCCAGGGGCCAGCGCTCCAGCGCTTCCGGAAGCAGGGTGTGATTCGTATACGAGAAGGTCTGGCGGGTGATGTCCCAGGCCCGTTCCCAGGGAACCAGATGCTCGTCGATCAACAGGCGCATCAACTCGGCGACGCCGATGGAAGGATGCGTGTCATTGAGCTGGATGGCGAAGGACTTGTGGAAGGACGTGACCGGCTGGCCCCGATGCAGCTGCAGGCGCAGCATGTCCTGCAGGGAGCAGGATACGAAGAAATACTGCTGCTCCAGCCGCAGTTCCTTGCCTTGCACGCTCTCGTCGTTGGGATAGAGAACCTTGGTCAGGTTTTCCGAAGTGACCTTCTTGTTCACCGCGCCCAGGTAGTCGCCGCGGTTGAAGGTGTGGAAGTCGAAAGCCTCCGTGGCTTCGGCCCGCCACAGCCGCAAGGTATTGGTGGTGCCCACGCGATACCCGGGGATGGGCGAGTCGAACGGCACCCCCGCCACGGTTTTCTCCGGGACCCAGCGCACGCGGAAACGGCCGCCGTCATCCGTATATTGTTCGGTGTGGCCGCCCAGCTTTATCTGTACGGCCCATTCGGCATGCTGGATTTCCCAGGGATTGCCATAGCGCAGCCAGGCGTCGGTGTTTTCCACCTGCCAGCCGTCCATGATGGTCTGGTAGAAGATGCCGTACTCGTAGCGGATGCCATAGCCGATGGCGGGCACTTCCAGCGTCGCCAGGGAATCGATGAAGCACGCGGCAAGGCGGCCCAGGCCGCCGTTACCCAGGCCGGGTTCTTCTTCCTGGCGCAGCAGTTCGTCCAGGTCCAGGCCCAGTTCACTCATGGCCAGGCGGATTTCGTGCGAGATGCCCAGGCTAAGCAGATTGTTGCCCAGGTAAGGACCCATCAGGAATTCTGCCGACAAGTAGGCCACCGTGCGGGCATTGCGTTTTTGATAGGTGGCGGTCGTATCGAACCAGGACCGCACCAGCCGGTCGCGCACCGTATGGGCCAGCGACTGGTAAAGATCGTTTTTTGAGGCGATTTCCAGCGACTTTCCCTGCGTATAGAGCAGGTGGTCAAGGAAGGCCCGTTTCAAGGACTCCCGCGACAGGGAGGAACGGTCGTGTTCGGGATGGGAGACGGCGGGGCCGCTGGCGGATACGGCGGCGCTTGCGGGATCTTTCAAGACGGGTCCTTGATCGAGCACTTGGATAAAAAATCCTAATCCAAAAAAGTGGCCAGTTAAAGGCGGCGGGTGGACGAAAGCGCAACAAAGATACGTGTGACTGGACGGCGCACGGCATCGCTTTTGACGCTGGAGCGACGCGTGCGGTTGCGGACCCGCTGGCAATTCGCGCCGCGAACGCCTTCTGGCAGGGATCAATCGGGCGATAGCCGTTACTTAGCTGGATCGGCGCGGACGCTGTTCTGCCTCCTCTGCGTTTTTATTCCAGATGTACCTGTCTGTAATGAAAATTTATCTTTCCCGGTCTTTGCTCCTTCAAGTCTGAATTCATGGCTTCTCCTGTCACTCCCATCACTTCCGTGGCTGCCTCGCTGCCTCCGGTCAATGTTGGCCGGACGCGCGACTTCGGCAAGCAAGGCGAATATTTCGAGGCCACATCCGGCGAACCCAGGGCCACCGGCCACCGCAAACGTGCCAGGCTGTGGCGTCCGTACAGCAAGGGCGGCGTCAAGAAAAAATACCGCCCGGCCGAAAAGAAGAAATCGGCCAGGGAGTTGTTCGAGGCGCTGCTGCTCAGTGCCAACGGCGCGCAGGTCCTCAACGACGCATGGCTTAACCACACCCGATCCAAGGAAAGCAAATCCAGGGACGACAGCGTGGACGGCATCGACCTGTCCGGTATGCCGCGGGTCATCCAGTCGCACTCAAACGCTGCCCGCAAGGCAGACGCCCATCTGCTGCGGATACTCAAGAAACAAGGATTCGCCACCCGGCACGGCCAGGGGCGCTCCGCCGCCGGCACAGCGCGGAACGCGGCCCGCTACCGGGAAAAACTGGCTCAGGCCATCGAGTCGTTCAAGGCCCTGTCCATCACTGCCCTGGACAAGGCCACCACGGCACCGTTGGATCAGGTGTCTCAACTGACTGGCGTGCAAGGCTTGCGTGAAGAGGACATCCGCAGGCTTAGCAGCGAAGCCTTGCAAGCGCTGGTCGCGCCGTCGATCGATATGGTGAAGGCGATTTCCGCGCAGCATCCCGACCCCCAGAAAACCAGAGCCGCCTTCGGCGACCTCGTCGATTTCTGCGCTCGGCAAAATGACCAGGGCGTGCGGCCAGGCATCGCCATGGAGAAAGGCGTGCAGCGTGTGCCCGGGGCTACGCTGGTCTCGTCAGCCATCGTACTCATCACCAATTTGTCGGGTCATGCCCGTCGCGTGTTACTACCCTTTTAGGAATGACCACCTTTCGTGCCCTCGTGTGCGACGTCACGGGCTCGGAGGCCAGGAAAGCGGCGTATCGGGTAGTCCACGACGATTTCTGCGCCGAAATTTTCCACGAGGTCGCCCAGCGTCTCGATTGGCCGCCGCCAAGCGCCAGCGCGCTTCTGGCCGCCGAGCCGGCGCAACAGGGCGAGCATCTGCGCGCCTTTTTGGACGATATCCCCGCCGTCTGGCGGCGCACACGCGTGCAATTGTGCGAGCTTGGCGGCAATCATCCGCAGATCTGCCTACATGCGGGGCATCTGGTCTGGGTGTTGATCGCCACGGTGTTCGAAAAGATCAGCCCGCAGGTCTTGCAGGTCGCCCTGCGGGAGCTGCCGGATGCGCGGCTGGCCATGCTCTACGCGTACGGCACGTCCCATCTGCGGATGTTCCAGTACGTCGCCCGCCACGACCTGCACCGCCGTTTGGCGAATGCCAGGTCGGCCGCACAGGCGGTGACCCGCGAGATCCAGGAATCCGGGGAGTTGGGGCTGATGCCCGATGCCGGGATGTTCCGCGAGCTGGCCATCAGCCTGCGGCGTCAGGCGGCCCTCCATCAAGTGCTGGAGGGCGGCGCTGCCGCCACGGTGGCCGCTGCCGCCGCGGAAGTGATTTCGGCGTCCGCAATCGGCACGGGACTGACGCGGGACCTGCAGGTGGTGCTGGACGTGCTGCTGTTGCTCGCCGGGCGAGGCCAGGACGAAATGCCGCAAGAACAGGCGGAAGCCAGTGTGCTTTCGCTGCTTACCTTTGCCGACGCCAAGCTGATGGCGCATGCGCCGGCCTGCTGCCGCGCTGCCCTGGCCACCCAGCAATTCGTCGACTTCGCGCGTAACTGGAACACGCCCGTCTTCTTCGACGGCGACGGTCAGCCCTTGCGCCTGCTGCGCGTGCAGGCCGTACGCGCGGCGCCTGTCGACGACGGTAACGGCAATGCCATGCCGCAGATCCAGCTGGTGTCGTCCATCAGCGTGCGTGGCAGGCATTCCCCGGTGACGCTGATCGTCGTGGTGCGCCTGGACGAGGATGGCACCTTGATCGGGCTGGCGGATTATGCGCAGCTGCGCGGCGCGTGGCCTGTCAGCGATACGGGAAAATTCTCCGCGCAGGTGTAGCGGGCGCCGCTTACGACCACTACTCGCGCTCTCTAGTATTTCGATGCAGGGGCCTGGACGGATTCAGGCGGTCGACATCAATACGCTTGCTTAGACGCTGGCAGGTAGCTTGGAGAGTAGTCGTGTGCACCCAGAATCTTGCTGCTGTGTTCCCCACTGCGTCCGGCCATATCAGACTGGGTGCCACTGACTCAAAGCCGGCAAACGATGCGGAGTACCCGGGGCGGATAAAGCGTCCGGGCCTGGCCGAGCAGCTTCTCTTCAAAGTGAGGGCGATATCGTCCGAGGGCAGACGGGCCCGCAACCTGAAGCTGATGAAGCACATGGACTTCAAGCTGGAACAGGATGTCGGCCGCTTCGTCCAGATCGTCGAAAAGAATCGCATCCGGCGCACTGGCGCCCAGCCCGGCGCCGGTGACCTCTTGCGGATTCGCGAGGAGGCCGCCGCGCTGGGCAAGATCAGCCATCGTGTCAAGGACATCCAGGGCTTCAAGGCCAGCGCGCGTTCGGCGGAAGAGGTCGGCGCCAGATTTGCGAAATATCGTCCCGCGAACGCTTCCTCCGACACGATCATCGATCGCCCATTCGCACGGAACCAGACCGGCCCGGCTGCTCTCAGGAATGATCGCGTCTCCGAATATATGTTCGGCAACGGTGACGGCATCGCGCGGGCCCGCGTCAGTAATCTGATTACGCAAAGCACCAGGGGCCTGGACCTGGAGCGGCAGGCGATCGCAGAAAAAATCTTGAACCGCTTCGACTTCGCGCGCGACGACCATGCCGTCTGGCAGGTGCTTTCGGCGGGGGGGCTGGATCCGGAGGGCCTGCTGGACATCGGCTCCAGCCTGATGTTCGGGACACGGGTCGCGCCACTGGCCTCGAACGCGCAGGCTGTCGACCAGGGGAAGGCCTGGCCGCGTGCGACAGTCATCGAAAATACGAAGCGGGCGATCGACCTTTGCCTGGATCAGCTTTCTTCCAGTCAAAGGCGACAGATCAGGTCGGATCTCCAGCAAGCCGATGAAGACGCGCAATTGCTCGAGATACCGGTGCCGGACCGCTTGAAACGTGAGCGACTGGCCATCGATACGATCCGCGCCAGGTTGATCGAGCGGGAAACCGCCGCGCAACGCACCCTGACCTTGCACATCAACGACCATCGCGAGAGGGCAAAGGATATCCGGCACCTGCAGCGCCTGTTCGCCAGGACGAAGCCGCGCATCTGGTCCTCTTTCCTCAACCTTTTTCGCGGCCGGAACGCCCGCTATGAGACTCAGCAAGTTGCCCTGCGAAAATTCCGCGCGGGGCTTGCTGAGTTCGTGTCCGAGTTGAAAGGCAAATGCGGGTCGTATCTGGACGAGACCGCTTCAATCAGGACGGCATACTACGAAAGGATGGCCGTGGCAGTGGGCAGGCGCTATCAGGCATCCTTTCGCAACTTCGACATCGAGATAGAAACGCTGAAAAGTCTCCTGAGCGCCGACTCCCCGTCTTACCAGGACACGCCTATGCCGGTGCCGTAGATCGATTCGTTCATGGTCTGACGCGTGCCGCTGACCTGGTTGCGGGCATATTTCACGTAGACCGACAGGTGGCTGTTGATGTTGTAGCGCAGGCCGGCTTCGCCATTGATGCTGAATTGCGCGTTGGCCTCGAAGGGACGCAGCAGTTCCCCCTTGGTGTAGACCTGGAACATCTTGCCGCTCAGGTAGCGCGAGTAGTCCCAGCGCAGCGAACCAGCATATGAGGCCTCGCTGGTGCCGTCGTCGTAGCGGTAATGGACCCGGCCGGCCAGGGCGGACAGGGAGAAAGCGCCCATTTCGTCATCCCAGAACTGGTAGCCGGGACCCGTGCCGTAGGCCATCTGGCGGCGCACTTCCGAAACGGTGTCGGCGCGGTAAAGCACCCGTCCTTGCCAGAACGCCTTTTGCGTCAGGAAGCGATCCAGTGTGTAGTCGCCGCCATAGTTGTTGACGCTGACGCTGTCGTCGTCCTTGTTGCGGTTGTAGTAGCCGGTCGCCGTATTGCGCCACAGGCCGCGCCGGGCTTCCGCGCTCAGCGCCACGGCATACACCTGGCTTCTGTCGGTGGACTCTGTCTGCAACAGCGACGCGTCCAGCTTGCCCTTGAATGAGGTGTCGCCGAACAGTTCGTGATTGCGGTTGATGGAATTCAAGGAGGTCAGCGGCACGTCCTGGTGCAGGTCGCGCGTGTCGTCTTCCTCGGTGACCGCGCCAGCCAGAACCACCTTGCCCGGGTCGGCGCGCAACAGCTTGGCCTGATACTCGCGCGCATCGTTCTTGTCGCGGACCACCAGTTGATCCGTGCTCTGAAGCGTCTTCACGTGCTTGAAATCGACCCTGATGTCGCCGCCGTAGGACGTGTTGACCAACAGGATGCCGCCGTCCAGGGACTTGATCGTCCCGGTCAACTGGTCGCCGTTGTCCAGCCAGACGGTGTCGGCCAACGCGGCGCTGGCGGGCAAGGCGGCAAGTATCAGGGCCAGCAGGCGTTTGTGGTGGCGTTTCGCTCGGGGCGCCAAGGCGTGAGGCGGCATGTGTTTCCTTCTCTAAAGTTGTATCGCGTAACAAGTGCGGCGAATATTGCACGCCGCTGATAGCCGGGGAGTGGGCCACTCAACAAGTTTTGCGCGTGCGCTTGCCACGGCAAGAACCGCTGCCGCGCGCGCGAGTGCGCTGGAAGTCGATTGAGCTTGCCGTGCGCGAGTGTGCAGGACATGCAGGCCGGACCTGAGGCCGCTGCTAAACTCGCAGGCAAAAGTGGCGCCTTGAACATTGCGCCGGCTGGCGCACTGCCCATGGAACTCCCCCGTGCTCAAGATATTGCATACCTCCGATTGGCAAATCGGTAAGCTTTTTGGTCAATTCGATTCTGATGATGCAGCGTTGCTGGCCGACGCGCGCTTTCAGGTGGTTGAAGGCTTGGCGCGTCTGGCGCAGGAGGAACAGGTCGATCTGATCCTCGTGGCGGGTGACGTGTTCGATGCCCAGACCGTAGCGGATAGGACCATATATCGGCTGTTCAAGGCGATGGCAGGTTACGCCGGCCCCTGGGTCATGATTCCTGGTAACCATGACGCCGGACTGGCCGAATCGGTGTGGACGCGGGCCCGGCGCCTGGGTTCGGTGCCGGAGAATGTCACGATTTGCTTACGTTCCGAGCCCTTGATCCTGACGCAGCCGGCGGTGGCCATCCTGCCGGCGCCGATGACTCAACGTAATACTTACGTCGACTTGACCGAGTGGTTTGCCGGGGCCGAGACCCCCGCAGGCCTGCCGCGCATAGGCATGGCCCATGGCAGTGTCCAGGGCATCCTGGCCGAGGGCATAGACTCCACCAATCCCATCGCCGCCGATCGCGCGGCGCAAGCGCGCCTGGACTATCTGGCTTTGGGCGACTGGCACGGCACGCGGCAGGTCGACGATCGCGCCTGGTACAGCGGCACGCCGGAAACCGACCGCTTTCGCGCGAACGCATCGGGTTGCGCGCTGTTGGTCCATCTGGACGGCGCCGCGCCCCCGCGTGTGGAGGTGCGCGCCACCGGCCGCTATCGCTGGCAAAGCGTGGCCGTGAGCTTGCGCGTGCCGGGCGATGTGGACAGTGTCATCGCAACCCTGAACGGTTTGGCGGCGCAGGACGTGGTGCAGCTGGACATCGAAGGCCAGATCGATCTGGATGGACATCGTCGCCTGCTGGCCGCGATAGAACAGGCCCGTGGCACGGCGCGCGGCGTACTGGCGGACCTGGGCGGCCTGCGCCTGGCGCCGACCCAGGACGATATCGATGCCTTGCATGCCGACGGCTACGTGGGTGAGGTCATCGCGGAATTGCGGGTGGCGCAGGAGAATCCGGCGGCGCAGGGTGATGACGCCAGGATCGCGCGCGATGCGCTGGCGCTGCTGGCAGGCATGCTGGACACGCGTGCGGAAGGCGCATCCGCATGAAACTGTCCCGCCTTCGAATCGCCCAGTTCCGCCAGTTCCGTGACCCCATCGAGATCGATGGCCTGGCACCCGGCCTGAACCTTTTCACCGGCCCCAACGAGACCGGCAAGAGCACCATCGTCGCGGCCATCCGCGCCGCCTTCTTCGAGCGCTATCGCTCCAATAGCGCGGAGGACTACCGGCCTTGGGGCGACGGGTCGGCGGCCCCGTCGGTCGTGCTCGATTTCGAGCAGGACGGCGAGCAGTACCAATTGTCGAAAAGTTTTCTCGGCAAGAAGCGCTGCGAATTGCAGATCGGGGGCGCTGGCCAGGCCTTGCGCCGTCTCGATGGCGCCGAAGCGGAAGATTATCTGGCGACCCTGTTGGGTTTCCAGCACGCCAACAAGGGCGCCAGCAAGGCCGAGCACTGGGGCATCCCGGGTCTGCTGTGGATGACGCAAGGTACCGCGCAAGACGTGCGCGAGCCGCTGGCCCATGCCAGGAATCATCTGCGCACGGTATTGAGCAGCGCGGTGAGCGAAGTGTCCAGCAGCCAGGGCGATGACGTCATCGCCCGCGTCGAAAGCGCGCGCAATGAACTGTTGACGGCGCGTACCGGCAAGCCCACGGGCAGCTATCAGTTGGCGCTGGAACGGCGCGATACCTTGACCGCGTCCGCCACCCAGGTGGCGACGGAGATCGAGGAATACCGCCACAAGGTGGACGAGCTGGCCCGTCTGCGCCAGGCGCACGAGGCCGACGAGGCGCGGCCGCCCTGGCTGGATGCACGTGAGGATGAACGCGCGGCGGCACGGCGGCTGGAAGACATCCAGGGCATAGAACGCAGCCTGGGCGAACAGCGCCTGCGCGTGACGCAGATCGAGGACCGCGCAAGCTTGCTGCGCGCCCGCCTGGACGGGTTCGCCAAGGAAGGTCGGACAGCAGAAGCCAGACGCGCGGCATTGGACGAAGCCAGGCAGGCGCACGCGGCGGCGGCCGCGCTGGTCGCGCCATGGCGGGCACGGTTGGACGATGCCACGCAGCAATACGAAGCTGCCCGCCATGCCGCCCAGCACGCACGGGCGCGCGAGCGCCGGGCGACCTTGGACCGGGAACGCGCCACGCTTCGGGCCAGTGTGCTGGCGGCGACGCAGGCGCTGGCATCCGCGCAAGCCGAACTGCTGCGCCAGCAGGAGCACGGCCGCCGCGCCGCCGCCTTGCGCATTACGGACAAGGATCTGGCGACCCTGCGCGAACAGGCCCGCTTGCAACGCGAAGCGCAGCTGCGCCTGGCCGCGGTGGCGACGCGCCTGGAGTTCGCCCTGGATGCCGGCCAGACCATCGCGATCGATGGCGGCAACGTGCAGGGCAGCGGCGAACGCCAGTTGGCGAGCGCCACGGAAGTGGCCGTGCCTGGCGTCGGCCGGCTGACGATCACCCCCGGCGGGGCTGATCTGGCTGCCGTGCGGCATCAGGCCGAGGACGCGGGCGAACGCCTGGCTTCCGCCCTGCAGCGGCTGGACTTGCCGTCCATCGAGGCGGCCGAGGCGCGCGCGCGGGAATATGCCGTGGCCGTGGGCGCGGCTGACGTGGCGACCGGCACGCTCAAGGGTCTGGCGCCGCAAGGCATCGAGGCCTTGCGCGCGCAACTGACGAATGACGAGGCGCGTCTGCGCGAGGTGGAACAGGCGCTGGCGCAATTGGCCACGGCAAGCGAAGAAGGGCAGAGCGGGGCTCCGCTCACCGCGCAGGAAGCCGAAGTCCGCCTGCTGGCCCTGGAGCGCTCGCTCAAGCAGATCAATGCCGACCTGCACAAGGCGCAACTGGCCGAAGGCGATGGCCAGGCGCGCGTGAACGCCGCGCAGCGTGAAGACGATGCGGCGCAAGCCGTGCTCACCGCAAGCGGACGCCAGGACATGGTGGCGGCCACGCGGCAGGCCCTGGACGAATCGGCAGCTGAAGCCGCGTCCGCCCAGGCGCGTGTCGAGAACTTGCTGGCGCAGGTCCAGCAGGCCCGTCCCGACATCCTCAAGCAGGACCTTGAACGCTATCGCCGCAGCGCCGAGCAACTGGAGCAGGCCTTCCACCAACGGCGCGATACGCTGTTGCGCCTGGACGTGGAGCTGCAAGCCGCCGGCGCCCGCGGCCTGGAAGAACGGCAGGCGGAAATCGCGCGCGACCTGACGCAGGCGCGGCGCCATGCCCAGGAGCTGACCCATCGCGCCGAAGCCCTGGACCGGCTGTTGACCTTGCTGCGGGAAAAACGCGCCGCCTTGACGGCGCAATTGCAGGCACCCCTCAGGCAGCATCTGCAGCGCTATATACAGCTGCTGTTCCCGCAGGGAAATGTGGGCCTGGACGCCGACCTGATGCCGGGCACCCTGGCACGTGCCGGCAGCACCGGCCTGGAATCGGCGTCCTTCGACGAGCTGAGCTTCGGTGCGCGCGAGCAGCTGGGTGTCATCAGCCGCCTGGCCTACGCGGACCTGTTGCTGGAAGCTGGGCGGCCCACCCTGAT
This sequence comes from Bordetella sp. N, assembly GCF_001433395.1. Taxonomy (GTDB): domain Bacteria; phylum Pseudomonadota; class Gammaproteobacteria; order Burkholderiales; family Burkholderiaceae_B; genus Bordetella_C. Next base: position 5,770,665 of record NZ_CP013111.1, read on the forward strand.
CATCCTGGATGACGCCCTGGTGCACAGCGACGATCAACGGCTGGCGCAGATGAAGCGCATCCTGTTCGACGCGGCCACGCGGCATCAGGTGCTGTTATTTACCTGCCATCCGGCCAACTGGCGCGACATGGGCGTGGCGCCCCGCGCGCTGGAAGGCCTGCGCACGCGCGCTTGATCGGCTAGTGGGTCAGTGCCCTGGCGGCAGCCAGGGCCGCAGCGGCTCGATATCGACGCCTTCCGGCGCGTACCAGATCTTGCGCGTCGGGTCCCAACGCGCGCCCAGCTTCTTCACGTGTTCCTTGTCCGCGTAAGAGACCTTGAGCTCGCGGCGGCCGCTGTCGGCAGGCGTGCCGCGCGCGGGCGCGGACGCCCTGGCCCGCGCGCTGGTTGGCGTTTGGGTGACGGCATTGGCATTTGCTTGCGCCGCCGCCTTGGCCTGCCTTGCCGCCAGGTTGGTCTGCACGGCCGCGTCGGAGCGGGCCCGCGTCGCGGTGATTTCCATGCGCGCGATATAGGGGCTGCGCAACGGCTCGGCGGCGGGCGCGATCAGGGTCAGGCGTGCGCGGGCACGGGTCGCGGCGACATAGAACAGGTTTTCCTCTTCCCGCGCGGCGCGCAGGGGATGGGGAAATTCGCCGATCTCCAGGAAAGGCAGGATGACATGATCGAATTCCTTGCCCTTGGCCGATTCAACGCATTCAAGCAGCACCAGGTTCTTGCTGCGCCGCGCGGCCACGAAGGCATCGGCGGTGCCGATCCAATTCGCGAAATCACGCAGCGAACGGCCCGAATCCCGCGCCGCCGCGACGAAACCCTGAACCGAGCGGGTCACGACCTCGGTGTCGTAAGGATGCACGTACAGCCGCTGCGCCAGGTTTTCCACCGCGACTTCCTCGCAGATGCGCAGCAGCGCTTCATGGGCGGGCGCGTCGTCCGGCAGGCCCCGTACGTGATCGACGGCGGCCGCCATGCGGCGGCGCGCGGCTTCGGCGCCGACCCGCTGGATCTGGTACTGAAAGAACGTCTTCAACAGTTCAGGCTGTTTGGCGATATCGCGTTTGGCCTGCATCAGTTCTTCGGGTGTCAGCGGCACCTCGCCGAACAAGGCCAGCGCGGCGACGATATCTTCGCGCACCGGCATGGCTTCGACCGTGTGCAGATTGTCCAGCGCGATGGCCAGCATGCCGCGCAGGAACAGGATCTCCTCGCGGCGTAGATAGCTGGGCATGGTCTGCGTGCGATAGCCGATATCGGCCTGCATCAGCGCGTTTTCGATGGCGATCGATTGATGGCGGTCGCGCAGAAGAATGGCGCAGCCGTCCAGAGGATGCCTGTCTGCCTTCCAGCGCGTCAGGGCCGCGATGACCTGCCCGGCGCAGCCCGCGGCCGGGGGTTGGTCTGCCGCATAGAGCATGACGTCCAGGTCGGTTTTCACCGGCAGGCCGGAGCGCACCGGTTTGCGCTTGAACGCTTCCATGGCATGGGCCAGATGGGGGCCATGGCGCCAGGTCACCGTCAGCGGATAGTTCACAGTGGCGGGAAAGCGGGCGGCGAAGCGGCGGTCCAGGTACTGCTCGTCGGCGCCTAGCCGTGAGTGGATCACCTGGTCGCGGTCGCCGGCGCCGACGAAGTACACGGCCTCGCGACCATGGTCCGCGCCCGCGAGCAGCGTTTCCAGCACGGTATACGCGGCTTCGTTCACGTCATGCAGTTCGTCCGCCACCACCAGGCGATAAACGGGCAGGGCATCGGCGCACTCGGGGAAATCGCGCAGCAGGCGGGCCAGGTCGTAGGTGGCGTCCCAGGGGCCGCGGAATTGGGGCGTTTCGCCGCCGCCCTGGCGCAAGCGCTCGAATTCCTGGGCCCATAGAAGATCGGTCAGCGCGATGCCGCGGTCTTCGGCCACATAGGCCAGGGATTGCTCTTCGTCGCGGTCGCCCAGGTCCAGTGCGAGCCGGGCCTTGAGGTTCAACAGATTGTCCAGGAACTGGCTTACCGCGCTGTCGTGCGTGCGTATCTCCAGCTGGTCGACATAGGACGGATAGGCTTCCGCCAGGCCGTCCAGCGCATCGAGCGCCGGTTGCTTGAGGTCGCGGGCCGACAGCAGTTGCGCGGGCGCGTCGTCTTCCAGCCGCGCCAACACCCGTTGCGCCAGTTCGTCGAGGGTCAACACCGTCAATTGCGCCACGGTGGCCGCCGGCAGGCCCACGTCCAGCAGGCGCGCGCGCATCACCTGGCGGGCTTCCACCGTGAACGTCAGCGCCAGGATCGCTTGCGGAGCCAGGCCACGCGCCAGCGCTTCGCCCACCCGCAGCGCCAGGGTGGTGGTCTTGGCCGCGCCGGCGTTCGCCTGCACCAGGCTGATGCGCTGGCGCGCCAACTGGATGTCGCGTTGCTCGGACGTGGGGACCAGGCCGGCGGGGATGAATTGAGGGGCGGGGCTGTCGGTGGTCATCGGGTCTTGACGCATGCGGTGGATATGGGAAACGTGGCGGGGGCGGGAGACATCAGCATTCCACGAACTTGCCGATCACCACGCCGCATATCGTGGCCGTTGCGTCGATCTCGATCAGGCGCGGACCCGGCCAGTCCGGATTCAAGGCGCGCAGGTATTGGTGCTCGCCTTCGATCACCAACTGCTTGAACGTGGCTTCCTTCGAATCTTCGAAGCGCACCACCACGTTGCGGCCATGTTCCGCGGCGACGTCCGGGTCGACGAAGATAATGTCGCCGTCCTGGAACTTGGGCTCCATGCTGATGCCGCGCACGCGCAGTGCGAAGGTGTGCGGACCGTGCCGGCGCGGGCAGGCGTGCCAGACGTCCGCGTCGCCGGGCGCGAAGTTGTCGATGACTTCCGCCAGTACGCCGGCCTGCACCCAGGAAATCAGCGGTACCTGGCCCTGCATCGGCCGCGCCCGTGCGATGTCGTAGGCCACGGAGGGGGCTTCGATGCTTGCGGCAACCTCGACGCGGGGAGGCTGGCTGGCGTGATCCGTGTCCAGCCAATACAGGCCCAGGCCGAACGCTTCTTCCACCTTGCGCGCGGTGCCGTCGCCGATGTCCTTGGCGCCGGAGGCGTAGCGGCTGACCAGCGAAGGCGTGGAGTAGCCGAGCATGTCGGCGGCTTTCGTCTGGCTGCCTTCGCACAGGCGTGCGACGACATCGACGAAGTTCAGGCGGCGGATTTCTTTGGCGGATCGCATGGCGCGATTGGACCTTAAATTACCGAAAAGGTAAAGAACAAATTTTCTATGCCTCTCGAGGACATTTTCACGTTACTCAAGACAATTTTTATCTTATGATATTACCGTTAAGGTAATAGCATTTTCCTTCGCCGGACGTGAATGGACGACGGCCAACGGAGGGGTAGTGATGATGGATGCATCACTCAATGACAGCGTACAGATCGCCGCATGGATCAAATGGGTTTTCGGCAGCGGAGCGATGGGAGCTTTGGTCTCAGGCCTGGTCCTGCTGGCCCGGCGCATGTTGCGCAATGACCGGATCGCGGCGGTGGATACCCTGGAAAGCACCCGGTCCACCAAGGCGTTGGGGGATCTGACTGTGTCGCTGTTCGATGAGAACCGCAAGCTGCGGGCGGAGCTCGATCATAAAAACGCGATGCTCATTGCCGCATATCGGGACATGCTCAGCCAGGCCGACATGCCGGGCCACGATCATTCCGCGGGCGCGGCAGCGGACGTGGCCGAACTCGCGGGCAGCGTCGGCGTGAAGGGCCATGCCCAACCGTGACGCTTGCGCTGCCCGCGCGCAGTGATCAGTCCTGGCGGCTGGTCACTTCCACCAGGTGATAACCGAACTGGGTCTTCACGGGGCCCTGCACTTCGTTGACCGGGGCGCTGAACACCACCTGGTCGAATTCGGGAACCATCTGGCCGCGGCCGAAGGTGCCCAGGTTGCCGCCGTCACGCTTGGACGGGCAGCTGGAGTTCTCTTGAGCCAGCTTGGCGAAGTCGGCGCCGTTTTCGATGGCGGTCTTCAGTTCCTTGGCTTTTTCCTCGGTGGAGACGAGGATGTGGCGAGCGGAGGCGAAAGGCATGGATTTCTCCTTCAAAATGGATCTGGAAGGTTAACGCACTTGCTCTGTCCCCGTCTTCCGTAATAATAGGCGCCTGACAAGCAACGAAAAACCGCGTCGCGCCGGAGGATTTCATGCAATGGGACCGTCTACTTACGCCGCAGCGCCTGGGCAAACGGGCCGCGCCGATGGAGCAGGACCCGCGCAGCGAATTCACGCGCGATAACGATCGCATCGTGTTCTCGTCGGCCTTTCGCCGCATGCAGGACAAGACCCAGGTCTTTCCCCTGGCCAAGAGCGATTACGTGCGCACCCGGCTGACGCACAGCCTGGAGGTGGCCTCGGTGGGCCGTTCACTGGGGATGCGGGCGGCCGAGCGCATCCGGCGCGTCTGCCCGGAAGCGGCCGAGGTGGCGCAGCCGGACGAGGTGGGCATGATCGTCGCCAGCGCCTGCCTGGCCCACGATATCGGCAACCCGCCGTTCGGCCACGCGGGCGAGTCGGCGATCCAGGAATGGTTCAGCCGCGTGCCCGAAGGACGCGAGTTCCTGGCGCGCAGCGATATGAGCGAGGCCGAGCGCCGCGACCTGGAAGCCTTCGAAGGCAATGCCCAGGGTTTTCGCATCCTGACCCGCCTGCAATATCCCCAGCAGCGCGGCGGCATGCATCTGACCGCGGCCATGCTGGCGACTTTCGCCAAGTATCCCGGCGCCTCCACCGCCGCCGATAAGGCCGGGGCGGCCATCGGCCGCCACAAGTTCGGCTATATGCATTCCGAGGCCGATCTGTTCGAGGAAGTCGCGACGATGACCGGGTTGCTGCGCCGCCAGGGGCTGGACCCGCGGGCGCCCGCGGCCTGGCATCGCCATCCGCTGGCTTTCCTGGTCGAGGCAGCCGACGACATCTGCTATCACGTCATGGACATAGAAGATGGCTACAAGGCGGGTGTGGTCAGCTACGAACAATTGCTGGACCTGCACGGCCCCTGGCGCGACGACCATATCGACGGCCGCGCGCGACAGATGGGCACGGACGCGCAGAAGGCGGAGTTCTATCGCGCCAAGACCATAGGCAAGCTGATCGACGACGTGGTCGACCGCTTCGAGGCCTGCCTGCCCGGCATGCTGGACGGCAGCTTCGATGGCGAACTGATGATCGGCATACCCCGGGCCGAGGCATTCAAGCGATTCAAGGAAGTGGCGCGCCTGCGGGTCTATTGCCATCAGGCCGTGCTGGAAATCGAGGCTTGCGGCTTTGAGGTGATCAGCGGCCTGCTGTCGGCCTTTCTGGGCGCGGTGGAAGACAACGCGGAGCGCGGCGTGCAAGGGCAGAGCGTGCGCACCCGCACCCTGCTGCATCTGATGCCGGGCGCGCTGGCGGAGTTCGCGGCGCTGTCGCCTTACCAGCGTGCCTTGTGCGTGACCGATTTCGTTTCCGGCATGACCGATACCTATGCGGTCGAGTTTTATCAACGTATCCGCGGAATTTCCCTGCCATGAAGCGCGTCGTCGTCGGTTTGCTGTTTTCCTTGTTGATGTTCGGCGCGGCACTGTGCTTCTTCGGCGCCGCCACGAGCCGTGGGTTGATCTACTTTCCCGGCCTGGGCATCGATCCCGCCGACCTGGGCAAGCTGCTGGTGTTGATCGGCCTGCTGGTGATGCCTTTCATGGTGACCCTGCAGATCGATGCCGCTCGCGGCACGCGGTCGACCCGCTATGCCGTGCTGCTCAGCCTGGTGATTCTGCTGGCGTTTCCCTTGCCTTTCGAGGGCCGGCGCTGGTCCTACGCCATGAACGCCGACGGCACGCCCATGATCGATGAAACGTTCAAGACACCGGTCAAGTCGTGGGACGCTTTTCTGGGCTATGCGCCTTTCTGGAAGTCCAGGTATGTGAAGCCGACCGCGCATCCAGCCTATACGCGGGACAATCACACGCGCGAGGTCGACGAAGGCAACGCGCTGTGGGGCAGTCGTACCACCTACAAGCTGTACGCCAACATCGGCTCGGACGATTACGAATGCCGGTCTTCCGCGGCCTTCCATCTGCTGGGCTTCTACTACGACGACCAGCGCGACGGGCGCGGCGAAGAAGAGGTGACCCTGGACAAGGACACGCGCTGCCAGACCGTCAAGCTGGACGATGGTGTGGTCGACCGGGACCAGCCCGTCATTGCCATCCCCGTCATGCCCGGCCGCTGAGCGGGCTGCCGGCACACCCCACATTCTCAAGGAGCATGCAGCGATGAAGCAGACAGTCCAGGCCAGCCTGCCGCAAGGTACCTTGATCGGCGCGAGCGAGCAGGGTGTCTGCCGCTTTTCCGCGATCCCCTACGCGGAGGCGCCCGTCGGTTCGCTGCGTTTCGCGCCGCCGCAACCCGCCCGATGGCGTGGGGAACGAGATGCCACGCAGGCCGGCCCGGTATGTCCGCAACTGCCGTCGCGGCTGCGCCGGGTGATGGGCGATTTCCAGGCGGACCAGTCCGAGGACTGCCTGCACCTGACCGTATGGACCCCCGCTGTCGACACGCAATTGCGTCCCGTGGTGGTGTGGCTGCACGGCGGTGCCTGGCAGAGCGGCGCCGGCGCGCTGGATTGGTATGACGGTGCGGGGCTGGCACAGCGGGGCGACATCGTGGTGGTCTCGCCCAACTACCGGCTGGCCGGCCTGGGCTGGCTATGCCTGCCGGGGGAAACCGCCAACGTCGGTTTGCTCGACGAAGAAGCGGCCATCGCCTGGGTACACACGCATATCGCGGCCTTCGGCGGCGACCCCGCGCGCATCACCGTGATGGGCCAATCCGCCGGGGCTTCCAATATTGCCTTGATGCTTGCGCGCAAGCCACTGTTCCAACGCGCCATCATGCAGAGCGCCGGCCTGGGCCGCGGCTTTCGCGATGCCGCACAGGCCGAACACCTTAGCCGCGTTTTTCTGCGCGCGGCCGGCGCGGACAGCCTGGCCGCCGCGCGCCAACTGCCGGTGCAGGCGCTGCTGGACGCGCAGCAGTCTCCAGAGGTGGCCGCGGCCCTGCAGGCGGAAGGATCGAGCCGCAGCCTGTTCTATCCCGCGATAGACGGCGAGGTGGTGACGGCGGACATCGAAACCGCCATGACGGAGGCCGCGGGCCGCGCCGACGTCCTGATCGGCCATACCCGCGACGAACTGGCCGCGTTTCCCGGCGGTGGACTGGATGAAGACAGCCGGCGCAAGGGCGAGCAGACCTTCGCGCTGCGCTCGCGCCGTTGGGCCCGGGATGCCATCGAACGTGGACGGCAGGCCTGGGAGTACCGCTTCGATGTCGGCTACAGCCCTGAGTTCGGCGCCTGCCACTGCGTCGAGCTGCCCTTTGTGTTTGATACTTTCGCCGCCTTCCGTGGCGCGCCCATGTTGCAAGGGCTGTCCGATGAAAAGGCGCGACAAGTGTCAGAGGCCGTGCAGCACGCCTGGATCGCCTTCATCCGCGGCGGGTCGCCCGGCTGGGACGCCGCGCCGGCCCAACATATTTTTGCGTAGAGCCGTTTCCGTAGTGCCATAAAAAGGGAAATTCGTGATCAATCTGAAGCGCTGCGCGCTCATCCTTGCCCTGTGTCTGCCTTGCCTGGCCCAGGCCGCCTTTCCGGAAAAACCTTTCCGCATCATCGTGTCCAATCCACCCGGCGGTCCGGTGGATGTGATGCTCCGCGTGCTCGCCAACAAATTGGGCGAGGCCTGGCAGCAACCCATCGTGGTGGAGAACCGCCCGGGCGCGTCCGGCATCATCAGCACCGGCGTGCTGGTGAAGTCACCCGCCGACGGCTATACGCTGGGCATGGTGGTGGCGTCCGCGCTGACCATCGTTCCCTTCGCCGTCGACAAGCTGCCCTACGATCCCCAGAAAGACCTGCAGCCGGTTTCGCTGGTGGCGCGCACGCCGTTTCTGTTCATCGTGCGCAGCGACAGTCCGTTCAAGACCTGGGATGACTTCGTGCGCGCCAGCCATCAGAGCGAGCTGGCCATCGGTTCCTTCCCGCGCGGCACGGCCTTCCACCTGATCTGGGAGCAGACCGCGCGGCGCGCCGGGGTCAAGGCCTTGTACGTGCCGTCGGCTTCGTCGGGCAAGACGCAGAACGATCTGATCGGAGGACAACTGGATATTGCCCTTGATGCGCCGTCCAGTTCGCAGGCCCTGATCCAGGCGGGCCGTCTGCGTCCGCTGGTGATCACCAGTCCGACGCGTTTCGCCGGCCTGCCGGACACCCCCACGCTGCAGGAATCCGGCATGGCGGACTATGCGCCGCAGCCCTGGATCGGCCTGATGGCGCCGGCTGGCGTGCCGGCGGACCGTATCGCCTTCATCCAGCAATCTGTCGCCAAGATCCTGCAAGATCCCGCTATGAAGGCGCAAATGGCCACGCTGGGGATGATCCCCATAGGCAGCACCCCCGCGGTGCTGGGCGCCACCATCGAGCACGATCGCGCGGAGATGGCGCCCCTGATCAAGGAATTAGGCATCCGTCTGGAATAGCGCGCCTCAGGAAATCAGCGCTCCCCAGGCTTCGGACTAACCCTATGAGGGTATTTGCTGGCACAGCCAGACTTGTCCTCGCAGCACTAATTACTTGTTTGCCAAGCCTGCGCTGCCGGACCGATGATCGATTCGTACGGCGGCGAATCAAAGGCCGCTTCGATTCACAGGCTCTCTACGGCAGAACATGGCAAACACGCAGGCAGCATGCAGGGCGGGTGTCGACATCGGTGGTACGTTCACTGACGTGGCGCTGGAATACGAAGGGCGGCTGTCCACCGCCAAGGTGCTCACGGATTACGAGAAACCGGAGCGAGCCATCGTCCAGGGCCTGAAGCTGGCGGCCGCGGAAGCCGGCATCTCGCCTTCGATCATTCGTTCGGTCGTACACGGCACCACGCTGGCGACCAACGCGCTGATCGAGCGCCGCGGCGCCAAGACCGCTTTCATCACCAGCGATGGCTTCCGCGACGTGATCGAAATGCGCAACGAAGGCCGCTTCGAGCAATACGACCTGGCCATCCAGCTGCCCCCGGCATTGATCCCGCGCTGCGACCGCTACTCGCTCAAGGGACGCCTGGATGCCAACGGGCATGAACTGGTGCCGCTGGACCTCGACGGCCTGGATGGCATCATCGACGCCATCCGCGCCGGCGGTTTCACCAGCGTGGCCGTGGGCCTGATGCATAGCTACCGCAACGGCGCGCACGAACGCAAGGTGCGCGAACACCTGCTGCGCGCGCTGCCTGGCGTGGCCATCTCGATCTCCAGCGAAGTGTCGCCGCAGATCCGCGAATTCGAACGCTTCAACACCGTATGCGCCAACGCTTACGTGAAGCCCCTGATGTCGTCCTACCTGAACCGCCTGGCCAGCGCGCTGGCGGAAGAGGGCATGCGCTGTCCGCTGTACCTGATCCACTCCGGCGGTGGCTTGATGTCCCTGGCCAGCGCCGCGGAATTCCCCGTGCGCCTGCTCGAATCGGGCCCGGCCGGCGGCGCCATCTACGCCAGCCACGTGGCCGCGCGCTACGGCCTGGAACGCGTGCTGTCCTTCGACATGGGCGGCACCACGGCCAAGATCTGCCTGATCGAGGACCTCAATCCCAAGACGGCCCGCACCTTCGAAGTCGCCCGCACCTACCGCTACAAGAAAGGCAGCGGCATGCCCATCTCCATCCCCGTGATCGAGATGGTGGAAATCGGCGCGGGCGGTGGCTCCATTGCCCACGTCGACGACCTGAAGCAAGTGCGCGTCGGCCCGGAAAGCGCCGGCTCCGAGCCGGGACCGGCCTGCTACGGCCGCGGTGGCGAACGGCCCACCGTTACCGATGCCGACCTGGTGCTGGCCAAGCTCGACGCCAAGCGCTTCGCCGGCGGCTCCATCACCCTGGACACCGCAGCCTCGCACAAGGCCGTCGAGACGCACGTGGCCAAGCCCCTGAACGGCGAGACCGTGCAGGCCGCCTACGCGGTGGCTGAAATGGTGGACGAAAACATGTCCAACGCCGCGCGCATGCACGCCGTCGAAAGCGGCCGCGACCTTAGCGAATACGCCATGATCGCCTATGGCGGCGCAGCCCCGCTGCACGCCGCGCGCCTCTGCGAAAAGCTCGGCATGGACCGCCTGCTGGTGCCGCCTGGCGCTGGCGTGGGCTCGGCCATCGGCTTTCTGCGCGCGCCCTTCGGCTATGAGTCGCTGCGCAGCGCCGTGATGCGCCTGACCCGCTTCGATGCCGACGTGGTCAACGGCATGATCGCCGAGATGAATGAAGAGGTTTCCAGCTTCCTGCGCGAAACCGGCCATACGGGCACCACGGTGCGCGAACTGCGCGCCTACATGCGTTATGCCGGCCAGGGCTGGGAAATCCCCGTCGCCGCGCCGATGGCCGTCGTCGACCAGGCAGGGCTTGGGGTACTGCGCGAGAATTTCGTGCAGGCCTACACGCAACTGTTCGGCCACGAAGTCGTCGGCCTGGACGTCGAGGTCGTCAGCTGGTCGCTGTCCCTGCGCAGCGAAGTGCCGCCGCCGGAACGGATCAAGGCCAGCCTGGGCGACCGCGTCGCCTCGCGCAAGGACTATCCGCCTATCGACAGCCGCCAGGTCTTCGACGCCAAGACCGGCGAATTCCTGGACTGCGCCATCTACGATCGCGCCAGCCTGCCGGTCGGCCTGCGCCTGGATGGGCCGCTGATCGTCACCGAAAAAGAAACCTCGTCCTATGTCAGCCCGAGCTACAGCCTGATCCTGCAAGAGGACGGTTGCCTGCTGATTCAACGTGCAGAAAAGGAAGTCGCGTAATGAGCACGAACAAGAAAGGCGCGGCCATCCGCGTCCGCGAACAGATCATGTGGAACCGGCTGATCGCGGTGGTCGAGGAACAGGCGGTCACCCTGGTGCGCACGGCTTTCTGCACCAGCGTGCGCGAGGCGGGCGACCTGTCGGCCGGCGTCTTCGACGCCCAGGGCCGCATGATCGCCCAGGCCGTCACCGGCACGCCGGGCCACGTCAACTCCATGGCGGAATCGGTCGGCCACTTCGTCGACCAGTTCGCCGGCAAGCTGGTGCCGGGCGATGTGCTGGTCACCAACGACCCCTGGAAGGGCACCGGGCATTTGCATGACATCACCATGGTCACGCCGGTATTCCGCCGTGCAGCCGCGACACCAGCCGGCGCCCCGCGCCTGATCGGCTTCTTCGCCTCGACCGCGCACGTGGTGGACATCGGCGGCCGCGGTTTCGGCCCGGATGCCGGCGAAGTGTACGAAGAAGGCCTGTGCGTGCCCTTGATGAAGTTCCACAAGGGCGGCGAGGTGAATGAAGACCTGATCGAGATCCTGCGCAGCAACGTGCGCGAGCGCGATCAGGTGATCGGCGATTTCCACTCCCTGGTGGCCTGCAATGACACGGGCCGCCGGCGCCTGGAATCCATGATGGACGAGTTCGGCCTGGATGACCTGCAGGAACTGGCCGAGTTCATCTTCGAGCATAGCGAACGGGCCACCCGCGAACGCCTGGCGGCCTTGCCGGCAGGCAGCCATGCGTACGAAATGCGCGTGGACGGCTATGAACAGCCGATCGACCTGCACGTCACCGTGCAAGCCAGGGACGGCACCATGTACGCCGATTTCGATGGCACGTCGGGCCCCAGCAAGTACGGCATCAACGTGCCGCTGACCTATACCAAGGCCTATGCCTGCTACGCCCTGAAATGCGCGCTGGCGCCGGATATTCCCAATAACTGGGCCTCGCTCAAGCCCTTCGAGATCACCGCGCCGGAAGGCTGCATCCTGAACGCGCCGCGTCCCGCGCCGGTGGCCGTGCGGCACGTGCTGGGCCATCTGATTCCCGACGTGGTGCTGGGCGCCCTGCAAACCTACAAGCCGGACCTCATCCCGGCGGAAGGCGCCAGCGCCTTGTGGAACCTGCAGATGCGCTTTACCGGTGTGCGGCCCGAAACCAATCAGGCTCGCCATGAAATGCTGATCTTCAATACCGGCGGCACCGGCGCGCGTCCCGCGAGCGACGGCCTCAGCGCGACGGCTTTCCCCAGCGGCGTGCACACCATGTCGTCCGAAGTCACGGAAAGCATCGGCCCCATCATCGTCTGGCGCAAGGAGTTGCGGCCCGACTCCGGCGGCGCGGGCAAGTGGCGCGGCGGGCTGGGCCAGCGCATCGAAATCGGTGCGCACGACGGCTATCACTTCACCTTGAACGCCATGTTCGATCGGGTTGCCTTCCCCGCCCGCGGCCATGAAGGCGGCGGCAACGGCGCGGCCGGCAAGGTGGGCATGGACGACGGCACCGTCATGAAAGCCAAGGGCACGCAGCTGATTTCCGAAGGCAAGCGCCTGGTGCTGGATCTGCCGGGTGGCGGTGGCTACGGCGCGCCCACCGCGCGTCCGGCCGCCCTGGTCCAACGGGATGTTCGTGACGGCTACATCAGCGAAGCACAGGCGCGGCAGGATTACCCGCACGCCTTCGACTAAACCGCGGCGTGCAAGCGCGGGGCATGTGCCCCGCGTTGCGCAGCCGAGCATATCCCAGCGCCAGGCTGCTGGAACACAAGGGGAACACGATGGCTATCAATGCAGCACAGGCATCCGACGAACTACGGTTCGATCGACGCGGCGCGCCGGGCGATACGACCTCAGCCACCGCGCCACGCAAGGTGGGCAAGGAAGAACTGAATCGCGTCGTCCTGGCGTCGGTGGTGGGCAGTTTCGTCGAGTGGTTCGAGTTCTCGGTTTACGGATATCTGGCCAGCGTCCTGGGCAAGGTCTTCTTCCCGGCCAGCGCGCCGGGAACGCAATTGATCGCATCGCTGGCGGCCTTCGCCATCGCGTTCTTCGCGCGTCCCTTCGGCGGCATCATCTTCGGGCCCATCGGCGACAGGTTGGGCCGCAAACAGGTGCTCACCGTCACCATCCTGATGATGGCGGTGGCCACCTTCGCCATCGGCCTGATTCCGTCGCATGACACCATCGGCATGGCCGCGCCGGTGTTGCTGGTGCTGCTGCGCCTGCTGCAAGGTATCTCGGCCGGCGGCGAAGGCAGTGGCGCGGCGATCTACGTGGCCGAGTACTGCTCGGACAAGCGCCGCACGGCGATCACCAGCTGGATCGAAGTCGGCTGCATCAGCGGCTTTGCGTTCGGCGCCACCATCACCACGGTGCTGACGACGTTCTTCACCACGGAACAAATCTACCAGTGGGCCTGGCGCGTTCCCTTCCTGCTGGCCCTGCCGCTGGGCGGCATTGGTCTGTATATCCGCAAGCGCCTGGAAGAGTCGCCCGCTTTCGAGGCCGTCAGCGAGAACAAGAAGTCGCATGCCAACGCCGGCTGGAACTACCTGTTCACCAAGTGCATGCGGCTGGTGCTGCTTTCCTGCGGCATCATCATCGTGACCAACGTCACGCTGTACACGGTGACGACGTATATCCCCACCTACCTGATCAGCACTTTGACCATCGACGCCAAGGCCGGCTTCCTGATGTCCCTGGGGCCTCAGCTGTTCCTGATCGCCATGATTCCGGTCATGGGCGCGCTGGCGGATCGCATCACCCGCAAGCGCCTGATGCTGGCGGGCAGCTTCGGCGTGCTGATCATGGCCATTCCGTGCTTCAACATGCTGGTGACGGGCGACTATACGATCAAGGTCGTCGCGCTGCTGATCCTCAATCTTTGCCTGGCGGCGCTGCTGGGTTGCATCTACTCGATCATTCCGGCGCTGTTTCCCACGCAGGTGCGCTTCACCGGCATGGCGGTCAGCTATAACGTGGCGGTAGCGCTGTTTGCCGGCACGGCGCCCATGCTCAATGCCTGGCTGATTCAGCAGACGGGCAACAAGATGATGCCCGCGTACTACCTGATGTTCGGGGCGGTGCTGGGCATCGTCGCGCTGATCCTGACCCGCGATAACACCGGACAGCCGATGCCGGGGGACGAGCCGCGTCCTGAATAGTTTCTTCGCGATGCACAGGAATTTTCGCCTCGGTTATCCGCGTGATGCCGGGGCGAAATTCTATCTGGATGATGGTTCGCGCCAGACGACGCCGCTAGGCTTGGAGGGCTGATACTTTCCTGGAGTCTAGCCATGAGCACATCCGGCATATCGTCCGCGCAACATCGGGTGACCGCGCGCGATCTGGATCTGGATCAACTTGCAGCCGGGCACATCCACCGGCTGGCGGGTCTCAACCGTATCGGTCCGGGCGCGCTGGGTCGCGCCAGTCTGAAGCGTATCAGCGCATTGAGGCACGATGCGCTGACCGTGGCGCAGACATCCATCAAGGTGATCACGTCCAGGCTGGCGTCCATAGGTCGCGCGTGTCGCGCCTGCCGGTCTCGCCCGGGCCGGCTCGCCGCGCCGTCCGAGCGGGACGCAACGCTGCGGGAGCATGAACGCATGGACGCGCTGCTTAAGCTGATGCAGCGGCTGGCCACACGCCGCGATGCCGAATCGGGCAAGGTCAAGCCGCGCGACGTGCGCGCCTATCAGGGGTTCAGCGATGCCAAAGGCAAGGCTCTGCTGAGTCAGCTAGGCGCGGATGTCGAGCAGTTGCTGCGCAAGGACCTGGACATGAGCCGTGGCACCGAGAGAGGGTTGTTGATGGCGGGGCTGGTCGGGACCATGGGCACCGTCTACCCAGCTGGTGGCGACGGCAAGTGCGCCGGCGAGGTGATCTACCAGACGGCGGTGAAGATGATGGCGAAGGAGATATTCGAGGATACCGGGGCAGCCAACCCCTTGCTCGGCCGGGCGGGCAGGCCGCCGAGCCCGGCGGATCAGGCGTCCGCGTATTGGTCGGGCCTGCACTTCGAGGTGTAGCCGACCACGCTTTCGGTGCAGACTTCATCCAGCAGCCAGCGGGTGAACTGCATCAGGGTGGGCGAATGCCGGCGGTCGGGTCGAACCAGCAGGCTGAAACGCGGAATGTGCCCGACGGGCAGCTGTTTGAGCAGGTCCATGCCGAAGGGCGCCGCCAGGCGTCCCGCGTGGATGCCACGGACGGCATCGGCGTAGGAAATGAAGCCGACACCCAGGTCGGCCAGGATGGCTTCCATCATGGCGGCGTGCGTGTGCAGCATCATGATGGGCTGGGACGGACGCTCTTCCACACCCAATAGCTTGAGCGTGTCTTCCCACAGCGAGTTCGCCACCAGGGGCACCACCACCGCGTGCTTGAGCAGGTCCTGGGGGGTATTGACGGGCAGCCGCTCCAGCAGGCGCGGCGTCGCCACCAATACTTTCAGGTCGTCGATCAGCGGCGTCTCCACGAACTCCGGCGGGGCGCCGTAGCTCCAGTGAATGGCGGCCTCCAGGCCCTTGTTGTTGAACTCGTCCAGCTCCACGCCGATGGCCATGCGCACATCGATGTCGGGCACGCACGACGTGAAGCGGCCCAGGCGCGGCACCAGGAATTCGGTGGCGAAATACGGGCTGACGTAAAGATAGAGCTGCTGCTTGGCGGAGGCCGGCTGAATGGCGTCCACGCCTTCGGCGAAACGGTCGAGCCCGTCGCGTACATGCTTGTAGAACTGGCGGGCGGCGTCCGTCGGAGTCAGGCTGCGCGCGCTACGTTGGAACAATTGCTGTTCCAGATGCGATTCCAGCTGCTTGAGCTGCAGGCTGACTGCCTGCGGCGTCAGGCACAGTTCCCCCGCGGCCTGGCGTATCGAGCCATGGCGCATCACCGCTTCGAAGATGCGCAGGCTGTTCAGAGGGGGCAGGCGGTAACGCATGGTCGCAAGTAAACCTCGCCCCGCGCGTGGCGGGGCCGGGACGGGAAGCGGGTTCGAGGATTCCGATCATAGTCGGAAAAGGGTCCTGCTCGCCGCGTCCTTCAAAGACCGCCTGCCCGGGGCCGCCTTATTGCGCGGACACCGTGCCGCGCACGTTGGCGCGTTCCACGGCCTTTTGCACCGTGCCGTTGGCAACCGACGCCTGGACGAAATCCTTGACGAAGTCCTGGCCGGCCTCGCGGCCCTTGGGCACGCCGATGGCGAAATGTTCCAGGCCCCAGTGGTCGGGCAGCACGCGCGAACCGGGCAGCTTGTCGCTCAGTTCGAACAGGATGGCGTTATTGGTCGCGAAGGCGTCGATCTTGCGGGTACGCAGCATCTCCACGGCCTGTGCCAGGGTCGCCACCGGCACCAGCCTGGCCTTGGGATAGAACGGCTTCAGTTCTTCGCCCGTCGAGCTGCCTTTGCTGACGCCGATGCGCAGGCCCTTGCGCTTCAGGTCGTCCAGCTTCTTCAGGCGCGAGTTCTTCACCACCAGCGCGCTCTTTTCCACGTCCAGCACCGTGGGCGAGAAGTCCATGGTCTGGGCGCGTTCGTCGGTGGCATTGGTGAACGTGAAGTCGGCATCGCCATTGGCCACGGCCTTCAGGGCTTCGGCATTGTTGGGGAAGACCTTGGCTTCAAACGGCACGCCCAGCTTTTGCGCGAAGGCCTGGCCGACGTCGTAGCCGACGCCGCGCGGGTCGTCACCGTCCTTGCCGGCGACATAGGACGTGGGGCTGCCCTGGTACATCGCGACGCGCAGGGTGCCGGTCGGCGCCAGCGTGTGCTGGGCGGCGGCCAGGCTCTGCTTGGCGGCCTCGTCCGGCGAGGTGTGGGCGCAGCCTTGCAGCAGCGCGGTCAGCGACAGGGCAATGGCCGCAAGGGTATTTCGTTTGAACATGAGATCTCCTAACTGCGTGAGGCGAGCGTTTGATAGTCCAATTCTTCAGTTCTTCGATAGCGCGGCCGGCCCGGCAAGCCTGGGTAAAAATTATTCTGCTGTGCTTGGGGGGCAGGGCGCCGGCGTGGTTCGCACGCCGGGCGGGATATTACCGGCGTCCTGAAACAAATTGCTGACGCAAGGCTGTCGAAAAGGCTGAAAAAGATACTGGTTGTATCTGGACTGGCTGACCGCACGCGGCGAGGGCTCTCGGCCGCGTCCCTGGCGCGCATGCGCTCGGGACGCGGCAACGGGGATCAATCCACTTTGATGTTGTTATCGTCGATCAACTTCTTGTAGACCTGCAGCTGCGACTTGGTCAGGTCACCCAGTTCCTTGGCCGACGACCCGCGTGGCGATGCGCCTTGCGCCGCCAGCTTTTGTTGCAGGTCGGGATTGGCCAGGGCCTTCTTGATGGAGGCATTCAGGCGCTCGACGACAGGAGCCGGCGTCTTCTTGGGCGCGACCACCACGAACCAGGACTCGAAGGTGAAGGGCACGGAGCCCGATTCCGAGATGGTCTTGACGCCGGGCAAGCTGGCCAGCTCCTTCTCCGAACACACGCCGATCAAGTCCAGTTTCTTGCCGTCGGACAGGCTCTTGACGGTTGCCACGGCCTGGAACGCGGCCTGGACTTCTCCCGCCGCCACCCCTACCGCCGCCTGTGAAGCGCCCTTGTACGGGACGTGTACGACGTCCAGCTTGTTACGCGCGGTAAAGAGCGCCATGGCAATGTGTTGCGGACTGCCGATGCCGCCGGACCCGTAGTGCAGCTTGCCCGGCGCCGCCTTGGCGGCCGCGATGAAGTCCGCGGCGCTCTTGTAGTTCAAGCTGGGTGTCGTCACCAGGGCCCAGGCGAAGGTCGTCGCCAGCGACACCGGCGCGAAATCGCGTACCGGGTCCCAGGGCATATTGGCCTGCATATTGGGCACCATGGTCAGGATGCTGTCGTTGAAGCCGCCTATGGTGTAGCCGTCCGGCGCGGCCTTGGACACGCGATCCGCCCCGATGATGCCGGCGGCGCCCGGCTGGTTTTCCACCACCACCGCCACGCCCAGCTCCTTGGCCATTTCCTGGGCTACCAGCCGCGCGGCGTTATCCACCGCGCTGCCCGCCGCCAGGGGCACGATCATGGTGATGGCGTGATCGGGGTAGGCGGCCTGCGCGGCGGCCGTGTATCCGCCGGCCACGATGCCTGCCGCGAGCAAGGCGCGCCGCAGGGTTTGCGTGAAAGCGCTTTTCATGGCGTGTTTTGTCATGGTCTGTCTCCCCTCAAAGTTTGATATTGAGTAGTTTTTTTGCGTTGCCGCTGAGGATCGCGGCACGGTGGTCATCCGGCATGGACGTCGCCAACACCTGGTCGACGGGATGTTGCTCCCAGGGAATGGGATGGTCGGTGCCCACCACGACCTGGTCGATACCGACTTGGGAAATCAGGAAGTTCAAGGCCTCCGGCGTGAACACCATGGCGTCCACGTAGATCTGGCGGATGTATTCCGACGGTTTTTTCTTCAGGACGATCTCGGGATTGCAGTTCGACGGCGAGACGTAGCAGGACCGGTCCGAGCGCGCGGCATACGTGCCCAGGTAGCCGCCGCCATGGGCGGCGAGGATTTTCAGCCGGGGAAATTTATCCAGCGTTCCCTCGAAGATCAGATGCTCCAGCGCGATCGTCGTATCCAGCGGATTGCCGATCACATTGGACAGCCAGCCGTTGCCCTGGAAGCGCTTGGCCAGTTCCGGCGTGCTTTGCGGATGGATGAACAGCGTCGCGTCCAGTTCCTGGGCCTTGGCCCAGACCGGATGAAAGCGCTCATCGGAAAAGGAGGCGCCGCCCACGCTGCCGCCGATGGCCGCGCCGCGCAGCCCCAGTGTCTTGACCGCATGTTCCAGTTGCTGCACCGCCAGGTCCGGGAACTGCAAGGACAGCGAGCCGAACGCCGTGAAGCGATCGGGATACGCGCGGCTCAGCTCGGCGAACTTCTCGTTGTGGATCTTGCAGATGGCGGCGGACGTGTCCCTGTCTTTGCCGTACCAGAAGGGGTTGATGGACAGGACCTCCATGTCCACGCCCATGGCATCCATGTCCGCCAGGCGGCCCGCGATGGCTTTCTCGTCGCCGGCGGCGATGAAGTGCTCCTGGACGCCGCGCACCGGGGGCAGGACCTTCTTGGCGTCCTCGCCCATGAGGGCTATGGCCTCCTGGAAGTAGCAATGCGCATGGGTGTCGATGACCTTGACCCGTTCGCCGTTCATCATCAAGGCGGGGCGTTTGCCGGCCGGCTGCGCCGCGCGCGCGGCGTCGAGCAGCCCGCAGCCGCAGAACATGATGCCGGCGCTGGCGGAACCCGCCAGAAAACCTCTGCGCGTAACCATCGCTGTCTCCTCTCCATTGTTTTTTATGTACCGGTCGCCGGACGGTATGCCGGCGTTACGGGAATCGCATTTACCGCTGGTATTGCATGTCCTTCAGTCCACGTTCTTCGTTGGGTGCCGCCCGGGTGCGGCGGCTTCAGGCGATGGGGGCGACGCCGACGCTTTCGGCCAGGGCGTCCAGCGCGGCCCGCAGCTCCGCATGCACTGGCACGCCGTCGCGCATGCGGTCTTCGTAGGTGATAGCGGACTGCTCGCCCGGCAGGCGGATCTCGCCGGCGCCCGGGAGGAGTTCCGAGGACTTCATCTGCGTCCAGATATCATCGATGCAGGCTTCGAACTGCGCCATCGGCATGAAGGCGGTGACGTCGATGGCCAGCACGGCCTGGCCGGTGTTGGTCACGCTCTTGTAGTCCTTGTTGAAATCCACCACGTCGCGGCCGAAGGCGGCGCCGTTGAGCGTGCCGGCCAGGATGCCGAACATCAGCGCCAGGCCATAGCCCTTGGCGCCGCCGATGGGCAGCAGAAACCCTTCGTCCGAGCGCTTGGGATCCAGCAGGGGCTTGCCGTCGCGGCCCACCATCCAGCCTTCCGGCATGGTCTGCCCGCGCTGGGCCAGCGCCTTGACCTTGCCGTAGGCCGCGGTGGTGGTGGCCATGTCCAGCACGATGGGGGGGCGGCTGGCGGCCGGCACCGCGATGGCGATGGGGTTGGTGGACAGCAGCATGTCGATGCCACCCCAGGGCGGCATGTGATTGGCGCTGCCGACGGCCATGTAGATGCCGATCATGCCGTGTACCAGCGGCATGCGGGCGTAAAGCCCGGCCGGCCCGGCATGGTTGCTGTGGCGCGTGCCGACCCAGCCTATGCCGGCGCGGCGGGCTTTTTCGATGGCGAGGTCCGTGGCCCGTTTCATGACCAGATGGCCCATGGCGTTGTCGCCATCGAGCAGGGCGGTGGCGGCGCGCTCCTCGACGATGCGCATGTCCGGACGCAGATTGATGCCGCCGGCGCGGATGCGCTTCACATAGGCAGGCAGGCGAAACACCCCATGGGCGTCGGCCCCGCGCGCGTCGGCCTGCGCCATGATGGCGCCTACCGTGTCGGCATCCTCGGGCGGCATGCCTGTGGCGGTCAGTACAAGGGTGATGAAGCGCTGCAGCTCAGCGACGGGGACGGATGGCGTATCGATGGAAATCGAGCGTTCGGTATTCTTGGCGGTCATCTCTGTAGCTTGTCTATGGCGGCCGCTGCATGGCGTGGCCGCGTCCCTGGCCCGTCTTGTCGGGTGTCAGGGAAGTATAGGAAGCAGAGGCGCCGGCCACTAATACCGTTTCCGGACGGACCTATATTATTTTGATCTGGCTCGCGGTTAGTGCCCGGCGGGTGCCTTGCTGAAGTTGAACACCCGCAGGCGATCGAGCCTGGCGATCTCGGCGACGACCATCTCGCGTAGCGCGGCCACGGCGGTGCCCTGCGTGGCCTCGATGCGGGTAGCCATCATCAGATGGCGGTTGAGTTGAACACCGGAAACTTCGGTCAAAGTCACACCCGCGTCGCCCCGTGCCTGCTTGAATACGGATACCGGCATCAATGTGCACCAGTCGCCATTGCGCACCAGGTCGCGGATCGCATCGACCGAATCGATTTCCGAGTGAATGTTCAGATGCACGCCCATGGGCTGCAACTGGCGTTCGACCACGGTGCGGTGCAGCGTGGTCATCAGCAGGGGGATGCGCGCCAGTTCGGCCAGCGACACGATGGGCTCCATTTTCATGGACTTGGGCGCGGCCAGCGCGAAGGGCTCGCCGACCAGCGGATGCAAGGCCAGCGGGCGGTCGGCGCTGGCGCTCATGCTCGTGATGATGGCCATGTCCAGCATGCCTTTTTCCAGCATGTCCAGCAGTTCGGGTGTGAACGCTTCGCGCACCACCAGCCGCGTCTGGTCCAGCGTGCGATGGCAGCGGTCGAAGAGGCCGGGCACCAGCACGCGCGACAGGGTGGGCGATACCCCGATCACCATGCGGCTTTCACCGGATTCGGCCGGGCCCGCCAGCTGGCGCTTGACCCGCTGCGCTTCGTCCAGCATCCGGTGCGCGGCTTCGTAGAGCGTGACGCCGGCCTGGGTCAGACGCACGCCGCGCGCAGTTCTTTGCAGCAGGGGCACGCCCATTTCTTCTTCCAGCGCGTGCATTTGCCGGCTCAACGCGGGCTGGGCGATGGAAATCGCCTCGGCGGCGGCCGTCAGGCTGCCCGCGTCCGCGATCGCCACGAAGTATTTCAGGGTTCGAAGATTCACCGCCGCGCGCCCTCTGCCGTACAGGTCTATCGCAGAATGATATACCTGCTTGCCCATTCGGCATTGGACGGTGCCGTCACGCGCTGTCTAGACTTTCGGCTTACCCGATTGTCCAGGAGCACATCGCATGTCCAGCACCGCCCAAGTCCCGTCCCAGTCCCCGGAACCGGCCGGCCTCAAGCCGCAAATCTTCCACCCGGACCAGATGAAGGCCTACGAACGCGGCGGCGGCGCCCGCACCATCCCCCTGGCCAGCGCGTCCAAGGGCGCGCAAGCCTTCATCAACGGCATCACCGAGTTCGGCCCCGGCGCGAAGATTCCCTTCCACTTCCACAACTGCGAAGAAAGCGTGATGCTGCTGGAAGGCGACGCCATGTTCGACATCGACGGCAAGGAATTCCGGCTCAAGCCCATGGACACCACCTGGATCCCGGCGGGCGTGCCGCACCGCTTCCGCAACCTGTCGGACACCAAGGGCATGAAGATCCTGTGGATCTACGGCTCGGTCGACGCCACCCGCACCCTGGTCGAAACCGGCGAGACCCGGTCCATCACCGCCGAACATAAGTAAAACCGCGTCTCAGGCGCCGCCCCCTGGTCATCGATAGTCTGCTACCCTTTCCGTCGGCATGCCGCGGCCTGGCGCTCTCATGGGCGCCAGGTGCGCTTGCCTGGCACATACACATGGAAACGGGCGCGCGCGAGCGCGGGAGCAAGCATGGCGGCAGCAGCGGATTTTCCCATCGTAGGCATAGGCGCGTCGGCCGGCGCGGTGGAAGCCTTGCAGGGGTTCTTCCGCGGCGTGCCGGACAAGCCCGGTTTCGCCTGCGTCATCGTCACGCATCTGGGCCCCGGCCGCGAAAGCATGCTGCCGGAGATCGTCGCCCGTTTCACGTCCATGCGCGTCCTGCCCATGGAAGACGGCATGCCGGTGGAGATCAACTGCGTCTACCTGGCGACCACCGCTGCGGTCGTCGGAATCAAGAAGCGCAAGCTGTCGCTGGACGAGGTGGATCCAGCACATCCGGAACGCCGGCCGGTCGACATCTTTCTTAGCGCACTTGCCGAGGATATCGGTGAACTGTCGGCGGGGGTAGTGCTGTCCGGCGGCGATGCCGACGGCACCCTGGGCATCAAGGCCATCAAGGAGCGCGCCGGGCTGACCCTGGCGCAGACGGCGGACGCCTTCGGACCGCAGCACGAGAACATGCCCAAGAGCGCCATCGGTACGGGGATCGTCGACTTTGCGGTTCCCGCGGAGCAGATGGGCGCGAAGCTGGTCAGCTTTGCCAAGGGTCTATACCTGCTGGACGATCTGGCCGAGGGCGATCGCGCCCGGGCTGGCGCTCGCAAACTGGACGAAGCACGTGAAAGCATCTATGCGCTGCTGCGGGCCCAGATGGGCCACGATTTCAGCGGCTACAAGGTCAACACCTTCCTTCGGCGCGTGCAAAGGCGCATGCAGGTGCTGGAAATCGAGGAGCCGGACCTCTACGTGACGCGCCTGGGCGCGGACCCCGAAGAAGTGGCCGCGCTGTTCCGCGACCTGTTGATCAACGTCACCAGCTTCTTCCGCGATGCGCAGGCCTTCCAGGCCCTGGCGGATAGCATCCTGCCCAAGCTGCTCGATGGACGCGGCGCCCGCGACACGGTGAGGATCTGGGTGCCTGGCTGTGCGACGGGGGAAGAGGTCTACTCGCTCGCCATGTTGATGCGCGAGTTGCTGGACGATTTCGAGCAGACGCCGCGGGTGCAGATATTTGCCACGGATATCGATGACAGCGCGCTTTCAGTGGCGCGCACGGCCCGTTATCCGCTGCCTTTGCTCGATGGAGTATCGGACGCGCGGCGCGAGCGCTTCTTCATACACGATGGCCGCAGCTATGTCGTCAGCAAGGAGATTCGCGATTTCTGCGTGTTTTCACCGCACAGCGTCATTCGTGATCCGCCATTTTCGCGGATCGACATGGTGTCCTGCCGCAACCTGTTGATCTACTTCGGGCAGGAGATCCAGCGCCAGGTCATCCCCACTTTCCATTACGCCCTGCGCCCGGGCGGCTATCTTTTCCTGGGGACGTCGGAGAACGTCAGTCAGTTCGACGAGCTGTTCGTGCCGGTGGAGAAGAAGCATCGTATTTTCCAGCGCCGCGACGTCGTCGGGGCGCCGTTGCGCCTGCCTTTGTCCATGTCGCCCGCGCGCATCGGCCATATCGCTACGCTGACGTCGAGCCGTCCCAGCCTGGGCGGCGGCGCGCTGCGGCATGCCGTCGACAATCATATGCTGGAGCGCTTCACGCCCCCGCATGTGGTCACCACGCGTGACGGGGATGTCGTGTACTACTCTTCCCGCACCGGGAAATACCTGGAAGCCGCGCCCGGCGTGCCCTCACGCCAGCTTTTCGCCATGGCGCGCAAAGGGCTGGGGCTGGATCTGCGCTCGGTATTCCGCGAGGCCGTGGAGTTCGGCCGGACGGTGACCCGGGAGGGCGTCGCCATCGAGGGGGAGGACGGCCGGGTGCAGTTCATCAGCCTGTCGGTCGAGCCCTTGCCTGAGCAATCGCAGGGCGACCGTATGTACCTGGTGGTCTTCACGGACCAGGGGCCGGTGCTGAACCGCGACGAGGCCTTGCTGCGCGCCCAGGTCATGCAGGATGGCACGACGCTGCAGATCGAGAAGGAGCTGCGCGATTCGCGGGAGCGGCTGCAGTCCATGATCGAGGAGTACGAGACCGCGCTTGAGGAATTGAAGTCCTCGAACGAAGAGCTGGTGTCGGTGAACGAGGAACTGCAGTCTTCCAACGAAGAGATGGAAGCGTCGAAAGAGGAGCTGGTCTCCTTGAACGAGGAGCTGCACACCGTCAATGCCGAATTGAACGGCAAGATCGAGGAACTGGACCGGACCAACGGCGACCTGAAGAATCTGTTTGAAAGCACTTCCGTTGCCACGGTGTTTCTCGACCGCAAGCGGCTGATACGGTCCTTCACCCCGGCCATGGTCAATATTTTCAATATTCGCGATGTCGATCGTGGCCGTCCGCTTACCGATCTGGTCAGCCGCCTCGACCTGCCGGGTTTGGAGGAAAACATCGCTGGGGTGTTCGACGGTGGCAAAACCGTGGAGCGCAAGGTGGCCAGCAGGAACCAGCGGGCGCATTTCCTGGTGCGCCTGGCGCCTTATCTGAACGTGGACGGGCTGAGCGATGGCGTGGTGATCACGTTTGTCGACATTACCGGCATGATTCATGCTGAGGAGCGCCAGAATGTGCTGATCGCGGAATTGCAGCACCGTACGCGCAATCTGCTGGCGGTCATTCAGTCCATCGCTCAGCAGACTTTGCCGGCTGATCCTGCCTTGCAGACTTTCCGTGGTCGCCTGGCTGCGCTGGGGCGCCTGCAGGGGCTGATCGGGGATGCCGATGGCAGCCTGGTCAATCTGGATGAGATCGTGCGGCTTGAGTTGAGTGCGCTGGGCAAGAGCGAAGGTGAGCACATTTCGATCACCGGTCCTGCCGTGCAACTGGGTGTGAACAACGTTCAGACCATCGCGCTGGCCCTGCACGAGCTGGCGACGAACGCGGTGAAATACGGCGCTTTGAAGGACGATGCCGCTTATCTGGATGTGCGGTGGGATGTGGAGAAGGGCCCGTCGGGGGTGGAATCCCTGGTTCTGGACTGGACGGAGCACGGATTGAAATCCGCGCCCGACGCAAGCAAGGTCGGCTTCGGCCGGCAACTGATCGAGAAGGCATTGAAGTACACGCTCAAGGCCCGGACCGAATTACGGTTCAACATGGATGGCATAGCGTGCAGGATAGAGGTCCCACTGCCGACGGTGGCGGGGGATGGGAGCAGCGGCCGAATCGCCGATGCCGGGGTTACTGACGTATTTGGCGGTAAGAATGGCGATGCAAGACGGAGCAAGGGTGCTGGAGGGCCGACGCATTCTGGTAGTTGAGGATGACTACCTGGTGGCGCTGACGGTCGTTGAATTGCTGGAAGACGTCGGCGCTGAAGTGATCGGCCCGGTGTCCACTGCTGACGAAGCCGTCGCCCTGGTGACCGCTGGCGCCACGCCGATCGACGCCGCCATTCTTGATGTGAATCTGGATGGCGAAACCTCTTTCCCCGTTGCCGACGCGCTGGCCGAACGGGATGTCTTCTTCGTGTTCGCCACCGGCTACAGTGGGTCGGTACTGGGTGAACCCTACCGTCACTACCCTCGTTGCCAAAAGCCTTTCGAGCCGGAACACCTGTTCCATACCCTGGCTGCCGGCGCGGTCAAGGCCGCCCCTGTGGCCGAGACGCCGTCTACGGCTAGGGCACCGACGATGGCTCCGGCTCTCGCTGCTGCCGTGGCTCCAGCGATGTCCGTGGCCGCGCCTCCCGCCATGGCTGGTGCTGTGTCTACTCAGCCGGCTGACGACCTGACCGCCGCCCCGCAGGGCGGCACCATGAGCCCCGACATCACCTGAGTCCACGTGCCCCCGGCGGACGCCACGTGAGCACGTGTGCCCCCCAGCAGGGTTGCAATTACGAAAATAATAAGAAAAAATGAGAGCGGTTCTCATTATCATTCTGCGGCGGCCCGCCGCCCGGACAACCCGTGACCGCTCTCGACCCCACTTCCGCGCAAACAGTGCAATCGCTGTACAGCCATCACCATGGCTGGCTACGCGGCTGGCTGCACCGCAAACTCGGCGATGCCTGCGACGCGGCCGACCTGGCCCACGATACCTTCCTGCGCCTGATGGGTTCGAGCCGCCTGGCCACGCTGAATGACGAGCCCCGCGCCCTGATTACCCATATCGCCAAGGGCCTGCTGGTGGATCATTGGCGCCGCCGCCAGGTGCAGCAGGCCTATCTGGAAAGTCTGGCGCATCTTCCCGAACCACAGGCCCCCTCGCCGGAGACGGAACTCATCGTCGTCGAAACGCTGATGCGCATCGACGCGATGTTGCGTGGCCTGTCGGCCCGCACCCGCCAGGCTTTCCTGATGGCCCAGCTGGACGGCCTGACCCTGCAGCAGATCGCGACGCAGACGGGCAGCACCCTGATTACCGTGCGCCGCGACATCCAGCGAGCCCTGGTGGCGTGCATGGCGGTGGCGGACTGAACGCCAGGGCAAAGCAAAGAATCCCCCGTGAGTCGCACACCTTCCTCAGCTTCGTCGGGCACAACAGCCGGCGCCCCAGCCATGTCAGCCTATCCTCCCGCCGCCTTGCTGGAGGAGGCCGCCGAGTGGGTCATGCGGCTGCGCTTCGACACCCCTCAATCCCATGATCGCGAAGCGTTCGCGGCCTGGCTCGCCCGTAGCGCCGCGCACGCCCAGGCTTGGGCCCGCGCGGAAAAAGTGCTGGGCACCTTCGACACCTTGCCCGCGGGCATCGGCAGCCAGGTGCTGCGTCCCGCCGCCAAGGGCGTGAACCGCCGCGCCGTCCTGCGTGCCGGCGCGGGCCTGGCCCTTGGCCTGCCGCTCGCCTGGCTGGCATGGCGCGAACGCCCCTGGCAGGTCTGGCTGGCGGACGCGGCCACGGGCATCGGCGAACGCCGCCGCGAGACGCTGCCGGATGGCACCCAGCTGGTCTTGAACACCGCCAGCGCCGTGGACATTGCTTACTCGGCCAGCGAGCGGCGCGTGATCCTGCGCAAAGGCGAGATTCTGGTCACCACCGGGGCAGACGCTGATGCGCCCGCTTATCGCCCCTTTTTCGTCGACACCCCGGCCGGTACCGTGCAGGCGCTCGGCACGCGTTTCGGCGTGCGCTGCCAGGAGGATGGCGCGGTCGACGTGACGGTGTTCGAGCATGCCGTGCTGGTCCAGCCCGCGCATGGTGCCGCCTTGCGGCTGGAGGCGGGCCAGCAGACCCGCTTCGACGCCGCCGGCGCGCGGACGCCGCGCGCGGCGGAGGAGGGCGCCGACCTGTGGACCCAGGGCATGCTGCTCGCCCGCGACATGCGCCTGGCGGATGTCCTGGCGGAGCTGGGCCGTTATCGGCCGGGCTTCCTGCGTTGCGATCCGGCCATCGCGAATATGCGGGTATCGGGGGCCGTGTCCGTGGCGGACACCGACGCCGCGCTGGCGGCCCTGGCCCAGACCTTCTCCCTGCGCATCCAGCGCATCAGCCGATATTGGGTTTCCGTCGGGCCGGCATGATGGAAGCAGGTCATTTCATGTCCAGGGTTTCTCCTTCGGGGCAACAGGGCAACCCTTGGGTTGCCCTGTTGTGCTGTTTGTTCACGCCAAGCAGCCCCATGTCAAAAGCTTCCGTTTCCCCCAAGTCATGTTTTTTTCGGTCGGCATGATCACTTTTTCCTTCTCGTCCGGAGTGGCATAGGAATACGCGGCGTGCGCCGCCCCTCCATCTCATTTCGACCGAAGGAAAACAGCTCGATGGCTACCCCCCGACCGCGCGGCATGCGTGCCCAGCGCCCCGGCGTATTTGTCCCGGCCGCTACCTGGCAAGCCCTGACCCTGACGACGCTGTTGGGAGCATGCGCCGCCGCGCAAGCCGCGCCATCGTCAAACGCGGCCGCCCAGAACGGTGGCGCCGCGGCGAACAGCCAGCCGACGGCTACGCTCGTCGCCCAGGCCGTCCCGACCGCCGCCAATGGCGCGCGCGCCTACGACATCGCCCCCGGCACCTTGGGCGACACCCTCGCCCGTTATGCCGCCGCGTCAGGCGTGCAACTGGTGTTCGATCCCGCCCTGCTGGCGGGCCGGCAGAGTCCCGGTCTGCGCGGTTCCTTCGGCGTGCAAGCCGGCTTCGACCGCCTGCTGGGCGGCAGCGGCTGGCGGGCCGTGCCGCGCGGCGCGGGCGTGTATGACCTGCAAGCCGTGCCGGCCGGTCCCGCCGTCACCGAGCTGGACGCCGTCACGGTCATCGGCAACGCGGATCAACTGGCGCAGACCGAAGGTTCCAACTCGTACACCAGCCGGGCGGTGACCATAGGCAAGGGCGGGCAGACCCTGAAAGAGATCCCGCAGTCGGCGTCGGTGGTGACGCGCAAGCAATTGGACGATCAGAATCTGAACAATCTGTCCGACGCGATGCGCAACGTCACCGGCATCACCGTGGAGACCTTGAGCAGCGGCGGCAACATCTCCAACTTCATTTCGCGCGGCTATGCGCTCGACACCATCATGGTCGACGGCATCAGCATGCCGGCCGGCGCGGGCAATCTGTCGACGGGCTTCGATCTGGCCATCTACGACCGCATCGAAGTCTTGCGTGGTCCCAGCGGCCTCTACCAGGGCAGCGGCGAGCCCGGCGGCAGCATCAATCTGGTGCGCAAACGTCCCTTGGACAAGTTCGGCTTCAGCGCCCAGACCACCGTGGGGTCCTGGGATTACTATCGCGCCGTCACCGACCTGAGCACGCCTTTCGACGAGGCCGGCAAGGTGCGCGGCCGTTTCATCGCGGCTTACGAGCATCGCGGTTCTTTCATCGATCGCGTCGATGCCGAGCACCCCACGCTGTATGGCGTCATCGAAGCCGACCTGACCCCCGCCACCACCCTGACCGCCGGTATCACCTGGCAGCGTGACCACTCCCGGCCTTCCTTCGGCTTGCCGGCTTATGCGGACGGCAGCTTGCTGGATGTGAAGCGCTCCACCAACGTCAGCGCCCAGTGGAATCGCCTGACCGAGGAAACGACCGAGACCTTCGCGAATCTGGAACACCGCCTGGCCAACGGCGGAGCGATCAAGGCCAGCGTTTTTCATCGTGATACCGACACGCCTACACGGCTGATGACGTGGGCGAACAGCGCGGTCGATCCCGCCACCGGCGATACCAGCGTCATCGGCTGGTCCTATCGCAACCACTGGCAGACCACCGGCACCGACGTCAATCTGAACCTGCCTTTCACGGCGTTCGGACGCGAGCATTCCGTCCTGGTCGGCGCGGACTACACCTACACGCGCAAGGCGTTCAGCTATGGGGGTGGCACGACGTACGCCACCAATATTTATGACCCGGTGCGCAACATGCCGGATCCGGACTTCGACCGGGTCAATGGCAACGAGTCGCGCACATCGCAGCTGGGCCTCTACACCCGCTTCAACTTCCAGGTCATGGACAAGCTGAAGTGGATCGCCGGCAGCCGGCTTTCGTGGTGGCGCAATGACGCGCGCAACAACAATACGTACTTCGACGATTTCAGCCAGAACACCGACCGCGTCAGCGCGCACATCACGCCCTACACCGGCTTGATCTACGACCTGACGCCGGAGTTGTCGGCTTACGCCAGCTACACCAGCATCTTCCAGCCGCAGACCGATACCACGGCGCAAGGCAGCACCTTGAAGCCGCGCACCGGCAAGCAGTATGAGATCGGCTTGAAGGGCGAGTACCTGGATGGCCGTCTCAATACGCATGCGGCCTTGTTCAGGATGGAGGATCGCAATCGCGCCATGGCGGATCCCGATGATCCCATGTTCTCCGTGGCGGCTGGCAAAGTGCGCAGCGAGGGCTTCGAGACCGAGATCAGCGGCTCACCCTTGCCGGGTTGGGATCTGGTCGCGGGCTATGCGTACACCCACACCAAGTATCTGGATGCGGACGTCGGTTCGCAAGGCACGTCGTTCAGCTCGATCACGCCGCGCCATACCTTCAACTTGTGGACCAAGTATGCATTCAGCCAGGAGTCCCTGCGTGGCTTCAGCGTGGGTGCCGGTGTGCGGGTGAACAGCGGCTTCTACGAAGAGGAAAACGACACGCGCTGGAACCAGGGGACCTATACCGTCGTGTCCGCCCAGGTGGGTTACCGCTATAACCGCCATCTGGATACCACGCTGACGGTGAACAACCTGTTCGACCGCAAGTACTACGAGAAGCTGGGCGGCGCCTCGCGGCAGAATTATTACGGTGCGCCGCGCAGTGTGATGCTGAACGTGCGGTATCAGTATTGAAGCAAGGAGGGCGCTGCCGCGACGGGGGGGGGGGCGCATGCCGCCCTGTCGCACGGGCGGCTCGCGGCGGCGCGTTGGCCAGTATTTGCCACGCTGCCGGCCGCTTATTTCACCGTCTGGATGACCTCGAAGCCCTCGAATTCGGGGTGGCCGAGGTACAGCGACCGCGTGCCGCCGCCGGCATTCCGGTGGGCGGCGCGGAAGGCTTCGGACTTGGTCCAGCCTTCGAAGGCGGCCCGGTCGGCCCAGATTGTGTGGCTCGAATACAGGACGTGATCGTCCTTCTGCGGGCCTCGCAGCAGATGGAACTCGACGAAACCGGGTACGTCTTTCAAATGGGAATCGCGGCTCATCCACAGCTCTTCGAATTCGGTCTCCGCGCCGGGAGCGACTTTGAAGCGGTTCATGGCGATGTACATGGTTTCGTGTCCTTGGCTGAAACTTGGAGGCTCCGTCACTGTACCTGAGTCAGGGGGCGGGTCTCCCCCCCCCGCAGGTGCCCGGCCTGAACAGAGCGCCTTGCCGGCAAACTCAAAAAGCCCGGGCCTGCGTAGCCGGCCCGGCTTTTTGGTGGTCCTGCGTCCAGATAATTAAAATTACATCCGGGTGATGATCCAATCTGGCCTAAGCGCCGTATACCGCTCACATGCGATACGCGGAGTGCCCCGATGTTCCCCGGTTTCCTTCCTGGCCTGCGAGATTTAGCCCGTATGCTCTTCCTTGCCGGCTTCCTGCCCGCGATGCTGACGGGCTGCTCCCCGCTCGCCTACATCAATGGCGCGGTGCCGGCTGACGCCAGCAAGACGGACACCGACCTGGCGTATGGCCCGTCCCCGCGGCAGCGGCTGGACATCTATGCCCCGATCGATGCGCGCAACGCGCCCGTCGTCGTTTTCTTTTACGGCGGCAACTGGCGCACCGGCGAGCGTGCGGATTACCGCTTCGTCGGCGATGCCCTGGCTACGCACGGCATCGTGACGGTGATCGCGGATTACCGGCTTTATCCTGAAGTCGCCTATCCGGGCTTTTTGCAGGATGCCGCGCTGGCGACCGCGTGGACTTACACGCATATCGCGCGATATGGCGGCAATCCGGGCAAGCTGTTCGTGGCGGGGCATAGCGCCGGCGGCTATATCGCTGCCATGCTGGCTCTGGATCCGCGCTGGTTGGCCGGGGTGGGTATGCAGACGACGCAGTTGGCCGGCCTGATCGGCATGGCGGGTCCTTACGATTTCCTGCCGATCACGGGCCGCGACCTGCGACCGATATTCCATTATCCGGATACGCCGCCCGATTCGCAGCCGATCAACCACGTCACCGCCGCCGCGCCGCCGGCGCTGCTGGTGACCGGAACGGCCGATACCACCGTGGACCCGGTACGCAATACCGGCCATTTGGGCCAGGTGTTGCAGGGCGCCGGGGCAAGCGTGCAAGTCATCCGCTATCCCAACGTCGGGCACAAGCTGCTGATCGGCTCCTTGTCGCGCCCTATGCGCTGGCGGGCGCCGGTACTGGACGACATCGTGTCGTTCGTCGCCAGTACACCGGCCCCTGCGGCCAAGCCGGAGCAGTGAGCATGCGGCCCCGCCCGTTGGTCTGGCTGGCGGGCGTGGCTGCCGTAGCAAGCTGGGTTGTCAGCCCAGGCGTCAGTTTTGCCGGTAACGATGGCAACGCCGGTATCCCCGGCAACGCCGTCAACGCTGGCTCCGCGGGGGGCGAGCATTTCGTGGGGATTGCTTACGGCGCCGAGGACGGCGTGGAGCGCTACCGCGAAGAACATTGGATCTGGCGGGATGCTGCTAGTCCTAGTCCTAGTCCTAGTTCAAGTTCAAGTCCAGGTCCAAGTTCGAGCCCGAGTTCGGGTGCAAGCCCGAGCCCGGCGGAGACCCAATTGGTGCTCTATCGCTGTCCGGACGGGACGCCCTTCGCCCGCAAGTGGGTGCAAGGCCGCTTGAATGACCCGGTGCCGGATTACGCTTTCGCGGACCAGCGCAATGGCTATCGTGAAGGCGTGGAAACGCGCGATGGCGCGCGTTCCGTCTACGTCCTAGCCAGCGCCGGCAAGCAGGCCGAGCGGAAGGTCCTGGATCCGCCGTCGAATGCCGTCATCAACAGCGGCTTCGATGCCTGGGTGCGCACGCATTGGTCGGTGTCGAACGCGACCCTGAATATCCTCATCCCCAGTCGGCTGTCCTTCATGCCGCTGAGCATCAGCGTGCTGGCGCCAGCGGACGCGGGCGAGCGCGTCTACCGCATGAAGCTGGATACCTGGTACGGTTTCGCCGCTCCCACGCTGCAGGTCACCTACGACGTCGCGGCGCATCGCCTGCGCCGTTTCGTCGGCCCCAGCGACGTCCATGACGACAACGGCGGAACCCAGTCCGTCCGCATCGAATTTCCCCCCGATCAACGCCTGGCGCCGCCCAGCAAAGCGCAGATCGACGCGGCCGCCAAGGCGCCGTTACCGCCACTGCATGTCGTCTGCAAAGCGTCAGCGAATTAGCGGCGCTGAATGTTGCTTGCAACACATTAGCGAACTAGCCTTTTCGAATTAGCCTCTTATCGGCAAATCGTCCCTGCCGGAATCGTCCCTTCCTCGGGACCGTCGTGTCGACGCGGCAGGGATGCCCATAGTCTTCCGCATCCGCATTAGGTTTACAGTATGTGCACCGTTAACGGACACAACAGGAACCGTGATGAACGAGGTGCAATCCGAGGTGCAGTCGCGCGCGCAGGCCATCGCTGTCAAACTCAAGCAGCGTGGGCATACGCTGGGTACGGTAGAAAGTTCCGCGGGCGGCCTGATCGCAGCCAGCCTGCTGGCGGTACCAGGCGCCTCGTCCTACTTCATCGGCGGCGCAGTCGTATACACAGCCCAGTCCCGCCACGCGCTGCTCGACCTGCCTTTGACCTTGCCGGACGGCATACGCTCCGCGACAGAGGCCTACGCGTCCATGCTCGCTGAGGCGCTGCAACGCAAGCTGCAAACAACGTGGGTGCTGGCCGAAACCGGCGCCAGCGGCCCCAGCGGCAACCGCTACGGCGACGCCCCCGGCCACGCCTGCTTCGCCGTCCGCGGCCCGCAAGGCGCAACCCTGACCATAGAAACCGGCAACCCAGACCGCGCCACCAACATGCAAACCTTCGCCACCGCAGCATTGGACCTGCTGGACCAAATGCTCAATCGCGCGGCGTAGCCCCCCCATCGATGCAGCCCTGGCCATTGGCTAATAGCTGCCGGGCACGAATTGCCTGATACGAAACAACAAAGGCCGCTTCGAAGAAGCGGCCTTGTCTTTGAATCTGGCGCCCGGGCCGGAATCGAACCGGCCCGCCTTGCGGCGGGGGGATTTTGAGTCGGTGATTTACAGTGTCTCTACAGGGAAATGGGGCGAATTCTAGCGTAGGTTGAAATAGGTAAAACCAGTTTCAAATCAGTAGGTTGGAGTATTTTAGCTAACTTGGTGAAAACTGGTCACTGTACCTGTACTGTACCGAAGTTTCGGTACAGTGTTGACAAGGGAGTGCCCGCGCAGAATTTCCGTGCGAAACTTACAGCGGAACTTCGAGTATTCCCGACGATAGCTGTTCGAGAGTACTTATTGCCAGTTGTCTGAGACAAAGCAAACATTGTCGAGCAAGCTGTTGTCAGCCCAGTTGCAGAAGTTTCGTGAGGTTGCGTCTCAGCTGATGTTCAACCTCGTCAAGGGGCATTCCCCAAACTTCAGAGATAACCGCGCACACGCGCCAGGCATCCCATGGCCGTAAAGTCACACCATTCTGCTCTGTGAAAGGACCGTCTGTCTCAGGAAGCACTCGGTTCATCGGCATGTGGGCAAGCAAAGAACGACCTTTCTCGCCGGTCAGCATAGCCGGCCCAACACTAAACCAGCAGCCTAGTCGCGAAGCCGTTCGAAGTTCAGCAACGCCTCCCGAGAACCAATGTAGCAAAGGAACACCTACATCGCCTGCAGCAGCCAGCGCTGCGATGACTCGTTGGGCAGCACCTCGTGAATGGATGCTGATTATTCGCCCACCTTGGAGACGGCATTCTGTCAGCACCGCTTGAAAGGCTCGCTGCTGTAGTTCCAAAGATTTCCGAAATTTTGGCGTGCCATCCAGGCCAACTTCACCAACAAATCGAGCACCCTTGATACCCGAGATTAACTGTTCAAGCTCTACAAACTTGGCTTCCAGCACTTCAGGATGGAGGCCGAGCGCAACGTGAATGTTTTGTAATTCTCCGAAGACTCTTGATGTTGCTTGATACGCCCGCGGGCTGGTTGTCACTACGAGAGTGAATTCATTTCGAACGTTGACTTTCCTCGCCAGTGCCAGGCCGTCCGGATACAGGTCTAAATGTGAATGAACGTCAATCATAGGACGCTGTGCGCTTGTAGCAGCGCTGCCAGTTCTTTGAGCCCGCGTTCAACCACCCCTTCAAACACAATTCGTTGATCTGACGCTGCAAAAGCGAACTGTCCTGCGGTGAAACTACGGATGCCGTCTTCATCAGCCTTCAATATGGCAGTAGCTACCGCCGCCACATCGTTAGCGCCTTGATCTGGCTGAGCGGCCTTCAAATCATCGTGGACATAGACAGCAGTGGAATCTGGAATGCCTGATCGCATGAATGCGGAGCGCCGAACCATACATGGCACGCAGCGTCCACAATGTTTTAAACCAAAAACCGCAAAACGCCCGCAACTGGTTGACGTCCCTGCCAATTCACGGAGGCGATGTGGATCTCGACACGCGGCCATCATTTCGCCCTTTGTCATTGCTGCGTAGGGAAGACGCAGTTCAGCGGGCACGCCAAGCTCCGTCCATAAATGCTGTAGCCGACGCATGAAGACAGGGTGTGTTGTCTTTGTACTCAGACTTCCGACACGTCCTGCGGTCAAAGGCACATTCAGGCTGATAAGACCGTTCTCTGGAACGAAAAGGTCTACAACTTCATCCCCCGTTGTTTGTGCGTGGCTGTCAGCAGCAATCGCCGCAAATGCGAAGAACACTATTGAGCGGCCGCGCGTTGAAGGCTCTCCTTCGCGCTGGGGTTTAAGCCAAATATTTTGATTCCACTGTAAATGACGTTCACCTCCGCCAAGGGTGCGAGCGTATAAGCGCTGGTTCTCCGAGTCGCCCCTAGCTATGTGTGATACGAAGATGGGCCGCCGTCCTTCAGCGTGCAGATCCAATGCACCGATCAAACTATCGAGCCCACCTGAAAGGAGAGATACGCAATCTGCGTCATATGTGGCTATGAGCTTCGGGGCTGGGGGCGGGTAGCCACCATCAACGAAGCTGAGCTTCCAAAAGTCTCCCGTCAGGAAACGCAACGCCAGCTGAAGCTCAGAAGTTAACTGTGCAAAGGGAGCGGGCTCATAAAGAGCTATCTCCAATTCGATGGTTCTAGTCCATCCGTCGACCGAAAGGTCGCGCTCTACAATATGGTCAGCAGCGTTGACTGCCAAAGCGAGCGTCAGAAAGTCCCAACTGGCCGCGCGCGGAGTGAGGCCTGCTTGTTTTATTTCGTCAATGAGCGATGTGCCAATCGTGCTTACGTCTGGCAAGCCATCATGGGCATACATAGAAACGTAATTAATACCAGCGCTGCGGACTTCTGGTATACAGTCTTTGGGCGCGCAGAAAACCTTCGTCATAGGTCTGCCTCAAACAGGTCGAATGTCATCTTCAACGCTTCTTGCAGGATGCTAGCGAGCTGCGATCGAGATGGATTGGCCACCGAGTTCCGCAACAGGTCTACATGCGCCCCTATTTCATTTTTGAGAAATCGGCGCATTTCTCGTTCGCGCTGCACTGCTGTTCGAGGGTCGAGTTGGGAGTTTTCAAAAACCGGACCCAAATCAAAGCACAGCCTATTTCCAGCCTCGTTAGCCAAATAGCCCTTCATCAGCTCCCAAATGTTGTCGACGCCCATACTCAAGGGATCAATGGCTGGATTGTCTTTGATGAGTTCGGAGAGAGCGTGGTCCATCGAGTCGCGTAGCGACTCTTCGTCGGCACTGCCGCCTGGCGGGGCGAGTTCGCGAACGATGGCGTCGACGACATTTTCTGCGGATGGGTTGGTCGCACGTAAATTGTCGACCCACTGGCGAGCTTCAGGCGTGCTACCTTGGCCTATCGCATTCAGAAACGAGAATAGCGCTGCACCAGCACTGGTCGACGCTCGCATACGGTTCGCAGACGCGCCTGCGCCGCCTCCACCTTTGCTGGAGTAGTGTCCTATTGCGCGCCGAAGCTGGTCAGTGCTTCCTGTTCTTGCGAACTTACCAAATGCTCTACGTGCATCCCCGTAGCGGTTCGGTGGAGCGATACCTGGCGGAACTACAGGAGATCCCGGATCTGCTCCATCATCTGGCGGAACCACATCGCAGCCACTGCCAACCCCATCGATAACGTCGTCCAGCCAAGGAGGATCCAGACTTACACCACTAGCCGGTCCTTTGCTTGATGTTGAGGTTCCCATTACTTGCCACCTTTCTTCTGTCGCCTTAGATACTCACGGGACTTTTCGTCCGTATCAATATCGTTTTCCCATTCTTGCAGGACCTCAATAGCCCATGATTGGTTTTTAAGAAGAGGGATGAGCGCCACGCTGCGCTTCCTACCGGGAACCTCATAAAGCGCAGTCGCGAGTTGAGTTCCTAGATTCGGATGCGCCTCTGTGCAATTGAGGCACCGCATAAAGTCTTCCATTTCCCATTGGTTCTCGTGACCTTTGCGAATTGCGCGAGTGAGTATTCGAGAGGCATCCCCCTCTCCAAGGGACGATAGCTGCTTGATAAGCAGAGCTGAGCGATCTGTTGCCTCCATGGTCGCTTCCAGTATTTTTTTGGCCTCAGCAGACAACTCATCGTATGCAGCCAAGCCCAGGCTGCGGTCGCGGCTGAGATGAAGAATCGGCTGCAGGTTCTCTTTTGCCAGGCGAGGCGCCAGCTTTAACCACTGCTCGTAAAATGGTCCGGTCCACGACGGATGGGGCGGCTCGTAGGGTTCCCCCTTTGTTGCGGCATCCTCCAATGCATCCAGAAAGTCGGCATAGCCCTCTGGGTGTGCGGCCACTGCTTTGGTAAGGTGTTCGAATGCAGCGCTCGACGAACAGCGCTCAAAAAGTTGAATCTTGACTAGTTGCTCTAACGCGAGCGGCATCTCCATGTCATTGGCAATAGTTTGACGAATCATGAGATTGTTTAGGAAGCGCTTGATCAGGCGAGGATTTCCGGCAATCTCCGCTGATGTGACAAGCAGGGGGGCCAACTGGTCGGCAATGTCCAGCTCTTTAGTCACTGCCTCCTTCTCGGCTTTAAATGCTTCACCGAGCTCTTCGCGCGAAATACCTCTGGACCATGATTTTTTTAGTAGCTTGAGCACTTCCACTTGTCCGGTAGACTGCGCGTTCTTCGAGAGCCGACCTTCGCGTTCAGCGAGGTCGGTGAGTAGAAGTGTCAGATACGCCTTGACTTCGTTAATCCCCAAACGCGGAACTCTCAGCGGAATTTGAATTAGTTTGTCGAAGTAGCTAGTGACAAGTCCATCCTCAATTTCAACGCCTTTGAAGTGTGCGCGTACGGCTCCACGAATCATGCTTTCATCTGCCGCAATCAAGAAAGCGGTGCGTTCAACGTGTAGTAACAGCCGCATTGCTTCCAGCGTACCAATCGCGGTAGGGGGGAGACATCGGTCTAGATCATCAACAAACACGACCAACCGGACCTCCAGCTTCGCCAACAGCTCTGCAAAAGCCTTTCGTAAGCCTTCGATTTCTTTGGGCAGCGAAGCTTCTTTCTTTTCGCCAATCAGCTCCTTGAGATCTGGGGAAAGCTCAGCATAAGCATTCTGTACAGCCTGAAGATTTTCTGCGCGTTTATTTTCATCGGAGAAGCCCTGCACAAGCCCAGTCACGGCCCCGAACAGCGCACCCAGCGGACCAGCAGCCACACTGCCAACTGCAACATGTGCTACTGCGGGTGCGACGATACGTCCAAGCTTCAACAGTTTGACGCGTTTGGCGAAATCAAGCGCGTTATCGATGAAAGTCTTTCGCCTGGAGGCTTCTTCAACAAGTCGGTCTGCAACTGCTTGCAGTAGTGCTTGTCGAGCATCTTCATAGCCCTGATATAGCCACGCATTGAATTCCATGAGAATGTACGGAGGCTTCTTGTCGTCGGGCGCAATACCTTGTCCTAGCTGAGCCTGGACAAGTTTCACGAGTGTTGATTTACCGGCTCCCCAGCCGCCGGATATTCCGATAGTGACGGGGCTGTTTCCAGCATTCTTTATGAGGTTAGCAGCGGCATTTGCCACCAGACCAAAATTTAGAAGATCTGCCTCTGCCTCAATGTCGTGCCACATCCGTTGCTCCTCGTTCCATATATCTCAAATGAGATTTATTGTCCGGCGCATCCATTAAATACTTGACGGTACTCGCTCTGACTGACGGGCTAACTTCTGCCTTTAGCCGAAAGCACTCAGTTTCGAACTAGTACTTCCAAAATGTGCGTGGCCACACTCAAATTGCTGCATCACATGTGTCCTGCAAATCCCGGCGACAGCCTATCCTGCACTAGTCCTCGAATCCTAAATTTCTTCGTCATGACGAAGACTTTGGGAGCATCAACGCGTCAACGCGCGGCTGCACAAACTCTTGCAGGCTGATCTGACCATCGATGAAACGCTGGGCGTGGGCCTCATCTGCTTCACTGAGCGAGAAACCTTCTAGACCGATGGAGGCCCGCGCGTAGTTAACGGCCGATTGGCGTCGACCGCGTTCAGCATCTGATATGGTTTTGTAGGGCTGTAACCCACATTTATCTTCGCCAGCCATGGTGTCCCCTTGCTGTAGGTAACTCGATTTTACAAGAGGTACGAGTTTTTTTGGTTTAGGTACACGCAACCTCCAGGGCGGTGCGCTGAAATTGTCTTGTTTTACTTGCTATGGATCGCCTGTATTGGCCGCGTACTAGCCTGCATCGTAGTTTCCAAAGAGGCTTTGCCTCTCTGGACTCTCCACCCTCGCCGGCGGGAGCCTCGGGAGCAGGGGTTGCGGGCCTTTGGCCCGGAACTCCTGCCCCCGGGCATAGCGTGGGGCGCTCCGGCCGCGTCAAGGGGCCGTGTCCTCGCCCTGTGGGCTGCGGGCCGCACCAACCCCTTGACCCGTCATCCGCTTGACAGCACCGCTACTGACGCCGTTTGGCCGGAAGAGGCGTCAAGGGCGGGACCGGAAGCCGCAGCCCGGAGCGCAGCGCAGGGAACGGGTGAGGATTCCGGGCGAAGCCTTCACCCTTGATGCCTCTGGAAGCCATGCAGCCTGTCGGCCGGGGGGAGGAACAAGGCGAAGCCGCTGGGCCTGCCCCTGCGGTCAGTCCGGCAAGAACGGACGCGGGATGCAACCGAAGGGGTTGCCGAAGCGTAGCGCGGAGATTTGCCGCTAGAAATGAAAGGGCCTCGCCGAAAGCGAGGCCAATGCAGGGGCAGATGGCAGGCTATTCGCCTTTGACTGAGCCGCCTGTAGCCGGCCCCCAGTTTTTGCCCATGTTCTGCAAGACGTGTTGCCGGTACGCTGGGTTCCACATTGTGTTGCCTGCTGCGAGATGATTGAGCCGGCCCCCGGTGACCATCATGCCGCTTTGCATGTCGCGGCGAGTTGTTTGACGGTTGAGAACTTGAGTTACGGGGGATGCGGCGGCCTGGCTGACTTGCCTAAGCGTGATACCCGCCGAGGACACGCCTCCGGCCAGGTGCGAAGCTGCCTCATCTGCGCGTTGCAGCAAGAACAGGGTGACGCCCGTGACGATCAGGATTTCAAGCATTGTGGCAATAGGATGGTCAGTGGTGACGGCCAAAACTTTGGCCGTAAGTGCACTGAAAAACTTCATGCCCATGCCGAGAACCGTTGTCACCAAGGCGATTTGCATGATGTAGGTCATCACTTGGCCAAACCAGCTATCAAACCATTTCGCGGTGACGGGGAACATCAGCATGGCGATGAAGAACGGCCCGATGCCAAGCATGAGGGTGAGCATGATTTTGGCAACGATCACCATTGCCCCCGCCGGAATGGCAATGATGAGCGTGGCGGCATAGATGATTAGGGCGTTAAGCAGGTCCCAAAACACCATGCCAATCTCATACCAGCGCCGTTTTCCCATCTTGTCGAGCATATCGCCGCCGATCAGGAAGCCATCGGACACCGCCTTATCGAGCACCTGATAAACCGAGGTTGCGGACGTACTGCTGCCGGATGCCGAGAAGGCGTCAGCGACGCCCGTTTCCAGGCCGCGCAATGCTTCGACAACCCATGACAGGTACGTAGGGGAGCTCATTGCCAAACCGCCAATGACGATGAACTTCCCGCAAGTTTTCATGAAGTTTGAGGCAGGGGCTTCGACATATCCGAAGATGATGGCGAATCCCATCATCACGAGTGTGAGCGTGCCACCGTAGATGAAGATGTCAGTGAACATGGAAATGACATTGCCCGACGTCACCTGAACAAACGCGTTCAGCGTCATGTCGATGCTTTCGCCCATCCATTCAAAGATATTAGATTCAATAGCCACTATTTGCCCCCTTCGAGCACATTGATTGGCTCATGCTTTGTGTATCCGCGCTTCTCAACCGTCAGATGGTTCTGGGCGGTGATGGCATTTATGCAGTTCGGTGATGCGTCCGACTCGCCAGGATTATTCCGGCACTTGGAAACCATTGCAGTGCGCTCGGCATCGTGCGCTTTGTACCAATCCACGGTTTGGACCGTCGTGGCCTGATCGCAGCCGGCGAGCGCTGTCGCGACAAAAAGAGAGAGAACGGTCCTTTTCATTTCCGCATCTCCTGTGCGTTGACTTCCATGGTTCGGCCGCCGGTGTCTCGGCCCTCATGCTGTTGCAATACGCCTAGCGCGTGGGCGAGCTCGGCCGCGTCGATGATGCGTAGCGCCGCAACTGTCCGCAGCGCGCTTTCACGCGTGCCCGTCCAGTTACCTGCGAATCGCCCGTCCGAGTTGCGCAGAACGAACACGCAGCCACCGAGGCAGGACAGTGAGAGTACGACGGCCATCCATGACGGCGTCGGCACTGATTGGC
Source organism: Bordetella sp. N (assembly GCF_001433395.1). Lineage (GTDB taxonomy): Bacteria > Pseudomonadota > Gammaproteobacteria > Burkholderiales > Burkholderiaceae_B > Bordetella_C. The sequence goes on from NZ_CP013111.1 coordinate 5,812,120, forward strand.
CGGGCAGGACAACCGCCGACCAGTCCACCGCCGCGATCAGGAAGGGGAGGATGGCGAACGTTGCTGCCAGAATGTCACCTTGAACAAGCGAAGGTGCGCGACGGCCGACTTCATGCGTGAGCCCAAGGCGGTCAATGCATTGCCACCACCGTCGCATGAACAGGAGCGTGAAAAAGCAAATTGCCAAAACAGGGATGTGAATATAGGAAATCATGGGCTTGTCTCCTCTTACTTATCCAGCAGATTGAAAGGCTGATGCTTCGTGTATTCACGATTCGCCAGCACCTTCGCGTTGATTTCACGCTGGCGCTGTTCCTGCAACCGGTCTTCCGCTGCCGCAACCATCTGGTACATCTGTAGCTTGGTCTGCTCGTTCTGAATCATGGCCTGCTCGGCGGCGATGCGGCCTTGCAGCTCAGCAATGGCTTTCGGGTCCTGGGTCTGATTGATCTGCCTCATCAACTGGTCGATTTGGCTGAGGCGGTTTTTCGCCGCGTCGTAGGCGTCGAGCGCAAAGGCTTTGTCTTGCGCGCCCTTGACGGCCTGCGCTTCGCAGTTGGTGCGCTGCTCGTTCGAGGCGAAGCCGGTGCAGGCGTCATACACCTTGTTGTTGTCGTAGATGGATTCTGCGCGCCCACTCAGGCCGGCATAGCCGCCTGATTTCACGCTGTCATAGACGCCTTGCCAGTCTTGCGGCAGGTAGTCCCGTAGTTGCGGGTTGTTGAACAGTTCGCCCATGCCGCGGGCACCAGTGACCGCAGCGTATTGCTGTTTCATCTGGTCGATCTGGCTGACCATCTGGTCGTACTGCATCTTCCACTTCGCCATTGTTTCGATCTGGTTTTCCACGCTCTTGGCGATGGAAGCGCCATCTGTTACGGGGATTTGTGCGAAGGCGGCCGACGACGCGGCAATGCCGACGGCCAGAATGCAAGAGGCTGATAGTTTCTTCATGTTCGCCACTCCTGAGAGGTTGAGGGCGAACGTAGGACCGTGCTGTCCGGTCTGTCGGTCTGTTCAGGGACCGCGCCCAGTACGACAAAGCGTTCTTGGGGCGACTAAGCGGCCGATCTGCTCTCGGCGGTCGGAACCCTTCTTTTCGGGTCGGCACCCGGTACGCTAGGCGTCCTTGGGGCGGTGCAACGTTCGTTGTGGTTAAAGGTACAACCGAAGTTGATTGTACTTACGGTTAATGCAAAGTAGTTTCCCGATTACGGCCACCACATGCGACGGTCAATGATGATGCGGTCCGACAGGTACGAGATGTTCGCCAGTTCTGCCAAGGCCATTTCTACGGTTCGGAACCGGTACGGTCGGCCCTTGTCGTCCGTGACCGGGTGTTCTGTAGTGCCGTTCTGCACGGCCAAGGCAAAGCCCTTCCGGTAATGCGCATACAGAATGACCTGCACGTCACCAGTGCGCGCTGGATCATCGCAGTAGTCTTGCAAGGCGTCGTAGCGTAAAGCCATCTTATGGTCCTTCTTGCGCAATCAATCAACGGCTCAGGTCGCCTTGGCCTGGGTGGTTGGTTCTCTCCAGTTGCTGGGCGTCCTTGGTCACTTCCGTGCTGCGCTGACTACGCTGTGGGGCCTGTAACGTCCAGTCCTGCGAGGGATCAAGGAGCCGGACAATTTCCAGGGCGAGCGATTGGTCCTCGATGTCACCAGCAGCCAAGGCTTTCGCAATGTACCCGTAGCCATTCCTGATGGCACGTGAAACGCAGGAAAGCTTGCGTTGTTCCCGCTCGGCCGCTTTAGTGCTCTTGCCGCGCTTGGCGGCATGTCGCGTCGCCTGCTTGACCGTCGCATGCGTGTTAGACCGTGCCCTACGAGGTGTGGCATTGGCCTCGATGCCTTGTTGACGCAGTGCCTCGGCGAAGCGCTCCCTCCAGCGTTGCAGGTCCGCTTTTCGTGGATTGAGCCGGCTGCCGTCGAGACCGAGCGCCTTAACGCAAAGGTGGCCATGGGGATGGGCTTCATCGTCATGGATGGCGAAGACATACGCGTGGTTGGCGCCGAATTCCGTTTTCGCGAATGCACGGATAGCGTCATTGACTGCGCGTCGGTCGGTGCCGGGCGGCATGGACAGCACGATATTGAACGTTTCGCGGCGCGAGCCGTTATCAGGCAACCCGTACTGGCCGCTTTTCCATTCGTCGCGCACGTCCTGCACTGCCTCACGGCCAAGGATGATTTCACCGTCTTCGTTCTCCAACGCTACCAGGCCGTTGCGCGATATGTAGTCGAGGTGCGCTTTCACCTGCGCGATGCCTTTGCCGCCGCCGGAGATCTTCACCATGACTTCGGGCGCTTTGCGAGTGGTCAGCATCAACTTGTCACGGACCCGAGCGCTGCCAGTCAGCAGCAGAGGCGTAGAGGGTGGCGAAGTGCGTGATCGCGTCACCGTGCGCTTTACGCCTTGGCTGGTGACGGGCTTGGTATAGATGCGTTCGCCCCAGTCCTTCAAAATTCCATCAATGACCAGACTCATTCCAGCCTCCAGCGGTCAATGTTGGCGCGCATGATGTCTGCCACCCGCGCGGTGTGGGTTTTGATATGACGGGTCAGTGTGTCGATACGCTCAGCGGTTACCACCGTCTCCAGCGCGCGTCCTGCGTTCATATGCCGGGCGATCTGGTTCAGGTTGCGGCCGATGGCCAGCAGCCGTGAATTCGATTCGCCCAGCGTCCGTAGCTCTGTCATGCCGAACTGTGGTTCCCCGCTGAGATTGGCCCGTATCAGGTGGATGACCCAGCGATTGGCGGACATGCCCTGCTGCAAGGCCAGTGCTTCGATACGGGCATATTCCGTCTCAGTCAGACGGAGTTCCAAGCGGCGACGCGAAGTATCGGGCTGCTCATGTGTTGATGGAGTGGGCGAAGTGTCCGTTGCCGAACCGTTGAGAAGGCGGACAATGATCTGCCGCAGGCCGTCGCTGGGCTTACTGCCTTGTCGAAGACAAAGTGCCTGCCAGCGCCGCTTCAGATCACCATCCAGGCGGATGCTGAGTGTGGTCTTGCGCGTCATTTCGGCATCCTCGTATGCAGCTCCAGTTGGGCTTTGATTTCTTGAAGCCGGGCTTGAGATTCAGCTTTGCTGAGTGGTGCTGATTCCGAAGCACGCGACATATCTTGGGTCGCTGCCAGGCGTTCCCTTCTGGTTGCTATCGGGATGCCAGCAGACGGCACGAATCCCCCTGTGCGGTGGCGTTCAAGGATTCCTTTGAAATAGGCGACCTTTGTCTTTCTGATGGTTCCGGGCGTTTTGATGGCTCCATCCAGCTCGTCAAGCAATGCTTGCGCATCAACTGATTGGACGTCGGTAAGCAAGTTTTGGATCGACAGTTTCTCAGCGGGGACCAGCGCGGTAGGGTACTGAAGACCGTCGTCGGTTCTCGTTGTAGTAGGGTTATAGATAGGGTTAGTGTTAGTAGTAGTGTTACCCGGCCCCCTGCCCATACCCTGGAGATAGGCTGTCGCTGGGGTATGCCCGTTGCTAATTGATTGATTTCTATGGATGTCTTTTGGTTCGGCCGGAATGGACGTCCGGCCGTCGTCGGGTCCCGCATAGGGTGTCGATAGCCTATAAGGACCGTATCCAAGGGCTTTGGCTACCGTATTGCGCAGCGGATCCTCGGTAGGCAGTCGATCGATAAAGTCATTCACGTAAGCGTCACGCCAGCCTCGGGGCAGTGCCGCTATTTGCTCGAGTGTCTTTTTCCTAAGGGTCGTTGCCACTGCCATCTTGGCGGAGTTGTGGTCCCACCAATCTTTGATCCAGATGTAATTCGCCTGCGCGTCAAAATCCAAGATGCCAGCCTCGATGAGGCGACGCATCACTGGCATCAGTTGTGAATCGGGGTCCCAGCCCATTTCTGAGGCCGCAACGCGAATGACGATTTCATACGCGCCGATGACATTGCTGAATGGCGAGGTCAGGAAGTAGAACAGCGCATAGCGGTCTTCGACCGTGCAGCCTGACAGTCGATTTGACCGCCATATCTGGTCGTTGATGGTTCTTTGCCGACTCATGCGCGCGGCCCTCGCGTAGCGGCCTCTGCGGGCATGATTTCATCGTCTGCCGGCTGTTCCAGACTCAGCGCTTCCGTGACCTGCAACGTCCGAAAATAAACGCGGCGGCCGACCCGCAGCATGGCTGGTTTCAGCTTGCGCGAAAAATCGGTATCGGTATAAAGCGCAACGCGGACACCATCAGGAGATCGGCCTAGCAAGGTAGCGACGTCAACGATGCTCATCAACGGTCCAAACCGTCCCAACAAATATTCTCCAGTAGTCATTCATATGCCTCACAAGTTCACCGTAGGTAATGCCAGTCTTTACCGTGAAGGCATGGATGTCAAACTTAAGCCATTGATTTTAAAGACCAAAATGGGGTGTCAGTAAAAACCAAGATTAGGCATCGCCAAATGCCAAGATATGGCACATTGGCTTTCTTGCGATGAAGTGATCAAGCAAAATGAACCTCGAAATCAAGGGCTTAGGCGCGGTCAGAGAGGCACCCTGATTTCGGCGTCTGAAACGTCGGTGGACAAGGAAAAATTTTGTGGAAAATTACCAACGATGTGAGCGTGCTCACGCTGTTGGCTCGCATTCGAAGTGATGACACTAGGATCAGCGGAGTGCGTGTCACGCTACCGTGGAGAGCCAAGTATCATGGGGCATGCATGACAAGTCGTTAGGGAGCTATATGGAATCTTGGAATGACGCCCGGTAATGTCCGAGTCCGGCGCTTTCAATTGAATGCCAACGGCCGTGATTTTGCGGTGGGTGACATCCATGGTCATTTTGGTCGGCTTGAGGTCGCGCTGGCTGCCGTAAAGTTCTCGCCAGAAAAGGACCGATTGTTTTCCGTGGGGGACCTTGTGGACCGAGGTCCTGAGTCAGCCGATGTTCTGAAATGGTTGAAGCGCCCGTGGTTTCACGCGATCTGTGGGAATCACGACCTGATGACGTGGCGACGGGTGATGGGCAATCCGATTCCGGACGTTGATCATCGTGCCCACGGCGGCGGATGGTTGGATGCCTGTGTTGGCGATGTTCGTGAACGCATTGCGGCCTGCTTGAGTGCCTTGCCGCTGGCTATCGAGGTGGAAACGCCGAGTGGTGTAGTGGGTATGGTTCACGCCGACTTTCCCTATGACGATTGGCATGCAATTCATGGCGCTACTTTTAGCCCGGAGGATGAAGATGCCTGTCTATGGTCCGTCGACCGCTATCGAATGCAGTATTCCCAGCCTGTCCGCAATGTACGTGCGGTGGTCCATGGACATATGACCCTGCGCAACCCTGCGCAGCTTGGCAACGTTTACTACATCGACACAGGTGGATGGCAGGATGCGGGGAGGTTTACGTTGCTGGACTTGCATACGCTTAAGTCGTGGCCGCTGCCTGAAGTTTTCGAGATTGCGCAGTAGCAGGCACCGCGAGGACCTGATGATCTTGCACCACTCGGTCGCCGTGTAGGCGGGTCAATTTCTGATCGATGCTGTCAGTGAAGCTGTGACATACTCGATCCGATCTGGGGCATTTCAAGCGTACGCATAAATTGCCGCAACGCAAAAAGGCCAATAACAGATATTGGCGAATGTACGTCAGATAAGATGCGGGATGAAATAGCTAATTCAATAGGAGTCTGCGTTCCATGAGCGTTACAGCGACCGTACTCCGGTTTTTTGCCTCTATTGCGGGAGCCTTGCTGCCCAAGGGCAAGCAACTTCATGCGGAACGTTCTGCTGGAAAAGCCCCAGAATCTATCTCCGTCGACCACGCCGATAAAATACTCGACGAGGCCCTTGGTAGATTGGGCTCCATCGATCTGGATCACCCGTGGTGGAAGCGGGCGTTGGCGGAGTTGGGCGGGGTCGCAGTTCGACCGGAATGGTTCAAGAAGCCGCACGTCCAAGAATGGCTTTCGCAAACGGATACTCGGCGTCTTCTCAAGGTAGTTGCGAAGGTCAACCTGACTGGGCAAGCAGTTCATCAAGATGACTATGAGGCACTCATCGCAAGCTACATAGCAAATTCACATGAGGATCGCCAGCATGCCGAATCGGTGATCTCGCTTGCTGTGGCCGTGCTCAATGCCAGCATCATGGGTATGGTCCGTGATCCGGGCACTGCGGCGATAGTTCAAGCTACTTCGGCGGGCCACCGAGATCTACTGGTGGCTATGAATGAAAAGTTGACAACGATTGGGCCGGTAGACCTCGACAAGTTGACGGAAATCGCAAAGAGTTACGCAAGTCTCATTCCGGATGACATCGGTGGAACGCAGCTCAACCGAACGTCGCTTCTTGAGGCTTTGGACTCCAAGCTCACTACAGCCCGTCTAGTTCAAATCCGTGGACTGCCAGGAAGTGGCAAGTCAGTCGTAGTGAGGCGAGCGGTACAACGCGCGCTAGAACGCGGGCCGGTCCTATTCCTCAAAGCCGAACAGCTTGAAGGCACCAGCTGGATCAGCTACGCGGCCTCGCAGGGCCTTTCGGGTGCTCCTTTGGAGCACCTTCTCGTAGAGGTCGGGTCCGCCGGCACTCCCATACTTTTCATCGATGCGATCGATCGGATCGAAAAAGAACACCAGCCCGTCGTCTTAGACGTAATCCGCGCCATTGTGGAGTCGCCGCTGCTCGATAACTGGCGAGTGGTAGTCTCGCTTCGTGACACTGGCATTGAGGTGCTTCGCAATTGGTTGGGCGACTTGCTTGATGCCCTGAAAGTCGAGACGCTCGGTGTCGATCAGCTAAGCGATGGAGAGGCGGAGACTCTCGCAAAAGCCAAACCACACCTAAGGCCACTTTTGTTCGGATCCCCCCAGGTGCAAGACATCGTCCGACGCCCCTTTTTTGCGAAAGTGCTGAACCAGAGTTTCATAGCCAACCCCGGCGCCCCGGCGTTCGCGCCCCAATCTGAAGTTCATCTGATCGAGAATTGGTGGCGGCGGGGTGGCTACAACGAGACTGGCCAAAGCGCGATTGACCGCCAGCGCACGCTGCTCGACTTGGCACATGTTCGTGCTCGTCAGCTTAGCCAGCCGATTGGCCTCAGCCAACTGGTTTCGGTCGCACACATTGATGAACTAAGATCCGACGGCATACTTCAAGACGCTCGCGAAGGGATCTCCGTCCGCTTCGCTCACGATATCTTCTTTGAATGGGCCTTCTTCCATATCCTAGCCGATCGTGGGACCCAATGGATGGAAGAGATCAAGGCCTGCGGCGAGCCTCCGGCGGTCGCACGCGTTGTCGAACTCGTTTCTCAATGGGAGTATTCGCAAGGAAAAGACTGGGAGGCGTATCTCGCCCAAACCGAGGGTTCGAGCGTTAGATCACAATGGCTGCGAGCATGGCTGGTCGGCCCCCTCGGAACTGCGGCGTTCGAAGCTGATGAGGAGCAGTTCGCGAGAGCCATCGTTGCTGACGACTTTCGACTTTTTGGGAAGACGCTCGTTTGGTTTCAGGCTGAGAAGACCTCGCCGAATGCGAATATCCTTGGAGGACCGCTCCCACAGGAGCAACGCCAACGGTTCGCGGATCTTCTCGGTTGGCCTTCTGATTTCACTGCTTGGCGGCGTCTCATCGACTTTATCCTAAGGCGTCTTTCAGACATTCCGCAGAGGCTCTATCCGGAGATAGTAGCTATCTTCGAGGTCTGGCAGAACGCCCTCGCCGACCTTCGCAACCCGACATCTCGCGCGCTCCTGCAGCAGTGCGCTACATGGCTCACCGCCATAGACGCGATCAGTACTGCCGATGGGCCTGATGAGAATTCGGCGTACTGGGAAAAAGTGCCAGATTTGGGTGCTTTCCGAAAGTCATTAGGCCGCCTTGTCCTAAGAGCGTCCAGAGCTGAACCGGTCCTCGCGTCCAACTATTTGCAGCGAGTCACCAAATTTGAAGGGCTCCGTGATGATGCATTTAATGACATTGTCGCCTTCTCTCCCGTTCTCGCCCAGTCGCTTCCCAAGGAAGTCGTGGAGCTTTCGCTGGCGTTCCTACGCGAGGAGCTTCCTGACGATCAAGTCGCCCGAGAAGAGCAGGAATTCCTGCGCACAGCAGAGTGGCGCAGAGCTGTTCTGGCCAAACCAGAAGCCGAGCGCACACGTCGAGAGCAACTAGCCCTTTCGGGCGGGGGATTCCATCTGCGATCCGTTGGAGATTTCAGCGACCACGACTGGGACCGCTTATCTATCCAAGATGATTATCAGAGCTTTTGGCCCCCTTCGCCGCTTCGAGAGCCCTTTCACTCACTTTTCCAATCATCACCTGACGAGGCACTGCGACTCCTTCGGGAACTCTGCAATCACGCAATAACCGCGTGGCGACAGCTGCATCGTCACTCTCGCAAGCATGGCGGCACCCCCATACCACTCGAACTGACGTTTCCATGGGGAACTCAAAGGTTCTGGGGCACTGGCCGAGAGTATTTATGGTTTCGCTCGATGTGGGCACCGAAGGCCATCGGCTGCGGGTTTATGGCGCTAGAGGAGTGGTGCTTCGCCGAGCTTGCACGCAAACGGTCAGTTGACGAATTGATCCAAAAAATCATCGAAGGGAACGAATGCATAGCCATCCTGGGCACCGCGTCGACGCTAGCGCTCCATACCGAGACAGCGTCCGAAGTGACTTTGCCGCTCTTCACCTCACAGCGTCTGTTGGCCGCAGACCGTAACCGAATGGCGCAAGACCTTTCACCAATGGCGAGTCTGATTGGTTTCACGCATCGTACCGATAGGTCTCATATTGAGGCGATCCAAGCAGCAAATGCCCGGCCGGTACGTAAGACGCAGCTTAGTTGGATGGTGCCTAAGTTCGTCTTTGGGACTGGCCCGATCCGTGACCGAGCACGCGCAGCGATCGTCAATTTCAAGAGCGATCTGCCCTACCAGTATGAAGAGCAGCGCAACATCCCGGAAGAGGGGGAGCGGCTCATGACCCAAGCTCTTGAATATGCCGAGCTGGCGGACCCGAAAAACTATCAAGCGTACCGCACCAGAGAGGATTCGGACCAGGTTGTAGTTGTGCATGTTAGCCCCTCTGCCGAGAAACCTGAGAACCTCGCCAGGGCCGAAGAGGCATCTAAGCACCTTAAGCAGACGAGTATTTGGGCGTGGGCGTCCAAGTCCTTCGAAGAGAAGACACTGGGTGACACTTACACTGTCGACGAGGCCATCGCATTAGCTAGGGACGTGGACGCCAACGACCTGTTCGAGCGCTCGAACGACGAGAGCGAGGAAGAACAATTGGGTATGCGTCGAGGGGTAGTCGCTGCGACTGCGGCCATCACGCTCAACTTCCGAGAAGGGCGTACTCTAGAAGACCTTGAGTGGGCTCGTGATGTTCTAGGACGCGCGATCCGCCTGTCAGAAAAGCCCGATCTGATGTGGTCGCCTGGTTCCATCATCCCGTGGCACCAGGCGATTTACGTGGCTCGAGGTCTCGCAGCGGATCTCCGCGAAGGTACAGCGGTCCGCGGCACAGCGCACAACTTGCTCGGACTGATTGCGCACCCCCTCGAAGTCGTTTCATTGGCTGCGCTCGACGAAGCCTGTAAGCTGTGGTCCAAAGACCCCAAGCTAACTTGGGCCGCGCTAATCTTGGCATTTTCGCTCTGCCACGTTTCACTGCGGCCACCCAATCAGCCTCGTCAACACGGTAAGGCACTCCACTCGTCAGGTGAAACGCAATCCGCGCTCGACGCAGCGCTTGCTTTTTATAAGAACGGAAGTGGATGGGCCTCCCTGCCGTTACCTCCGCCGGCCTGGGTAAAGGTCGAACCTGGGAAGGGCCGGCGTGGGCGTCGAGGCTATGAAGAAGAGTACGACGCGGACGATGCAGCTGACGCGGCAGAGGAGTGGGCTGAGCCAGACGTCTCCTGGCACTCAAAGCAGGCCGCAGAATTCTTGAAGCGCATCCCCTTCGATGAAATCCTGAGCAGCAGCGCGAGAACTGCTCTCCTCGACTTCCTCGCCAGTGTTCTCGACTGGACCAACCGGAAAAATGCGCCGCCTTGGATGAAGCCCGGACGTCGAAATCGTTCGGCGACCAGCATCTTCGAATGGACCCGTACCCTAGGGTCGAGTCTCGGCCGGGTGGCCGGACTTCTTCCGATTAGCGAGTTTCAGGCCCGCTTCCTCGACCCGATTTTGGGGCTCGAGAGCGACAATTGCTGGGCTCTCCTCTCTCCATTCGCGAGCGCCTACGTCTGCGCCTATGTGTACGATGCGCCGATTGTTCCCGCCGATGCAGTCGCGACGCTTGATCTCTGTCTTGGGCGACTTCTCGAAGCCTCGGCCTTCAAGCGTGACGCCTACCGGAGCGGAGAATTCTCAGGCTTTGATCAGCCCGAGCTTGTTCGCACGTTGATGTTTGTCTCGGTCGAACGCGCGGACTTGGCCGCCCGCTACGTCAATGGCGACTGGTCCGAAATCAGTCGCATCTTGCCCCTGATCGATCGTTTTATTCGCGCCGGTGGATGGGCTTCTTCCGTAATGGACCCGTTCCTGACTCTCTGTGAACGAGCTAAGGCCAACTACCCGGCTGAAGCCTTCGCGGACCAAGTGCTCGCGATTATCGGCACCGGACTCGACAACCTAAAGGGTTGGCATGGAACTTTCATCCCGGCGCGTATCGCGGAACTCGTGCAGCACTTCTCACATCGTGATGCCCCGATGAAGCAGGCTCTGGCCCAGAAATTCCTGCGGATCCTCGACATGCTGGTGGACATGGGCGACCGGCGCAGTGCGGCGCTTCAGCTTGGTGAGGCGTTTCGGGAGATTCGTTTTGCGTCTTAGCCAGAGTGCCTGCCAGAAATGACTTCATTGATTGGCCCGTGGTCATGGCGAACCAGAAAGCAGCCGGTGGCCAGTACCCGCTTCGCTGCAGTACGGACATTGGGGTGCGCGACCTAACGGCAACTATGGGTCGTTCTGTACCCCCAACCACCTCGCAGATCGGCGTAGAGCCAAAGAAAAGGCCCGTCACTCATAGGTGAAAGGCCTTTTCTAATTGACTCAGGGTTGTTTATCCGCGCTTAAAGAGGCGCTCGTGCATCCATCCATCGTTGGTCAGGATGACAGCCGCCTTACCCGGGATATCTCCCTGCGTCTGTTCCGCAAAGTTCTTGTAATTGGCACGCATGCCTTCCGATTTGGCCCAGTCATCTGCACCTTCTACCTTGTAGCGGTAGTTCACCTGCGACACCTTTACGCCCATCATGTCGCTGGGTTCAGTGAAGTTGCTCACTTCCACAACTGTGTACTTGCCGGTGCAGAAGGCATCTTGTCCAGCCATCGTATTGGCACCATTGGCGACGAGGAATTTCTTGCCGGTGTCAGTGATTTGGTACTCGGTGGCCGGCTCCATCTTGTTGCCAAACATGGCTTTGACTTCGGTGTCTCGCTTCGTCAGCAGCCCGGCATCGACCAGCGCGTCGGCGCGCTTCTTGCTCTGACCGCCCAGCATGTCCTGATTCGCCAGGGTGAACGGCAAGCCCTTAGCAGGAATCGCAGCGCATAGACCCTTTTGAGTGTCCAGGTATGCCTGTATGGCCTTGCTGAAGTTGCTCTTGTTGGCGTCTTTGGCGCTGCCGCACGCGGCAAGGGTAAGGGCAAGGCTGCTGATGGCGACGATCTTGATAGCGGTATGCAAAACTAGCTTCCTCCGTAGGTTAAGACAATCGGTTATTCATTATGGCAACGCGATGGAGCGATTATGCGTTGTTCTCTGTTTGGGAGTCGGCCTCACTCCGTTGTTTAGAAGTGGGCGGCGCGCGACGCGCGAGGCGGTCCAGCTTCTGCACCAGGTCTTCGGCCCGCAGGTGCGTATAGCGCTTGAGCATCTGCATCGACTTGTGGCCGCTGATGGCCGACACCTCCTGATCGCTCAAGCCAGCTTCCACGAACCGGCTGACAGCCTCGTGTCGCAGGTCGTGAAAGCGGAAGTCTTCAAGGCCCGCTGCTCGCTTGGCATCGGTCCATGCTTTGTCGAACAGGTAGGGGCGTCGTATGCCATCCCGGCCGGGTTCACCGAAGAACACCAGTTCGGTTTCGGCCGGGCGCAAGGGGTTGGCAAGTGCCTCGGTGAACACGCGCGTTGCCTCGGCAGTCAGCGGGACGGTGCGGGGCGAAGAGTTCTTGGTGTGCTCTAGCCGCACGACGCGCCGCTCGATGTCCACTTGCCGCATACGCAGCGTCGCAATCTCGGACAGCCGCATACCGGTCTGGACGGCAATGCGGACGATCCAGCCGAACATCGGGTTCGAATGCCTATCGACGGCTCGCAGCAGACGGTTCTGCTCTTCGGGAGTCAATCGCCGGTTGCGACCCGAGCCGGGGGCAGGGCGGCGAATGTTGGACACGGGATTGAAGGGCAGGCCGATGCCCCATTCTTTGATCGCGACGGTGAACAGGTGGCCCAGCAGTGCCAGTTCCAAGCGTACCGTGTTGTTACTGCGAGGCCGTAGCTTGCCATGCTTGTCCGGGTCGCCGGCCAGTCGCATGTCACGGAACTGCGCCACAATCTCGGCGTTCAGAGCGGCCAGTGAATATTTGCCAAGGTGCCGGATGATGACTTGCGCTTTCTTGTGTTCGCCGGCTTGGGTCGAGGCTCGCTTGGTGGGCGTGACTTCCTTGAGGTAGCGGGTCAGCGCCGCTTCGACGGTCATGCGCTCGGCGGGTGCGCGCTGGATATATACGCCGCGTACCATTTCGTCTTCGGTACGGCGCGCCCAGTCTTCGGCATCCCGCTTGGTGCGGAACGTCTTGGCCGTGGCCGGCCAGCCTGTCTTGCGGATGAGGGCTTTCCAAGTGCCCGAGGAAGTCTTAACGATCGTAGCCATGAGTACTCCGTATGGGGCTAGCGCCGCATCACTGTACCGAAACTGTACCTGACCACAATTTTAGGAAAATCCCCCGGTGCGGGGCTTGTACTGCGAAATCTTCTAACGGCTTGAATTAGCGGAAGATTTTTAGATGGTGCCCGGGGCCGGAATCGAACCGGCACGCCTTGCGGCGGGGGATTTTGAGTCCCCTGCGTCTACCAATTTCACCACCCGGGCGGATCGTGCGCGGTGCCCGCTGATAGGGCACGCGTTGGTGCAGAGGGCGCAATTATACCGGGTTCACAGAATTTTGCCCGGCCGCGCCCTCTCACCCCAACTCAATCACATAAAACTTCGTATCCACCACCATCCGCGGAAAGCTGGCGGGGAGGGCGTCCGGTGTTACTTCCGTGAAGCCGTGCTTCTCGTAAAACCGATGCGCCGCCAGGAACTTGGCCGTCGTGCCCAGAAAAATCCGCCGCAGCCCACGCTGGCGGCCCGCCGCCAGCAGCGCGGCCAACAGGCGGGCGGCCACGCCCAGGTCACGGCCCCGGTAGGGCGCAGCGACGAACATCTTGCGCAGGGCGGCCTCGCGGTCGCCGATGTCCTTCAGCGCAATGGTGCCTACGACCCGGCCCTCGGCAGTGGGAGACCCGTCCTGCCCCGTCACCGCCACCCAGAAATCACCCTTGCCAGTCTGGTAAAACGCTTCGATGGTGGCCAGGTCTGGCTGGTCCTCCGCAGTAATCGGAATGCCGAACTCCTCGCGCTGAATCGGCAGAATGGTGTCGATCACCCCCTGCTTGTCAGCCGGGCGATAACGCCGCACGTCGATACCCACCGCCCCCGATTCAACACCGCTGCCATTGCTGCTCAAGTCACTTCCCCAGTCGTATTACCTACACCGCCTGGACCAGGCCACGGCCCTGAATCCAGGATCAAACCACCGTCACCATTGCGAAACGTCGGTCTGGTTTTGATTATTGTTGCGCATGAAGGCTTTCTGCCGCCTGTCGCCGCTTGGTTATCATAGCCCCCTTGAAATCCTGACCATCAACCCTATCCTTACGGCTGGCAGCTTCGGCCCGGCGGCCGTCCCACGACGCACGCAGCGCGTTTGCGCATGCTGCCCGATCCCTCAGACCTTGAAGATTTCGACACGATGAACGAAACCGTCTCCTCTACCCCCTCCGAAACCCTGGGCTTCCAGGCCGAGGTGAAGCAACTGCTGCACCTCATGATCCACTCGCTGTACAGCAACAAGGAAATCTTCCTGCGCGAGCTGGTCTCGAATGCCTCGGACGCCTGCGACAAACTGCGCTTCGAAGCCATCGACAACGCCGCCCTGCTGGAAGGCGACGGCGAACTGGCCATCACGGTGGACTATGACAAGGCCGCCCGCACGATCACGATCTCGGATAACGGCATCGGCCTGAACCGCGACGAAGCCGTCGCCAACCTGGGCACCATCGCCCGGTCCGGCACCAAGGAATTCTTCTCCAAACTCACCGGCGACAAGCAGAAGGACGCCCAACTGATCGGCCAGTTCGGCGTCGGTTTCTACTCGTCCTTCATCGTTGCCGACAAGGTTACGGTCATCACGCGCCGCGCCGGCTCCCCCGCCGAAGACGCCGTGCGCTGGGAATCCGACGGCCAAGGCGAATTCACCATCGCCGCCGCCGACAAGGCGACCCGCGGCTCCGACGTCATCCTGCATCTGCGCGCCGACGAAGACGAGCTGCTCAGCGGCCATAAGCTGCGCGAAATCCTGCGCCGCTACTCGGACCACATCTCCCTGCCCATCCGCATGACCAAGGAAGAATGGGACACGGAGAAGGGCGAACAGGTCAAGAAAGACGAGCTGGAAACCGTCAACCAGGCCAATGCGCTGTGGACGCGCTCCAAGGGCGACATCACCGACGAGCAGTACCAGGAGTTCTACAAGCACGTCGCCCACGACTACGACGATCCGCTGGCGTGGTCGCACAATCGCGTCGAAGGCCGCAGCGAATACACGCAACTGCTGTACGTCCCCAAGCATGCCCCCATGGACATGTGGGACCGCGACGGCCGCCGCGGCGTGAAGCTCTACGTGAAGCGCGTCTTCATCATGGACGACGCTGAACAACTGCTGCCGTCCTACCTGCGCTTCGTGCGTGGCGTGATCGACTCGGCCGACCTGCCGCTGAACGTCTCCCGCGAAATCCTGCAGGAAAGCCGTGACGTGCGCGCCATCCGCGAAGGCTCGGCCAAGCGCATCCTGTCGCTGCTCGAAGACATGGCGGAAAACCGCAAGGACGACTACGTCACCTTCTGGAACGAGTTCGGCCAGGTGCTGAAGGAAGGCACGGGCGAAGACCAGGCCAACCTGGAGCGCATCGGCAAGCTGCTGCGCTTTGCGTCCACCAGCGGTGAAGGCGACACGCAATCCGTGTCTCTGGCCGACTACGTGGCACGCATGAAGGAAGGCCAGGACAAGATCTACTACGTCACCGGCGAAAGCTACGCCGCCGCCAGCAACAGCCCGCATCTGGAAATCTTCCGCAAGAGGGGCATCGAGGTGCTGCTGCTGTGGGAACGTGTGGACGAGTGGATGTTGTCTTACCTGCGCGAGTTCGACGGCAAGTCGCTGGTCTCCGTGGCCAAGGGCGGCCTGGACCTGGACGCGCTGGCGAACGAGGAAGAAAAGAAGCGCCAGGCCGACGTGCAGGAAGAATTCAAGCCGCTGGTGGAACGTCTGAAGACGTCCCTGGGCGACAAGGTGGCCGAGGTGCGCGTGACGTCGCGCCTGGTCGACTCGCCGGCGTGCATCGTCGTCGGCCAGAACGACCTGAGCCCCAATCTGCTGCGCATGCTCAAGGCAGCGGGACAGCAGGCGCCCGACGTCAAGCCGACCCTGGAAATCAACCCGGAACACGCGCTGGTGCAACGCATCCGCGACGCGGGTGAAGGCGACTTCGGCCAGTGGGCCGAGCTGCTGCTCGACCAGGCCATGCTGGCTGAAGGCGGCCAGTTGGCCGACCCGGCCGGCTTCGTCAAACGCCTGAACGCGCTGTTGCTGAAGACGGCTTGATGCAAGCTTGCTGACGGCGTCGCCTTGTCCCTGTGGATAAGGTGATTCCATCGAGAAGGAAAAAGGCCAGGCTTCCCAAGAAGCCTGGCCTTTTAATTACACGGCCAGAACCGACGCGACCCACGAGCCGCGGACAGCCCACCCTTCAACCAGGCGGCAAAGCCCTGCGCAAGAACCCGCACGTGGCCCCGAAGCGCGGCCAGTCGAAGGCCGGTCCGGGATCGGTCTTGCGGCCCGGCGCGATGTGTTCATGGCCCCAGGCATGTGTCAGTTGATACCGCGCCTTGAGGGCCGACGTCAGCCGCGCCAGCGTCGCGTACTGTTCGTCGGTATAGGGCAGCACGTCCGTGCCTTCCAGTTCGACCCCCAGGGAAAAATCGTTGCAGCCTTCGCGCTCATACAGGCGCGACACGCCCGCATGCCAGGCCCGCTTGTCGGTGGCGACGAACTGTTGGACGGTGCCGTCGCGACGGACGAAGAAATGCGCGGCTACACGCAAGCCGCGCAGGCGGTCGAACCAGGCGTCCGCGTCGTAATCCAGGCGATTGCAGAACAGCCCTTCCACATGCGGGCCGCCGAATTCACCCGGCGGCAGGCTGATGTTGTGTATGACCAGCAGGCTGACGACCGTCCCCGGAGGACGCTCATTGAAATTAGGCGAGGGCGTCAGCGTGACACCGCGTCCGGGTTTGAGCCAGCCATGTCGGTCCAATTGCAAAGCCATGTGATCTCCCATCGTTAGCTTTCTTGATCGTGCGCCGCTGGAGCGGCACACGAAGCCGGGGGAGGTCTGCTATTGCGGCGGTCCCGCCTGAGGACGGCTCAGGTTTTCTGGGCCGCGCCCAATCGGGCGTGTTCTTGCCCGCAATACGTTTCCCCCGCGCTGAGTACCGCTTCGGAACGCGGCAGGTGGATGCCGCAGTGCGCACAGCGCACCATCTGTTCAGATTGCCGCACCGCCGCCGGCTTGCCTGGCCGGCGGGCGCCGGCGGCGCTGCCGCCACCACCGTTGCCAGCGTTGCCAGCGTTGCCGGCCTGGCGCTGCCCGGCCTGCTCGCGCGCCTGCTGCTGCGCGCTGCGGGCGCCCGCCCGCGCGGCGATGCGCGCAACCGTCAGGACGACCAGTCCGATGACGAACCAGAAAATCATCTTACCCACTTCAACCTCGATGCAAAATCACTTCCAGCACGAACCGGCTGCCGGTATACGCCAGGATCAGCAGCGCGAACCCGGCCAGGGTCCAGCGCAGCGCCACGCGCCCGCGCCAGCCCTTCAGATAGCGACCCAGCAGCAGCACGCCGAAGGTCAGCCAGGACAGCAGCGTGAACACCGTCTTGTGATCGAAGGGTAACAATTTTCCGGTCAATTCATATGACGCGATGGCGCCCGTGCAGACCGTCAGGGTCAACACGGTAAAACCCACCGAAATCAGCCGGAAGAGCAGGTATTCCTGCATCAGCAGGGGCGGCTGCACGTCCAGCACGCGCGCGACGATGCCGGCCTGGCCCGCGGGGCTGGGCGGGCGATGCAGGTGGCGATCCAGCAGGGCCATCAGGCCGGCATGCAGCGCGGCCACGGTCATCAGGCCGTAGGCGGCCAGGGCAATCACCAGATGGGTACGCAGCCAGGGATTATGCGCATGCGGCACCACCTGGCCTTGCGGAAACAGCGCCGCCAGCGCGGCCGTCAACGTGGCGGCGGGCAACAGCAGCAATTGCAGGCCATCGATGCGCACCAGCAGGCTTTCCAACCAGAAGATCACCATGCCCAGCCATACGGCGGCCGACAACGCCAGAGCCCAACCGACGAACAGCGCCTCGCCACCCAGGATCCCCTGGTACAGTGCGATACCCTGTAGCAGCAAGCCGCCCAGCAAGCACAGGCGATTGATTCGGCCCGCCTTCTGCACATCAGTGGTCGTGCCCAGTCGGCGCCATAGCGACCCCGCCAACACCGCATAAGCGACGGCGGCGGCCGCGTGAAATACAATGCCTGTTGACATAAAACCCGTATCTTGGATGTGGCCCGGGCGCGACTGGCGCTCCATGGCGCGAAGCTGCGTCTTTCTGGCCACGAGTTAGCCGACTAGTTTAAGCGGAAACGCATCTCATGCTCGATAACCTTACCCAACGCCTGTCGCGCGTCGTCAAGACGTTGCGCGGCGAAGCCCGGCTTACCGAGGCCAATACCCAGGAAATGCTGCGCGAAGTGCGCATGGCATTGTTGGAGGCCGACGTCTCGCTGCCCGTGGTGCGCGATTTCGTGGCCCGTATCAAGGAAAAGGCGCTGGGCGAAGAAGTCGCCACCAGCCTGAGTCCTGGCCAGGCCCTCGTCGGCCTCGTCCACAAGGAATTGACTGCCCTCATGGGCGGCGATCTGGGTCCGGACGCGGGTGAATTGTCCCTGGCCACTCAGCCGCCGGCCATCATCCTGATGGCGGGCCTGCAGGGCGCCGGCAAGACCACCACTACCGGTAAGCTCGCGCGCTGGTTGTCGGAAGGCAATCATATCCAGAATGGCCGCAAGACCGGCAAGAAGAAAGTTCTGGTGGTCAGCGCCGACGTCTACCGTCCGGCCGCTATCGACCAGTTGAAGACCGTGGCCGCTCAGGTCGGCGTCGACTTCCTGCCGTCCGATCCCAGCCAGAAGCCGGAAGACATCGCACGCAACGCCGTCGACCATGCCCGCCGCTTCCACTATGACGTGCTGATCCTGGATACGGCCGGCCGCCTGGGTATCGACGAAGCGATGATGCGCGAAATCCGCGCCTTGTACGACCTGGTCAAGCCGATCGAAACCCTGTTCGTGGTCGATGCCATGCAGGGCCAGGACGCGGTCAACACGGCCAAGGCCTTTGCCGACGCGCTGCCGCTCACGGGCGTGGTGCTGACCAAGCTGGATGGCGACGCGCGCGGCGGCGCCGCCTTGTCGGTGCGCCACGTCACCGGCAAGCCCTTGAAGTTCGTCGGCGTTTCGGAAAAGCTCGACGGCCTGGAAGCGTTCTACCCCGAGCGCATGGCGCAACGCGTTCTGGGCATGGGCGACATCGTGTCCCTGGTCGAGCAGGCGCAGAAGAACATCGACATCGCCGAAGCGCAAAAGCTGGCGACCAAGCTGAAGTCGGGCAACAAGTTCGACCTCAACGATTTCCGCGAGCAGCTGGGCCAGGTGAAGAAGCTGGGCGACATGGGTTCCTTGCTGGAAAAGTTGCCGGCTCAGTTCCAGCAGGCGGCGGGGCAGTTGCAGAACGGCCAGGCTGACAAGCAATTGCGCCGCACGGAAGGCATCCTCAATTCCATGACGGCGGGCGAGCGCGCCAAGCCGGAGCTGATCAAGGCCTCCCGCAAGCGCCGTATCGCCACGGGCGCCGGCGTGCCGGTGCAGGAAGTCAATCGCCTGCTGGCTCAGTTCGACCAGATGCAGGGCATGATGAAGCAGATGAAGAAGGGCGGCATGGCCAAGATGATGCGGGCCATGGGCGGCCTGAAGGGCCTGGGCAAGCTCGGCGGCGGCGGGATGCGCTGATCGACGGTAATCGACGGTACAAAAAAGCCCCTCAGGCCAACCTTTCAGATTGTCCGGTCCCCCAAGGGGACGCTTTTTGGCTTGGGGCGGCCCGGCGCCAAAAAAGAAGGCCAGGCTTGGTAGCCTGGCCCATCTGCCTGGTACGGAAGGGGAATGATCCGCACCAGATTTGCCTGTCGAAAACGCTGCGGAAGTCCGACAGGCAGTGATAGTGATTATCCTGAGTCCCTGCGCAAGACGGCGCAATGATGTGTAACGATGTGCGTGGTGTTTATCCCCACTACATTGCTCTGCAATGGCGCGGAGATTAATCACTTTGTATGATTTGCATCTGCCGTTTTCGCATGCGTTACCCGATCTTCCGGGATTACAGCTCAACCACCACCCACTGCCACCACTATCTCCAGCTTGTCA
Source organism: Bordetella sp. N (assembly GCF_001433395.1). Taxonomy (GTDB): domain Bacteria; phylum Pseudomonadota; class Gammaproteobacteria; order Burkholderiales; family Burkholderiaceae_B; genus Bordetella_C. The sequence continues at coordinate 5,831,967 of NZ_CP013111.1, forward strand.
TCGGCACTCAGAGATGTAATCGGGTGCTGACTTTTCGGAACAATTTCTCCGTTTCTTTCGACGGCGATTCGCTTGCCCGTGTAACCCAGAAGTTCGATCAGCTGGGAAACGCTGGCGCCGGAGGGGATATCGCGGGGTTGACCGTTGAGTTGGATGTTCATGGCGAGGGCAGAAAAATAATGAGTAGAAAGCGCCTTGCGGGGCGGCGAACACGCGCAGGCGTCAAAGCGCCGCCTGCCCAGGTTCAAGCCGCGTAGCGATTCAGCGTCTGGACCAGCAAAGCCAGGATGCCGGGCTCGTCGAAGGCATGGCCGGCATCCGGCACGATATGGAAATCCGCTTGAGGCCAGGCGCGATGCAAGTCCCAGGCCGTGCGGGCAGGTGTACAGACATCGTAGCGCCCCTGCACGATCGTGCCAGGGATGTCCTTCAGCCGGTGGGCGTCACGGATCAGCTGGCCTTCTTCCATGAATCCGGCATGGGTGAAGTAGTGGTTCTCGATGCGCGCGAAAGCCAGCGCCGCCAGATCCCCGGCATGGCTCTGCTGGTGAACGGGGCTGGGCATCATCGTGATGGTGCTGTCTTCCCACTTGCTCCAGGCCTTGGCGGCGCGCAGGCGTTCGGCCTCGTCCGGGCCGGTCAGGCGGCGGTGATAGGCCGCCACCAGGTCGTCGCGCTCCGCTGGGGGGATGACGGCCAGATAGTCTTCCCACAGATCGGGGAACAGGTGCGAGGCGCCTTCCTGGTAGAACCAGTCGATTTCGCTTTTGCGTATCGTGAAGATGCCGCGCAGGATCAGCGCCGATACACGCTCGGGGTGCGTCTGCCCATAGGCCAGCGCCAAGGTCGAGCCCCAGGATCCCCCGAAGACCAGCCACTGGTCCACGCCCATCACGTCCTTGCGCAACCGTTCGATGTCTTCGACCAGATGCCAGGTGGTGTTGTTCTCCAGGCTGGCGTGCGGTTGCGAACGGCCGCAGCCGCGCTGATCGAACAGCAGGACGTTGTAGCGGCTGGGATCGAACAGCTGGCGGTGTACCGGCGAGCACCCGCTGCCGGGGCCGCCGTGCAGGAACACCGCGGGCTTGCCCCGCGGGTTGCCGCATTGTTCCCAATAAATCCGGTGACCGTCGCCGGTTTCCAGGTAGCCGTGGGCGTAGGGTTCGATCGCGGGGAAAAGCATTCAGGCGACTCGCTTGAAGATCAGGTCCCAGACGCCGTGCCCAAGGCGCAGGCCGCGCGTCTCGAATTTGGTTTGCGGACGGTAGTCCGGGCGGGGTGCGTAATCCTTGGCGGTATTGCTGAGCAGGGGCTCGCCGCTCAGCACTTCCAGCATTTGTTCAGCGTAGTTTTCCCAGTCCGTGGCGCAGTGCAGGTAACCGCCGGGGGCCAGGCGGCTGGCCAGCAGCTTGATGAAGGGCGGCTGCAGCAGGCGGCGCTTGTGGTGGCGCTTCTTGGGCCAGGGATCGGGGAAATAGACATGGACGCCGGCGAGCGAGTCGGGCGCAATCATGTCACGGACCACCTCGACGGCATCGTGCTGGATGATGCGGATATTCGGCACGGCCGACGCTTCGATGCGCTTGAGCAGGGAACCGACGCCGGCGTTGAAGACTTCCACGCCGAGGAAGTTGTCGCCGGGACGGGCCAGGGCGATCTTCTCGGTGGTTTCCCCCATGCCGAAGCCGATTTCCAGGATCGTGGGCGCCTGGCGGCCGGCGAACGCCTTGGTCACGTCCAGGGGGCGCGGGGAATAGGGGATGGACCACTCTTCCAGCAGGCGATCCAGCGCGTCGCGCTGACCCTGGGTGATGTGGCCGCGGCGGTGGACGAAACTGCGGATGTGGGTGGGGTGGGCCGGATCGTAGGCGGCGCTGGGCGCGACCGCCGCGGCGGTCGCGGCAGCGCTTGCGTCAGGCGCCGCCTGATCGGCCGGAGAAGCCCCGGTTGCCGCCTGGGCGGGAGTCGTCACGGCAGGCTGGCTGATCTTGGCGTCGTCGGCGGGCTGCGGATTCCCGGCGCCGGCGGAGGGGAGGTGCGTGTTCATAGGCCGCCATTGTAGTAGGGCGGCGCGGGGCGCGGGACCGTGGAGGATGAAGTTACAGGATGCCCTAAGGGATGCTCTATAGGATGCCCTAAGCGATGCCCATGGGATGCCCCGCTCATCGCGCTAGCCAGCTGGCTGAGTCACCGCCAGGGCCACCCCGTCGCGCTGGGGATCGGCGCCGCCCTGCAGCCCCTGCGCTGTCCGCCACACCACGTGCGGTGCCGCGAAGGCGTAGCTAAGGTGTGATCGCCTGACCTGTGCGCCCTTGCCCTGCAGCCCGTCGGTGATGTATCGGGGAATCCGGTTGGATACATCCACCGCGTTGCTCGTCACCGAGATGCGCGGCGCCGCCACGGCTTCGAGGGGGCTCATGCCGAAGTCGACCAGGTTGACGATGGTCTGCGTCAGCGCGGACGCGATGGCCGTGCCGCCCGGCGCGCCCAAAGCCGCCCGCACTTCGCCGTCGCGCAACAGCAGGGTGGGCGCCTGCGAACTGGTGCGACGCTTACCCGGACCGATGGATGCGGCGCGGCCCGGCCGCGGATCGAAGCCGCTTAGCAGGCCGTTGTACAGAAAGCCCAGCCCGTCGGTGATGATGCCGGAACTGGTGCCCAGGCTGTGCGTCAGCGCCGCGGCATTGCCTGCGGCGTCGATGACGCATACCTGCGTGGTGTCGCGTGGCTCGTCCGGTTTGCCGGCCTGCATGCGCTGTACGTCGGCATGCTCACCGGCCCGGATACGGGAGGCCAGGGTCGACGCGTGCGTGCGCGACAGCAGACGGTCCAGGGGCACGTCGACGAATTCCGGATCGCCGATATGCATGTCCTTGTCCATGGTGACCCATTTCAGGGTCTCGGTTAAGACGCGCAGATAGTCGACGCTGTTGTGTCCGAGGTCCGCCAGGTCGAATTCGGCCAGGACCTGCAAGGCCTGAATGAGCGTCACCCCGCCGCCCGGTGGTGGGTAGCCCGCGATGGCCCAGCCCCGGTATTCGCCCCAGACAGGCGGCGCTTCCACCACGCGATACCCGAGCAGGTCCTCGGAAGACAGCAAGCCGCCATGCGCGCGCATATCCTCGGCGATCCTTGCCGCCACTTCGCCGCGATAGAAATCCGCCGCGCCTGCGCGCGCCAGGTGTTCCAGCGTGGCAGCCAGGTCCGGATTGTGCAGGCGTTCGCCCGGCCGCCTGAAACGACCCTCGGCATCCAGGTAGACGGCGCGGCCGGTGGCCGTCAACGCCAGCCTTTGCTCGGTTTCCAGCATGCCGCCGCGCGCGCGGTCCAGCGCACCGTATTGGTACATGTGCGGCCGCACCACGACGCCGGCTTTGGCATGCGCCAGCGCGGGCGCCAGGGCGTCCGCGAACGACCAGGTGCCGTAGCGCGACAACGCATGGTCCAGACCGGCCAGGGTACCCGGCGTGCCGATGGATTGGTAGCCCGCTTCGTTGACGTTGCCCTCCACCACGAAGGCATAGCCGTCGCCCGTATCGCGCATGGGCAGATGCGCCCAGATGTCCTCCCTGGCGGCGAGCGGAGCGCGGGCGCTGAAGTCTATGCAGGTGTGGACGCCGCGCGCGGGCAGGGCGATCTGCAGGGTGCCGTAGCCCGCTACGCTACTCATCAGCGGATCGACGACTCCTTGCGTGAGGGCGGCGGCCACGGCCGCGTCGACGGCGTTGCCGCCGTCCATGAGGACCCGTGCGCCGGCTTCCGCGGCTTCCGGTTGGGCGGCGACGATCACGGCCTGGGCCTTACGCATGGCGACTCTCCGAATCAGGTCCTGGTTGCCGCGCGCAACGCGCCGATCAAGGCGTTCAGTTCGGCGTCGCGGTCCGGCTCGTTGGCGCTGACATAGCGGGGTTCGGGATACGCGGCAAGTTGCACGACGGCAAGGTCGGCGGCGCGGTCGATGAAGATGCGCTGTCCGGAATGGCCCATGGCCATCATGGCGCCGTCGCCACGCAGCCACCAGCTGTAGCCGTAGGCACGCAGGTCCAGGGCACGGCGATGCGCCGCGTGCTGGTCTTGCGGGATCTCGAAGGCTGGCGTGGCTGACTGCTCGACCCATCCTTCAGGCAGTATGCGGCGGCCGTCGACCACGCCGTCGTCCAGCACGAATTGGGCGAAACGGCCGATATCGCGCAGGCTCATGCCCGCCCGGCTGCCGCCGATCTCCTGGCCGCCGTCCGATTCCAGGGTGTAGAACCCGTCGAACTCCATGCCGCAAGGTTGCCAGATGCGCTGGGACATGTAGTCGGCCAGCGTGCCGCCCGTGGCCGCGCTGAGCACGGCTCCCAGCAGGTAAGTGTCGCCGGTGTTGTACTGCCAGACGGCGCCGGCGGGGTTGCCACGCGGGCAGGCACGCAGCAGGGCCAGCACGCCGCCGGGCACCTTGTCGGCCAGCGACTTGCTGTAGCGGTTGACGTGGGATTGCTTGTCCGTATAGTCCTCGCGCCAGTCTATGCCGGACGACATGGTCAGCAGATGGCGCACGGTGACGTCCTGGTAGGCGCAGCCGGCCAGGGTAGGGACGTAGCGCGTGACGGAGTCATCCAGGCTGCCGATGGCGCCATCATGCAGGGCCGCGCCCACCAGCATGGCGGTCATGGACTTGACGGTCGACATGGTGGACCAGCGCTCTTCCGGGCGGAAGCCCAGGCCATAGCGCTCCAGGACGATGTGGCCGCGATGGATGGCCAGCAGTCCGGCCACGTTGTTGCGGTCCATGAAGTCAGCGACGTCGCGCGTCTGGCCATCCAGCTCGTAGCCGGTCTGCACTTCGGCGGCCCTCGGCATGGGCTGCGCCGCGGGGCCGCGCGCGATGGTGCGCGTGGCGAATAGCTGGTCGACGATGCGGTAGCCGTAGGATTGCAGGCAGGGCGGCCACAGCAGGAAGTCTTCGCCGCGCGGCAAATGCTGAACGGCTTGGGCGAGGGGCGGAGTGGATGTGTCTTTCATGGGATCAGTCGTTGCGGATGTCCAGGCGCTTGACGATGGGGCCCCATACCGCGGCCTCCTGCTTCATCGATTGCGCGACGGATTGCGGGCCCAGTTCCTTGGGCGGGGTCATGAAGATCTCGGCCATCTGCTTGCGCACGTTTTCATCGGCCCAGAATTTACGCGTGGCCTCGGTCAGCCGCTCGACGATGGCCGGCGGGGTACCGGCCGGCGCCATCACGCCGTACCACGCGTCGCCCGGGAAGCCCTTGGCGCCGACTTCCGCGATGGTCGGCACGTCCGGCAATAGGGGATCCCGCTCGGCGCCGAACAGCACGATGGGCACGGCCTTGCCGGTCTTGATCTGCGGGATCGCGCCGGACAGCGCGTCGGAAGTCAGGTCGATCTGGCCGCCGATCAAGTCCATCATGGCCGGCGCCGCGCCTTTATAGGGCACGTGCGACATCTGCAGGCCGAAGTGGTCGGCCAGGAAGGCGACGTTAAGGTGAGTCGAGTTGCCTATCCCCGCCGAACCATAATTCAGCTTGCCCGGTTTGGCCTTGGCCTGCTTGACCAGATCCTCGACGTTGCGGATGCCCGTCGCGGGATTGGCGACCAGCACCTGCGACGTGCCGGCGACCTTGGTGACGGGCGTGAAGTCCTTGGTCGGGTTGTACGCCAGCTGCGCATAGGTGAAGGGGTTCACCGACATATTGGACGTGCTGCCGAACAGCAGGTTGTAGCCGTCGGCCGGCTGTTTGGCCACGTAGGCGGCGGCGATGCTGCCGTTGGCCCCGGGTTTGTTCTCGACCACGATGGTCCCGCCGATGGCCTTGCCCGCGTAGGCGGCCCAGGCCCGGGCCAGCGCATCGGCGGCGCCGCCCGCGGCGACCGGCACGAAGACCGAAACGGGACGGGTCGGCCATTCCGTGGCATGCGCGGATCGGCCCGCGCCCAGCGCGAGTACCGCGCTGATGGCGATGGTTGTCAGGGCGGACTTGGCGACCATGGTCGAATGCTCCAGAAGAGAATCGGACACGAGATGCGTCCGACGATGCGTGCAAATTCTAAGTAGCCGGTTACATGACGTCCAATGCATAATTCATCAAACGGTCATGAGCCGGAGAGCATAAAAAAGTAGGGGAAAACCATGAATTTGCAGCAGCTGGAGCATTTTCTGGTGCTGGTCGAAATGCAGTCCTTCAGTCGCGCCGCCGACAAGCTGCATCTGACGCAGTCAGCCTTGAGCCGCAGTATCCGCGCGCTGGAAGAAGGCCTGGGCGGCCGGTTGCTGGAGCGTGACAAGAGCAAGACCTTGACGGCCCTGGGCGAGTTGGCGATTGCCCGGGCGCGCCGCATTCGGGTGGAGCTGGCGGAGTTGCGGCGTAGCGCCAGCCTGCTCGCGGATTACGCGGGCGGCACCTTGAAACTGGGGCTGGGGCCCACGCCCACGGCCATCCTGTCCGTGCCCTTGTTGCGGGAAATGATGCAGCGCTATCCCGCCATCAAGCTTTTACTGAGCGGCGGTACGTCGGAGATGCAGGTGCAGGAACTGCGCGATGGCGTGGTCGATGCGCTGGTCGTGCATCGCAATCACATACCGGCCGATGCCGATCTGCACCTGACGTTTTTCCCCCGCACGCCCTTGGGTTTCGTGGCACGCGCGGGGCATCCCCAGGCGCAGGCACGGTCCCTGGATTACGCGACCCTGCGGCGCTATCCGGTCGCGGCGAGCGGGCGGGCGATGAGTGCCGAGGTGATGCATAAATTGAATGCCTACTTTGGCCCGCACGCGCATTTTCTCGACGCCGTGCAATACCAATCCAATGACATGCCGTCGCTGGTCGAGCTGGTGCGAACCAGCGATGCGGTGTTCTTCGGCGTGCTGCAGGTGGCTCAGCCGCTGATCGACAGCGGCGAGCTGGTGCAACTGCCCTTGGAGCCAGCGCTGCAGCTGTCCTCACAGTTCGTCTTCGTCACCTTGGAGGGCAAGATCCTGCCGCCCGCCTTGCTCAGGGTGCGGGAGATTTGCTCGCGGCGGATGGGCGGGATGGCGCTGGCAACGGCGGCGGTCGATGGCGTGCAGTGATCGCCCTTCGACCACCGTCTGGCCGCTCTTTGACCGCGATTCGCCGGATGCATGCTGTCAGGCCGCGCGGTTGCGTTCGATGATTTGGATCGTGCGACGGATCGCGTCGGCCGCGGCCTGGTGGTTCTGGGAGAAGTTCAGGCGGATGCTGTCAGTGGCGTCCTTGCTGAACTCCGTGCCGGGGGTGACCGTGACGCCGGCCTGCAAGCGCAAGGTGCGGGTGAACTGAGGCAGGTCGATGCGCAGCTTGGGCAGGCGCGGGAAGATATAGCTGCCCGCTTCGGGGGCGCGCACTTCAAGACCCTGAACGTCCCGCAGCAGGCTCAGCAGGTCGTCGCGGATGGCTTGATGCTTGCGAATGCGGTCCGCCATCCAGCCTTCCGGCTCGTTGAACCAGGTATTGAGCACCGCCTGGCAGTAGCCCGGCGCGCGCAGCGACACGATGGCCTGCAGTTTTTCCATGCGCTCGACAAGGTGCTCGGCGCCGAAGGCGACACCCAGGCGAAAGCCGCTCAGCGATTCCGTCTTCGACGGTCCCATGATCGTCACCACCAGCTTCGGATTGATGTCCGTCGCCCGCAGGTGGGTGTAGTCACGCCCGGGGTAAAGCAGCCGGGAATAGAGCTGGTCGACGATGACGGTGACGCCATGGCGGTTCGCCAGGCTGGCGATCGCGTCGATCTCCTGTTTGGAATAGATGACGCCGGCGGGGTTGTTCGGATTCGAGAACAGGAAGGTTTTTATGCCCTGTTTGAATACCGACTCCAGTTTGTCCAGGTCGATGCCGGCCTTGTCGCGCGAGCCCAGATAAGCCATCGGGACGGGCACGACTTCCGCGCCGATGAATTCGACCAGCTTGCGGTTGGCGAAGTAATCGGGCGCCACGATGGCCACTTTGTCGCCGGGAACGACGGTGGCGCCGATCGCCAGGAACAAAGCCCCTTGGGTGCCGGGTGTGACGATGAGCTGATCCTGCGCCGAAACCGCGGCGCCGGTGAATTTGCTGAGATGCCCCGCCACGCGCTCGCGGATCGCCGCTTGTCCGCGGTATTCCGTGTAGGCCTGGGCGCCGCCTTCCTTGAAGCCGTCGACGAACGCATCGAGCGAGCCCGGCGTCGGCGCGAAGGCGGATTCGTTGACGTCGCCGTGGGAGAAGTCGACCGGCGTTCCCGGGATGACCGCGCCGGCGTTGGCCGCGTCATCGGCGCGCTGGCGGACTTCCTGGCCGGGGGCGTTGTCGGTGCCGAGCTTCTTGAATTTTTCTTCGATGGTGGTCATGGCTGTCTCCAGAATGGGCAGGCGCTGCTGTGCCGATGTCGTTATCCAGTCCCGGCCGGGAGTTCCTCGGCTGGGCTTCCGATAGCAATACTAGCGCTGAAGCAATCAATAAAAACCGCGATAATTGATGCTTCAGAATGAACATTTTGCGTTGATTGGGAGAGGCCTTTCGTCCGATGGACACCGAATTCCTTGAAAGCCTGCTGATGGTCATCGATCACGGTTCCGTGGCCGAGGCCGCGCGCAGGCTGGGCATTTCACCGACGGCGGTGGCGCAACGTATCGGCGTGCTCGAAGACCAGATGGGGACGCGGCTGGTGGCCCGGGTCGGGCGCACGGTGAAGCCGACCGTCGCAGGCGCGGCGGTGGTCGAGCGCGCGCGCGACATCGTCAGGGACGTGGAGAACCTGCGGGCCGTCGCCAGCGCCGGCCGGGTGGAAGGTGAATTCAGGTTGGGCGCGACCTCGTCGGCCATCATTGGATTGCTGCCGCCGGTGCTGAAGCAGCTTGCGAGCAAGCATCCGGGCCTGGAGCTGCACGTGACGCCTGGCGCGTCGACCGCGCTTTACGAGAAGCTGCTGGCGAACGAGATCGACGCGGCCTTGCTGGTCGAGCCGCCGTTTCCGGTGGGCAAGGCGTATTCATGGGCCACGATACGGATCGATCCCTATGTCTTTCTGGCGTCCGCGCGGTTGAAGGGCACGCCGCCGCGCGAGCTTATCCGGAGCCAGCCTTTCATACGCTACGACCGCAAGGTGTGGGGCGGACGCCTGGCCGATACGTGGCTGCGTTCCCATCGTTATCGGCCGACGGAGCGCTTCGAGCTGGACGCGCTGGATGCGATCGCAGTATTGGTCGATCAGGGATTGGGCGTGTCCCTGGTCCCGGATTGGCACGGCCCCTGGCCGGAGGGCGTACGCCTGGCGAAGATTCCGGTCCCGGTCGATCCGATTTACCGAAAGACCGGCTTTCTGTGGCCGCGCAACAGCTTGCATCTGAGGCAGATCGAAACCTTGGTCGCCGAGGCGCTAAGCGCGTTTCCGCTGTCGCCGTTGGAGTGAGCAGGCGGTATCGGCGGGGGACAGTGGCCTGCATATCAATCGGGAATCGATTTTCAAGCAAAGCTATCCGGGGGCTGTGCGCGATAAATACGGGTGGAGATGCGGTGCACGCTTGCGGCCCCGCGCTGCGCCCACCAGACAAGGTATAATCCGGCTTCCTGTCGGCGGCTGTACCTTGCCGGCACGGCATCCATGCGGGTGTAGTTCAATGGTAGAACGGCAGCTTCCCAAGCTTCATACGAGGGTTCGATTCCCTTCACCCGCTCCAGCAATTCCCCTTCTCATCCGTCTTCGTGACTTGGCAATGTCCAAGGTCTGAGCTGTGGCCTGTATACGGTGCTGACCAAGCGAAATCTGGTGTGACGACTACATCACCGGCGACATGTTGCCGTCGACGTTGATCGATGTGCCGGACACGTAACTGGCCAGATCCGACGCAAGAAAGCACGCTACGTTGGCAAATTCCTCGGCTTTTCCGACTCGTCCCAGCGGCACGCCCTCGGCCATTTTGGCGAGGAAGTCGTCATAGGAACCGCTATTTGTATTGGCGTGTTTGCGGACCCATTGATCGCTCTCGATGAGTCCTACGTGCAAGGAGTTGACCAGCACATTGTGCGGCGCGCCTTCGCCTGCCAAAACCTTGGTCAGCGCCATGCCGGCCGCGCGGCTCACGGAAGTGGGCGCGGAGGCAGGCTTAGGCGCTTTTGCGCCTATGTTGAGCACGTTGATGATGCGGCCCCAGCGCCGTTCGACCATTTGCGGCCACACGAGCCTGGCCATACGAATCGCCGCGAAGAGCTTCAAGTCCAGGTCGGCCTGCCATATTTCGTCCGTGACCGATGCAAACGGCCCTGTCTGGGAGGTGCCCGCGTTGTTGACCAGAATGTCCACCCGGCCGAAGACATTCATTACGTCGGCATAGGTTTTTGCGATGTCCTCGGCACGGGATACGTCGCAGGGAAAGACGTGCACGCGGCCCTTGGCCTTTTCAGCTACGTGAATGCGTGCCTCTTCAAGCGTTTCAGGTCCGCGCGCAAGTAGCGCCACATCGGCGCCGCATTCAGCCATGCGCGCGGCGATGGCTCGGCCGATGCCTTTGCTGGCGCCGGTAATAACGGCAACACGCCCATTCATAGTCACTTGCATTGTGTTTTCCCCAAATGGTTGGCTGTGAAGTGTCGTGCCAGCGTCCTGACGCCTTAACGTTGCTGCTTGAGCTTCGCGGCCTGCTCTTGATTCAGGCGCGCGGCCTCATCCTGGGCGTAACCCGCTTCGCCGGAGTCGTAAGGACCGTCATACGAGCAGCTATTCCACCAATGGCAGGAACTGCTGCGCTTAGGTTCGGCCGGTCCACACGCGGAGAGCGTTGCGAGAAGGCAGGAGGCGAGTATGAAACGGTTAAACATGCAGCAAAATTCTCCTGGCCCGCGTGGCGAGCCACACTCACGCAAGCCCACTTTATACGCCTGTCGATAGAGCAGGGGCGGCTTACGATACAGACTCCGAAAGGACAATGTTGCAGAGTCAAAACCGGAAGCTTCTCAGCTATCGCTGCTGTGGTCAATGCGCTCCGTACTTCCTGGCATTGGTCTGAATTTTGTGCGTGGCCGCTTCATTCATGTTGTTCGGCAACGGACTATGTATTCGATGACCGCCCGTATTGCGCCGTCGGTGGCTGTCCTTCTTATCGGAACAAGTCCATAATCGATCCGCTTTTCTGCGGGGCCGCGGAAATCACCAACCTGGCAATAGCAACCCTGTACTGGCACTTCATGCTGTCTGATCGGACCCTGGCCTTCCTGGACGAGCACTGCCGGAAGTCGCACGAGACGTTTCCGGAAGGCGGCACGCTCTGGACGTATACCGAAGCCGCGCATCAGGCGCACACGCGCTTCCGCGATTCCCGTCGTCATCCGCCCGCCGAGGCGATGAACATCGATGAACTCGCCACCTGGTTGCAAGCGGCGGAGGGCAACTTCGGGCCATTGCTTCCTGCTTCGATGGCGCAAGCCCAGACATTGCTGGAGCTACTGCGCGCCGATTTGGGCGCGGATGAGTTCCTCTGGTACTACCAGAACGACGGCCACCTCATGAACGCCGACATCCACATGGCCCGCCGTTCCGACAATCGCTATTTCCTGTTGGAACTGTGGTGGAGCTTCGACTGAGGGGGCCTGCTGCGGTGGCTGCGCGTATCCCCCGTGATTGTCCGCCACACGATAGATGCTGATCGGGCTGGCATCGCTTAACCGTGTGGTGAAGTTCAAATATGAACCCATACTTCCTTTAAGTGCTCATATCTGAGTTGTTATGATAGCAGGCGGACGGGCTTCGATTGCATATTTGTTCAAATATGACTTTTTAAGATGTATATTTGGTCATATCTGAGCGGATGTTTCTATGCAATCTACCGAAAAAAACCAGCCTGCTCCTCGCGTTGCGCTGCCGCGTCCGGTGGACCGAGCATTGCACCGTCTGGGCCAGGAAATCTCGACTGCACGCCGTGCGCGCCGCTTGAGTCAGGAGGATCTGGCGCAGCGGATCGGCACATCACTGAGCACGGTCAGGCGCATGGAAGACGGTCATCCCGGCACTGCGTTGCACGCATTCCTGCGTGCGTTGCACGTCCTTGGCCGACTTGCTGACGTGGTCAACGTGTTGGCCACGGAGAATGATGCGCTAGGGATGGAACTGATGCGGGAACAGTTGCCACAACGGGTGCGCACTTCGCGCGGCAGCAAAGCTGGGGTTGGTAGTGCCGCCAATACCAAGAAGAGTGCTGCTGATAACACCGATGAGTTGGAGGGCTTCTGATGGTTGCCAATGCATCCCGGCGTCAGGATCTGGAGGTGCATCTGGGCTCCAGCGGGCAAGTGGTGGGACGTCTATATCTGGGCACCGGCAAGCGCAGCGCGTTCAGTTACGACGAGCGCTGGTTACGCGACGCGCGGTTCTTCACGTTGTCACCAGATTTACTGCCTGTCCTGAGTGTTCAATACCCTCAAGGCGTGTTCTTTCGTGCGTTGGAGGATACCGCGCCCGATTCGTGGGGAGAGCGCGTGATCCGGCGTGCGCACGCAAAGTTGCGCCAGCAAGATCGTGAGACGCCAGCGCTCGACCCTGTTGACTTCTTGATGTGGGTGGATGATGAGGCCCGCGTTGGCGCGCTGCGTCTTTTCGATCCTCAAACGAAACGCTACCTGAGCTCAGGCGCAAAGCATCGACATGTGCCGCCGTTGGTGGAGCTTGATAAGGTGGTGCAAGCGGCCCGCGCTTTGGAGGCGGGCACCGAGAGCGCACAGGACCTGCAGTATCTGCTTGGGCAAGGCACTTCGCTCGGAGGAGCCAGGCCCAAATCAACTGTTCGAGATATGGATGGCCGTTTGGCCTTGGGCAAGTTTCCAAGCCAAGCGGACAAGCGCGACGTCATTCGAGGTGAGGTGCTGGCCTTGCATCTTGCTGCCAAGGCCGGCATCAATGTGGCCGCTGCGCGCGTGGAGGTAATCAACGGGACTCCAGTGGCCATTATCCGGCGCTTCGACCGCACGGTTGATGGCAACAGAATTCCCTACGTGTCTGCCGCGACGATGCTGCAGTCTGATGGCCGGGACACCGAACATGCTTATACGGAGCTGGTGGACGTCTTGTTGCAGCAGGGCGCCACTCCGATCGCTGACATTCACCAGTTGTGGCGCCGTATGGTCTTCAACTTTCTGATCTGCAACACCGATGATCATCTAAGGAATACCGGGTTCCTGTATGACGCGCGCAATCTCGGGTGGCGTCTATCACCGGCGTTTGATCTGAATCCCATGCCGGGGGATCGTCGCGAGAGCAAGACCTGGTTGACCGAAGACTCGGGGCCAATCGACAGTCGAGACATGCTGATGGAAAGCGCATCCTATTTCAGACTTGATGCCGAGGAAGCTGCAGCGATATGGACGGAGGTCGCGCGGGCGGTGGATAACTGGCGTCTCGCGGGTAAGGGGCTGGGTATGAATGGAAGGGATTTAGTGGATTTTGAGCCAGCGTTTCTGTAGGCCGCGTAGTGCTTAGTAGTCCCATAAAGATGAGCACGCAGAGGCCCCGCTACGCAAGCGCTCGGTCACGCGCTCCTGCGGCGGTCCGACGCAAACCCCAAGAGATTTGACGAAAATTCCGCAAAAAATCCGTATAGTTCAAGGAGTTACGGGATCTTTGTTCAGGTTTCGCCTGGCCTCGTAACTTCCGCCCAGCCTCGGATTCCACGCTGGAACTCCACACAAACGGTATGGCGCACCGCACCCCGGGCGCCAAGGAAATTTCTACCTATATGCTGAGCCCCCGTATTGCAGGTCTGTGCCTGGTCGCCTTGCTCTCCGCTTGTTCGTCGAGCGGTACCAAGACTGATGGCGGACCGGACGGTGAGTCCTCTTTCTCCACCACATCTGCGCCCACGCCCGCCACCACCAGCGGCGTATCGTGCAAATCGAATCGCAGCAGTTGCCTCTACAACGGGGCTTATGAATCAGACGAAAGAAACTACGCGCAGAAGCAGGCTGCCAAGTTGAATCTGGCGGAGCTGGAACGCCTGAAGCGTGGCCTGGGGCAGTAAATCGGCTGCGCTTAGTCGCACCGCGGCTTCTTCGCTCGACGTCCAGACCAGAGCAGTAAAGACGTACCCGCATTGCTTCAACAAGGAGCCGTCCGACGTAGCCGCATTGCCTCAGCGCGGAGCAGTCAAACGTAGTCGCGTTGCTCCAGCACGGAGCAGTCAAACGTAGCCGCGCTGCTTCAGCACTGCCCACAGGCTGCTGTCCACGACCGCTTCCATCGCCCCTACCGTATCGACCGCGCCCGTGTTGTCGGCGTACGCCACCACGAAATCATCCGTGACCGGCAGTCCGGCAGCCTGGACCAGGCGGCGCACCTCGGGGACCAGGCCGGCCAATACGCGCAGCACGGGTTCCTGGCTATTGCCGACGTCGATCAGGTCGGCATGGCGAGCGCAGAGCTCCACCAGGGATTCATCGTCGAACCAGTATTCGTCGTCATAGCCCTGGACTTCGCGGATCTCATCGGGCGCCCAAAGGTAGTAAGACACCGACTCGCCAGTCGCGACGATCTGGTCGCGGTAAGACGTCTTGCCCCAAACCAGAAACGGCGGCCACGCCGCCCCGGTGTCTTCATTCGTGTAGCAAAGCAGCAGGCAATAAAGCGCCTCGTCTCGCGGAATGCTTTGCAGCACCGCGGGCAGCCGCTCCAGCAGCGCTGCCTTTACCTGTGCTTCCAGGGAATCGATCGATGACATGAGGTGCTTCCGATCAGGAGAAGTGGCTAAGAGGAGACCGCCAGGATGCTACTCGTGTCGTCAACCCCAAAATGGGGTCCATCACCCCCAATTTGGGTATAATCAACCCCAAATTGGGGGTTATAAATGAACGCTTCGCACATCAGCCTTTCGGACGCACTCTTTTCCGGGACGAAGCAGCGCGTGCTCGGCCTGCTGTTCGGGCAACCGACGCGCAGCTTCTATACGAATGAAATCGTCGGGCTAACGGGCAGCGGCAACGGAGCCGTTCAGAGAGAACTGACTGCTCTGGCGAGCAGCGGCCTGGTGAGCATCGAGCGCATCGGGAACCAAATGCACTACAGCGCTAACTCAGAGTCGCCCATCTACTCCGAGCTATGCGCCATCGTCGCAAAAACCGTAGGGCTGGCGGAACCGTTGCGCAACGCGTTGCATTCGTTGAAACCTCAAATTGCAGCTGCTTTCGTCTACGGCTCGGTCGCCAAAAACGCCGACACGGCCAGCAGCGACATAGACCTGATGCTGATCAGCGACGACATCAACTACGGCGATGTATTTCTGCTGTTGGAAGATGTCAGCGGTCAACTCGGCAGGCCGGTCAATCCGACGATACTGACGCGCGCGGAATTCAGCCGACGTATCGCTGCCAATGATTCCTTCATGACTCGTGTGATGGCGCAGCCCAAGACATGGATCATAGGAAGCAGCAGTGACCTCGATATTTGAAGCGGTCACTCATTCGCGGGATACTTCACGCCATTGGCACGCATCTTATGCGTGACCGCTTCGTTCATGTCCACGCCTAGGACGCTGGACAGGCGCACCAGATAAAGCAGGACGTCGGCCAGTTCGTCGCGCACCGCGCGGGACGTGGCGGGGTCGGACGCGACCTTGCGGGATTGTTCTTCGGTCAGCCACTGGAAGATCTCCACCAACTCGCCGACCTCGCCAGTCAGCGCCATGGTCAGATTCTTGGGAGAGTGGAACGCGTTCCAGTCGCGCGCGTCGGCAAAAGCCTGCAGCGCTCGCTCCAGGGGAACCGTGTCTATCAAGCGGGTCTGAGTATCGGATTCGTTGTCCATGATGCGTATGTGTGTCTTGGTCAGGTTTGCACCAAGCCCTCCTGGCCTGGGTCTGCCCAATATAAACGTACAGCGTAGGCCGGTAAGCCCCGCCAACTGAAAGCCTGCCGACAAACAGCCAAATCGTTGCCCCCCAGCGTTGGCACGCCCGCTCGCCCGCGGCGTTGTGGGTTATCGTGTGCTCCAAGAAAAATGCCGCCACTCGTCCAGCCGACAACCTGGACGAGCGGCGGCATAAAAACACAGGAGACAAGGTCATGACGGCCACCACGCGGATGTCCGGTGGAGACTACGCATGCGTCGCGGCGGTCGTCGCGATCTGGGGATCGAACTTCGTGGTGATGAAGTGGGGCCTGACCGGCCTCAGTCCCATGTTGATGGGCGCGCTGCGTTTTACGGTGGCATCCCTGCCGTTTCTGCTGCTCATAAGACGCCCGGCCTTGCCGTGGCGCTACGTGGCACTGAACGGCCTGCTGCAAGGCCTCGGCCAATTCGGCCTGCTGTTCACCGCGCTCAAGTTCGGGATGACGGCGGGCATGGCATCGGTCGTCATGCAGATGCAAGCCATGTTCACGATCCTGTTCGCGGGGCCCCTGCTCAACGAGCGCGCCAGCCCACGTCAGTGGATAGGTCTGCTGGTCGCCGGCGTGGGCCTGGCCGCGATCGCGTTGGCGCACGGGGAAGGGCCGGGGCAGATGACGCTGATCGGTTTTTGCCTGACCTTGGCGGCCGCATCCATGTGGGCCGCGTCGAACATGGTGGTGCGCTTCGCCAAGCGGGCCAACGCGTCCTACGACCCGGTGTCCTTCGTCGTATGGAGCAGCCTGGCGCCGGTTGTGCCGTTCTTCGTGCTGGCCTGCGTGGTCGAAGGCAGTGACGTCACGTGGCAAATGCTGCGCGACATCGGTATGCGGGAAATATTGACTGTCCTCTATCTGGGCCTGTTCGCCACGTTGTTAGCTTATTCCCTGTGGACGCGATTGCTGCAACGTCACAGCGCGGGACGCGTGTCGCCATACTCGCTGCTGGTCCCCATCATCGGGCTATGGGCAGGCGCTCTGGCGTTTGACGAGCACCTGAACGCGCTGCAGTGGCTGGGTGTCGCCACGATTATGTCGGGATTGCTGATCAATCAATTCAGGCGACGCGGATAATTGCTGGGTTATGGTTAAGGATCGCGGATGCGGCCACGAGACCCGATGGCCGTCCTCCCATCGATCAACCGCCGGCCATCCATGCCGGCACTGATATGAGCAGACGACAGTGACGGACTCCAACGAATACACGCCTCCCAAGGTCTGGACCTGGAAGCAACCCAACGGCGGCGCGTTCGCCAGTATCAATCGGCCGATCGCCGGCCCCACGCACGAAAAGGAATTGCCCGTCGGGCGCCATCCCCTGCAGTTGTATTCGCTGGCCACGCCGAACGGGCAAAAGGTCACGATCCTGCTGGAAGAACTGCTGGCCCTGGGCCACAAGGGCGCGGAATACGACGCTTGGCTTATCAAGATCGGCGACGGCGATCAGTTCGGCAGCGGCTTTGTCGACGTCAATCCGAACTCGAAGATCCCGGCTCTGGTGGATCGCTCGGGCGCCAAGCCTGTGCGGGTTTTCGAATCCGGTTCCATCCTGCTTCACCTGGCCGAGAAGTTCGGCGCTTTTCTGCCGACGACGCAGCCCGAGCGCGCCGAGGTGCTGTCGTGGCTGTTCTGGCAAATGGGTAGCGCGCCGTATCTCGGTGGCGGGTTCGGCCACTTCTACGCGTATGCGCCGACGAAGATCGAATATGCGATCGATCGTTTCGCGATGGAGACCAAGCGTCAGCTGGATGTGCTGGATCGCCGTCTTGCGGAAAGCGAATACCTGGGTGGAGCCGATTACTCCATCGCCGATATCGCCGTGTTCCCCTGGTACGGCGGCCTGGTAAAGGGCTGGCTGTATGGCGATTCGGCCGAGTTCCTGGCCGCGCACGAATACAAGAACGTGCTGCGCTGGGCCGACGCCATTGCCGCGCGGCCCGCTGTCATCCGCGGCCGCATGGTAAACCGCGCGAACGGCGACCCCGCCGGCCAATTACGCGAGCGCCACGATGCCAGCGACTTCGAAACGAAGACGCAGGACAAGATAGCAAGCTGACCCCGCAACGCCCGCTGCGCTATTGCCCGCCGCCCACCGCTACGTCCGGCATCGGCCCGACATAGCGCCCTCTGGGCCGTATCACCTGCGCTTCGCCCAGCTGCTCCAGGCTATGCGCCAACAGTCCCACGCTGCGCGCGGTGGCAAAGAGCCCAAAGCCCGCATCGGCGGGCAGCCGCAGGTGCGCAACCAGCGCGGCCAGCGCCGCATCGATATTGGGTTGCAGGCCGGTCAGATCGGTCACCTTGTGGATGAAGCGAGTGATGACCTTGGGCGGTTCGAACAAGCCCAGCAACGCTTCCGCACGCGGATCGCCGTCGGGATACAGATGATGGCCGAAGCCGGCCAGCGACATTCCCGTGGAAAGATAGTGCGCGATCACCTGGTCTTCGCCCAAACGTTCAACGTCGTTGAACAAGGCTTGCACGCGGCCCGACGCATCGCCGTGCAGGGGCGCGGCTAATGTAGTCAAGCCGGTCAGCAAACACGCCGGCAGGGACGCGGCATTTGACGCGGCGATGCGTGCCGCGAAAGCGGAACTGGTCAACTCATGGTCGACCAGCAGAACCAGGGCGCTGCGCAGCAGGTCAGCAACCTTGGCAGGCTGCTTCCAGCCCAGCGCGAAACGTTCATGCAAGGGCTCGCTGCCCTGCCTGGCACCGAAGGCATCCGCCAGTTGCCCGACCAGGCTCTGGCACTCGTTGTGCAGGACGCGGACCATGCGGCCACGCGTCGAATGTCCCGTCGCGGCGAGCATGGCCAGATGGGTGAACGCGGTGACGCGGCCCGGTTTGGCCGTACGCGCCAATCGCGCGCCATCCGCCGCGCCTGAAGAGAAATCCACCGCCTGCTCGGCGTTCCACAGCAGCTGCGCCACCTGCTCCACGGTTGCCGTACGTGACAAGGTCAAGGCGTCCTGGCCGCGGTAATACAGGCGTTGCCGGATGAACGTCGATACCGCTGTGGGAATGCTCGGCTCGGAGCCGAACAACGTATTGGTCGCCAGCGTTTCATGCTTGCGCCCAGCCTGCTTGCGCTTGGCCAGGCTGGCGACATCCTCGGCCCGGTAGAGACTGCGCCGAGTGTCCTCGGGGTCGGTCATGACTTCCAGCTTGCCGCGGCTGACATAGGCATAGATCGTCTGGGGACGGACGCCCAATTGGCTGCAAGCCTCGGCCATGCTTATCCAGGAAGCCATGCGTATGTGGGTCCTAAGCCAAAATTTATATATTGATTTTGTACATCAATATTGCCACGAGAATCAATCATTACATACCATGGGGGCATTCATCCAAAAACGATTCCGAGACAAATGCTGCGGACCCCGTCCGCTTCCCGATGTAGAGGCGTAGCGATATGAAGCCCCAGGTGCTGCAACTGAACCCCATCCTGATCCCCGCGATCAACGACGAGCTGGCATCGCTGTACCAGATGCACAAGCTGTTCGAGATGAGCGACCCGCAAGCTTTCCTGCGCGAGCAGGGCGCGGCGGTGAGCGCCGTGATCACCGGCGGCCACACGGGGATTTCCCGCGACATGCTGGTGCAATTGCCCAATCTGAAGGTGGTCGCGGTGAATGGCGTAGGCACGGATGCCGTGGACCTCGCCTATTGCCGCGAGCGCGGCCTGCCTGTCACGGCGACCATAGGCGCCTTGACCGAGGACGTGGCGGACCTCGCCATCGGTTTGCTGATCGCCGCCTGCCGCAACCTTTGCGCGGTGGATCGTTTCGTGCGCGACGGCCAGTGGGAGCAGAATCCGTCGCCCAGCGCCATTCCGCTGGCGCGCCGCTTCAGCGGCATGCGCGTGGGCATCGTCGGCCTGGGCCGGGTAGGCCGCGCGGTGGCACAGCGCGCGGCGGCATTCGGCTGCCCCATTCTTTATACCGATCTGCGCCGCATGGACGATGTCGATTACACCTTCGTGCCGCATCTGATCGACCTGGCGCGCCAGGCGGATGCCCTGGTGCTGTGCGCCGCGGCCGACAAGGCGGAAGGCATCGTCGATGCCACGGTGCTGGAAGCCCTGGGCCCGCGCGGTTTCCTGGTCAATGTGGCGCGTGGACGCCTGGTGAACGAGGCAGACCTGGCTCAAGCCATCGAGGCCGGCCGTATCGCCGGCGCGGGCTTGGACGTGTTCGTCGACGAACCCCGCGTCCCGGCCGTCCTGCGCGCGTCGGATCGCACCACGCTGCAGGCACACCGCGCCAGCGCCACATGGGAGACCCGCGAGGCAATGGCCCGCATGGTGCTCGACAGCGTGGCGCAGGCCTTGGCGGGCCAGCGCCCTTCGCTGAGCCTGACCACCTGAACCGATGCTTCAAGGCCAATCATGACGGACTACGTATTTCCTTTGCCGGCACCGACCACGCTGCCGATCGCGGGCACGGCCCAGCTGTTTCCCGTGGGGCGCGTCTACTGCATCGGCCGCAACTATCGCTGGCGCGCGGATGAAGCCGCGCCGACGACGATGCCGGCGTGGTTCATGAAGCCGGCCAGCGCCGTCATCCCCGCCGAGGTGGTCCTGCCTTATCCGCCGGAAACGGCGGAGTTCTGCCATGAAATCGAATTGGTGGTCGCCATCGGCCGCGGCGGCCGCGATATCGACCCCGCTGACGTCGAAGCCAACCATATCTGGGGCTATGCCGCGGGGCTGGACATGACGCGTCGCGACCTGCAACAGGAAGCCAAGCGCGCGGGCGGTCCCTGGGAACCCGCCAAGGCCTTCGACTACTCCGCGCCATGCACGCCGCTGGTGCCCGCCAAGTCTTGCGGCCATCCGAAGCAGGGCGCGATCTGGTTGTCGGTCAACGGCATCGAACGCCAGCGCGCCGACGTGGCCGACCTGTTGTGGTCGGTACCGGAGCTGATCGCGATGCTGTCGCGGTCCGTGACCCTGGCGCCAGGGGACCTGGTCTTCACCGGCACGCCCGTGGGCGTGGCGCCGCTACAGCCTGGCGATGTCGTCACGGCCGGCGTCGACGGCATAGGCCAGTTGTCCATGATCGTGTCCAGTCCGCCCGGCGCCAACCCCGGCGCCTTGCGCGGCGCGGATGCCAGCCATAGCCGGCAGGCCTATGCCTGACGCGCCCGCCGCGCCATGCGCGCAGCGGCTTTTCATTCCAAGCTTGAATCATCAACGTCATCCAGGAGTACCGCCTTGAACGCCACCCTCTCCAAGAAAATCGCTCTCGTCACCGGCGCCGGCAGCGGCGTGGGACGCATGACGGCGATCGCGCTGCTGAACGACGGCTGGACGGTCGTGCTGGCAGGCCGCCGCGCGGAGCCCTTGCAGACGCTGGCGGCAGAGGCCGAAGCGCGTGGCCAGACGGCCCTGGCGGTACCCACTGACGTGACCAGCCCTGAAAGCGTGCAGGCCCTGTTCGACAAGATCGAAAGCCAATACGGCCGTCTGGACATGCTGTTCAACAACGCCGGCGTGAACGCGCCCGCGGTGCCGATGGACGAACTGCCGCTGGAAAAGTGGTTCGCCGCCATCAACACCAACGTGACCGGCGTATTCCTGTGCGCCCGCGCCGCCTTCGGCCTGATGCGGCGCCAGTCGCCGCAGGGTGGGCGCATCATCAATAACGGTTCGATCTCGGCGCATACGCCGCGCCCCTTCACCGCGCCGTACACCGCCAGCAAGCACGCGGTCACGGGCCTGACCAAGGCTTTGTCGCTGGACGGCCGCGCCTTCAACATCGTGGCTGGCCAGATCGACATCGGCAATGCGCTGACGGAACTGTCCGAACGCATGACGCGCGGCGTGTTGCAGGCCAATGGCACCACGGCGCCGGAACCCATGATGGACGCGCAGCACGTCGCCAACGCAGTCAAGCACATGGCGTCGTTGCCGCTGGATGCGAACGTGCTGACCATGACGGTGATGGCCAGCAACATGCCCTTCGTCGGCCGCGGCTGAGTTCAACGCGGCAAGCAACGCAGAGCAAACAACGAACAACAGGCAACGCACGGCAAGCCATACAGGAGCAGCACCGCAGCCATCGATCGTCAGATCAAACCCGTCGGGTCAGACAAGCCCGCCGGGGATTCCCATGAGAGTTGAGCATCAACCAATAGGAAGGAGACAGTATGCAATTCAATACCTTGTTCAAGGCGCTCGCCGCCACCACCGTCACCGCCGCGCTGGCGGTGGCGCCCACCTTGGCGGCCGCGCAGAACTACCCCGACCACCCCATCCGCGTCATCGTGCCCGCGCCTCCGGGCGGCGGCATCGACATCATCGCCCGTGTTGTAGGCGAGAAGCTGTCGACCGCGCTGGGCCAGGCGGTGATCGTGGACAACCGTCCCGGTGCGTCCAACAATCTGGGCACCGAACTGTTGTCCCATGCCAAGCCGGATGGCTACACGATAGGCATCGTGGGCGGCAGCCACAACATCAACAAGTTCCTGTTCAAGAACCTGGGCTGGGATCCGGAGAAGAGCTTCGCGCCCATCGTCTACACGCACGAAATTCCCCTGGTGTTCGCGATTTACCCCAAGGTCCCCGCCAAGACCTTGCCTGAGCTGGTCGCCTACATGAAGGCGCATCCGGACGAAGCCAAGGTGGCGACGTCCGGCCGTGGCAGCGCACAGGAGATGGCCGCCGAAATGTTCAAGATGGCCAGCGGCGTGCCGATGCTGATGATTCCCTATAAGGGCTCGTCGGCCGCGCATCCGGACCTGCTCGCGGGCCGCACGCTGCTCTACATCGACACGATCAGCGCGATCCAGGAACAGGTGAAGTCCGGCAATGTGCGCGCCGTCGCGGTGTCATCGGTCAAGCGCGCCAAGGCTTTGCCGGACGTGCCCACCGCCGACGAGCAAGGCTTCAAGGGCTATGACGCGAACACCAATGGCGGCTTCCTGGCGCCTGCCGGCACGCCCAAGGCCATCGTCGACAAGCTCAATGCCGAGATCAACAAGGCCTTGCAGATGCCCGATGTGCGTTCCAAGCTGGAAGCGGCGGGCATCGATATCCAGGGCGGTTCACCGGAGGACTACGCCAAGGTGATTCACTCTGACCTTGAGAAGTGGGGCAAGGTGATCAAGCAGGCGGGTATCGAGCCGGAATAAAGGCGCCGATGCCCTGATGGCCACTATGCCCTGAAGGCGCTCAGGCGTTGGATGAAACCTGCGCCGAGGCGCCGGGCGTCGACGCGCCGGGCGCCGCCGCTTCGCCGGCAAGCGCGCCCGCGCCGTCATCCGGCGTGCCGGCCGTGTTCTCGCGCCGCGCGATGGCGATGCGCCGCACCAGCCACACGGCGCGTTCGAACAGCCGGGTCGCCATCAACAGTTCGCGGGCCTGCTCATTGTCGTGGGCGTCCGACGCCATCACCTGACGGCGCAGGCGTTCGAGCAGCTCGCCGCGATCACCGGTCAGCTGAATCAACACGTCCAGGTCATGCGGGTCGGCCACGCCATCGGTACCGATGGTGTCGGCCAGCAGGCAGATCTGGGTCCGCAAGCCTTCGCACAGATTGAACAGCAGGCGCGGGCGCTCGCCTTCCCAATCGTCGACGATGCCGCTGAATTCGGCCATGGTGTCCTGGAGAGCCTGCAGGTTCTCCAGGCTGGATTGCTCATGCGCCGCGCGCGCCAGGTCCTTGCGGGTCAGGCCGCGCCCGGCGACGGCCAGCAGGAAGCCGGCGGTCTGCGCGGCGACGTTGCGATGGCCGGCCAGCAGATGGCGGCGTTGCGCGGGCGCCGCGCCGGCTTCCTGATCGAGGTCGGGCAGCAGCGAGGGCAGGGCGACGGTCAGACGGTCGCGCTCCATGCGCGCCAGGCCCAGTGCATTGACCGGATCCTCGGCGGCGCGATCGTAGATGAAGTGCGGCTGGCTGGCCTGTTCGACCGGATCGGCCGGCGTCAGGCGTTCCGTCAGTTTGATCGCACGGTCGCGCAACAAGGTGACGGGCAGGGCGCCGACCAGCTGCATCGCCAGGAACAGCACGGCCAACAGCGACGCGGCCTGGCTGGCGGGCACGGTGACGCCGCCGGCGCGCATCGAGTAGATCAGCCACGCCGCGGCCACGAGCACGGAGCCCCCGCACTTGACCATCACGTGCACCAGGCACAACTGACGGCCGCTGCCCTTCAGTCCGCTGCCGGACAAGAGCACCGCCAGTCCGCTGCCCAGATTGGCGCCGGTCATTATCCAGAAAGCCGCTTCGAACTGCATGAAGCCCGTATGCAGCGATGCCACCGCCAGGATGGTGGCCGTGGACGCCGATTGGGTCGCCACGGCGATGATCACACCCAGCACCAGCGCGATCGGCGAAGACAGGCCGTCGCCCAGCAGCGCGTGCCAGTCATTGATCGTCAGGGCATCCGGCGCGTGCTTGATGAAATCCAGCCCCATGAACAGCAGCGCCAGCCCCAGGCCGGCCCAGATCCAGTCGCGCCGCAAGGCGTGATAGTCAAGCTTGAAGTGCAGGGACAGGCCGGCGGCCGCCACCAGGTAGAGCACCACCAGGCGGATGTCCAGGGTGGCCAGGAAGACCAGCAGGGCAGTGCCCGCGTTGGCGCCGGCGACGACAGGCGCCGCCTGGTTCACGGACAGCACGCGGCCGTGGACCAGATTGGCCGTGATCAGGGTGACGGCATTGCTGGATTGGGTGATGGCGCCGGCCAGGGCGCCGGCAAACAGGCCGCTCCAGCGGGAAGCCGTGGCCATGTGCAGCGCCGAGCGGACGCGATGGCCCATGGCTTGCCGCAGATGCTGCCCGATCAGGCGCAAGCCGATGAACAGTAGTCCAAGGCCTGAAAGGAGTTCAGCAATGGTGAGCATGGATCGACAGCGGCAGCGGCCTGGCGGCGGAAAATCCGCGAATACTATGACACTAATGTGTCAACAACATGTCAGTGCCGGCAGGGTGTGCTGCGTGTGTCGCCAGCTTTCTCAGCCGAGGCGGGCCAGGGCGTCCGCGCGGGTGTCGACGACGGTAAGGATGGTCAGAAAGCCGCTGATCTCAAACACTTCGCTGACCTGGGGCTGGATCTGGCACAGGGCCAGCGCGCCGCCTTGCTGCTTGAGCTTCTTGGCCAGCAGCAGGATCACGCGCAAGCCGGCGCTGGAGATGTAGTTCAAGCCAGCCAGGTCGAGCACGATCTTGCGCTCGCCGTTTTCCAGCTGTTCCAGCAGTTCGCCTTCGATGGCGGTGGCGTTGGCGCTGTTGATTTGTCCCTGCAGCGCGACGACCAGTGTGTCGCCAGCTTTTTCGGTTGCGAGAGTCATGGAAGCAGTTCCAGAATGAATGCGTATGCGTCGGCGCATGATACGCGACTGGCGTAGTCGACGATACGCCGCCATCACGAAAACCGCTTGCGTGGTGCATACTGGCGCCTGTGGAAAGCCACTCATACGTTCATAGCAATCGTTTCCCAGCCACGGTCATGCCCGACGACACGCTGTCCTTGCGACCTGATGACGACCCGATAGGGCGCGCCCTGCAATGGCTCGAAGCCATTGCGGACCGTGATGACTGGGCGGCCAAAGCGCGCTTCGGCCTGACGTTGAGCGTCGACGAAGCGCTGACCAATATCCTCGCTTACGCCTTCAAGCCGCCTGGCGATGCGGGCGCTGAACCCGTCATCCAACTCGTCCATGGGGCGAATGAGCGCGAGCTGAGTGTCGAGATCGCGGACAACGGCCATGCTTTCGATCCCACCAGCCTGGACATCGCCGACGTGGCGTTGACCCTGGACGAAGCCGAGGTCGGCGGACATGGTCTGCGCTTGATGCGGCATTACCTGAAGGCCTTCAACTACCGCCGCGACGGCCCGTGGAATCGCCTGACCCTGATTATGGAGCGTCCGGCGAACTGAGCCGTGACGGGCGCGGATTCCGCGGCAAACGCATGGATCAGTTGCGCTCACGAGTTGTAAAACTCCGAATTATTACAGTGCATTTGGTCGCAATTCGACTATATTCAGCGCTCTTCCCCTGTCACTTCGGACACCCCGCCGCATGGCTGAGCTCCCTGCGTTCCGGCAGTTGCGTCCAGGCCGACCCGCGCCGCCGGCCGGCTTGCGCACGCAGGTCGCGGACGCGCCTGCACCGGGAAGTGCAGCTGTCCCTCGCCGCGTGCACGCGCGCGTCGATGCGGGTGCGGTGGCGCACAATCTGGCGACCCTGCGTGGTCTGACGCGGTCCGACGGGCCGGCGCCGCGCATCTGGGCGACGGTCAAAGCAGATGCCTATGGGCACGGCGTGGCGCGCGTGCTGCCGGGACTCGCTGACGCCGATGGCCTGGCGGTGGCGCAGCTTGCGGATGCGCATGCCTGCCGGGAAGCGGGCTGGAACGGCCCCATCCTGGTGTACGGCGGCCTGCTCGACGCTGACGATATTTCTCTGATCTCCATGCCTGGCCTGCATCTGGTCATCTCGCATCCGGCCCAGCTCGACTGGCTGGCAAGCGCGGATGCCACCTTGCCCGCCCTGTCGATTTGGCTGCGTTATGCCGGCGACCTGGGCATGAATGGGTTCGATGCGCTCAGTTATCTGGATGCCTACCGGCGCGGCGTGGCCCTGATGGACAGCGGCCGGGTCGTGACGGTCGGGCATTTCCAGCACTATGGCCAGGGCGAGTGCCGCGCCAGCGTGGCGCGCGCGGACGCCGACCTGGATGCCTTGATCAGCGGGCTGCCGGGCCCGCGCAGCGCGGGCAACTCCGCGTCCTTGCTGCATTCGCTCGTGGATGCCCCGGCCGCTGGCGCAGCCACGGCGCGGTCCCGCGCGGATTGGGTGCGGCCCGGCCTGGCCTTGTACGGCGCCAGTCCCTTGCCTGGCCTGGATGGCGCCGCCTTGGGCTTGCGACCAGCGATGTCGCTGCATTCACGTCTGATCAGTGTGCGTACGGTCGCGGCCGGCGAGCGCCTGGGATACGGCGGCGCCTTCGTCGCCCCGCGCGCCATGCGTGTGGGACTGGTCGGTTGTGGTTATGGCGACGGCTATCCGCGGCTTGCGCCGGCCGGCACGCCGGTGAGCGTCGGTGGCGTGCTGGTGGATACGCTGGGCATCGTCACCATGGACAGTCTGCTGGTCGATCTGACCCACGCGCCCGCCGCGGATATCGGTACTGGCGTGACCCTGTGGGGCAGCGAAGAACTGCCGGTGGAAGTCGTCGCCCGCCATGCCGGCACGATCGCGGCGGCGTTGCTGACGTCGCTCACCGGCCGCGTGGCCTTCATCAACGCATTTTGATGGCCGCCCGGCTGGGCGCCAGCAACAGGAAAAGCAGGGTGGCGGCCAGATAGACGCCGCCCACGATCGCCAAGCTGGTGTTCATGCCGATGCTGCCGAACAGCGCGCCCAACATCAGCGGTCCCGCCATCTGACCCAACTTGTCCGCCGCGCGCATCACGCTGGTCGCGCCGGCTGCGCCGTAGCCTTGCACGCGCGGCAAGGCCAGCATGTAGGGCGATTGCGATGCGCCGGAGAAGCAGCTCGCCACCGCGAGCAGGAAGACCGCAAGCGTGGCCGCAGCCAGGCCGCCGCCGAAGTAGAGCCCTATCATCCCCGCGCTGCCCACGATGCCGCCCAGCACGATCCAGGTTTTCTTCGCGGTGGAGCGATCCACCAGACGACCCATCAAGGGGCCGACGTAGATGACGCAGAGCCCGTAGATCATCAGCACGCGGCCGATGCTGGACGCCGCCACGCCGGCGTGCTCCAGGTAGAGCGGCAAGGCAAAGGACAGCAGTCCCACTTGCGCGACGGAGAAGGGAATCACGCTGCCCAGCAGCAGCAAGCCGAAATCGCGTGTGAATACGAGACGCGCGGTGCGCGCGAAGCCGGCGCGGGGCGGCTTGCCTGTCGGCGTGGCCGCAGCCGCCGCGGTTGCTGCAACTGCAACGGCTGCCGACCCAGCGGCCGCCGATGCAACCGATGCCGCGGCGCTTGCCGCGTTGGCCACCGCTGCTTTCACCCGGTCGGCCGCCTTCGCCATATAAGGCCGCATCAGGATCAGCACGCCCAGCACCGGCATGGCCAACATCAGGGCGCCGATGCCGAAAACGAAGCGAAAGCCCAGCTGCTCCATCAACATGGCCCCGACTGCGGCGCCCGTCAGGTGGCCCGCGAACAGGCCTGCGATGACGCTGGTCATATTGCGGCCACGGTATTGCGCCGGACTGCGCGTGACGATGAAGCCCTGCAGCCCCATCCACGTCAGGCCATAGCCCAGTCCGACCAGGCCGCGGGCGCCAGCGAACGCGGGCAGGCTGCTCGCCCCCGCGCAGGCCAGCATGCCCAGGAAGGTCACGCCCAAACCGGTCAACACGGGGAATTGCCAGCCGCGCCGGTCGGTCAGGCGTCCGGCCAGCAGGGCGGTCAACAGGCCGCAGCCCATCTCTACCGAGATGGGCAATGCCAGCAACACATTGGGCGGCAGGTTGATCCAGCCCTCGGGCAGGCTGCGTGCATAAAGGGGCAGGAAGCTCAGCGGCATCGCCCATGCAAACAGAAAGCCGAACATGACGGGACGCGCGATGCGGCCGATGTCCGATGCGTCATCGGGGCCGACGCGCGTGCCGTCCGTGGCCAGACCACGTGCCGCGATGGCGCGGTTCATCAACAGCGACAGCAGCAGCAACATCTCCATGGCCGCGACCAGGGCCACGGCCACGACGGTGATGGCATCGATCATGCGGCTGCGCACACCAGCGTCCAGCACTTCGGCCGACAGGCGCACCACCAGACTGCCTTGTGCGGCGCCCGCCGTCGCCGGGGCCGCCGCCGCCGTCGCTTGCGGGGACCCGGCAGCAGTCGTGTCCCGGCGGCCGGTCAGCGGCAACATTAACGCCAGGTCGTCCACGCCGGCGCCGGCTTCCGCCTGAGGCAGCGGGCCACGGCTGTCCGCGCGATTGAGCGTGCGGCCGCTGGCGTCGGTCAGGTCGATTTCGCGGATGGCGGGAAAGGTGGCGGCGAGTCGCTGGAACGGCGCTTCGACACCTTTCAGCTTGTCTATCGGGATGCCATAACCGAGGATGCGGTCGAGGTCGGTCTGCAGGCCGCGCGCCAGCACGGCGACGTTTTCGCGGGTGACCCGCAGCCAGCCTTCACGGAAGGTCTGCACCGTGTATGCGGCGTACACGCCCTGCGCCAGCAGCAGAGCGATCAGCGGCACGACGAAGCGGGCTCGTCCGCCTGCCGCCAGGGTGGTCAGGGGCACCAGGAATTTGAACGCCGCGGCCAGCGCCAGGCCGACCACGGCGGTAACCGCGACCAGCACGGCGACGCTGCGCCACATCAGGGTATGCGCGGCGGCGGCGTCACGCACGGCGGACACCACCAGGACACCGGTGCGCGGGCCATCCAGGGGCACCGCCACCACCACACGGCCACCGGTCGAGCTCAGCAATGCGCCCGACGGGCGGGCCGTCATGTCATGCGGGGGCGCCGCGCCCTGGCTCCGGAACAGCGCCCGCGCGAGCGCTGCCGCGCCGGGCACATCGCCATGTCCCGCTACCGGGCTGCCGTCCGGCAGCAACACGGCGATGCCGGCCAGGTCGTCCGAGCCCCGCGTGCCATCGCGCAACAGCGCATCCATGCCAAAGTATTGCGCCAGGGGCTTGCCCAGCCTTAACCCGTTGTCGATATTGCCGGCCACGCGTCGCGCCACGACTTCGACACGGTCCGCGGTGGTATCGGCGACCAGGCGATCCAATGCCGCCAGGCTCAGCGCGCCCATCAGGGTCTGCGCAAGTAACAAGACCGCCAGGCAGGCGAGGGTGACTTCCAGGACGGGGCGGCGACGCAGCCCGCCAAGGATACGCAGCAGAGGTTCGCGCATGGCAGATAAGTGGCAAGTCGCGCGTGACGTTCGCAAGATGGGATTCGCCCGGCCAGGGCCGCGACTGCTGAGCTGTAGTCAGGGCTTGAGCCGCGGCTTGAATCACGGCAATGCAGGACGTGAAACATACGCGCAGGAAGGTAAAGCTATGATACAGGCAATTAAATATAGTTTTACACTTCTCAAGTTCTGTATCTTCTACGCGTAACCGCGTTTCTCCCGGCCCCCGTCATGTTCCTGCGATCCCTCCGCAGCAAGATTTTCCTTTTGGTCGTGGCCATCCTGCTGACGGTTGCGGCCTTCATCATGCTGTCCAGCCGTCGCGACGTGACCAACACCGTCGCCGCCAGTGAACAGCATGCGGTGCGCAACGTGCTGGAACTGGTGCAGCACGACACCGAAGCCCGCTGGGGCGCTCTGTTCAACGACAAGATCAGCACGGTGCGCAACGGTCGCCGCCAACTGCTGCAGACCGGCGCCACGGTGGCCTCGGTGCTGGACAGCTATGCCCGCATGGCGGCCAGCGGCGTGATCGGCAGCGATGCCGCCAAGGAGATGGCGCAGGCCTGGATCAACCAGCTGCATTTCGACGGGCATCGTTATGCCTTCGTCTACGACGCCGGCGGCCATGTGCTGGCCAGCGGCGCGCCGGAAATGATCGGCCAGGACCTGGGCGCGGTGCTCGATTTGAAGGGCCGGCCCCTGGCGCGCGCGCTGTATGACGAGAGCCGCACGTCGGGCAACGGGTTCGCCATCTATCGCTGGCCCACGGCGGACGGCCGGCGTGAAAGCCGCTACGCCTATTTCGGCTATTTCCGCGCATGGGATTGGGTCATCGCCATCAGCGACAGCGTGCAGGACATCACCGAGCAGGTGGACCGGCGCCGCGTGGAGATGAAGGTGGCGCTGCGCGAAACGCTCTCGCGGCTGACCCTGGCGCGCAGCGGCTTTCTGTTCATCGTGGGCGACGACGGCGAAGTCGTCGTGGCGCCGCCCCGCGCGGACGCGGCACTGCTGGATGCCACCGACATCCGCCTGCCGGTCCCGGCGGAGAACGCCGCGCCCGGCGTCGCCGCTGACGGCAGCGGCGGCCGCACCTTGCGCGCGCTGTTGAGCGAGGTGCGCGCGACCGGCGAACCGGACGTCGTGTCGGCCCGCATGAAAAGCGGTACCTGGCACGTCGAGGCCTTGCGGTTCCAGCCGCTGGGCTGGACCCTGGTGGCGGCGGTGCCGGAACGCGACTTCGCCGCGCCGGCCCAAGCCTTGTTGAATCGCCAGGCCCTGATCTTCGCGGTCACCCTGTTGTTGGCGTTGTTGTGTGCGTGGCCGGTGGCCGCGCGCATCGTGCGGCCTCTGGAACTGCTGGCGCGCTATGCGCGGGCCCTGCCGCGCCAGGACCTGACCGCGCCGCCCGCGGTGCCGGCCCATATCGCCTTGTTGCCGCAACGCCTGCACGACGAGGTGGGCCGGCTGGCGGACGCCTTCCTGGTCATGGATCATCGGCTGCGCGAGAACGTCACGCGCCTGATGAACGAGACCACCCGCCGCGAACGCTTCGAAAGCGAACTCAACATCGCGCGCGACATCCAGCTGGGCTTGCTGCCGCTGCCCCTGGAGAAGGCCGTGCTGGAGCGCGCCGACCTGCACGCCGTGATGAAGCCGGCCAAGGAAGTGGGCGGCGATCTTTATGATTACTTCACGCTGCCGGACGGGCGCCTGTGTTTCGCCATCGGCGATGTGTCCGACAAGGGCGTGCCCGCCGCGCTGTTCATGGGCATCACCCGGACGCTCATACGCGCCACCGCCGAAGACGAGAACGATCCGGCGCGCATCATGGCGCGCGTGAACAACCGGCTGGCCGAAAACAATCCCAACATGATGTTCGTGACGCTGGTGATCGGTGTGCTCGATCTGGACACGGGCGACTTGCAGTGGGCCAATGCCGGCCATCCGCCGCTGCTGGTGGTGGGCACCGATGGCGCCTTGCGCACCCTGCATGGGCGTAGCGGGCCGGCCTGCGGCGTGCAGGAAGATCTGCCCTACACGGGGCTGTCCGGCGTCGTGGCGTCGGGCGACACGCTGATCGGTTACACCGATGGCGTCACCGAAGCCAACGATCCCAAGGACGCGCTTTACGGCGATGCACGCCTGATGGCCGTGGTGGCGCGCCCCGGCCTGTCCGCCGCCGAACTGGCCCAGCGCGTGCTCGATGATCTCCAGGCTCATGCGGCCGGAGCCGAACAATCCGATGACATCACGTTGATCGTGATCCGCCGCCCATGATGAACCGCGTCCGCCGCTTATACGCCGCAACGAACCTGCCCATGCTGTCGCCCCAAACTTTGCCGTCATCACTGGCCCTGGCCCTGGCGCTGGCCTGCGCGTCCTTGCCGCTGTCCGCCGCGCGCGCGCAGCAGGCTGCCGCCGCCGAAAGTTCGGCCGCGGCCGCGGCTGTGACCCCTGCCGCGGCCCCTGCGGTGACCCAGGCTCCCGCGCCGGAAGCCGCCGCGCGGGTCTTCCCAACGACGCCCAAGCGCCGTCCCGACGGCCGCAAATGGCGGATCGGCTACTTCGAGAGTGGCGACTATTCAGAATATCCGCGCACCTTGAAGGTGACCGTGGCCGGCCTGCAGCAACTGGGCTGGGTGACCGTGCCGGAGATGCCCGAAGGACTCAGCGGCCATCAGATGTGGCAGTTCCTGGCTGACCATGCCAAGAGCGACACCCTGGAGTTCGTCGCCGATGCCTGGTGGCAGCCCGGCAACTTCGACGCGAGCAAGCGTCCCGCCGTTCGGCAGGCCATCACGGAGCGCCTGCGCGACAAGAAGGACATCGACCTGATCATTGCCATGGGTACCCTGGCCGGCCAGGACATGGCTGCCTTGGGCGCGCCGGTGCCGACCATCGTTGGGTCCACCAGCGACGCGGTGGGCGCGCGCATCGTCAAGAGCGTGCAGGACAGCGGCCTGGATAATCTGCACGCGCGGGTCCAGCCGGAACGCTATCAGCGCCAGGTGCGCCTGTTCCACGACATCGTGCCCTTCAAGACGCTGGGCATCGTCTACGAAAACAGCCCGGAGGGCCGCACGTATGCGGCCGTCGACGCCGTCGAGCAGGTGGCCAAGGAACAGCATTTCAAGGTCGTGAGCTGCGATGCGCGGGCCAACGGCATCGAACTGAAGGTGGCGACGGACAATGTGCTGGCCTGCTATCGCCAGGTCGCCAGCCAGGCCGACGCCGTGTATGTGACGGTGCACCGTGGCATCACGCCGGACAGCGTGGCCGACGTCGCCCGCATCGTGCGCGACGCCAAGATACCCAGCTTCTCGATGCTGGGCTCGGACGAGGTCAAGAAGGGTGTGCTGATGAGCCTGGCGCAGGCGGACTACTCTTATGTCGGTCTGTTCTACGCCGAGACCATGGCCCGCATCTTCAATGGCGCGCAGCCGCGCCAGCTGAACCAGATCTGGATCGATCCCGCCAAGATCGCGCTGAACCTGCAGACGGCGCGCACCATCGGCTTCGATCCGCCTGTGGATATCCTGCTGGCCGCCGACGAAGTCTACGAATAAGCCGCGGTCGATCCGGCGCTACAGCTCAAGGACCCGCTCGGGATAGATGGCCGCCAGACGGCTGGCGGCATCGCCGTGGGCGCCTTGCCACAAGGACAGCAGGCGGTCGGCGCCGGTGCGGCGCGTTTGCAGGACATAGCGCGCATAGGCCAGCCAATGTCGGTCGGCTTGGTCCTGCAACCCCGCTTCGGCGACGGCCAGCGTGTCGGCGGCCAGCTGGTACGCCAGGTCGTCGGCCAGCGCCACATCGATGGCCGTGCCGCGCAGCGTGCGCAGCGCCAGCCAGCCGTAGTCGCGGATCAGGTCTTCGGCCTGGGACAGGTTGCGCATCAATCCAAGCTGCATGGCTGACGGCGCCAGGATCGCGGTCCGCGCGATGTCGGCGCCGGCTTCGCGGCGTAATTGCCGGTCCGGGAAAACCGCTGACGGCACGCGGCCTTCGATATAGCCGTCCACGCCCAGGCTTTCGTACAGCGCTTCGATGCCGCCGGGCCGCGACCACTGCGCCAGCAGCTCTTCCAGCGGGCAATAGCTGGCCAGCTTGTAGCGCCAGCGCGCGTCGAGAAAATTGGAGAACTGCGCGTACTCGAAATGCGCGGCATGCGGCGTCAGGTCGACGCGCTGCCGGTCGTCGGCGCGCCGGCCCGGCCACGAAGGCGCGCGCAGGAAGCGGCCCAGTGACGGGTCGCCATCGAGAAACACCGTGGTGTCGTGTTTGTAGTCGGCCGCCGGCGCCAGCGGCAGGGAGCGGCAGTTCGTATCGCCTTCGAACATCCAGCGGAAGTAGTCACCCAGGTCCTCGAAGGGCCGGTCCGGCATGCGATGCAGGCGCAGGTCGCTGGCAAAGCGGGCATGGCGGAACATGCGGTCCCACATGGTCATGCGATTGTCCTGGCGGCCGGTGACGCGGCCGCACTCCAGCGGGCTGTTGGCGAACAGCGCGATGAACGCGGGCGCCAGGGCCATGATCACATTGACCGCGCGTGCCGCCTCGTGGATGGGCACCGACGTGCAGGGACTGTTCTGCGCCTTGGCGTCGATGCCGACGCGATGCAGCCAGCCGCGATAGCCGACGATGTCCTCGTAGATGGGGCGAGGGACGCGCAGGGCCGCATATCGATCGGGGTCCAGGGACGCCGCGGGATGTTCGCCCGCATTGAGGATGGCGGCATCTTCTTCGGCCAGAGCTTCCTGGACGTCATTCAGTTCGGCGTACACCGCCTGCGCCAGGCGATCCAGGCCGCCGCTGCCGCCCGCGACCGGGTGCAGCGCGCTTTCCAGCAGATTGAAGCCGTTGTCCAGACCGCTGTCGGCCAAGGCGCCGCGCGCGCTGACCACCCGATTCTCCAGGCGGCTTAGCGCCAGCGTTTCGCCACGGGCGCCGCGCAGACGCGCCAGGGACTCGGGATAGGCCTGGACGGCATGGCTGGCGCCGGTGCCCCGCCGCACCACCACCATCTCCATTTCGAGTCCCAGCTTCTGTCCTGCCTTCTCTGGAGCCATCCGCGCCATTTCCCCGTACTTGCGCCGTGGCTGCCACGGCGTCTTGTTTCATGCAGCTTTCTTATATCGTCCGCGTGCCAGCACGATGTCCTTGTGATTGGTATCGGCCCAGCGCACCAGGCCCTTCATCGGCACGAGGAAGGAACGGCCCAGGTCCGTCAATGTGTATTCCACGCGGGGCGGCACTTCGGCGTATACCTCGCGGTACACGAAGCCGTCCTGTTCGAGCTGCTTGAGTGTACGCGACAGCATCTGCTTGGAGATGTCACCGATGTCGCGCATCAATTCGTTGAAGCGGCGGGTGCCGTCTTCCAGTCCGATGAGTACCAGCAGGCTCCATTGGTCGCCGATGCGATCGAGGACATCGCGAATGGGGCAGGGCTGTTCGAAGCTGAAATATTCTTGCGGAATCATCGTGGGACACTCGTAGGCATGGTCACGCCGTGCTGACCTGGGCCCTTTGGCGTGACTTCTTGTGGAGCCGAGGCGTCTTACTTAAGATGCAGGACGTCGACATGGTCTGTATTTTAGACCTTGTCCCGATTTTGAACTTTTGGAGATTTACTTATGGCTAACGTCGCCCTCATCGGCGCTTCCGGCAACGCCGGCGCCCGCATACTCAAGGAACTGGCCGACCGCGGCCATACCGTCACCGCCATCGCGCGCAACCCGGACAAGATCGCCAAGCTGCCCAAGGTCACGGCCAAGCGCGGCGATGTCTACGACAAGGAAGGTCTGACTGCCCTGCTGCGGGGGCACGATGCCGTGATCAGTTCGGTGCATTTCACCGCCAGCGATCCGCATGTGCTGATCGATGCCGTGCGTGCGGCGGGGGTCAAGCGATACCTGGTGGTGGGCGGCGCCGGCAGCCTGGAAGTGGCGCCGGGCAAGCGTCTGGTGGACCAGCCGGATTTTCCGGAGGCCTACAAGGTTGAAGCGACCAAGGGCGCGGAGTTTCTTGATCTGCTCAAGGGCGTGCAGGATCTGGACTGGACCTTCCTGTCGCCGTCGGCCATGTTCGTGCCGGGCGAGCGCACCGGCAAGTTCCGCCTGGGCACCGACCAGTTGCTGGCCGGCGAGCATGGGTCGACCATCAGCTTCGAAGACTACGCGATCGCTTTGGTCGATGAAATAGAAACGCCGGCGCATGTGCGCCAGCGTTTCACGGTCGGGTATTAAGGCCCACCCCCTACCGCGCTGCGCGCGGCCCCCTCAAGGGGGCAAGAAAGGCCCTCCCCCTACCGCGCTACGCGCGGCCCCCTCAAGGGGGCGAAACCGGCGGACCGGGAGACCCGGCTCCGCGGTTTCCCCGATAGGGAAAGATTCTTGCGAATGCTACTGCAATGCGGCCACGCCGGCCTGGGCGATTTCTTCGTCGTGTTGCGGGGTATCGGCGGACACGCCGATGGCGCCGACCACGTGGCCGTTGACGGTCAAGGGCAGGCCGCCGCGCATCAGCACGAAGCCACGCGCGGTTGCAGCGGCGGGACGGCTGCCGTTGATGGCATCTTCCAGCGCGCCGCTGGGACGGCGGAACAGCGCCGCCGTGCGCGCCTTGCCCGGCGCCAGTTCCACGCCGGCCGGCACGCTGGCATTGTCCATGCGCACCAGCAGGATCGGTTGTCCGGCGGCATCCACCACCGAAATCACACAAGGCCAGCCCCCGGCCTGGGCCTTGGCCTGCGCGGCGGCCAGCACGTGCTGGGCCGCGGCAAGATTCAGCACGGGCTGCGTGGGCAACTGCGGCGGCGCGGCATGGGCGGAAGCGACGATGCCCAGGCCCAGCGCGAGGGAGGCGGTATAGCGGGTGAAGCGATTCATTGCAGACTCCTGATGCTGCGAAAAACGAGCCTCCATTTCAGCATCGAGTAAATTCGTGTTCAATAAAGAAGACTGGCTTCTTTATTTATAAAAACGAAATATGGAAATTCGCCACCTGCGTGCCTTTGTCGTGGTCGCGCGTGAATTGCACTTCGCCCGCGCCGCGGAATTGCTGGGCGTATCCGCGCCCACGCTGACCGTACAGATCCAGGAACTGGAGCGCGCCGTGCAGGCGCGCCTGCTGCAACGGACCAAGCGATCCGTGGCCCTGACACCGGCCGGCGTGACCTTTCTCGCGGAAAGCGAACTGGCGCTCGCGCAGTTCGACCATGCCGTGGACGTCGGCCGCCGGGCCGGCCGCGGCGAGGTGGGCGCCATCGCGCTGGGCTATGTGGGCTCCGCCGCATATTCCGGCGTCCTGCAGGACCAGACGCGGCGCTTCCTGGCCCGTTGGCCGGACGTCGACATCCGTGCACGCGAACTGCCCATGGATGAGTTGCCCAGCCTGCTGGAGCAAGGCCAGGTCGACGTTGCCTTCGTGCGTACGCCGGTCAATCTGCCGGCCAGCCTGTCCAGCCGGGTGCTGGCCAGGGACCGCTTCTGCCTGGCCTTGCCGCGCGACCACATCCTGGCGCGCGACGACGGGCCCGTGCTGGCGCGCGCGCTGGCGGGCGAGTCCTTCGTGGTGCCGGAACAGGATTCCGGTTTGCAGGAGGTGGCCAGGCGGGGCCGCTTCACGCCTAGCATCAGCGCGGTGCCGGGCTCTCTGCTGGCGGTGTTGACGCAGGTGTCGGTCGGCGCCAGCGTGGCCGTGGTGCCCAGCGTGTTGCGGCAGGTGATCGCCTTGCCCCACGTGGTGTACCGGGACATCGCGGGTGCTCTTATCCCGTCACAGGTGGCGGCCATCTATCGCCGCCATGAGCGTGCGCCTGGCGTCAGGCGATTCGTGGCCCAGATCCTGGAAACGCCTGAACCCAAGGCCCCGGTCAAGCTCGCGGCAGCAGACTGATCTCCAGCTTGCTCTTGCCTGACGCCAGTTTCTGGGCGATCTGCTTCATCTTCGCTTCGGTCAGGCCGTGTTCGCCGATGCCGGGGTAGATGGACATGGCGCCGCTGTCGATGGGGCCGCGGATGACCACCGTGGTGAGCACCTCGCCGTCCGCGCGCAGGATCACGCTGCGGCCGACGTTCACGCTGGTCAGCTGCGCCACGGCCTGGCGCGAGTCCGGCGTCAGGTTGACGTCCAGCACCGACTGCTTGGTCTCGTCGTCCGTGCGCAATCGGGCATGGGCGACGGTCAGGACCAGGGGCGCGGACGAAAGCTGCGCTACGGTCTCGGGGCCATGTCCGGTGCCGGTTTTCCTCAGCTGCTTTTCCATCACGGACGGCGGTTGGTCCGTGAGACAGTTCGGGCGTGCCTGGAAGGCCTGCGCCGGCGCAAGCAAGGTGGCCAGTGTGACGGTCAGCGCCGTCAGCAGGCTGGTCTTCAGAAGACGGGGGGATAGCCGCGTCAAACGACGCATGGAGAATTGCTGGCTGCCATTGCGGGTCGCGCGCATAGGTGGGGACCTCGTGAGGAGTAGGTTGGCTCCATTCTAAGCGCGCATCCCTCCGCGCCGGGGTAACGATAGGAAAAAGGGATATTCGCAAATCGCTGCCCCGCTTCACTGTCCCACTTCACCGCAGCACTTCACTGCCCCACCGCATCCCCGTCGTGCCAGCCACCACCCAGCGCCTTGATCAAGGCCGCGCTGGCGGCCAGGCGGCTCTGCTGGATCTGCAGCACGCTTTCCTCGTTGGACAAGGCCGTGGCCTGCGCGG
Organism: Bordetella sp. N; assembly: GCF_001433395.1. GTDB lineage: Bacteria > Pseudomonadota > Gammaproteobacteria > Burkholderiales > Burkholderiaceae_B > Bordetella_C. The sequence continues at coordinate 5,870,403 of NZ_CP013111.1, forward strand.
TGACGACCGTGGTGTAGGACTGGGTGCCGGCCCGATATTCGTTCAGCGCGATGGTGGCGGCCTGGCGCGCCAGGGTCAGCGCTTCATCCTGGGCCGTCGACTGCCGGGCCAGCACGCGCAGATTGGACAACTCGTCCTCCACGTCCTGGAAAGCCGCGAGCACGGTCTGCCGGTAGTTGGCCACGCGCTGGTCGTACGCGGCGCGGGCGGCGTCGCTGGCGGCGGAACGGGCGCCGCCGTCGAACAGGGTCTGGCTGCCGCTGGCGACCAGCGACCACAGCGCATTGGCGGCCGAGAACAAGGGCGACGCGCCCGACCAGCCGGCGCTGGCCGACAGGGTGACGGACGGGTACCAGGCGGCTTCCGCCACGCCGATCAGGGCGTTCTGCTGCTGCATGGTGCGTTCGGCCTGGGCAATGTCGGGACGCCGTTCCAGCAGATCCGAAGGCAGGCCGGCCGGTGCTTGCGGAATCAGCTTGGGCAATTCGCCCGCCGCCAACGTCACGTCGGCCGGCGCCTTGCCGATGAGCAGGGCAATCGCATGTTCGTATTGATCGCGCAGCTGCTCGCTGGCGATGGCCGACGCGCGTGCCGAGGCCAGCTGGGTTTGCGCGGTGATCACGTCCGAGCGCGCTGCGACGCCAGCCTGGTACTGGTTCTGCGCGATCGACAGGCTGCGTCCGTATGCAGTGACCGTATCGCGCAAGAGGCGGCCCAGGGCATCCTGGTAACGCAGCGCGAAGTAGTCGGTCACCAGTTCCGCCTGGGCCGACAGCGTCAGGTCGGCCAGTTCGGCGGCGCTGGCCTCGGCACTGGCCCGGTCGCTTTCGACCTGGCGGCGCACCTTGCCCCACAGGTCCAGATCCCAGCTGGCGTCGGCCTCCACCTGACGCGTGGTGGCGCTGCTGCCATTGCTGCGCGCACGGCTCAGGGACGGGCCGGCGGTCACCGTCGGCGCCAGGTTGGCGCGTGCTTCGCGCACCACGGCCAGGGCCTGGCGGTAGGCGGCTTCATAGGCCTTCAGGTTCTGATTGCCTACGGACACCTGCGCGGCCAGGTCATTGAGCACGGGATCCTGGTAGACCTCCCACCACGCGCCACGGGGCGCGGCGCCCGGCGCGGCCAGCTTCCAACCCGCCGGCGCGGCGGGCGCCTCCTTGAAGGCACGCGGCGTGGGTGCGTCGGGCCGGTGGTAGTCGGGACCGACGGCGCAGGCTTGCAGGGTCAGCAGCAAAGGCAGGGCGACGCCTGCCGCGAGGCGCTTGAATGACGGCTTGAACGGCAGCGGCTTGAGCAACAGCGACTTGAACGGCAGCGCCTTGAACGACGGCGCTCTCAACAGGACGGACACGAAGGGGAACGGCATGATGCGGCTTTTCATTAGGCAGGATCGGTATTCACTTGCGCGGCAAGGCCACGGCGGCGGCGCCAGGCGCTGAGCGTGCGCTGGCGCCAGCGATCCAGATAGAGGTAGACCACGGGCGTCGTGTACAGCGTCAGGATCTGGCTGACGATCAGGCCGCCGATGATGGAGATGCCCAGGGGCCGGCGCAGCTCCGAGCCCATGCCCTGGTCCAGCACCAGCGGCACGGCGCCCAGCAGGGCGGCGCAGGTGGTCATCATGATGGGACGGAAGCGCAGCACGCAGGCCCGGTGGATGGCTTGCGCCGGTGTCAGGCCTTGATTGCGCTCGGCATCGATGGCGAAGTCCACCATCATGATGGCGTTCTTCTTGACGATGCCGATCAGCAGGAAGACGCCGATCAGGGCGATGACCGTGAACTCGGTATCCGTCAGCAGCAGCGCCAGCACGGCGCCCACGCCGGCCGACGGCAAGGTGGACAGGATGGTCAGCGGATGCACATAGCTCTCGTACAGCATGCCCAGCACCACGTACACGGCCAGCAGGGCCGCGGCGATGAGCAGTGGCATGGTCGACACGATGGCCATGGAGCTGCCGGCCGTGCCGGCGAAACCGCCGTGTACCGAGACCGGCATGCGCAGATCGCTGACCGCCTGCTGGATGGCGCGGTTGGCATCATCGAGCTTGGCGCCCTCCGCCAGGTTGAAGGAGATCGTCACCGCCACCGCCTGGCCCTGGTGATTGACGGACACCGGCGTGGTCGCGGCTTCCATATGAGCGAAGGCGAACAGGGGCACCATGGTGGAACCGCTCGTGCTCACCGCCTGGCCGCTGGACACGCTGCCGGTGCTGGTGGCGATGGAATTGGTGGCCGCGTTGGTGGCGGACGAGGATGTGGTGCTGCCGGCGCTGCTGCTGGAGCTGCTATTGCTCACCAGGCTGGACGACGCATTGGTCGACGACGTGCCGCTGGCCGACGCGCCGGTGGTGCTGACGTAGATCTGCTTCAGCGCGGACGGGTCCTGCAGATATTGGGGCGCCAGCTCCATCACCACGTGATACTGATTCTGCGCCTGGTAGATGGTGGACACCTGACGTTCGCCGAAGGCGTCGTAGAGCGTGGCGTCGATGGCGTCCGGCGTGATGCCGTAGCGCGCCGCCGTTGCCCGATCCACCACCACGCGGCTTTCCAGGCCGCCATTCTGCTGGTCCGACGACACATCGGCCAGCGCGGTGTTGGCCTTCAGCGCCGCCGTCAGCTTCGCGGCCCACAGGCTGACGGTGGCGGCATCGTCGCCCTGCAGGGTGTACTGGTATTGGGCGAAGCTCTGGCGTCCGCCGATGAACAGATCCTGGCGCGGGAACATCATCAATTGCGCGCCGGGAATCTCCGACAGCTTGCTCCGCAAGCGCGCCATCACCTGGAAGGCGGTGGCATCCCGTTCATCCAGGGGCTTGAGCGTGATGTCATTCATGGCCGTGTTGGTGCCGCGGCCGCCAGTGAAACCCACCACGGTCTGTACCGCGGGGTCGGCCTTCACGATGGCCATGGCCTGGCGCATCTTCTCGCTCATGGCCTGGAAGGAAATGCTCTGGTCGGCGTTGATGCCGCCGCCCATCAGGCCGCTGTCCTGCTGCGGGAACAGGCTCTTGGGCACGGCGGAGAACAGCACGACGTTCAGCGCCACCGTCAGCAGCAGGGACAGCAGCACGGGTAGCGGATGGCGCAGGGCCAGCGCCAGGCTGCGCTCGTACAGGCCCTGCATGCCGTTGATGACAGCGTCGACGCGGCGCGCGACGTGTGCGGCCAGCGTGTCCCGACGCGGCCAGCATGCCGGGGCGGTGCTGGGCCGCAGCAGCAGGGCGCACAGCATCGGCGTGGTGGTCAGCGACAGCACCAGGGAGATGCCGATGGCGATGGACAGCACGATGGCGAATTCATGGAACAGCCGTCCTACCAGGCCGCCCAGCAGCAGGATGGGCAGGAACACCGCCACCAGCGACACGCTCATGGACAGGACGGTGAAACTGACCTCGCGCGCGCCGTCCATGGCCGCGCGTAAACGGCTGGCGCCGGCTTCGCGGTGACGCGTGATGTTCTCCAGCACGACGATGGCGTCATCGACCACGAAGCCGGTGGCGATGGTCAGCGCCATCAGCGACAGATTGTCCAGCGTATAGCCGAACAGCTTCATGGCGCCGAAAGTGCCCAGTATCGACACGGGGACGGTCACCGCCGGGATCAGGGTCGCGCGCACGTCGCGCAGGAAAGCCAGGACCACCAGCACGACCAGGATCACCGCGATGATGAGGGTCTGTTCGGTGTGCGCCAGCGACGCGCGGATGGTGCTGCTGCGGTCGCCGGACAGGGTCATCTCGACGCCGCTGGGCAGGGCGGCGCGCAGCTGTGGCAGCAGCGCGTTGACGCGGTCCACCGTCTCGACGATGTTGGCCGCGGGTTGCTTGTACAACCACAGCAGCACCGCGCGTTTGCCGTTGACATAGCCAGCGTTGCGCAGGCTTTCCACCGAATCACTGACCGCGGCGACGTCGCGCAGATGCACCGGCCTGTCGTTGCGCCAGGCGATGACCAGATCGCGGTAGGCGGCCGCGTTCACCGCCTGGTCGTTGGCGTACAGCTGATAGCGATTGGGACCGTCCTCGATCAAGCCCTTGGCGCTGTTGGCGTTGGCGGCGGACAGCGCCGCCCGCACGTCTTCCAGCCCGATGCCGTATTTGTTGAGGGTACCCGGATTCAATTCCACCCGCACGGCCGGCAGCGAGCTGCCATTCAAGTCGACGTTGCCGATGCCGGCCACCTGCATCAGGCGCTGTTGCAACACGGTGGCCGCGCTGTCGTACAGCTGCTCGGGGCGCAGCAGGTCGGACGTGAGCGCCAGCACCAGGATCGGCGCTTCGGCGGGATTGAACTTGCGATACGTCGGATTCGACTTCAGCGACGCGGGCAGATCGGCGCGCGCCGCGTTGATGGCCGCCTGCACGTCGCGCGACGCGCCCTCGATGTCGCGATCCAGGCCGAACTGCAGGATGATGCTGGTGGTGCCGACGCTGCTTTGCGAGGTCATCTCCGTGACGTCGGCAATCTGGCCCAGATGCTTTTCCAGAGGCGCGGCCACCGTCTTGGCCATGGTGTCAGGGCTGGCCCCCGCCATCTGCGCCTGCACCCGGATCGTGGGGAAATCCACCGCCGGCAGCGGGGCCACGGGCAGCAGGCCGAAGGCCAGGGCCCCCGCCACGGCGATGGCCAGGGTCATCAGCAGGGTGGCGACGGGCCGCCGGATGAAGAACGCGCTGATGTTCACGGCGTGTCCTCGCGCGGCGCGGTCAGGGCCCAGCCCCGGCGGCGCAGGCTTTGCGCCAGCTGGTCCATGGCCAGGTACACCGCCGGCGTGGTGAACAGCGTCAGCAGCTGGCTCACCGCCAGGCCGCCGATCATGGCGTAGCCCAGCGGTTGGCGCAGCTCGGACCCCGTGCCGCTGCCCAGGGCCAGCGGCACGGCGGAAATCAAGGCAGCCATGGTGGTCATCAGGATGGGCCGCAAGCGCAGCAGGCACGCCCGGTGGATGGCCTCGCGCGGCGACAGGCCTTCATCGCGCTCTGCGACCAGCGCGAAGTCGATCATCATGATGGCGTTCTTCTTCACGATGCCGATCAGCAGCACGATGCCGATGATGCCGATGATGTCCAGGTCCGCGCCGGTGCACAGCATGGCCAGCAAGGCGCCCAGCCCCGCGGACGGCAGGGTGGACAGGATGGTGAGCGGATGCACGAAGCTTTCGTACAGCACCCCAAGGACCACATACATGACCAGCACGGCGGCCAGGATCAGGTATAGCTCGTTCGACAGGGAGGTCTGGAAGGCGTCGGTGGCGCCCTGGAAGCGGGTCTCGAAGCCTTGCGGCAGGTTGACGGCCTGCTCGGCGCGCTTGACGGCATCGATGCCCGCGCCCAGCGACGCGCCTTCCGCCAGGTTGAAGGAAATGGTGGTGGCGGGGAACTGGGCCAGATGCGAGATCTGGACAGGCTTGCGGCTGACGACGATGCGCGCGATGGCGCTCAGCGGCACCTGGCCGGTGCTGGCGGTGGCCGAAGGCAGGTAGATGGCGTCCAGCGTCTTCAGGCCTTTGTTCAGCTTGGGATCGATTTCCATGATCACGCGCATCTGGTTGGATTGCGTGAAGATGGTGCTGACGATGCGTTGGCCGAAGTTGTCGTAGAGCGCGTTGTCGATGGTGGCCAGGGTGATGCCGAAGCGGGCGGCGGTGGCGCGGTCCACTTCGACGGTGGCCGCCAGGCCGCTGGCCTGCAGGTCGCTGGTGACGTCGGCCAGTTCGGGCTGTTTGCGCAGTTCAGCCACCAGCTTGGGTGTCCACTCGGCCAGCGTGTCCAGCGCGGGATGGTCCAGCATGAACTGGTACTGGGTGGCGCTGATCTGCGTGTCTACCGTCAGGTCCTGCACCGGCTGCATGTGCAGGGTGATGCCGGTGATGTCGGCGGTCTCCCGCTGCAGCCGCCGGATGATTTCGCTGGCGGTGGCGCTGCGCTCGTCGCGCGGGCGCAGGTTGATCTGCATGCGGCCGCTGTTCAAGGTGGTGTTGCTGCCGTCCACGCCGATGTAGGACGACAGGCTGACCACATCGGGATCCTTCAGCACAACCGCGGCCAGGGCGTTCTGGCGCTTGCCCATGTCGGCGTAGGAGATCGATTGCGAGGCTTCGGTGATGCCCTGGATTACGCCGGTATCCTGCACCGGGAAGAATCCCTTGGGCACCAGGAAGTAGAGCAGGGCGGTGAGCACGACGGTGCCCAGCGCCAGCAGCAAGGTGATGCGCTGATGGTCCAGCGCCAGGGTCAGCAGACGGTCGTAGCCGCGCGTGATCCGGCCGAACCAGCCGCTTCCGTGCAGGGCTTCGGTGCCGGTGTGCGTGCCTGCCTCGGCGTCTTCGGCGGCATTGGCGCCGTCGTCGTGGCTTGCTTTGGGTTTGGCCCGCAGCAGTTGCGCGCAGAGCATGGGGACCAGGGTCAGCGACACCACGGCCGACAGCACGATGGTCACGGCCAGGGTGACCGCGAATTCATAGAACAGCCGGCCGATCACGTCGCTCATAAACAGCAGGGGGATCAGCACGGCCAGCAGCGATACCGTCAAGGAGATGATGGTGAAGCCGATCTCCCGCGAACCCTGCAGCGCAGCCTGTACGGGCGTCTTGCCCGCTTCGATGTGGCGGCTGATGTTCTCGATCACCACGATGGCGTCATCGACGACGAAGCCGGTGGCGATGGTCAGCGCCATCAAGGAAAGATTGTCCAGGCTGAAGCCCCACAGGTACATGGCGGCGAAGGTGCCGACCAGGGACAGGGGCACCGACAGGCTGGGGATGAAGGTCGCCGGCAGGTTGCGCAGGAACAGGAAGATGACCAGCACCACCAGGCCCACGGCCAGCGCGAGTTCGAACTGCACGTCGCTGACCGACGCGCGGATGGTGGTGGTGCGGTCGGTCAGCACTTCGACGTGGACGCTGGCGGGCAGGGTCGCGGTCCACTCGGGCAGCTTGGCCTTGATGCTGTCGACCACCGCGATCACGTTGGCGCCCGGCTGGCGCTGGATGTTCAGCAGGATGGCCGGCGTCGTCCCTGACCACGCCCCCAGTTGCGTGTTCTCCGGCCCGGTGACCACTTCCGCCACGTCCGACAACTTCACCGGCCGCCCGTTGCGATAGGCGATGACGGTATCCAGATAATCGGCGGGGTCCTGAATCTGGTCATTGGCGTCGATGGAGTAGGACCGGCGCGGGCCGTCCAGGGTGCCCTTGGGCGCGTTGACGTTGATGTTCGCCAGCGTGGTGCGCAGGTCGTCGGCATTGATGCCGTAGGCGGCCATCGCGCGGGTGTTGCCACGCACGCGAATCGCGGGTTTGTTGCCGCCGCTCAGGCTGACCAGGCCGACGCCGGACAGCTGCGAGATCTTCTGGCCCAGCCGGGTGTCGGCGATGGTTTGCAGCGTCGTCAGGGGCAAGGTGGGCGACGTCACCGTCAGGGTCAGCACCGGCGCGTCGGCCGGGTTCACCTTGGCGTAGATGGGCGGCGCCGGCAGGTCGGAGGGCAGCAGGTTGTTGGCGGCGTTGATGGCTGCCTGCACCTCCTGTTCGGCCACGTCCAGCGCGATGGTCTCGTCGAACTGCAGGGTGATGACGGACGAACCCGCGGAGGAGCGCGATGCCATCTGGCGCAGGCCGGCCATCTGGCCCAGCTGGTTTTCCAGCGGCGCGGTGACGGCCGACGTCATGACGTCCGGACTGGCGCCGGGATAGAAGGTCTGCACCTGGATGGTGGCGTATTCCACCGACGGCAGGGCCGACAGCGGCAGGTGGCGCCACGCCACCAGCCCGACGACCAGCAAGGCGGCCATCAGCAGCGTGGTGGCGACCGGCCGCAGGATGAACAGGCGGGATGGGTTCATGATGCGCTGGCCGGCTTCGTGGATGATGCCGCGGAGCCCTTGCCGGAGGCATGGGGGCTCGCCGCCGGCGCGTCACCGGCCCGGGGCCTATCGCCCGGAATGCCCGGAATGCGCACCTTGGCGCCATCGGTCAGATGATCCGCGCCGTCGATCACCACGCGGTCGCCCACCTGCAGGCCGGCCGTGATGGCGGTGTGGCCGTCGGCCGACGCACCGGTGGTGACCTTGACCAGACTGGCGGTGTTGTCGTCCTTGACGCGGTAGACGTAGTCGCCAGGCGCGCCGTTCTGTACGGCCTCGCTGGGAACGACGACGGCGCCGCTGACCGTGTCGAGGTGCAGCACCACGTTGACGAACTGGTTCGGGAACAGGCCGCCGTCGGCGTTGTGGAACAGCGCCCGCAGCTTGACCGTGCCGGTGCTGGTATCGATCTGGTTGTCGACCGTGGCCAGTTCGCCTTGTTCCAGGGCCTCCTGGCCGCTGCGGTCATAGGCCGTGACGGCCAGCCTGGCGCCGCTGGCCAGGCGTTTGTTGAGCTTGCGCAGATCGTCCTCGGGCAAGGTGAAGACTACCGAGATCGGGTCCATCTGGGTGACGACGACGATGCCATCGGTATCCGACGCGGTGACGTAGTTGCCCACGTCGACCTGGCGCAGGCCGACCCGGCCATCGACCAGCGACACGATGCGGCAATAGCTGAGATTCAGTTTCTGCGCATCGACCTGGGCCTGGTCCATGCGCACGGTGCCTTCGTATTGGCGCACCATGGCCGCGGCCGTATCGATGGTCTGCTGCGAGATCGAGTCCTGTTTGCCCAGCTGCTGATAGCGCTTGAGGTCGCGGCGGGCGTTGTCCAGCAGGGCCTGGTCTTTCTGCAACTGGCCCTGGTACTGCGCCAGCTGCACCTCATAGGGCCGCGGATCGACCTGGGCCAGCAGATCGCCTTTCTTCACCGTCTGGCCTTCCTGCAAGGGCAGCGCCAGCAAATAGCCGCTGATCTGCGATTTGACCGTGACCGTCGCCAGCGACGTCACGGTGCCCAGCGCGGTCAGCGTCACGGGGATGTCGCCCTTGGTCGCGGCGGCCACGCTGACGGCCTGTTCGCTGCCGGCGCCAGGTGCGCCGCCGAAGGGATTGAAGCCACCCGGGCCGCGCCCACCAGCCGGGGCGCGGGCGCCGGCGCGCTCACTACCGCCAGGCGGGGTGCCGGCCGCGCTGCCGTGATGGCGGACCAGATAGACAGCGCCCACCGCGATCAGCACGGCGGCGACGGCCAGGGTGGCCCAGCGCAAACGATGCTTCGGCCGCGTGGTGGTGGTGTGGGAATTTCGGGACAACTCGGTGTTTTTTTTCATGGAAGACCAGGCACGGCTCGGGAACGCTGGTATTGTTGGCGCCTGGGTCTTGCGAAGTCAAATAAGTGCTTGATTTATAAGAGTATTTATATATTTTGTCGAAACTGACACAAACCGTTTTTCAGCCCTTTCCCAGCGTAGAATCGCGCTGATTGACCGCCCACCCCTCAGCCACGCGCCAGTGACCACCAGCCACATCCTCATCGTCGAAGACGACATCGAAATCCGCGAAGCCCTTGCCGACTTTCTGAACGGCAAGGGCTACTCCACCCATCAAGCGGGGAGTGTCGAGGAGGCCCTGGCGTGCCTGGCGCGCACGTCCGTGGACCTGGTGCTGCTGGACATCATGCTGCCGGGCGAAGACGGCCTGGCGCTGTGCCGTCGTTTGCGCGCCGCCGGTGCGGCCCAGGGGCCCCGCATCATCATGGTCACCGCGCTGATCGAACCCACGGACAAGGTGGTCGGGCTCGAGCTGGGCGCGGATGACTATGTGTCCAAGCCCTTCGATCTGCGCGAGTTGCTGGCTCGCATCCGTGCCGTGTTGCGGCGTCCTGTTGTCGAAGAGGGCGCCGGGACCGGTCGTCCGATCGCACCGGCCATGGCGTACAAGTTCGCCGGTTTCGCGTTCTTTCCCCAGCATCGTTATCTGCGCTCGCGGGCCGGCGTGCGGATACCGCTGACCGGCGCCGAAACCGATTTGCTGCTGGTGTTCTGTCAGCATCCCCGCAAGGTGCTGGCGCGCGAGGAGCTGTTGAACCTCACGCGTGGCGATGGCGCGCCGGTGGCGGTGCGCTCGATCGATTTGCTGGTCAGCCGCTTGCGCCGCAAGCTGGCGGGCGACGATCCGCTGGAAGACCCCATACGTACCGTGCGTGCCGATGGCTACGCGCTTCATTACGAAGTCACTGCTGCCTGAGCGGCCGCGACAAAGGAGAACAAGGCGATGTTGCGCCGCTTTTTCAGTACTACCCTGGGCCAGATGTCGGCCATCATCGCCTGTTCTTCGGTGGCGACCTTCGTGCTGTTCGCCGGGATTCTGTCCTATATAGGATCGCCACCGACGCCGCCCTGGCCGTGGCCCGAGGCCTATCGCATCGCCACCGTCGCCAACGTCCTGCGCAAGATGCGCGTGGCCGACCGGCCCGCGGCGATGGCGGCGGCGCAGACGCAGAACATGTCGCTGACCTTCGCGGACTTTCCGCGCCCGTGCGAGGGCCATAGCCTGGACACCCGGGAGATGGAAAACATCCTGCGCGCCAATATCGAGAACGCCGACACCTTGATGGTGCTGGGCTGCGACGCGGAATCGTCGGTGTCCAAGTTCCAGGTCCTGGTGCCGCTGGATGGCCGGGTGCTGGAAATCCGCGCCGACCGGGTCAGCCGCATGCCGCTGCGCTTCACCTTCCCTTTTCTTACCGCGCTGGCGTTTCTGTGCATAGGCGTGGTGGCCATGTCGACCTGGGCCGTATGGCGCGTCATACGGCCCTTGCGCCGCTTGTCCGAGAAGGCGGATGCCTTCACCCACGACGTGGCCGTGGTCGAGCCCCTGGCTTTGCAGGGACCGTTGGAAGTCCGGCGTGCCGCGCAGGCTTTCAATCGCATGCAGGAACGCATCGCCGGTTTCGTGCAGAGCCGCACGCGCATGCTGGCCGCCATCAGTCATGACTTGCGCACGCCGCTCACGCGCATGCGGCTGCATGTGGAAACGGGCCGTGAAGACACCATGCGGCCGCGCCTGTTGCGCGACATCACGCTGATGCAGACGATGGTGGACTCTGCTTTGTCCTTCCTTAGCAGTGGCCTGGACAATGAAACGGGGGAATGGCTGGACGTGGGCGCCTTGTTGTCCACACTATGCGACGAATACGAGGAAACGGGGGCGCGGATCCGGTATGACGGCCGCGCCGACATCCGGGTGTATTGCCGCCCCAATGCCATGCAGCGTGCGTGCGCCAATCTCATCGAGAATGCGCTGGCGTACGGGGATAACGTCGTGGTCGATGCTGTCGTCGAGAACGACGAGGTGCTGATCACGGTCAGCGATGACGGTCCTGGAATCCCGGCGCAGCGGCTGGAAGAGGTCACCGAACCTTTCGTGCGCCTGGATCCGGCGCGCGCGCAGCGTCCTGGCAGCGTTGGCCTGGGCCTGTCCATCGTCGCCGAAATCGTCCGCGCGCACGGCGGCCGCCTGACCCTCGAAAACCGCCGCCCCGCCGGCCTCTGCGCCCGCATCCGCCTACCCCTGGACGCCCCCCGCTCGGCCTGACGGCCACCACCGAAGGCGCCGACCGCATCCCTGCCTTCATTGAGGATGCCGCCGCGCTGCAGGCGTCCGCGCTTCATCGAAGGCGCCGCCGCGCCGACAACGATCAGCGCTTCATCCAAGGCACAGCCGCGCCGCAGGCGGCCCGCCTTTCATCGAAGGCGCCGCGACGCCAGCGGAGGCCCGTCCCTCTCATCAGCAACGTCGTCGCGCCGCAGGCGCGACGACACCCCCCCGCGGGTCGCGGGGAAAGTGGCCTTATAACGCGATCACAACTGGCTATCCCCATTAATACCAGCCAAATCTATGATGTGGCATCCCATCCACCCCGTGATGCCATGCCCACACTCACCGACGATCTCAAGACCCGCATAGTCCAGGCCGTAGACGAGGGCTTCGCCGCCCAGACCGATCTGCTGGCGCAACTGGTCAGCATTCCCTCGCAACGCGGCGAGGAAGCCCGCGCGCAGGATTTCATGGCGACGCAATACGCCCGCCGCGGCTACGCCGTGGACCGCTGGCGCATCGACGTCGACGCCATCCGCGGCATGCCAGGGTTCTCGCCGGTCGCCGTCTCCTATGACGACGCCTGGAACGTGGTCGGTGCCCATCGCTCCCGCACGGCCAAGGGCCGCTCGCTGATCCTCAACGGCCATATCGACGTCGTCCCGGTCGGACCCCGCGCGCAATGGAGCCGCGATCCCTACGACCCCGCCATCGTCGACGGCTGGATGTACGGCCGCGGCGCGGGCGACATGAAATCCGGATTGATCGCCTGCATGACGGCCCTCGATGCCCTGCGCACCCTGGGCCTGCAACCCGCCGCCGACGTCTACCTTCAATCGGTGGTGGAAGAAGAATGCACCGGCAACGGCGCCCTGGCCTGCCTGCAACGCGGCTATCGCGCCGACGCGGCCTTCATCCCGGAACCCCTGCTGCCCATGCTGATGCGCGCCCAGGTCGGCCCGATGTGGTTCCAGGTGCAGGTCGAAGGCGACCCCCAGCATGCGTCGGCCGCGTTCTCGGGCGCGGGCGCCAATGCCATCCAGAAGGCCATCTTCCTGATCCAGGCGCTGGACGAACTGGAACAGCGTTGGAACGGCCGCAAGCACGAGCACACGCATTTCTGCAATCACCCGCACCCCATCCGCTTCAATCTGGGCAAGATCGCCGGCGGCGACTGGCCGTCCAGCGTGCCCGCGTGGTGCACCTTCGACATGCGGGTGGCGGTCTATCCGGGGCAGAGCCTGGAAGCCGCCCGCGCCGAGATCGAAGCCTTCGTGGCCGAAGCGGCGGCGCGCGATCCCTTCCTGGCGCAACATCCGCCCAAGGTGATCTATCACGGCTTCATGGCGGAAGGCTACGAGTTGAAGGACGCCGACGAAGTCGAAGGCGTGCTGCGTGCCAGCCACGAACGCGTGTTCGGCGAGCCCTTGCAGGAGTACGCCACGTCGGCAGCCACCGATGCGCGCTTCTATGGCCTGTACGCGGACACGCCGGCCATCGTCTACGGGCCGGAATGCCGCATGCCGCACGGCTATGACGAGGCGGTCAACCTGGAATCGGTGCGCAAGGTCACGCAGACCATCGCGCTGTTCGTCGCCGAATGGTGCGGCCTGGAATCGTGTGAAGAATGAGCTTTCCATTTAAAGGCGCCGTGCCGGTAACGGACCGCGGTGCTTCGTCTTCGGACGAGGCGGCCACCCAGAGCGTCTTCACCGCGGAGCCGCCGCGCCTGCAGCTGGACGACGTGGTGGCCATCGCCTGGCACGTCTACGGCCTGCGCGTCGACGCGCAGTTGCTGAGCAGCGAGCGCGACCAGAACTTTCTGCTGCGCGTCGAAGACGGCCGCGCCTATGTGTTGAAGGCCACGCATCCCGCCGAGGATCCCAGGGTCACGGACTTCCAGACCCAGGCCCAGCTGTACATGATGCGCGGCGACGCCGGCTTGGCCATCCCCCAGCTCCATCCCACGCGGGACGGCAGCTGGGTGTACTGGCACGAAGGGCCGGCGGGTGTCCGGCGCGCCATCCGCCTGATCAATTTCGTCGCCGGCACGCCCCTGTGGCAGGCCGGGCGCACCCCCGCCCAGCGCGTCGCGCTTGGGCAGGCCCTGGCCGCTTTCGATCTGGCCCTGGCCGGCTTCGACCATCCCATGGCTGACCATGAATTGCTGTGGGATCTGCAGCACGCGGGCAGCGTGGCCAGGCTGCTGCGCTTGATCGAAGCCCCCGACCGGCGCGCGCTGGCCGAACGGCAGATGGCGCATTTCCTGGAAAACACGCGGCCCGCGCTTGGCCGCCTGCAACGCCGCCAGGTCATTCATAACGACCTGAACGCGTACAACGTCATGGTGGCCCAGGACGACGCCGACCGGATCGCCGCGCTGCTCGATTTCGGCGACATGGTGCGGGCGCCGCTGGCGCAGGACCTGGGCGTGGCGGCGGCCTATCAATTGGAGGACGCCGCCGATCCGCTGACGCCGGCGGCTACGACCTTGATCGCGGCCTATCATCGCGCGCTACCCTTGAGCGAAGACGAACTGGTGCTGCTGCCGGACATCATCGCGGCGCGCCTGCTTATCACCGTCGCCATCACCGGCTGGCGGGCAAAAGAACACCCTGAAAACCGCAACTACATCCTGCGCAACAACGGTCTGGCCTGGACCGGCCTGACCCGCCTGGCCGCCCTGGCGCCAGGCCAGGCGCAAGACATCGTGCTGCGCGCCTGCCGTGGCGCCGCGCCGGCACGGCTGGAAACACGAGGAGAATCCGCATGAGCAATCAGACTCGCAACGACGCAGTGAAAGCAGGGGGCAAGGATCCCGCCATGCTCAATGCCTTCGATCCGGCCGCGGCCGCCGCGCTGCCGGCTACCGAGCGCGCCATGATCGAGCGCCGCCAGCGCCTGTTGGGCCCGGCCTACCGCCTGTTCTATGACAAGCCCCTGCACATCGTGCGCGGCGAAGGGGTCTGGCTCTACGGGCCGAACGGCGAGCGCTATCTGGATGCCTATAACAACGTCGCGTCCGTGGGCCATAGCCACCCGCGCGTGGTGCAGGCCATCGCCGAGCAGGCGGGCACGCTCAACACCCACACGCGCTATCTGCATGACGGCGTGCTGGATTACGCCGAACGCCTGCTGGCCACGCTGCCCAGGCCCTTGTCGCAGGTGATCTTCACCTGCACCGGCAGCGAGGCCAACGACCTGGCGCTGCGCGTGGCGCGCGCCCATACCGGCGGCACCGGCGTCATCGTCACGCAACTGGCCTATCACGGCGTCACGGCGGCGGTGTCCGCGGTGTCGCCGTCGCTGGGGCAGTCGGTGCCGCTGGGCCTGGATACGCGCACGGTGGCGGCGCCCGACAGCTATCGGCGCAATCCCGCGACCCTCGGCGCCTGGTTCGCCGCGCAAGTGCAGACCGCCATCGACGACATGCGCCGCCATGGCATCCAGCCGGCGGCCTTGCTGGTGGATACGATTTTTTCGAGCGATGGCGTCTACACCGAGCCGCCCGGCTTTCTGGCGCCGGCGGTGGCGGCCATGCGCGCGGCCGGCGGCGTGTTCATTGCCGACGAAGTGCAGGCGGGTTTTGCCCGTACCGGCAGCGCGATGTGGGGGTTTCAACGGCACGGGCTCGAACCGGATATCGTCACCATGGGCAAGCCCATGGGCAACGGCCATCCGGTGGCGGCAATGGTGGCGCGGCCTGACGTGCTCGAACGATTCGGGCGCCAGGCACGCTACTTCAACACCTTCGGCGGCAATCCCGTGTCCTGCGCCGCCGCGCTGGCCGTGCTGGACGTGATCCGTGACGAAGGGCTGCAGGCCAACGCCGCGCGCAGCGGCGAGTATCTGCGTCAGGGCTTCCGCAAACTGGCGGAGCGGCACGCGTGGATCGGCGACGTGCGCGGCGATGGCCTGTTCATCGGCGTGGAACTGGTGTCCGACCGGGAAAGCAAGACGCCTGCCAAGGAAACGACGCATCGCTTCGTCAACCTGATGCGTGAGAATCGCGTGCTGCTCAGCGCCACCGGCTTGCACGGCAACGTCCTCAAGCTGCGGCCGCAACTGCCTTTCGGCATCGAGCACGCGGACATCCTGCTGGATACGGCGGACAAGGTGCTGGCGCAGCTGTAAGCCGCCGTCAGGCTCTGCCCCCGCGCGCCCGTACCGGCGCGACAGCCTTGTCCAGCGCCCGCGCGAAGCGGGCGACGCCGTCGTCGATGCGCGCCGCCGGCACGCCGCCATAACCGAGCACCACCGCATTGCGGTCCTTCGTGTCATGCTCGGGCAGGAAGTGCGGAATGCCCAGCACCAGGTCTTCTTCCTCCGCCGCCGCGGCAAGGCGGGCGACGGCCACCCGGCGATCGAGCCGCGCGTAGACGTGCAATCCCGAACGCGCCTCGGACAAGGTGACCAGCCCGCCGACGCGCGTTTGCAAGGCCTCGCGCAGCAGGTGCTGCCGTTCGCCATACTCCACCCGCATCCGCTTGATGTTCTGCGCGAAATGGCCGTCGTTCATGAAGTCCGCCAACGCCGCCTGCAGATGCAGGTGGCCAGGCCGGTACAGGCGGGCACAGGCCTGCGCGCAGGCATCGGCGATATGCGGCGGGACCACGATGTAGCTGAAGCGCAGGCCCGCGAACATGGTCTTGCTGAACGTGCCCATGTAGATGACGCGGCCGTCGGTATCCAAGCCTTGCAGCGAGGGAATGGGCGCGCCGTCGTAGCGGAACTCGCTGTCGTAGTCGTCCTCGATGACCCACAGGCCCGCCGTGCGCGCGGCCTGCAGCAATTCCAGGCGGCGCGCCAGGGGCATCACCACGCCGGTGGGATATTGGTGCGATGGACTGGTCAGGACCATGCGCGCGCGGCGGGGCATGGCTGTGTCCGCCAACGCCAGCCCTTGTGCATCCAGCGTGGCCGCCTGTACACGCAGGCCGGCGGCGTCAAGCACCAGGGGAAAGGCCCAATGGCAGGGGCTTTCCACCAGGGCCGCGTCGCCGGGATCGGTGAGCAGGCGCGCGCACAGGTCTACCGATTGATGGGTGCCCGCCGTCAGGATCACCTGTGCGGGCTCGCACACGACCGAACGGGATATGCGCAGATAGTTGGCAATGGCCTGGCGCAGGGGCAGGAAGCCGGCGCCATCCTTGGCATAGCCGGCCAGGGACAAGTCGGACTTGTTGAGATGGCGCGCCACCAGCCTGCGCCAGACGTGGAAGGGGAACAGGCCGGCGTCGGCGATGCCGGGAACGAAGGCGCCGGTGTGCTGGCCAAGGCCGCCGCGGCGGCTGCCGTTGGCGCTGCCGCGCGTCGACAGGCCGGGCCGATGCCGTTGCAGCGCGGCGGGCGATCCGGCCGTCAACGGGCGCTCGACCGTGCGCTCGACAAACGTCCCGCTGCCGCCGCGCGAACTCAGATAGTTCTCTGCGATCAGCCTGTCATACGCCAGCGTGACGGTGATGCGGGAGACGCCGATGTCAGCCGCCAAGGCGCGCGAGGACGGCAGGCGTTGGCCCGGCTGCAGCGTGTGATCCAGCACGCAGCGCCGCACGATGTCGTAGATCTGCCGCTGCAATGCGTGTTCTGATGCGCGGTCGAGCGCGCCGGCCAGCAAATCGGATAGCAGGACTTCTTTCATGATGTCGGCGCAGTGGCTCTATGGAACGTCCCTTGGGTGCGTCCAAGATATAGCCACCAGCCGACCGCGTCAACGTCACGGCCAACGTCACCGTCAATGCAGATTGAACACCCAGCAGCGCAGGCTCTTGCGCGAGATGCGGCTGTTCACCACCCGCACGCCCAGGAAATTCGGGTAGCGGCTGCGCTTGAGCTCGTTCCGCAGCTCCGGCGTCAGGTGCAGGGAGCTGTCTTCCTCGCCCAGCACGCCGCGCAGATGGCGGAAATTCAAGGCCAGGAAGCGGTCCGAACGGCGTGCGTGGTTGATCTCCGCGCCCCCCATCAGGCGCGCGAACACCGCGCGCCAGAACTGATCGAGCGCCGGCGACTGCGTGCTGCGCGGGCCGACGGGGAAGGCGCAAAGCTGGCTCAGCTGCGCGCGGATGATTTCCCGTTCGATAAACGATTCCGCCTGCCGCAGGGAAACGTCCATGGCGTCCATCTGCGTCTGCATGCGCTTGAACTGACGCTTCAAGGTGGCGACGTCATCGCTCGCGGTGTTGCTATGCAGGAGCAGGCTCCACTGTTCGAGCAAGGTGACGAAGCCTTCTTGTTGAAGCACCGCAAGACGGTGGCGCTGTACGGTGTCGGTCGTATGCTGCGCCAGCCGATGCAGCCACAACGCCACCGCGCCCATCGGCAGGGCGTTGCTGTCGCTCAAGGGCGGGGCATAGGGCAAGGGCTTGAGATGGCTGCCCAGATCCTCGTCCTGGGCAATGCGGCGCAGTTCCTGCTCGCTGTCGAGATGCATGGCCGCGCAGAGCGGCACCATCGCGACCTGGATAGTCTTACCGTCATGCGCGCAGGGCAGGCGAATGTCAGCAAACTGGGTATCGACAATTTCGGTGATCATGGTGAGAGAGTCCTCCGACACTAGCCATCGTGCTCAAATCACCTTTGACGCATGCTCAATACATGCCGTCATCGGATGCAGGTCATGCTAAAGACCTGCGCCAAAAGACCGCTTTCTTTTTGAGCACGACTGTTTTGATTTCATGATCTACGTAATGCGGCGTGAAAAATGGAGACAGAAGCGGGCTGATAGCGGTTTTTGAGCCGTAATATGCGCGTCGGCGTATAGGTTTAATTCGAACGATGGAGATATGTAGTGAGTGGATGTAGACCAAAGTATGAGATCGCATCGGCCAGCGCTGTTGCGGGGACTGTCGATACGGCCGCCGTGGACGCGGAGGCGTTGACGCTGCGTCAGGCGACGCAGGCGGATGTGCCCTTGCTGATGGATCTTCGGCGCGCCACCATGCTGGCGCATTTGCGCAGCGCCGGTGCGCCGGATGATGAAGCGAGCCTGCTGGCGCGCGTTGAATACCGATTGGAAGACGCGCGGCTGGCGTATCTCGGCGATGAATTCATCGGCCTGTTCAAGACGCATCCCATGGAAGATGCGTGGATGCTGGTACAGGTGCAGATCGCGCCGGCGCGGCAAGGCCAGGGTTGGGGCGCGGCGTTGATCCGCCGCCTGCTCGATCGTGCCGGGGCCGAGGGTCGTTCAGTGGTGCTGCATGTCCTCAAGACCAACCCGGCGCGGCGGCTCTACGAGCGCCTGGGTTTCGTGATCGAGCGGGACAGCGATAACGGCCTGGAATATGTGATGCGATGGAAGGCGGGGGGAGCTTGAGCGCTCCCCCGTGCGCTCAGCCCAGCTTCACGTCGACGGTATGTTCGACCTGCGGCGGCTGGGCGAAATGGCTGCTCACCAGGGTGCGCCATTCCTGGAAGTCCGCGGACTCGCGGAAATCGACCATATGGTTCTCCACCGTTTCCCACAGCACGTAAAGACGGTAGCGGGTGGGATGCTCCACTGACTTGTGCAACGTTACGCCTTTGCAACCCTTGGCGCGCAGGAACAGGGGCTTGGCCTTGGCCACGCCGGCTTCGAACGCGGCATTGCTGCCATCCTTGATTTCGATCTGGGCGATTTCCGTAAACATGCGGTCTTCCTTTTTTATGAATGGTGGTGGGGCCGCGGCGCCGGGCCGCGCCGGAGCATCTTACGCCTGCCGGGGCAGGCGCGCGCCTTGCGGGGACAGCTTGCCTACAATGGGAGTGCTTTTTGCGCTCGTTTCATTGCTACAGGAGAAATCGTGATGTCGTTCCCCTTCCCGCCGCGCCGCCTGGCCGCCGCCTATAGCGCCGCCGCCGGTGCCCTTGCCTTCGCCGTCATCCTGTCGGGTTGCTCCACGACCACCGGCCATGCCAAGGCAGAAGGCGCGGCAGCGGCGCAGGCCGCCACCACGTCGGATTCCCTGGCCGAAACCACCTGGGAACTGGTCAGCTGGACCGACGCCAATGGCAGCGCCATGGCCGTGCCTGGTAACAATGGCAACCCGCCGGTCGGCCTGGCTTTCCTGGCCCACAAGGGCAAGGACTATCGCGTCGCGGGGTTCTCCGGCTGCAATCGCTACATGGGCAACTACCGGCTGGAAGGCGGCAAACTGAGCATTACCGTGCCGGCCGCCACCCGCATGGGCTGCCCGTCGGAGCAGTTGGCCGGGTTCGAAACCGCTTATTTGAAGGCCCTGGGCCGCATCTCCACCTTCACCCTGGACGCCGCCGGCGCGCCGCGCAAGATGACCCTGAACATGCAGGAAGGGGGCGTCATGACGTTCAAGCGCGGCGAGGACGCTCCCACCCGCCTCTGACGCGGAAATCTGCACGATCCGCCCTTAAGCATCATGATCGGTATCGCTTTGTCAGGCGCGCCGTCGCGGCGGCGGCGCGCGCCTAAAATAGCGCTTTGCGCACGGGCGGTCCGTCCGTGCTTTGCCGCCGTTTTTACTGCATCAGGGGCCGTCCCCCGTGACGAGGCCCTTGCGATATCCGCATCAGGAGTAACGCCCATGCTTCATACCCGCGATCGGGTCCCCCTGCGTCGTGGCCGCCGCTTGAGCGCCTTGTTTGGCGCCGCGGTGCTGGCCAGCCTGGCCCTGGCCGGCTGCACCAGCCAGTCCGCCTGGCGCGCCAGTGCGAATTCGCCGGTTTTCCAGCCCGCCAACGGCAATGATTTCCTGGCCCAGACCAGTTGGACCCTGGTGCGCTGGACGCATCCCGGCGGGGCCTTGCGTCCGGTGCCCACCAACGACCCGCGTAATCGCCCCATCACCATCACCTTCACCCGCGAGGGCGCCGAGCCGCGTGTGACGGGGTTCGCGGGCTGCAATACCTTCACCAGCAGCTACACGGTGTCGAGCACCCAGACCCTGATCCTGACGTCCGATCCGGCCGCCACCCGCATGGCCTGCGCGCCGGCCGATCGTGCGCCGCTGGAACGTGATTTCCTGGCCGGCCTGATCCGCATTACGGGGACGTCGGTGGACAACTATGGCAATCCACGGCTGATGAGTCTGGCGCTGGCCAACGGCGACATCCTGAATTTCGAGCGCCGCATCGACCCCGTCATGGGCGGCAGCAACGGGGCGACCAAGCTGGTGTACGTCAATTCCCAACGCGTGCCGTGCGACGCCGGCGTGCTGCGGACCACCTGCTATCAGGTGCGCGACAGCGACAATCAGCCGTGGCAGTACTGGTACGGCGACATCAACGGCTTCCAGTACCAGCCGGGCAGCATCTATCGGCTGCGCGTGCACGAGACGCCCGTGCTGAATCCGCCGCCGGACATGCCGGCGGTGCAGTGGACCTTGGAAAGCGTGATTGAGCAGCGCGTGGTCGGGCATTGAGACCGGGTATTGAGATTGGTCATTGAGATTGAGCGTTGAACATGTCGGTAGTTGAAGTGAATCAAGAAGAAGGTGTGCCCGCCGCGCAAGGTGCGGTGGTCAACATCGCCGCCTATAAATTCGTCACCATCGAAGACCGGGACGAACTGCGGCCGCGCATCCGGGCCTGGGCCGAAGAGGGCGGGCTCAAGGGCACGGTCCTGCTGGCGACCGAAGGTATCAACCTGTTCCTGGCGGGGCCGGAGCAGGGCATCGCCGCTTTTCTTGGGCAGTTGCGCGCCGATCCGCGTTTTGCCGACCTGGAAGTGAAGGTCAGCCACAGCGACACCATCCCCTTCGGAAAATTGCTGGTCAAGCTGAAGAACGAAATCATCCGCATGAATCATCCCGCCATCCGGCCGGAAGACCGGCGCGCGCCCAGCGTCGACGCCCACACCCTGGCCGCCTGGCTGGCGGCCGGCGTGGACGATGCCGGCAGGCCGGTGGTCATGCTGGATACCCGCAACGATTTCGAGGTCGATGCGGGCACCTTCGAAAACGCCATCGACTGGCGCATCCAGCGCTTCACGCAGTTTCCGGATGCGCTGCTGCAACATCGCGATGAACTGGCCGGCAAGACGGTGGTGAGCTTCTGCACCGGCGGCATCCGCTGCGAAAAGGCGGCCCTGTACATGCAGGACGTGGGCGTGGAGAACGTCTACCAGCTGGAAGGCGGCATTCTCAAGTATTTCGAGGAAACCGGAGGACCGGGCTTCAAGGGTCGCTGTTTCGTCTTCGACGGCCGCGACACCTTGGGCGCCGACCTGGCGCCGGAGGGCGACGAATGACCGGCGCGCGCGATGCCGCGCCCCTGGGCATCCTGGCGGCCTTGCACGACGAGATCGCCGATCTGCTGACGCGCATGGGGCCGGCCGCCGAACGGCGCACCATCGGCATGCGGGATTATTACGTGGGTCAGCTGTCGGGACGGCCCTGTGTGGTCGTGCTGGCGCGTGTGGGCAAGGTGGCGGCAGCCGCCACGGCCGTCACGCTGATCCGCGAATTCGGTGTGTCCCACGTCCTGTTCGCCGGCCTGGCGGGCGGTATCGCCGACGGGGTGCGCGTGGGCGACGTGGTGGTCGCCGAAACCCTGGTGCAGCACGACCTGGATGCGCGGCCCTTGTTTCCCCGATTCGAGGTGCCTTTGCTGGCGCAGGCGCGCTTCGCCACGGACGCCGGCTTGAATGACGTGCTGGCGGGATGCGCGGCGGATTTCCTGGAGCTGGACCTGCCGCATCAGGTCGACGCAGCCACGCGTGCGCGCTTCGGCATCGCGACACCTGTGTTGCATCGGGGTGAGATCGCCAGCGGGGATCAGTTCATCGGCGCCGCCGAGGTGGCGCGGCGTCTGGCGGGGGACCTGCCCGCCACCTTGTGCGTCGAGATGGAAGGTGCCGCGGTGGCGCAGGTATGCCATGAGTATGGCGTGCCGTGCGCGGTGCTGCGCACCGTCTCCGACCGCGCCGACGCCGCCGCGCCAGTGGACTTCAAGGCGTTCCTGCACGAAGTGGCGAGCTTCTACTCAGCCGGAATCATAGGAAGGTTCATCGCCGCGCTGTGAAGCGCCTGCTTTCTTGCACAGAAGGTGAAACGAGGATCCCACTGAAGTGGGATCCTCGCCTGTCGATGTGAAAAGGCCAGTCATTGAATGGGATGCCACGGCATCAGGCCCCCGTAAATTGGCCCGACAGCCCCTGGTCCAGCGGACGTGAAGGCCCCCAAATGCAAAGGGGCTCCCACTTTAGTGGGAGCCCCTTTTTTCATTCCACGGTGTGCGTGGGAGAACGCTTAGCGGACCCGCATGCCGGGCTGCGCGCCGGGCCAGGGTTCCAGCACGTAGATGCCGCCATTGGCCTTGTCATCCGCGTGGCTGGCGGCCAGCACCATGCCTTCGGAAACGCCGAACTTCATCTTGCGGGGCGCCAGGTTGGCCACCAGCACGGTGAGCTTCCCGACCAGATCGGCCGGCTTATAGGCCGACTTGATGCCGGAGAACACGTTCCGGTGACGTCCTTCGCCGACGTCCAGGGTCAGGCGCAGCAGCTTGGTCGACCCTTCCACTTCCTCGCAATTGACGATGCGCGCGATGCGCAGATCGATCTTGGCGAAATCGTCGATGCCGATGGTGGCCGCGATCGGTTCGCCGCCGGGCGCCGGCGCGTCAGTCGCCGCGTCGCCCGCCGCGCCCACATTCGCCACATCAGCCTTCTTCGCCGCACCCGCCGCAGCCGCTGCACCAGCGGCCCCCGCGTTCGCCACCGCGGCCGGCGCCGGCGCATCGAACAGCTGTTCGAGCAGCTTCGGATCCACGCGCTGCATCAGATGCTGATACTGCGCAATCGCATGCCCCGCCGGCAGCAATTCAGCGGCGGCCGTCGCCTGCAAGGGCGCCACGGCCAGGAAGGCTTCGACCCGCTCGGCCAGCTTGGGCAGAACAGGCTTCAGATAAATGGTCAGCAGCCGGAAGGCCTGGATGCAGGTGCTGCACACCGCCTGCAGACGCTCGTCCATGCCTTGCTGCTTGGCCAGGTCCCAGGGCTTGTTCTGATCGACATATTCGTTGACCCGGTCGGCCAGGGCCATCACGTCGCGCAGGGCGCGCGACGTGTCGCGGCCTTCGTACAGCGCGGCGATGTCGGGCGCGGCAGCCTGCAGCACTTGCAGCAGGGCGGCGCCATCGGCGTCGGCGGCGGCCAATTGGCCACCGAAGCGCTTGGACAGGAAGCCCGCGGCACGGCTGGCGATATTGATGTACTTGCCCACCAGATCGCTATTCACGCGCGCGGCGAAGTCCTCGGAATTGAAATCGATGTCTTCGTTGCGGCCCGACAGCTTGGCAGCCAGGTAATAGCGCAGGTGCTCGGGGTTCAGGCCCAGCGACAGATAGCGCAGTGGATCGATGCCGGTCCCGCGGCTCTTGCTCATCTTCTCGCCGTTGACGGTAAGGTGGCCGTGCACGTAGATGGCATCCGGCGCCTTGCGGCCGCTGAAGTACAGCATGGCGGGCCAGAACAAGGTGTGGAAGGTGATGATGTCCTTGCCGATGAAGTGCACCTGCTCCAGGCCCGGTTGGGCCATGTAGGCGGCGTAGTCCTCGCCACGGCGGTCCAGCAGGTTCTTCAGCGAGGCCAGGTAGCCCACCGGCGCGTCCAGCCAGACGTAGAAATACTTGCCCGGCGCGTCCGGGATCTCGATGCCGAAATAGGGCGCGTCGCGGCTGATGTCCCAGTCGCCCAGGCCACCCTTGCCCTCATCGTCCTTGTAGAGCCACTCGCGAATCTTGTTCTGCACTTCGGGCTGGACGTGGCCGGGCGCGGCGGTCCATTGCTGCAGAAAAGCTTCGCAGCGCAGGTCCGACAGCTTGAAGAAGAAATGGTCGGAGCTGCGCAGTTCCGGCTTGGCGCCGGACAGCGCCGAATAGGGCTCGATCAGCGAGGTGGGGGCGTAGACGGCGCCGCAGACCTCGCAGTTGTCGCCGTACTGGTCCTTGGAATGGCAGTTGGGGCACTCGCCCTTGATGAAGCGGTCCGCCAGGAACATGCGCTTTTCGGGGTCGTAGAACTGCTCGACGCTGCGCGTCTCGATCAGGCCGGCCGAGCGCAGGTCGCGATAGATTTCCTGGGCCAGCTGGTGGTTTTCCGGGGCGTCGGTGGAATGCCAGTTGTCGAAGACGATATTGAAGCCGTCCAGATACTGGGCGCGGCCCGCCGCGATCTTGGCGACGAAGGCCTGCGGCGTGATGCCTTCCTTGTCGGCCGCGATGCTGATGGCGGCGCCATGCGCGTCATCGGCACAGACGAAATCCACCTTCGCACCCTGCATTCGCTGGAAACGTACCCAGATGTCGGCCTGGATGTACTCCAGCATATGGCCGATGTGGAAAGGTCCGTTGGCGTAGGGAAGGGCAGTGGTGACGAAAAGGGTGCGTGACATGACCGGTGGGCGTTAGGGTGAACCGAGAAAAAACCGAGGGCACGATTTTAGAGCCAACGATTTTAGAGCCAGTTTACCGGCTCGTCGGATCGCCCCCGATCTGGGACGGAAGAACCGCGGCAGCGCCGCGGCCAGGGGATCAGCGAACTTCGCGCGCTTCCACGTCGATGACGTCGGCACGGACGGGCGGGAACGGCGCGCCAGGGCCCATGGGACCCATGGGGCCGGCCGGACCGCGGTTAGCCTGGCGTTGATGCCAGTAAGCGCGCACGCCGAAGGGCTTGTTGCGCACCTTGGCCACGAGATACAGGATGCCCACCGCGATACCGGTGGACACCATGAAAATCAGGGCCATGGCCGCGCCGATGAGGGCCAGCAACGTTACGGCTAGCGCGCGAAAGAGACGGGTAAGAGCGTTATCCATGATCTTATAGACGCCTGATACGGCAAAATGTTCCTGCGGATTCCGCTATCCTTGCAAGACAATGTGTAGCCCTGCAACCCGGCACCAAGCTGGGGATCAAGGCCAGAAACCGAAGGGCGGGAGCCAGAAGGCTGCGGGAATCACCGCGACGCCGGTTGGGAATATAGTGACATGAGTTTGACAAACGAACAAATTAAAGCCGCCCTGGTGGGTGTAACGGACCCTCTGACGGGTGCGAAGGTCGCTGATTTTGTAAAAGATCGCGACATCCGGGTGGAAAACGGCCGCGTCAGCGTGGCGGTGCAACTGGGCTATCCCGCGCGCACCCAGCAGCAGGAGCTGCGCGCCGCCGTCGGCAAGGCACTCGCTGACGCCGGCGCGCCGGACGCGCAGGTGTCGGTGACGTGGAAGATCGTGCCGCACGCCGTGCAGCGGGGGCTCAAGCCCCTGGAAAACGTCGCCAACATCATTGCCGTCGCCTCCGGCAAGGGCGGGGTCGGCAAGAGCACGACGGCGGTCAACCTGGCGCTGGCGCTGGCCGCCGAGGGCGCCCAGGTGGGTATCCTCGACGCCGATATCTACGGTCCCAGCCTGCCCACCATGCTGGGCATCACCGGCAAGCCGGTCAGCCTGGACAACAAGTCCATGGAGCCGCTGCAAGGCCACGGCCTGCAGGCCAACTCCATCGGTTTCCTGATCGCCGAGGACTCGCCAGCCATCTGGCGCGGCCCCATGGTGACCCAGGCTTTGGAGCAGTTGCTGCGCCAGACCAACTGGCGCAGCCTGGATTATCTGATCGTCGACATGCCGCCGGGCACGGGCGATATCGCGTTGACCCTGGCGCAGAAAGTGCCGGTCGTCGGCGCCGTCATCGTCACCACGCCCCAGGATGTGGCCCTGCTGGACGCGCGCAAGGGTTTGCGCATGTTCCAGAAGGTGGAAGTGCCGATTCTGGGCGTGGTCGAGAACATGTCGATTCATATCTGCTCGGAGTGCGGTCACGCCGAGCACATCTTCGGCGAGGGTGGCGGCCAGCGCATGGCCGAGCAATATGACGTGTCATGGCTGGGCGGCCTGCCGCTGGCGCTGAGTATCCGCGAACAGACGGATTCCGGCCGGCCCACGGTGGTGGCGGAACCGGACGGCGAAGCAGCCGGCCTGTACCGTGCCATCGCGCGCCGCGTGGCCGCCGCCGTTGCCGCGTTGCCGCGCGACATGGCAGGCAAGTTCCCGAATGTCGTCGTGCAACCCAGCTGACGAATGCGGCGATCCGCGCGCCTTCTTTTGTTGGGGTGGTCGCTATTGCTGGCGTCCACGGTGTACGCCAGGCCCGCGGTCGTCGTCGACGCGGGCAAGGCGGATCCCGCCACGGTAAAGGCGGTCAACGACGCGGTCGAGGCCATCGCGCGCCAGGCCGAGGACCAGGACGGCGGGGAAATCACCCGCCTGCGCCGGCGCGCGCGTGATGCCGCGCTGTCGGCCTTGTCCACGCAAGGCTATTTCGGCGCCAAGGTGGAGCTGGAGCCCGGCCACGACGCCAAGGGCGCCGACACCTGGACGATCCACGTCGACCCCGGCCCGCAAGCCAAAGTAGCGTCGGTCGACATCGAATTCAAAGGCCGTATCACGCAGGCCGCCTACGCCAAACGGGTGGCGGAGCTGCGTCAGCGCTGGTTGTTGCCGGTGGGCAAGCCCTTCATCAACAGCGATTGGAATCGGGCCAAGTCGGACGTGCTGAACGAAGTCAGCACTCACGATTTCATGCTGGCGCGCCTGGTGGACTCCGGCGCCGAGGTCGACGTCGAGGCCGCCACCGTGCGCCTGCGCGTGGTGGTGGACAGCGGGCCGCTGGTCCGTTTGGGCGAGCTGCGCGTGGAAGGCTTGAAGCGGGTGCCCGACAAGCTGGTGCGCCGCTATGTGCGCTACGACAAGGGCGAGCCCTATGATCAGGACAAGCTGAACTCCTGGCAGCAGGCCTTGCAGCGGACGGCCTTCTTCCGCGGCGCTTTCGTGTCCCTGCAGGAGCCGGGCGGCACCGAGTCGGATACCAGCAACCAGACGGCGACGTCACGCCAGGCCGCGGCCGCGACACCGGCGGGCGACGCGCGCGTGACGGCGGCCCAGCGTCCGGCGGCGCCGCCCGTGGACCGCAATGGCGAGGTCACGCTGCCGGTGCTGGTGCGCCTGACCGAGGCGCCGCCGAAGCGCTTTTCCACCTCGATCGGGCTGGACAGCGACGTCGGTCCGCGGCTGGAAATGACGTATCAGCAGCAGGTCGTGTTCGGTCAGCCGCTGACCCTGGAGACCGGCTTCGGCCTGGACCGCAAGCGCCAGCGCGCCTATACCGACTTCCATTTGCCGCCGGATGCGCGCGGCAACCAGGACAGCATCGGCCTGCTGGCGGATCACTCGGACATCCAGGGCCTGAACGTGATGCGTCTGGCCGTGGGCGCCACCCGGCTGAAGGAAAGCAGCGCGGGCGATGGCAGCCGCGTCAATTATGAAACGCGCTATGGCCTGCTCGCGGCGCATGACCACGTCAAGATCGACGGCGGCGAAAGCTACAACCTGCCGACCCTGACCGCCACGGCGGAATGGCTGCGGCGCGACGTCGACAGCAAGTACAACCCTCGCGAAGGCAACCTGCTGGTGCTGGGCACCGGGGCGGGCATGACCCTGAACAGCGGCGACCCCTATACCCGGCTGCGTTTGCGCGGGCAGAAGTGGTGGCCGGTGGGCGAGCGCGATCTGGTGACCGTGCGCGGCGAAGTCGGCAAGGTCTGGGCCAGCCGCAATACCCAGGTGCCGGACGATTTCGGTTTTCGCACCGGGGGCGCGCGCAGCATCCGCGGGTACAGCTATCTGAGCATCGGTGCCGACCGCAACAATGCGGTGGTCGGCGCGCCGGCCTTGCTGGTGGGCAGCGTCGAATACAACCATTACTTCGATGATCGCTGGGGCATGGCCTACTTCATCGATGCCGGCGATGCGGCGCAATCCTTCGGCGATATGAAAATCGCCTTGGGGTATGGCGTCGGGGCGCGCGTGCGGACACCTGCCGGGCCCTTGTTCCTGGATCTGGCCTATGGCCAGCGCGACCATAAATTGAAGCTGAGCTTTTCCCTGGGGATCGCGTTTTGAGGCGCTTAGGCCGTTTCCTGCGCCACATCCTGCTCTGGTGGGTACCGGGGCTGTTGGTGCTGCTCGCCATCGCGGTGGCGGCGCTGGGCTGGCTGGTTGCCAAGCCGGCAGGGACGCGGGTATTGCTGAACAAGGTGGCCGAGCAGCTGCATGCGCGCATCGACAATGTGCAGGGCTCCTTGTGGCACGGCTTGCGCATCGGTCAGTTGGACTTGCAGCTGCCTGGGGTGCATATACAGGGCGAGGACCTGGCGTTGACGGTGACCTGGCCGGCCTTGTGGCATCGGCGCCTGGTCGTGCCGGAGCTTTCGGCGACGCACCTGCGGGTGGCGTTGACCACGCAGCCGGATGAGGGCAAGGCCGCCGACGCGGAAGAGGGCGGTGAGCTGCCCGCGCTGCCGGTGGACGTTGAAGTGCAACGCCTGGCGGTGGGGCAGTTCGAACTGGAGCGGGATGGCCAGTCCATGCTGCCGGTGACCTTGGGGAATTTGAACGCCAACCTGACGGCGGGTGCGCAGGGTGCGCGCCTGCATCTGGAAAGCCTGCACGTCGGCCATGACGTCGCGCAGTTGGACGTGCAGGGCGACGCCAGCGTGAGCCGCCTTGCCGCGCCGTGGCCCATGGACGTCGGCCTGCGGATCGTGGCCACCGGGCAGGGCGCGGACTCGCCGCTATGCCTGAAGCAGCTGGACGCGCTGCGTGCGCCCGCGGTGGCCGCGGGCAAGGCCGCGCCTGCCGGGAAGGGCGCGAGCGCCGATAAGAAGGCGGCTGCCGCCAAGAGCGCGAAGGATGCGAAGAACGGCACTGCCGCCAAGGGCGCCGCGGAGGCGCCCGCCGAGGTCCAGCGGACCGCTGCTGCCGCTGCTGCCGCTGCCGCTGCCGCTGCCGCGGGCGTGCCGGCGGCCTGCGTCGTGAATATCGATGCGCATGCGGCGGGCGACCTCAACGATCTGAACGTGACCCTGGCGGGTCGAGGCGCTGACACGAACATCGACCTGCGCGCCGCGCTCAGTCCGCTGGCCGCGTTCCCCGCGCGCAGCGTGGACCTGGCGCTGGTTCTGCCGGATCGCTCCGGCGCGACCGTGGCGCTGAAGGCCCAACGCACCGAGGACGGCGCGGCACAACGCCTGACCGGCACACTGGCTGCCGACCGTCTGGACATCGGCCGGCTGGTCGGCGGTGACCTGCCGCAGGCCCTGGTGACCACGCACGCGGACGTCGACCTGGAGCTGACCGACGCGTACGTGGTGCGTCATGCGATCGTCGGCCTGGACATAGCCGACAGCAGCCGCTGGAATCGCCAGCCCTTGGGCGGCACGGTCAGGATAGACCTGGCCACCGGCGCACGCACGGATCCGGCGGCGGATTGGCCGGCCGCGGTGGCGGGCATCCAGGTGGATCGCTTCGACGTCGACCTGCGACTGGGACGCAACCGGGTGCGCACGGCCGGCAAGGTCGGACCCACCGACGGCGCCATCACACTGGACGCGCAGGCGCCCGAGCTGGCCGCCTTCTGGCCGGGCCTGCCCGGCGGCGCCATGGCGAAGGGCAAACTGTCCGGCACGCCCGCGCGGCATCGCATCGAGCTCAGTGCCGGCTACACCCCTGCCCGCGTCCGCCCCGGCCTGCTCGGCCAGGACAAGGCCGACGCGTCCTTCGTGATCGAAGGCGGCTGGGGCACCCCGGCCGGCGCGCGGCCAGCCGCCGCGGCCCCCGCGGCCCCCGCGGCCACGACGGCCGCCACGCCCGCCACGCCCGGGACGACCGTAGCGCCCGCAGCGAACGACGCTACGGCATCGGCCCCGGCGGCCGAAGCCGCGAATCCGCTAACCGGCTGGCGCGGCTCGATCCAGCGCCTGCAGGCGTCCCATGCCGGCTTCCAGGTGAACATCCCGCAGCCGGTCACGGTCTCCTACCTGCCGCATGCGGTGGCGCCGGCTTGGCAATGGCAGGTGGGCGCGGCCAACATCGGCCTGGGCCTGCCCAGCGGTGACCGCTTCACCCTGGCCCACGCGGGATCGCGCGGCGGCGCGGGCCGCTGGGAAACCGCTGGCCGCATGGACAACTTCGTGCTCACCCCCAAGCTGGTGGGCAGCGTCATCCGCGCCACCGACCCCGCCGCGCTGGAGAAAAACGCCACCCAGTCGCAGTCGCGCCAGACCAAGATCAACGCCGGCATCCCCGGCGGCCAACGCAGCATCGCCCTGGACGCCAGCTGGGACCTGAAATTCGCCGGCACGCTGACGGGCGGCATCCGCCTGGCGCGGCGCAGTGGCGATCTGCGCATCCCCGGCGATCCCCCCATTCCCCTGGGCCTGAAGGCCCTGCTGCTGGAAGTCAACGCCACCCGCGTCTCGGCCTCCAGCAGCCGCCTGGACGCCACCCTGGACCTCGCCACCGAAAAGATGGGCCGCGTCGCGGGCAAGGGCAGCGCCATGCTGGTGACCGGCAAGGACGGCGCCATGGGCCTGGCGACCAACCAGGCCATGCGGGTCAATCTGAACGCCGACATCGCCGACCTGGCCTGGCTGGGCCTGTTCATCGGCGACGCGACCGAACTGGGCGGTTCGCTCAAGGCCGATATCGACGCGCAGGGCACCCTCAACGGCACCTGGCGCGCCAACGGCAGCATCAACGGGCAGAAGCTGCGCGTGGTGCGCATCGACGACGGCGTGCGCCTGCTGGACGGCACGCTGTCGGCCCGCCTGCGCGACGACGTCCTGACCCTGGACAGCCTGCGTTTCCCCGCCACCTTGCGGGTGCTGCCCAAGGACAGCCGCACGCGCGACTGGGTGACCAAGAATGCCGACGCCAAGAATGGTTATGTCGAAGCCAAGGGCGACTGGAACCTGGCCAAGTCCGAGGGCAAGATCCGCGTGGCGCTGTCCCGCTATCCCGTCCTGCAGCGCACCGACCGCTTCGCCATGGTGTCGGGCAATATCGACATCGATGCGGCGCTGCCGCGCCTGAACGTGACCGGCAACGTGCAGGCCGACGCCGGCTGGGCCAGCATCGAACTGCTCAGCGAAGTGCCGTCGCTGGACGACGACGTGCGCCTGCACCGCGTGGGCGACCAGCCGCCCGGGGCCGCCGATGAGTCTTCGCCCATGGCGCTGTCGCTGGACCTGAATGTCGACATGGGCCCGCGCTTCTTCCTGACCGGCATGGGCCTGGACACCGGCCTGCGCGGCAATCTGCGCGTGCGTTACGTGGATCGCAAGCTCAGCGGCACCGGTCGCCTGACCACGGATGGCGGGCGCATCGATGCCTACGGCCAGCGCCTGCAATTGCGCCGCGGCACCGTTACGTTCCAGGGCGCCATCGACAACCCGCTGCTGGATATCGAAGCCTTGCGCACGGGTGAACAGGTCGAGGCCGGCGTGCGGGTGTCGGGAACGGCCCAACGGCCCCGCATCGACCTGATTTCCTATCCTGACGTCAGCGACGTGGACAAGCTGTCGTGGCTGATCCTGGGCCGCGCGGCGGACGCCAGCGGCAGCGACACGGCCTTGCTGTTGTCCATCGGCACGGCGCTGCTGGGCGGGGGCGAGCCCTTCTACAAGCAGTTCGGGCTGGACGACGTGGGCATACGCAACGGCACCATCGGCTCGTCGGGCAGCCTGTTGCCGGAGTACACGGTGGCCACCAAGGTCAATGCCGACTCCGACAGCACGCTGGCCACGCAATTCCTGGTGGCGAGCAAGAACCTGGCCAGCGGCATCACCCTCAGCATCGAACAGGCAATGTCCGGCGCCGGCACGGTGGGGCGCGCCAGTTACCGCCTGTCGCGCCGCTGGTCGGCGGACGTCAAGGGCGGCACCGTCAACGGGCTGGCCCTGGTTTACCGGACGTTCTGGGGCGATTGACGCGGCGGGCGGTAAAATACGCCCCCAATACCCTCTGAAATGGTTTTTTTATATGAGCATCAAAAGCGACCTGTGGATCCGCCGCGCCGCCGCGGACGGCATGATCGAGCCCTTCGAGCCGGGCCAGGTCCGCGCTCAAAATGGCGAGCGTATCGTCAGCTACGGCACCAGCAGCTATGGCTACGACGTGCGCTGCGCGAGTGAATTCAAGATCTTCACCAACATCAACTCGACCATCGTCGATCCGAAGAATTTCGACGAAGGTTCGTTCGTCGATTTTTCCGGTGATGTGTGCATCATTCCGCCCAACTCTTTCGCGCTGGCGCGCACGGTGGAATATTTCCGTATTCCGCGCAGCGTTCTCACCATCTGCCTGGGCAAGAGCACCTACGCGCGTTGCGGCATCATCGTCAACGTGACGCCGCTGGAGCCGGAGTGGGAAGGCCA
Source organism: Bordetella sp. N (assembly GCF_001433395.1). Classification (GTDB taxonomy): domain Bacteria; phylum Pseudomonadota; class Gammaproteobacteria; order Burkholderiales; family Burkholderiaceae_B; genus Bordetella_C. The sequence goes on from NZ_CP013111.1 coordinate 5,903,095, forward strand.
CGTGACCCTGGAGTTCTCCAACACCACGCCGCTGCCGGCCAAGATCTACGCGGGCGAAGGCTGCGCCCAGATGCTGTTCCTGGAAAGCGACGAGGTCTGCGAGACCTCTTACCGTGACCGCGGCGGCAAGTACCAGGGCCAGCGCGGCGTCACCTTGCCGCGCACCTGATCGGTCCGCTGCCCTGCGGTTACCTACTACCGCGCGCTGCGGACGTAGTAGATATCCCAGTCATCTTCGCTGGTCTTGACGTAGCCGTGGCGTTGATAGAACGCATTGGACGGGCTGTCGCGCAAGGCACCCAGGTGGACCGCCAGGCCGGCTTCGTCGGCCTGGGCCGCGATGCGGCGCATGACGCGGCTGCCCAGCCCCCGGTTCTGGAAGTCCGGCAGGACGTACAGGTGGTCCAGCTTCAGGCCGCCGTCGAACGGCCGCAGGCTGTAGAAGCCGGCGCGCCTTCCCTCTACTGAAAACACCCAGGTTTGCGCCGGCACCCAGTTGTCGCGCAGGCGTTGGCGCGCCCGTTCGGGATCGAAGCGGCCCACGCGCTCCAGGCTGTCGCGCATGGCCGTGGCGCGCAGGTCGGCCAGGGCTTCCAGATCGTCCGCCGCTGCCGGAGTGAAAACCAGCGGCGCGGAAGGGGAGGGAACGGGCGGTGCTCGATGCATGGTTCGGCTTTTTTGTATTGGCGCGCCGGGGCCGTCTTGCGGCCCTGCCGCGCCGTTTTTTGCTTTGGTTCTACTTGCCTTGGTAACGCTTCAGGATGGCCGCCCCGTCCGCGCCGGTTTGCTGCTTCCAGCTTGCCAGGGAGTCCGCGGAAGCGTCCTTCAGCGCCTTCTTCACGCTGGGCGCCACCTGTGTGTTGATGGCGACGCCGTTCTTGCGCATGTTGTCATAGTTCGCTTTCAAACGGCCCTGGATGCGCTTCCACTGTTCGGTTTCGGTCTCCGCCGCGGCCTGGTCGATGGCCTTGCGTTCGGCCGGGCTCAGGGCCTTGTAGGCGTCCAGGTTCATCGTTGCCACGGAGATCGGCATGGCGTAATTGATTTCCGCGAAGGCCGGCAGGTGTTCCCACAGCTTGCGGCCCGCGCCGCCGTCGCCCGACGACAGCACCGCGTTGACGTCGCCCGCGGCGATGCGCGGCATGGCGTCGGCGAAGGAGATGTTGGCGGCCTTGGCGCCGGCCTTCGTCATGGTCGTTTGCGACATGTCGTCGTAGGTGCGGATCGACAGCGCCTTCAGGTCGGCCACGCTTTTGATGGGTGCCTTCGACCAGATGCCGGATGCGGGCCAGGGTGTGGTGTACAGCAGTTTCTGGTTGTGCTCGGCCAGGAGCTTTTCGTAGGCGGGGCGCGAAGCCTTGGTCAGGGCGCGGGCTTTTTGCAGGGAATCCGCCAGGAAGGGCAGGGACGATACGCCGAAGATGGGGTACTGGGTGGCCAGGCCGCCCGCGAAGGCGTCGCCGGCGTCGACCTTGCGGGCCTGGACGGCGTCCACCATGCCGGCGGACTTGATGCCCTTGGCGGCGTCGAAGGTCGTGTCGATGATCACTTCGCCGTGGGTTTTCTGCTTCACCAGGTTGGCGAAAGTGGTCACGCCCAGGCCCGGCATCGCGGTGGCGGGATATTCCGTGGTCATCGACAGCGTCGTGCCGGCCTGCGCCGCCGCCATGGCCGCGCTCGCCGCGACGCCCATCAGCATCGCTACCACGGGGGAAATACGAATCCGGGACAACATAAGCATGTACCTCTCCGAACCAGGACCCCACGCGGCGCGCGGGCATGGTGACAAATATATACAGCGCTGGCCTTGGCAGGTGCATTCCTAGGGAAAGTCTCTACGGCAGAGCTCGCCGCGCCCCGCTCAGCTTCGGAATGATGTCGGTCCGGCACCACGGGTGCAGCGAGCGTAGCTTCCCCCAGCGCCGCAGGCTCCGTCATAAATGGGGGCCCGCGCAGCGGGCCCCCATACCCTACCTGCAGGCGTCCCCAAAAAATCGACGTTGGGTTACATCTTGCATTCATTTACTATATGCCCCTCGTCGCCGGTCCCCCCTGGATTTCGCATGTTCTTCGCTTCCCGCTATGCCCCGCCGCTGGTGTCTGAGGAATTGCAACCCGGCGCCGACGCCCTTGCGCAGGGGCGCTATGCCGACGCCTGGCATCTGCTGGAACAGGCCAGCCGCGACCGGCTGTCCGTACTGCCCTGCAACGCCCTGCTCGCCGCCGAAGCGGCACGCGCGCTAGGCCTGGAGCGCCGCTACCGCGCCGTGGTGCGCTGGGCGCGCAAGCGTTGGCCCGACAATCCCTACGTCCTGCTGGAATGGCTGCGCCAGGCAGTACGCCGCGACATCGCCCCGGCCCTCGTTCAACTGACCGGCCTGCTGGCGGCCCGCCGCGTGCCCGAAGCCGCGCATGCCCTGGCCGAGGCCATCATGCTGTCGGCCCAGCTGCGCGGCCTTACCCCCGTCCCCGCCGCCCAGCGGCTGCCCAGTCCCCACCACCTGATGTTCGAGCGCGATCCGCGCGTGGCCTACACCCTGGGCCATGCCTGGGCCAACCAGCGCGAATGGGAGCGCGGGGCGGCCGCCTTGCGTCGCGCCGTCGATCTGGCGCCGCGCTGGCATAGGGCCCGCGCCAGCCTGGCGCATGTGCTGATGTCCGCGGGCCTGTACGAGCAGGCGCGCGAGTCGGTCAAGGCCGAAGGCGGTGACGAGCCCTACGACTATCTGCGCCTGTGCCTGGAACTAAGCCTGAACAATCTGCATGCGGCCAGCCGCATCGGCCTGGAATACACGGCCCGCTGGTCAGGGGGCGATACTCGTGAAAAGGTCCAGGACTGGCTGCTTTTCACGGCCAGCCTGCTGCGCGACGCCCATCTGTTGGTGGCCTTGCTGACGCCGACGCTGGGCCCCGACGGCGCGCTGACGGAATGCGAGCGGCTGCTGGCCTGCCCGCGCGTGCTGCTGGCGCTGCCGCCACTGAGCCAGGTCCGCCACCAATGCGTGCCCACGGCGGCCGCGATGGTGGCCGCCTGGCACGGCGATCCCCTTGAGCCGCAGGCCTTGTTTGCCGCGCTGGGCGGCGGCCCCGGCGGCGTGGACATGGCCCGGCTGCGCGATTACTTCACGGCGCGGGCTTACCGCGTGGAATTCGTGTCGATGCGGCCTGCCGTGCTGCAGGCCCTGCTGTCGGCGGGGCTGCCCGTCATCGGCCTGGTCGACGGGCCGTTCTTCTCGCATGTCGATGTGGTCTGCGGCTACGACGCCGGCCATGGCGTGTATTACCGCCGCGACCCGGAACGCTGGGCCCTGCAATGGAGCAGCGAGGCCGACCTGGCCCGCCGCTATGGGCCCGGTGGCGACGTCGGCATGGTCCTGGTGCCGCCGGGCCATGACGATTTCGACTTCGACCCGGCCTGGCGCAATATCGACGCCACCGTCCTGGACGGCCTGAAGCGCGCCTGCGCCCGCGGCGACGTCGCCAGCGCGACCGCCTGGCACGCCCAGCTCGGCGACGATTCCCCGCTGGTCCTGCAGCGCGCCCAGGTCGCCCAGGGCATCGTCGAATCGCCCCGCGACTTCGGCAGCGCACTGCTGCGCATCGTCAGCACCCCGAACCTGCCGGCCCTGGTGCGCTGGCGGGCGCTGGTCATGATCGACGACCCCGCCATCCTGCGCCGGTACAAGCGCGAAGTGCTGGCGGGCATGCACGGCCGCGATGCCGCCCGCTATGTGGACGGGGTCGAGATGCTGGCCCAGCGGCGCTGGCAGGAAGCGTGCGCTGTCCTCGAACCCCTGGCCCTGCGCTATCGGTCCCATGGCGCGCTGTGGTTGCGTCTGGCCCAGGCCCAGGCGCCGCTGGGCCTGACGGACGCGGCCTGGCGCAGCGCCACGCGGGCCCTGGTCCCCAACCCGCATGCGCCCGCGGTGGTCCAGCACGTGGCCGAGATGTTCCCCGATCTGTATGGCCGCGCCGAGCGCCTGCGCCGCTGGCGCATGTTGCGGCGGCATGCGCCCCGCTCCTACGAGACGGTCATGGCTGAAGCCGACGCGCGCGAGTACGGCCGCCAGGGCCCCGGCTACCAGCGGGCGCTCTTGCGGTGCATCGCCTGGGAGCCCATGCAGATGCGGCATTACGAGCGGCTGGCCCAGTGGTATCTGGCCCAGGGCCTGGCCGAGCAGGCACGCGCGGTGCTGGAGCGGGCGCGCCAACGGCTGACGCCAACGTCCGACCAGGCGCCGCCGCTCGCGCCGGCCAATATGGCCGCGTTGAGCCGGGCCCGGCTGGATGCCCTGGTACGCAGCATGCGTAGCCCGGGCCGCGCACCGCGCCGCGGCTGGCGCTGACGGCGTCCGGGGGCTGCTCCGGCAGCCGTTCCGAGGTGACGTTTGGGGGGCTGTCGGCGTGGCGGCCGGGGGGCTGGCCGGGGTGATGGTCGATACAGGGCTAAAATTCCGCCGACGCCGCCCGCGCTGTCCGGCGGCCCGTCACACGTCTGTCCCGCGCACGCTGTACACTCGCCCCGCTTTCGCCTTACCCCCGCAGGAGTGCCCGCATGAAATTCCGGTTTCCCATTGTCATCATCGATGAAGACTACCGCTCCGAGAACGCCTCGGGGTTGGGCATACGCGCCCTGGCTTCGGCCATCGAGGCCGAGGGCGTCGAGGTCCTGGGCGTCACCAGTTATGGCGACCTCAGTTCCTTCGCCCAGCAGCAGAGCCGCGCCAGTGCCTTCATCTTGTCGATCGACGATGAGGAATTCGACGTCGATTCGCCCGAGGACGTCGCCAGCGCCATCAAGAACCTGCGCGCCTTCATCGGCGAGCTGCGCTTCCGCAACGCCGACATTCCCATCTACCTGTATGGCGAAACGCGGACCTCGGAGCACATCCCCAACGACATCCTGCGCGAACTGCATGGTTTCATCCATATGTTCGAGGACACGCCGGAATTCGTCGGCCGCCACATCATCCGCGAAGCCCGCAGCTACGTGGACAGCCTGGCGCCGCCGTTCTTCCGCGAACTGGTCAAGTACGCGCAGGATGGTTCCTATTCCTGGCACTGCCCCGGCCACTCCGGCGGCGTGGCCTTCCTGAAGAGCCCGGTGGGCCAGATGTTCCACCAGTTCTTCGGCGAGAACATGTTGCGCGCCGACGTGTGCAACGCCGTGGATGAACTGGGCCAGTTGCTCGACCACACCGGACCGGTGGCGGAGTCGGAACTGAACGCCGCCCGCATCTTCCACGCCGATCACTGCTATTTCGTTACCAACGGCACGTCGACGTCGAACAAGGTGGTGTGGCACGCCAACGTCGCCGCCGGTGACGTGGTGGTGGTCGACCGCAACTGCCACAAGTCGATCCTGCACGCCATCACCATGACCGGCGCGATCCCGGTGTTCCTGCGCCCGACGCGCAACCACCTGGGCATCATCGGACCGATCCCGATCGAGGAATTCGAGCCGGAGAACATCCGCAAGAAGATCGAGGCCAATCCGTTCGCGCGCGAAGCGGTGAACAAGACCCCGCGCATCCTGACGTTGACGCAGAGCACCTATGACGGCGTCATCTACAACGTGGAAATGATCAAGGAAAAGCTGGGCAGCTACGTCGATACCCTGCACTTCGACGAAGCCTGGTTGCCGCACGCGGCCTTCCACGAGTACTACACGAACATGCACGCCATCGGCCAGGACCGGCCGCGCAGCGACGACGCCATCGTCTTCGCCACCCACTCCACGCACAAGCTGCTGGCGGGTATTTCGCAGGCGTCGCAGATCATCGTGCAGGAGTCCAACACCCGCAAGCTGGACCGCAACATCTTCAACGAAGCCTATCTGATGCACACGTCCACGTCGCCGCAGTACGCGATCATCGCGTCCTGCGACGTGGCGGCGGCCATGATGGAAGCGCCCGGCGGCACCGCGCTGGTCGAGGAAAGCATCCGCGAAGCGCTGGATTTCCGCCGCGCCATGCGCAAGGTCGAGTCGGAATACGGCCGCAACGACTGGTGGTTCAAGGTGTGGGGCCCCAACCGTCTGGTGTCCGAAGGCATCGGTAATCGCGACGAGTGGCTGCTGGAGTCGAACGACCACTGGCACGGCTTCGGCGATCTGGCCGACGGCTTCAACATGCTGGACCCGATCAAGGCCACCATCGTCACCCCGGGCCTGGATATTTCCGGCAGCTTCGGCGAAACCGGCATCCCGGCGGCCCTGGTATCCAAGTACCTGTCCGAGCACGGCGTGGTGGTGGAAAAGACCGGCCTGTATTCGTTCTTCATCCTGTTCACCATCGGCATCACCAAGGGCCGCTGGAACACGCTGCTGACCGCCTTGCAGCAGTTCAAGGACGACTACGACCGCAACCAGCCCCTGTGGCGCATCCTGCCTGAGTTCTGCCGCGACCATCGCCAGTACGAGCGCATGGGCCTGCGCGATCTGTGCCAGCAGATCCACGAAGCCTATCGCGAGAACGACGTAGCGCGCCTGACCACCGAGGTGTATCTGAGCGACATGGTGCCGGCGATGAAGCCGTCCGATGCATTCGCGCGCATGGCCCACCGCGAAGTGGAGCGTGTCAGCATCGAGGAGCTGGAAGGCCGCGTGACCGGCGTGCTGCTGACGCCTTACCCGCCGGGCATTCCGCTGCTGATCCCGGGCGAGCGCTTCAACCGCACCATCGTCCAGTATCTGCAGTTCGCGCGTAAGTTCAACGCCCGCTTCCCCGGCTTCGAAACCGACATCCACGGCCTGGCCGAGGAAACGGACGAGAACGGCGACGTGCGCTACTACGTCGATTGCCTGAGGGAACTGTGATCCTGTCCGGTGCGCGTCCCGGCGCCAGGTCCGGCGCCGGCAGCGTGCCGGCCAAGGTGCTTTGATTTCCATGTATGACGTAGCCATCATCGGCGCGGGCGCGGCGGGCATGATGTGCGCCGCCGTCGCCGGCCAGCGCGGCTTGCGCGTGGTGCTGATCGATCACGCCGACAAGCTGGCGGAGAAGATCCGCATCTCCGGCGGCGGCCGCTGCAATTTCACCAATGTGGGTACCGGCCCGGCCAACTTCCTGTCGGAGAACCCGCATTTCTGCCGTTCGGCGCTGGCGGGCTACAGTCCGCGCGACTTTCTCGACCTGCTGCACCGGCATGGCGTGGCCTGGCACGAGAAGCATCGCGGCCAGCTGTTTTGCGACGACTCCAGCGAGTCCATCATCGACGTGCTGCGCGCCGAGTGCGACGCCGGCAATGTGCAGTGGCGCATGGGCTGCGGCGTGGCGGAAATCGGCCGCGAGGCAGGTGCCGGCGCGGGTAGCGCTGCGTCCGCGGGCGAGGGCGGTGCTTTCGTGTTGCGCACCACCACGGCGGGAACGGTGCGCGCGGCCAAGCTGGTCATCGCCACCGGCGGCATGGCCATCCCGCAACTGGGCGCCACCGACTACGGCCTGAAGATCGCGCGCCAGTTCGGCCTGAAAGTGATCGAGCCACGTCCGGCCCTGGTGCCGCTGACCTTCGATCCCGCCCTTTGGCAGCCCTTCGCCGCCTTGTCCGGCGTGGCGCTGGAAGCAGGTGTGCGCAGCGGCCAGGGCGAGTTCCTGGAAGACCTGCTGTTTACGCATCGGGGCTTGTCCGGCCCCGCCATCCTGCAGATCTCCAGTTTCTGGAATCCCGGCGAGCCGCTCAGCCTGGACCTGGCCCCCGGCCTGGATCTGGGCGAAGACCTGGTCAGCACCAAGCCCGGCAATCGCCAGCAATTGGGCACCGTGCTGGCCGGCCTTTGGCCGCGCCGCCTGGCCGAAGCGTGGCTGGCGGGCGACACCCTGGCCACGCAACGCCTGGCCGATACCCCCGACAAGACCCTGCGCACCCTGGCGTCGCGCATCCACGACTGGACCCTGGTGCCCACGGGCACCGCCGGCTACAAGAAGGCCGAGGTCATGCGTGGCGGCGTCGACACCCGCGGTCTGGACCAGAAGAGCATGCAGGCCCGCGCCGTGCCCGGCCTGCACTTCATCGGCGAGGCCGTCGACGTCACGGGCTGGTTGGGTGGATACAACTTCCAGTGGGCCTGGGCTTCCGGCGTCGCCTGCGGCAAGGCGCTTTAGCCACACCGGGGCTTCCGATTCAGGCGCTGCGCGACATCCCGCATGGCGCGCCAGGGGGCGGCCGTGATATTCTTCGCGGGCTGTCACGCATCGTGCGGGAGAGAGCGGCTACTGTTACATGACAGGCGCCGCCACCGAAGGCGCAATTCGCCCAGAATCGCTCAGGTAACCGATACCGCATCATGCCTGCCCATCGCCTGCGGCGCCTGGGCAACACAGCGCTCTGGAGAGATCCGGCGGCCCCAATTCCCGCGCAAGATGGCGCGGGCGCGGCTGGCCCGGACGCCGAAGGTGCAAACCCGCAACGTCGCGGGGCAACTCTCAGGCAAAAGGACAGAGGGGCGGAAACACCACCAGCCGGCAGGCGGTCTCGTCGTTTTCCGACCCGGGCCTCCAACCGGCAGGTATTCCGTATCCCTGACTGGCCTTACCGGAGTTCCCATGTCCGCCTCGTTGAAGCAAACCCCCCTGGCACCCGAACACATCGCCACCGGCGCGCGCATGGTCGATTTTGGCGGCTGGGACATGCCCCTGGCCTACGGTTCGCAATTGGAAGAGCACCACGCCGTGCGCACCGACGCCGGCATGTTCGACGTGTCGCACATGCTCAACGTGGACGTCCTGGGCGTTGGCGCCAGCGCTTTCCTGCAACGCCTGATCGCCAACGACGTCGCCAAGCTGACCGTGCCCGGCAAGGCGCTGTACAGCTGCATGCTCAACCCTGAAGGCGGCGTCATCGATGACCTCATCGTGTACTTCTTCGCGTCCGACCGCTGGCGCGTGGTGGTCAACGCCGGCACCGCCGAAAAAGACGTCGCCTGGATGCAACGCGTGGCCAGCGTGGGCGGCTTCGAAGTCACCGTCACCCCGCGCCGCGACCTGGCCATGGTCGCCGTGCAAGGCCCCAATGCCCGTGCCAAGGTCTGGGCGGCTCGCCCCGCCTGGCGCGCCGCGTCCGAACCCCTGACGCCCTTCGTCGGCGCCATCGTCGATACCGACGTCCTGGTGGCGCGTACCGGCTATACGGGCGAGGACGGTTTCGAGATCGTGCTGCCCGCCACGCAAGTCGTCGACCTGTGGCGCGACCTGGTCGCCCAGGGGGTGCGTGCCTGCGGCCTGGGCGCGCGCGACACGCTGCGCCTGGAAGCCGGCATGAACCTGTACGGCCAGGACATGGACGAACTGACGCAGCCCGCGCAGGCCGGCCTGACCTGGACCGTGTCCCTGAAGGACACTGGCCGTGAGTTCATCGGCCGCGCCGCCATCGAGCAATTCCCCACCCCCAATGCCTTCGTCGGCCTGAAGCTGGGCGAACGCGGCGTCATGCGCCCGCACATGAAGGTGCGCGGCAGCGCCGGCACCGGCGAAGTCACCAGCGGCACCATGTCGCCCACCCTGGGCGTGTCGGTCGCCTTCGCCCGCATGCCGGTCGGCACCGCCCCTGGCGAGCAGGTGGAAGTGGAGATCCGCGGCAAGTGGGTTCCCGCCACGGTGACCAAACTGCCCTTCGTGCGCAACGGCAAAGCCGTCGAACACTCGTAAACTCGTAGCTTCCCGTTTCCATGCCGCATGCGGACTGGAACGGGTGGGCGCGCAACCCTACATCCTCATACAACGTCTACCCCAGGAGCTTTCATGAGCCTGCCTACCGATCGCAAGTACACCGAATCCCATGAGTGGATCAAAGCCGAGGGCGACGTCTTCGTCGTCGGCATCACCGACGGCGCCCAAGAACAATTGGGCGACCTGGTCTTCGTCGGCGACGTCAAGGTCGGCGCCAAGCTGGCTGCCGGCGAAACCGCCGGCGTGGTCGAGTCGGTCAAGGCCGCTTCGGACATCTACGCCCCCGTCGAAGGCGAAATCGTTGCCTTCAACGACGCGCTGGAAGGCACCCCCGGCCTGATCAATGAATCGGCTTTCGACACCTGGATCTACAAGATCAAGCCGACCAATGCCGCTGACGTCGATGGTCTGCTCGACGCCGCCGGCTACGAAAAACTGTAAATCGCATCACGGCGCCATGCCGCCCTCGCGGCGCGGCGCCGCTCGTCCGCCTGGATGCGGACATCGTTCCACCGAGATATCCATGTCGCGCGCCCTAGACACCCATTCCGATTTCATTCCCCGCCACATCGGCCCGTCCGATGCCGACCAGGCCGCCATGCTGGCGGTCTTGGGCTTGTCCAGCCTGGACGAGCTCATCGAGCAGGTGGTGCCCCCCGCGATCCGCACGCGCGCTCCGCTGGCGCTGCCCGCCGCGCGCAGCGAACCTGACGTGCTGGCCGAGCTCAAGCGCATCGCCGGCGGCAACCAGGTCTTCCGCAATTACATCGGCCAGGGTTACTACGGCACGCACACCCCCAACGTCATCCTGCGCAACATCCTGGAGAACCCCGCCTGGTACACGGCCTACACGCCTTACCAGCCGGAAATCTCCCAGGGCCGCCTGGAAGCGTTGCTGAACTACCAGACCATGATCATGGATCTGACCGGCCTGGATATCGCCAACGCGTCGCTGCTGGACGAAGGCACGGCCGCCGCCGAAGCGATGACCCTGGCGCGCCGCGGCGCCAAGTCCAAGAGCAATGTCTTCTTCATCTCGCAGCACTGCCATCCCCAGACCATCGAAGTCGTGCGCACGCGCGCCGAAGGCCTGGACATCGCCGTGACGGTCGGTGACGAAGCCGCCGGCCTGCCCGACTGCTTCGGCGTGCTGCTGCAATACCCGAACAGCCTGGGCGCCATCGGCGACTACCGCGCGTTGGCCGCCAAGGCCCACGAGCAGGGCGCCGTGGTGGCCTGCGCCACCGACCTGCTGGCCCTGGCGCTGCTGACGCCGCCGGGCGAGTGGGGCGCCGACATCGCCATCGGTTCGGCCCAGCGCTTCGGCGTGCCTTTCGGCTTCGGCGGCCCGCACGCCGGTTTCATGGCCTGCAAGGATGCCTTCAAGCGCAGCATGCCCGGCCGTCTGGTCGGCGTGTCCAAGGACGCGCAAGGCAACACCGCGCTGCGCCTGGCCCTGCAGACCCGTGAACAGCACATCCGCCGCGAGAAAGCGACCTCCAACATCTGCACGGCGCAAGTGCTGCTGGCCGTCATGGCCAGCATGTACGCCGTCTGGCACGGCCCGGCCGGCATCCGCCGCATCGCCCAGCGCGTACAGAATGCCACCGCCATCCTGCGCGGCGCCCTGCAGTCGCTCGGCGCCACGGTGGTGAACGACACCTTCTTCGACACGCTGCTGGTGCGCACCGGCGCCGCCACCCAGGCCGTGGTCGAGGCCGCGCAAGGCGCGCGCATCAATCTGCGCGCGGTCGACGCCGACCAGGTGTCCCTTTCGCTCGACGAAACCGTCACCGATGAAGACCTGCAGGCGCTGGCCGCCGTGTTCGCGCGCGGCCTGGGCAAGGCCGTGCCGACGCTGGACATCGACGCCCTGGAAGCAGGCGCCGTCACCGGCATCCCCGAAGGCGTGGCGCGCCAGGGCGACATCCTGACCCACCCGATCTTCTCCAGCGTGCAGTCCGAAACCGACATGCTGCGTTATCTGCGCAAGCTGTCCGACAAGGACCTGGCGCTGGATCGCAGCATGATCCCGCTGGGTTCCTGCACCATGAAGCTGAACGCCACGGCCGAGATGATTCCCGTCACCTGGCCCGAGTTCGCCATGATCCACCCGTTCGCCCCGGTCGAGCAGACCAAGGGCTACGCGGAACTGATCGAGCGCCTATCGGCCGCCCTGTGCGAAATCACCGGCTACGACGCCATCAGCCTGCAGCCCAACTCGGGCGCGCAAGGCGAATACGCCGGCTTGCTGGCCATCCGTGGCTACCACGAAGCCAATGGCCAGCATCAGCGCGATGTCTGCCTGATCCCGTCGTCCGCGCACGGCACCAACCCGGCGTCGGCGCAGTTGGCCGGCATGCAGGTCGTGGTGGTGGCGTCGGACGCGAACGGCAACGTCGACGTGCCTGACCTGCGCGCCAAGGTGGCCCAGGTCGGCGATCGCCTGTCCGCCCTGATGATCACCTACCCGTCGACCCACGGCGTGTTCGAGGAAGCCGTCACCGAGATCTGCGAGATCGTGCACGAGGCCGGCGGCCAGGTGTACATGGACGGCGCCAACATGAACGCCATGGTGGGCGTGGCCAAGCCGGGCAAGTTCGGCTCGGACGTGTCGCACCTGAACCTGCACAAGACCTTCTGCATCCCGCACGGCGGCGGCGGTCCGGGCGTGGGTCCTGTCGCGGTGCGCGGCCATCTGGCGCCTTATCTGCCTGGTGTGCTCGACGCCAGCGGCAAGCTGCCTGGCGACGCCAAGGTGGGCCCGGTGTCGGCCGCGCCTTTCGGTTCGGCCAGCATCCTGCCCATCCCGTACATCTATATCGCCTTGATGGGCGCGGAAGGCCTGTTGCGCGCCACTGAAGTGGCCATCCTCAGCGCCAACTACATCGCCGAGCGCCTGCGCGCTCACTATCCGGTGCTGTATTCGGGTCGCAACGGCCGTGTCGCGCACGAGTGCATCCTGGACGTGCGCCAGCTCAAGGACACCACCGGCATCTCCAACGAAGACATCGCCAAGCGCCTGATCGACTACGGTTTCCATGCGCCGACGATGAGCTTCCCCGTGGCCGGCACCTTGATGGTCGAACCGACCGAATCGGAAGGCCTGGTGGAACTCGATCGCTTCATCGACGCGATGATCGCCATCCGTGCCGAAGTCGCCCAGGTGGAAAGCGGCGAGCGCGACCGTGAGGACAACGTGTTGAAGAACGCGCCCCACACCGCCGCCACGCTGTTGGCCGACGAGTGGAACCACGCCTATCCCCGCAGCCAGGCGGCTTATCCGCTGGCCAGCCTGCGCGATGGCAAGTACTGGCCGCCCGTGGCGCGGGTGGACAATGCCTACGGCGACCGCAACCTGGTGTGCAGCTGCCTGCCCATCGAAGCCTACGCTTAAGGCAGGACAGAGCAAGGCAAGGTCTGGCCGCTCATCGGGCCGCACTGGCCCAATGCACTGCTGAAAACAAACTGGCCCCGATGGGCCAGTTTGTTTTTGGGCGAGGATCTCAGGGCCAGTACTGCGTCACGCTCTTGTAGCGCGTGTAGAAGCGCACGCCTTCTTCGCCATGCAGGTAGTGGTCACCCAGCAAGGACCGCTTCGCGCCGCCGATGGCATGCCAGGCCGCCGGCATCGGGATGGGCACGTTGATGCCCACCGCGCCCGTGCGCACGCCGCGCGTGAACGCGCGCGCGGTGGCGCCGTCGCGCGTGTAGCAGGACGCGCCACTGGCGTAGTCATGCTGGTTGATCATGGCCACGGCCGTCTTCAGGTCCGGCACCCGCAAGACGCAGAGCACGGGTCCCAGGATTTCCTCGCGATAGACGTTCATGGTGGGCCGGACGTGGTCGAACAGGGTGCCGCCCACGAAGTAGCCCTTGTCATGCCCGGCCACGTTCACGGCGCGCCCGTCGACGACGACCGTGGCGCCGGCTTCGACGCCGTCTTCGATGTAGCCCAGCACCTTGACGCGATGTTGCGCGCTGATCAGCGGCCCCATCTGGCTGTTCGGGTCCATGCCGTTGCCGACCTTCAGGTCACGTACCCGCGGTGCCAGCCGTTCGACCAGTGCATCGCCGGCGCTGCCGACGGCCAACGCCACCGAAACCGCCATGCCGCGCTCGCCGGCCGTGCCGTAAGCCGCGCGCAGCAGCGCATCCGCCGCCAGGTCCAGATCCGCGTCGGGCATGACCACCAGATGATTCTTGGCGCCGCCCAAGGCCTGCACGCGCTTGCCGCGCTGCGAAGCCTGCGTGTGGATGTACTGCGCGGTGGACGTGGAGCCGACGAAGGACAGCGCCTCGACCTGTTCGTGCGCGATCAGGGCATCCACCGCCATCTTGTCGCCATGCAGCACATTGAAGACACCCGCCGGCAGGCCCGCTTCGCGCAACAGCTCACCCAGTCGCACGGCGGTCGACGGCGTACGCTCGGACGGCTTGAGCACGAAGGTGTTGCCGCAGGCCAGCGCCAGGGGGAACATCCAGCAGGGCGCCAGCAGGGGCAGGTTGAAAGGCGTGATGCCGACCACCACGCCCAGCGGTTCACGCAGGTTCCAGCTGTCGACGCCTTCGCCGGTCTGTTCGGTGTACTGGCCCTTGAGCAGCTGCGGGATGCCGCAAGCGTACGCCACCATGTCGACGGCGCGCGCCACTTCGCCGCGCGCCTCCGCCAGGATCTTGCCCTGCTCACGGGTGATGGTGGCCGCCAGGTCTTCCTGGTCGTGCTCCAGCAGCAGCTTGAAATTGAACAGGATGCGCGCGCGCCGCTGGGGCGGTGTCTGCGACCAGGCAGCAAACGCTTCGCGCGCCGCCGCCACGGCCAGATCGACCTCGTCCTGGCCGGCCAGCGGGATATTGGAAACGATCTCGCCTAGCGCCGGATCGAAGCCGTCGGCATAGCGGGAACTGCGGCCATCGTAGGGCTGGCCGTTGATGAAATGCGGGATCTTCAGCATGACTGGGGATAGGGTGGGTGCGCTCTTCCCCATTAAAGCAAATCGCCCGGGGCCATGTGATGACACACATGGCCCCGGGCGTATGGCTGATCGGGCGATTGCCTGAGGCTCAGGCGACTTTCCTGAGCCCTGGGCAACTTCCCTTAGCCTCAGGCGATTTCCTTGAGCACCTTGCCGATGGTGTCGAAGATCTCGCCGATCTGCGCTTCGTCGATGATCAGGGGCGGCGACACCGCCAGGATGTCACCGGTGTAGCGCACCATCAGTCCCGCGTCGAAGCACTTCTTGAAGGCTTCGGCGGCGCGGGCACCCGGCGCACCGTCACGCGACGCCAGTTCGATGCCGGCCACCAGACCGATATTGCGCACATCGATGACATGGCGTGCGCCTTGCAGGCTGTGGGCGGCTTTTTCGAAGGTCGGCGCCAGTTCGCGGGCGCGCTCGAACAGGCCGTCGCGCTTGTAGATGCCCAGGGTCGCCAGGATGGCGGCCGCGGCCAGGGGGTGGGCCGAGTAGGTATAGCCGTGGAAGAACTCGATGCCGCCGTTGACCGAATTGACGACCGCGTCGTGGACCTCGCGCTTGACCGCCACCGCGCCGGCCGGCACGGCGGCATTGCTGACACCCTTGGCCATGGCGATCAGGTCGGGCGTCACGCTGAAGTGCTCGCTGGCCGTGGCCGAACCCAGGCGGCCGTAGGCAGTGATGACTTCGTCGAAAATCAGCAGGATGCCGTGCTTGGCCGTGATTTCACGCAAGCGTTGCAGATAGCCTTGCGGCGGAATCAGCACGCCGGTGGAACCGGCCATCGGTTCGACGATGACGGCGGCCACGGTGGACGGGTCGTGCAGGGTCAGGATGCGCTCCAGCTCATCCGCCAGATGCGCGCCCCAGACCGGCTGGCCCTTGCTGAAGGCGTTCTTTTCCAGGTTGTGGGTGTGGGGCAGATGGTCCACCGACGGCAGCAGCGCGCCGGAGAAGGTCTTGCGGTTGCCCGCGATGCCGCCCACCGAGATGCCGCCGAAGCCCACGCCGTGGTAGCCACGTTCGCGGCCGATCAGGCGGGTGCGCTGCGCGTCGCCGCGGGCGCGGTGGTAGGCCAGGGCGATTTTCAGCGCCGTGTCGACCGACTCCGAGCCGGAGTTGGTGAAGAAGATGCGGTCCATGCCGGCGGGCATCATGCTGGCCACGGCCGTGGCGGCTTCGAAGGCCAGCGGATGGCCCAGCTGGAAGCCGGGTGCGTAGTCCAGGGTCGCGGCCTGGCTGGCGATGGCTTCGGCGATCTCCGTGCGGCAGTGGCCGGCGTTGACGCACCACAGGCCGGCGGTGCCGTCCAGGATCTGGCGGCCGTCCATGCTGGTGTAGTACATGCCCTTGGCGCCGGCGAGCATGCGCGGGTCGGCCTTGAACTGACGGTTGGCGGTGAAAGGCATCCAGAGATGCGACAGATCAGGCATGGCGGGGGCGTTCATGGGGAAGCTCCAGAGGTAAGCGGAGGACATAAGTGACACCAGCGGCGATTTTGGCTCCGGCTTGCCAGGATGAACATATACAATTTGCGCAAATATCCCTGACCGTACAGGGGTAAGCTGGACAACTGTATAGGTATCGGGGCCATATCGACGTCGAAATACCCCGGCATTCTCCCGTCCACCCAGGCCCGTCGTGACCGACTTCCCTCTCATCGAATTCCATCCCGTCCGCGACCGCAACAAGGCCGCCACCCTGGTGCAGCAGGTGATCGACGCCGTGACCCGCGCCATCGACACGCAGGCGCTGCGGCCCGGAATGGCGCTGCCCTCGGTGCGCGACTTCGCCAGGGCGCATGACGTCAGCACCTTCACCGTGGCCGCGGCCTATGCCCGCCTGGTCGCGGCCGGGCGCCTGGTGGCGCGGCCCGGCGCCGGCTATCGCGTGGCGCCCAGGTCCAGCACACAAGCCGGGAGCGCCGGCCCTGGTACCGATGCGCTGCCGCATGCCTGGTCGCCGCCCACCCTGGGCGCGGAGTGGTTGCTGTCGGACGTCTTTGCCGACCATTCCATCCCGGTGAAATCCGGATGTGGCTGGCTGCCGGGCGAATGGCTCAACGAGGACGGGCTGCACCTTGGCCTGCGCCACGTCGCCCGCGTGCCCGGCGCCCGTATCGCGGGCTACGGCCATCCCTACGGTTATGCGCCCTTGCGGGCGGCCATCGCCGAGCATATGGGGGCCATTGGCCTGCCCGTGCAGGCCGAGCAGGTGCTGCTGACCCAGGGCGTGACGCATGGGCTGGACCTTGCCATCCGTACGTTGCTGCGCGCCGGCGATACCGTGATCGTGGAACGCCCCTGCTACGCTAACCTGCTGCCGCTGCTGCGCCTGGCGGGGCTGCGCGTGGTGTCGGTGGAGCGCGCCGCTGCCGGTCTGGACTGCCACGCCCTGGAACAGCTGGCCGCCTTGCATCGGCCGCGCGCCCTGTTCGTCAATCCGGTCCTGCAGAATCCCACGGGCGCCACCCTGACCATGGCCAATGCCTGCCAGGTGCTGCGGGTGGCCGAGCAACACGATATGTGGATCATCGAGGACGACATCTCCCGCGAACTGGCGGTAGGTGTCGCGCCCATGCTGGCGGCCCTGGACGGGGCGCGCCGCGTGGTCTACCTGAGCGGTTATTCCAAGGTGGTCAGCCCGTCGGTGCGCGTGGGCTATGTGGTGGCGCATGCCGACGTCGTGCGCGACATGGCGCGCACCAAGATGGCGGTGGGCCTGACCTCGCCGGAGATCCTTGAGAGGGTGGTGCACCAGGCCTTGCACGAAGGCCGCTATCAGGCGCACGTCGCCCGCGTGCGCGAGCGCCTGGCGCTGGCCCATGGCAAGGTGGCGCAGGCCTTGACCGACCTGGGCATGACGCTGCATTCCGAGCCGCGCGCGGGCCTGTTCCTGTGGGCCAGATTGCCGCAAGGGTGGCAGGGCGGCGCGAATGCCCTGGCCAGCCGCGCCCTGAACGACGGGATCTGGCTGGCGCCGGGGTCTTATTTCGATGCCGACCAGGAAGACATTCCGTGGCTGCGGCTGAACGTCGCCTATTCCGACGACGCGTCCTTATGGCGCTTTTTGCGGCAGGCTACGGCTTAGCGGTTGCGTCGGGCGGTGGGCGTCGACGTGCCCGAGCCGGATTGCCTTGCAGGACGGGCCGTCGGCGTTGGACGTGGCGCCCGTCAGCGCCTCTGCCGTTCGAACTCGACGAAGTCGTATTCGTAACCGTTTTCGGCGGGCTGGGCCTGGCGCGAGGCTTCGCGCCATTCGCCGGCCGGCAATTCAGGGAACCAGGCGTCGCCATCGACGTCGGCCTTGACCTCGGTGGCGACGATGCGGTCGGCCAGCGGAATGGCCGCCGCATAGATCTGCGCGCCGCCGATCACGCACACCTGCGCCACGTCGGCGCAGGCGGCCAGGGCGGCCGGCAGGCTGGTCACCACTTCGGCGCCTGCCGCGGCATAAGCGGTATCGCGGCTGATGACGATGTTGCGGCGTCCCGGCAGCGGCCGTCCCAGCGATTCCCAGGTCTTGCGGCCCATGACGATGGGATGGCCCAGGGTCGTGCGCTTGAAGTGCGCCAGGTCGCCAGGAATCTTCCAGGGCAGGGCGTTGTCACGGCCGATCACGCGATTGCGTGCATAGGCGACCACCAGCGTCAGGGCTGGCCGAGTGCTGCTGCTCATACCGCGACCTGACCCTTGATGTGAGGATGCGACTGATAGTCGACGATTTCGAAGTCTTCGTACTCGTAATCGAAGAGGCTGGCCGGTTTGCGCTTGATGTTCAGCTTCGGATAGGGGTAGGGCTCGCGCGACAGCTGCAGCTCCACCTGTTCGAAGTGATTGCTGTAGATATGGCAATCGCCGCCGGTCCAGACGAAATCGCCCGGCTCCAGGTCGCACTGCTGCGCGATCATGTGGGTCAGCAGGGCATAGCTGGCGATATTGAACGGCACACCCAGGAAGATGTCCGCGCTGCGCTGGTACAGCTGGCAGGACAGCTTGCCGTCCGCCACGTAGAACTGCATGAAGGCGTGGCAGGGCGGCAGGGCCATGTTCGGGATCTCGCCCACGTTCCAGGCCGAAACGATCAGGCGGCGCGAATCGGGCGTGCGGCGGATCTGTTCGAGCAACTGGCTGATCTGGTCGATATGGCCGCCGTCCGGCGTCGGCCAGGAGCGCCACTGGGTGCCGTAGACCGGGCCCAGGTCGCCGTTTGCATCGGCCCACTCGTCCCAGATGGTGACGCCACGTTCCTGCAGCCAGCGCACATTCGATTCGCCGCGCAGGAACCACAGCAGCTCGATGAAGATGCTCTTGGTGTGCAGCTTCTTGGTCGTGACCAGGGGGAAGCCCTGCGCCAGATCAAAGCGCATCTGGTAACCGAAGGTCGACCGCGTGCCGGTGCCGGTGCGGTCGGTCTTGGTGGTGCCATGTTCGTAGACATGGCGCATGAAGTCTTCGTATTGGGCCATGGACTCAGGCGGCTTGGGCCGCGTCGGCGCTGGTGTCGACCACTTCCACGGTGAACGTCAGTTCCGCGGTCTTGGCCAGCATGGCCGAGGCCGAGCAGTACTTTTCGTGCGACAGCTGCACGGCGCGTTCGACCGCCGCGACCGGCAGCTTGCTGCCGGTGACGGTGAAGGCGAAGTTGATCTTGGTGAATACCTTGGGATCGGTGTCGGCGCGATCGGCCTGCAGCTTGACGCTGCAGCCGGTGACCGCGTGGCGGCCACGCTTCAGGATGAGCACCACGTCATAGGCGGTGCAGCCGCCGGTGCCGGCCAGCACCATTTCCATCGGGCGGAACGCCAGGTCATGGCCGCCGCCTTCCACGGCGCCGTCCATCGCGGCGATGTGGCCGCTGCCGGAGGTGGCTACAAACAACATGCCCGAGGGGCCGCCCCAATCGATCGTGCATTCCATGTCGAAAATCCCGTATTTGCTTGATGTTCATGCAAGGGCGGCGGGATGATGCACGCCGCGCCTCAAAGCGGAGATGATAGCCCGACTGCCGTCACTCAGAAGGGATTCCCACGGCGCCAACGCGGCAAGCGGATTGCTGTACGGGCGCCGGGCAGGGGCCTAATCCCCACGCCCTGACCAGGATCAAGACGCATTCGCGTAAGCCCTAATTACAATAGCTGTGATCGCCGCCGCGCACCGCTGCCGGCCGCGCGCCGTTATCAGGAGTTCCATATGTCGTCCGCCACCGCCCCTTCTTCCGCCGCCCCCGGTTTCATGCGGCGGCGCAGCCTGCTGGATACCCTGCTGGGCGAAGCCGATCGCGCGTTGCAGGTGCTTTCCAACAATGCCGCCGCCAGCCGGGCCTACCCCGCCGGAGCGGAAGTGGCCGACGAGCCGCTGAGCGCACAGGAAAAACGTCATGCCGCCGGCCTGATGCGGGTGAATCATGTGGGCGAAGTCTGCGCCCAGGCCTTGTACCGGGGGCAGGCCGTCGCCTGCTCGGACGCTTCCGCCCGCGCCTTGCTGCTGGACGCCGCGGCGGAGGAAGTCGACCACCTGGCCTGGTGCGCGCGCCGCCTGGGCGAGTTGAACAGCCATGTCAGCCTGTTCAATCCGCTGTGGTACGCCGGCTCCTTCGCGATGGGACTGGCGGCGGGCCGGGCCGGCGTGCCGCGCAACCTGGGTTTCATGGCCGAAACCGAGCGCCAGGTCGAAGCCCACCTGGACAGCCATCTGAAGACCCTGCCCGATCAGGACGTGCGTTCGCGCAACGTGGTCGAACAGATGAAGCAGGATGAGATCAATCATCGCGTCAGCGCCGAGCGGGCGGGGGCCACGGCCTTGCCCTTGCCGGTGCGGGGCGCGATGCGAGCCTTGTCGAAGGTGATGACCACGACGGCCTACTGGATCTAAGCCTCGATCCAGGCCGGCATCCGAGGCGAGTGAGAATGGGGACAGGGTTAACCCGCTATACGTCCCCTTTAATGAGCGCTTCTGATGCCCCTGTGCTTGCCTGGGGAAGGGTGAATAATGCGATGCACCAAAGCAACACCATGGGTGATCTTCACGGGGGCTCGAAAATTTTCTTGCATCGCACAAAAGTCTTGGTTAATATTCACTCATCGGATGTCGAAACGCGGTCGGTGCGGTGAATAACCCCGGCAGCAACGGAAGACCCCCCGGGTTAACCCTGCGACATGCCACGATTGTCTCCTCCACCCTCCTCCTTTGGTGGATTTAGCCCAAGATCGCAAGATCTTGGGCTTTTTTTTTTCCTGCGTCTGGCGAACGCAGGCAGGAGGGCTGCGCAGCCGGCGAAGTCGAGGAGGGCTGCGCCCCTCGACTCGATCTTTTCAGGAAGCCGAAGGCCCGCGCCTCCCGTCCGGGCGCAGGAGGCCGAGGGGCGCAGCCCCTCGCCGTTGGCCCCGGGGGAGCCGAGGGGGGCCCCGCCCCCCTCGATCCTTCAATCAGTATCGATGCGTTGCGAGTGACGAGGCCGCTAGCGGCCCCCTACATGAGGCCCTACCGTGGAATTCCCCGAATCCACTAAACGTTTGCTCACATGAGGAAACCGATAGCCGCCAGGGCTGCTCTGCCGCCTTCCGCCTTTCCACTAAAATCCGGCCATTCGTTCCAGCTGTGGATAAATTTATGTTGCGTATTCAGGATGTCAAACTTGCCGTTGTCGGGCTGGGCTATGTAGGCTTGCCGCTGGCGGTTGAGTTCGGCAAGCGGCGGCCCGTGATCGGCTTCGATATCAACCGGCACCGGATCGACGCCCTGCAACGCGGGCATGACCACACCCTGGAAGTCGACGATCAGGAACTGGCCACCGCCGCCCAGCTGGTCTGCACGGACGACCGTGCCCGCCTGGCCGACGCCAACGTCTTCATCGTGACGGTGCCCACGCCCATCGATGCCTACAAGCAGCCCGACCTCACCCCCCTGATTCGCGCCAGCGAAACCATAGGCGCGGTGCTCAAGCGCGGTGACATCGTCATCTACGAATCCACCGTCTATCCCGGCGCCACCGAGGAAGATTGCGTGCCCGTGCTGGAGCGCGTGTCGGGCCTGAAGTTCAACGAAGACTTCTACGCCGGCTACAGCCCGGAACGCATCAACCCGGGCGACAAGGCGCATCGCGTCAGCACCATCCGTAAAGTGACCTCGGGCTCCACGCCGGAAGTGGCCGAGCTGGTCGACCAGCTCTATCGCGAGATCATCACCGCCGGCACCCACAAGGCCGCGTCCATCCGCGTGGCGGAAGCCGCCAAGGTCATCGAGAACACCCAGCGCGACGTCAACATCGCCTTGATCAACGAGCTGGCGCTGATCTTCAACAAGATGGACATCGACACCGAGGCCGTGCTGGAGGCCGCCGGCACCAAATGGAATTTCCTGCCGTTCCGGCCGGGCCTGGTGGGCGGTCACTGCATCGGCGTGGATCCGTACTACCTGACCCATAAAGCCCAGTCCATCGGTTACCACCCCGAGATCATCCTGGCCGGCCGCCGCCTCAATGACGCCATGGGCAGCTATGTCGTGTCGCAACTGGTCAAGGCCATGATGCGCCGGCGCATCCACGTGCAGGGCGCGCGCGTGCTGGTGATGGGCCTGGCGTTCAAGGAAAACTGCCCGGACCTGCGCAATACGCGTATCGTCGACATCGTGCGCGAGCTGGGCGAATACAACGTCGAGGTCGATGTCTACGACCCGTGGGTCGATCCGGCCGAGGCCGTCCACGAATACGGCATCACCCCCGTCAGCGCGCCGCAGGCAGGCGCCTACGACGGCATCGTTCTTGCTGTCGCGCACAAGCAGTTCGCGGAAATGGGCGCGGCCGCGATCCGCGCCTACGGCAAGCCGGACCACATTCTGTACGACTTGAAGTACGTCTTGACCGCGGACGAATCGGACCTGCGGCTTTAAACCCCGGTCATCATTGAAGAAGGTGTAAGCATGACGAATCGCTATCAACAGATTACCGAGGAACTGCGCCAGTCGCCCCGCAAATGGCTGGTGACCGGCTGCGCCGGCTTCATCGGCTCGAACCTGCTGGAAACGCTGCTCAAGCTGGATCAGACCGTGGTCGGCCTGGACAACTTCGCCACGGGCTTCCAGCACAACCTCGACGAAGTCATGGAGCTGGTGTCGGCGGAGCAGTGGGGCCGGTTCACCTTCATCGAAGGCGACATCCGCAATGTCGAAACCTGCCGCCGTGCCTGCACGGGCGTGGATTTCGTGCTGCACCAGGCCGCGCTGGGTTCGGTGCCGCGTTCCCTGCAGGACCCGCTGACCACCAATGCGGTGAACATCGATGGCTACCTGAACATGCTGGTGGCTGCCCGTGACGCCCGCGTCCATGGTTTCGTCTACGCGGCGTCCAGCTCGACGTACGGCGACCATCCCGGCTTGCCCAAGATCGAGTCGGAAATCGGCAACCCGCTGTCGCCCTACGCCGTGACCAAGTACGTCAACGAGCTGTACGCCAGCGTGTTCGCGCGCTCCTACGATTTCGGCAGCGTGGGCCTGCGTTACTTCAACGTGTTCGGCAAACGCCAGGATCCCAACGGCGCCTATGCCGCGGTCATCCCCAAGTGGATCAGCGCCATGATCCGTGACGAGGATGTCGTGATCAACGGCGACGGTGAAACCAGCCGCGACTTCTGCTTCGTCGAAAACGCCGTGCAGGCCAATCTGCTGGCGGCGCTGTCGCAGCCGGAGAAGGCAAGCCAGGTCTACAACGTCGCCTACAACGCCCGCACCAGCCTGAACGAATTGTTCGAGCACCTGCGCGCCCAGTTGGCCAAGCATGGCGTCAAGTACGACAAGGCCCCCGTCTACGGCGAGTTCCGTGCCGGCGACGTGCGCCATTCGCTGGCGGACATCGGCAAGGCCAACGAACATCTGGGCTACAAGCCCATGCATGACATTCTGGAAGGGCTGGAAGTGGCCATGCCCTGGTACACGCAGTTCCTGCGTTGATCGGGTAAGGCAGGTCCGGGCCACGCGACCCGGACATCTCGCCGCACCATGCAAAACGCCCCATGCCGGCTTCCCGGCATGGGGCGTTTGCCTTGAGGCTAGCCTTAGAAAGGCAGCTTCAGAAAGGCAGCTTCACATCGGGCTTGAGCAATTGCAGCTGCTTGCGGAAGTCGTCCTGGATGCGCTTGAGGGCGGCATCGTTGTCGGCCTCGAAACGCAGCACCACCACCGGCGTGGTGTTGGACGGGCGGGCCAGGCCGAAACCGTCCGCATACTCGGCACGCACGCCGTCGATGGTGACCACATTGATGGCGCCATCGAACTTGCCCTTTTCCTGCAGCGCCTTGACCAGCGCGAAGGGTTCGCCTTCTTCCATTTCCAGCTTCAGCTCGGGCGTGGAGATGGCCTGGGGCAGGGCTTCCAGCACGGCCGACGGGTTAGCGTCGCGCGAGACGATTTCCAGCAGGCGGGCGCCCGTGTACAGACCGTCGTCGAAGCCGAACCAGCGTTCCTTGAAGAAGATGTGGCCGCTCATTTCGCCAGCCAGGGGCGCACCGGTTTCGGCCAGCTTGGCCTTGACCAGCGAATGGCCCGTCTGCCACATCAGCGGCTTGCCACCCGCTTCGCTGACGGCCAGACCCACGTGGCGGCTGCACTTCACGTCATAGATGATGGTGGCGCCGGGATTGCGTGCCAGCACGTCGCGCGCGTACAGGATCAGCTGGCGGTCGGGCCAGATGATTTCGCCGGACTTGGTGACCACGCCCAGGCGGTCGCCGTCGCCGTCGAAGGCCAGGCCGATTTCATTGTCGGTGGTCTGGACGCAGCGGATCAGGTCTTCCAGGTTGTGCGGGTCGGCCGGGTCCGGATGGTGATTCGGGAAGTTGCCGTCGACTTCGCAGAACAGCTCGGTGACTTCGCAGCCCAGGGCGCGGAACAGCTTGGGCGCGATGGCGCCGGCCACGCCGTTGCCGCAATCCACGGCGATCTTCATCGGGCGCGCCAGTTTGACGTCGCCGACGATGCGTTGCAGATAGGTTTCGACCAGGTCCAGCTCGCGGCGCTTGCCGGGAGTGACGCCGGCCGGGGCCTTGCCGCCCGCGGCTTCCATGGCCTTGCGCAGATCCAGGATGGCGTCGCCGTAGAGGGCGGCGCCGGCCAGCATCATCTTGAAGCCGTTGTACTTGGGCGGGTTGTGGCTGCCGGTGATGGCCACGCCGGAGCCGGTCTTCAGCGTATAGGCGCCGAAATAGACCAGCGGCGTCGGCACTTCGCCGATGTCCACGGTGTCCACGCCGCCGGCGTTCAGGCCTTCCTGCAAGGCCAGCGCCAGTTCTTCACTGCTCAGGCGGCCGTCGCGGCCGATGACCAGTTCGCTGACGCCCACGGCGCGGGCGCGGGCGGCCAGGGCCAGGCCCAGTTCGCGGGCAAAGCCGGTATTCAACTGGTCCGGCACGGTGCCACGGATGTCGTAGGCCTTGAAGATCGATGCGGGAATTTTCGACGCGGTAGCCACGTTGATTCCTTGTTCCAGGGTGCGATGAAAAGGGCATTATCCTCGATTGCCGGCGCCCCCATCCTTGGGCGCATGCCGCGTTTGCCCTAGTTCTGACGGGCGATGCGGCAGCGCGGGATGCGTTCCAGCGGACGACTTCGAGAGGATCGCGCCACGAGGAATTGGCCCGCCGGTGTGGCGAGAAAGGAGGATTGTTACACGGAAGCGGACCTCGTCGTTGTGTCCGAATTCGACAATCCTGACGGAGCGTTGCCGCGGGCGCGGCTGCGCGGCCATGGCAAGGGCGTCTCGTCCTACAATAGCCGCACTTTCAGTCCGGCCCGGCCTTAAGCCGTTTGTGCGGCTTATCCGGTGGACGCGGCCTTGATAATTGCGGTGGTCGATGACATTCCTGGATGAGTTGCGGGCGCTGCTGGGGCCCGAGCATGTGTTGACGGGCGCGGATACCGCGTCCTATACGCTCGATTGGCGCGGCCGTTATCAGGGCCAGGCCCTGGCCGTGGCGCGGCCCGGCGATACCGAGGCCGTGGCCGCCGTGGTCGGCCTGTGTGCCCGCCACCGGGTGCCGGTGCTGCCCCAGGGCGGCAATACCAGCCTGTGCGGCGGCGCCACGCCGGACCAGGAGGGCGCCACGCTGATCCTGTCGCTGGGCCGCCTCAACCGCATCCGCGCCGTCGATACCGAAAACGACACCATCACCGTCGAGGCGGGTTGCATCCTGCAGTCGGTGCAGCAGGCCGCCGAGCAGGCGAACCGCCTGTTTCCCCTGAGCCTGGCGGCGGAGGGCAGTTGCAGCATCGGCGGCAACCTGGCCACCAACGCCGGCGGCACCCAGGTGCTGCGCTATGGCAATACCCGCGACCTGACCCTTGGCCTGGAAGTGGTCACGCCGGACGGCCGCATCTGGCATGGCCTGCGCGGCCTGCGCAAGGACAATACCGGCTACGACCTGCGTGATCTCTATATAGGTAGCGAAGGCACCCTGGGCATCATCACCGCCGCCACCTTGAAGCTTTACCCCGCGCCGGTCGCCCGCTGCACCGCCTTGCTGGCGCTGCCCGGTGTCGAGGAAGCGGTGAAAGTGCTGGCACGGGCCCGCGCCGGCTTCGGTTCCACCTTGACCGGCTTCGAGCTGATGGCCGGCTATTGCCTGCAAGGCGTGGTGCGGCTTTATCCGCAGCAGCGCCTGCCCTTCAGCGATGAATCGGCGCAGTCGCCCTGGTTCGCCCTGCTGGAACTGTCGGACAGCGAAAGCGAAGCGCACGCCCGCGAGCGCTTCGAAAGCGTGTTGGGCGAGGTGCTGGAGGCCGGCCTGGCCACCGACGCCGTCATCGCCGAAAACGTCGCGCAGAGTCGCGCCCTGTGGCATCTGCGTGAAAGCATCCCCCTGGCCGAAGCGGCTTTCGGCAAGGCGGTGAAGCACGACGTGTCGGTGCCGATCTCGCGCATCGCCGACTTCGTGCGGACCACCAACGGCCTGCTGCAAGCCAGTTTTCCCGGGGTCACGCACGTGATCTTCGGGCACCTGGGCGACGGCAACCTGCATTACAACGTGGCGCCCGCGCCGGGCCAGGCCGAGGCCGACCTGCTGGCCTTGCAGTCGCGTATCTACCAAGTGGTGCATGACAGCGTGCACGCGCACAATGGCTCGATCAGCGCCGAGCACGGGGTAGGGCAGCTCAAGGTGGAAGAACTGACGCGCTACAAGGATCCCCTGGAACTGGAGCTGATGCGCCGGATCAAGCAGGCCCTGGACCCGGATGGGATCATGAACCCTGGTAAGGTCGTCCTCGTATGAACGTTCCCGCCGCCACTTCGCACCATCGCATCCTCATCGTCGAGGACGATGCGACCATCGCCGGCAATCTCTACAGCTTCCTGGAGCAACGCGGCTTCGTGCCGGACGCGGCCTACGATGGCCGCGCCGCCCTGGGCATGCTGACGTCGCAGCACTTCGACGCCGTCATCCTGGATGTGGGCCTGCCGGGCCTGGACGGCTACGGCGTGCTGAGCGCGATGCGCAACGAGCACATGCTGGCCGTGCCGGTATTGATGCTGACCGCCCGCGATGAACTGAGCGACAAGCTGGCGGGATTCGCCCATGGCGCGGACGATTATCTGACCAAGCCGTTCGCGCTGGCGGAAGTCGAGGCCAGGCTGAACGCGCTGATCCTGCGCGCCAGCGGCGCGGTGGCCAACCCGGTCCGCCGCTGCGGCACGCTGAGCTACGACAGCCGCACGCGTGTGGTGGCGGTGGACGGCAAGCCCGTGCATCTGACGCGCAAGTCCGTGATGATCATCGAAGCATTGCTGCGCGATCCCGGCCGCGTGGTGTCGCGCGCCGAGCTGGAAAGCCATCTGTGGGGCGCCGAGCCGCCGTCCTCCGATGCCCTGCGCAGCCAGATGCACCTGTTGCGCAAGGCGCTGACCGATGCGGGCTATGACGGCATCGAGACGTTGCACGGCACGGGCTGGCGCCTGCAGGCAGACGGACCTTGCGCATGAATATCGGCAGCACGCTGACCCAACGGGTGACATGGGCCCTGACGGGGTTGGTGGCGATCTTCGTGTCGGCGCTGGTGGTGCTGGCCTACCTGACCTTCGACCAGATGGAAGACGATCTGGTGAACGACATCCTGACCACCGAAGCCGAGCGCCAGATCGCGCATCTGCAGAACGGCACCGTGCTCATGCCGGACCATGGTCCCCTGGATCTCGGCAGCAATATGCGCGCGTGGCTGCAGAAGCCTGGGGCGGTCAATCCCGATATTCCGGAGCCCATCCACAACCTGGGCGCCGGCCTGCACCTGGTGGAGCCCGGCGTGGAAACCTGGCACGTGGTGGTGGCCAGTCCGCCCCAGGGCAAGTTCTTCGTCCTCTATGACGCTACCGACAACGAAGACCGGGTGTTCGACTTCGGCTTGATCGTGCTGGGGCTTGGCGTGATCAGCATCGTGGCGTCCTACGGGGTGGCGCGCAAGGTGGCGCAGCTGGCGGTCGGACCCATGTTGAATTTGACCGATCAATTGTCCAAGTGGGCCCCCGGTTCGCCCGACCTGGCCGTGGAGCGCAATGACGAGGCCGGCCGCCTGGTCGAGGCCTTCAACCGGGTACAGAACCAGGTCGACCGTTCCCTGGCGCGCGAACGGGAGTTCGCCGCCAACCTCAGCCATGAAGTGCGCACGCCCCTGGCGGCCATCCGCAGCGACGGTGAGTTGATGCTGCTGGGCAATGCCACCGACGATCAGCGCACTCGCCTGACCCGGGTCGTCAAGAACGTCGACAGCGTCACCGCGGCGCTGGAAAGCGCGCGCGCCATGGCGCGTGACGAGTTGCGCAAGCCCGAAACCGTGGACCTGCGCGACTGCATGCAGGCCGCCTGGCAAGGGCTGGAAGCGCACGCCGAGCAGGCCGGCCTGCTGCTGGATGATCGTCTGGCGCCTGGCGACGTCCGCACCTTGGACCGCTATGCCTTGTTGACCGTGCTGCGCAATCTGGTGCGCAATGCCATCGAGCATGCGGCGCCGGCGCAGTTCGTGGTCAGCGCGGTGGACGGCGGCATTGCCCTGCGCGACAACGGCAAAGGCATCCGCGCGGCGGACCTGCCTTTCGTGTTCGAGCGCTACTACAGCGTGCGGCTGCGCGATATGCGCAATGGCGGCGTGGAACCGCCCGAGGCCGCCGCGGCGCTGGAGCGGGGACTGGGCCTGGCCATCGCCAAGCGGGTCTGCGACATGCAGGGCTGGAGCCTGACCGTGGAATCGGCCACCGAAGGCGAGCAGCGGGGTACCTGTTTCACCCTGAAGTTCTAGGCCGGATCGCGCTTTCCTCACCGCCGCCTCCGCCGGGGTAGCCGCCTCGGCCCTCCGGGGATTTGACGAATATTCAATGGGTCGCGGGTTAGCTTGCCATCTTCTCCGCGCACGCTACCCCATGGCTAATTCCGACCCCCATTCCTGGTCGGCGGCTGAACGCCGCGAAACCTATCTGATCGGCCAGGTGTTTTCCGTCACCCTGCTGCTGGTCTTTTGCGCTCAGGCCGTCAATATCTGGGGCCTGGACCTGGTCATCGCGCGTTGGTTCTACGACGCCCAGGCGCATGTGTTCCCTTACCGTGCGTCACGCACCCTGGAAATACTCGGGCATCGCCTGGTCCTGGTCGCGCCGGTCGGCGTGGCGGTGGCGGCGGCGGGCGCCGCCGTGGCCAGCCACTGGCTGCCGGTGCTGCGCCCGTGGCGCGGTGTGCTGTGGGCCACGGCCCTGACCTGTGCGCTGGGGCAGGTGATCATCACTCAGATCAAGCATCACACCGCCTTGCCGCGTCCTTACGACCTGAGCATGTTCGGCGGCTTCGCCCCGTACCCCGATCATTTCTGGGCGGCCAACCGCCACGAGGCCGGCGGCGCGCTGCCCAGCGGGCATGCCGGCGCCGGTTTTGCCATGCTGTCCTTGTACTTCGCCGGCTGGGCGGTCGGACGTCCGCTGTACCGCTGGGTCGGCCTGGCGATCGGGATCGTCGCGGGCGTGAGCTTTTCCCTGGTGCGTATTGCCCAGGGGGCTCATTTTCTCAGCCAGACGCTGTGGTCCGCGGCGCTGATGTGGTTCCTGGCCAGCCTGCTGTTCTACCGCCTGCTGGTCCAGCCCAGGAATCGTCCGACCGGCCCGCTGGGGCAAGTCGCGCCGCCGCAGGCCGCAAGACAGCCCACCCACTAGTTCAGCAACACCCCCGGCAGCCATAGCGAAAACGCCGGCACATACGTGACCAGCGCCAGCGCCGCCAACAGCGCGCCATAGAACGGCCAGATGGTCCGCATCACCGTGCCCACCGATACCCCGCCTATGGCGCAGCCCACGAACTGCGTGGTGCCCACGGGCGGCGTGTTCAGGCCAAGGGCGCAATTCAGCAACATGACCATGCCGAACTGCACCGGTCCCATCCCGTACTGCATGCAGATGGGCAGGAAGATCGGCGTGCAGATCAGGATGGTGGCCGCCATGTCCAGGAACGTGCCCAGCAGGAACAGCACGATATTGACCATCAGGAAGATGGCCCACGGACTGGTGGAGATCGACGCCAGCAGAACGCCGGTCTTTTCGGCCACGCCGTAAAAGCTGATCAGGTAGCCGAAGGTGGCCGAGATGCCGATCAGCAGCAGCACCACGCCGGTCGTCTTCACCGCCTTGGCGGCGGCCCGCACGAACTGGTCGAAGCTAAGCGAGCGGTAGACGAAGATCGTCAGCGCCAGGGCGTACAGCACCGCCACCGCCGCCGATTCCGTGGCGGTGAATACGCCGCTGAGGATGCCCGCGATGATCAGCACCACCACGAATAGCCCTGGCAGCGCCGCGATCAGCGAACGCAGCACGATGTGCCAGCCCGGAAAGGTGCCGGCCGGATAGCCGCGGCTGCGCGCCACGAAATAAGCCGCGGCCAGATTGCACAGCGTCAGGATGGCTGCGGGCACGACACCGGCGGCGATCAGTGCCGCGATGGAGACCTTGCCGCCGGCGGCAAGCGTGTAGATGATGATGTTGTGGCTGGTCGGCATCAGCGCGCCCACCAGCGCCGCGTGGGTGGTGACGTTGACGGCGTAGTCGGCGTGGTAGCCCTCGCGCTTCATCATGGGGATCATCACCGACCCCATCGCCGACACGTCCGCAACGGGCGAACCCGACACCCCGCCGAACAGCGTGCACGCCACCACATTCGACATGCCCAGGCCGCCGCGCACATGGCCCACCAGTGACTTGGCGAACGTCACGATGCGGTCGGCGATGCCGCCATAGAGCATCAGCTCGCCGGTGAAGATGAAGAAAGGGATGGCCAGGAAGGAGAAGGCGTTCATGCCCGAGGTCATCTGCTGGAAGGCGACCGCGATGGGCAGGTCCTCGTACATGATGGCCGTGATGGACGCCAGGCCGATGGCGAAGGCCACCGGCACGCCGATCACCAGGAAACCCATGAAGGCGACGGAAAGCAGAGTCAGTGCCATGCGGGGACCACCTTTTGATGCCGCAGCAGTGCCACGATATGTTCGAGGGAGAAGATGGCGATCAGGCCACCCGACAGCATGGCCGGCACGTATTTCCAGCCTTCCGAGATGCCCAGGTTGGGCATCGTGTAGTCCAGCACGGCGTCCGCGAGGACCCCGCAATACCAGGCCATGAGCAGGCCGAACAGCAGCACCAGCAGATGGATGAAGATCTGCAGGCACCACTTGTTGGTGGGGGACAAGGCTTCCAGCAATGACTCGAAGCCGATGTGGCCGGCATCGCGCACCCCTACCGCCGCGCCCAGCATGGTGACGTAGAGCACCAGCAGCATGGCGATGCTCTCGGCCCAGGTGGGCGTGCGGTTGAGGACGTGACGGCCGAATATCTGCAGCGCGACGGCGGCGATCAGGCAGACCAGCCCGGCGACGCTTATCCACATGCAGATGCGCGCGAGCATGGCGCAGGCACGGGAGAATACGTCGAGCGGGCCGGCCGCGGCCTGGCCGCCCCCGGCGGGGGCGGCGCTTTCTTGAAGACTGGCGGGCATGATGGGTCCCTTTAGGGCTGCGTGTCCTGGATCTTCTTGACCAGGTCCTTCATCTCCGGCGTGGTGACGAAGCGGTCGTAGACCGGCTTCATCGCCGTCTGGAAGGAGGCC
This sequence comes from Bordetella sp. N, assembly GCF_001433395.1. Lineage (GTDB taxonomy): Bacteria > Pseudomonadota > Gammaproteobacteria > Burkholderiales > Burkholderiaceae_B > Bordetella_C. The sequence goes on from NZ_CP013111.1 coordinate 5,934,852, forward strand.
TTGTCCACCTCGACGATCTGGGCGCCGCCCTTGAGCACGATGTCGCGCGACTTGGCTTCGCGCTCATCCCACAGCTTGCGCATATACGGCACCGAGTCGCGTGCGGCCTCGCGCAGGATCTTCTGCTCGTCCGGCGACATCTTGTCCCACTGGCGCTTGGAGAACAGCAGGATTTCCGGCGTCATGCTGTGCTCGGTCTGCGAATAGAACTTCGCCACCTCGAAGTGATGGGCGCTTTCGTAGCTGGGGATGTTGTTTTCCGCGGCATCCACCAGGCCCGTCTTCAGCGAGGTGTAGACCTCGCCCATGGCCATGGGGGTGGCGTTGCCGCCCATCGCTTCCACCATCGCCACCGAAAGATCGGATTGCTGCACCCGTATCTTCAGGCCCTTGGCGTCGGCCAGGGTGCGCAAGGGCTTGTTGCGGGTGTACATGGACCGCGAGCCGCTGTCGTACCACGCCAGGCCGACGAAGCCGGCTTTCTCGCAGGCGGTCAGCAATTGCTCGCCGATGGGGCCGTCCAATACCGCGTGCAGGTGGTCCTTGGAACGGAACAGGAAGGGCAGGGCCGGCACGCGCGTGTTCGGACAGATGTTGTGCATGGCGGCGCTGCTGACGCGCGCCATCGTGAGCGCCCCCAGCTTGACCTGCTCGATGGTGTCGTTTTCGGACCCCAGGGCGCCGCCGGAGAAGATGCGGATGGTCATCTTGCCGTTGGACCGCTCCTTGATCTGGTCGGCCATGTGCTTGACCGCCATCACGGTGGGATAGTCGTCGGTGAAGATGTCCGCGCTGCGGAATTCCGCGGCTTGCGCGCTGCCGGGAAAGACCGCGCTGGCCGCGATGGCGGCGGCACTGGCGGTGGCCAGTGCGGCGGACAGGAACAGGGCGGCGCGAGGGCGCCGGGGAGCGATGTGCAACATGTCTACCTCCAGTCAGGCCCGCACTGACGGCGGGCTCGTCTTCATCCGCTGCCGGGCGATGGGCCGGCGCGCATGCTTACTCGCTGCAAGGTTGCCCCCTGTCGCCCCGGATGGGGACGCAGACCGCGTTGCCGCGCGGCATGGAGCTATTGTTCTGGTTGCTTGTTTTGGTTGCGTGCGGGCGGCTAGCCGGTTCGAGCGTGGTTCTCCCGGCCGCGCTGGGCGGCGACGTGGCTCAGGATTCGAAGGGGCCGGCCTTCACGAAGGCGCCGCCTTGATAGCGCGCCGCCGGATCGTCCGCGGCCAGGGGCGTTTGGGCCTCGACCTTGGCGCGGAAGGGTTCGGAGTTGTCCTTGGGCGTGAAGCCCAGGTGCGCGGCGCGCGAGTTGTCCCACCAGCTTTCCTTGTTGGCGGACGCGCCGTACACGATGGTGTGGCCGACGTGCGGCGTGAACAGCGCCTGGGCGATCAGCTGGGTCAGGTCGTCGTAGCTGAGCCAGGTGATGAGCATGCGGCGGTCTTTCGCTTCCGGAAAGGACGAGCCGATGCGCAGGCACACGGTTTCGATGCCGTAGCGGTCGTAATAGAAGCGGGAAAGGTTTTCGCCGAAGGCCTTGCTGATGCCGTAATAGCCGTCGGGACGCACGGGGACGTCAGCGTCGATGACCTGGCCCTGGCGGTAGAAACCGATCACATGGTTGGAACTGGCGAAGACGACGCGCTTGACCCCATGGCGGCGCGCGGCCTCGTAGAGGTTGTAGACGCCCTGGATATTGGCCGGCAGGATTTCCTCGAAAGGCCGCTCCACCGACACCCCGCCCATGTGGACGATGGCGTCGACGCCTTGCACCAGCGCATCCACCGCCTGGGCATCCGCCAGGTCGCAGGGCACGATCTCTTCACCCGAGGTGGCAGGATCCAGTTGGCTGATGTCCGACAGCCGCAGCGTGTCGGTGTAAGGCTTCAGGCGTGTCCGCAGGACCTTGCCCAGGTTGCCGCCGGCGCCGGTCAGCAGCAGGCGGGCGCAATGCTGCGCGGGGGACGAATTTGATTCTGCCGTCGGAGTCACGGGGGTTTGTCTCGGTAACGTCGGCTGCGGTTGTCGGGGGCATCGTTCACGTCGTCCGGCTGTGGAAAAAACCGGGCAAAGACGCGCAATGCAAGCTCTTATATGTCATCGTACAACGCTGGGCCAGTATAATTAGCGCTTCAAAACGCAGTCAAGCGCAGCGCGACCGGGAAAATCCCTGATGACCAATAACGTACAAGCCGCCGTGCCCGCCCGTCGCCGCCCCCGCAGTCTGGCCCAGGAACTGGTGGACAGCCTGTCCACGCAGATCCGCGGTGGCGAGATCGTGCCCGGGGAAAAGCTTCCCACCGAATCCGAGATCATGCGCGCCTTTGGCGTCAGTCGTACGGTGGTGCGTGAGGCCCTGTCGCGCTTGCAGGCGTCCGGATTGGTCGAGACCCATCACGGCGTGGGAACGTATGCGCTGAAGCCCAGCGGCATGGGCGATTTCCGTGTCGATCCGGCCGATATCGCCACGGTGCGCGACATCGTCGTGATCCTGGAATTGCGTATCTGTCTGGAAAGCGAAGCCGCCGGGCTGGCGGCGACGCGTCGCACTGAAGAGCAACTGGCGAACATGCGCATTGCCCTGGACCAGTTCCGCGCCGCGCTGGTGCCGGGTGGCGATACCGTGACGCCGGATTTCCGCTTTCACCTGCTGGTGGCCGAGGCCACGCAGAACAAGTATTTCGCCGACCTGATGTCGCATCTGGGCGCGGCCATCATCCCGCGCACCCGCATCAATTCCGCCAAGCTGGCGCACGAGGACCGCGCGTCCTACCTGGCGCGGGTGAATCTGGAGCACGAGGACATCTACGAAGCCATCCGGCGCCAGGATGCCGAATCGGCGCGCGCCGCCATGCGCACGCACCTGAGCAACAGTCGCGAACGCCTGCGTCGCGCGCAGGAACGCTGATCCGCCCGCTGGCGCGCACGCCTGCCACGACAGGCTTCACGACGATCGGCTGTTACGCCCAATCCGCCGGCAAAACCCGGCCGGTAGCATTGCCGAAGCCGATGCGACGCTGGCCAGGGGCCGCACAATAGGCCGACAGGCAAATCTCGTCACCATCCTGCAGGAAGCCGCGCTGCTCGCCCCAAGGCAGGGCCAGCGCTGTCTTGCCGCCTTCGGTCAATTCCAAGAGAGAGCCGGCTTCGTCGGGGCGTGGCCCCGACAGCGTGCCCGTGCCCATCAGGTCACCTGCCTGCAGATTGCAGCCGTTCACCGTGTGATGCGCCACCAGCTGCGCCACCGTCCAATATGCCTCGCGGAAATTGCTGCGCGCCAGGATATGGGCCGGCGCACCCGCGCGGCGCGACTGCTCGGTGCTGATGCTCACCTGCAATTGCACATCGAAGGCGCCGTGGGCGGCGTTCTGCTCGGAGGCCAGGTAGGGCAGGGGCGCGGGATCGCCGGCGGGACGGCGCAGTTGCGTCCGGAACGGCGCCAGCGCTTCCAGGGTGACGATCCACGGCGACAAGGTGCTGGCGAAACTCTTGCCCAGGAAAGGCCCCAGGGGTTGATATTCCCAGGCCTGGATGTCGCGTGCCGACCAATCGTTGAGCAGCCCGAGTCCGAAGACATGGGCTTCCGCGTTCGCCAATGGAATGCGCTGGCCTTGGGGATTGCCCTGGCCGATGTAGATCGCCATCTCCAGTTCGTAGTCCAGGCGCTGGCTGGGACCGAAGGCCGGCGGCGCGCCTTCCCGCGGCGGGCGGGTCTGGCCGACCGGGCGGCGGAACGCGGTGTCCACCCCCAGGCTGGATGCGCGGCCGTGGTAGCCGATGGGGACCCATTTGTAATTGGGCAGCAGCGGCTGGTCGGGGCGGAATTGCAGGCCTACCGCGGTGGCGTGGTGCAGCGAGATATAGAAATCGGTGTAGTCGCCGATATGCGCCGGCGCGGCGTGATGCGCGCCGGCCATGGGGCGCAAGGCGGCCTCCAAAGCCGCGCGGACCGGCGACGTTTCTCCCGCGCCATCCACCCGCAGTCCGCGCGACAGGGCCAGCCGCAGCGCGTGCCAGTGGTCGGCGCCCAGCGCCATCAGCCCGTTAAGGCGACCTTCGTGCGCGGGTGCCGCGCACGCGCCGAGCGCTTGCGCGGCCAGGCCTTCGAAGGGCGCCGCGGCCGCCAGGCGGCTCAGGTCGACGATGCGATCGCCGATGGCGACACCGGCGCGCCAGGGCTCGGCGTCGTCATGGCGGAAAGTGCCGAAAGGCAGGTTCTGCAGCGGGAAGTCGCTGCTTTCAAGGTCGGCGCTGGTCACCCAGCTGCGCAGGGTCGGGTCGTGGGTTTCGTTCAGCTGCATGGATGCCTGAAGAGGAAAGCGTGACGCGGCCGGCATCACGGCTGGCTGGGTGTGAAGTGCCTGGCCAGCCCTTGCCAGCACGTGTAGTAGTCGCCCTGCAATTGCGGCGACGCGAGGGCCTGTGCCGTAGGACGGATGACCCGGCGCGTTTCGAACATGAAGGCCATGGTGTCGCGGATGTAGTGCGCTTGCGAGGTGTCGGCCTGCGAGGCTTTTTCGAAGGTGTCGGCATCCGGGCCGTGGCCGCTCATGCAATTGTGCAGGCTGGCGCCGCCCGGCAGGAAGCCCTCGGCCTTGGCGTCGTAGACCCCGTGGATCAGTCCCATGAACTCGCTGGCGACGTTGCGGTGGAACCAGGGCGGCCGGAAGGTGTTTTCCATGGCCAGGACCCGCGGCGGGAAGATCGCGAAATCCACATTGGCCGTTCCCGGGGTGTCCGACGGCGAAGTGAGTACCGTGAAGATCGACGGATCGGGATGGTCGAAGCTGACCGAACCGATGACGTTGAAGCGCCGCAGGTCATATTTGTAGGGCGCATGGGTGCCGTGCCAGGCCACGACATCGAGGGGCGAGTGGTCGATGCGGGCTTGCCAGAACGTCCCGGCGAACTTGCCGACCAGCTGGAAGTCGCCCGCCAGGTCTTCATACCAGGCCACCGGCGTCTGGAAGTCGCGCGCGTTGGCCAGGCAGTTGGAACCGATGGGTCCCAACTCCGGCAAGCGCAGCGGCGCTCCGAAATTTTCCAGAAGATAGCCGCGCGCCTGGCCGTCAGGAAGTTCGACGCGAAAGCGGACGCCGCGCGGAATGACGGCGATTTCCTGGGGCGCGATTTCCAGCCGGCCCAGCTCAGTCGCCAACAGCAGGCGGCCTTCCTGCGGCACGAACAGCAGTTCGCCGTCCGCGTCGTAGAAAAAGCGGTCCCGCATGGACTGGTTGGCGGCGTACAGGTGGATGCCGACGCCGCTTTGCTCGTCGGGACCGCCATTGCCGCCCAGGGTGACGACACTATCGATGAAGTCGGTGGGCGCGTCCGGCAGGGGGCGCGGACTCCAGCGTAACTGGTTCGGCGTGGCGGGGTAGGCGGCCGCGTCGCTGGTCCACCGGGGCGGCTGAGCCAGGGCCTTGAACGGTTCGTGGCGCGCGGCGGGCAGGATGCGGTAGAGCCAGCTGCGCCGGTTTTCCCCGCGCGGCGCCGTGAAGGCCGTGCCGGAAATCTGCTCGGCGTACAGGCCGTAAGGGCAGCGGGTCGGCGAATTACGGCCTTGCGGCAGGGCGCCGGGCAGGGCTTCGGTGGCGAAGTCGTTGTGGAAGCCGGTCTGGTAGTGCAGGTCCATGATCAGTCCCGCCTTGAGGTTCACGCCCGCTGGCAGCGGACGCAGTAATAGGTCGCCCTTTGGCCCTGCACGAAGCGCCGGATCGGCGTGCCGCAGACCCGGCAAGGTTGCCCTTCGCGGTCATAGACCGCCGCGTGGATCGTGAAGTAGCTGCCAGGTTCGCCGCTGGCCCCGACATAGTCGCGCAGGGTGCTGCCGCCCGAGGTCAGGGCGTCGCCCAGGGTGGCCTGGATGGCGGCAGCCAGTTTGTCACAGCGCGCCAGCGACAGCCGGCCGGCCGCCGCGCGCGGGTGGATGCCCGCCCGGAACAGGCTTTCGGATGCGTAGATATTGCCCACGCCCACCACGGCCTCGCCCGCCAGCAGCACCTGCTTGATGGGCGCCGACCGGCCGCGGAACTGGTCGCGCAACCAGGCGCCGTTGAAGCGGGGGTCGAAAGGTTCGATGCCCAGCTTGGCCAGCAGGGGGTGGAATTCGACGGGGCCGTCGTCGGCCGGGTGCCACAGCACCGCACCAAAACGGCGCGGATCGTGCAGCCTGAGCACGGCATGGTCGAAGACCCATTCGACGTGGTCGTGGCGGCGCGGAGCCTCGTCCTCGGGAACGGTGCGCAGGGAGCCCGACATGCCCAGATGCACGATCTGGGTGCCATGCTCGAAGCGCAGTAATAGATATTTACCTCGACGGCCGCACTCCAGCACGGTGCGGCCGGACAGCGCGGCGGGCAGGTCGGCGGGGATGGGCCAGCGCAGGCGCGGTTCGCGGACGACCAGGCGCACCAGCGGTCGGCCTGTCATGACAGTGTCGATTCCGCGCCGTGTGGTCTCGACTTCAGGCAGTTCGGGCATAGGGGAATATCACACTTGGGGATAGGGGGGCTTTCAGTGTGAACACTCCCTGGCCAGTGTAAGATCAGCAGTTGCGTGTACAGATTGTGCCATCAACAGGACGGGACGCGTGAAGTCGTCGCTTATGCATATGAAATTCGGGTTAGCCGCGCTGGCTTTGGCGTTGGCGGGATTGCAGGCCATGCCTGCCCAGGCCGCGGATCGGCCGAAGATGCCGCCGCGCGTCCATCAGCCGGAAACGGACGTCATCCGTTTGCGCGAAGGCCAACTGCCTTACGTCAAGTTGACCTCGGATATCTTCTATCGCGTGGTGGCGGCCGAGATCGCGGCGCAGCGGGGCATGTACGGCACCGCCGCCTCGACCATGCTGAGCCTGGCGCGCGACACCAGCGACCCCCGCATCGCGCGGCGCTCGCTGGAGTTCTACCTGGCCGGCGGTAACTTGAAGGGGGCGTTGGACGCCTCGCGTATCTGGGCGCGCCTGGCCCCCACCGACACGGAAGCCAGTTCCACCGAACTGGCCCTCGCCGCGGCCAATGGCCAGACCCAGGGCCTGGGGCCGGCGCTGCGCGTGCGCATCGATGAAGCCAAGGACAAGCAGGCCGCCATTGCCCAGACCATGGCCGTGCTGGGCCGCGTCAGCGACCGCAAGCTGGCCTTGCAGATCCTCGACGAAGCCTTGAGCCCCGCCACGCGCAAGCTGCCCGTGGCCCACCTGGCCCTGGCCGACGTGGCGCAGGCGGCAGGTGACAACGCGCGCGCGCTGGATGAAGCAAAACTGGCGCTGGCCGCCGATCCCAAGTCGGAAGCGGCCGCGCAGCGCGTGCTGGAATACGGCATGAAGGTCGATCCGCAACGCGCGGCGGCCGATGCCCGCGCGTTCCTGGCGCGTCATCCCGAAGCCCGCAAGCTGCAGCTGATGCTGGCGGCGCAACTGGCCGAGCATAACGATTACGACGGCGCGCTCAGCGAACTGCAGACCATGTCGCGCCGTTCGCCGGAAGATTTCGACCTGATGTTCATGCAGGGCCAGCTGGCTTACAAGGCAGGCCGCCTGGACCAGGCGCGCGGTTATCTGCGCCAATACCTGGACGTGCAGAGCCAACGCCAGCGCGCCATCGTGCCGGGCGCCACCGACGCCACCGCGGCGGCGGCGGATGCCCGCGTGCTGCTGGCCCGCATCGACGAAGACCAGGGCCGCTACGACGAAGCCATCGCCGAACTCGGCCGCATCGACGATCCCACCATGCGCTTCCAGGCGCGCATGCGCCAGGCCACCCTGCGCGCGAAGCAGGGCAAGATCGACGACGCCGTCGCCATGGTCGACCGCGCGCAGCCGCAGGATGAAGAAGAGCGGGTGCTGGGCGTGTTGACCAAGGCGCAGATCCTGCGCGATGCCGACCGTACCGACCAGGCCATCGCCCTGCTGGACGGCGCCGACAAGGCCCTGCCGGACACGGTCGAGATCAAGTACGAACTGGCCATGCTCTACGAGCGCAAGGACCGGGTGGCGGACCTTGAACGTCTGCTGCGCCAGGTCATCGCGCTCGATCCCGATCATGCGCATGCCTACAACGCCCTGGGCTACACCTTGGCCGACCGCAACATGCGCTTGCCCGAGGCGCTGGACCTGATCACGCAGGCGCTGGACCTGTCGCCGGACGATCCCTACATCATGGACAGCATGGGGTGGGTGAAGTACCGCATGGGCGACAACGCCGCCGCGCTGACCTATCTGCAACGCGCTTACTCGCAGCGGCCCGAAGCGGAAATCGCCGGCCACCTGGGTGAAGTGCTGTGGGCCAGCGGCCGCCGCGACGAGGCCACGGCCATGTTCCGCAACGCGGTGCGCAAGGAACCGAATAACAAGACCGTGCGCGAGGCGATCAACCGCCTGGGGGTCAAGCTGTGATCGGTGTGGCCGGTTTGCGTGCCACGCAGCCTTCGCGCTGGTCGCAATGGCGCATCGCTGGTGCCGCCGTGCTGTGCACGGCCCTGGCCGGTTGCGTGACGCCGGATCGCATTGCCGGCACTGGCGCGCAGAATGAGTTTTCGCGGGTGGGCCGCTTCGCGCTCACCGTCAGTCAGGACGATGGCCGCCAGAATGCCGTGCAGGGTGGTTTTTCCTGGCTCGATGACGGCCGCCGCTATGTGCTGGACCTGACGACGCCGCTGGGATCGACCCAGGCGCGCGTGGAAGGGCGGCCGGGCATGGCCACCCTGGACAAGGCCGACGGCACCCATCTGCAGGCCAGCGATCCCGATGCCCTGGCGCAGGACGCCCTGGGCAGCCGCGTGCCGGTTTCCGGCCTGCGCGACTGGTTGCGCGGGCGCCTGGCGCCGCAGCCGCCGGCGCAGGAGGTGCAGCGGGACGAACAGCAGCGCCCGACGGCATTCCAGCAGGGCGGATGGTCGGCGCGCCTGTCGCGCTTTGATGACCTGGGCCCGCAATTGCTGGTGCTGCAGCGGCGCGAATCGGATCGCGACATCGTATTGCGGCTGGTCGTCACGCCGGATTCCTGATGCGTGCCTTGCCAGTCCCGCGGGGGCGCGCGTGAATCTCTACGACGTTCCCGCACCCGCCAAGCTCAATCTTTTCCTGCATGTCGTGGGGCGCCGCGCGGATGGCTATCATCTGCTGCAGACGGTGTTCCGCTTCATCGACCTTGCCGACACGCTGCATTTTTCCGCGCGTGACGACGGCTGCATCGAACGCGACCAGCCGCTGGCCGGCGTCGATCCGGAACAGGATTTGACCGTGCGCGCCGCGCGCGTGCTGCAGGCGGCCACCGGCACGCGCCAGGGCGCCACCATCGCGCTGGAAAAGCGCATTCCCATGGGCGGCGGCCTGGGCGGCGGATCGAGCGATGCGGCGTCCACCTTGATGGCCCTCAATCGCTTGTGGAACACGGGCCTGACCCGCGCGCAGTTGATGCGCCTGGCCTTGCCGCTGGGCGCGGACGTGCCGGTTTTCGTGTTCGGCCAGTCCGCCTTCGCCGAAGGCGTGGGCGAGGATCTGGTGGCGGTCCCGGTGCCGGAGCGTGCCTATTTGATCGCCCAACCCGACGCTAGCGTACCGACGCCTGTTGTTTTTTCCGATCCTGATTTGACACGAGACTCAAATCTGGTCACAATAGCGGACTTTCTTGCTTCGCCTTATTTTCAACGGGGGCAACCCTCCCGAAGATACTTCGGCCGCAATGATCTGGAACCGGTGGTTTACCGGCGCTTTCCGGAAGTTTCCCGGGCTGCGCGGTGGTTGGCGGGAACGGAACATGCGACGAAAGGTCAAGAAAGGGATCGCGGTTTTGATGTGCGTATGTCTGGATCCGGCGCCTGTTTGTTTGCCGAGTTCGACAGCATCGAAGAAGCGGTTTTGGCGGAGCGTGAAATTGCCGCTACAATGCGCGTCGCTGGTTTGACCAGTACGTCGCAAGCGACGCAAGAATCGCCTCCGCGGTTACGGTTATTGCAGGCTTGTCCTGGTTTGACCGAACATCCGCTCAGGCACTGGATTGCTAGCTAGTGGGGAGTCGCCAAGTTGGTTAAGGCACCGGATTTTGATTCCGGCATGCGAAGGTTCGAATCCTTCCTCCCCAGCCCCCCACGAATATATATAAAAAAGCTGTTGAACTCGCCCGTATAGCCAGAGGCCAAGGTTCAACAGCTTTTTTGTTTTGCGACTAAAACGATCTTCAACGATCTTTGCCAAGCATCATGTCAAAAGACAGCTTCATGATTTTTACCGGGACGGCTAACACCCGTCTCGCCGTCGACGTAGCCAACCATCTGGATATGTCGCTGGGCAAAATGACCGTCGGCCGGTTCTCGGACGGCGAAGTCATGGTCGAGATCAACGAAAACGTGCGCGGCAAGGACGTTTTCGTGTTGCAGCCCACCTGTGCGCCTACCAACGACAACCTGATGGAAATCATGGTGATGGTCGATGCCCTGCGCCGCGCTTCGGCCGGCCGCATCACCGCCGCCATTCCGTATTTCGGTTATGCGCGCCAGGACCGCCGTCCGCGTTCCGCCCGTGTGGCCATTTCGGCCAAGGTCGTGGCGAACATGCTGCAGGTCGCTGGTGTCGACCGCGTGCTGACGATGGACCTGCACGCTGACCAGATCCAGGGTTTCTTCGACATTCCCGTGGACAACATCTACGCGGGTCCGATCTTGCTGGGCGACATCTGGCGCCGCAATTTCTCGAACCTGGTGGTGGTGTCCCCCGACATCGGCGGCGTGGTGCGCGCCCGGGCCCTGGCGAAACAGCTGGAAGCCGACCTGGCCATCATCGACAAGCGTCGTCCGCGCGCCAACGTGTCGGAAGTGATGAACATCATCGGCGAAATCGACGGCCGTACCTGCATCATCATGGATGACATGGTCGACACCGCCGGTACGCTGTGCAAGGCTGCCCAGGCGCTGAAAGAGCGCGGCGCCGGCGCCGTGTACGCCTATTGCACGCACGCCGTGCTGTCGGGCGGCGCGGTGGAGCGCATCGAAGGTTCGGAACTGGACGAGCTGGTCGTCACCGATACCATTCCGCTGTCGGAACTGGCGCGCTCGGGCAAGAAGATTCGTCAACTGTCCTGCGCCGGCCTGTTGGGCGAGACCATCCTGCGTATTTCGAACGCGGAATCGGTCAGCTCGCTGTTCGCGGATTGATCTGATATTGACGTCGTCGGGCTTCGGCTCCGGCGGCGGTTTTCAACACCTCGCGCTGGTCGCGGCTCGGGGTGACCCACACGGACCGTCGTATGCGGTCCGTGTTCACAACCGGACGTTTCGACGTCCATTACCGTAAGTCTGGAGTTTTCCATGAAATTCATCGCAACCACGCGTAGCGTCCAGGGATCGAGTGCGAGCCGCCGCCTGCGCCGCGCGGGCCGCGTCCCCGCCATCGTTTATGGCGTCGGCACTCAGCCCCTGAACATCGAAGTCGACCACAACGACATTTACCACGCTCTGCGCAAGGAAGAGTTCCACTCCTCCATCCTGGACATGGAAGTCGAAGGCGGCAAGGCCGAGAAGGTTCTGCTGCGCGCCGTGCAATGGCACGCGTACAAGCAACAAGTTCTGCACATCGATTTCCAACGTGTCGATTCGAGCAAGGCCCTGCACACCAAGGTGCCGCTGCACTTCATCAACGCTGAAGTGTCGCCTGCCGTGAAGCTGAGCAGCGCCATCATCACGCACGTTCTGACCGAAATCGAAGTCAGCTGCCTGCCGTCCGACCTGCCCAAGTTCATCGAAGCCGACCTGAGCAAGCTGGAAGCCGGCGCCTCGCTGCACCTGGCCGACGTGACCCTGCCCAAGGGCGTGACGTACGTCACCCACGGTGGCGACGCCAACCCGGTCCTGGCCTCGGCTCTGACCAAGGGTGGCCCCGCTGACGCTGACGAAGGCGACGAAGCTGCCGCCGGCGACGACGCCGCGCCTGCCGCCTAAGTCCGCAATGGCGGACGGCATAGCCTGAACCGGCCGCGCCGTTCCGTCGCCTGCACGGCGACTAGCAGTACCCGACCCCGCGCGTGGATTTCCACCGCGGGGTTTTTCATGTTCTGATTTGCATGTTCTGATATCGGCCAACCATGTCTACCCCCATACGCTTGATCGTCGGGCTGGGTAATCCCGGACCGGAATACGAAACGACTCGGCATAACGCCGGGTTCTGGCTGGCCGACCACGTGGCCGATGACCTGCGCGCCAGCTTCTCGATGGAAAAGGGCTTCTCGGGTTTCGTCGCCAAGGGGCGCCACGGCGGCGATAACGTCGTGCTGCTCAAGCCCATGACTTATATGAACAGGTCAGGGCAGGCGGTCGGCGCCGTGGCGCGCTTTTTCAAATTCACGCCGGAGCAGGTGCTGGTGCTGCATGACGAACTGGACCTGATGCCTGGTGAGGTCAAGCTCAAGCAGGGCGGTGGCCATGCGGGCCACAATGGCTTGCGCGACATCCAGGCCGTGCTGGGCAGTCCCAATTTCTGGCGCCTGCGTCTGGGCATCGGGCATCCCCGTACCTTGGGCCTGGCTCAGCAGGTGGCGGATTTCGTGCTGCATCCGCCGCGCCGCGAGGAAATGACCGGTATTGAAAAGGTCATCGACCGGTGCCGCGCGGTGATGCCGCTGCTGCTGGATGGCGATTTCACCAAGGCGACCCAGCAACTGCATCGGGAGAACAAAGCTTGAGCGCAAAAAAGCCGCGCGCCATCGAGTTCATGCTGACCGGGCCCTATGGCGGCCTGGCCGGCGGCTCACCCGAGCCTGCCGCGGAGAGCAAGCGTGACCAGCCGCGGCTGCGGGATGATCTGAAGGACTTCTTCCGCTTCTTGCGCCGGCCGACGTTGCGCCGTTTTCCCGCCGGGCAGAGGGGATATCCGGAGCCCGCGGGCGATTGGGTGCCGCGCACCACCATGCGCCGGATGCTGGCCTGGGTATTCCTGCTGTGGGGCTTCAATCTTCTGGTGCTGGGCCCGCTGGCGCTGCAGGTCGCCACCTCGGGGGGCGCGCATCATCGGCTGGAGTCCGGCAATATTCCCTGGGTCATCGCGATCTTCTGGGCGCCGTTGGTCGAGGAAATGGTGTTCCGGTATTTCCTGCGGCGGCCGGGGCAGGGCTTATGGATCATTCCACTGATGTTGGCGCCCTTGCTGAAGGGGCCGGTCGCCTGGACCGTGCCTTTGGCGGCGCTGGCGATAGGGGCCAGTGTCTGGACCCAGAAGCGTGCGCGCCTTAAAGGCCTGAGCTGGTCGTGGGGTTGGCGCCGCCAGTACGTGCGCTTCTTCCCGCTGGTGTTCCATGTGGGAACCCTGACGTTCGCCGCGCTGCATCTGGGCAATTTCACCCTCAACCACACCTTGATCTGGCTGATGCCGGTGCTGGTATTGCCTCAGTGGCTGACCGGCCTGGTGCTGGGCTGGATGCGTGTGCGGCGGGGCATTGGGGCGTCGGTGCTGATGCATGTCCTCTTCAACGCCGGGCCCGTGGTGGTGGTGTTGGGGGTGATGAAGTTCGCGCCGCAGTTGGCCTAGTTATTGATCTAAGGCTTGCGGTTGGCGCAGAAGTCGCTGAGGGCGCTGTAGACCAGGAAGTTCATGGTCTTGTCGCGTTCGGCGGGATTGGCGCTGACATACAGGTCCACGGCCTGCATCAGTTGCCCCGGCTTCAGCGCGCCCAGGCATTGCACGACGCGGTCGGTATTGCGCTCCGGCGCACCGAAAGCGGGGGCGTGGAACCAGCCTTCCACCACGCCGGTGACATAGGCGCCGCGCTGGCCGTCGGGCAGGGTGCGATATTCGCTTGGGGTCATCCAGCCACCGTGGATGGTCACGTCCTTGGCCGGTGCGGCGGCGGCGGTCAGGGGCGGCAGGCCGGCGAACAGGGCCAGGGCTGCCAGGATGGTCGCCGCGGCACGCGTCTTGGGAGTCGTGTGCGAGGCCTGGGGCGGAAGTTGTTGCGGCATGGGGTCCTTGGAGCTTGCGGGAGCGGATCTCGACTTACAGCCAGCCACGTTTGGTACCGAACAATGCCCGAACCGCTGCGGCCACGCAACAGTGAAACCCGGCGATACCCCTGAATCAACACATTTTCAGGCACCTTCGTGTATCGTCCGGAGCGCATTTTCTGGAGACAAAAAGGGCCCTGTGAGTGGACGCGTCAGTCGTCCAGCAGGGCCGGATGGCATCTATGGATACGTTGAAATCAGCCGCCGATACCCTTTTCATTCTTATCGGCGCGGTCATGGTGCTGGCCATGCACGCCGGCTTTGCCTTTCTTGAGTTGGGCACCGTCCGCAAGAAGAACCAGGTCAATGCCCTGGTCAAGATCCTGGTGGACTTCGCGGTGTCGACCATCGCGTATTTCTTCATCGGCTACCAGATTGCCTATGGCGTGCAGTTCTTCACGGGCGCCGAAGCGCTGGCCGTGAAGAATGGCCATGAGCTGGTGCGCTTCTTCTTCCTGCTGACCTTCGCCGCGGCGATACCGGCGATCATCTCTGGCGGCATCGCGGAGCGTTCGCGCTTCAATCCGCAATTGGCGGCCACGTTCCTGCTGGTTGGCTTCGTCTATCCCTTTTTCGAAGGCATCGTGTGGAATGGCCACCTGGGCCTGCAGGACTGGCTTACCGGAATAGCCGGCGTGCCTTTCCACGACTTCGCCGGGTCGGTGGTGGTGCATGCCTTCGGCGGCTGGGTGGCGCTGATCGCGGTGGTGCTGCTTGGTGCGCGTCGCGGGCGTTACAAGGATGGCCGCATCGCCGCGCATCCGCCGTCCAACATTCCTTTTCTTGCCTTGGGCGCCTGGGTGCTGGCGGTGGGTTGGTTCGGCTTCAACGTGATGAGCGCGCAGACCCTGGACAAGATCAGCGGCCTGGTGGCCATCAACTCCCTGATGGCCATGGCGGGCGGTACGCTGTCGGCCTGGGCCGTCGGCCGCAATGATCCGGGCTTTACCTATAACGGCCCGCTGGCCGGGTTGGTGGCCGTGTGTGCGGGGTCGGACCTGATGCATCCCCTGGGCGCGCTGGCGACGGGGGCCATCGCGGGTGTCTTGTTCGTCTATATGTTCACCAAAGTCCAGAACAAGTGGCGTATCGATGACGTGCTGGGTGTGTGGCCCCTGCATGGCGTGTGCGGCGCCTGGGGCGGCATCGCGGCCGGCATCTTCGGGTTGAAGTCGCTGGGCGGCCTGGGTGGCGTGTCTTTCGGTGCGCAAGTGGCCGGCACGGTTTTCGGCATCGTCGTCGCGTCCTTGGGGGGCTTGATCGTCTACGGGACCCTCCGTGCTGTCGTGGGTCTGCGGGTCAGCCAGGAGGCGGAGTTCAACGGCGCCGACCTGTCCATCCATCGTATTTCTTCCACGCCGGAGCGTGAGACCAACTGGTAAAGCGGAAGTTGCCTTCGCGCCGCGTTGGAAGGGGCCCTCAGGGGCCCCTTCTTCGCTGACGGCTTGCCCATACAGGCTTTCGTCAGATTCCCCCTGCTATATCGATCCCATACCTAGAAAAAAGCGCTTCATCACAGCGAAGGTCCAGGAGGAGATAGAGCATGAATCAGAAAAGATGGTTGCTTGCTGCCGCATTGACCTTGGGGCCGGCGCTGGCGCTGGCCGCGACTGAGGCGCCGGAGATCCCGTACAAGGCGGCCAACCCCCTCAAGATGCCTGCCGGGCAGCATTTGGGCGAGGTGTCCGGGGTGGCGCTCGACAAGGCCGGGCATATCTACGTGTTCCAGCGGGGCAATACGACCGGGCCCGCCTATGGCGCGGCGGCGTCCCAACTGCTTGAATTCGACCAGAACGGCAAATTCATGCGGGAGATCGGCGCGCATCTTTACGCCTGGTCCTTCGCACACGATGTCCGCGTCGATCCGCAGGGCAATATCTGGGCCGCCGACAAGGGCTCGGACATGGTCATCAAGTTCAACCAGGCGGGCGAGGTGGTCTGGACCATCGGCCGCAAGCCCGAGGCCAGCGACGAGAACGCGCATCCACTGGAGCATCCCAAGCCGCCGCTGCCCGCCGTCGATGGCTCGTTCCGCCAGGTGACCGACATGGCGTGGGACTCCAAGGGCAATACCTTTATCTCGGATGGCTACATCAACTCGCGCGTGGCCAAGATCGGGCCCGACGGGCGCTGGCTGAAGTCGTGGGGTTCGTTCGGATCCGAGACGGGCCAGTTCAACACCCTGCATGCCATCGCCGTGGACGCCCAGGACAATGTGTACGTGGCCGATCGCGGCAATCGGCGTATCCAGGTGTTCGACACGGAAGGCAAGTATCTGCGTTCGATCACCATCGACCTGCCGGCGCCGCCCGATGCCCAGCAGCTCTATGGCAACAAGCCCAATCCTGAAGCTGGCGGCGTCGCCACCATGTTCCCCGGCGCGCCGTGGACCCTGTGCATCACGCCGAAGGTGGCGGGCAGGGAGCAGGTGCTCTATACGTCCGATGCTTTCCCCGGGCGCATCTACAAGCTGAGCCTGGACGGCAAGCTGCTTGGCTACCTGGGCAAATCCGGCCGCAACGCCGGCCAGTTCGGCTGGGTCCACGAGATCGCCTGCCCGGACGAGAACACCCTGTACGTGGGCGAATTGCTCAACTGGCGGGTGCAGAAGCTGACCTTGAGTCCGAAGAAGTAGGGCGGGGCGCCGGTGCGTGGCTGCACGGCACGCGCCGGCTAAGTATGCTGATTGGGGCTGTGCAGGTCGGGTTTTTCCGCGGCTTGTTCCAATGCGAGCGCGCGCAGGTTATCGCTGGCCATCGTCAAGGCGTCCTCGCCGGCGAAAATGACGCCGAGCGACGATTCGTCGAGCGCGACGGTCGAGAAAAGTCCCGGGTCAGCCAGGCGTGCAAGGCTGGGATAGCTTTGGATGACCTCGGTCAGGTCGACCTCCGCCGCGTAGCCGTCCGCGAAGGTCAGCGCCAGGGTCTGCGGCCTGCTGACCGCAACGTGCTTGATGACATAACGAGCTTGTCTCATCGGTTTATTTCCCACGACATGGAAGTAAGGATTTCAGGTCGGCATGGGCCCGCGGCATGGCTACATCCTGGTCCGCAAGCGCCGGAGCTAGCCTGGTGGGTCGCGTCCGCGGCCAAGTCGTTCCCCGGCCCGGCGGGCCGGTATGTTCGAACTGTCCTTCCCCTCGGTTAAAATGCGCGGTTTAGTGGACTAATGTCCGATCTGGCCCCGATTTTAGATTCGCCCCAGGGTGTTCCGGCTGCTGCCTGAAACAGCCGGCTGGCAGCGGACGGGCTGGCGGCGCTATCGCACCGGGCTCGCTGGTGCGTTGATACTTATAGGATTTCCATGGCTCTGCAATGCGGCATCGTCGGCCTGCCCAACGTCGGCAAATCGACGCTCTTTAATGCGCTGACCCGCGCCGGCATCCCCGCGGAAAACTACCCTTTCTGCACCATCGAACCCAACGTCGGCGTCGTGGAAGTGCCCGATGCGCGCCTGCAGAAGCTGGCTGAAATCGTATCGCCGGAGCGCATCCTGTCCGCCACGGTCGAGTTCGTCGACATCGCCGGCCTGGTCGCTGGCGCCAGCCAGGGTGAGGGCCTGGGCAACCAGTTCCTGTCGCACATCCGCGAAACCGACGCCATCGTCAACGTGGTGCGCTGCTTTGAAGATCCCAACGTGATTCACGTTGCCGGCAAAGTCGACCCCATCGCCGACATCGAAGTCATCGAAACCGAGCTGGCCCTGGCCGACCTGCAGACCGCCGAGAAGGCTTTGCATCGTCACAACAAGACCGCGCGTTCGGGTGACAAGGAAGCGCAGAAGCTGGTTGGTTTGCTGGAGAAGTGCATTGCCCAGTTGAACCAGGCCAAGCCCGTGCGCGGTCTGGACTTTTCGCCGGAAGACCAGGCGTTGCTGAAGCCCATGTGCTTCATCACGTCCAAGCCCGCGATGTATGTGGGCAACGTCAGCGATGATGGTTTCGAAAACAATCCTCTGCTGGATCGCCTGAAGGAACTTGCCGCCGCGCGCAATGCGCCGGTCGTGGCGATCTGCGCGGCCATCGAATCCGAGATCGTCGATCTGGATGATGCCGACCGTGTCGCGTTCCTGGCCGATATGGGCATGGAAGAGCCGGGTTTGAACCGTCTGATCCGCGCCGCGTTCAAGCTGCTTGGCTTGCAGACCTACTTCACTGCTGGCGTGAAGGAAGTCCGCGCCTGGACCGTCGCCATCGGCGCCACCGCCCCGCAAGCGGCCGGCGTGATCCACACCGACTTCGAACGCGGCTTCATCCGCGCCCAGACCATCGCCTACGACGACTACATCGCGTTCAAGGGCGAGCAGGGTGCGAAGGAAGCGGGGAAGATGCGGGCGGAAGGGAAGGAGTACATCGTGCAGGATGGCGATGTGATGAACTTCTTGTTTAACGTTTGATTATTTTCCGACTACGTTGATCGGCTGAACGGTTCGTGAAGGGCATCCCTTCACGGAACCAAATCCCGGCGGTAAGAACCTACACGGAGTCGCCGTCAAGCTCGGCTGTTTCCAGGAGCTGATGGCTAACCGCCGGGAGCTATCCTTGATTACCAATTCGTCGAAATATACTTAGCCTCCATGAACTCAAGCAGTCCATGGTGCGCACCTTCCCGTCCCAGCCCGCTCTGCTTGACCCCTCCGAACGGCGCCGCGGGATCGGACACAAGCCCTCGATTGAGTGCAATCATCCCGCTCTCGATTGCTTCAGAAACGCGCATGCCCCGTGCGAGGTCTTTGGTATAGACATACGCGACCAAGCCGTACTCGGTTGAATTAGCCAGGCGAATTGCCTCCGCCTCCGTGTCAAAGGCGACGACAGGCGCGACAGGACCAAAAATTTCTTCATTCAGCAATTCGGCGTCCGGGCTGACGTCTGCGAGCACAGTCGGAAGATAGAAGAATCCAGCACGCTCCGGGGCTTTTCCGCCCGTAACGACTCGTGCACCCTTTGCGACCGCATCGTCCACCAGTGAAGCTACCTTGTTGACAGCGCCGCGGTTGACCAGAGGCCCGCACTGGGTTCCAGTGTTGACACCGTCATCGACTATCAGTGCCCCCATCCTCGATGCCAGACGGGAGGTGAATTCGTCGACCAAGGCGCGCTGAACGTAGAACCGATTGGCCGCGGTGCACGCCTCGCCGCCATTTCGCATCTTGGCAATCATCGCGCCTTCGATCGCCTGATCCAGGTCAGCGTCTTCGAAAACAATGAATGGCGCGTTGCCGCCGAGCTCCATAGAGCAATTGATGATCGAATCGGCTGCCTTTCTGAGGAGAATCCGTCCTACCTCTGTAGAGCCCGTAAATGAGAGCTTGCGCACCCGGGGGTCTTCCAATATCGAGCCGCAGACTTTTCCTGAACGCGATGTGGTCAGAACATTCACGACGCCGTCCGGAACGCCAGCCTTTTTTAACAATGCGGCAATTGCATATGCAGTAAGCGGTGTCTCGGTAGCTGGCTTAAGAATGCAAGTGCAGCCAGCCGCGAGCGCTGGCCCTATCTTGCGCGTAGCCATCGCTGCCGGAAAATTCCAGGGGGTGATCAATAACGAGATCCCGACGGGTTGATACTGCACGAGCGTGCGAGCGAGTCCGGAGGGAGAAATGCTGATCTCTCCATTGATGCGTACAGCTTCTTCAGCGTACCAGCGGAAGAACTCGGCGGCATATGCCACCTCGCCGCGCGCATCGCTAATTGCTTTGCCATTTTCAAGAGAGATAAGCGCCGCCAGATTTTCGGCATCACTCACCATCAGCTCATAACATCGGCTCAGAACTTCGCTACGCTTTCGAGGCGAAGTGGCTGCCCAGCCGGGCGCCGCTTTCTCCGCGGCATCCACAGCAGCGCGTGCGTCTTTTTCGTCGGCGTCCGCGACGCTCGCCAAGCGCTGCTCGTTTGACGGATTGAATACATCGATACGGTTGCCCGAGGACGCGTGGATCCAGGAACCACCGATGAAAAGATCGATTGGGGTGTTTTCGATGTTGAGGTTGGCTTTGGTAGACATGACTTTCCTGAGGATTCTTAATGATTCCCGTGAACGAGAAGATTGCCGTGGTAAGCGTGCCGCAAGAGTTGGCCGATATCTTCCGCTGTGACCGAGCGTGGATTGTTGTTGATCAATCGGCCAGCCAGCATCGACTGTTCGGCTACCCATTGGATCTTCTCTTCCTGCAATCCCAAATCCTTAAGCGTGCTCGGAATTCCAATCTTCGCCAGCATTGCCTGGATTTGACGTATCGCTTGACTACCCAAGCCGCCGCGGTCTTCATCGATCACGCCGATCGCTCGTCCGATCGCCTCGAATTCGGGCCGGCACGCCGACGCGTTGAATCCCATTACGTAAGGGAGCAGCGTGGCAACGCCTAAGCCATGTGCGGTATGAGTCAGCGCGCCGATCGGGTATTGAATGGCATGTGCGAGCGACGTTCCAGCACTTCCAAAGGCCAGGCCAGCAAGCAGCGCCCCTTTCATCACCTTTGACCGTGCAATCAGGTCTGATCCTTCCTTCACCGCAATCGGCAGATAGCGGAACAGGTCCTCGATGGCGCTCAATGCAAACTGGTCACTTAGGACATTCTTCCCGACAAATACACGCTGCTGCGAGAGTTCGGGGGTCGGAGCGTGTGCGATCGCGGTAAATGCTTCGACGGCATGGGTAAGCGCGTCTGCACCCGAAAGAGCGGTCAAGCCTGGGGGGCAGGTTACGGTCAATTCCGGGTCGCAAATTGCCGTATGAGGAATTAGATGCGGGCTCGATATTCCGACTTTCAGGTCCCTGGTGTCGTCCGCCAACACCGCCACGGGCGTCACCTCAGATCCTGTGCCCGCGGTTGTAGGAACGGCAACAATAGGCATAACCGGGCCTGGAACTTTGAACTCTCCGTAGAATCGATCAATTGGACCTTCATGCGTGAGAAGGAGACTGACCAGCTTCGCCATGTCCATGCAGCTGCCGCCGCCGATACCGACGACTACCTGAGGCAGGCTGTTTCCGACACGCTGAACGCAGCGAGTAATGCTGCTCAACGGGAGCTCTGCGAGAGTCTCGTCAAATAGCTCGACGCTAAGTCCATGCTGCGCAAGGTTATCCAGTAACTCAAGCATGGTGTCGGAGGAAGCGAAGCGCTTATCGGTGCAAATCAATACCCGCTTCCCGATGTGGGATAGGACTTTTCCAAGTACGCGCCGTTGGCCCTCTCCAAAAATAACCGCGCGTGGTGCGCGCATGACGCCAAAGGATGCTTGCATATCAAGTATTCCAACTAGGTTCGACGTGGGGCCGCTTCGTTTGCGGACGCATTGATACTTTGCCAAACAGGATCCGCGACCGAGATCCCGCGAGCGATATTTCTTTCACGAGCCAAGTGTGCGCGGTCACCTGGGACGCTCACCGGTCGCTTTGGATCCGTTGGAGCACTGTCGCGAAGTGACTGCAGATACGCTGAGATGCTGCCAATGATGGCTTGCGATGCGGGCTCAACGACGACAAAGACATCGCCTTTATTACAGACGCTCTCAGCGTCCAATGTTCCGGCCACGTCCGTGCCAAGTGCGGATGACGTGAGGGCCGCGACCATGACCTCGAAGGCGAGCCCAAGCGCGTAGCCTTTTGGTCCTCCGAACGGCGCGATCGCGCCTTTGCGCGCGGAGGCCGCATCGAGCGTTGGATCTCCGTTTTCGTCCAGTGCCCAACCTGGCTCTAGCGGTGCTCCTCGATTCGCGTAGTCATGAATCTGCCCCATCGAGATGAGACTGGTTGCCATATCGAGGACAAACGGTAGTGGCTGCGCTGGAACGCCGATGGCAACAGGATTGGTTCCGAGCATCGCCATGCGCCCGCCCCAGGGGTGCACCAGTGCCTCGCTGGTGGTCAGTGCGAAAAGTACTTGGCCTTGCATCGCCACGCGTTCGGCGTATAGGGCCAGCATGCCTAAGTGGTTGCTGTTCGATATCGCAGCCACGGCGATGCCCGTTTCTCGAGCGCGATGACAGATCTGATCGAGGGCCGCAAAGGCGATCACCGGGCCCAGCCCTCGCTCACCATCGACCTGCAGATACGCCTGGCCACGCCACTGTGCGCGCCCCGTGGTTTCAGGGTTGGCCACTCCATTGCGAATTCGATCAATCAGGCGTGGCAGTCGAAGCAAGCCATGAGACGCGCGACCTCGAAGTTCGGCTTCAATCAATAATTCTGCTTGTGTCCGTGCGTGATTTTCGGGCGCGCCGGAATTCACCAGCGCACGGATGGAGACCCGTGTGGCCTCTGCGACGTCGACCAGGTTCTCAGCCATATCTACCGAAGCCCCGATGCGAATTTTTGAATTCGATCGAGTCCTTTCCGGATCTGATCGATTTCAAGCGCGATAGAGATGCGAAAGAAAGGACTTAGTCCAAACACTTCCCCAGGTACTGCTGCGACCTCAGCTTCTTCAAGAAGTGCTGCGACGACGTCTACGTCTTTGCCCAAGGCGCGGCCGGCGGAGCTTTTGCGCCCAATCCATCCGGCACAATTTATGTAAACGTAGAAAGTGCCAGCAGGGCGAATGGCATCAAGCCCGGGAATCTGGCCGACGCGTTCCAGCACCAGGTCCCGCCGTTCCTGGAAGACCCGGCGATTTTCCTCCATAAAGGCTTTGTCTCCGGCGAGCGCTTCGATACCCGCTGCTTGGGCAATGCTACTGGGCGAGCCAGTCATCGAACTAAGCAAGTCTCCGATTGATTTGATGACTTCGAGTGGCCCTGCCGCAAAGCCCAGGCGCCAGCCGGTCATGACGTAACCTTTCGAGAATCCGTTGACCGAGATTATCTGTTCGGCCATTTCAGGGCATGTCTCGACGAACGAGGGAGCGCGGTGGCCATCGAACGTGATGTGCTCATACAATTCGTCGGTCAGAATCCAAACGTCAGGACGTTCTTTCAGAACGGCAGCAAGCGCGCGTATTTCGTCGCCAGAGTAGACCGCTCCGGACGGGTTGTTCGGCGAATTGAAGATGATCGCGCGTGTGTTTTTCGTCAACGCTCCACGGAGCAATTCCGGCGTCAACTTGAAGCCAGACGTTTCCGAGCACGCCACGATGATCGGAACCCCGCCGGCCATCTCCACGTGGTCTGGATAAGTGACCCAATAGGGGGCAGGAACGATGACCTCGTTGCCGGGGTCGACAATCGTCAACAAGCTCGCCAGCAGAATGACTTTCGCGCCGCTTCCTATGACGATCTGTTCCGGGGCGAAAGCTACGCGGTTATCTTGCAGGATCTTGGCGGCGATGGCGCGCTTCAGCGGTGCATATCCGTCCGCGGCCGTGTATTTCGTGAAATCGCTCGTGATGGCTTTTATACCAGCTTCTTTTACATTGCTCGGTGTATGGAAGTCGGGCTCGCCCAAGCTGAAGGGGATTACGTCTGTTCCCTGACGCTTCATTTCGGCCGCCCGTGCCGAGATGGCCATCGTGGGGGAGGGGCGGATGGCCGTTGCGCGGAGAGATAGTTTTGGCATGATCAAATCTTGTCTTTGAGAAAGAAGAACTTCGTCATCAGACGACTGGCCTGATGAAGGCGCATCGGCTGCTACATGCCTGAAGGCGCGACAGGGTCCAATGTGAATCCGGCATCGTCAAATATTTTCCTGACGAACCCAGATGACTTTGCGCGTTCAAGAAAGTTGCTGACGGCGAGGAGGCCGACGGGACGGTCTTTGGCGACTGCCACCGCGATACCAGTACTGTGTAGCGTGCCATCCAGGACACGGCTCCCCGGGATTTTTTGCTCGTACACCGTCAAAACATCACGCGACAAAACCACAGCGTCAACTCGATCGTCTTGGAGTGCGGACATTGCGTCTTCCACAGAGGTCACAGGGATGACTTCTGCCGCGTTGAGTACTCGTGCGGCATTGCGTATGGTCGTCGTGTTCGCGATTCCAGCAACGCGAACACCTTTTTGGTTGAGGTCGTGAGTCGACTGGAAATTGGAAGTCTCGTGTACAAGTGCCGTGCTCTCGATGACGAAGTAAGAAGGGCCAAACGCGACACGCCGCTTCCTCTCGTCGTCCATCGGCATGAATGCAACGTCGATTTCCTTGGCTTCGACAGCGTCGGTCAACTCGCCAGAATTGGGCACGGCATGGAATTCGACACGACATCCTGCCCACGCTGCCAATGCCTTGCCAAGATCGACCGTTGGGCCATACGGTGTGCCGTGTTCGTCTACTTCCACAAAGAAGGTCGACATCGACGGAGCGTAGACAACGCCGACGCGAAGCACACCGCCCTGCGCCAACTCTCCGAGCTGAGTATTGATTTGGTTCATGGAGTTCATCCTGTTTGAAAGTTGATTGATCGAACCGGCCACAGGGGATGCCTGGTCAGAGTCGGTGGCTGCAGGTTGTTCTATTGCGCGCGGCTGGTGGTCAAGTTCTCTTGAACCGGCGCCACTTTCCCCTCAAGCCGTCCTAGCGAAGCAGTCGCTACGCTGTTGCCGATTACGTTGGTGACGGTGCGACCCATATCGAGGATCTGATCGATGCCCAGGATCAGCAGGATGCCCTCCGCGGGAAGCCCAAACATGGGAGCTACCGCTGCAACCACGACGACCGAGGCGCGTGGAACACCAGCCGCTCCTTTGCTGCTGATGAGAAGCACGAAAAGCATGGTGATCTGTTGCACAATCGAAAGCTCGATGCCGAATGCCTGAGCGATGAAGAGTGCCGCGAAGGTGCAGTACATCATCGAGCCGTCGAGGTTGAACGAATACCCAAAGGGCAAGGTAAATCCGACCACTTCTTTTCTGACGCCAAATTGCTCCAGCCTCTCGGTCATCAAAGGATAGGCAGCTTCACTACTCGCCGTAGAGAACGCAATCAGGGCCGGTTGGCGCATTGCTTTGAGCAGCCGGAACACATCTTTTCCCAGGAACGCATAGCCGGCCAGGATGATGATCAGCCAGAGCAGGAGCAGTCCTAGATAGAATGAGCCAATCAACTTTCCATAGGTGAAGACAACATCAAGTCCGTTAACGGCGACCGCCGTCGCGAGTGCGGTAAAGACGCCAATCGGAGCGAACTTCATTACAAACTGCGTGACCTTCAGCATCACCTTCACGACACCATCCAGTGATCGTCGCAACTGCTCGACCCGTGGATCATCGTGATAAAAACTCAGACCTGCGCCGAAGAACAAAGCGAACACCACGATCTGAAGCGCCTCGTTCCGCGCTAAGGCGTCGAAGATGCTTGTTGGGAAGACATGCGTAAGAAATTCGTGCAGGTTAAGGCTGGATGTCTTAAGGCTGCTTCCCAGACTTCCTCCTTTGGCTACGAGCCCCATCCCGGCGCCGGGCTGGATCAGATTTGCCAGCAAGACGCCGAGAGCGAGCGATATCACTGAAGCGGCCAGGAACCAGGCGACTGCGCGCACTGCAAGGCGGCTTACCGTGCCCTGTCCGCCAATGCCGGCGATGCCTGACACCAATGTCGCAAAGATCAGCGGTGCAATGATCATTTTGATCATGCGCAAGAAGATGTCGGTCACAATCGAAAGATAGCCCGCGATGGATGCGGCGGTAGCTTGGTCGGCGGATAAGGTATGGATCAAATACCCCACGACCAGGCCGAGAACCATGCTTATACCGATGTATCCGCTGAGTCGATTTTTCACCTGTGTACTCTCCATGAAGTTGTGTGCTCCTTTGATGGAGCTCCCCTTGTCATCCTCGATTCGCCTTCGGAGATCGGTGATCCACGAAGCAGAAGCGGTCGGACGAGCAAGTATTCACAGGATTTGATAAACATAAAAACGGATTAAACTGATCAGATTGCTCAGTTTTTCTGATTGATATGAAATCCCTTGATCTCGATGTCCTCGAAATGGTGATCGCAGTTGCGGATACTGGATCGTTCATAAGCGGGGCTAAACAAGTCCATCGATCGCCTTCAGCCGTCAGCATGCGCATCAAAGCGTTGGAGGAATCGATGCAGAAGCCTCTGTTCACCCGTACGACGAGGCGCGTGCTTCTGACTGACGAGGGGGAGCGTTTGCTGGAATATGGGCGGCGAATGGTGGAGATGCGGGAAGCCGCCTGGGCTTCTGTCGTCCGACCCGAAGTCAAAGGACGAGTTACGATCGGCGTGCCGGATGACTATGCGTCGTCTTTGCTTTCACCCGTTCTGAGGCGGTTTGCACTCGCTCATCCGCATGTTGAGCTGCGGGTCATGGGCTTGCCGAGCAGTGAGCTCGCCCCTTTGTTAAAAGACAATACGCTTGATCTCGCGTGCCTGACTCGCGTCAAAGGTATCCCCGGTGATCTGCTCAGACGGGAGCCATTAGTATGGGTTTGCGGCGACAGGCATCGCGAGATTTGGAAAGAACGTCCATTGCCCATTGCGGTGTACGCTAGCGGTAGTAGCGCACGCGCGTTCGGCATATCTGCACTGCAGAATGCGAAGATCAGGTTTCGAATGCTGTTTGAAAGTGCCGGGGTAATGGGACTTGTAAGCATGCTGGAAGCGGGGCTAGCTGTAGCTCCCATGTCACGATGTAGCGTGCCCGCCCACCTTATTCAGCTTGGGGAGGATGAGGGGCTTCCCAAACTTCCAATGCTCGACGTCGTTTTGTCCAGAAGTTCCAAGTCCAATCGGCCTCCTTGTGAGTTTCTGGCGCGAGCGCTACTCAATGATTTGCGGTCCTAGCAAAGATCGCCCCCGTTCTCATCTCATCCTGATCTAGAATCAACACGTCCGCCAAAGTTTCACGCCCGGGCTCGGTCTGCTGACCAGCCCGCCGAGTCTTACCCTCGCTGCGTAAACCCCAATGGAGATGGTCATGCGATCGAAGTCGGCGAGCGCGCAGATCGGGCTGTTGATACTTGCGACCAGTATCATCCAGCTCGCCAACGGGTTCTTTGGCACCTTCATCTCCTTGCGCATCGCCCTTGAGGGCTTCGATGGCGCCATGGCCGGGCTGGTGCTCAGCAGCTACTTCGCCGGCTTCACCGTGGGGGCCTTGCGTTGCGAGCGGATCATCGGACGCATCGGGCACATCCGGGCCTATGCCGCTTTCGCGGGTATGGTCGTCGCGGCGACCGCATTGATGCCGCTGCTACAAGGGCCCCTGGCCTGGTCGCCCCTGCGCGCCATCATCGGCTTTGGCTGCTCCGGCCTGTTCATCGCCACGGAAAGCTGGCTCAACGCGAAGGCGGAACCCACGGAGCGCGGGCGGATATTCTCGGTCTACATGTTGGGCACGTTCCTCGCGCTGGCGCTGGGGCAACTGCTGATCGGCCATGCGGACATCGACACGTCTGGCCCCTTCAACGGGATCGCCGCTCTGTTCGCGGTCGCGCTCGTTCTGGTCAGCACCACGCGGGCCGACCCACCCCGCAAGACCATGGCCACGAAGTTGCCGTTCACGCGGCTGCCGCGCGCGGCACCGGTGGCGGTGGCCGGATGCGCGGTCAGCGGATTTCTCAGCGCCAGCTTCTATTCGCTGGTGCCCGCATGGATGCAGGGCGAAGGCATCGCGCGCGAGACGATCGCGCTGTTCATGCTGATTGCCGTGCTTGGCGGTCTCGCGTTCCAGATCCCGGTTGGCAGGCTATCGGACCGCTTCGATCGGCGCCTCGTGCTGACGATACTCAGTGCCGGCTTCGCGGTAACCGCGATCCTGGTCGTCAATCTGCCACACTCCCGCGCGGTCATCCTGCCCGCCGCCGCGATACTCGGCGGCTTCATGTCGACGCTCTATCCGGTCTGCGTCGCCAACGCCCACGACCAAATGCCCGCTGACCAGGTCGTCGCGGTAAGCGGCCAGCTCATATTGATCAGTGGCATAGGCTCCGTCCTTGGCCCGCTTGCTGGCACCATCGTCATGGCGCACCTCGGTATCGACGGGCTTTTCTACTTCATGGCCGCCATCGCACTGTTGCTGGCCTGCACCGCCATGGCCGGTCGCTTCCTGGCGAAGGAACCGCTGCACCAGGAGCGGACCTTCGAAATCCTGTCTCCGCAGGCCGCGACGCTCGCGCACGATCAGGTCGACGCTTTATAGATGAGCGGACACTCAAACGAAACGATGGATTCCAATGAATAGGATTCCCATCTGCTGATCTTCGTCTCGACTAAATCCTGGAATCCTCCGCCGGGAACGCAGGTTGCGTTCCGCGCCTGGCCGCCGCTCCCCCTCGGCCGGCCACAGCCATGATTAGAAAAGCGAGAAACGAGCATGAACGCGAAAGTGACGTCACCTACCAGCGCGGCAGGCGGCTGGGGCTCGGCCAAAGCCGTCGGCACCAGCCTGGCGAAAGAACATGTCCTGCTGCATGGATCCGCCCTCCTTGCTCATCAGAACAAGCCCGATGGATATATGTGCGTCAGCTGCTCCTGGGCCAAGCCGGCACATCCTCATCCATTCGAGTTCTGCGAGAACGGCGCCAAGGCCACCGCCTGGGACATCACCAAGAAAACCGTGACGCCGGATTTCTTCGCCAAGCACACCTGTACCGAGCTGCTGGAGTGGAGCGACTACGACCTGGAAAAAATCGGCCGCTTGACGGCCCCCATGCGTTGGAACGCCCAGACCGATAAGTACGAGGAAGTCCAATGGCAGGACGCCTTCGCCGATATCGGCGCGCGCTTGCGCCCACTGGCGCCGGACTCCGTGGTCTTCTATACATCCGGCCGCGCGTCGCTGGAAACGTCCTATATGTTCGCGCTGTTCGCACGGCTGTTCGGTACCAATAATCTGCCTGACAGCTCCAATATGTGCCACGAAAGCACGTCTGTCGGACTGCCCAAGACCATAGGCGTACCCGTCGGCACCGTGACGCTGGACGACTTCGAACATACGGACTGCTTCTTTTTCTTCGGCCACAACACCGGCACCAACGCGCCCCGCATGTTGCACCAGCTGCAGGACGCTCGCGACAAGCGCGATGTCCCCATCGTGACCTTCAATCCATTGCGGGAGCCGGGCTTGGTGGCCTTCCGCAATCCACAGTCCCCCACCGAGATGCTGACAGGCAAGAAAACACAGATCAGCACGCAGTATCACCAGGTGAAGCTAGGAGGCGACACGGCCGCCTTGGCCGGATTGTGCAAATACCTTATTGAAGAAGACGACCGCGCCCAGGCCGAGGGCGCACCCGCAGTGCTCGATCACGCGTTCATCGCCGAGCATACCCACGGGTTCGAAAGCTTCGCCGCCGCCATGCGCATTGCTTCGTGGGACGAGATAGAACGGCACGCCGGCCTGACCCGCGCGGCACTGGAATCCGCGGGGCAGATCTATGCCCAGGCAGAAGCCGCGATGGTGCTCTATGGCATGGGACTGACTCAGCATCGCAACGGGGTCCAGAACGTGCAGATGATTACCAACCTGCTTCTGCTGAAAGGCAATATCGGCAAGCCGGGCGCCGGTGTCTGCCCCATCCGCGGCCATTCGAATGTGCAGGGCCAACGCACCGTCGGCATCACCGAGAAGCCCGCGCAGGTGCCCGCGGACAAGCTGAAGTCTCTTTACCACTTCGATTCACCCACGAAGAAAGGGCTGAACACCGTCGAAGCCTGCGAGGGGATCCTGGACGGCAGCGTGCAAGCCTTTATCGGACTGGGCGGCAACTTCGCGCGAGCCACGCCGGATCATTCGCGGATGGAGCCGGCCTGGTCCACCTTGGGGCTGACGGTGTCCGTCGCCACCAAGCTCAATCGCAGCCATCTTCTGCATGGCCAGGTTTCCTACCTGCTGCCTTGCCTCAGCCGCATAGAAATCGACCGGCAGGACGGCGGCGAGCAGGCGGTTTCGGTGGAAGACAGCACCGGTTGCTTCCACGGCTCCAAGGGCCGCAGCGAGCCCACCAGCGATTTGCTGCTGTCGGAGCCGGCCATCGTGGCCGGCCTGGCCAAAGCCACGGTTGGCGATCGGGGCACCGTCGATTGGGACGGCTGGGTGGCCGATTACGCGCTTGTCCGCGACGCCATCGAGGCGACCTATCCGAAGATCTTCAAGGACTTCAACAAGCGCATGTGGAATCCCGGCGGCTTCCATCGTCCGTTGGGCGCGAGCGAGCGGAAATGGGAAACGGAAACGGGCAAGGCCAACTTCGTCGTTCCTGAAACCTACGATGAAGATCCCGACATGCCGGAACATGACGGCAGCGTCATCCGCTTGATGACCACGCGCGGGGACAGCCAGTTCAATACCACGGTCTATTCCCTCGACGACCGTTTCCGCGGCATCAAGGGAACGCGCAAGGTGATCATGCTGAACGCGGATGACATGCTGCGCCTGGGCCTGCAGGAAAGAGACGTCGTCACCGCGTCCACCGTCGCGCACGACGGCTACACCCGGCAGGTCAAAGGCCTGGAAGTCCGCGCCTTCGATATCCCGGCAGGTTGCGCCTGGTCCTATTACCCGGAGTGCAATCCGCTGATTCCTCTGTGGCATTACGCCAAGGAAAGCAAAGTCCCCGCCGCGAAATCCGTGCCGATCAAGTTGCACAAGCAGATGTGAAGCTTTCAAGTCGGCCAGCCTGACGCTGAGGAAAAATCGCACACGGGACGCGGGAGGGATGAGAGATTGTGGACTGCTGCGGTGATTAGCCCGCATAATCGCCGCACAATCTGCGGTGATTACGTATTCAGCGCGCCGACTCCGGAACGATCCCATGCCCCAATATTTCTCAGAAGACGCTTCCGTCGACGCGGTGAACGCCCGGATGGGCGAGGACGTGTCGCCGCGTTTGCGGCAGGTCATGACGTCGTTGATCACTCACTTGCACGGCTTCATCAAGGACGTGCAGTTGACGCAGGAAGAGTGGGCGTTCGCGGTCGACTTTCTGACCCGGACGGGGCAGATATGCAGCGAGCAGCGGCAGGAGTTCATTCTGCTCAGCGACACGCTGGGTGTATCGATGCTGGTCGATGCGATCGGTAATCGCCGGCCCTCCGGCGCGACGGAAAATACTGTTCTGGGGCCTTTCCACGTGGCTGACGCGCCGCGGCGCGAGATGGGGGTGTCGATCTCCGCTGACGGCAAGGGCGAAACCTGTTTGTTCGAAGGGCGCGTGCTCGACGCCGCAGGGAATCTCATCGAGGGCGCCTGTCTGGACGTATGGTCCGACAATGCCGACGGCTTTTACGACGTGCAGCAGCCCGATGCCCAACCCAGATGGAATAACCGCGGCAGGTTCACGACCGGCGCCGATGGCGCTTATCGCTTTATCGGGATCAAGCCGGTTTCCTATCCCATTCCTTACGATGGTCCGGTAGGAAAAATGCTGGCCGCATTGGGCCGCCATCCCTATCGTCCCGCGCACATGCACTTCATCGTCACAGCACCAGGCTTCCAGACCGTGGTGACGCACACCTTCGTCGGTGACGATCCCTACATCACCTCCGACGCGGTCTTCGGCGTAAAAGACACCCTGGTCGCGCCCTTCGAAAGGGTAAACGACGGCGCCACCGCGTGGCGGTCCCCCTTCGACTTTGTGCTGGTGCCCTCGTAGCGTTGAAACGTCGACTTCGGTGGCGGCACGGCCGGGCGCATCCAACAAAGAACCCCTCAGCAGTTTCCTCAACGAATCGAGGTCACCGAGAGGGGCCGTGTTGAAGCGAATTCTAATTCAAAAATTACAACGCACTCCCCAGCTTCACCATCTCCGCCCGCACTTCCTCCCCTGGAATATCCCGCAATCGTCGCCCACTATCCAGCGACAAGATGGTCGCAACGGCGGCGGCGCGGCCGTATTCGAAGCACTGGGCGGTGACGCGGGCCGACGCCAGGGCCTCGTGTTCCGCGCTCAGGCAGCGACCAGCGACGATGAGGTTCTCCCCGTGCTCAGGAACCAGGGCCAGATACGGAACCTCGTAGTAATCGTCCAGCAGCCAATGCAGCTTGGGCTTCTCACCCGCATGTAATTCAATAGGCCAAGGCACACGGCAGATGCCGTCGTCACGCTTGCGGCAGGCCAGTACGTCCTCATTGGTCAAGGTGGCCACGCCCACGATGCTGCGCGTCTGCCGCACGCCAACCTGAGTGCCCGTGTTCATCACATAACTGTCTTCACAGCCGGGAATATTGTCGGCCAGGAACGCGGCATACTCGCGCACCTGGCGGCGTCCGGCGATCTCGGCTTCGGTAAAGTCTTCCGGGTCGATCACATTCAACATGTGGCCATCGCGCGCGGTCAGGCGGGTGGCATTGACCAGCAACTCGCCCGGCCGCGTCGTCGGAAAGATCCAGATTTTTTTCCGCGGCAGATCGTAGCGCTTGTCGGCATCCGCCTGCGCAATCGCGTCGCTGACCTTGGGCGGATTGATGGTGTCGTCACCCCAATATGCTAGAAACCGCGCAATGTCGATATGCCCCAGCCGAAAGAACATGGTGGGGTTCTGGATCTTGCCCTGATCGCCAAACACATAGCGATAACCGGCACGCGCAATCACCGCGGCGTCGCCGGAGGCGTCGATGATGCGCTGGGCCAGCACCACGGATCGGCCCGCGGCCGATTCGATGACCACGCCGGCGCATGCGTCGCCCTTCACGATCACACCGATGACGCTGGTGTGGAATAGCGTCCGCGCGCCAGCGTCTTCGACCAGCTGATCAGCGGTCTCGCTCCACATCAATGGGTCATGGGTGACGGTCCAGGTCCTGCCGTAGCGCTGCGGCCCCGTCACGCCACCCCGATGCGCCAACGCGGCACGGAAGCGTTCGGTAAATCCCTGCACGACCTGCTGAGGCTCCGCTTGCCGGTCACTCGCCAGATACATGCCGCAGATCGTCCCGGACATGCCCGCCACCGCCGCCCCGCCAAAAAAACCGTAGCGCTCGATCACCAGCGTCCGCTTGCCCTGCTCCGCCGCGGTGGTGGCGGCGGCCACGCCGGCAGCGCCACCGCCGACGACCAGCACGTCGACCTCGGCCAGCACTGGCAGATCGGGCGCGGTGTCGTAGCGGCTCTCCAATTGCCAGGCCGGGAAATAGTTGTTCTTGCGGTCCATGTCGTCTCCTTCAAATAGCCAGGGCCGCCGTGTAGGCGGCGGCCGGTCGCGCCGGGCTAATCGATTTCCTTATGTACGGTTTCAGGTCCCAGTGCCAGCGCGATCAGGGTCAGTATGCCCATGGCCCCCATGTAGATCACGATAGGCCACCAGTGCTGATAATAGGTGTAGAGCGCCGTGGCGATAAAGGGCGCCAGGCCTCCCGCCAACAAGGACCCCAGCTCACGCGAGAACGCGAAACCCGCCAGGCGGAACTCCGTGTCGAAGAGCTCGGCGTACCACGCCGCCTGCGGCGACAGCATGGCGGGGTAGGCAAAGCCCAGGCCCACGGCGAAACCCAACGCCACCGCCCAGAACGCCTTCACGTCCAGCAGCATGAAGAAGGGCGCAAGCCACAGCACCGAAAAGATGATGCCGGCCAGATAAACCTTCTTGCGGCCGATGCGATCCGACAAGGCCCCGTAGAACGGGATGGTCACCAACTGGATGGCCGAAGCAATGATGACCGCCCACAGCGCCATCGACTTCTCCATCTTCAGCGTCGTCACCAGATACGACACGCAGAACACGGGATAGAGATAAGCGAAGCCGTTCTCGCCCATGCGCGAACCGATGACGATGAAGAAGCTGCGCGGGTGATGCTTGATCGCCGACAGCAGGCCGATCTTCTTCGGCTGCCGGGTTTGCTGCGTCTTTTCGAACGCGGGTGGCTCTTCGATGTTGCGCCGAATCAGATAGCCCACCAATACGCAGGCAGCGCCCAGCAGGAAGGGAACGCGCCAGCCCCAGGCCAGGAAGTCCGCTTCGCTCAATACATTGAGGAAAAAGAAGAACACGGCGTTGGCCAGGAGGGTCGCCGCCGCGAATCCCAGCGGCGCCCATGCGCCGGCCGCGCCGCGCTTGCCTTTCTGCGCATGCTCCACCGACAACACGACCGCGCCGGCATATTCCCCGCCGGCGCCGAAGCCCTGGACCAGGCGCAAGACCACCAGCAGTCCGGGCGCCCACAAGCCGATGCTCTCATAGGTCGGCAACAGGCCGATGGCCGTCGTCGCGCCGCCCATCAGGAACAGCGTCAGCACCAGCACGGTCTTCCGGCCGACCTTGTCCCCCAGGTAGCCCAGGAACAGCCCGCCCAATGGACGGGCAAGGAAGCCCACCGCATAGGTCGCGAAGGCGGCCAGGGTACCCACCAGCGGATCGCTGGTGGGAAAGAACACCTTGTTCAAGACGATGGCCGCCGCGGTGCCATAGATGATGAAGTCGTACCATTCCAGTACGGTTCCGATGAACGCCGCAAGACCCGCTTTCCTGGACTTCCTTGCCTCTGCCTGTGTGGACATGATGGCTGTCTCCGTGTGTTGTTGTTTTTGATCTGTTCGATGCGTCAGGGATTGTGCGCATGCACTTTGCGTTTGCCCAGCACCGCGCCTTGCTCGATGGGCTGCACCAGCTGGGCATATTGCAGTAGATAGGTGCTGTTGCCGCCCCCCAGTTCGAGTTCGCGCGGCCGCCACTCGCTCAAGCGCCGCGCGATCTCATCTTGTGGGACGTCCATGTCGATCCGCCGATTGTTGAAGTCGATGTGGATAGTCTCGCCTTGACGGACCACGGCCAACGGGCCACCGGCGGCCGACTCCGGCATCAACTGCCCTACGATGATGCCGCGGTTCAAGCCGGACAACTCTCCGTCGGTGACCACCGCCACGAACTCGGCGATGCCGGCGCCGTTCAAAGCCGCCACGAAGCTGCAGGCGAAGACAGTGCCCGGGCCGCCGCTGGGGCCCATATTGCGCAACACGATGACGTCACCCTTGGCGATCTTGCCTTCGCCCAGCGCTGCGATCGCCTCGTCCTCGCCCTCGTAGATATTGGCGGGTCCGGAAAATTCAGCGCGCTCGCCCGGCACGGCCGACAGCTTTACGATGGCGCCGTTGGGCGCCATGTTCCCGCGCAGGATGCCGACGCCCGGGCGTTGGCTGACGGGCTCGCTGAGCGAGCGGATGATCTTGTCGTCCTTGACGCGCGCGTCGCGAATGTTCTCGCCGACGGTCTGGCGGGTGACAGTCAGGGCAGCCAGGTGCAAATGTTCGCGCAGCTGGCTCATGACGGCGGGTGTGCCGCCGGCGGCTTCAAGATCCTCCGTGCGGAACGGCCCGTTGGGACGCACGGCGGTCAACAGCTTGATCGACTTGCCATAGTCTTCGTACAGCTTGACCACGTCCAGCGGCAACTCCGCTTCGGTGGCGATGGCGGCGATGTGGCGCACGGTATTGACCGACCCGCCGACCGCCAACACCATCATGACCGCGTTGCGGATGGCCTCTTCGGTAATGATCTGACGCGCCGACACGCCGTGGCGAACCAGCTCGACGATCTGGCGACCGGCGGCCTGCGCATACTCCTTGAGGCGGCGCCCGTTGGCCCAGATGGGCGAGTTGCCCGGCAGGCTCATCCCCATGGCCTCGGCCACGATGTGCATGGAGTTGGCGGTCCCCAGGCCGGCGCAGACACCGGGCGACTGGATGGCCACATCCGTCATGTCGGTAAGATCCTTGAG
Source organism: Bordetella sp. N (assembly GCF_001433395.1). Classification (GTDB taxonomy): domain Bacteria; phylum Pseudomonadota; class Gammaproteobacteria; order Burkholderiales; family Burkholderiaceae_B; genus Bordetella_C. The sequence goes on from NZ_CP013111.1 coordinate 5,970,396, forward strand.
GGTGATCGCGCGGGTCGCCAGCGCGCCGATCTGCTCATAGACATCGTCGATATCGAAGAACTGGCCCTCGAATTTCTCGTTCGAGCACTTGCCGCCTATCTGGTATCCGCAGGTCAGCAGCAGGGCAGGGACGTCCAGGCGCGCGGCCGCCATCAGGTGGGCAGGGGTGGTCTTGTCACAGGAGGACAGGCAGATCATGCCGTCCAGCACCCCGCCTTCGACCATGCACTCGACCTCGTTGACCATCAGGTCGCGCGTCGGCATCAGGTAGCGCGCCTTCTTGCCCGCGCTGGTGACGAAGTCGCTGGGCGCGACCGTGCGCACTTCGAAAGCCAAACCGCCGGCATCCTGGATCGCCTGCTGGACCACGGCGGTGACGTCGTCCAGGTGAACGTAGCAGCTGGACAGTTTGTTGGAGGTATTGATGATCGCGATCTTGGGCTTTTCCATGTCCTCTTCACGGATGCCCATGCTGCGCCACTGGCTGCGCCGCACCGCCCAACGAGTGGAACCGGGTTCGAAATTACTTCTGTACATGCTGTGTCTCCTGGATCATGCGCAGGCTGGCGCGCTTCGAATGATTGGTATGCTATCCGACTAAAGTGGTCAGACAGCCTACCAATTGATCCGAATTTGCCCCTATTGCGCGATGATTTGAAGTGCTGTACAGGAAAGTGGACGGACCATTCTGGCGAAGAATGGTAAAGTCCAACGTCTTATTTTTCAGTTGTCCGGCATCAGGCCCATGAGCAAGACCCGTTTCTCCATGCTCCCCATCAAGCGCACAGACATCTTCCAGGAGGTCTGTCAGCAGCTCGACGGTCTATTGAACAGTGGGCAGTTCCAGGTCGGCGACAAGCTGCCTTCGGAACGGGAGCTGTCGGAGAGCTTCTCGGTCAGCCGTTCGTCGATCCGGCAAGCGCTCAAGGTGTTGGAGGCGGCCGGACGAATCGAGACCCGGGTCGGCAGTGGTACTTACCTGATCGAAAAGCAGGCGGTCACCAGCAGCGGGGACAATCTGAATGCGCTGTTGGCGCAGGGCGTGGACAAGGCCTTCATGCAGCAACTGATCGCCGCACGCACGGCGGTCGAGCGGGCGGTGTTCGAAGCCTATGCGGTGCAGGCCAACAAAGGCGGCATCCGCACGCTCAAAGAGCTGATCGACGAAAACGCGTTGGACAAGACCTCCAGCGGCGAATTCGAGGAAAACGCCGGCCTGGATCTCAGTTTCGAGGCCAAAGTCGCCGAGCTGGCGGGCAACCCTATCCTCGCCGCCATGCAAAGGCAGATCCACCAGCTATGGATACAGGCCTGGCGGGTCTATGGATTCGTCCCGGAAAGCCGCCAGACCCTGCATCAGGAACACTGCGCCATCATCGAAGCGCTCGCTTCGAAGAACACGCCGCGCGTCATCGACCTGGTCGTGCAGCACGTGGATAAGGAAGTCGAGTAGGCCGACCCGGCGGCGGCGCGGTGCTTTCCCGCACGACCAGGCTGAACTCCACCGGCGTGCTGCTCGCGATCTCCTGCCCGTTGATCCTGCTTAACAAATAATCCGCGCTTCGTTCGCCAATCTCGGCGGAAGGCAAACGTATCGTCGTCAGCGGCGGCGTCAGGTGCGCGGCGAATTCGTTGTCGTTGATGCCCGTGATCGACAGCGCCTCCGGCACCCGGATACCCATCTTCCTGGCTTCGACCAGCGCGCCGAACGCAATGGTGTCGCTGCCGCAGATAATCGCCGTGGGCGGATTGCGTGAACTCATCAAGGTGCGCAACGCCAATTGCCCGTCGCTCAGGTTAAGCGTGCGATCGATCAGGCGCTCCTGCGGCAAGGCCAACCCCCGGCTGGCCAAGGCCAGACGTACTCCCGCGATACGCCCCGCGGACCGATCGCTGATCCCGGACGGCTGCGCGATGATGCCGAAGTCCTTATGGCCCAGATCCAGCAGATAATCCGCCAAGGTGCTGCCGACGGCAATATTGTCGAATCCCACACAAGGATGCGCGTCGTCGAGCACCCAGCCGTTGACGTAAGGGATACGCTTGGCCTCCAGCAACTCATACACTTGCGGCAAACGTTGTGCACCGACGAGCATCAACCCAGCAAGTCCGTAAGCCGACAGCGCCCGCACCTGGCGCAATTCTTCTTCATGATCGTAATTGGAGCTGGCCAATAAAAGCGTATAGCCCGCCTGGTTCACGCGCCGTTGCAGCGCCGCCAGGCCGGCGGAGAAATTGACGTTCTCGATCGTGGGGATCACCGCGCCTATGCTGTTAGATCGCTGCGTTGCCAAGGCCCGCGCCCCGGCATTGGGCGTAAATCCCAAACGCTGCGCGGCCGCCGAGACTTCTTCCCGCAAGGCATCCGCCACCTTGCTATTGCCATTGAGCACCCGCGAAACCGTGGCCACCGATACACCGGCCGCGCGCGCCACATCGCGCGCCGTCACCGCATTGGATTTCGGTCGTGACGCGCGGCGCTTGATCGTTACCGCCTCGCCGCGGGCCATGGTGGTTCCTTCGCTCAAGTAATTGTTTTTTGGGGAGACGAACAGCCGTCAATCGATGTCGTCAGTGTCGCCGGAGAATTCCATAGGGCAAAAGAAACCGCCATGGAACTGCGCGGCAATGGGATCCTCGGGCCCGGACTTGGCAAAGATTTCCGCGGCGAATGCCTCGGAGTCATCCTGCGGCTCATACCCCAGGAATTTGATGTTCGTGTTGTCCCAGCGGCTGCGCAGATTTTTCGAGACGCCATACGCGACCAGAAAATGGTAGTCGGGATAATCGATGCACCGCCGCGCCAGGCGCACCATGTCGCCGTGACTGAGCCAGCTCAGCAACTGGCGCGGTTCGCTGGGCCGGTCCGGCGTACGAAAGGTGCCTATCCGCAGACACGCCACCGATATGCCATGCTTGTCCGCATACAGCCGCCCCATGGCCTCGCCGAATACCTTGGACACGCCGTACCGCGTATCAGGCCTGGGCTGCACGGTGTTGTCGATGAACCGTTCCCGGCGATGAAAACCCACCGCGTGATTGGAACTGGCGAAGACGACACGTTTGACGCCTTGCGCCCGCGCCGCTTCGAAGACGTTGTAGACGCCGTCGATGTTCAAGGCCATTACCTGGGACCAGGGCGCTTCCTCGGGAACCCCCGCGAAATGCAGGACGCAATCGATGCCCTCCATGCAGCGCTGGACGGACTCCGGATCGCGGATGTCCAGCTGGCACACTTCCTCGCCGGGACCGGCCGGTTCTTGCGGCGCAATATCGGCGAGGCGCAGCAATTCATATTGGCCGCGCAGATGTTCCCGCAGCACGCGCCCGATCGTGCCGGCCGCACCGGTGATCAGAATGCGCTGCATGGCGCCTTCTTCAGTTTCTTTCTTCCGCATGATTCAGCTCCGCTATCTGATGGCAAGCTCGGTTTCGCTGTCGAAGAAATGCAGGTGTTCCCCGGACGTTGCCACAGATATGCTGTCGCCCGACTTAATGGGCGACTTGGCCTCCACCCGCGACAAGGTCAAAGGCAAGTCGCCGAGCCGGGTTTCCAGCACGATTTCCACGCCCAACTGTTCCACGACATCGACCGTGGCCTGCCCGATCACCTGTAAATCAGAACTGCCGCCACCGGCAGGCCCGCTGTCAGCGCGCGCCACTGACAGATGCTCCGGCCGCAGGCCCAGTATCAGTTCCTTGCCCTGCCAATTGGCCAAGGCTGCCGCCTGCGCCGCGGGAATGGCGACATCGAGTCCGGGGGCCGACGCAAATAGCGGGCCACCGTCACCCGTGCGCAGCGTCACGCTGATGAAATTCATCGACGGCGCGCCGATAAAGCCGGCCACGAACTTGTTGGCCGGCTGGCTGTAGACCTCCAGCGGCGTACCCACCTGCTGGATATTGCCGTCCTTCATGACCACCACGCGATCGCCCAGGGTCATGGCCTCTACCTGGTCGTGCGTCACGAAAACCGAGGTCGTCGGAATGCGCGTGCGCAAGCGCTTGATCTCTAGTCGCATCAGCGTGCGCAGCTTGGCATCCAGGTTGGACAGCGGCTCATCGAAAAGAAATACCTTGGGCCGACGAACGATGCAGCGGCCCAGGGCGACGCGTTGCTGCTGGCCGCCCGACAACTGCTTGGGCTTGCGCCGCATCAACTCGTTCAGCCCCAGTATCTCCGCCGCCCGATCGATCTCGGATTTGATCTTCGCTTCATCGATCTTCTTGTTGCGCAGCCCGAACGCCAGGTTGTCGTAGACCGTCATGTGCTGATAAAGCGCGTAGTTCTGGAAGACCATCGCCACATCGCGATCCTTGGGCGGCAGGCGGTTCACCACCTGCGCGCCGATGCGGATTTCGCCGGTGCTGATGTCTTCCAGTCCGGCGATCATGCGCAGGGTCGTGGACTTGCCACATCCTGAAGGGCCCACCAGAACCACGAATTCCTGGTCCGCGATGGTCAGGTTGACGTCCTTGACGGCGTGATGGGCCGTACCGTAATGCTTGTTCAATTGAGAAAGTACGATTTCAGCCATCTGCATGTCTCCGATCTACTTCGCCGCCACCTGGCCCGCCGTCGCTGCTTGCGTCACCAACGGCGCGCCCTCCGCCAGTGCCTTGGGAATATCTTCCCGCGTGCCGACGACCGCCTTGATGGCCGCGTCGGAGAACGCTTTGTGTACGGCCGGCCAGGCTTCGAAGTAATAGCCCCCGTGGATCTGGGTGGCCACGTCCAGGCTGTGCTTCTTCAGCTCCACCATCTTGGGATTTACCGCGGCGATCTTGTCCCAAAGATTCTTGTTGGGGGGCGGGGCGCCGGTCTTGGCGAACAATTCGATCTGGCCTTGCTCGTCCAGCAACATGCCCGACAGCATCTGCTTGGCCAGGGCTTTACGCTCCGGCGACGCGGACTTCGGTATGGCCCAACCCCAGGCATCGTTCCAGGCAATGTAATCCTTGCGGCTGGGTCCTTTGGGCAAGTATCCAATCCCCACCTTGCCGGCGATCTTTGATTTCGCCGGGTCATCGAAGCTGCCCCAGTTCGACGAATCGGACACGGTGAACGCCGAATTACCGGATGTGAAGATGGCATTCGCCTCATTGCGGTCGTAAGCCGGCATGCCCTTGGGACTGATCTTGTGCGTATTGATGGCGTCCCACCAGAACTCCGTCACTTCGCGCATGCACTGGTCCGTCATCATGGACTTCCAGCCGTTCTGCTTCAACACGGCGTTGGCGCGCTCGTAGGTGGGCGCCAGTACATCGCAGTTATTCGCCCACATGGACCAAAACCAGGTGTTCCACGAATTGTTCATCGACATGCTGCCGACGAAGCCATACTTCACCTTATTCTCCGCCTGCAGGCGCTTGCTTACCGCGACCAGTTCATCCCAGGTCTTGGGAACCTCTTCCGGCTTGACCAGGTCGGTGCGATAGAAGAACACGCCAAAGGTATGCGCCATCGGCACGAACGTGGTCTTGCCATCGGCGTTGTCGAAGATGATGCCGGCCGACGCGAAGGGATCCACATTCTCTATGCCCTTGACGTCATTCACCGGCTCCAGCATATGGGCCCATAGCTGCCCCCAGTCGTCGTTGTGCCAGATCACGTCGAATTGATCCGCGCCGGACGTCAGCGCGGAAGTCATCTTTTCCAGATACACCCCATAGGAGTTGGGCACCTTGACGATCTTCACGCCATTGGCCTTGCCCCATTTCTCCAGCAGCTCCACCGCTGCGTTCTGGATGGGATTGGGTTGAAACCCGATGCGGATTTCCTTTTCCTGGGCATGCGCCTTACCCGTCACCAGCGCCAGTGCCATCGCGGCCAACGCCGCGCCTCTCGCGAATGTGTTCATTGTCTCTTCCTGTCTTTGTGGAATGATTCATTATTTTTCTGCTACTCATCCTTCTACTGCGGATCTACGGTCCGCCACCTGTGGCGAACCCGCGAGTCCTAGATCTTCAAGCCGCGGATCACATACTTCTGCCCGAACAGCGTCAGGAAGAAAGCCGGGACCAATCCCAATACCGCGGTGGCGCTCATCAAATGCCATTCGGTGCCCATCTCGTGCACGAACTGCGCGATGACGACGGTCAATACTGGTGTGTTCTGGCCGGTCAGGATCAGCGCGAACAGGAACTCGTTCCACGTGAACAGCCAGCACAGCACGGCCAGGGCCGAAATGGCTGGAATCGCCGACGGCAAGGCCACTCGATAGAAGGCGCCCCAGCGTGAGCAGCCGTCGATCAGCGCGGCGTATTCCATGGAGGGATCGATGCCGTCGAAAAAGCCCTTCATCAACCAGGAAAAGAAGCAGATGTGGACGGCGATATGGGGCAGCAGTAGCCCCGCATACGTGTCGTAGGCGTTGATGCTCTGCGCCACGAAATACAGCGGCAAGACCCAGGAGATATAGGGAATGCAGCGGAACACATAGATGGTGCCGAACCAACTGCGCGAAATCGGCCCGGTGAAGCGCGACAGCATATAGCCGCTGGTCACCGTGATCAGGATGGAGAACACGGTGGCCAGGGTGGCGATCACGGCGGTGTTGATGAACGCGGAGACCACACGGGGATCGGCCAGCACCTGGACATAGCTGTCCAAGGTGAACTCTGTCCCCTGGTGTACATAGAACACGCCGGACTGCGGGCGCAGGGACGTCAGCACCAGCCAAAGCACGGGGAAGGCGAACAGAAAGCAGACCACCGCGATGCCCAGGCCGAATGCCACGCGACGTGCGCCGGGACCAAGATTGGAGAGAGATTGCCAGATCGCGCTCATGCTGACACCTTCGACACCCGGTCGAGAAATTTGTACAGAATCATGCCCACGATCAGGATGATGGCGCCGCCAATGATGGCGGCGGCCGAGCCACGGCCGAAGTTCAGATAGACGAAGGCGCTCTGGTAGGCGTACTGGCTGAACATCTCGGTCTGGCGCGCCGGACCGCCCCCCGTCAGGGTCCAGACGATGTCGAATACCCGGAAGGCGTCGATGGCCCGGATCACCACGCACACCAGGATCACCGGGTGCAGCATCGGTACGGTCAGGTAGCGGAATACGCGCCAGCGCGTGGTGCCGTCTATGGCAGCCGCTTCGAAGGGTTCCTTGGGCAGACTCTGCAGGCCGGCCAGCAGCAGCAGGGTGAACCACGGCGTCCATAGCCAGACATCAGTCAAAAGGATGATGCCGAAAGCGGTCCAGCGCTCCGCGAGCCATGCCCGCGGCTCCAGGCCCAGGGCTTCGAAAACGACATTCACGATGCCGAACTGATCGTTGAACATCCACCGAACCATGATGGCCGCGATCACCGGCGCGATCATCAAGGGCAACAGCAGCATGGTCTGCACCAGGCTTTGCCCGCGGAACGGCCGATTCAGGGCCACGGCCAGGCCCAGGCCCAGCGCCAGCGAAATCGCCACGCTGCAGAACATGAACATGAAGGTATTCGGCAGAACGATCTTGATGAATGCCGGATCGGTGAGCACGCTGATGTAGTGCGACAACCCCACCCAGGTCTTCTTGGGGTTGTGCAGCATCCAGTCGCGAAAACTGGCGTTGGCGCCGATGGCGATAGGTACGATCTGGAACAGCAGAAGCACCAGCACCGCCGGCGCGACGAGCAGCAGCATGAAACGCTCGCGCTCTCCTATACGCCATCTCTGTGCGACAGACGTGTTCATCGGAACGATCCTCTAGTGGGGACTGCGTGATCTGCTTCTTGGAGAAACTTCCAGGCACGGCCCTGCGCCGCTACCGCGTGGGTATCGGTCCTGCATGAAGACGGGGGTGCAGCACTATCGGCGAGTAATGTCCCGAGACCTGCGGCACTGGTCGGTGCCGCTCGTGTGATTGCTAGCGTTATTGTGTTTGGCTACACGATCGGGATCTAAGAAACCGGTTTCTCAAAGATATCGGGTTGCGGGGTTTTTTATTACTAGGGCTTTCCCTGGCCCGCTTTGCATGGATTTTTTGTGCATGGCAACGAGGTGTGCGGCTCCTTAGAATGACTGCGGCCGCATCATGTCCGCCGACAACAAGAAAGGAGACTTGCACATGTTCTTCGCGCCGCCCGCCGAATTGGAGACCACCGTCTTCGCGCGCTTGCCAGAAAATCTACACGCTGCCCGCAGCGACAACGAGTGGGTCGCCGGACAGCCACTGGGTAGTCCGACGAAGTCGCTGCTGGAGGGGCCATCATTCGGCCCCGAGGGTTTGCTGTACTGCGTGGATGTGTTGAATGGCCGAATCCTTCGGGTGTCGGCGCAGGGCGAATTCGAGGTGCTGGCGCAATACGACGGCTGGCCCAACGGCCTGAAGTTTCATCAGGACGGCCGCATCTTCATCGCCGACTACAAGAACGGCATCATGGAATTCGACGCCCGCATGGGCCAGGTCAAGCCTTACGTCGTGCGTTTCAATCTTGAACGCTTCAAGGGTGTCAACGATCTGTTCTTCGCCGCCAACGGCGACATGTACTTCACCGACCAGGGCCTGACGGGTTGGCACGATCCCACGGGTCGTCTGTTCCGCGTAAGGCCGGACGGGCAGGTCGCCTGCCTGCTGGATAACCTGCCCAGTCCCAACGGGCTGGTGATGGATCGCGACGAGACCGCGCTGTACGTCGCCGTCACCCGGGCTAACGCGGTATGGAAGGTGCCCTTGCTGCGTAATGGCACGGTGGGCAAGGTGGGCACCTTCATACAGCTGTCCGGCGGCGGCGGCCCCGATGGGCTGGCGCTGGACGAGCGCGGCGGGCTGGTCATCGCGCACGTGGGCTTGGGATCGGTGTGGGTCATGGACACCGCCGGCGAGCCGACCTTTCGCATACGCTCGACGGTGGGGCGGCACACGACCAACGTGGCCTACGGTGGGCCGGATCTGCAAACCTTGTACATCACGGAATCGGAAAGCGGGACGATCCTGACGGCTCGTCTTCCCGTGCCGGGCAAGCGCATGTATGGCGGGCCGAACGCATCACGAGAATGACAGCCTCCGCACGGGCCCCTGCACACGAATATTAAATTCTCGTGAATCTCACAAACCCATGCACTCGAAACGGCTGGCGCAGGATTTGTCATGCGCGCTCATCAACTTCCCGCACAGTCGTTTCAAAACCTATGAGTCAAAGGTAAAAATTAAAAGGACTTGTTAACAACGAATGTAATTGCAATTTGCTGTGCTTAGCATCCCGCTTTCCTCACGTATGTGGACGAAAGGCGGAGGCGAGGGTGGCGGTAGCCATCCCTCGCATCCGGGTGCGCAAAATGGAATTTGCAGACATTCTTACCGCGCTGGATCCTCGCTTGCCTTGTGGCGAGGACCTGGAATACGACGCCGACTTCCTGCTGTTGCAGCAGGCAGCCGTCGGTAAGGCGGAACAGCAATTCGGCTCGACCATCATTCCCGCCGACCCACCCGAATGGCGCGAGGTCGAGAAGCGTGCGCATGCGCTGTTGGAGCGCACGCGTGACCTTCGCATCATCAGTTACCTCACCCGCGCGTGGACCGAGATCCGCGGTCTGCCGGGCTATGCCGAAGGCCTTACCCTGGCGGCCGATGCGCTGGAGCGCTATTGGGACTCGGTGCATCCCCGCCTGCAGGGCGAAGATGAGGACGCGGATGACGCGGACCCGATGCCGCGCGTCTACGCCCTTACCTCGCTGGGCGATGTGCAGGGCTGCGCGCGCAGCGCCCGCTCGGCGTCGCTGTTGACCGGCGTGCATGGACAACTCAGCCTGCGCGATGCCGAAGCCGTGCTGGATGGCACGCGCACCGATACAGACGCCTATCCGGGTGGCCGGGAGCGCCTGATCCAGAACCTGCGCATCGCTGCCGCTCAGGGTAGTACCGAAGTGGCCGCGGTCAATACGGCTGCCGTCGCCCTGGCGCGGATACAAGCGCTGGTGAGTACCAGGCTGGGCGCTGAATGGGCGCCCGATTACCGCGGCGTCCTGCGCACCTTGCAATGCGTGGCGCAGCAGGTGCAGGACAGCGGCTCTCCCGACGTGACGGACGCCTCACAAACCAGCGTGGCAGCAGAAGGCGCCGCCCAGGCTTCCACCGGCACGGTCAACGCATCGGGTGCCGCAGTAGCCGCCGCGGCCGCTGCAGGCGCGGCCACATCGAGCACCCCAGCCCCCGCCGCGGTCATGCGCTGGCAGGACGCGCAGATCCGCTCGCGCGATGACGCGATGCTGATGCTGGCCAAAGTCTGCGCCTATTTCGAGACCCATGAACCCAGCCACCCCGCGCCTTATCTGATCCAGCGGACCCAGCAGCTTATCTCCATGCGTTTCCACGACATCATGCGCAACCTCGCGCCGCAAGGATTGGAGCAGTTCGAAGCGTGGCTGCCGAAGGATGCCGACGGGCGCGCATTGAACTGAAGTCATCCCGTCGAAAAATATCGCCACAACCATAGCGTCGCAAACATACCGAACCAGGAGCAATCAGCATGGCTACCATCCCCAAGGGCAGCGGACAAAAGTTCATCGCGCGCAATCGCGCTCCGCGCGTGCAGATCGAATACGACGTCGAGGTCTACGGCGCCGAGCGCAAGGTGCAGTTGCCGTTCGTGATGGGCGTCATGGCCGACCTGGCCGGCAAGTCCGCCGCCCTGCAGCCCGACGTGTCCGAGCGCAAGTTCCTCGACGTCGACGTCGACAATTTCGATGAGCGCATGAAGTCCTTGCAGCCGCGCGTCGCCTTCCAGGTGCCGAATACCCTGACCGGCAGCGGCGACCTGAACGTCGACATCACGTTCGAGAGCATCGACGACTTCTCGCCTGCCACGGTGGCGTCCAAGGTCGAGGCCATGAACAAGCTGCTGGAGGCCCGCACGCAGCTGGCCAACCTGCTGACCTATATGGACGGCAAGTCCGGCGCCGAAGAGCTGATCGGCCAGGTCCTGAAGAACCCCGCGCTGTTGAACGCGCTCGCCGCCGCCCCGAACCCCGACAGCAAGGACGCCGCCCCGCGCGACGATCAAGCGGAAGACTAAAAGGAGCATCCCATGGCCGTTGCCGTCAAACAGACCGAAGCGCGCGTAGAGGAAATGCAGGCGGACGACCTGTCCGCGCTGTTGAAGAAGGAATTCAAGCCCAAGACCGAGCAGGCGCAGGATGCCGTGGAGCACGCCGTGCGCACGCTGGCGCACCAGGCGCTGGAGAACAGCTCGGTCGGGCTGTCGTCGGATGCCTACCGCACCATCCAGGCCATCATCGCCGAGATCGACCGCAAGCTGTCCGAGCAGATCAACCTGGTCATGCATAACGCCGAGTTCCAGCAGCTGGAAGGCGCATGGCGCGGCCTGCATTACCTGGTGAACAACACCGAGACGGATGAGCTGCTGAAGATCCGCGTGATGAACCTGTCCAAGAAGGAGCTGGGCCGCACCTTGAAGCGCCACAAAGGCGTGGGTTGGGACCAGAGCCCCATCTTCAAGCGGGTCTATGAGGAAGAGTACGGCCAGTTCGGCGGCGAGCCGCTGGGCTGCCTGGTCGGCGACTATCACTTCGACCACAGCCCGCCCGATGTCGAGCTGCTGGGCGAAATCTCCAAGGTTTCCGCTGCCGCCCATTGCCCCTTCATCGCGGGCGCCGCGCCCAGCGTGATGCAGATGGAGTCCTGGCAGGAACTCGCCAATCCGCGCGACCTGACCAAGATCTTCACCAACACGGAATACGCGGCCTGGCGCAGCCTGCGCGAATCCGAGGACTCGCGTTATGTCGGCCTGGCCATGCCGCGCTTCCTGGCGCGCCTGCCTTACGGTGCGCGCACCAATCCGGTCGACGAGTTCGATTTCGAGGAAGACACGGACGGCGCCAACCACGACCGCTACACCTGGGCCAACTCGGCCTATGCCATGGCGGCGAACATCAACCGGTCGTTCAAGCTGTATGGCTGGAGCACGTCGATCCGCGGCGTGGAGTCGGGCGGCGCGGTGGAAAACCTGCCTTGCCACACCTTTCCGACGGATGACGGCGGCGTGGACATGAAGTGCCCCACGGAGATCGCCATCAGCGACCGCCGCGAGGCCGAGCTGGCCAAGAACGGTTTCATGCCGCTGGTGCATCGCAAAAACTCCGATTTCGCGGCCTTCATCGGCGCGCAGTCCTTGCAGAAGCCGCAGGAGTACTACGACAACGACGCCACGGCCAACGCCAGGCTGTCGGCGCGCCTGCCGTATCTGTTCGCTTGCTGCCGCTTCGCGCATTACCTGAAGTGCATCGTGCGCGACAAGATCGGTTCGTTCCGCGAACGCGATGACATGGAGCGCTGGCTCAACGACTGGATCATGAACTATGTGGACGGGGACCCGGTGAACTCGTCGCAAGAGACGAAGGCGCGCAAGCCGCTGGCTGCCGCCGAAGTCCAGGTGGAGGAGATCGAGGACAACCCGGGATATTACGCAGCGAAGTTTTTCCTGCGGCCTCACTATCAGCTGGAAGGGCTGACGGTGTCGCTGCGTCTGGTGTCGAAGCTGCCGTCGCTCAAGCAAAACGAAGGCTGAGACACATCACTTTTGGCACACATGCCATATCGATCACACATCTAGGAGAATGAAGTGGCTGTTGACATGTTCATGAAGATTGAAGGGGCTAATGGCGAATCGAAGGATGCCAATCACAAGGATTGGACCGACATCCTGAGCTTCTCCTGGGGCGCGACGCAGCCTGGCTCCATGTCCACCGGCGGTGGCGGCGGCTCGGGCAAGGCCAGCTTCAATGACCTGCATATCGTGGCCCGTATCGACAAGGCCGCGCCTGCCGTCATGAAGCATTGCGCCGCGGGCAAGCACCTGAGCAAGATCGAGCTGTCCATCTGCAAGGCCGGTGGCACGCAGATCGAATACTCGAAGATCACGCTGGACGACGTGATGGTCACCTCGGTACAGCTGTCGGGCGATAACACCGCCACGTCGGCCGACCCCGAGTACGTGCTGGTCAACTACGCCTTCCAGGCCGCCAAGGTCACCCAGCAATACTGGGAACAGACCGACAAGGGTGGCAAGGGCGCGGAAAGCCAGGTCTCGTGGGACATCAAGCAGAACAAGGAAGCCTGATAGCGCCTTGTTCCGCCGGCGGGCACCGTTCCCTCGCGGTGTCCCGCCACTCCACACTGACTCTTCGCCTGCCCTGCAATGCAGAAACCCGCGCCCTCCCTGCGTGACCGGCTTCAGCCGGCCTTGCTCGACCGTCTGATGGACGATACGCCGAACCAGCGTGCCGAAACGCACGACGCCGGCATGATCACGCATGCGGAACTGCGCACGGCGGTGCTGCGCGACCTGCGCTGGCTGCTGAATACCGTCAACCTGGAAACGACGGAAGACCTGGACGCCTTCGGCCAGGTACCGGCGTCCACATTGAATTTCGGCGTTCGCGCCCTGGCTGGCAAGCGTATGTCCGACATCGACTGGATCGATGTGGAGGACTCCCTGCGCCACGCCATTACCGTTTTCGAGCCGCGCATCCTGCCCGCGTCGGTGGAGGTGCGCTGCGTCACGAATACCGCCACGCTGGAGCACCACAATGTGCTCAGTCTGGAAATCAAGGGCATGCTCTGGTGCGTGCCCTATCCCATGGAATTCCTGTTCCGCACCGATATCGACCTGGAAAGCGGCCACATGGATCTGCGCGACCTGGGGGGCTACTGATGGACGCCCGCCTGCTGGACTACTACAACCGCGAACTCTCCTATATGCGCGAGATGGGCGCGGAGTTCGCCAAGCAGTATCCCAAGGTCGCCGGCCGCCTGGGCATGAACGGCGTCGAGGTGGCGGACCCCTATGTCGAGCGGCTGCTGGAAGGCTTCAGCTTCCTGACCGCGCGCGTCCAGATGAAGATGGACGCCGAATTTCCCCGCTTCTCGCAACGCCTGCTGGAAGTGGTCTATCCCAACTATCTGGCGCCGACGCCGTCCATGGCGGTGGTGCAGCTGGCGCCCAGCATGAATGAAGGCTCCTTGGCGCGCGGCTTCACCCTGCCGCGCGGCACGATGTTGCGGGGCCGCCTGCCCAAGGGCGAGCAGACCCCGTGCGACTTCCAGACCAGCCACGACGTCACCCTGTGGCCCGTGCGGGTGGAAAGCGCCGAGTTCACCGGCACCCCGGCGGACCTGCCCCTGGCGCGCCTGGGCCTGGGCGGCCGCGGTGGCAAGGTCCTGTCTGCCCTGCGTATCAACCTGGAGGTGTGCGGGGGCGCCCAGCTGGACAAGCTGGACCTGGACAGCCTGGTCGTGCACCTGAATGGCCAGGACGTGGCGATGCACAAGCTGCTGGAGCTGTTGATGGGCCACACCGTGGCGGTGCTCTGCCACGACGTGCAGGCGCCGTTCGGCTGGATCGAAAAGCTGCCTGCCGGCGCGATCCGCCACGAAGGCTTCGACGATGAGCAGGCCATGCTGCCGGCCGACCGGCGCCTGTTCCAGGGCTACCGCCTGTTGCAGGAATACTTTGCCTTTCCCCAACGCTTTCTGTTCTGCAGCGTGAACGGGCTGCAACGCGCCTTGCGCAAGTGCGCGCCCGCCGCCACGCGCACGATGGCCGCCGCCGGCACCAACGCGCCCCGGCGCTTCGGCATCACCGTGCTGCTGTCGCGCGCCGCGCCGGAGCTGGAAGGCGCCATTGACGCCAGCAATATCGCCTTGCACTGCACCCCCGCGATCAATCTGTTTCCGCGCCGGGCCGATCGCGTGGCGGTGACCCCGCGCAACCATGACTATCACCTGGTGGTCGACCGCACGCGTCCCATGGATTATGAGGTCTACAGCGTCACCGGCGTGACGGGCCACGCCACCGCCGCGCGCCCCGAACAATCCTTCCGCCCGTTCTACGGATCGCTGGGTGCGGACGAGGAAGAATACGGCGCCTATTTTTCGGTGCGGCGCGAACCTCGCCTGCTGTCCGACTCCGCCCAGCGCAACGGCACCCGTACCGGCTACACCGGCAGCGAGGTGCATGTGTCGCTGGTGGACCGTAACGAGGCGCCGTTCTCTGGTGAGCTGCGCCACCTGACCCTGGAAACCCTGTGCAGCAATCGTGACCTGGCGATGTTGCTGCCTTTGGGCACCGAGACCGATTTCACCTTGCGGGTGTCAGCGCCCGTCGCGACCATCAAGGTGCTGCATGGTCCCACGCGGCCGCGCCCGGCCCTGGCCGAGAACGCCGCCACCTGGCACTTGATCAGCCACCTGGGATTGAATTACCTGAGCCTGGTCGACATCGATCAGAACCAGGGCGCGCAAACCTTGCGCGAGATGTTGAAGATCTATGGCGACCTGGCCGACCCCGTGGTGGCGAAGCAGATCGCCGGCCTGCGCCACGTGCGCGCGGCGGCGGTGCACCATCGTCTGCCCGTTCCGGGACCCATCGTCTACGGGCGTGGCGTGAAGGTGTCGCTGGACGTGGACGAGACCGCCTTCTCCGGCGTCAGTCCCTATCTGTTCGGCGCCGTGCTGGAGCAGTTCTTTGCCCGCCATGTGTCGATCAACATGATGTCGGAACTGGAGCTGGCCACCCTGCAGCGTGGCCGCGTCGCCAGCTGGAAACCCCGTATGGGCGCCCGGCCCGCCGTTTAGGCCGGTCCTGACGTCGAATCAAAACCGAGGAAATCGAGAGATGAACAGCGCCGCCGCCCAAAGAACCTTTCCCCGCTACGACCCCGTGCATCTCATCGGCGTCGTCACGCAGCTGGACGAGCAAGGCTATGTGGTCGACTGCGACGGCCGCGACTGGTCCTGCACCCGGGCAGCCAGCTGCCTGCTGGCGCCTGCGGTGGGCGATACCGTATTGATCAGCGGTCCGGACAGCGGCCGCGTGTTCCTGATCGCGGTCATCACGCAGGCCGACGCGTCCTCGGCGCGCATCGAACTGCGCGGCGACGTGACGATAGCTTCGCTGGATGGTGACCTGACCCTGCAGGGTAGCGGGCACACGCAGCTGACCGGCGGCGCCCAGGTGCGCATCGAGGCGCCGGCGTTCGGTTTGCAGGCCGGTGAAGCCGACTGCCGCGTCGGCCACATGCGCTATGCCGGTGCGGAAGTGAAGGGCAGCGTCGGCGTGCTGCGCCTGGTCGGCAAGGTCTGCGAAACGGCGGTGGACCGTCTGGTGCAGTTGAGCCGCAACCTGGTGCGCATCACCGAGGAGTCGGAGCACGTGCGCGCACGGGTGCTCGACAGCCAGGCCAGCCAGAGCGCGCGCCTGCACTCGCCCTATACGGTGGTCACGGGCGAGGAGTTGGTCAAGGTGGACGCCAAACAGATACACGTGGGCTGACCCGCAGCCCTTGGAGCCAGACTATGGATCGCATCATCACCGCCCACACGCCGCTGTCGCCTGAACAACTGTCGTTTCGCGGCATGTACGGCCAGGAGGCCTTGTCGCAGTTGTTCGAGTTCAGCGTCGAGCTGATCTCGACCGACTATTCGCTGGACCTGAAACAGCTGCTGGGCAAGCCGCTGACCCTGGAAATCGAGACGGCCGAGGGGGGCAAGCGCTACCTGAACGGCCAGGTCATCCGGTGCACGCTGGTCGGCCGCGAGAGCGCCACGTCGCGCTACTACGTCTATCGCGCCACGGTGCGCCCGTGGCTTTGGTACCTGACGCAGACCTCGGACAACAAGATCTTCCAGAACAAGAGCGTGCCGGACGTCATCAAGGAAGTGCTGGCGGACTATGCGTTCCCATCGGAGCTGCATCTTTCCAGCAGCTACCGGCCCTGGGAGTACTGCGTGCAGTACCAGGAGACCGACTTCGCCTTCATCAGCCGTCTGATGGAGCATGAGGGCATCTACTACTGGTTCAAGCATGACAACGGCAAGCACACGCTGGTGTTGACCGACGACGTCACCCAGCACGAGACCTTGCCGGGCACGGCTTCCATTCCCTACTACGGGCCCGATCGCACCACGGTGCCGCAGGAAGAGTTCGTGGCGAACTGGGAAGTGGCCGAGCAGGTCACGCCCGGCGGCTTCGCCACCAACGATTTCGATTTCAAGCGGCCGGGCACCAGCCTGGACGCCAAGCGCATGAACCCGGGCGCCTACGACAACGGCGACCTGGAAGTCTACGAGTGGCTGGGCGGCTACACCGACCCCGGCCAGGCGGAGCACTACACGCGCGTGCGGCTGGAGGATCTGCAGAGCCGTCAGGAAATGGTATCGGCCACCAGCAATATCCGTTCGCTGGCGCCGGGCTACCTGGTGATCTTGCGCAATCACCCGCGCGAGTCGGAGAACCGCGAGTACCTGATCGTCGCCACGCGCTATCGCATGCATGAAAGCGGCCAGAGCAGCGGCTCGGGCGGCACGTCGGTCTGCGACGTGGACTTTACCGTGCTGCCGTCCAGCACCCAGTTCCGTGCGCCGCGGGTCACGCCCATGTCGCACACCCACGGCCCGCAGACGGCCACCGTGGTGGGCAAGGAAGGCCAGCAGATCTGGGTCGACCAGTACGGCCGCATCAAGGTGCAGTTCCACTGGGACCGTTACGGCCAGAAGAATGAAAACAGCTCCTGCTGGGTGCGGGTGTCCAGCCCCTGGGCCAGCGGCGGGTTCGGCGGCATCCAGCCCCCGCGCCGGGGCGACGAAGTGGTGGTGGATTTCATCGGCGGCCACCCCGACCGGCCCATCGTGATCGGCCGTGTCTACAACGGCGGCAATATGCCGCCCTGGGACCTGCCGGCCAACGCGACCCAGAGCGGTTTCCTCAGCCGCTCCCAGGATGGCACGCCGCACACGGCCAACGCCCTCATGTTCGAGGACAAGCCGGGTGTCGAGGAAATCTGGGTGCATGCCGAGCGCAATATGCGCACCGAGGTGGAAAAAGACGAACTGCGCACGGTGGATGGCTTCCGCAACACGACCATCGGACTGAACGACAGCACCATGGTGCTGGGCTCGCGCATCATCAACGTGACCGGTACGGATACGCTGACGGTGGGGCAGACGCGCGACGTCACGGTGACCAGCACCGAAACCTACACGGTGAACGGCTCGCGCACCGTGCACGTGTCCGGCGGCATGACCACCGAGAACTTCGACAAGGGCCTGACCACCACGGTGGCGGCCGATGGCGAGACGCGCGAGGTCACCGGTGCCTTCAAGGAAACGCTGCACACCGGGCAGGAGGTCACGGTGACCGCCAACGACTCCCTGCATGATGTATTGGCCGGCACCTTGACCGAACGGGCCAAGGGCAAGGTGTTGGTGGAATCGACTAACGACGCCATGGACGTGAAGGCCATGAACCAGGTGCTGGTGCAATCGTCGGCGGCGGGCATGGACCTGAAGTCCAAGGCGCAGATGACCATGACGTCGGAAAGCGCCGGCATCGACATGAAGGCGCCGAAGGACATCACGATCACCAGCGATACGGACGTGATCCTGAACGGCAAGAAGGTGCAGGACCTGTCCAGCAAGAGCTGGCTCAAGGCCACACCCTTCGGCCTGAACCTCACGATCGCGCAGGCCACTATCGGCATGTTCAACGCCACGGTGTGGCGGTCGAACGTGGGCGCGGCGATATCCAAGGCGGACTTCTCCGTCATCAAGACCGACGTGTTCAGCGTGTCGAACAAGGTCGGCGCCTTCGAATCGAAGAACACCGGGCTGAAGTCCGAGACCGCGGGCGCCAAGAGCCTGCTGGCCGGCCTGCTGACTATCATCTAGGCATCACGACTATTTCAAAGGAAGGGGACAAGATGGGATTTCTAGACCGCATGGGATTGCCTGGCTGGTGGGCATGGTTTGGGCCGGTATTGCTGATCCTGATCGCGTCGTTCGCGTGGAACATCTACATCGTCAAGCGCCAGGTCGACCGGCGTGCGGCGGTCGCGCAGAAGGACGAAACGGTGCGCACGTCCGGCGATCCGGCCACGGCCACCGTGTTGGAGACCACCGACACGGGTACCCGCACGGGCGCCGACGAGTATTTCATCTGGCGCCTGCGCCTGGCGGTGCGGCCCGCGCTGGGCCAGCCTTTCGAGACCACCATCGACGTGCCCGTCGCGCCGACCCGCTTCGCGGATTTCGCCGAAGGGAAGGAGATCCGCGTGCGCGTGGCGGCGGATAGTCAGCAGGTGGTCGTCGACCAGCGCAGGAAGTAAGCGTTCCGTGAAGACGATCAAGCCTTTTCGCCTGAGCCTGCTGACCCGGCCCTATCGCTGGCAGCGCGCCGACACCCTGGGTGTGGCCGTGATGGCCTTGGCCACGCTGGACGACGCCCCGCGCCTGATGCCTGAACAAGAGCTGTGGAAGCTGGCCGCCGAAGAGACCGGGGGCATCCTGGACCTGGGTGTGCCCAAGGCGTGCGCGGAATTCCTGGTGAGCGGCAACGCCTACACGCGCCATCAGGCGGACAAGACCGCCTGCGGTGTGCGGATCCGCGTGGGCGAGCTGGACAAGTCCCTGCTGGTGTTCGGTGACCGCTACTGGATGGATGGGCGCGCGAGCAAGCCGGCGCCCTTCGAACAGATGCGCGTCGACTGGACCCGGGCGTACGGTGGCGCCGGCCACGCCGTGAATCCCCAGGGCATGGGAATGGCGACGGTGGATATCAACGGCGTGCATATGCTGCCCTTGCCCAATGTCGAGGCGTCCCATTCCCGCATCGGTGCGCCGCGACAGAACGTGGAGCCGGGCGGCTTGACGGCGTATCCGCCCGATGCCCCGCAACGCTTCGCGCTGATCGGCAGCAAGTATGGCCAGGATTGGCTGGAGCAGGACTATCCAGGCTTCGCCCAGGACATGGACTGGCGTTTCTTCAACGCCGCGCCGGCCGACCAGCGGCGCGCGAATAAACGGTCGCTGGATGCGGGCAGCGACTACGAAATATGGAATATGCATCCGGACCGCCAGGTGCTGCGCGGCCGCCTGCCCGATTGGAAGGCCCGGTGTTTCGCCAGCCGCCGTAGCGACGGGACGGAACTCGAAGACATCGACCTGAAGCTGAGCACGGCGTGGTTCTTTCCGCACCGTGAACGGGTGCTGCTGATCTGGCACGGCGCGCTGCCCATCCGCGAGGACGACGCGGCCGACGTCAAGCTGATCATGCCCGCGCTGGAACTGGCGGACCAGCCCCGGCCGCTGGATCATTACCTGAAGGTGGCGCAGCAGCGGCTGGACAAGGATTACGGCGCTGTTCACGCCTTGTGCGACGACGAGCTGGTGCCGGAAAGCATCCAGGGCGAATGGCTGGACGGCGGTCTGCCGGATACCGCCGAGCGGCCCATGGTGCGCAATATCCTGCAGGGCACGGCCCGCAAGCGCGAGGCCTGGCGCCAGGAGCTGGTCGCGGCAGGCATGGATCCGGACCTGGTGCTGGCGGCAGTACCTGAAACGAGTAAGCCCCCGGCGGTAGCCGAATTGCCCGAGATGCTGCGCGGCATGGAAGCGCAGATACGCGAGCAACGGGCCTCCTTGGACAAGGCGCGTGCAGACGCCCTGGCTGACCCCGACCTGCAGGCGTTCGCGCGCAAGACCGATATCGATGTGGCCGGCATCGCCGATCATGGCCGCGCCGGCGACCGCGGTCGTCTGGATCCAGAAGAGGTGCATGCTCAGTTGGCCGACTTCGATGCCAATCCGGTAACCGCCGCGGAGCCCTCAAAGGGGCAGGCCGGCATCGCGCAGCGCCTGGGGCCGCAGGTCGATCGTCTGTACCTGAACGGGGCGCATATGTTCGATGCGCCGCCGGGAATGTCCCCGCATCGCGCGCAACGGACCCGCCGGCGCGTCACGGAGATATACGCCGGCAACCGCGATTTCACGGGGATGAACCTGATAGGCGCGGATCTGTCGGACATGGACCTGCGTGGCGCCTGCTTCCGCCAGGCGGCACTGGAAGGCGCGAACCTGACCGGCGCGCGGCTGGACCATTGCGACTTCACGGGTGCGGTGCTGGCGCGGGCCGCGGCCGTCAACACGTCCTTTGCCGCCGCGATCTTCACGCAAGCCAATCTGTCCTTGATGCGCGGACAGCACGCGCGCTTCGACCAGGCGGTCTTCGCCGACAGCGTCTGTGTCGAGAGCGTCTTCGAGGATTGTGTCTTCGCGGACGCCGAGTTCCTGCGCACGCAATGGCGCGAAGCCACCTGCACGGCATGCGACTTCACCGGCGCGCGCTTCGCGGAGATGGCGCCGATGACGTGGCGCCTGACACGCGGAAACTTCGCGCGCGCCTCGTTCAGGCAGTGCGCGTTCATGGCCTGCGAGTTGGAGCAATGCAGCTTCGTCGAGGCGACTCTCATGCGCTGCAGCTTCGTCAACACGGTTTTCTCTGGCGCCACGGATTTCACGCGGGCGGCTATGACCGCCGCGTCCTTCTGCGGCACCACGGCGCTGGATGGCGCCTGCTTCCGCGAGGCAAGCCTGGCGCAGTGCGGCATGCGCGGCACGTCGCTGGCGCGCACGGATTTCAGCAAGGCGATGCTGGCGGGCAGCGACTTTTCGGAGTGCTGCTTCCATGACGCGACGCTGGATGGCCTGTCCGGCGGCGAAAGCCTGTTCGTGCGAGCGGATTTCAGCGGCGCATCGCTGCGTGACGGCAATCTGATCCAGTCCATCCTGTCCAAGGCCATTTTCCTGCGGGCGGACTTGAGCGGGGCCAATCTGTTCCGCGCCGACGTGTCGCAGGCCGCGGTGGACGGATCGACCCTGATGGATGGCGCCTATACGCGCAGCGCCAAGGTATGGCCACGGCGGCGGGAGGCAGCGGCATGACGCCCCAAGCGCTACAGGACCAGATAGCCCTTGGCGACGTGGTCCAGGATGTCGAGCTGCGAGAAGCCATGCTCGCCAACCTGGACCTGTCCGGCGCCATGTTCGACGGCGTCGACCTGCGCGGCGCGGATCTTTCCGGCTGTCAGCTGCGCGATTGCCGCTTCAACGATTGCACCTTGGACGGCAGCCGCCTGCAAGACGCCGATCTGTCCGAATGCAGCTTTTTGCGTTGCACATTCACGCATGCGCTGATGGCCGGCGCCGATCTGACCGCTGCCGCGCTGGTCGAATGCGATCTGACGGGAGCGGACCTGCGCGACGGCCGGCTCGATCGCGCCACTTTCTTTCAGAGCAATCTTCAAGACGCCTGCCTGCGCACCGATGCCATCGACCGGGCGGTGTTCAGCGAGAGCCGTATGGATGGCGTGGACCTTGCCGGCACCGTGCTGCGCTTCGTCAACTTCCACCGCCTGGATATGCGGACGGTGCGCCTGGATGGCGTACAGGGCGACAGCGCGATGTTCGTCGAATGCGATCTGACGGGTATGTCCTTGGCGGGTCAGCAGTTCACCTTGTGCCAGTTCACGGATGCGAAGCTGGACGGGGCCGACTTTTCGAACGCGGTGCTGACGCAGTCGAACTTCAAGGGCGCTTCCCTGAAACGCGCGATCTTCACTGGCGCTCAGGCCGCGCAGAGCCTGTTCCCGCAAGCGGACCTGGAAGGCGCGGTGTGCCGCGGCGCACGCTTCGACCAGGGCATCTGGGCGGGAGCCAACGTGGACGACGCTGACTTCTCCGGGGCCAGCCTGTGGCTGTGCGTTTTCCAGCGCGCGAAATGCGACGGCACCCGATTCAATCACGCATGGATGGAGGACGCCGACTTCACCATGGCCGACCTGAGCCGGGCGGACGTGCGCGATGCCCACGTGCTGCGCCTGCGCCTGCACCGGGCGGTGACGGCGGATACGCGCTTGAGCGGTCGCGCCGGCATCATCGAGAACGATCCGGAACTGCTGGAGGCTGAACGATGGTCGGTGCGCTGATGGATAACCGCCAACGCGCGCCCGCGTCGGCACTACGGGATAAGAGGAGATAAGCGGTATGTTCGCGAATTGCCAATTGATGGGCATGGACCTGGCGTTTCCCGATGTGTGCAGGACCCCTCCCGCCGCGATGATCCCCTTGCCATATCCCAATATGGCCCTGGGGCCGATGGCCATCCCCAATGCGTGGAACGTGCTGTTCGTGGCCGCGCCCGCGCACAATATGGCCACCATCACGCCCATCACCCTCGGCGATATCCCGGGCGCGGGCGGCGGCATCGTGTCGCAGACTTTCATGAGCCAGTCGCGCCATCTGACCGGCGCGTTCACCGTGCTGATCATGGGCACGCCAGCCACGCGCATGACCAGCCTGTCGCTGCAGAACCGGGTCAATATGGTCGGCATGCGCATCGTGCCCAGCCAGCCCAAGATTCTGCTGCTCGCTCCCTGAGGCCAGGACGCACATGGACACGCCGTCGGATACCCTGAAGCGCAGCGCCGCCGAGCCGCCCCTGGCCCAGGGACCGGGCACGGGTGCGTTCGCCGGGCCGGCGCTGCCCGTCGACTTCTGGCGTGCGCTCGCGCGCGATCCGTATTCGCACGACCTGTACCACGCCTTGCGCTGGATCGACGCCCGCGGCGGCGCGCGCCTGCCGCTGGGCCGAGAGACGGTGCCGCGCCACGAGCCCGTGCGGATGCGGCAAGAGCCGTCCATGGCCTTCGCGCCGTCCACCCTGGCGGCGGCGCGGCCGGCGCAGGCAGGCCGGCCGCCTGAAATGTCCATCTACAGTTTTGGCCTGTTCGGGCCCAACGGCCCGCTGCCCCTGCACATGACGGAACACGTGCGCGAGCGCCTGTACCACTACGGCGACGGCACGCTGTCCGCCTTCGCGGACATCTTCCATCATCGGCTTATCCTGCTGTTCTATCGGGCCTGGGCCGATGCGCAGAGCACGGTCAGCCTGGACCGCGCCGACGACCGCTTCACCCGCTATGTGGCCTGCCTGCTGCATATGGGCCAACCTTCCATGCGTGGCCGCGACAAGGTGGTCGACCACGCCAAGTACCACATGGCCAGCCACCTGCTGCGGCAGACGCGCAATCCGGAGGGCCTGCGGCACATCCTGGAGCACTATTTCGGCGTGCCCGTGCGCATCCGCGAATTCGTGCCCCAGTGGATACGGCTGGCGCCGGAGCAGCGGCTGGGCCTGGGCGGGGCGCAAGGCCTGGGCCGCGACACGATGTTGGGCGCGGCCGTGCGCGATGCGCAACACAAGTTCCGTATCGAGATCGGGCCCCTGGCGCGCGCCCAGTACGACAGCTTCCTGCCCGGCGCGCCGTCGGCACAGAAGCTGGTGCAGTGGGTGCGGCATTACACCGGTATCGAATTCGCCTGGGATGTGCGCCTGGTGCTGGCGCACAAGCATGTCGGCGGCACCACGCTGGGCGGCAGACGGGCCAAGGGCGGCGCCGCTCAACCGGTCGGGCTGGGCAGCTGGCTGGGCCGCCGTCCCGCCGCGCTGGGCGACGCGGATGACCTGGTCATCGATTACGAAGCCCGCCGGGCGCATGCGCAGGGCGGCACGCAAGCTTCTTTCTCTTATCAACCCTGACGGTTTTCACTATGTCCGACATCGGTCGCGCGGAACTTTTCGGCAAGCTGGATCCGCTGCTTTACCAAGCGCTGGAAAGCGCCACCGCCTTCTGCAAGCTGCGCGGCAATCCTTATGTGGAGCTGGCGCACTGGCTGCATCAGATATTGCAGACCCAGGACAGCGACCTGCATCGCATCCTGCGTCGTTTCGACATCGATACGGGCCGGGTCCAGGCCGATCTGGTGCAGGCGCTGGATCAGCTGCCGCGCGGTGCGGGCTCCGTGTCCGACCTGTCCGAGCATATCGACCATGCGGTGGAGCGTGCGTGGGTGCTGGCTTCCCTGCGCTACGATGCCGGCCGCATCCGGTCCGGCCATCTGCTGACAGGGCTGGTGAAGACCTATTCCCTGCGCAACGTGCTGCTGGGCATGTCAGGGCTGTTCGCGCGCGTAGTGCCCGATGTCCTGCTGGAACAGTTGGCCGATATCACGGCGGGTTCCCCTGAAACGGCCGGCGCCGGCCAGGACGCGAACCACCACGGCGATGCGCCGCCCGCGGCTGCCGGCGGCAAAGGGCGCTCCGCGCTCGCGCAATACGCCGTGGATCTGACGGCGAAGGCGCGTAATGGTGAGATCGACCCCGTGTCCGGCCGGGACGAGGAGATCCGCCAGATCGTCGACATCCTGATGCGGCGACGCCAGAACAATCCCTTGCTGGCCGGCGAGGCGGGGGTAGGCAAGACGGCCGTGGTGGAGGGCCTGGCC
Source organism: Bordetella sp. N (assembly GCF_001433395.1). Classification (GTDB taxonomy): domain Bacteria; phylum Pseudomonadota; class Gammaproteobacteria; order Burkholderiales; family Burkholderiaceae_B; genus Bordetella_C. The sequence goes on from NZ_CP013111.1 coordinate 5,995,531, forward strand.
CTGCGCCTGGCCGCCGGCGACGTGCCGCCGCCCTTGAAGGACGTCGCGCTGCATTTGCTGGATATCGGCCTGTTGCAAGCGGGCGCCGGCGTGAAAGGCGAGTTCGAGCAGCGGCTGCGCAGCCTGATCGACGAGGTGCAGTCCAGCGAGAAACCGATCGTCCTGTTCATCGACGAGATCCATACGCTGGTAGGCGCGGGCGGTGCCGCCGGCACGGGCGACGCCGCCAACCTGCTCAAGCCCGCGCTGGCGCGCGGGCAACTGCGTACCATCGGCGCCACCACCTGGGCCGAGTACAAGAAGTACATCGAAAAAGATCCCGCCTTGACGCGCCGCTTCCAGGTCGTGCAGATCCACGAGCCCGTCGAGGACCGCGCCATTGTCATGCTGCGCGGCCTGCGCGAGACATTGGAAGCGCACCATCGGGTCCTGTTGCTGGACGAGGCCGTCGAAGCCGCCGTGAAGCTGTCCCATCGCTACATTCCCGCGCGCCAGCTGCCGGACAAGGCGGTGGCGCTGCTCGACACGGCATGCGCGCGCGTCGCGGTCAGCCAGCACGCGGTGCCTGGGGCGCTGGAAGACACGCGCCGTCGCATCGCGGCCCTGGAGATCGAACTGGACATTGCCGCCCGCGAACGTCGTCTGGGAATCGCCGACGCCGAACGTGGCCAATCTTTAAGCGAGGCGCTGCAAGCGGCCCGTGACCAGGAAACCGCGCTCACCGCACGTTGGGAAGAAGAATCGGCGGTCGCCGCACGCATTCATGGTCTGTGCGAGCAACTGGATGTCGATCGCGCAAGCGCGGAACCGGATTCCGCTTTGGACGCGGTGCGCGCCGAATTGCAGGCAGCCCGCGATTCGCTGATGGCGCTGCAAGGCGAACAGGCCCTGATCCACGTCGCCGTCGACGCCAACGCCGTAGCCGCCGTCGTGGCGGACTGGACCGGCATACCGGTCGGTCGCATGGTGAAGGACGAAGCGCAAGCCGTGCTGGATCTGTCCGAGACCCTGGGACGACGCGTCATCGGCCAGGCGCATGGCCTGGAGGCCATCGCCCGCCGCATTCAGACTTCACGCGCGCGGCTGACCGATCCCAACAAGCCCGTGGGTGTCTTCATGCTGTGCGGCCCCAGCGGGGTCGGCAAGACAGAAACCGCCTTGGCGCTGGCCGAGACGCTGTACGGCGGTGAGCAGAATCTGATCACCATCAATATGAGCGAGTTCCAGGAATCGCACACGGTGTCCACGCTGAAGGGTGCGCCGCCGGGCTATGTCGGTTACGGCGAGGGCGGCGTCCTGACCGAAGCGGTGCGCCGCCGGCCTTACAGCGTGGTGCTGCTGGACGAGGTCGAGAAAGCGCATCCGGACGTGCACGAAGTGTTCTTCCAGGTCTTCGACAAAGGCTGGATGGAAGACGGCGAGGGCCGCTACATCGATTTCAAGAACACCGTGATCATCCTGACGTCGAACGTGGGCACGGAGCACATCGCCCACTTCTGCCGCGATCCCGACAATGTGCCAGACCCGCAGGAACTGGGCACGGCGCTGCGCGCCCCGCTGTTGGAAGTCTTCCCGCCGGCGCTGCTGGGCCGCCTGGTGGTGGTGCCTTACTACCCCTTGTCGGACACGATGCTGGGCCGTATCGTGGACCTGCAACTGGCACGGATCGCCGACCGCCTGCGTGCCCATCACGACATCACGCTGCAAATCGCGCCGGCCGCCACCGCGTTGATCGTCGCGCGCTGCACGGAAGTGGAATCGGGTGGCCGCATGGTCGACGCCATCCTCACCAACACCGTGTTGCCGCGCATCAGCCAGGAACTGCTGGCCGCGTCGGTGGCCGGCCGCCGGGTGACGACGGTGGCGCTGGACGCGGACGGCGGTGAATTCGCCTACCACTACGGATGACGACGATGAAGACTGGCTTGGCGCGGCCCCACTGGATTGCCGCGGCGGTCCTGGGCGTAACGATGGCCACGGTGGCCGTATTCTCGCCTGCCGCGGATGCTGGCAAGGAGACCGCGATGACGCAGACCAACACCGTCACGCTGGGCGCGACGCGCTATGCGATTCCCAAGGACTATCTGGATGGCCCGCTGGAGTTCAAGGGCGAAAAGCAGGGTGCGGTGCTGTTGCGTGCCATGCTGCCTAGCTTCACGCCGGACTCGGGCGACTACGGCGGGAAGCCGGCGCGCCTGGCCCTGATGGCCATCCTGCTCAGGGAGCCCGCCGTCAAGAATGGCGTGGTGCAGGACGTCCTGGAGATCGACTATCGACTGTACGTCGGCGACCTGACACCACAAGGCATGCAGGAGCCGGCTCACCCGCTGGAGCCGGCCTTCGACGGCCTGCGCCGGGTGATCGGCCGGGATGAGTCCACCGATCGGTGGAAGACGTATCCCGACGTCTATATCGAAGGGGACGAGCAACATCCGACGCTGGTCATGTCCTGCACGCGTGCCGGCGTGGGCGTCGTCAAATATCCGAATTGCAATCTGGGGTTCATGGACGGCCAGACGCAGGTCAACCTGACCGTCGCGCTTGAGCACGCGGAACGTTGGCGCGAGCTGCGCGCCGATGCTTTGAACCTGTTGGCCGGTTTCCGCAAGCAGTCCGCCGCCGGGAAATAAAGACAGCAAAAACCAGGAAGGAACGAAGATGGCCGACTATCCGATCTTGACCGCGGGCTATGACGTCACCGAAAGCGACCGCTTGCGCCGGGCGGGCGACCGCGTAGGCTACTACCGCTATCTGGAGGCGCACGGGTCCATCTACGCACCCTTGGCCAAAGGGGTGGTGGAACAGAACACCCCTTCAGGCACGGTCGCCATCGCCTATTGCCGCGAGTTCGCCCGCAGGCATGGCGTCAACGTCGGCGAGGACACCCTGGTGCAGATCAATATGGGCCTGATCACGCATGATTGCGATGCGCGGCTGGCGGCCTTCCAGCGGACTGGCGTGAACGAGGAACTGCGCATGGGCACCATCCGCGGCTATCACGCGGATGTCTTCCAGCAGGTGCTCGGCACGCAGCCCGAGACCTGGACGGCCGAGGTGCCGCTGCAATGCGGCGGCGCCCGGGCCGAGGACGTGTGGCTGCACATGCTGACGGGCTCTTTCATCGATGTCGCCGTCAATACCTGCCTGGAGGTCATCGGGCTGCTGCCGGGCCGTTTGAAAGTGGACGCCTACGCCTGCATGGCGGCGGGCCAGTTGCTGGTGCCCAGCATGTTCACGGCGGGCCATGGCTTCTTCGGCAATGAAACGCGCCTGGGCATGCGGGTCGAAGGCCTGGGCAGCCTGACGCCGATCCAGCGGCGCGCCGTGGAGTATCTGGACATCCTGACGTGCTCGGGTCCTATCTCCGCCATGGCCATCATGTCCGCCGGCAGCAGAAGCCTGGACGAGTGGCTGCGCACGCAGGCCGATGCCTTCGGCCGCACGAGCGTGGGCCAGGCGTACCTGCGTGGGCTGGAGATGCGGATGCAGAGCCCTTACGGGTTCTCGACTTTCCCTTGACGCACGGTGGGCGGGCGCATGTGGCCCGCCTGTTCGCGCACGTTGTCTCGGTCGGTGGTATTCGTGCCACCCTGGCCCTGGCGGCCCAGGGTGCTGGCGATGGGGTCGTCGTTCAAGCGCGCCAACGGGTCTTCGCCATGGAGCGTGGAAGGCCTGGCGTCCGTGAAGACATGGTCCACGTGGCGATCGTCGGGATTCGGGAACATGCTTAGCGGATCGCGGGACGGGCCGTCGAAACCGGTGTGGCGGGGGTCGAGTTGGGACAGGGGATCTTCGGGGTTGCGCCCCGCGGCCGACGTCATGTCGAAGGGATGGGCCGAGAGGTCGGGCGCCGAACCTACCGGCAAGGTGCCGGGCCCCATCAGGTCGCTGAAGATGTCGACCGCCGGCGCGGGTTCGGCCTCGGCAGCCAGCGCCTGCGCGGGCGCGATGATGGCCCCCGGCATGGCGGCCACCGGCGTAGCCAGGGCCGCCCCGGATACCACCGCATCCGCCATGGGGTCCTCGGCCAGCAACACATAAAGCCCGATGGCCACTTCATCGCCATGGCGCAAAGCGGTCTCCTGCTCCGGCGCGAGGGGATCGCCATTGATGCTGACGTTGGCCATGCTGCTCAGATTGACCAGCCAGGATGCCGTATCGCTCACCCTGACCATGGCCTGCACCCGGCACAGGCCACCGGGTTGATCTTCAAGGACCAGGCGGTTCTCCCGCCCCCGTCCTATGGTGCCGCCCGGCGCCGCGAAGTCGGCCTGCGCCGCTGCGAAGGTGGATTCATCGATACGGCGGATCGCGGTCAGCTTCATGGCAGGGTCCTTGGCGCAGGGCCGGGTAGGGAATCAGCGGGCGGCGGTGTACGACGCCTTGGCGCCCCGATAGGCAGGGCCCCACTTCGGGTGTCCCTGTTCGGCGGGTGTCAGTTCGAAAGAGGGGTCGATCGCCAGGATGCGCGTGAAGTCGTCCTCGCACAGCTTCTGGTAGTTGCTGACGCAATAGCTGAACGCTTGCAGCTTCAGTGCCTCGGTCAGCACGACGGGCGGGGCGGCCGCCAGTTCGTTGGACGTGGCGACGGTGCGGATGACCTCGCCGTACTTGCCCGCGCCATAGGCATCACGGACTTGCTGCAGCTGATCCAGCGCGGCCTGGGTAGGCGCCGCCGATTGCGTGACGGAGGTGGACGGGGTCGAGCAGGCGGCGAGGGCGGCCAGCAGGGAAACGAGGGCGAGGCGAGCAGGTGTTTTCATGGTGTCGAGGAAATGGTTTCTTGAAATAAACCTCTACAGCAATTGCGTCGTTTCTATACAGCAGTCGGCCTCTCGTGTTTGCGCAACTACCGGAAAGCCGCGGGCATGATATCTGGCGGCCTACTTAAAAAGTTAATCCGAATGTTTCTCAAGCGTATCGGCCATCGTATTGATGTGTCAGCAACGTAACGCGGGTAACGTCATTTCGATGTCATGTTTTTCTCATTTTTCTCGATTCTCATACGGGCTTTGCGTCCGTTGCGCTCCGCGCCAACGGCTATCGAGAAGAGAAAAGCACGGCATGAATATTTCGCGCGTCGTTCCACGCTTCGTTCGTCTGTCCAGGGTGATGGGCGCATGCCTGTTGGGCGCCTTGTTGCTGGGCGCGTGCGCATCGACCGCGAGCCGCCTGGCGGTGCCCTATGCGATCTCCTTCACCGCCGACGCCAAGGTCAACCCGGACGCGAACGGCCGGCCCTCGCCCATACAGATCACGATCTACGAGCTGAAATCGGCCAGCACTTTCAAGGCACGTGACTACTTCGCGCTGCAATCCAATCCGCAGGCGGCGCTGGGCGCCGAGCTGCTCAATACCGACCAGATCATTCTGCAGCCGGGCGAGACCCAGACCATCAAGCATGCGGGCAGCGTCGACGCCACCGCGCTCGGCATCGTGGCCTCGTACCGGGACCTGGAAGACAGCCAGTGGCGCATGACCGTGCCGCTACCCGAAGCGAAGAACACCAATATCTACAAGTTCTGGCAGTTCTCGCCCAACGAACAGACGGTGCGGATATCCGTCAATCAGGCCGGCCTGGCCGTGGACGGCTGGGATCGTCCCTGGTGGCCGTTCTGACGCACAGGCTTTTGCACGCTCCCTCCCGATCGCTCACATATCAAACACATGGCACCGCCCAAGCATAAAGTCGTCTGGTCCGAGGGGATGTTCCTGCGTCCCCAGCACTTCCAACAGTTCGAGCGCTACCTGGAGCAGACGCTGCAGCAGCGCGTCATGCCCTTGCAGGGCTTCTTCTGGGGCTTCCATCACGTGGCTATCGATGCTGACGCCCTGGCCATCGGCAAGCTGGTGCTGACGGAAGCGCAAGGCATCTTTCCTGACGGCACGCCATTCCGTTTCGACCATCCGGACGACGCGCCGCCCGCGCTGGAGGTTTCCGCCGACACCCGCGGCCAGCGCATCATGCTGGCGCTGCCGCGGCTGCGGGCCGGCGCCAGCGATGTGGTCTTCGAGGACGAGGGCGATACCCTGGCGCGCTATCGGGTGCATGAAGAGGAAATCGAGGACAGCGGCGAAGTGGCGCTGGAGCCCGCGCTATTGCAGCTGGGACGCTTGCGCCTGCGCCTGGTGCCCGAGTCGGAGCTGGACGACGACTGGCTGGGGCTAGGCGTGGGACGGGTAGTGGAACGTCGTGCCGATAATCGCGTGGTGCTGGATGACGGCTTCGTACCGCCCAGCCTGGCGGTGGGCGATCAACCGGTGCTGCGCGGATTCGTGCATGAACTGCATGGCCTGCTCGACGCGCGTGCCCAGGCCCTGGCCGCGCGCCTGTCGCAGCCGGGGCGTGGCGGTGTCGCCGAGGTATCCGACTTCATGCTGCTGGAGGCGGTGAACCGCTACCAGGGCGCGCTGTGGCACGTTCGCCAGGTGCCGTCGCTGCATCCGGAACGCCTGTTCCGCGATTTCCTGATGCTGGCTTGCGACCTGGCGACGTATACGGCGACGGATCGACTGCCCGGCGTGCTGCCGCCCTACGACCACGACGACCTGCAGGCGGCGTTCACACCGCTGATGGTCGAACTGCGTCGGTCGCTGTCGGCCGTACTGGAACAACGGGCCTTCCAGATTCCCTTGCAGGACCGCGGCCAGGGTGTACGCGTGGCGCAGATTCCCGACCTGGATCTGTTGCGCACGGCGGGCTTCGTGTTGGCGGTGCATGCGGATCTTCCCGGCGAGGCTTTGCGGGCGCGCTTCCCCGCGCAGGTCAAGATCGGGCCGGTGGAGCGTATCCGCGACCTGGTGCATCTGCAATTGCCCGGCGTGACCGTGCAGGCCCTGGCGGTAGCGCCCCGCCAGATTCCCTATCACGCCGGCCACGTCTATTTCGAACTGGAGAAGGGCGGCGACTTCTGGAAGCAGCTGGAGCGCAACGGCGCCCTGGCCTTGCATCTGGCCGGCGAATTCCCCGGACTGACGATGGAGTTCTGGGCGCTGCGCGACTGATGCCGCGTGGCTGACTTTGCGTTCACCCCCATTCAGTCCTTTTCATTCATGACTTGCGCCCGCGGCTGGTGACGGCTGCGCCGGTAAACAGAGAGACAAGATGCAGGCCTCCGACTACACCTTGCCCGGTTCGATGGCGTCCCCAGGGCCGCCGGGCGATTTCGACACGACCAGCCGCGAATTCGACGCAGCCAGTCGGCTGCGGCCGGACGAATACGTGATCAGCGGGTCGAATCCCCTGGTCGCGGCGGCCAATCCGCTGCTCGACCTGATCCCGCAGATCCGCGCCACGCGTTCGCATCCCGCGCCGGCCTTGTTGCGCGAGCATCTGCTGGACGAAGTGCGGCAGTTCGAACTGCGCGCGCAGCAGGCCGGCATTCCCAATGAAACCATACTGGGCGCCCGCTATTGCCTGTGTACGGCCCTGGATGAAGCCGCTGCGCTGACGCCTTGGGGCGGCGGCGGCACCTGGTCGGCGCACAGCCTGCTGGTGACCTTCCACAATGAAACCTGGGGCGGCGAGAAGTTCTTCCAGCTGCTGGCGAAGCTGACGCAAAACCCCAGCCATCACCTGGATCTGCTGGAACTGCTGTACTACTGCCTGCTGCTGGGCTTCGAAGGGCGCTACCGCGTCATCGACAACGGCCGCTCGCAGCTGGAGACCCTGCGCCAGCGCCTGTTGCGCATCCTGCGCGGCGCGCGCGGCGAATACGCCCGCGAGTTGTCGCCGCACTGGCGCGACGTACCGGCGCAGGTGCAGTCGCGCCGCCTGCCGGTGCCCCTGTGGGCCTTCGCCGCGCTGAGCGCCGTGTTGGCGGTTGCCGCGTTCTTCGGCTTCAGCCTGGGCCTGGGCACGAAGTCCGACACGGCGTTCGCCGCCGTCGGCAACCTGAAGCCGCCCATGGTGCGGATCGCCGCGCCGGTGGCGCCGCAACCCGCGCCCGCGCCGCGTCTGGCGGAATTCCTGGCGCCGGAGATACGCGAGAACCTGGTCACCGTGCGGGACGAAGCGGATCGCAGCGTGGTGGTCTTGCGCGGCGATGGGCTGTTCGAAGCGGGCGCGGCGACCGTGCTCGACCGCTACGTGCCGGTGCTGTCGCGCATCGCGGATGCGCTGCGGGAGACCCAAGGCAACATCCTGGTCAGCGGCTATACGGACAGCACGCCCATGCGCAGCGCGCGCTTCCCCTCCAACTGGCATCTGTCGCAGGCTCGCGCGGACGCGGTCAAGGACATCCTGTCGAAGCGGCTTGAAACGCCCACCCGCCTGCGCGCGGAAGGGCGGGGTGAAACCGATCCCGTGGCGCCGAACGACAGCGCCGCCAACCGTGCCCGTAACCGGCGTGTGGAGATCACGCTATTGGTATCGCCGGTCGCGCCAGCGGCGCCGGCCTTGCAGACCTCACCGGCCCGGCAGGCCGATACGCTCGAAGGCACACAACGATGATCCATAACGTGTTCGGATTCTTGTTCAGCCGCGGGCTGTGGAATTTCATGGGCGTCATCGCGCTGGCGCTGCTGGTGTGGGTGGCCGGGCCGCTGGTCGCCATCGGCACCACGCGTCCGCTGGAAAGCGAGAGCGTGCGCATGGCCGTGATCGCGGCGATCCTGCTCATATGGTTGCTGCGGCTGTTGTTGCGCAAGTGGCGCGAAGGGCGCTTGAATGCCCAACTGCTGGGCCAATTGCGCAAGCCTGCGGTCAAGGTCAAGAAAGAAGACAAGTCGCCGGAGAACGCCGAGATCCGTGAGCTGGCGGAGCGTTTCGACGAGGCAGTGGGACTGCTGCGCCAGACGCGTTTCGAGAGCGGCGCGAAACATGCACCCTGGGCGCGCTTCTCGCGGCAGTATCTGTACCAGCTGCCCTGGTATGTGTTCATCGGCGCGCCGGGCTCGGGCAAGACCACGGCCCTGGTCAATTCGGGCCTGAATTTCCCGCTGGCGGACCGCTTCGGCAAGGTGGCGCTGCGGGGCGTGGGCGGTACCCGTAACTGCGACTGGTGGTTTACCGATGACGCGGTGCTGCTGGACACCGCCGGCCGCTACACCACTCACGAAAGCGATCCCACCGGCGACGAAGAAGAATGGTCCGGCTTCCTGGGACTGCTTTCCAAGTTCCGCGGGCGTCAGCCCATCAACGGCGCCATGTTGACGATCAGCGTGGCCGACCTGCTGTCGGCGTCCGACACGGAGCGGGTGCAGCACGCGGCCGTGCTGCGCCGGCGCCTGCAGGAACTGCGCGAGCAGCTGGGCATCGATTTCCCCATCTATGTGCTGATCACCAAGGCCGATCTGCTGTCGGGCTTCGAGGAATACTTCGCGTCGTTCAGCCGCGACGATCTGGCGCAGGTCTGGGGTTTCACCTTGCCCTATGCGGATACGCAGAAGGGCGAGTTCGATCTCTACGAAGCCTTCCATGCCGAGTACCGTCTGCTGCAGCGGCGTCTGGACGATGCCTTGCCCGAAGTGCTCGCGGCGGAGCAGGACCCGGGGCGGCGGGCCCTGGCGTACATGCTGCCGCAGCAGTTCGCGGGCTTGCAGCCGGTGTTGGGCCATTTTCTGAGCGACGTGTTCGCGGCATCGAAGTTCGAAGCGCGGCTGATGCCGCGCGGCGTGTACTTCACCAGCGGTACGCAAGGCGGTGAGACCTTCGACCAGGTCACGGGCAAGCTGCGCCGTTACCTGCGCATCGAGGGGGCGGGCGGCCACCAAAGCGCGCCGGCCGGCGCCGAGGGCCGCAGCTTCTTCCTGAAGAACCTGCTGCAGGACGTGATCTTCAAGGAAGCCGGCCTGGCGGGACGCAATATCCGCTGGGAGCGGCGCTACCGGCGGTTGCACTGGGCGGGCTACGTGGCGCTCAGCGCGGTGCTGGTGGGCTTGCTGATCGCCTGGGGCATCAGCTATCGCAATAACTCGGCTTACCTGGACGAGATCGCCCGGCGCGTGCCCGTGGTCGACAAGCTGGGCCGCGATATGAAGATCACGCAGTCGGGCGACGTGCTGGGCCTGATGCCCTTCCTGGACAGCCTGTGGTATCTGCCCAAGGGCGCGGACTTCGATGTCGACTCGCCGCCGCTGTCGTATCGCTTCGGCCTGTACCAGGGCCGCAAGATGACGGCGGCCGCGCAAGCCATCTATCGCGACACGCTGGACCAGGCCTTGTTGCAGCAGGTGGCGCGCCGCGTCGAGACGGCCTTGCGCGGTGCGGACCCGAAGGACCTGGAGTTCACCTACGAGGCCTTGCGCGCGTACCTGATGCTCTACGACGCCAAGCACTATGACGCCGAGTTCATGCACGCCTGGCTGTTGTCGGATATGCAGAAGACCCTGCCGCCCGGTTACACGCGCAGGCAGTACGACCAGCTGTCGCTGCACCTGCGCAATCTGGTGCGCGAACACGTCCTGGCATCGCCTTTCCCGCAGGACAAGCAGCTGGTGAGCCAGATGCGCGAGCGCCTGGCCAGCTATACCTTGCCCCAGCGCGCCTACAGCCGTCTGCGCCGCATGTTGAGCAGCAATGAAGAACTGCCGGATATCACGGTGGTGACCTTGGGCGGCCCCCAGGCTACGTCGGTGTTCGTGCGCAAGAGCGGCAAGCCCTTGACCGACGGCATCTCCGGCCTGTACAGCTACCGTGGCTACTGGGATGTCTTCAGCAAGCGTGTACCTGGCGTGGCGGAGCTGCTGCGGGCCGACGATGCGTGGGTGCTCGACACGCCGCCGCCAGGGCTGATGGACAAGGCCGCGCAGGACAGGCTGGTGGCGGACATCAAGCGCCTTTATCTGAACGACTACGTCGCGCGCTGGGATGCGTACCTGAACGATCTGCAACTGGTGCGCAGCAGTTCGCTGCTGCAAAGCATACAGATGGCGCGCACCTTGTCGGCGCCCGAGTCGCCGCTGGTGACATTGGTGCAGGGCGTGGCGCGGCAGACCACCTTGCTGCGCGATGCCAAGTCGACGGAGCGCTCGCTGGTGGACCAGGCGCGTGACCGGGTCAGCAATACGCGCGAGGCCCTGGAACAGATGTTCGGACCGGTCGGCCCCGGCAGCACGGAGCGTGACGACTTGAACGGCGACAAGCTGGAACGTATCGTCGACCAGCATTTCGAGCCATATCGCCGCCTGGCCAGCAGCGAGGGCAATGCCCCGCCCGCCATCAACGCCACCACCGGGCTGATCAACGAGCTTTACACCTATCTGACCGCGACGGATGCGGCGTTGAGAAGCGCCAGCCAGGCACCCAACTCCGATGTGGTCACCAAGCTGCGCGCGGAGGCAGGGCGCATGCCCGGGCCCTTGCGCGATCTGCTCACCGGCTTGTCGACGTCGGCGTCGGGTGAGGTGTCCGGCGTGGTGCGGGAACGCCTGGGGGACAATCTGGCGGCGACCATAGGCGTGTTCTGCCGGCAGTCCATCAGTGGCCGTTATCCCTTCGCGCCGGCATCGAATCGCGATGTGGCGCCCAATGACATGGCACGCCTGTTCGCGCCGAACGGCATGATGGACGACTTCTTCCAGAAGAACCTGGCCAGCCAGATCGACGTGTCTGGAACGCGCTGGCGCTTCAAACCCGATATCGAGGGGCGCCCCGGCGAAAGCTCCGCGTCGCTCGATTCGTTCCAGCGCGCGGGCGTGATCCGTGACGTGTATTTCGCGGCGGGCAGCGCGGCGCCGCAGTATCGCGTGTCGATCCGGCCGATCGAAATGGACGAGAACATCACGCAGTTCCTGATGGACGTCGATGGTCAGGCGATTCAGTACGCGCACGGCCCGCAGGTGGCCACGTCGGTGCAATGGCCAGGGCCGCGCGGCGGCAGCCAGGTGCGCATCGAGTTGACGCCCCAGAACGGGCCGGCGGGGCTGGTCACCACCGGGCCCTGGGCGCTCAACCGGATGCTGGACAAGGCGCAGCTGAAGCCGGGGGCGTCGCCGGAGGTCACGCAGGCCACCTTCAACATCAACGGACGCAAGGTCGTGCTGGAAATCACCGCGAACAGTGTCAAGAGTCCTTTCCATCTTTCCGAGATGCAGGGTTTTGCATGTCCGGGCCGTTCTTGAGGAGGTGGGCATGGGGATGATGGAAATCGAGCAGCGTCTGGGGTGGTACGGCAAGATTCCCGCCGCGGGTGATTTCGTCAATCGCAACCTGCCGCGCGAACTGACTGCCTGGTGGGACAAGTGGTTGCAGCATGGGCTGGCGGCGCTGAAGCAGTCGCAGGACGAGGCGGCGGCGCGCGCCTTCGCGGCGGCGCCCTTGTGGAATTTCGCCATTCCTTCGGGGCCGGGTGCCGGAGCGGTGCAGTTCGGCTGCATCGCGGCCAGCCGGGACAGAGTGGGGCGCTTGTATCCGCTGTGCGTGTCCTTGTACCTGCCTGTGGGGATGTATGAGCCGCGCATGCTGGACTCGGCGGGCGAATATTTTCATCAAGCGGGTGTGGGGTTGTTGATGGCCGTGCGGCATGGCTGCGCCGCCGATCAGCTGGAGCGGGCGCTGCAGCCTGCCCGCGGGGCGGCGACGGCCATGACGACGGTGGCCGTGAGCGGGAGTGCCAGCGCGACCAACCGCGGCAGCGACATCATGGACATCTTGAACGCCGGGCAGCCGGCGCCCGCGCAGGCGATTGCCGGCAAGCGGGCGTTGGCTTGGGCGGAACTGCCGTCCGTGTTCAATCCTGGTTCGCATACCAGCTATTGGTGGACCAATCAGGCCGACGGGGCGGCCATGCGCAGCTATGTGCATGGCGGCGCGTTGAATGCCACGTTGTTCGCCACTTTGTTTTCTTCGTACGCCGGCGTTCGCCGCTAGCAGTGACCGTCTTCGGAGCCCAGATCATGTCATCGACCGCAGCCTTTGCCTCGCCTTCCGCCCTGGACGCGGAGTCGGCGGGATTACGTCCCTTGAGCGGTATCGCGGATTTCCGGGCGGGGGGCGTACCCCAGGCGCGTGTCTGCCAGATGCTGGCCGACCTGCTTGCCGCCTTGGCGCCGCTGCATGCGCAGGGGCGGGTGCATGGCGGGATCTCCATGGATACCGTCATGCGGGGGGCGGCGGATCCGGTTCGTTTGCTGGATTCCGAGGGTTCCTTGGTGCCGGATGGGGAGGATACGCCGCGGTATTCGGGCTTCGCTGCGTTCGAACAGTACACGGATGATCCCGGGTCGCCTTGCGGGCCTTGGACGGATATCTATTCCCTGAGCGCGCTGGCGTATGTCTTGATCACCGGCGCGGCGCCGCCGGATGCCTTGTCGCGGCGCGTGCGGGATGATTATGTGCCGCTGGCGCGGCTGGCTCCGCGGGGGTACGACGCGGCGTTTCTGGATGGCCTGGACGCCG